>ASRH01000046.1 GCA_000565255.1 Candidatus Aramenus sulfurataquae | reverse complement strand
TACTTCTCTGCCTTTGCAACCCATTTCCTTATTTAATGCTTATTTTCTAGGAATAACACTGCATTAGCCATGAAAACGCTTATCATTGGCGCTTCGGGTCAACTCGGCTTAGAGCTGTCATCTCTCTTTCCGGAGGCAGTAAAGACATACTCCTCTTTCGAAATCCCAGGGGGAGTTAAGCTAGACGTCACCGATTTCCCTCGCCTAGAGGACCTTATCCTAAAGGTTAGGCCAGACGCGGTAATTAACGCTTCAGCTTTCACAGACGTTGACGGCTGCGAAAAGGACAGACAAAAAGCCATAAAGGTCAACGCTGAGGCAGTTAAACACATAGTTAGGGCTTCAAGAGTTGTTGAGGCCTACGTAGTTCACGTTAGCACCGACTACGTTTTTGACGGGGAAAGGGGGCTTTACTCTGAGCTTGATTTGCCCCACCCAATCAACTACTACGGCCTTTCTAAGCTCTTGGGAGAGGCTTACGCCCTTTCCTACGACGACTCTTTGGTGGTTAGAACTTCAGGCGTTTTTAGGCACAAGGGATTTCCAACTTTTGTTTACAAAACCCTCAAGTCCGGCAACGTCGTTAACGCCTACAAGGGGTATTACTCGCCAATTTCAGCGAGGCTTTTAGCCAAGGCAATAAAGGAGCTCGTGGATATGAGGAAAACGGGCTTAATTCACGTAGCAGGAGAGAGAATCTCTAGGTACGACCTCGCTATGAAGGTTGCTGAGCTCTTTAACTTACCTAAGCTCGTAAAGGAAGTAGACAACGTTGAGGGTTGGATAGCCAAGAGGCCCTTTGACTCCTCCCTTGACGTGACGAGGGCAAGGAAATTGCTCTCAACTGAATTTTACTCACTAGAGGAAAACTTAAAGTACATGGTGGTTTCGTGAGGGTGACGTTCCGAGAGGGAGTAGGCTAAGCTTTAAACCCAGGTCTACGTCCACGCTCACGCCAACGCCCACACTCGCGCCCACGTCGACACTGAGCGCTGGGGCTAAACAGTTGTAGGCCATTACGAGCTTTAAAGCCGGAATTCTCGGCCGGTCGTTGTCCTTGGACAACAGTGAAGGCTCTAGTTTAGCCTGACCTCTCAA
>ASRH01000045.1 GCA_000565255.1 Candidatus Aramenus sulfurataquae | reverse complement strand
GGGAATTTATCAGTTCTCAGCTTTGGTGGCTTCAGTGCCCTCAATGTTCTTAAGTTCGCTATCTAACGTTATCTTGCCAACGGCGTCTTTTTACAATGCTTTAGGAAAGGACGATAGGAGGATAAGCTCAATTTCCTTCAGAGTGGCAGCTCTACTCACTCTCCTAGCGGTAATTGTTTTCATTCCAGTGGGCGAAATGGTGATCCTCAAATTCTTCCCTGATTATTCGCCTGGCGTTTCAGCCTTTGTTCTCTTGGTAATAGCCTCATCTTTGACCTTCCCCATAGGCGTTCTCGGTACGCTTATCGTAGCCTTCAAAAGAGACCTTAGGCCATTCCTAGTTCTCACTACGCTTAATGCCTTCACGGTGTTAACAACCTCCTTTCTCTTAATTCCTAGAATTGGAATAGTGGGGGGAGCTCTATCTCAAATAATTGCTTCAACAATTAGCTCCACATTCACGTTATTTTACGCTTTGAGAGAAAGGGTGTTTTTCCCTACTGCGAAGGAGTACGCGATACTTTCAATTTTACCTTTGGTAGGGATTTACGAGGTTTTCGTTGATCCTCCTTTCCTTGATGTCCTACTGCTAATAGCTGTCCTACTCGCCTTCAAATTCCTAGGAATTATTGAAAGGGGCGACGTGGAGTTAATAGGAAAGTTTTTGCCCAGAGCGTTAGGCTTTGTTTATAAAATTTTATTTATACTGAGCAAATAAATTATAATAATTCTAATTTAAGAAGAATGAAAGGGTAAAGTCTTCTCACTTATATCTTAACTTTTTACTTGAACTAAGCTATACTCTTTATTTTAATCTTTCGTATTTTGAATATTTAATCTTTTAATTGATAATAGAGCTCAAACTTCTAGAACTAGCGGAAGTTTTATATGTGTTTTTCAATAAATTTTGAAAGGAAGATGCTAAATAAACCAGAAATCTCAGTTATAATTACTGCATATAACAGGAAAAAGTACTTGAAGGAAGCGATATCCTCTGCGTTAAACCAAACCTTCCCTAGAGATAGCTACGAGGTAATAGTAATTAAGAACTTCTACGACGATGACGTTGACAACTTCATTCGAGAAAACAACGTTAAGTCGATTTACTCCGAGGAGGAGAAAAGCGGGGGAATGTTAAAACTAGGAATTGAGCAATCGTCTGGGGAGATAATTTGCTTCCTTGACGACGACGATAAATTTCACGAGGATAAGTTGAGGAAAGTTCACGATTCTTTTGAGAAGTACAAGGACTTGGCGTTTTACCACAACAATAGGATCGTAATAGATGAAAACGGCAACGTGATATCGAAGCCAGAGCCTTGGGGAGAGGAGTACATCGACAAGTACGACAAATCCGTTTACGAAAGTCTTATAAGAAGAAAAGCCTGGAGTAACAGTAGCTCAATATGCATTAAGAAAGGCAGTATCAATTCTCAGAAGCTTGGACAAATAAATTTGTCAGTTGACCTCTATTTATTGTTAAATGTACTGATTAACAAGAGTCCGTTACTTTTAGATCATACTCCTCTAACGTATTATAGAATTCATGGCGGTAACACGTCGATAGGTTCACACGAGACTAGTGTAAAATACGTGCACATGCAGAGAAGCTTGCAAGACGTATTTAAAATCTACGAGATGGGCAAACAAAACAAGGAATTTAATCTAGTATTTTACTATAATTACTATTTACGTGCAAAAATGAATTATAACGTCATTTATGAAGATAGACGCTTAGAGGTGTTGAGAACCAGCCTCAGAATGTTAATGAACCCTTATAAGTCTATGAAGACCAAGGTTAAGTACGTTGGCGCAGCCCTCCTAAACTTAGTCTTTCACAATTACGTAAGAAATTACATAATAAGACTAAATTTGCGATACAACGGAGAGATCCCGTTGGGGATTATAGACGTTAAGGATAAAGAGGTTATTAAACGCGATAATTGGTAGTTTTTCCTAGAACTAGAAAATTCCAAAGTAAGGAAAGAGCTTCTAAAATTCGTGAAACTAGCTCAGAAGGAGC
>ASRH01000044.1 GCA_000565255.1 Candidatus Aramenus sulfurataquae | reverse complement strand
CATCACGCCACTGATCACAAGATCAGCATCTTCGACCAACAGCTTAAGGCCCAAGAACATTAAGAGGAAAATCAAGGAGATGTATAGAGTATTTGCTTAGGCATGGCCCTACACCAGACGGGCAGTCTATATGATGGATGTTACCGTGATGCCCGGCAAAGGGTGTTCGGCGCTACATGGCGACGTGATAGAAGTAATATTAATATAATTGGGACGTTAATAACGCCGCTGGTGAGACTATGAAGGCCATAATAGTTAAGCCGCCTAGGCCAGGCGCCGAAATAACAGAGATCCAGAGAACGCCGGGCAAGGGCCCAGTCCTAGTAAAAATAGTCGAAAACGGCATCTGCGGCACAGACCGCGAGATAGTAAACGGCACGTTCTCGGGAGCCCAAGCACCACCCAACGAGGACTACCTAATACTAGGGCATGAGGCAATAGGGGTAGTAGAAAAGATAGAGAAGGGGGTTGAGGACTTAGAAGTAGGCGACTTAGTCATGCCAATTAATAGGCGCGGCTGCGGCCACTGCCTCAACTGCCTAGTGGGTCGCCCAGACTTCTGTGAGACGGGGGGCTTCGTCGAGGCAGGTATTACGGGCATGCACGGCTTTATGGTTGAGTACTTCTACGACGACCCTAAGTACTTAGTTAAAGTGCCTAAGGCTATAGCCGACATAGCCATACTCGCACAGCCACTATCAGATCTAGAAAAGTCCATCGAAGAGATCCTGACGGTACAGAGGCGTGTTCCAGTGTGGACTTGCGATGACGGCACATACAACTGCAGGACAGCCCTCGTTATAGGCTCTGGAGCCATAGGCACGCTAGTCACCTTACTACTAAGGACATACGGCTTCAAGGTAATAGTAGCCAATAGACGCGACCCAACCCCCAGGGAGAAGGAGATATTCTTCGGAGTAGGCGCCAAGTGGTACAACTCAGCCAACGGCTATGAGGAGCTGGCAAGGGATATGGGCGGCGCCGACATAATCTTCGACACGACTGGGAGAGTAGACGTCGTAAAAAGCGCCCTCACCGCCCTCCGCATAAACGGCATCCTAGGCCTCTTTGGCTTCTCCGAAGCTGAACGAGCAGAGTTTACAAGCGCCGATCTAAAACAACTCATTTACAGAAACATCGCCGTGGTGGGCCTAGATAACGGCCAGAAACCACACTTCCAACAAGCCCTAGTGCACCTAGCGGCTTGGAAGGCCATGTGGCCAGACGTGACCTCTAAGCTAATAACCAGAGTCGTAGAAATAAACAATAAAGACACCGTCCTCGATGCCTTAAGGCATAGGAGCCCTGGCGAGATTAAAATAAAGATATCCTGGCAATGACATGAAAATCCAAAGCCAAGATAAGACCCCTGAGCAATTCGAAGGAGTAAACTCAACGCCAAGGATGCGTAAAACTCAGCCTGCAGCAATGAATACCACTCTATAAATCCCTTTGGTAAGTCATAAGCAATTGCGTAAAACTAATAAGACATTATCTCATAAATCATTATGTGGAAGACAGATTAAACATGCATTACATTGCATATTATTATGTGGGTGTAATCTAGGTATGTAGTAATTTTGTAAGCCTATATAGATTATTTACCATGGGGAATTGAATGTGAATTAGAAATTGAATGAATCGAATAAATAAGTGCGGGGGCCCCCCTCACCCACGAAAAAGCTCACGTGATTACTCTCACGAGTCCATGATTCAAATTGTCAATTACCAGGCATAGCGCTTAATAATTTCCCTGATAATTGCGACTCTCTCTACTTTGTCTTCTATGTTGAATATTCCTTTTATTTTCTTCATGACTTCGTCATACTTATCATATGGTATGTAGAACCAATGATCACGAAGAAGACCGATCTTATCATCGCATACTACCCACTCTGTTTCACTAAGTTTTACGATCCCAAAAGATCTTTCCTTCGTAATTCAATTTGACGGGCCCATTGGGCCCACTCGGTATAAGCCAATTCATCAGGAAGAAGACCATTTTCAACCGAATAACGAATCCAACCAGTCATCCCATAACATCTCCTAACCCTCCGGTAAACCCTTATTGAGTTA
>ASRH01000043.1 GCA_000565255.1 Candidatus Aramenus sulfurataquae | reverse complement strand
AGTCTGCTTTCGTGCGAGTTGAATCGTCATGCTCATGGATAAACTCGCGAGGGTGAACGCCGTGAGCTTGCCTGGTAATAATATGTTAAATTTCAATTCCCCACAGCTTTATCTTCACCTAGGTGAGAATTAATTGAAAATGCATTGTCTCATACTTACGGGTATAATGAAAGTAAATGAAGTTACATAGTTAATAGTGCGAAAAGTATTTATATTCCTCGTTGTATTAATAAAAAATATGGCGTCTTATGAGGAGGTAAGGGAGAAATTTAATTGGAGTGAGGCTATGAATTTTGTAAAAGAAGACAATCCAGTAATTCCCTTGACCTCACATGAGGGAGAGGCAGTAATAAGGATATCTAAGGACGAGAGGGAGAGAGCAACTTTTCATGATTTAAAAATTAAGGCATTGAAGTTAGGGCTCTACTTAAAGGAAATTCAAGGGGTAAGGAAGGGTGATGTTATAGCTGTTTTGGCTTCTAAGAAAATTGAGCAGATTATTGTATTATTAGCTACGTTGAGTATAGGAGCTATATATCAGCCGTTATTCACAGCATTTGGGCCTAAAGCTATAGAGATACGAATTAAAGATGTTAAGCCTAAGGTTATATTCTGTCAAGATGATCAAAGGGAGAAGATATCATGTATTCCTTTCTCTAAACTAGATGAGATGTTAAACTATGGAGAATTAAAAGAGGGAGAGCTAGAGAAGATCTCTTGGGATGATCCAGTAATTCTCCTCTATACTTCTGGGTCTACTGGGCCTCCTAAGGGAGCGTTACTATCGAAGAGAATACTTTTGAATACATATGTCTATATGAAGTATGGGATAGGGCTTAAAGAAAATGATGTTTTTTGGAATGCAGCAGATCCAGGGTGGGCGTATGGACTGTACTATGGGGTTATTGGTCCTTTGCTCTTTGGAAAGCCTGTGATCTTCCTTGATGAACCATTTCAGCCAGACAGGGTTATGGAGGTTCTGGAGGAGAATAAGATAACTAATTTCACGTTCGCCCCTACGGCATATAGGATGATTGCTGGGACTGTGAAGAAGAAGTATGACTTAGTCTTAGAGAAAGCTAGTTCTGCCGGGGAGCCTTTAAATCCGGAGGTAATAAAGTGGTTTAAAGAGAACTATAATGTTATAATTAAGGATCATTACGGTCAGACTGAGGTAGGAATGGTGGTGTATAATGGTTGGGGGTACGATGCTGAGATTAAGATTGGTAGTATGGGCTTACCTGCTCCAGGCTATGACGTTGATGTGATTGACGACATCATTGCAGTAAAGAGAACTTCACCAGGTTTTCCTTTTCTAGGTTATATAAATAATCCTGAGAAGACTAAAGAGTCATTCAGGGGAGATTGGTATCTGACCGGAGATAGCGCATATAAGGATTCCAACGGGTACTTCTGGTTTGTAGGTAGAAAAGACGATGTAGTTAAGATTTCTGGATACAGGGTTGGTCCATTTGAGGTAGAGAGCATATTATTAGAATTTCCAGCAGTTCTTGAGTCCGCAGTAGTGGCAGATGAGGACCCCATAAGAGGCCATATCCTTCATGCGTACATAGTATTAAAGCCAGGTTATAAACCAAGTGAAGAATTAAAGAATGAAATAATAAAGTACGTAGCCACTAAATACTCTAAACACGTACACCTAGAAAAGATAGACTTCGTCGATAGCTTACCAAAGACTGAAAGCGGAAAAATACAGAGATACTTATTGAGAAAGAAGAGTACAGAAGAAAAAAGATGACATACATAACGGTTCACTCAAAGCCGCAGACATAATATACATATTCGATGAACTTGGCTTCATACGACCTAAGAATGCATGGAAACCCACACCCAAGGCCCGAAACCCTCAGTACGAAAGTCCCGCCCGAGGATCGAGGGTATAAGCCTAAAAGATGGAACCTGGGGTGGAGAGCGTGGGTATGAAGATTACGTAATTATCCTTGAACATAATTATGACGAATTCATAGATTAGGATAGGGAGTAACCAGGAAATTAAATGAAATTACGAGGATGATGCTAAGGCAATGGCTGAACACATCATTAATAATTACTCACTACATAGAGGCACCGTAATCACACTACTAAGGAATGAATTAATTAACGTATTATTCAACACCATCCTAGAAAAAGACCTCTAGGAGAATGGCATTACTGAGTGCCGAGTTTCCTCAAGACTCTCCCTAACCCAAT
>ASRH01000042.1 GCA_000565255.1 Candidatus Aramenus sulfurataquae | reverse complement strand
AGTATTTTATGTAGTACCCATACGTGATATTGTATCTACTAATAATTCTCAACTAGCATATTCTAATATATCTTTAGTATTTATAGGGAAAAAAGTTTATAATTTCCCATTAATTAGCAATGGGAAAATAAATAATAAGACTTTTAATTTTAGTATACAAAATAATTTTTATAGCGTTAATGTCAGTTGGAGCTTATCTAGTTCCTTGAGTAGCGGTAGTTACTATGCTAGTATTCTTATGCTAACTGTGGTTTCGATTGGTGGCGTATACTATTCTTATTTCTGGAACGTAAGTATTACAACTATCGTTGGAAGAGCTTCCTCTACCTCTACGTCTTTAGTAAATCACCCACTTTATAACACGAGTCCAATAGAAATTGCACAGATACTGAGCTCTTTGAAATCATAACTAAACTACTCCCGTAATATATTCTTACTGCATTCAACTAGCTTGAATTCAAATCTTATCTAAGTTATATAAAGTATTGAAAATAACTAAAATTTTAGAAAAATAAAGATTAAAAGTAATCTAAGGACTTCAAAGTTCTGTGTTCTCGTCAAAGGCTTTTTATTGGACTGTGCGCATGTCCTCTTCTTAGATGCGAAGAGGTTTATAAAAGTAGTAGGCTTCCCATCTGTTAGATTCTGTCATCTGAAAATTTCATTTCCTTCACTCTTCTTATTATCAAGAAGGGATAACTCTTTATTCTTTCTACGTTTTCTCTCCACTTCTATTAGTTGCTCGGATCAGAATCTAGAGGGTTTCTCGCCTTCACCTCTTAATTCCTTTTCGGTCTTGGCTAATTGTTTTTAATTGATTAAAACCCTAACCCCACAAAAGACAAGTTTGTCTTCTTATTTATCGTCAAACAACGCTAATCGCCTTTAATATACGAAATTGGAAAAGTGTGGACCCGCAATGTATTTATGAACATCGCTTGACCGTTTTCCTTCTTGATCAGAAAGCCCCACCTTCCCACTCAGCTCTCTTCATACCACTTCCTTAACTTCTCTAAGTCAACGTACTCAACTCTTTCAGAGCTTTCCGTTCTCTGAAAACTCCTCGCAAATATTATAATTTTATTCACGTCCAGCTTGAGCCTTTTCAGCTTACCTTCTACTTCATGCAAAACCCTTACTCCGTCTACGTTATCGCTCCATTTGCATTCTCCAGCAACCCTTAGCCCCTTATCCAAGATGTCAATTTCCACGTCCTTAAACCAATGCCTACCTACGTTAACCCCATATTTCTCTTTTACGTACTCCTTGGCAACTTCCTCAAATACGCTTCCTAGGTATTTGTTATACTCCTCTTCCCTTATTTCGAATTTCCCTTCCTCTATTTCGCTAATGTTGGGGTAAACGAAATTAAACCAAAACTTAGTGAAGTTGTCAGCTATTACGTACCTTCCCCTCTTCCTTTCCCTCTTGTGATCTCCTAAAATCGGAACTTCCCTCTTTACCAGCCCTATCCTCTCTAACTTCCTCATGTAAGACGAAATCTCTCCTCCAACCCCCACGAAATCCCTTATTTCTCCTAACGTATTTTTGCCTTGAGCTATGGCCAACAAAATCTCCTTATACGTGGATATCTCAGCGAACTCATACCTCAACAAAAAGTCCACCTCGTCCTTCACGAAGGTGTCAACCCTCTTCAACTCCTCGTTTATCCAGCTCAAGAAAGGAGTTTTAACCTTGCTTAGGTAGTAGGGAACTCCTCCAGCAAAGCCGTAAATCCTTATTCCCTCAATTAGGTCAAAGCCAAACTTACTGAGATCCTTGAATCTTAGCTCCCTCAAATTTACAGTAGAGGTCCTCCTCCCGTACAAGGGGCTCTTGTAAGAAAGCAAATCGCTCATCATTGAAATTGAAGAACCTAGGAGAATTACCTTTGTTTTACTTCCCTTCAGCACTTCGTCTATTATCTTCTGAAAAACGGACGGTATTGAGCTGTCCTCCTTGATCAAGTAGGGAAACTCGTCTATAACTATTACCTTATCCTTAAGGAAATGGAAAAGGGACTCCCAGTCCTCCTTAACGTATTTAGCTTCAGGAAATTGTTTTTCGACTGTTTGCTTAAACTTCGACAAATTGTTTTTCCCTTCAACTGCCAGATAGTAAACAAAGGGGTATCCTTCAACTGCCCTTAAAGCTAATGAAGTCTTTCCTATCCTTCTCCTGCCGTAGATTACTATGAGCTCTAGCGAGTCCGACTCCAATCTCTTTCTGATTGCCTCTAGCTCTCTTTCCCTATCCACAAATATCATATTCTAAAATATCATATTCTAGAATATGAATTTTACCTTGGATTAGCCTTTACAAGATTGCTTGATACTTCCACAGCTTTGCAGTCGCGTCTGCCAATTTCCTAGTGTCCTCTGTTCCTACAAGGGAAGAAGGCTCACGAAGACAATTGGCGCTCTGCCGGGAATAATTGCCTCCTGCTCATCTTGACTAAACGGAAGGAAGTGCCATAAGAAGAACATCACTACTTCAATTGATATTCTAGTTACACCGTTACCTTGTTTAATCTAATTGCCAGTCCTCCTAGCCTAAGCAACGCATCTGGCTACAAGATCGGTAGCTAAAATCTCCAGAACTCACCAAAATTAAGCTTAAGCCTTATCGGCCTCCAAAACGGGACCAGAGCAATAAATACCCCTAACATCAAGTAAGAATCCTAAGCCTCGACGCCAAGGAAACCAATTAGACTATCATGCAACTTTCAAGATATGTCATCTCCTCACTCGTATTTGACTATCTCCGCGTTATTGAAGTCTAGAAATTTTTTCACAAAATCCTCATTATAGTAATACAGCCT
>ASRH01000041.1 GCA_000565255.1 Candidatus Aramenus sulfurataquae | reverse complement strand
ACATTAAGAACCTAGTTACATCGTTGAAAGCAAAATTTAATCCATATACTCCTAGAAGAATTAATATTGCAAGTATGAAAAATGCGGCTATTAAACTTACAATGTTACCTAGAATTAATGGCCTCATATTTTACCTTATATCATTTGGCCATATTTTATCTTTTACGTTTTTCTTACTTCCCTTCATAAAATATTTTTAAAAAAGTAAAATAAGCTTAAAAATTAGAGCAACAATTTAGATTTTATTATTGAAAAATCATTACTTACTAATCACTTCTCACGCCAGGCTGATGGAGGAAAGAGGAACCTAAATCTAGTCGTTAGAAAAGATCGTTATCTTACTGAAGGGTTGGAACAGTTCTCTGGCCAAGGTGGTTGGTATTAGGGGCGTTTAGAAATTCACGTTGTAGGAAATAAGTTCTATGCTCGCATTCCTGTTGATGTTGGTAGGACTACCGCGAAGAAGAGCGGTAAGCCAATAAAAGACTCTCTTGTCAAGGTGAAAGACAAAGGATTTAACATTGAGAAGCCTTGAGGTAACAGGGTAGATCATAAACTCTATTAGCTTCGGCGCAGGAAAAGCGTCGTAACGCTCTTTAAATACTCCGCTTTGTTATGTCGAATCTTTTTGAATAAAGACCCCAAAGGCATTTACTCCAATAGGGAAGGATAAAAAGTCGCTTGTTGTTGCAAAAATGAGGAAAGCGTTGCATGCTGTAAAGAAGTCAGTTTGTCATTAAACTGGAATCATTAACCTTGTATCTTTATATTCTAGATGAACTGCGCAAGCTGAGCACGGATCAAAGCTTCTAACTATTCTTAAAGCATCCAATCCAGTAATTGTATCTTCAGTAACCTTTTGATGAACTATTGATCTCTCTACTGGACCTCCTTCTGGACTGAAATTTCTATCACTTGGAGTTATTATTTGATAACGTTTTATTTTATTTCCTTCTCTTATTAACCAATGAGCGTTAGCGCCCCTTGGAGCGTCATGAGCGCCGACAGCCATAACGTATTCTTTCCTTCCACTTAGTGGATCTAAGGTTCCTCGTGGAATTTCTATATTTTCTAGATACTCTTTTAAAAACGCTACAGTAAAAATTCTTGCGAAAGTCCTTTCTATAACGTTATTGCCTCTTGGTTCCCATTGGTAATTAAGGGCAGAAATCTTTCCTCTTCTAAGTCTCATAGAGTAAAGCCTAGCTATGTCTCCAGTTGTAGGCATGAACTCTTCTCCATTAAATTGCTTTACTATAGGTACGAAATTGGTACTTATTAACGACTTGATTCTAGTCTCCTTATTCCATGGATGTTTTTCATCGACTTCATTTCCTAATTCGTCCTTATCGTATTCTTTACTCCACATTTCGTAAGGTGTACCGTCCACGTATACGCGCACCCCAAGCAGAATCTTCGTTAGACTGGTTTCTATAACTTCACCTTTTCGTATCAAAGCTGGTGGAAAAAGCCTCTCGTCTGCCCAAATGTCCATTTCCTCGTAATCTGCATCGTACCCTCCTCCTTCTAGTAAGCCGTATGTTACAAAATCTTCTTCTATGTTCTTGTAATGATCTATAAAATCTCTAAGATCGGCCATAATATAAAACAGTTTTTCAATGGTCTTGTCCTCTTTCATGAACTTTTTTACTTTATCTACAATTGAAGGATCCCTAACAGTTATTGATCCAGGCTTCAAGCTGAGGGGTTGAGGGTACCTTAACCAAATTGCTGTAGCCAAATCCCTTAAATTTGTTTGAAGCTTAAAGGCCTCTCTGTACACGCTTTTCCCAAAATATAGATTATCCATTATATCAGAAATCTTGGAATATCCGTGAATATCTCTAAATTGACAAGGAGTGTTCTTGGCCCTTTCATATTCTTTGGGAGTTTGCTTTTTGACTATTTCAGAGGAATAGTCAATAGCCTGAAATAAATATACAACTGTCACATTATTATACATAATGTCAGCTAAAGAATACGCAACGTTTCTGAAGGCTATAGCTCTCTCTGATGGATAAGTTGCAGTTGCCATCTCTAACGCTTCAGTGGAAACTAAAGTATGGGTTGCCCCGCAAATTCCACATATTTTTCCCGCTACATTGGGCGCCAAATGCAATTCTTTACCTTTAAGTAAATTTTCAAACCCCCTAAACATTGATACCTTTACTTTAGCCTCAGTGTACTCGCCGTTATCTACTTTAACGTGAACTCCCAAATGACCTTCTACTCTACTTATAGGATCTAAAGATAATTCAACCATTTATTTCCCACCTTTAAGAACGTAATAGAGCATTGCCACCATAGTCTTGTCAGATGCTGGACACCCTGGCACTTCGTAAACTTTCCTTTTTAGCACTTCTCCTACTCCTAATCCTCCAACTTCCCTAATTATTCCACCATTAACCGCACAAGAACCTACTGCAACTATTCCTATAGCTTTTTCAGATAATTTCTTGAGTATCTCGCTGCACGTCATTCCTCCAAAATTACAAAGTTTATCGTCTTTAGGTATTGCGCCTTCTACCACAAGGAGATAATTATCTAAGTCTAGGATGTCTTTCAGCATATCTGGTCCAGATTTATCTTCAGAGACTATCGAGATTAATTTCACTGGAGATGAATGGAAAAATAAGTCGTCTAACCCTTCGCATCCTTCCTTTAACATCATTACTGTCTCACCAGAGCACGATTGAGCCTCAAGCCAAACAATGTTATGCGTAAGAACTTCTTTTAGCGCCTGGCAGTAATCCATGAGCTACTATTCGTCAATATCATAAAAACGTTTACTTATATTGAAAAGGAGCATTTTTATTCTTTGAAAGCTTCTTTCATATCATGAATCATAAATCTCTTGGAATAATAGGCTCTTTATTCTTTGCTGTAACACCTTTTCTAAATATTTTTGGA
>ASRH01000040.1 GCA_000565255.1 Candidatus Aramenus sulfurataquae | reverse complement strand
TTCGCGTTCCTTTGGCAGTGACCAAAAAGTAAACTTCAGAAAGGCTTTAGCCCTTAGGTCGTAGAGAGAATTTTTCTGCTAATCCTCTACTTTCACTGGATTAGTTAATTTTCCGATTTTTTCTACCTCAACTTCCATTATCGTATTAGTAGCCATTAACTTATATTCGGAAGCTTCAATGGCCTCGCTGTAACCAACTGTACCGGTGGCTACTAGTGATAGCCTAGGAATAGTAACTATTTTTGATAACTCTGATATTATCTCTTCTATTGAGAAAACGAACTCGTCTGTGCTGCCATCTTGGATAACTTTACCTCCATAAATGCTTTTCATCCTTAATTTATCTATTTTTATATCATCTGGAGTAATTAGAATAGAGCCCACTGGCGCAAAAGTGTCCCTATTCTTGTTCCTGAAATGGTTTCCTCTTATTAACATCTTTTTAATTTGACCGTCGCTTGGATCTCTCCTCTTGGCGTAATACCAATCTTTTTTAAATTCTTCAGGCGCTGTTACATCGTTAAATACCGTATATCCAAGGATATGCTTCTCTATTTCTGAGATATTCAAATTCTTTACGTTGTCTTTAACGACGATTCCAATTTCTACTTCTGGTCTTATCCCAGATTTAGGAGAGTAGACAGTATCGTTGTTTCCTATTACAATTGATGGCAATTTTAAGAAGAACTTTGGCGAACCTAACATTTCTCTAGCTTCTTCCTTACTTTCTGCCCCAGTCATTATGTAAGAATTCGTGAGCGTGCATATTATTGCGGTTGGATAAAAAGGAATTTGCTTAACCTCGTCTATTGAATAGCTTTCCCCTTTGGGTTCAGAAAAATAATCTTCCATTTCAACTATGTCCTTTCCTTTCAATTCTCCTATCTTTTTCTTACCTTTTACTTCAAAATGAATTATTTTCAATGACCTTCACCAATTTTGTTCCTACTGTTTTGAAGTAATAATCATATGAATATCCTGCCATTACTTTCTCTATTTCGAAATATTGCAACTCGTCGTTAATGCCACCTTTGATTTGAACTTCCGCATCTCCTTCCCATATATCGTCTATTTTAGAGTCTACTTTCTCTACAGTAACAAGCTCGCTAACTTCTTGTTCATTTTCTCCAGTTTTTGGGAAATATCTTATTGTAAGAGTTTTACCAAATTTAGATAATGGAATTTCAGTTACTTTTCTTCTTAATGTAACTTTCAAATCTATGAGCTTACTATCTCTAAGTAAATAACCTCCTAGGATAAGATTTTCTCTTCTACTATTGTAGTCTGGGAGAAGTTTACTAAGCTTAGTTAAGTAGACCGTACCTATTTTTTTCGGATAACCGTTTACCCAACCTCTTACTAGCGCCCAATCTTTATCTACCCACATAAAAGGAAAGTACAAGTAGTTCTTACCTTCAAAATATATCTTAAGCCCAATAGCTGCTTCTTTATATTGCGTAAAGCTGGGATCCTCATACATTAAGTTCCATTTATCATTACTGATTGTAACGAAATCTGCTACATATATCCAACCCTCTCCATCGGTGTCAAGGAAACTAGGAAGTATTTCCTTTAGTTTTTCTTTATTAAAAAATACATGTGCTGCTAAATACTCTACTCCGTAATAGTATGGAGGAGGAGGAACTATTTGAGAATTTCCAGATTTAGAAAAAGGATGCGTATACAGCGTTATCACCTTTTAGGATTAGGCATTTGATCCATAATATCCTTTACTATCTTTATGTATTGTTGTTTCTTCTCCTTGTATACCTCACTGTACATTTGAGCCCATCTTATAGTTGGATCTCCCCTACTGAATCTATCGTATTGCTCGTATCTTATTCCACTTTCGGATCCTATTACGTCCCAAAGTATGTTGAACAGCTTTACTCTTTCAAGGGCATCTAATCCCTTTGAAGCTAAGTATTTCTCTAGCAATTTCCTCTCTTCAGGGTTTTCAAAATCTTTTATTCCTGCAGGTACTGGAATTGTCGATCCTCCAGGAATAAGTCTTAAGAGCTCGTGAATCCTTGGCAATGCATACATGTTGAAGTTACTTGCAGCTATTGAGATATATGGGTTAGGTCTATAGATATTCGGTAAACTCTCTCCTGCTTCCTCAGCTCCGTAAAGTGCCCCTTCATTTAACGCCAAGTATATCAATATTTCTCCCAGTTTTTCCTGAACATTTATGAAATTGTTAATTCCCACAGCTTCAGCTACAGCCATTGCTAATCCGGCGTAGAATTTCATCCTAGAGTAGTGTTGTACAACAAAATGCCAGTTGAACCACGTCCTTAACTGAACCTTATGCCACATGAAGTCTTCTATTTCTTCAGGTTTCTTGTAAAATATTATTCTATCCCAAGGTACAAATACGTCATCAAGTACTAATATTGCATCGGATTCCTCAAATCTTGAAGTTAGAGGATACTCGAATTCGCCCATTCCTTCCTTAGGATGGAATCCCCTTCTAGCTAAGAACTTTACTCCCTTAGTGCGAGTAGGTATTGAGAAGAATATTGCATATCTAGGATCAGTATCCCTTTTGATATTTGGCAAGTACCAAAGCATTTCTGCATAAGGACCAGAAGTAGATAACATAGCAGATCCTCTAACTACAACGCCCTCTGAAGTCTCTTTAACTACGCCAATTTGTATGTACGGATCCTCCCATTGAGAAGGCGGTCTAGATCTGTCATACATAGGAGCTACTATTGCGTGAGTATAGTAGAGGTCCTTCGAAGCAGCTTCCTTATATATATTGATGACGTTTTCCATCATCTTACTTCCGAAGGCTTTACCGAAGTAGTCTTCAGCATGGGCGTAAAACACTGTAGTCCATACATTAAGGTAGTCTGGACTTCTTCCGAAATATCCATGATAATAGTCGTAGATTTTTACTAATCCTTCCCTTAACCTCCTTAAATCTTCTTTACTCTTAGGTCTAAAGAAGGTTATACTAGTTTCCTGAC
>ASRH01000039.1 GCA_000565255.1 Candidatus Aramenus sulfurataquae | reverse complement strand
GCTTAAACGCTCCCTTCAGCGACCTGGAGAAGCTCTTTGGGAAGTCCTTAGCTATGGCAATCAAGGCTAGGGCAACGAAAGCCAAGGCTGAAGGGATTAGGAGGGTACCTCTGAGGCCAAGCAGGGAGAAAATTGCCGAGCCCATTAGAGAACCGAAGGACATGCCAAGGAAGAGGAGGCCAACGGTTATGCCAGAGAACGTCTGCACCCTTTTCTTCAAGTACGCCTCTGCAATGCTTCCCAAGGGGGCTACAGCAAGAGGGTAAGCCATTGCACCCAGGAGGCTGAAGGCGAGGAACTCGGCGAAGTTAGTTGACAAAGCCCTCCCAAGGAGACCCACAGAAGTCAATACGGAGGAAGCGAGCAGGGACGCCCTAACTGAGAACTTGGCCGAGAGCAACCCAGCTAGGAGGCCCAGGATGGCCATTGCGTAACCGTAGGCTGAGATTAGTAGGACTACCGCACTAACGGAGACCTTAAAGGTCGACGCCACAACGGGCACTAGGGGAGCCAGGATAAACCATCCAAAGCCTATGGAGAACACGAGTATCCAGTAAGGTGCTACGCCTCTCACTTGAGCCAAAACTCTCCCTCCCTCTTAAACTTTTTCCTGAAAGTTCAGAGCCGAACTATAGGAAGAGTTTATTTTCGCGATTTTGGGAATCTAGTAAGATGAACAGGAACGTCGTGCTCCTCTTGATCTCTAGGATAACGAGGAGTTTGGCTGCAGGAGCCCTCGCCGTCGTCGTAGGGCTGTACCTAGTCCACGATGTGCACTTGTCCTTATTTCAAGTGGGCGTGATCTTTGGCGTGGGAGCCTTTGTCACTCCCTTAATAACCTTCTTCCTTGGTCTCTACTCCGACAAGTACGGGAGGAAGAAGTTGCTCATGATTGCGCTGTCTTTCCTTCCTATCTCCGTGCTGATTCTCCTCCTAACCTCCAACTTCTACCTCCTGATGATATCTTCCGCCCTTGGGGGCTTCGGGATAGCTGGAGGATTAGTGGGGGGAGGGGTAGGGGCAACCGTAGCCCCAATGCAGACCGCCATCCTCACGGAAAACGTTCCGCCTAGGGAGAGGACTAAGGTCTTTTCGCTCTTTACCGTGTTGTCTAATTATTCCGGTTCAGCGGGGGCGCTTCTCGCCTTCCTCCAAAATTACAGGGAGATCTTCGCGTTGACCTTGGCCCTCTCCTTAGTCTCTGCCATAGTTGTGGTACCAATTAAGGAAATGTATAGACCAAGGAGGGAGGTAAAGGCTACATCTGAGGCTGACAAGGACGTAATAAAGAAGTTCACCTTAACTGGGATCTTAAATGGGGTATCCCAAGGGTTCATAGTGCCCTTTATACCAATAATCTTTAGCGAGGTGTACAAACTACCGCAGGGCACCATAGGTGCAGTGGTCTCTGTAGGGGGCATAGTCTCAGCGACGTCAATGTTCCTAACGCCGAAGCTGACGGAGGCAATGGGGTTTGTTAAGTTAATAATAGCCACGAGAAGTGTGTCTGCAGTACTAGTCCTTCTTTTCCCGTTTTTGGCTTCCCCAATGCTGGCAATGGTGGACTACGTCGCCTTTACTACCTTCAGGATAATAGCCCTTCCTGCGCAGCAGGCCCTCATGATGAACTTGGTGGGCGAAGGGAGGAGGGCTACGGCAACTGGTTCTAACCAAGTAGGGAGGTTAGTTCCAGCTGCGGCCTCTACCTCGCTCTCTGGGTATTTGATGAAGGCAGTGTCCCTGGTGATTCCCTTCGAGGTCTCCTTTGTGGCAACTGTGGTGAACTCCTACCTCTACTATAAGTACTTCAGAAAAGTGGACAAGGCGACTACCGAAGTGTTAATCGCTGAGTGAGAGGACTGCGACTCAGTTATTTTAACTAGGACATGAGGATATCATCACACATGAAAATTGTGAGCTGGAACGTAAACGGTATTAGATCTGCGTTGAGCAAGGGGCTCGTGGAGGAAGTGAAGAGGCTAAACGCTGACGTCCTCCTTCTTCAGGAAACTAGGGGAGAAGTAGTGCCCTTGGACTTCGTGCTCATGGGCTATAAGGTAATTTCCTTCCAAGCTGTGAGGAAGGGTTACAGCGGAGTTATGACGCTAACCAAAATACCCACGCTAAGGGAGGTGAAGGGCTTGGGAAAAAGGGAGTTCGACGACGAGGGTAGGGTAATAACTGTGGAGTTCAAGGACTTCTACTTGTTGAACTGCTACTTTCCTAGGGCTGGGGACGGTCTCTCTAGGCTTGACTTCAAGCTCTCCTTTGACAAGGAGTTGGAGGAGTTTGCACAGAGGCTAAGAAAGGAGAAGCCAGTAGTAGTTTGCGGGGACTTCAACGTTGCCCACCAGGATATAGACATGGCGTTCTACGATCCAACAATCCCTGGGCTGAGCCCACAGGAAAGGGAGTGGTTCTCTCACTTTCTCTCCATGGGTTACGTGGACTCGTTCAGGCTCCTCCACCCTAGCGAGAGGAAGTACAGCTGGTGGAGCTACCGCGGCAGGTCCAAGGAGAAGAACAGGGGGCTGAGACTGGACTACTGCGTAGTGAGCGAGGAGCTGAAGGAGAAAGTGAAGGAAGCAGACATAGTTACAGAGGTAAATATTTCAGATCACGCCCCTATATACTTAATCTTAGAATGAGGGAGTTCAAGTTAAGGAACGGACTCTCAGTTCAGCTCTTGAAAGGGGACATAACTGAGGTAGAGGCTGACGCCATAGTTAACGCCGCTAATTCCTACCTGCAACACGGAGGAGGGGTAGCCCTTGCGATAGTCAGAAAGGGAGGATACGAGATACAGAGGGAGAGCGACGAGTACGTTAGGAGGCACGGCCCCGTTCCCGTGGGCGATGTAGCAGTAACTTCAGCTGGGAGGTTAAAGGCAAAGTACGTGATCCACGCAGTGGGGCCTAGGTACGGAGTTGAGGGGGAGGAGAAGCTCGAGTCAGCTGTAAGGAGGTCGCTAGAGAAGGCGGAAGAGCTGGGGCTAAAGAGCATTGCCCTCCCTGC
>ASRH01000038.1 GCA_000565255.1 Candidatus Aramenus sulfurataquae | reverse complement strand
ACGTTATGAGAGTAGGCGTGAAGAAAATTTTCAACGCGTTTAGAAATCTTTTAGATGTGAAGAGAAAGGAGTATTTCCCGTAAGGGGGGTAACGCCCAAGACCCAGATGAGCCCTCGAAGAACGGAGAGTAACTGACCTCCCTCCCCGCCTTTGGAGAGTTCCTTTATGGCAGTTCAGGTTGTGGTTTACCGCCTTCACTTTCATCGTCTCATAGCTAGTGAGTGACCTAAACACCACTAACCTCCGCTCGACTCGTCCAGCTGTAGACCTATGGATGAGCCTTCCCCGTTTTACCCCTATCCCTTGGGTGGAGGAACTCAGTGAAGAACTCTTCCGTCCCCTTGGAACTCGGGCATTTTTCAACGTGAGTACGCTTAATTGAACTGGTGTATGTTACAAGCAACGTAAGACTACTTTAAAAACTCCCTTCAATCCCCTCTTTATCGCCCCGTAGCTACATTAACGCCATCGCTCGCCTTATTAGGAACCTTCCACGGTACGTCCTCCTTGAAGAAATTGTCATTTATCAAAGGCTCCCACCACCACCTATTATTCAAATACCACTCAACGGTCCTCCTAAGTCCTTCCCTCAGGGGAGTTACCTCGTACCTCAACGAAGTCCTCATGCAGTATCTCCTATCGTGGCCTGGCCTATCTTCAACGTACCTTATTTTAACTTCCTTCCCCATTATTTCTCCTATCGTTTTAACTACGTCAATATTCCTGTATACGTTTCCTCCAGGCAAATTGTATATTTCTCCTTTCCATTGACTTTTATCTATCAAATCAGCTATTATTCTAGCTGTATCCTCAACGAAAATCCAATCCCTTTCCTGCTTGCCATCTCCGTAAATTGGGATAGGCAAGTTAAGCAAAGTCCTAATAATCACCTTTGGTATAAGCTTCTCCACGTGTTGCCTGGGACCGTAATTGTTTGAAGGTCTAACAATAATAGCCTTAACGCCGTAAGTCCTAACGTAAGCCTTAACGAAAAGATCGGCTGAGGCTTTAGATGCGCTGTAAGGAGAAGAAGGACGCAGAGGAGAGTCCTCGTCTGCGCACTCCTCGTCTCCGTAAACCTCGTCCGTCGATATGTGAACGTAGTTGAAGTCGTATTTCCTTGACGCCTCCAGGACGTTGATGACTCCCAAAACGTTAGTTTCCACGAAATCCTTAGGAGAATATATTGACCTATCCACGTGAGTCTCAGCTGAGAAATTAACCACTACGCTAGGAGGATGAGACGAAAATAGACTATCTAAAGCTTTAACGTCATTGACGTTACCTTTCACGAAAACGTGATCGGTTTCCTTTAGGTTCTCCAGCCTTCCTGCGTAAGTCAAAGCGTCAAAGACCACTGGCCTTATTCCCCTTCTGTTTAGCTCCCTCACAAAGGCAGAACCAATAAAACCTGCCCCTCCTAGAACTACGAAGTTCAAAGGCTTAGCCAAGAGTTCTCACCAACTATTAACTTCTGCCACCTACTGCCTTTTCTTATTGTCACGTTGTTCCCTATAAGCGAATCCATCAAGTATATCCCCCCTTCTATTTTCGCGTTATCTAAAATAACGCTATGCTCAACCTCGCTGTCTTTAATTTCGCATTTATCCCCTATTGAAGTGAAAGGACCTACGTAAGAGTTAACAATAGAAGATCCCTTTCCAACGTACGCTGGACCCCTTATTGTGCTGTTCTGAATTGTCACGTCGTCGTCTATGAAAACCCTACCCTCAATCTCCGAGTTTGTTATCTTAGCTGAACTTGAAACGTGGCCCTTTATCTTGGTGTCCAGGAGGAAGGTGTTGGCTTCCAATATGTCCTTGGGAGTTCCAGTGTCCTTCCACCAGCTGTCAATTACCGTGTAATTCACGCTAAAACCTCTGTCAATTAAGCCTTGTATTGCGTCAGTTATTTCAAGCTCCCCCCTCCAACTGGGTTTCAAACTTTCTATTACGTCAAAGATATTCCCGTCAAAACCGTAAACCCCAACTAGGGCTAGATCTGATATTCTTTCCTTTGGTTTCTCCACCAACTTGACCACTTTTCCGTCTTTTACGACAGCAACTCCAAAGCGTGAGGGATCTTGAACTTTCGCCAATAAGATGGAGGCGTTGGAATCAAATGAGGCAAACTTCCTTAAATCAAAGTTCACTATGTTATCGCCTAGGTACACTATGAACTTATCGTCCTTTACAACGTCCTTGACTTTATAAACAGCGTCAGCCAAACCCCTTGCCTTACCTTGATAAACGTAAGTGACGTTAGCGCCAAAACGCCTTCCATCCCCGTAATATTCAACAACCTTGTTAGGCACGTTGTCTCCTAGCACAACAACAACGTCGGTAATGCCGGCCTCAACTATTTGCTCTAAAACCCACTGAGAAATGGGCTTTCCAGCGACCTTAATTAACTGTTTTGGTCCAGTGTGGGTTAATGGCCTTAGCCTAGTCCCTTGGCCTCCATGTAGGATAACTGCCTTCACGGTAAAGAGCTCAAAACGAGCATTTATTAACTTTTCTTTGTGAGGGTCAATTTCGCGAAATGGCTAGAACGCATTGAGCGTGGGTTATAAAGAACTAGGGAGAAGGGTAAGCGTTAACGAATCAATGTCTTTCGCCTTCATCTGATGGGAAGATGCACTAATGTGCTATAGATGTACTGACCCCCTCCTTGCGTTGCGAGGGTCCCGCTAGGTGTATGGCGTTACTTCCCCAGAAAGAAGACTTCACTAAATAGAACTAAAAAAAGAAAAAGAAAGAGGCTTACTCAACTCATTGACGATTTTCTTCGCTTCCAACCTCATAACATTTAACGCGCCATTAACGTCACTATGAAGGTTACGCCGAAAGGACAGCTAACTACACCTCTAGGCCTCCTCTCAACTTTAACGCCCTGGTTAGCGCAGAGCCGCGAAGTGTTGTACTCAACAACTAGAAACGTCTTTACGCCGTACTCGCGAAGCTTGTTCACAGCAGCGTCAGTCAACCTGCGATAATACCAGCGTTCACAGTAAACTTCCCCTTTTCTTTCGCGAGTGAACAGAGATAGCCCAAATCACGTGAAACGTCAAAACCTCACAAGGACTTAACAAGAGCGAGGCTAAAGTCCTTAGTAGTGAAAAAGCCAAGGTTAAGTTTAGAATCTTCCCCTTCCCCTTTCCCTTAACCCTTCTCCCTGCCTTCCTGTTCTTGGCTCTTTCATTCTCAC
>ASRH01000037.1 GCA_000565255.1 Candidatus Aramenus sulfurataquae | reverse complement strand
TGCAGTGACCAAGGAAAATCCCTTGTATAGTGAAGGAAATACAAATACTTTAGACTTTGCAAATATTTCCCTTTTTCTTGCCTCACTAACGTAACCTAAATAATCAGCATTACGCGGTAAATCCTTACCTTCCCATCCCCTACCTAAGATGCGAAGCTAAGTGTTAAGAAGATTAAATTAAATATCTCCTTTTATTCCTTCTTTTACATGAAACTCGTCTTTAGGGGTTACAAGTTTACGCGCTTGCATGAACAAATTAGGCAAACAATGACTAGTCAAATAATATCTATCATAGGAAAGTACCTAACAACCGATGACGTATTCAACCGTTCTCGTTATCCTTAACGGTCTATTGCCAATTCCGCAATCTTCTTAACGTTTTGCAAATCTAGTCTAAGCAAGTAGTTAAGTAAGTAATGTGAATCTGGTCTAAGCAAGTAATTTCTTACGTAATTATGAAAGACCAAGTTTAGGAGAGACGCACCAACGTACATAACTTTTAACTTTAAAGGTAGATCAGTTTTTATAAGCATTCTGAGACTGATAATTAATACCTCTAACCTCTTATCTTCATAGATAATATTATAACGCCATGCTCCCGGTAAATAACGGTAGTAGTAAAACACTTGATTGAATTCCTTGTTACGTTTGCTTATTTCGTAAATTCTGAATAAATCGCGCGTGTCTTTCTGCTTAAACTTATATCTTTTGCTGACGTCATAAAAACCAATTGATGTATTACTACTATGGACTCTATAATAAGTGAGAGGAGTGTGATCTAAAAGCAATGGTGCCTTGTTAATTAGCGCTTTAGAGAGAAAATAGATGTCGATTGCTATATTTATTTGCCCTAGTTCTTGAAGATCTACACAATCTCTCCTAACACATATTGAACTATTGTTATTCCACGCCTCTCGTCTAATGAGACTCTCGTAAACGGATTTGTCGTACTTGTCAATGTACTCCTCTCCCCAAGGCTTAGGTTCGACAATAACCTTGCCATCCTCATCTATTACAATTCTATTGTTGTGGTAAAACCCCAAATCCTTGTACTTCTCAAAAGACTCGTGGACTTTCCTCAACTTGTCCTCGTGGAATTTATCGTCGTCGTCAAGGAAGCAAATTATCTCCCCAGACGATTGCTCAATTCCCAGCTTAAACATTCCCCCGCTTTTCTCCTCCTCAGTGTAAATTGACTTAACGTTGTTTTCTCGAATGAAGTTGTCAACGTCATCGTCGTAGAAGTTCTTAATTACTATTACCTCGTAGCTATCTCTAGGGAAGGTTTGGTTTAACGCAGAGGATATCGCTTCCTTCAAGTACTTTTTCCTGTTATATGCAGTAATTATAACTGAGATTTCTGGTTTATTTAGCATCTTCCTTTCAAAATTTATTGAAAAACATATAAAACTTCCGCTATGGCCTCTAACTACAATTATGTTCTAGAAGTTTAAGCTCTATTATCAATTTAAACAGGAAAGTTTAAATATTCGGAGTATACGAGAGATTAAAATAATTCGTTTATATAGCGTATAATGATGTTACGTTATATCACCTATTTACTTAGACGTGTTCGGGCTTATCAGCGAATTTACAATACCTGGTTTGATGTGATTAGGCAAGTTAGAAAAGGGAGCAACAGAATTTTTGTAGAATTTAAAAATGGTAGTTCGGGATTCTGCAGTCCTGCCTGCGTTTCTGGACTAGTTGATTTAGTGCTTCTTGATCCGCATTATTCTAATCCTAAAAAATTTCATTTCCAAAACGATACTGTCTACTACGAATCTAACAAGATAACAGGCTCTTCTCATTATCCATTAATTTCAGTTAAAGGTTGGATTAAAAAGGATAATTATTGGTATTATCCAAAGTATAACGTAAAATTCTTAGAAGGTAATGAATCTGTCTTATTTGAAACCTTTGTCAAAGAGCAGTACAACGTTGACGTGAAGGATAGAGAAGTTGTGGACGTTGGGGCAAACATAGGGGATTCACCTATTTATTTCGCGATAAGGGGAGCTAAGAAGGTTCTAGCTTTCGAGCCTCTACCCTCAGTGTATCAAGTGGCTTTGGAAAACGTTAAACTAAACAACTTAGAAAACGTTATAACGCTCATTAATGCTGGGGTAGGATCTAAAGATGGAGTAATAAAGGTACCTTCAACAATAGATTTAGACAAGAGCGGAGTGTTTCACGTCACTGGGGAAGGCGACGTGGAAGTTCCAGTATACTCCCTGAAGAGAATAAGGGAGATGGTTAAGGACACTTACCTACTAAAGATGGACTGTGAAGGATGCGAAGCTGACGTTATATTGAATTCAGAGGAGATGGATTTCGAGAAGATAATTTTCGAACACCACGCTTCCTTAACTCATGTTCCCTACAAGAGGTTAACAAGGAAGCTAGAGGAAGAAGGATACGCATGCGACAAACCTTGGCAAATACTTGTAGATCCCAATCGTGTAGGAGTGATTACTTGCGAGAAAAGACGTTAATTACTTTATTTCGTCTTCTATCTCCTTTAGCATTTTAACCCAGTTATCCGTAATTATTTCCCAGTCGTGTTGCTTAGCAGTTTCTAATCAATTTCTTACTAATAATTACTCCCAGACATTCCGATCCTATCTGTTACTAACGTTAAATTTATCATCCTATTGTAGTTATTAAATCCTTATAATTAAGATTTTCCCAATTACCAACAAGTACGTCTAGAATTTATCTATTTTCTTCTTAACGAGATTATAGCCGAAATTGTCGTTAAAACTATGGAGACTGTAAGAAGGGATATTGGTAGTATGGGGTAATTTACCCTTACGTTTCCCTCACCTGAGGCGCTGATCGTTATTATCTTGTACACGTGCATGGATGGCCAACTGATGTTTAAAGTTTCTTGTGTTGATGTAACCCTTAGTGAAACCTCCCCCTGTCCTTGGTCATTAGTATAACCGCTGGCGTATTCTTTACCGTTTAAATAGACTAGGTAGGGCTGATTGAGGCTCGGAAAAGTTACCAGGAATTCTTCCGGCGTAATCATGTTGTTTGGAACATCAGTTCTTATTCCGAAATACGAAAAATTCCAAGGAACAGGGATCAGATAGTTAATTACGTATTCTTTACCGTTTATGAACATACACTTAACTAACGTTAATCCCTTTTCCTCTTCAAATATAACTGTGTAATTTACCGGTTTAGTTACATTTATCCAACCATTTACATAACTACCATAATAAGGTAGCGATGTAATAGGTTCAAAGAAGCTTCCGTTAATGTGGTACCAAAGTCTTCCATCAAAAGCAACAAGAACACACGTGTAGTTGGATCTAGATTGGTCACCGTCGGGCAATTGGGGGTTAAAATTACCTCCATAAAGCACAATGCCTGGATTAGAACCCCAGTTTATGTCGTATGTCCCTACAAACGTTACTGTTATCTCATCACTATTTGCCCATAAACTATTTGCCCTTAAAGGAAATAGTACGTGCCCTCCGTAGGGAGGAGCTCCACTATAGCTTACTTCGCTACCATTGTAAATAATTCCTACACCAGCGGCAATAACGCTGAAATTAGTTGAGTTTACGTAACTGCTCACAAATTGAAATTGAATGTGAATTTCTTGGCC
>ASRH01000036.1 GCA_000565255.1 Candidatus Aramenus sulfurataquae | reverse complement strand
AGACGGACTGAGGCTCGACTCAGCCCCCAACATTTTCGACATATCGCCTAGACACATACTAGCTGAGATAGCAGATGAGGTTAGGAAGGCAGAGGGCGAGCTAGGGAAGAGGCTCTTGCTCATAGCCGAGAGCGACCTAAACGACCCGAAAATTGTGAACCCGAGGGAGAAGTGCGGTTACGGCATTGATGCCCAGTGGTCTGACAATCTACATCACGCCCTCCACGCCTACGCCGCAGGCGAGAGGGACTCCTACTACCAAGACTTCGGCGAGATAGGGCAAATAGCGAAGGTACTGAAAGACGTCTTCGCGTACGATGGGATCTACTCCAAGTTCAGGAAGAAGACATACGGTGCCCCCGTTGGCAACTTGGGAGGGGAGAAGTTCGTGGTATACTCCCAGAACCACGACCAAGTAGGAAACAGAAAGGACGGGAAGAGGCTTATTTCCTTGATCGGAAAGGACGTGGCCTTAATCGTTGCAACTCTGTACATAATGTCCCCTTACATACCTAATGATATTTATGGGAGAAGAGTACGGGGAGGAAAACCCCTTCCTCTTTTTCACTGACTTCTCAGACCCTGAAGTTGTTAAGAACTTGAGGGAGGGAAGGAAGAGGGAGTTTGGGGAGCACTACTACGACCCTCAAGACTACTCCACGTTTCAGAGGTCTAAACTCTCCTGGAAGGTCAACAAGGACATCCTGGAGTTTTACAAGGGACTAATAGCGATAAAGAAGAAAATGGTGGACCACTCTAGGGAGATAGAGGTGGAGACAAAGGATAGCACCGTACTCGTAAAGAGGAGAGACTTACTCGTAATAGCTTCGTTTACTGATTCGGAAGTGGAAGGCACGTGGAAGTTGTTGATAGCATCGTCGAAGTTCCCAGAAAGGTTAACTGGGAAAGTCAAAGTGCCTAGGGGTGCAGGAATTTACACAAGGTAAAATACCAAGAAGAAGGAATGTTTCATATGGCTCTGGTTCCTAGGCCCACTAAACCAGGATTTCCATATCCACTCGGCGTTACCTTAACCAAGGACGGCGCAAACTTCGCGCTGTTTTCAGAAAGCGCCACCTCAGTCCAACTCCTCCTTTTCTCCCACCCAGACGACAAGGAGCCAAAGGAGGTAATTAACGTAAAGGAGAAGACTGGGGACATTTGGCACGTAACCGTGCCCGGGGTCCTCCCGGGACAGCTCTACGCCTACAAGGTCGACGGTCCCTACAAGCCTGAGGAAGGGCTTAGGTTTAACAAGAACAAGGCCCTCATAGACCCATACGCAAAGGCTTTGGCTGGCTTCGTCAAGTGGGACGACGCGGTCTTTGGCTACAAGGTAGGCGACCCGCAGGAGGACATGACCTTTGACGAGAGGGACTCCACGCCTTTCGTCCCTAAGTCCGTAGTTGTCAGCGACGACTTCGACTGGGAGGGAGATAGGCCCCTGTCCCTCAAGATCCCCTGGAACCAGACCGTCATATACGAGACTCACGTAAAGGGCATGACGAAGCTCAGGGAGGACGTTGACGAGAAGCTAAGGGGCACTTACCTTGGACTGGCGTCAAAGCAGGTTATCTCTTACTTGAAGGACCTAGGGGTTACCACAGTTGAGCTGATGCCAGTGCAACAGTTCGTGAGGGACAAGTGGTTGCTAGACAAGGGGCTCACCAACTACTGGGGTTACAACCCAATAGCCTACTTTGCCCCAGACTGTGGGTACTCCAGCAGTGGTTGTCTAGGGCAACAGGTTACCGAGTTCAAGAAAATGGTTAAGGAGTTGCACTTTGCAGGAATTGAGGTCATCATAGACGTGGTATACAACCACACTGGCGAGGGTAACCACTTAGGCCCAACGCTCTCGTTCAGGGGAATAGACAACAGGGCGTATTACATGCTGAATCCCCAGAACCCTAGGTACTACATGGACTTTACGGGCACAGGGAACACGCTCAACTTGAGGCACCCCAGGGTGCTGCAGATGGTAATGGACAGCTTAAGGTACTGGGTCACGGAGATGCACGTGGACGGGTTCAGATTTGACCTAGCCTCTGCCCTTGCCAGAGAGCTGTACAGCGTCAACATGCTCTCCACATTCTTCGTCACCATTCAGCAGGACCCCATCCTCTCAAGGGTGAAGCTTATAGCGGAGCCTTGGGACGTTGGAGAGGGAGGTTACCAGGTTGGCAACTTCCCCTACCAGTGGGCAGAGTGGAATGGGAAGTACAGGGACACTATAAGGAGGTTCTGGAGGGGGGAGGCAATTGCATACAGCGAGCTCGCAAACAGGCTCATGGGGTCTCCAGACTTGTACATGGGCTCTGGGAGGACGCCATTCGCGAGCGTAAACTACGTCACTTCCCACGACGGCTTCACGCTTGAGGACTTAGTGAGCTACAACCAGAAGCACAACGAGGCAAACAAGATGGACAACAAGGACGGGGTAGACGAGAACTACAGCTGGAACTGCGGTTTCGAGGGCGAGACCAACGACCCAGGGGTGATGGCGTGTAGGGAGAGGCAAAAGAGGAACTTCATGATAACCCTCTTTGTAAGCCAAGGAGTGCCAATGCTCTTGGGAGGAGATGAGCTAAGCAGGACGCAAAAGGGGAACAACAACGCCTTCTGCCAGGACAACGAAATCTCCTGGTTCAACTGGAAGATGGACGATAGGAAGAAGGCGTTTTTAAACTTCGTGAAATCCATGATCTACTTGAGGAAGGCCCATCCGGTCTTTAGGAGGAGGAAGTTCTTTCAGGGTAGGAAGCTCTTTGGATCCCCTTACAAGGACTTGACGTGGCTATCCCCAGATGGGTCGGAGGTAAACGAGCAGACGTGGAACTCCCCAACCCAAGTCATAGCCTTTGTCTTAGCAGGGGACGCAATGGACGAGATAAACGAGAACGGCGAGAGGGTCTCTGACGACACATTCCTTGTAGTGCTTAACGCTAGTCCCAACCCTATTAAGTTCAAGTTCCCCAAGATAGGGGAGAAGTGGGAACTAGTTATCTGGTCCTACAACAGGGACCCAAGGGAGGACGAGAAGGTGGTAAAGGCAGAGAGCGTGCTGGAAATAGAGGGCAGATCGGCCTTGGTGTACAAGAGGGGTTGACGCAATTACCTAAGGCTACAGCTCAACAACGATTTCACTTTTAACGACACACTGGAAGTACTCGATTACTTAGACGGGCTTTGTCCAGGGGCACTGTGAAGCTTGCCTCCCGCTACGGCCATATCCTCACAGGGGAGAGCTTGGAAAGAGGCGAGGTATAGCTCGAAGTCCCCCTTCCAAGTTTCATGTGGCGGTAATGAGACGCGAATGAGACCAATGACGCTGTGACGAACAAGCTGAGAGAAAGAGACTAAACTAGAGTTTCACGTTAAGCTGCACTGTTTTAGCCTAAATTCATGGAGAATTTGAGGTTTTCTTATGGAGGGATTGGGTATAAAGACGTGAAGACTTGCGGCGTTAGTTTTAGATTCTTTTTCGTAAAACGTTATCACAGAAGCTGGGTAACTAGAGTAAGAAAACCGCTTACTAGGTAGGTTATCGTCATGCTACTTCTTCACCGCCCCGTAAATGGCGATAGCCAACCCAGCAATAAAGAGGATGACTGCTACCACTACTGCTGCGGCGTATACGCTGGCAGATGAAAAAGGCGCTATCACGTATATCACTTGCACCGGTTGCGAGTAGTTATTCTCTATTTCCACTACGTGGGGAGAAGAGGTTATTAGAAGCTGATACTCTACGGCCCCATTTGACGTACCTATAGGGCTCAACGATACACCGTAGCCCGTGACGTTGAGGTAGATAGAGTAGTTGTCCTTATACACTAGGACTGAGGGAGAAGTGAT
>ASRH01000035.1 GCA_000565255.1 Candidatus Aramenus sulfurataquae | reverse complement strand
CTCTAATCCATATTGTAAATTATCCCATGCAGTAAACACTGCAGCTGCAATATCCACTGCCCTTCCTAGTATTCTACTAAGCGTTGTTGAGTAGTTTGGAGGTTCCCATTCTACAGTCCACTCTGCCATAGAACCTGAAGGTAGCCATGAGGGAATTTCACTTATAGTAGGTAAGGTTATTGATATTTTCCCATTCTTGACTATAGGACTGTTAGGATGATAATGGGCTACTGCGTGAAGCCTTGCCCATGGACCAGTTTCGTATGGCCACATAGTTCCATCTTTCCAACTCAGCCTTGGCTCCGCATCCCAACTATACTTATCCATGAAATTCATTGCTTGAGGATTAGGTATAGTAGTTTTATTCCACGGGTGATACATGTATAAAGGCGTGCCATCGCTTTCAGTTAAGCCCCACGCTAATTTATTTCCTAAAGGATCAGTTTCAGTAAATGGAGAAGTTATGTGCGCCCAGTCATGATAATATGACGAATTTACAAATTCTAACTGGCCTACATTTAGATCTATGAAGCTTTTACTTAACAATTCACCATTTCTTACTATAGTAGCTCTAAATACTGTTTGAGGTCCTTCAGAAGCTGTTTGAGCTAACGAGTCGTAATTCTTATAAATCTCGTCATATGACTCTCCGAGACTACTGTATAATTCAGGGCTCTCAAATCCGTAACTTGAGATATATGTTGGAGCGCTATACGTTAATCCTTGATATTGATAGTCGCAATTGTCAATTAAGAAGTTAGCTAGATCCATCCACGCTGCTATTACTACTTTAGCCATAGCAGTTAACGTTGTCAATCTGTACATATATTGAGTAAACAGAGACTCTCCTACACTTAGATCTGTGCCTATTCCACCGGGTATTAACATTGAAGGATGCGAGTGCCTACCATATATTAAAACTCCTGCTTCTCTGGCTAAGATCTGCGCTTTTACCGCGTGAACCCATAGCCATCCAGAGAATGGATTTAATGCAGTCATTATATCTGCTATAGTTGAAAATCCATGGATATCGCTATGTTCAGCTTTGGTTTGTTGGGCAGTTTGCCAACATGAAGGATAGTATGTTTGCATTACTTGCGCAGAAAAATCTGGACCCTCTAAAACGTTAAGTATTATTAAATGATCATAGATCATGTCAGTCATAGCATATGCTAAATTTCTCAAAGTATGTCCAAGTGGATAAGGTACAGCTCCTAACGCCATATCGTTAGCTCTTAGTGAACCATTAGCATGGGCTGCGCCGCAAACTCCACATGATCTAGAGGTTATATGCACGGCATCAGGCGGCTGTCTACCTCTTAGGAATACTTCAAATCCCCTAAACATCGTTACATATGTATATGCTTGATTAGATACTACTTGCCTTGTATTAGTATCTACGGTTGCAGTCATACCTAGATGTCCTGCAACCCTAGTTATGGGATCTATAGTTAATTTTATTGAGGACATACATCTCACCTAATATATACTTTTATATATATCCAATTTTATATAAAAATGAAAAAACGTAATTAACTTTCATCTTTTATTCACCTTTATTCTATCTGCTAATATATCTATTATATGATTAACCTTAGAGTTAGCGTGGTAATAGTCTATCGAATATCCTATACTTTCTATACAAACTGGGCATCCAGTTAAAACCTCTTTAGCTTTTATTTTATTTATTTCATCCACCTTAATTTTACCAGCTTTTATCAATGGTTCTAAAGTATTATCCAAGAATTTCTTATCATCTTCGCTTATAGCAATACCTAGCGCCTTAGCCATGTTTTCAGCCATAGTAGGAACTCCACATCCACCTCCTCCTCTACTACAACAAAAGCTATTTACACCGTGACTTGGAAGTTCCTTGAATTTCTTGGACAAAGCTTTCATGAGAACTCTTGGAGCCTCAAAAACTCCTCCCCTTCTACCTAACTGGCATGGATCATGCCATGTTATGACCTCTTCTACTGGTTCTATTTCAAATTCCTTATCTTCGTACCATTTAGCCAAAAGTTCTGTAACGTGAACTACTTCATAGCTAGGTTTCACTTTAAAAGTCTCATGCATCGTATATCTTAATGACGGATACTCAAAACCTCCAGATGTAAGCATAACATATTTTGGAGAAATCTCAGTAAAGTATGAATAAATTCTCTGCATGACCTCAACCGCTCCTTCCTTATCACCTATCACTATGCCTATTGGTGGCCTTATTCCTAATGGCTTTGACATAAATGTCCAATCTTTATTAAGCATATCTAGGATTTTAGCTACCTTAACTAGCACATCAGGGTAAACTATAGCCTCGTAAATACTTGCATAAAATAGGATTTCGCTTCCTTTTTTATCTAAAGGTACTTCTTTCCCTATAGCATCTTTAATTTTTGAAATTAAGGAGCTCCACGCGTTCCTAAAGTACTCAATTTCCCAATATTTACCGGATATCTCCAGGTTTGCTATGTCGTTATAAATTTTGGGTACCATTCCAGCCTTAAACGCAACTTGTCTTAGTAAATCTATCATTGCACCACTATCTATGGCCATAGGGCAAACAAACATGCACGCTCCGCAATTAGTGCAGTGCCATACGTAGTCTACCATTGTTTCCGCTTCTTCTAGCGAAAGATACTTTTTACTCCCACCTATGGCTCTTCCTACTGTTCTTCCCCACACGCTAAATCTATATCTATAAAGTTGTCTAGCTACTTCTGCTTTGTTCACTGGAGAATAGTGTAAAGATGTGGGAGTAAATGGACATGCAGCTTCGCATGCCTTACAGTTAACACATGCTTGGAAATAGTATAGAAGAGTAGAATCTAATTGTCCATAAAATACCTCATCTATCGCTCTATTTAGTGCTTCCATATTTATTTTAGCTTCTGCTATTGCCATTATTTCTCACCTCTTCTATATGTCATAAAATACCATTCTCTAACTTTACCTAAATAGAATTCAAACATATGGAATCCTCTAGTGAAAGGTAATGTAGCTATTAAGACTTCAGCAATTAGTATGTGAGCACCTAGTAAATTGTCATACGCAACCACGTTGTTTGGTATGTGGGAAGTAGCTAAAAGTCCTAATATTACGTCAATGTAAAGAAGTAAGAAGAACCACCAATCTCCAGATCTTAACGTCAATCCTTCAGCTAGCGCGTGAAACTTATGGCCAAGATAAATTCCTAAGAGAATTATTAATAAATATGTTATATATTGACCATTTAGGATAATAGTTAATGGTCCCCATATATCATGAACGAAAGGATACGGAGTAGATGTATAAGGCGAAGTAGCTAAAGTTAAAGCTAATTCTCCATCTGTTGAACTTTCAGGAATAGCTAAGGGAAATAGTATTTTATAGGGAGGAATATAATATGCCCAAAATATCATGTGTTGCGCTAAAAGAAATATCATTACTATTAATGCTAGATGCATAAGAAGACCGGTTCCAGTAGTTATTGGCTTTCTCTTCATTCCAACTTTACTAGAATTAGCAAAGGTGTCGACTAATCTCTTAACTTTTTCTGTTGAAGATGTTTCTCTCATAACTGAGGTTGCGTAAGGTACAAATGGTTTCTTATAGACTGCAAAATATCTAAACACTCTATACGAAGCGCCGAAGAAGAAAAATAGTATAGTTGGGACAAACAAATCTAAGGCTAAAGGATATAGCGAATTACCTACTAAATAATCCCCAAAAGGTAACTGCATTTTATTTCGACCTCATCCCTCCTTTCCGTACCATTTTCTTTTCAGCTAATCCTGCTGCGGCACCTATTACCACACCTGCACCTATTAATCCTGCTGTTGTTAACGTAGATGACGGAGTCGGAACCTGTAAAGGTTTATAGAAAGGTTCATAAAGATCGGTAAACCCTGGCATTGTACATCCAATACATACTGCTCCGGTTCTTGTAGGTCCTCCTATACCTCCTACCCAGCCATATTTATTCCATGGACAATTAGATACTGGACCTTTACATCCAACTTCAAATAGGCAGGCAGCATTTGGTTCTCCAGGCTGAGTCCTAAACTCTCCTGCTGCGTACCAGGCAGCTCTAGGGCATTGTTCATGAACAGTGTATTGGAAAAAGTACATGGGTCTCCAATATTGGTCTAGTTCTGGCAATGGAGCTAAGCCTCCTGCCCATAAGACTAAATTAGCTAACGTTCTCATAATGCCATTTCCATTAGCTGGACATCCCGGCACCGCTATTGCTGGCTTTACCGAAGCGGAAGGAGATGGGGTTATATCAAGGTAAGAATTGGGATCTTTAACGAAAGTATAGAATGGAGCAGCTCCAGCACTGGCATTTAAGTAATTATCTTCGTAAAATCTACTTAATAATCCTTTATATCCTCTCAGAGGATCGTCAAAAAATCCTACTGCACCAGTAGGAGATGGCGACCATGAAGGCGTTATAAATTTTGGAGGTGGTTGATACACCTTATCAGCTACTAGACCTCCATAAGACGCGCAGTTTCCTACTGCTAATACAGCTACAGCATTAGGTAAGAGTTCAGCTACCCATTCATTGAGAGTTTTTGGTCCTAGCATTCCCCAGAATCCACCAGAGTTATATTGTTGTGCAGTATTTTCGTCTGGAAAGCTTCCTTCTAATACTAACACATAAGGATTATGGTTGCCTGCTATTATATCATTCAATACATCTATTGCTTGCTCTCCTTGTTGTGGCATTAGACTTGGCCAAAAGGATATTTTTACACTGCCAGGCCCTACTAAAGGACTTGCACCAAAAAGCACTTGAGTTACTGTAGGATCAGTAGCTTGTATTAGCGCAGTTGTATTGCCCTCACATGCCTGGGCTTCGAACCAAACTATATTAACGTCCCCATTCTTTATCATGCTTACTGCTTTTCCTATCGCTTTATCCCATTCTGGGGCCGCAAGCATTGTAGCTGTTAAGGCTAGCTTTAGGAAATCTCTTCTCGAAATCTTTAATGACATATGAAATCTCTTTGGCAAAAAGGAATAAGG
>ASRH01000034.1 GCA_000565255.1 Candidatus Aramenus sulfurataquae | reverse complement strand
CCGGCGCCTGCCGCAAAAGGCTCTGATCTTTTGCCTTCTGGTACTCTAAAGTCTTTCAGTATGTCTTTTGCATCTTGCGCTACCTTTTCTGGCAGCCCCAGCTTCTTCACTATCCTGTCCACAAACACCTCAGGGCGTAGCACTGGGTTTTTCACGCCGTACTTTGTAATTGCCAGCCTTATTGCCCTAGCCAGCCTGTCCTTGTTCACTTTCAGTACATCTGCGATCTCCTTGATGAGAACTGGTTGGTTGGCGGCTTTGCCGGCTAAGTATATCACAGCACCTACAGCAAGCTCAGTTTTGATCCCGGCAACAAAACCGCGCTCTCTCAGACTAACAAGTAGTTCATACGCCTGGTCCGCAATGGGCAGATCTAGTTTTTTACATGCCTCCTCAATCATTCCCCTTACTTTCTCTGTCCTTGACTTCCTGTGCAATTCCTTGTACTTTGCTAGTTCTTCTTCAAACCACTTCTTCACTTCGTCGTCCATGTTTTCACCTCCCGCACTCCCAGGAAATTATAAAGGTCCTCAAGGAATCTTGATTCCCTTTCGAAAGGCTGTGGGTTTGGCTCTATCAAGCTAAGGATCTGTTCCTCGCTCATGTCCGCAGTGTAAACGTCCGCGTGATATAAATAACGCCTGTGCTTGCCGTTCTTTATCAGGTAGTACATCAGGGGCGCAAAGCTTAAATAAGGTCTGGTCATGGTTAGCTCTAGGTTTTTGCCATGCCCGGTGAGGACCAACTTGGTCTTCCACTTGGTCTTTATCAGCTTCACCTTCATGTGTTCTACTTAAGTGAGCTCCCTTAAAAATTCTGCTCCACTAGCTTTACCCACCTTTCCTTGAAGCTCGCATAGCTTCTTTCTCTTCTCCATGTGGTTTCATCTTTGTTTACTTCCGTGATTTTGCCCCCGTCAATAAGCACCCCGCGCATCATAGTCCAAGGCACTGCTGGTCTTGGCGTTGCAATTACAGGAACCCTAAGCCAATTGGCTTCATGAACCCACAGCCCATAGGCTTCAAGATACTTATTTGAAAGGAAGCCAACCACTGCCTTAGCTCCCTTAATTATCTCAATTTTATCTAAGGGGTCTACATTAATGAGGACTTCAATTCCGTGGTTTCTTGCCTTATCTAACGCGCGCTGTGCATATGTTGGGTCATCAATAAACCAATTCTGAGTGATCATTTTGCACTTGTAGTTGTTCTTTATGCACCAGTCCACGAACTTTTCACAGCCTTTGTTTTCATCACAGCGGTTCATGAACAGGTAGTAGTCCCCGTCGTCCCACCTTTCTCTTGGGGTGTAAAGCCACTCTGGGATTGCATTTGGTATTACTTGGTAGTCGTTGTCAAGACCGTAGAGCGCATTGTAGTATTCTTTCTGTGGCTCTGAAATGAACACCTTATATGTGGGGCAAAAGAACGGTCTCGCTTGGAATGCGTGTATGTCTGCGTCGCAATTTATAGTGCTAATTGTAAGGTCTGCCTTTCCGTTACACAGTTTGATACTGGTTGTGAAGTAATAATCCCATGTTTTCAAGCTGCGCGGGTTTGCGTCTAGGCAAACACTGAAACCCTCTTCAATAAGGGCATTAGCAATAAGGGCAGCCTCTAGTTCTGCTCCGCCATAAAAAAGTGGTGGAGTGGGAATACGAGGGAGGTTTGTACTAACTATTTTGATCATAAAAAAGAATTAGAACAGGACGTAAAAAACTCATCTGTGCAGCTGTGTTTTAGTGAACATCTGTTGCCCTAGATCCCACGCGAGAAGCCCTAGTGCTCCGTCGCCAACTCCTGCTAGTGCATTCTTGGTTAGCGGATGATTAGTTGAAATTAAGTTGCCTAAGCCTTCTCCAAGAACGTAAGCAAACAGCAGACCAACCTCATCTGTTGCAGTTACTGCATAGTTTGTGGTAGCTCCAGCTACTGGGAACAGCCCCCACATTAAGCCTCCGATAATGTTTCCGGCAATTTCGTATATCTTCCTGGTGTTCGCCATTTACCTCACCCCGTCAGCCTGGGTAAGCCTCCTGTGGGGCTGGCACCCACACTTGCTTTGCTACTTGCATGTAGTTTGCGATGTCAGTTGCAAGGATGGCTGCTGCAGCAGACTCAGCGCCGCCAAGTGCATCCCTTACGTTCCTGTGCTCATCTGATATAAAGTAATCAAGCCCTGCAAAAAGCCCTAACAGCACTGTGTCTTCCACTACGCTCGGTGTGTTGCCTCTCAGCGTCTTTACGCCGCCGACTATAAGCCCTGTGACAAGTGCCCCAATACTCCTAGCAATTGATCCCATAAAAGATAATTACGCATGAGTCTAAAAAAGAATTTCGCTCAGTGACCAGCCAATGGGTTCTCTGATAGCGCAGATCCTATGGTTGAGGCAAACACTCTCTTTATTCTTCTGCTTTGGTAATACTCAACGTCTTGTTTTACTGTTTGGTCCAATTTGCCAACCTCTTTCATTACGTTGCTGTAAGCCTGGACCATCTTTTTCGCTATTTCTTTGCTTATTTCATCTACGTTCACGCTCGTTGGAACTTTAAGCCCGGCTCTTCTTGCTTCGTGGTCTGCTACCCTATCTGAGTCACCTAGTGCTCTGCCTAGCACGTAGAAAATTGAGCTCTCACGGCACATCTTGTAGTAGTCGTACTTGTCAAGCTTTGGTTCAAGCGAGTACATATCGTCTGCGTACTGTTTGCACTCCCACTTTATTCTATTGCCTATTTGCCTTCCAGTTTCTACGCCCATGAGCGCTAGCTCGCTTGTGATCTTACCTGGTTTTACTTTCTTCTTTTTGGGCATTTCGTACTCTTCAGATGGCGGTTTAGTAGCTGCGAAGAGACCTATTATAGCTCCCCTGGAGATCTGCTCAATTCCGTTGAGCATACAGGCTGCCCTTTCTTTTCTTGCCCTCAGGTACTCTGCCCTATGCGCCGCTACGTATTTCGCCCTTTCTTCTCTGTTTTCGATGTTTTCGCCTGGCAAAGGATGGTTGGTTTTGCACGTGTTTATTACGTCCTCAAATTTTTTATGAAGCGAATCAATGAGCTCAGCTGGCGGAGTTGGGAAGTAAGTGTCCCTAAAGGAAGGCAAAACTGGAGGAATTGATTGCTGGCTTATTTGCCTGTAGAAACGGTTGGAAGCATTGATTATAAACCTCTTTCTCATCCAGGTAGTGCACGCCTTGAACTGATCTTGTGTCTCAGCCCAGGCTTGGCAAGTTGCTTTTATTTCTGGGTAAAGCGCGTTAACCTCGTGCCACGTTTGGGTTGTGAGTGCGTGGTCGTAGTCGTAAATTTCTATGTCTTTTGCCATGCTCTCACGGGTTGTGGTGGCGTACTACCTTGTCAGGCTCTTGTAACCTGTACGTTTGCCCGCAATTTAGGCAAATGAGCCAAATGTCGTAAAAGTTTTTGCTCCCCCTAGGTCTTGCTGGGATGAACGCTTGAGAACCGCATTTTATGCACCTGAAGCCAGTTTTGTTCAGCGTGAGCCACATAGTTGAGAAACGCTGGGCAAATGTCTCGGAGTCGCTCTTGTACCCAAGCCTTAAGTTATGGTACACAGCGTGCCCATACTCGTGATATGGAGTGGTCTCAATTGGGTTGATGAAGGTGATGGTGTTTGTTCTTGGGTAATACACTGCTCTGATTTTGCTGTTAGGGTTTAGCTCAAACTTAGTGTTCACGCGAATTTTGTAAATGCCCATCAGGAAATTGATGACGTTAAGCACTAGTTTTGGGTCAACCACAAAGGTCACCTGCACAGATCAGAATTCTTGAGTTCAGCAATGTTAGTGCAAAGAATTAGCCTGATCTTATCTGTCTTGTCATCAATGGCGTCAATTTTTGGCATAATCTCGCGTGAGATAACCTCTTCAACTACGCGCTCAATGCGGTGGTCCAATGTACCGTCGTTTAAAGCTTCCATCACAAGTTCTCTGATGCGTTCTTCACGTTCCTCCTTTTTTGCCTTTTCTAGGCGTGAGACAGTGTAAATTACAGAGATAATGCTTGTTAGCATCATGACAAAGGAGATTGCGAGGGAAGCAAAAGTGAACCAGTCCATGGGTAAATTATTTGCCTAAACAGAAAAAAGAATTTCCTCAAAACGTTGGTGGAGGCGATTTTGTGGCGTTTGCTGTTGTGATGTTCACAGTACCGGATTGGGTTACGTTCAGCGTGTAGCCTTCTAAAAGGCACGGGAAGTACACGTGATAGGTGCCAGGCGGTACGTTCACTGTAATGAAAGCGTAAGGAGCGAGAGTTATTTCTTGGTTGTTGCCATAGACCCACGCTGTGTACTGCGTAGTGTTCTTGAACGTGACCAGTACAGTGCCAGAACTTGAAGGCAAGTTGAAGTAAATGGTCGTGGAAGATGTAATGGGCGCAGTGTAGCTGTAGTTTAGCCCAACGTAGGTAATTGTGTACACGCCTGGTGTTATCCACGCGGCGCCTGTTTTGTTAGGCGGTATAGTAATCGTGGTGGTTGAGTTGCTTACAGTGATGGTGTAGTTGGTTAAGTTGATGAACTGCACATAGATTTGGGAGGGGGACGTAGTTGGCGATGTGGTTGGCGATGTCGTGTACACTGTAGTTGGCGGAGGCGTGGTGGTGGTGGTAGATTTGCTTCTTAAGAGCAACCAGCCAGCTATTCCGCCAGCAGCTATACCCCCTATGATAAGCAATTTCTTCCAATCTTCCATAAAGAAAAGTAGGTCCTAAAATAGAAAAACTTTACCTTAAAACCACGGGCGCCATGCCCGATAGACCACTGAGTTGCGCCATGTCTCGCTTGGTGTTCTGCGTGCTGGTGTTGGTGTATGAGGTGTTGGTGTTCTTGGTGGGTTCCACCACCATGGGCGTGGTGTAGGTGTGTGGGGAGTGGGTGTATGTTCTGGTGTTGTTGGCGGGCGCCACCATGGGGTGTACCAGATTATTGGTGGTCTGGGGGTTGGTGTTCTGGGAGTTGGTGTTGGTATACGCCACCATATTGGTGGATGCCAAATTGTGGT
>ASRH01000033.1 GCA_000565255.1 Candidatus Aramenus sulfurataquae | reverse complement strand
CCTCTAGCAAGCGGAGAGTCTGCTCTATGCCTTTTCTACGCTCGTAGTTTAACGTTCTGATTACCTCTTCATAATATTTAAGCAACGACGACGTATTCCCCACCCACCTCAAAGGCCCTTTGAGCCTCAACTTCTACTTCAACTGACTTAATTGGGAACTTCTGCAAAGGAATAGCGTACCTCACGATCTTTCCCTCTTTTCCGAAATCGTAACCTCCTTCCCAGAAATTGGCGTAAATTAGAAGGGGGGAATAATCTGGAGGTACCTTGACTGTAGCGGGGAAATAATACTTTGTCTTCACTCTCACGCCCTTCACTTCTTTGGCATCTCCAACCTCAACGCTCTCAACGCTAACTAAGCTCTCCTTTGAGCCAATCCTAATTATAGACCACGCCATTCTCTCTAGATCGTCTTTGCTTATTTTATCCGTGACGTAAACAACTAAAAGTTCTCCAGAGGGAGAGATAACTTTCCCAGTGGGAACAATGTTATACCAGTGCTCCTTTCCCTTCCTTCTTTGGAACAATAGCACAACGTTCCTAACAACGTCCTCCGTATAGGAGGCGAGAGCGTTGTCTGAAAACCTGGCAAAGGCGAAAACGCCTTCAAACTCCTTAGCTGGAGATCCTCCCTTTAACGAGTCTACACCCCTGTAATTTGCAAAGGACAAAGCCCCCTTTAGAGTGGTGGGAGGGGGCAAGAGGAAGGAAGCTTTAGCCTTTGACGCAGAGGGAACGCTAACGGAAAAACCCCAATGTAACTTTAAGAGGACTCTTGCGTAGGAGTACATTTACTTCACCTATTTGAGGAGCTCTGTAATTAGGTCTTCAGGATAGGTGATTACTTGAGCCTCGCCAACATCTAGCCCTTCGTTGTTAATTGCGAAGGCTTTGGCGTTACTTGAACCCCTTAGGTTTGCTGCTTTCTTCATCCTTTCTACTGTGTCCTTAATGTAGGTCTTTGAGTGGCCAGGCTCTGGGATGAACGGGAAGTCAGTGAAGGTAACTACAGCTGACTGGAGCTTTGCTGATGGCAGGAACCTGGATCTTTTTCCTCCGAAGCCTACGTTAAAGAGGACGGAAAGGGCTTTCACTGCGATTTCAACTCTGTCCTTTCTCTGTTGCGCTAGGGCGTCTTCTCCGTTAACTTGCTTTCCGGGATTTGAGGGAATGGGATTTGAGGGAATGGCGATCGTTTGCTCGTCTAGGGCAAAGGTAACTGTGTAGAGAGCGGAGCCAACCTCTACGTTGAAGATTGCGTGTTTTTGAGTTGATTGAGAATACCTCACGTGGAATTGGGCTTCAAGTTGAGAGGGGATTTCCTCTCCGTCAAGCGCTGGGATCATGTAGCCGACGTAAAACCTCGAGGACCTCCTCACGGGGTTATCTCCGGCGTACATGAATCCTCCCACGTCAGCAACAACGTCAGCTAGCATAACGTCTACCTCAAACCTCCTGGCGTCTTCAGGACCGCTTGGAGGCTTAATGCCGTCTAGGAAATTATTGTCTGCAAACTTAACAAACTCGCCTTGCTTTGACAAATTTGAAATTGGCAGGTTTTTGGCCAAGGCTAGTTGAACTAGCTCGTATTGGTATGCGTGGGCTATGGATTCCCCGGAAACTGCCGGAACGTACCTTATTACGTAATCTCTTGCCGTTCTGAAAACAACTGGCACGCTTCTGTGCCTTACTAGATTGCCCACAGACTCTACTCCGTTTAGCGCCTCAACGTTAACTAGTAGCCTTAAGCTACCGGCTATCATTACTGCCCACCTCCTACTTTATTTACCTTGGAAATGGCAATTGCGCCGACTTTTCTAGCAATGTAGATGTCCCTTTCAGCCATTCTCAAGAACTCCTCCACGTCTAGGTCGCTTGGCAAATAGCCGTAAACCTTCGCGGTTTCGTTTTCAGCTACCTTTACTGAAATGACGGCCTTGCCTTCAGTTATGTCTCCCTTGTTTTTCCCAGCTAACACCACCCTTTCTGCGTCGTATAAAGCCCTCATAACGGACTCCTTGTTTAAGGCGTTTGACATTCTGTCAGTGAAGGTGGGAGCGTTTGCGTAAAGGGTTGCAACAGCCAATAGTGTCGCTACGTTCTCTATCGCTCTTTCCTGTTTCTCCTCCACTTGACTCATTTTTCCTCCAAGTATAACATAGTAAACAGGGTAAATAAACTTTTACGGTGTAAGGATGTGGAAAATTTTTCATGAAAATGAAAAACAGCTACTCGTAGCTGTAAAGCTTGATGAAAATCTTTCCCTTTGTGGTGAGCTGAAGGGATTTATCTCCGTCCTTTGTGAGGTAACCCTCGTCAGCTAGCCTATTTACTTTCCTCCAAACCGTTGCAACGGGGTACTTAGTTGCTCTAGCCACGTCGGAAATTGTGTCCGCCCCCTTCTCCACAGCCTCTAAAATCTTGACGTCAGTTGAAGTGTCGACCTCTCCCCTTAGCATGTCCCTTATTCTCCAAGTAGCTATGCCCTCCTGGTTTTCGAGCTCAACCTCAATTTCCGCGTCTAAGCCTAGCAAAAGAAATGCCGTTAAAATTTCCAGGCTAATCACTCTCATTCCGCTGGAAAGGTTCAAGATGTAGGAGGTCCTCTTGGTGGTAATTAGCTCTTTGGCAATTGTGGAGACGCTTTCCACGAAGTCTGAGGGATTAACTTCGAGGACTTTGTGCTGAACCTGAACCTCATTTAACAATTGTAAAAAGGAAAGGAGGGCTTTTTCAGCCTTTTCGTTTTTGTCCTTTGGCTTTACTAGGAGGACCTCCTCTATTTGAGCCTTACCTCTCCTCCAGAAAGCCCTCACAAGGAACTTCTCGTCAAAGCCTATTGGTGAAATGAAAAGCGCCACGAGTTTCTTTTAGCAAGAGGGTAAATAAAAAATTTGAGAAGGGCAAGGGAGGGAAAGCGCTTTGTCGAGCGTCTAGTTTTCTCTAGAGAGCGCGTGATCTTCTCTCTAGAGAGTCATGAAGGGATTGAAAGCCACAAATCAGATTAACAACGTCTTGCCAACAGGCTGAATAAAAGAAATCGGAAGATGCACGGAAACGAAGTTTTATGGGCTTAAGGCGCGAACGTTTCTTCTACTGAGACAACTTTTTATATTGTATTTTTCTGGTAATATTACGTTGTAAAAATAACTCCCAACAATATTCCACCGATGCCTAAATTAGTAGCAGAAGAAACTAAAATTTGTGATATAATAGAGTACCTAAACCGGAGTATAACAAACAGAGACTTCGTTTTATCTAACTTTGAAATAGCCGACGACAAATCGTGTATGGACAAGATAGAAAAAATTGGCTCTAGGGCTTCAGCAGCAATACAAGTAATTCCTCCATATGGAGATACTAAAAACGAGTGGAAATGCTGGAAACAAGTAATATTTGACGAACTTCTTCTAGACTAACTTTTTATAATCGCACTATTTAGTTTTGTAACTTTCTACGTAAAAGCTGGAAATTTTTGAATAGTAGACAAGAAGTGTCAACTATTTTCCGAGCGACCTAGTAATTTCCTCTCCAACCTCTTCAACCTCGTCAGGGTTCACCTCTGCCCAATATTTTGTCGGCTTTTTGAGAGGGATAAGCGAAATTTTGTCTCCCTCCTTGACGACCATTAACAGGTCCCCTTCTTTGATTTTCATCTCCTCAACTATTTCTTTAGGCAAGTATACAGCGAACTTTTTCCCAACTCTTACGATCTTGGCCACATACTAATCTGGTAAATCTAAACATTAAGCTTTTTCCAGTAAAGGTCAGCCTTTAGCAAAGTAAATTCTTGGAGCAGAGTGCCACGTTGTAAATGGCCAATTGTTGAAGAGACTAGCTTGAGGGCCAGTACCTGGTTGTTGAGCATTGTGGGTCTGGGCTTTTCTTCATCAGGAGGTCTTCAGTTTACGCACATCATCGACGTTAACTTGGAGGGATAAGGTCATGTACGCGATAAAACGTTAGCGTACAACGCGTTTAACTGTTCGCTGAGCACAAGGTTGATATCACAAGAGAAGGCTGTAAAAATTCTTAGACACGTGAATGGTAACTAGTGGGCGCGGATTTTCATTTACCACGGAACTCCGTAAGGAGCACGTGATAGTTGAAAGCGTTCTTCCTAAGTCCTATTTACTCTAAATAAGCGTCGCAGAATAAAATTGAGTTTTACTGTGAATGAAATTCTCGTCCACACTCGTTGTTCATAGGATATTATTTTTATTATATTCACTATAAATCTTAACATAATTTTATATAGAAATTAACGGTTAAAAGGTTAAAGAAAACATCTCCTCATCGTCTCTATATACTGTTACTTTGTTTTCTTCAGATTCTAATAATCCATAGCATCTATAGATTTGTGAACTGTCAACTCTAAGATACTTAGTTCCAGAAGGAAATTGATAATAAGAGTAACAACCAGCGGTAACGTGGCCATTAAAAAACAATCTAGGTTTTAACTCTTCTACTGCCTCAAACACTAGCTCGTTGTAGTCATCTACTCTCATTTTAGGATATATGTCTGGAATATAAGGAGGCTGATGAGTTATAAGAATATCCAGTTTCGAAACAGAATTTTTTATCCTATAAACAGCATTCATGAATTGAGTTTGTGTAGTTACAGGTATTCCTTTAATACTGTTCTCTCCTATAAGTCCGTTAATTCCTGCAATTTTCAAACCTCCAAATTCGAAAACTTTACCGTTTGGCATAGCGTAATTCTTTATTATCGGGAAATTTTCATGATTACCATAAATGGTTAGAAGCTTTACTTTTGATATTATTCTTCCGAAATCTTCTGAAGTCATCCCTTCATCCCAATCTCCAGCAGAAATAAGGATCTGGGGCTCCGTATTATCTATTATTTCTAATAACCATTCAACTGCTACAGACTCGTCATAACCCTTGTAGAATCTGTAGGACTTATGCACATCACTGACTAGTAAGAATCTCATGGCATTATATAAAGAAGAGCAATTTATTAGATTAGCTTTTGTTTAGCCAGCTTCTGATAAAAGAACTACAAACCTCGCCTTTTAAGGCGGGGTAAAAGGTTTT
>ASRH01000032.1 GCA_000565255.1 Candidatus Aramenus sulfurataquae | reverse complement strand
ATATAGAGACGTTAAGCCATTCTGCATAAAATGGAATAGCAAAAGCTGTTGACATTATCCCTCCAATTATTGGTAATTTTGAGGGAAGAACATCGAATACATAAGTAAATTCTTCGATCGGAAAGTTTGTTCCCGATTCTACCGCTATCATGAATAAAAGGGGTAAAAGTAGTTCTGAGGACACTTTTCTTCTATTTTTATCGAAAATACTAATAAACACTATAAAAATGAAAATAAATAAGGAGAAAAACCATATGTGAGATATCAAATCGTTAGGCATGAGAACTTGATCATTAAAACCATAAGCTGGTAGGTAAAACCATTTATCCCTTGGATAAAAGAGTATAGACGGAGAAGATGGAATAACGGAAGGCCACCAGCTACTTATAAATGTTAAAAGATATATAAAATTAGAATTTTGAGAAAATCCTGCTATATAATTTAAGGTGTCAGGCCTTATTGCACTAAAAGCTATTGCCTCATGTAATGACGTTGTGATAAGAGAGGGATATATATAAACGAAATATACATAACCTACAAAAGGCAAGGATACTATAAATATGCCTAGCAGGCCTTTAATAATCCTGATAAACGACTTTCTGTCAACTACAACTGCAGCTAATAAAAATACAGCTATAATGTAAATAAACCAAATGTAAAATCTGGGATCCATGATTGCAGAGAATCCTAGGGCTATTCCAGATAATATAGTAGACTTTTTAGTGAATTTCGCAGCATTATTCTGCATACTAACAAGATTTATTAAAACATATGATATAGAAAGTATTCCTAATATTACGTTAAAGTAGTTGCTAGCGAGAAGTTGCATGTAAAGTGGTAGTAAATAGAAAAGCAAAATCGTTAATATTTTTACTGCAAAACTATGTATATTTAAGATATCTAGAATTTTATCCGTTAATACCCATAAAATAAAATAGATAACTGTAAATAATATTATTAAATATATTTTAGCTAAGATAATTATATTGGTGATAGGTATAATATACATGAACAAATAGATAACGCTATGTGTATCAGGGGAGATTCCTACTTCAGGCACGTGTGTAAAGCCATTTTGTAGGTACTTAACTTGATATCCAGAGAAAAGGGGAAACAGATAACCACCGAAATTTAGATAGCCGTTGCCCAAAAGATAACCTGAAATAGGAATAAATGAGAATAACCATAACAGTAGAAATGCTAGTTTGCTGCGATTTATTCGAACACTAAGCACGGAAGAAATATTAGTTTAATCTTAAAAAGGCTTTTCGGTGATTGTATTTTTATAATATGGAAGAGAGTAAGTTAATAATGTAAGAATTGAAGACAATCATATAGATTGTCTCTTAGTATATATTGTTCTCTTGCAAATATTGTAATTTGATTATCACGATAATTGAAAACTTTGTTATTCGGTCGTCTATCAGTTATTTAGAGCAGATTATACAAATAATATTTTTATCTAATAAATTACAGATATATTGTGTTATACAATTTGGATTTCTGAGCTGAAACATATTTCTAATAGATATCGTTAGGCTCTTTTTAGATAGAAGATCCCCAAAACGCTAAAAAGTATAGATAAAACTACAAGAAATTCCTTATTAGTGAATCTATTGCGTTAGCTACGTTATCCCATGAAGAGTGTAATTCAAGAAATTTGTTTAGCTTTTCGTCAGAAAACATTTCTTCCATACTGCTTCTTAATGTGTTCATAAGGTAAAGTTTAAGCTGATAGGAATTTTTATAACAACAAAAGTTCTATATTACAACCCAAATTTTTTCCTAGAAACATTCTAAACTCGTTGACAGATATTATGATTTTTTAAGAAATCGATACACGTTTGTCTTAAAGTCTCCAGAAAAACCAAGAAAGGTAGAATCCCAGAAAGTAAGGAATTCCCTTTATCAAGATTAGAGGCAAAAGCTCAATTTTTTCCATTAAGTTCCCTCTCCTAACTCCTCTATTCTTTAAAAAGAAGTTGTACTCTGTTTGCTCTAAGAACTTAGCATTCCTTCCATATCTGTACCACTTCTTCATGTAATGAATTAAAGAATCCTCCTCCAAGTGATAGATCGCTTTCTCCACATATCCTATGTCTTGTATACTACTGTTAGAGATTCTGAACGCCTCATAATACGTTATGGCGTCCTCATACATTGTTAGCTTATCCGCTAGGCTATCGATCTTTTTATAAACCTGCAATAACAGGTCTCTTTCGTAAAACCTAGGTTTTATTGCTCCGCTAATTGGATCTAGGTTCTCTCTCCAGTATTTATGGACGATCTCTTTATCTAATTTGTTAAGTTTGGCGATCATTCCATTACCGCAACTAACTTCCTCAAGCGCCGTAATTCTCTTCTCTACCTTTAACGCCCTCTCTATAGCGTCCTTAGCTAAAAACTGGTCAGAGTCCATGTTTAATATAAAATCGCCCGTAGCGTTAATTGCCCCTATTATCCTAGCTCTCAGCCTATTGCTTTTCTGTCTTATTACTATTCCATATTTCTCTGCAATTTCTGCAGTTCCATCAGTTGACATGTCATCAACTACTATAATCTCAGCTGTAATAGTCTGCTCCTTTATTGACTTCAGAGCGGTCTCGACAGTTTTAGCTGAGTTGTGAGTTGGTATGACGACGCTTACTTTCATAAATCTACACTTTTAAGCTAAGTTTTAAAATATTTATATCTATAAGGTTTTGTGAATAGGAAACTGACAGTAGTGCTAAGGGTGCTGTGGAACGGCGGAGTAGCTAGGATGGCCGTTGAAGAGGCAAGAAGGCTAGGCAAACTTCTGGTTTTAAGGGAGAGCTTTCACAACTACGACCTTAAAGACGTTGACGTTGAAATAGTTAGAAGGGGCCACGGTAAATTAACGCCGTTATTCTGGGCAATAACCTCCATTTACGCAAAAGGATGGGGAAAAGAAGCTACTGTTGACCTAGATTTATTGCTAACTAAGTGGAGGAAAATTGAAGCACCGGCCCTCTATCACGATCAGTTCGCCGGAATCATGGGTTACTTGAACAAGGTATTTAGGGGACAGGATTACGCCCTTTACATCCACGAAACGAACTTGAGGGTGAAGGGAGTTAAGTTCTTTTTGCCCAGAACGTTGGACAAAGAAGTAATATCAAAGGCTAAAGTGGTTTTCACAAACAGCAAATACAATCAGCAGGTGTTGAAGGAACACGGCTTTTCCTCCGTTGTGGTTTACCCTGGATGTTACCCTAAGGAACGCCTATCAAACGAAAGGAAACCCATCGTTTTGGCTGTATCAATGTGGGACAAAGGAAGATTGCCTTGTTGGTATGGGGAAGTTGCTAAGAGGTTAAGGAAAGGGAAATTGATCATGGCTGGTTCCTGGGCGGTAAAGGAGGAAATGGAGAGGTTTCAAAGGGAATACCCTGAGGTAGAGGTTACCGGAAGGCTAACGGAAGAGGAATTGAACGAACTTTATTCCCAAGCCTCTATAATTCTACGTTTTGGCTTTAACGAACTTGGCCCAGGCATGGGAGTAATAGAAGGGATATGCAATGGTTTAATTCCAGTAGTAAACGACGGCATAGGGTCGAAAGAGCTCATAACCAACGACGTAAACGGTTACGTTGTTAAGGACTTTGAAGAAGCTGCTGAAAAGATAAACTATTTACTTGAGAATCAGGAGAGGCTAAACAAAATGAGAGGAGAGCTGATAAGCTTGTCAAAGGAGCTCTCCTGGGACAATCACGCTAAAAAGGTGAGGGAAGAGCTCGAGAGAGTTGGCATGCTATAAAGAGTTTAAGCTCTTTCTGCCTTACGGCTAATGGAAGTAAAAGGACTGCTTCTGCTCTAATGGCTTAACGTTTCTAGAATAGATTGGCGAAAAACGACGCGATAGAAAGTTAGATCATCTTTTGTAAATTAGCCATCCTTGCATGTACATTGCGTCAAATCCGCCCAGCGCAAAACTTCTTATTGCGTCTTGTGGAGTTTCAACAAGAGGCTCACCAGCTAGGTTAAACGAAGTGTTCATCACTAACCCTTCTCCTTTCAAGTCCTTAAATGCCCTTATTAGTTCGTACCACGTTTTGTTCTGGTCTTTGGTAACTGTCTGCGGTCTAGCTGTCATATCTACGTGGCACGTTACTGGAACTCTCTTGCACATCTCCTCATCCTTATACCTTAACATCAAGATCATAAACTCGTGAGATACTGGATCGTGGAAGTAAACTTCCTTATCCTCGTCTAGCAAAGAGGGCGCCAATGGCCTCCACCACTCCCTGCCCTTTACGTCGTTAACTAAACGCCAGTACTCCTTCCTCGTTGGATCTGCAACAATTGACCTATTGCCCAATGCCCTAGGTCCAAGCTCTGCCCTCCCTTGGTACCAAGTAATTATTTGCCCTTTTGCGACCAATTCCGCTACTGCGTTAACGTCTTCACCAACGTACTCGGCCTTGAATTTGCTTTTTTCCACAACTTTCTTGACGGCATCGTCATCGTACTCTGGACCAAGGTACACGTTCCTCAACCTCTCGTTCTTCATTTTTCCTCCTAATACGTGTTCGTAAACGTAAGCTGCTGCTCCAATGGGTCCACCAGCGTCATTGGCTGCAGGGAAAACGAAAACATCGTTAAAGAGGTGGGCGTAGTGCAACTCCATGTTAGCCTTTGCGTTTAGCGCAACTCCTCCAGCCATGACTAGCTTATCTTCGCCTACGTTGTCCTTTATCCACCTAGCAGTTGCTAAAACTGCCTCTTCAGTAATTTTTTGTGCAGCCCACGCTATGTTTGTAGCTCTCTCATCTAGTTCTCCCCTAGGATTCCAGCTTATGTTACCTCCAGTTACTTCGTCAGCTATCTTCAAATAGATCGCGAACGCGTCAGAGAAACTCTTTTTCTTCACGACCTTGCCGTTAATTGTTATCAAGTAAGGGTAGTCTTTGACCTCATCGTATAGCTTTACGTGACTCTTAAGTTTGTCGTAGTACTCGCTTTTCTTTCCGTAAGGTGCTAACCCCATTCCTTTACCCGGACCCTCTAGCCAACCTAGGTTAATCCTTTTCATTAGTGCCTCGTATAGGTTGCCTATGGAGCCGAAAGACGTATA
>ASRH01000031.1 GCA_000565255.1 Candidatus Aramenus sulfurataquae | reverse complement strand
GCAACTCCGCCTATTACTGGCCTTGGAACTACAATAATGAGTTCGTCGTCCCTAGTTGCGTTAGTTCTAGAGAGAAGCCTTAGCACAAAACTCTCGTGAAATCCCATGGTGCTTAGGTAGGTTTTAGTTTCGGTCATCTCCGTAATACTCGAAAGAAAAGATAAAAACTTTGCGGAGGGAGGTGTAAACAGCCTCCCAACTATTTTCGTGAAGTGAGGGAATCCTAGGGTCAGGGAGGGTTGTCTAATCGAGGGAATGTAATTCTATCTCTAGGGAAAACGAAGTTTTCCTTGATTTAGTTGGGAGGAGGTGGGAACAACTGAGAGAAGGAATTGAGTGAGCAAGGAAAAGGAGAAAAAAGTAGTGAAGTAACGCTTATTAAGAAGAGCAGATTAAAGTAAATACAAGGTAAATAAAGATGCTGCTGATCTTCAATAGAGTTGAAAGTCAGCTGGGGTTGTTACTAGCCCCATTTCGCGTAGTGCTGCTGATCTTCAATAGAGTTGAAAGGACAATCAACGGAGTTACAATCGTGAGCAAGTCAATTTCGCTGATCTTCAATAGAGTTGAAAGGAATGCCACCGCGGTAGTGCCCAGCTTCAAAGAAGAAGGGGCTGATCTTCAATAGAGTTGAAAGATTAGCTTCGTGGACCCATAGCCCATAGGCTTCAAAGTACTGCTGATCTTCAATAGAGTTGAAAGTGCTTCCCTTTCGAAAGGCTGTGGGTTTGGCTCAATCAGTGCTGATCTTCAATAGAGTTGAAAGCTAAAGGAAAGCTTTATAACAAGCTGATCCCCTGAGTTCAGGCTGATCTTCAATAGAGTTGAAAGTACCTGCCAATGGCTAGGGAAGTTGGGCTTTACCAACTGCTGATCTTCAATAGAGTTGAAAGGATGCAGGCGTTGGTGTTATTGACAATCCCTTCTTTTTGGCTGATCTTCAATAGAGTTGAAAGGATAACTTATCCTTAGATACAGTTCATCAACTTGGAATCCCGCTGATCTTCAATAGAGTTGAAAGTACTGGAAGCCAAGTAGCCAGAAGTACTCTCCGCTTTTTGGGCTGATCTTCAATAGAGTTGAAAGTTCCTCACTGTCTGTTGAGTAAGCCTCTCCATCTTCCGCATAGCTGATCTTCAATAGAGTTGAAAGACGCCCATCACTTCAGGTCGTTAGCAGAAGGGCTTCAGAAAAAGTATGCTGATCTTCAATAGAGTTGAAAGGTATATCTCTCGCACTGCACCTATTTAAAGCTTTTCACCAGCTGATCTTCAATAGAGTTGAAAGACCAGTTGGGGTTTGAAGAACCTCGTAAATCACGGGCGAAGCTGATCTTCAATAGAGTTGAAAGATGTCCATGCTTTCAGGTGCTTTACGGGAGGTTTCACCAGCTGATCTTCAATAGAGTTGAAAGACTACTGCCTTAGCGCCTTTGATTATCTCAATTTTATCTGTTGATCTTCAATAGAGTTGAAAGTCAACCCAGCACTCGCTATTAACTCTTCTAGATCAAGGTTTTATACCTCTTAACTAATTTTTCTTAATGTCAACAAAACTTGTAAAGGCGACCTTTCTCCTTTACCCCACTGCAGACGTGATTCTCCCTCCTCTCACTTCAAAGGTTCCAAAGTACGTTCTCGAGGGTTTGCCAAAGGTAGGAGACCTCTTAAAGTCCAGAAAGAAGTACAAGGAAATCTCAATTTCCCCCCTCAAGGTTAACGACAGGTACTTGTTTTCCACCGAAGGGAACTCCCCCCTTAGACTAGGAAAGGGAGAGCGCGCCACCTTTTCTTTCTCTCTCGCAATCAAGGATTTGGACCCAGAGCTTTTCCTTCAAATTCCCAACAGGGCTTCAACCCCTTACGGCGAGTTTAACTTGAGGCTTGAGGAAATAAGGATAGCTGAGCAAAGCGAGTTGAGGTTCCCCCTTCAGCGCGGTCTATTTTTAAAGTTCGAAACCCCAACGCTTCTTTCAAATAAGATAATGCTTCCTCCGAGCTTTAAGCACAAAAAGAAGATAAGGAACATGTACCGCCTGCTTCCCACCCCTTCCTTGATTTTCGCGTCCCTAACTAGGTTGTGGAACTCGATTGCTGAACCAAAGGATCTAATTGTGGTTGGAGATCAAGATTGGACTGCCTATATTGTGGGAAGGATGGCTGACGTTACGTTTGCTGAGGTGGGGTATTCAATAAAGCCAGTAACCGCCATAGTTGGAAAGGACAATCGCGGAAACTTAAGAAAGGCAAGGGGGTTTGTGGGTTGGGTTAAGTACGACTTCTTTCTGAACAAGAGGCATAGGGACGTTATGGAAAGGCTTCTCGGCTTGGCCGAGTTCATGGGAGTTGGAAGGTCTAGGGGAATTGGCTTTGGGGTAGTTAAGGTGGACAGCGGAGATAAGGAAAAGGGCGAAAAGGGAAACTCTTCGCTCTTAAAGGCTTAAGAGCGCTAGGGCTTCTCTGGACTTTCCTTTCAACTCTATCAACAAGAGCTGATAGCCCTTTTTACATGTACTTGTGGTTCCGCCAATCTATGTCTAACTTGTGCTTCCGCCACTCTCTCTTGTCTAGTAAATCCTTAAATACAAGGTATAGAAAATAGCTTTCCCTTGAGTAAGCTAACGTAAATTTGCTGAACTCTTCCCTCAACATTTTCCTTACCCTCTTTACAGAAACCCTTCTCGACTCTACGCCTTTGGACAGGCTAATTGGAATTAACGATAGGTAAACGTAGATTGGCTCCCCTTTTTGCCTTGGCCAAGCTAAGAAGCATCTTGAGGTGGCCACGTAAATCTCGTTAAACTTTATCTCCCCTCTCATCTCACAACCCCAAGATGCGGTTTGCCACGTGGAGGGCTTTCAAGTAATAACTTACGCACTTCTCGCTGGCGCTTTGGCTCCTCTTCCAAGCGTAGTACTCCCTATTAGCTAAGTAGGCAAGTTCAACCTCTCTCTTGCTCCCTGAAAGTACCTCAAACAGTAGGTTTGAGAACTTCACGCTGAAGTTGTTTGCGTCGCACTCCCAAGGATTTGGGCTCAAGGCTTTTTCAGCAATTGCTCCAGCCTCCTCGTGGATTTCCTTAAACCCTTCGTTGCTTAGCAACCTTCCAACGCTAATCAACTGCCCATTTTTCACCGCTGGTGGGTTCGTTGGAGTAGGCTCTAAGACTGTATAAATCATGAGCTGGTCAATTAGAGCGTGGGACTTAAGCATCTTTGAGGCTAACCAAATGGCTAAGGCAGTTGAAGGCCCAGTGCCTGGCACGCCTTTTGTACCAAGTTCCTTTAAGAGCGACGGAATCATTCCAAATCTTTCCTCAACTTCAATTGGAAAAGCGTAAACTCCAACGTACACTATGTTTCCATTTTTCTTTCCTACTGGGATCCCTCCTAGTCTTGTTAAAACCCAACCGGCTAAACTGGCCAAAATGTAAACCGGGGAAACTTTGGTCTTATTTTTGGCCTGTATTCTTCTGTAAAAGCCCGGAGTTCTTACGTTTTCGTAATGTTCCGGTCTTAGCATTAAAGGCGCAGTAACCTTTTTGCAAGTGGAAAGAAGTTTAGGAATTGAAGGAATTGAAGCGGCGAACTTGCTTAGGATATCGGAAACTGGGGCTCCCCCAGGGATGTTGAAGCATTGTAGTGCCTCATTGAAGGGCTTCTTGTCGCTTCCTCTTTTTGGAAAGTCTAGCTCGGTTTCTTTCCCTTTCTCGTCGGTTATTTTCCTTTGCTTGGAGAGTTGGGAGGCAGTAAGCAAGGCGTTCTTAAGTGACATGTCGTTAAACTCCACAGAGTCCTCGGATCTCCTTGCGTTTTTAGCTAAAGAGGCTAGGGCTATGATAAAGTTGTCTCCAAAGATGTTGTACAAAGGTATTCTGACTGTCAAGGCGTTTCCACCTCCTTAAGTAAAGAGGAAATGAAGTGGCTCTTTGAGGCATAGGACTCATCTTTTTCCCTTGAGGTTGTGCTGTCCAGGTTGTCTCCAACTATTACGGGAGTTAAGAGGAGGACGTAGAGTTTTAGGTTTAGGCGAGAGCTGAAGGCGTACCTGGCTATCAAATCAAACATATCTTCAAGATCCTTGCGCGTGTAATCTCTCACGTTATAGGTTTTCATGAAGGGGTTGCTTATCTCATTGCTTAACAACTTCATCACCAGCCCTCCACCATACCTCTTTAGCTTTAGGTGATCGCCCTTCACTTCGCTCGTTTTGTGCCTAATGGTATTGAAGTTCCTTATCGCGTTTAGGTGGTTTAACACGGTGAGAGTCGACATAACCTTGAGGGTTTGATTTTCCCAGTCGTTGTACCATAAGAAGAGTGCACCACCCAGTTCGTGAAACATGAAGGAGGTGTTATTCCTCACGGCGTTGCAGTTCTCGTCAAATTGACTTTGGTAATATTCTGCAGCCTTTCCCAAGTCGTGGAAGGCAGTTAAGAACGTAACGAGGTTTTTCACGTCTTCTTTTGTTACGTTCAGTCCTACGGCCTTATTTAGCCTTTTGCTAACTACCTCAAAGTAATTGTCGTCAAACGCTTTCTTCATCATTTCTACGCTCCCCAAAGCGTGGCTCAATAGCTCTTGTTTGTCAAAGGCGCAGGGTTTCACGTCACCTCACCAAAATTGCCCCAATTTCTTCATCGTAACCGGGAATTCTAACTCCCTCTTTTCCATTTCTCAGGAACGAAACCTGTAAGCATTCCTTCTTGCTGGTGGACTCGTGACGAGGTGGGCATTCCCTCTTGCTGGGACTATACACAGTTTCCTGCCCATCATAAGTAATTACCTTTCCCGGTAGCAACTTGCACGCCTCTTCCTCAGTTAGGGGAACTGCGCAACTTGGATCGTTGCAGCCAGGAGGGTAGCCCGGGATTAAGGACGCCTCCCTAGTTAGGGAGCACTCGTCTTCAAGTAGGTCTTCAGTCGCCGTTGAGCCAAACAACACGTTTGATTCAATTTCCTCCAAGGATTTTTTGAGGAGATAATCAACGTTAACCCCCCTTTTCAGAACCTCAAGGAGCGAGGAGTCAATCCTTTTTGTTGCCTCTAACTTGCTCATCGTAGCTTCTACCTCTTGTGCATCGTAAACTTTTCCCCTAAACGGGAAAACCTTCACAGTTCCCTTCCCTCCATATCTAGCGACCCTCCCTGCCCTTTGAATTAGGGAATCTGCTGGACAGGCTTCAGTGATTAAAAGGTCAAAGGAAACGTCAATTCCAGCCTCAATAACCTGGGTAGCTATAACAACGTCGTATTTGCTCTCCCCTTTGCTCACCTTTATTATTTCCTCCACCTTCTTCTTTCTATCAGCTGAGTTGAACTTACTGTGTATTAGCAAGGGGTTGAAGCCCATTTCCTTAACCTTTTTATAAGCCCCTATTGCCTCCTCCCTAGTGTTAAAGACCATCAAGGCCTTTCTCCCCTTTTCCAGCGCAGAGTACGGATCGTCAACAATCTCCACCTCAATTTTCCTCTTAACGTTGAAGTCGTTAGCTTCAACGAACTTAAATCCCATCTG
>ASRH01000030.1 GCA_000565255.1 Candidatus Aramenus sulfurataquae | reverse complement strand
CTAAAGAAGGTTATACTAGTTTCTTGACCGACGTCAGGATTATAGACTCTTAGGCTATCTTCTTTCCAATGCAAATCGTAGTAGTCAGCTACGGTTCTTATAGGTATTTTAAACGCAGGGTGCTCTACTAGATTTTCCACTTTCTTTCCTTCGTAATACACTTCTGCATGATTACCTTCTTCTAAACTTTTTATATAGTCTGAACCTCTTCTTATCATTTTACCATCCCCTTAATTCACCCGTGGTTACGTCTTCCACGGGAACCCATTCCTTAAGCCAAGACTCTGGTATAGGCTTTCCCCAAAAATCGCTCCTATATCTAAATTGATCGTAAGTCCACGCTATGGGTTTCCATTTATCAGGATCAAGAACTACGTAATCAGCTGTAAAGAGCTCTAGTCTATTCTTATCAAAATCTCTTACGTAAATGTAAAGACCTTCAGTTGCTCCATGTCTTCCAGGGCCCCTCTCTATGGAGTCCCACAATTGGGCCGACGCCATTATATCTGCAGCCCTTATTAGGTCCTTAACGTCGTGAACGTAATATGTTTCATGATGAAATCCTGGAGCTCTAGAGCTAGCAGAAATAGCTAAATCGTGAGATTGACCTGATTTCGTCATCCACACAACAAAGGTTCTCCCATCTTTGTCTAAGAAACTCTCTGTCTCATAAAATCCTAAACGTTTATAGAATTTGAGCTCATTTTCGAGATTTTTAACGACAAAGTTAATGTGAGCAAGTCTAACTGGGGAAACTCCTCTATGAGCATAAAACTTCATCCTAATATCATCAACGTATTCCATGTCGGTGTAAAACACTGTAGGGATACCTTCAGGATCATTAAATATTATTGCGTCTTCAACTCCTTCTTCCTTAAATTTTAATGGTTTTATACCTAGATTTTCTAGTTCCTCTTTTGCTTTATCTAGATCTTTTACTCTATAAGCTATATAGGAAAGACCTGGGGAGCTAGCCTTCTTTAGAACTAGGCTGTGATGTTGTAATTCCTCATTGCCCCTTAAATATAAGTAATCTCCCTTTTTATCAGTCACGTTAAAGCCAAGCAGTTCCTCGTAAAAATACGACGCTTTCTCCAGGTCTGTAACCCTTATGGCCACGTGGGAAAGTCTTAAGATATCCATATGTAGATACGCGATATTAGAATAGAAAAACGATAAATTAAACAAGTTATAGGTCAGAGGAAGGGAAGAAATTATCTTAATTCTTTGATAGAAAACGGTTAGCCCATTTTTAAGTTATATTAACTATAACCTAAGACCTCAAACTAGTTTAATATTCTCTACTTAATCTAGTAACCTAGCATACCTAATCGATACTTATGACAGAAAGTGAGTTGAAAGCAGGAGAAATTATTGCAAGGTTGGATAGGATACCAACTTGGGCATTAAACTACATATTCTTAGGCATAATAGGTACAGGCGAACTGTTTACATTTTTCGACATCTTCAACATTAATGTTAGTTTTATACAAACAGCTGTTACTTTATTTCACGTTTCCCCATCCCAAGCTGCACCTCTACTAGGTCCTGTGGTCCTAGGCAATCTAATAGGATACGTAATAGGCTCCCTGGCTTTATCACCTTTATCCGATAGAATAGGAAGAAGGGACATGCTAATCATAACAATGTTAATAACCGCCATAGGTTCAGCGTTTAATGCTGCAGCGTTTAATTACTTAAGCTTTTTCGCAGCTAGAACAATAACTGGACTAGGAATAGGCGCTGATTTAGCCATAGTAAATACATATATAGGAGAAGTAGCACCTACAAAGTATAGGGCTAGATACGTTTCCTTAGTGTTTATTTTCTCTACAATAGGAGCATTCCTAGGAATTTGGGTTGGGCTACTTCTAACTACTCCACCGGCGCCTTTTCCAAATGGTTTGCCAATAGCTTTAGGATCATCAGGGATTTTTGCTACTGCAGGTTGGAGAATAATGTATGCAATAGGAGCGTTATTAGCTTTTATTAGCATAATTTTAAGGTTTAATCTACCTGAATCTCCCAGATGGCTAATTTCTAAGGGTAGATTGGCTGATGCGGATGAAATTGTGAAAAAAATGGAAGAAAAAGTCACTAGCAAGGGAATGGAATTACCTCCTCTACCTAGCGTACTGCCAGCAATTACCAAATCGCCATCAGTACCGTACTCTGAAATACTCACAAACAAATTGTATTTAAAAAGGCTAGCCGTATTACTTCCCATGTGGTTCTTAGCTTATACTACTGTGTATAGTATTGCCTCTGGCCTTACTTCTCTCCTAACTGCACAAGGATATGGGGTATCTGAAGCAGGCATTATATCTGCCATGGGTGTTATAGGGTTTATTCTAGTTGGTCCAGTAGCATCAGCTTATGGAGATCGTTTCTCTAGGCAGACATGGTTAGGTATAGGGTCCTTACTTACAATACTTGGAGGATTCATAATAGCTTCAACTCCTAATATAGTCATTGACATTATAGGTGCTATAGTTCTTTTCTTTGGATTTAACGTGTGGGTTCCAATAGCTTATACGTGGACAATGGAAAGTTTCCCAACTAGAGCTAGGACAAGCGGTTTTGCCCTTAATGACGGTTTAGGTCATTTGGGCGGAGGCTTAGGTGTAGTAGGAGTAACTGCGCTAGCGACAAGTTTATCGGCTCTTGAGCTTTTTGGAGTTATAGCTAGCTTCCTTGTTATTGCCGCAATAATAGCTTTAGCCTTAGGCCACAAGACAACTGGTAAAAGATTGGACGAAATCTCGCCGTAAAGAATATAAAATTTTTTTAAGTCAATTTTAAAATTTAATATACAGCGAATGGGAAAACGAAAATATTTTTATAGTTATTACAGTATAAACTCATATGAACCTTTTAAACAGAGTTAAGGTCACGCTCGTTCATGATGAATGTTGGACAAGTGAAGCTGGACTCGAAGATGTATATACTATAAATTATGACGTATATCCAGAAAAAGGGTATTTAAGATCTAGAATTATAGTTCCTAAAGGTTTAAGGAAGGAAATAGTTAAGATCAAAGAACATAAAAGTATAAAGAAAATAAATCACATAAGCTCACTTAATTCCGTAATTCTCGTAGATTTTCTAAACAATTATAAAGGCTCTGTAGCAGGATTCCTTTACGATAACGAGGTACTCTTTATAGGGAATCAGATAAGTAACGGTAAAGAGACCTGGGATTTTATTACTACAAAAAATAAGACTAACGATATAGTGAACGGTCTTAGTTCGATGGGAAAAATAGTCGACATAAAAATAAAAAACTATCCGAGATTTATTCCTCAATTATCTTCGTCGCAATTAAAAGTATTAAAGTACGCCTTGAAAAATGGATATTTAGACTATCCTAGAAAAATGGATGCTTCAGAACTATCCAAAAAACTAGGTATAAGTAAGATAACGTTTTTATATCATTTAAGATCAGCAGAAAGAAAGTTAATAGAATTTTACTTGGATTATATAGGTGATGTAGGTGACGAATAAGACAGTAGCGATAGGTGACTTTCCTTCGCCATAAACTGCAAGGCTTTCATTATATTGCAAACTATTAGCGTAGAAACTAGTTAGGAATAGATGACGAACCAAAGACTTCTTTTGCTGAAGACATTTTGTAAATCTTTCGAAAATACTTACCTTTCATTTGAGTGTGAACAAGACGCGGAAAAGCGTTTTTAGGGCGAGTCTATTTTATGAGGATGATAACGTGAATGGTTTTTACTTCCTCGCCCAAGTAATCGCACCCTTAAGATTTTATGCGCTAGACGAGGTTTCGTTAGTTACTTGTTGGCTGGAGGACCTCTTTGCCTCACACGACCTCGCTAACGTCTTAAGTTTGAGCTTAAAGCCGTGAATGGACATTGTTGATGAGACCAAGGACTTTAGAAATGGCGAGTGTTTGAAAGGCTGTGGAAATCCATAAAGGCCTACCAGCGCATGTTAGAACTATTTTTAACTTGAGAAATCCTTGACTACATCAATGTAAATTGGATCACCGTATTTATTACTGAAGATTAATGCGTTATCAGTTCAGTATGGAAAATAATTCACTAACGAGAGATTCAATTAGAAGAGAAAGGGAAAATAGGCATAATAAGGCTCAATAGACTAGATAAATTGAACGCTATTAATTTTAAAATGGTTAACGAGCTTGTTGATGCTTTCAATTATTTTGAAAATAGCAAGATAAAGGTAGTAATAATTACGGGTAACGGTAAGGCTTTTTCAGCGGGAGCAGACGTTAAAGAAATGTCAGAGACTCCGTTAGAGGAAATTATAATGAAAGGACACATGCCATTGTGGGACAGAATGAGGACGTTTAAAAAGCCCATAATAGCCGCTCTAAACGGCGTAACTGCAGGAGGAGGACTAGAGTTGGCAATGGCTTGCGATATAATAATAGCTGCGGAAAGCGCAAAACTTGGGCAGCCTGAAATAAATTTAGGCATAATACCGGGCGCTGGCGGTACCCAAAGGTTAACTAGAACTATAGGTAAGTACAAGGCAATAGAATTGGTTTTGACTGGGAGAATTAGCGCTTGGGAAGCTGAAAAAATGGGGCTCGTAACTAAAGTAGTTCCGGACTCGTCGCTAATGGACGAAGCTTTAAGGTTGGCTGAGGAAATAGCGTCTAAGCCTTTGCTTTCAATTGTTCTCGCGAAAGACGCTGTAACTAGGGCGTTGGAAACAACTTTACAGCAAGGGTTGGATATTGAAAGAAGGGATTTCTACGTTGCGTTGGCTTCAGAGGAAGCTAAAGAAGGGATGAAGGCGTTTTTGGAGAAAAGAAAACCAAGGTGGGAAAATGATGGTTGAAAACTACCAAGGCTATTCTATAGTTAAATTTGATAGACCAGAGAAACTTAATGCCCTCGATCTTAAGTCAAGGATGGACCTAATTTCAACTCTCAATAAGATTAACTCCGATCCTAGGATAAGGGCAGTTATAATCACGGGAGAGGGAAGAGGATTTTGCGTAGATGCAGACGTAAATGAATTACCTCAGGACATTTCGAAAGATTTAAGGGAAACTTTCTATCCGATCGTTAACGAAATAAGGTTTTCAGATAAAATCTACATTGCGGCAATAAATGGGGTAACTGCTGGCGCGTGTATAGGGATTGCGTTAGCAGCAGATTTTAGATTTGCCAAAAAGGGGGTGAGGTTTGTAACGGCTTTTCAGAGGCTTGGTTTAACTTCAGATACCGGAGTAGCGTATTTCTTAGGTAAATTCCTAGGTCCTAGGGCGTTCTCGCTTTCCGTACTTGGAGGAGAATTTACTTCTGAAGAAGCTGAAAGTTGGGGTTTACTTAAGGTCGTCGACGATCCTCTACAAGAATCTATAAAATTAGCACAAAGCATAGCTAACGGTCCTTACCAATCTTACGTGGCAGGGAAGAAACTAATTAATAAAGTGTTATTCTCTGATCTCAACGAGTTCTTAGAATACGAATCCTCTATTCAAGGATATTTAGGGAAAACTAAGGACTACAGCGAGGGCGTTAAATCGTTCAAGGAAAAGAGGGAACCAAAATTT
>ASRH01000029.1 GCA_000565255.1 Candidatus Aramenus sulfurataquae | reverse complement strand
GGAATCTTTTAGAGGCAGGCGTAGGATTAGCGGCAATTAACTCTGTAATAGAGGCTAAGGGAGTTGAGGGTAATGGCTTAGATGCTGCGTTAGAGAGAAGTAAAGGTAAAAAAGTGGTAATGGTAGGTAAATTTCCAGATATAGGAAGGTTCAAAAAAGTCGCTAGGGAATTCATAGTCCTAGAGCTTAATCCTTTCTTAATAGATCCTGCAAATAACATACTTCCTTCAACAGCTGCTGAAAGCGTAATTGAGGACGCAGACGTTGTAATAATTACCGCCAGTACTATAATAAACAAGTCTATAGATAGAGTTTTGGAGCTCTCTAGGAGTGCGTATACTGTCTTAGTAGGGCCTAGTACGCCTATGCTTGATGGTATGTTCGATTTTGGAATAGATATGTTAGCAGGAACAAAAGTAAATAGACCTCAGTCTTTTATAAAGAAAATAAGCCAAGGATGCGAGAGAATTTCGCCAGATAAACTAGAAGGCGATGTAACTTTCGTCAAGTTATGCAGAGAATGTAGTGGCCAATTCCATTAAATGTTAAGTTAATTTCTTCCCCTTCCTTTTAACACCGTTTAGTTTGTATATTATAGCTCTATAAATAGAAAGGTTATATTCTCAGAATCTAAGATTTTCTTATGCTAAAAACTATAATGTCACAAAACATTAAGACGCTAGACATCAATTCCACTCTTAAAGATGCGGCGGAACTTATGGTAAAAACTGGAATAAGAAGGGTGGCAGTAAGCGTATCTGGTAATGTAATAGGTGTAATATCAGCTAGGACAATAGTTAGAGAAGCGTTGAATAATCAGAATTGGACGGAAAAGAAAGTAGGAGATGTAACTAGACCAGCAATAGTCGTTGACGCTGATACATCCAATAGATCTGCAGCCAAATTAATGGTTAAATACGGAGTAGGCTCATTATTAGTAAAGGGCCAAGGTATAGTCACCGAAAGAGATATTGCAAAAGTAATACCAAGAGTTACAATTCCCGCAATAGCTGTAGGTACGCAAGGAGTTGTTACGCTTAATGGAGATCAAACTGTAAGGGATGCTGGAGACGCAATGATTTCGCTTGGAATATCTCATATTCCTGTAGTTTCAGGAGCAGATGTAATAGGGGTTGTTTCGTTAAGAGACGTGCTTAAGGCTTTCTATGAAGGTAATTCCTCCTCTAAGCTATCAGATATAGCCTCTAAGAGCGTAATTTCTGAGGACTTAGGTGCCACTGTAGGAGACGTAGCTGACATAATAGCTACGAAAAACGTTGGTTCAGTATTATTAGTTGAAGATAACGACTTAAAAGCGTCTTCCTTAAGGGCAATAGTTACGGAGTGGGATTTAGTTAGGACTTACGCTAATATGGAAAGAGCTCACGTTCTTGTTAAAGCAGATCCTTCTAAGATAAGGTCCTTGGTCGCAGCCCTCTTTGCAATACCTAGAGTATCAAATGTAGCAGTAACCTATGGACCATATGACCTAATAGTTACCTTAGATGTAGAAGATATTTCCCAGCTAGGAACATTCGTAGTAAACACTATTGCCTCATTATCGGGAGTAAAAGACACTTTAACGTTGATAGAGGCAGAACAAATTTAAAATTCTTTTTTGTGTTGATAACAATTTTATTCGCATTGTGAAATTCATTCTGTCTGCACTTATGGACTATGAACTGTATGAAGAATATCTTCTAACTATCCAGTTATTTCGCGCTAGATGGAAAGCATACCTTGACGTTTAAGGGGTTTGGACGCTAACAATATCTCACTAAATTGCCCTAAAAACATTTCAGATAAATAAGGCTAAATTTGATTAAAATTGGTATCAACGCTCTAAAAAAATGCATTTTCACGACGTCAGCATGCGTATTCAATGCGCTTTAGTACTTTTATTCAATGATTACTAGTGACATTTAATGTATCTAAAGCAAATAGGAATCGTAAAGTCTAGGGAAGAAAATAAGGGCGTTATAGAAATATATAACGAGTATAAGGAAGGACTTGATGGAATAGAAGAATTCTCACACTTGATAATAATAGCCTGGTTACATAAGGTTTCCGAAGAAGAAAGAAAAACTCTCAAAGTTAGACCTATGAGATTACAGAATATGCCTTTAGTAGGAGTATTTTGTACGCATTCTCCTCATAGACCTAATCCTATAGCGCTTACGATAGTTAGATTATTGGAAAGACAGGATAATTTACTTTATGTTGACGGTTTGGATTTGTTTGTTGGAAGTCCTATACTAGATATTAAGCCATTTTCTCCAACACTTTGTCCTAGGGATGTAAGAACACCAGAATGGAATAATGAGCTTTCTAAATTTCATAAAAACGTATAATGTGATGAATTGCTTATAAATCAAAGTTAGAATTCCTCTTTATGTGAAAAGAAAATAACTCTGACTATAAATATAGGAAGTATAAAAAAGATTACCTTTAACAGGGTTAAGCGGAGCTGACTGTTTCTATTCTAAAAAAATTATTTAACTGCTGCTTTTTTAGCTTCTGCTTTTTCTACTGCCGACTTGTACAGTATTTCATAGGATACTGCAGTTATTCCTCCCATAACTAGTATTCCCGCTAAGCCTACTAAGACGGAACCTGCAGCAAGTGTAGTTGGATTGGTAAAAAGCAACGTAGCTGGTATTCCGCTTGGTGGTACAGCATCTACTAGTATGTTTCCTTGTGTAAATGCTCCGAACATCATGGCACCTATGAAGGTAAAGAAGAACACCCACGCTTGCCTCCATGGTAGGTTCCTTTGGGTCGATGCGTAGAGTAGTACGTATAGTATGATAATGTATATCCAGAAACCAGGATTTCCTACAGCGCTGTTAAATACTGTCGGTAACCATAGATGGGTACTAACTAATAATAGGACGTTGGCCAATGTTAATGCAAGTGCGCCAAGTAGAAATCTTTCTTTTATTCCGTAGAATGCTACAGTAAAGAATACTACATACATTACTATTCCTATAAAGAATACCCAGTTAAACGCATTAAATATCATACTGACGTAATCCGGATAGAACACTTGCAAATTAGGCATCTCGTGCATTACCTCCGATAGTTCATGATTCTCTAACACTGTGGCAACAGTGGATAATGGAAGCTTTAATCCTATCCCATACCCGCTAAATACTGATGTAAATATGGTAGTACCTATGAAAGCCGTTATTAACGCAAAAGGCGCTGCAAGAATAAGGAAAGTCTTAGAGGTATTATGCCTGCCTAAGCTATCTGCACCTTCTGCAGAGCCTATAAAATAATGGTGAAATGCTAAGATTATGATCAAGGTCATTAGCAATCCAAATAACGCTTCTCCTGTTGCAAACATTACTGGAGCAAATATACCGTCCAGCGATACTACTACATATACTAAAGAGGTAGCTATTATAGCCCATAAGGAGCCCAATACTAGCATCATCTTCTCCTTATAATTCTCATATCTGCATATTGGCAGCATTACTATTGATCCAGCCTCTATCATGAATACTGTTACGAACCACGATAATGGAATAAAGAATAGTAATATGTAGGGATTCATTTACATCACCCTTTTCTTTCCTCTATTTTCGTCTCAGCATTTGCATGAGTTATTGAGGGAGTGCTTGGAGATTGAGCAAAACTTCCAAATGTAGTAGTTATTGACGCTACATCTTGAGATACTTCTTTTCCACTGAACAGCCTTTTTAACATGTATAGAGTTCCAGCGACGGCTATCGCTAGTACAGTCATTATAGCTATTCCTATAGGTAAAACATCTGGATTATTGTTGAATCCTTGGCTCGTGAGCATTCCCGCTTCTATTGTGTATAGTCCACTAGACGTTGTTACCATTGGTCCCCATATAACAAATGGCTGTCTTCCAACCTCTGCAGCTACCCAGCCGGATTCCCAGGCTATTAATTGTAACCATCCTATGAGGAAGGCAGCGTATAATGGAACTTTTTTATCTAACGGCGCATCGAGTCCTAAGAATTTGACATGTAATTTATCTCCATAGTACGTAAAGAGCGCAAGTATCCAGAACACTATAGCTCCAAGTATGCCTAATGTAGCGTGAAGATCGTAAGCGCTATGAGCCAACCACCATATCGGATTTTGTACACTTTGAACGAAACTCGAGTAACCTAACACTAGAGCGTTAGGATTTGGAGGCCATGTTACCAATAAGCTTAATCCTCCTGGAATTGATATTGGACCTACTGACAGCGGTACTCCTTTTGCTGTCTGCATTACTCCTTCTAATGTTGCCAACTTTAATGGTTGTACTTCGTAAAGGACTTTTCCTGCATTATCTCCTGCCCAGGCTAAAAATATTGCGTCTATCGCTGCAAGGAATATTGATAATTTTAATCCTCTATTGTAATACTCCTTTTCGTCACGTGTTAGATTCTTTTTGAATAATTTTCTAAATGAGAAGTATCCAGCTAGGCTTCCAAAACCTACGAACCACGCACCTGCTACTCCCATAGGTACTTCAGCAGTAGCAATAGGAGGCCACAGCGTGGCTAACGGATTTATGTCAGTCAGCGCTCCAGTCTGTGCGAATTGGGCCACGTTAAATCCTACTGGAGTATTCATCCACGAATTTACTATAATTATAAGAACAGCCGAAGCTGTCGAGCCCATACCTACTAACAATCCCAGTACCATGTGAGCAGTTTTGCTTAGCTTATTCCACCCATATAAGTATAAAGCAAGGAATATTACTTCAGAGAAGAACGCCAGTACCTCTATTTCAAATGGTAATATGTCTACTTCATTTACCATATACATCCATTTGTACCATACAGTTATGAATTCCACAGCTATTGCAGCTCCAGCTGCAGAGCCTACGGCAAATAGCACTGCCATAACTACTGAAAATCTCTTAGCTAACGCTAGATAGTATGGATCGTTTTTCCTATATCCTAAGTATTCTGCTGCTACTATAAAGAATGGGAGAGATATTGCCCAGAACGTGAATAGCATATGTACGCCCATAGTATATGCTGCTAATACTCTATCGAAAACGAATAGACTCATATTTTTCACCTAAATCTAAATTTATTAAGGGCGAATTGTTCATTATAAACTTTATAAGCAATTGGCGTTGGACTAAAATGGATTTTTAACGTAATGAGTTCTACAAAAAATTTAGGAATAACCAATTGAAATGTATAAAATTATCAGTTAAGTCTGAAAAAGGAAAATAAATTAAAAATAAAAGTTAACATGGGTTCAATAAGATTTCTTCCTGATATTCAAAATTAATAAGATAGAAAGCAATAAAAAGGCCAGAACACTATTAGTCCAAAATGGCAAAAAATTTGCGCTTTTACGTTAAGAGAGGTATAGTTGATAATCCTGGTTTAATAATGCTAAATAGAGATCTTTTTAAGAAAATAGTTGAAAACGAAAATTATCTTAAGGTCTTATCTTGCCCAGATTTTAAAATAGCGGGGGATTAGCAAAAGTTATTATTATTATACTTTAGAAAAATTAGAAGAAATTAATCTAATTAAAGATGGGAAAATTAACTTTAAACTTGCGGTCTCTTATATTTATGACGACAAAGGCCTGCACGATTAAAAATTGACCCTTATTTTATTTTTATAGGAGATAACCTTAT
>ASRH01000028.1 GCA_000565255.1 Candidatus Aramenus sulfurataquae | reverse complement strand
TTTCCAGTCAAGGTGGTCACAAAGAACGTTTTTGGGTTGTAAACTGACGTGAAATTGACTAAGGCCTCTAGTAACTCCTTGAAAGTTTCTATAACTTGATTTAAATTGCTTAAGGAAACGCTTGGAACACTCTCTGGAAGGCGGCCTCCTCCAGCGCTTATTATCTTTTTCACTAAGTTGTTCATCTCTTGAACATAATCTTCAACTGTTTTATCGCTGTAACCTACCTTCATTGGGTCTGTTACCTTAAGTCTTATGGGAATGGAAGCGTTAGTTTTTACCGAATGAACGTAAGCGCCGTAGTCCTCTAACGACAAACCAATGAGGTTTCTGTAAAATCTAGCGCTACTGTTTTCTGTGTAACCAAAGGATCCATCCTCCCTTCGTATAACTCCTCCAAGCAATATCTTCTTTAACTCGTCGTCTAACTTATCGTAAGTTAGATTGGCGTAGGACTCAACTTGACGGTACAAGTCGAGAACCTTTGAAGTCGCCACGTAAACTTTCATTACGTCCTCTTTGATGTATTGGTCCCACAAGCTTGGCGAATCGTAATCGATGTCAACTAGATCCTCGGTCATATATTTGGGTTTTATTTGAGAGTATAAAAACCTTCCATGATAAATTAAAACGTCATTTTACGAAACCACTTAGCAATAAGGATCGTAATCACGAGGCATAAGAGTAACTGGAAAGCAGCGAAGTCATTACTAAAAGAAAAGCGCAAACCATCACAACTCTCCTCTTGGTGATGAAGTCCACTTCCTCGCCCTTTCACTTTTGCGTTATAAAGTCGTAAATCAGAAGGGTAGCGAAGGGGGTAACAAAGGAGAAGGAGAAAAAGAAGAAAAGAAGAAAGAAGGAGGAAAAACGCCTCCAAGGTTAGCTCAACCGCGGAAATGCCTAACTAGTTTGGGCTAAGCTGCAAAGACCCAACCCAGGTCGCCAAAGCTAAAAGAAGGAGAGAAAAACGCTCAAACGCGTCCTCTCAAGTTAACCCATGCAGAACAGGACATAAAGCGATAACCTGGGATTGGCGTCCCTATGACTACCATCTCTTCACGATAGTGCGAGAGAAAGCGTTAAACTTCGCAGGAAATAGCTTCCGCAAAATAAGAACTCCCCGGCGTTGTCCTCTCCTCTAGGACCATCGCGCTAGAGCAACAGCTTAAGTGGCAACGCTGACAAGAACTAGGTCTAGAGACCTTCCCCCTCTAGTTTCTCAATTAACTCCTCCACGTCGCTAATCTCATACGCCTCTGGCGTAATTTTCCCTTGTGGTATTCCTGGGATGTACTCAATTGCGTCCCTTGTCTTTATTTCAATTTTCTCGTCAACGATCTTAAAGAGGTTCTCTGGCCTTTCCAAGTCGTCCTTCCATACGTGAATGTGAAATCCCCTTTGAGTTGTAATTGCCAGCCTCGCCTTTATCCCCTTTAGCTTTTCCAGAACCTTTTTGTCCTTGCTGTCGACGTCTATCATGAAGACCTTGAAATCAACGCTTCTAGGCAACTCTGAGTCGAAAATGGCCTCTATGTTTGGATTTTCGTGGCAGTTCTCCACAAACCTCATCACTGCCCTTCGAGAGGCCTTTGCGTAATTTACTGGGTTCAATACGTGCATTATTTTCACCCACTCCTTCTTCAGCTGAACACCTTTAACTTGAAATTCCACGTTTTCCCTTATGGCTTGCAGAATTCTGGTTCCCCTTTCTAGGTCCGTTTCCTTAATTCTGAAAAGGATTTTATCAATGGAGTAGCCCATCTCCTTTGCTTCCCTATCCCTTGAAATCAAGTAAAGCAAGTAAATCTCGTCCTTGTTGAGCTTAGGGAGGTAATCAAAGTATTCCTTCGTGGTTAACTTTCTCATATGCCAAGTTAATTGCTAGGGTTTATAGGCTAACGCGAAACTGCTCCTCAACGTTCAGGCTGTGAATCGGTACTGTGCCGAGGTTACGTACTAACGCGTCTCTAACTCAACGTTCAAGCTGTGAGAAAGTTCCCCTAAAACTTCAAATTTCGCTACAACGACAGCGCAGAAATCGCGGTAAATAAGTATCTAGAGGTCGTTAATCAACAGAAAGCGACTCTCTCGGTCCTTATCCACGCTCCTATGTCCTTTCTGAAAATGCCGTAGCTTCATTATATCTGCTGTTACAGGCTCTACTATTTCCCTCGACGTATTTTAAGCGTTCTAGTTCCTGTTCTTTCTCTGATCTCCTGTATTGTAATTCTGCCTTGGTAACTATTTCTTCCATAATGAAATTAGCTCCTCCACTTTTTAATATTTCAAACCAATTAAGCGTTAGGAAGTGGAACTCTAATGAAACCAAAAGGGCAAATCATTAGCCTCTAAGATCCTCATAACCTTTAACTTCTCTTTGAGTAAACCTCAGCTGCAAACCAACTATTATCCTACCTAAGCCGTTCTCCTCCAATAGCGTGTTGAGTATAGCTAAAAACTTTAGGAATCTATCAGTCTCACTTCCACTCAGTTCACTTACTCTCGAAAGTAACTCCCTAAGCAGCTTGTTCTGTAATATATCCTATCACCTTCGTATTTTAAACAGCCTAACTCTTCCATTAACTTGATGTTCTCTCTGGCCAACTCCACGAGTCTTTTGAGATCATTAACGCTTCTTTTACTTCCCCTAGGCCTAGGTCTGTCCTCCAAAAGCTTTATTATAACCTCGGGCGGGACTTTGTTGTTCACGTAAATACTCTAGGAGGAGCAAATAATTAAACTTACTTCGAAATTCGAGAGTACGCTCGTTGATAAATATAAAAGTTCTGTAAATCTAAACGAAGTAAAGAAAAATTTACCCAATTCTTAAAGCAAGTTAAACGCGCGAAAGACGTGGCGAAAATGACGCCCTTTACGACAGGTAAGTTAGTAGACGCGATTTATTTGCTATGGCGTTCAGCGTCTCCTTTATGAGGCGATCTACTGAATTGGCTGGCGTGAAAAGTTTTAAGATCTCGTCCTTCTTCTTTTCTGCGTCACAGCAGTGAGTGCTGAAGCGTCAACTATTCGGGTCTCTATCTTCCCTTATGAGCTCTGAAGACGTACCCTTTCTAAAACTCCAGTTAGCTTCTTTCAACTCTTGTGAAATTTTATCAATTCCTCTCTTAGCCTCAATTTCAGCGATCTTTTGCTCAACAAAATTCCTCAACTCCTCCGACCAGTTTACCTCATTTCTATAGAGCTCCATCTTTTTCTTTATCTCCTTTCTCACCTTAAAACTAACAACTTCAGACATCACTTTAGTATTGTAAGGTAGATCTTTAAAGTTCACCTTGTGATAGCGCTTTCTTCTTATTAAATCTAGCCTACTCCCTGCCCTGCTCACAGCGGTTCACAAGTTTATGGTTTACCGCTTTCATAGCTAGTGGCTAGGTAAATGCACGCTGTCCACGCGTTCCACTTGTCAGCGTCTGACGGGTCTTCAGCTAAATTACTTCTGTTCCTCTCTTGGAGAAGTACTCAATCCGTGGCTAATGAGATACGTGGATATGTTTCTCAGCTTAGAGACACCTACTAATCGCTCTCATTTCCCCACACCATTTACACATGAAGATGAAAATTTTACCCTTGAAGGGTAAGGGCTTATCCTCCTTTACATAAATACATGCTCGCCGGCCTCTTTTACGCTTCTAAACGCTACCACTAATCTCTTACTAATCTCAACCTTGCGACGAGTTGAACGCTGACGCCCTAACGTGAACAAAGATGACCTTATCCCTCCAATTCTCCAAGTTAACATCATTTAATATTACGTAAACGTGAAGACCGCTTCTAAGACTAGCGTGAAGAATAGTACTAGCCCAGACTCGTAATGCCTAACAACCCAAATACTCACCGTTAATCAAGACCTTAGTCTAGTTAACAAGTAAACGGTCGCTCTTAACGTCAAGCTTAAATTCGTGAGCCAACTAAAGTAAAACAAGGTAGTGTGACGTAGTAAGGTCCTCCAGCTAGGCCAACAAGTAACTGACGAAACCTCTGCTAGCGCTAAAATCTTGGACGTTAGAAGGGTAGAGATCACCTTGTGAAGAAGTCGAAATGTTCGGGTTCTCACCATTAATAATTCTACCTCACCCTAAAAAATGCCATAAAAGGAAAATTCGTTTAAACCAAAATGACAAAATCCTATCCAGCCTAAAAACAAGGAAATTGTAATAATTGCAAGTATAAAAACCTAAGAATCTTCCATAGACTTGAAAGTATCCGAAATACGGTCAATTATCTACTTTACCACGTTAATCTCTGAGAGCTGCTTGTTCTTATCTCCTTAAAACAAGTTTCAGGCAGAGCTTAAATGTTAGTCTCCCGGAATTTCCGTGATGCTAAAAGAACACTTAGAAATAGTGACGGGAAATTCCACATACCTCGATGATATTCATTTTGACAATGAAGTATACCTCTATGTCATTAGGTCAAACTACGCTAGGGCTAAAATAAAGAGCATATCAAAACCTTCTAATGCCTTGCTCTTTTTGACGGGAAAGGATTTTTACGCCGAAATGCCAGTTATCTCATTACCTAACGCTAGAATAGCGAGAATGCCAGTGCTAGCTAAAGAAGACGTGAATTTCTTTGGACAGCCAGTGGCGGCAGTAGTAACTGAAAATAGGTATGATACTGAGGACGTAGCTGAAGAGGTCAGCGTTGAATACGAACCAGAAAAACCTATCACTAACGTGTATGAGTCAATGAAGGACGAGGATATAATTCATCCTAATCTAAAGACAAACGTTTCAATTGATACTGAGGTTAAAGGAGGAAACGTTAAGTTAAAAGAGAAAGCGGACGTTGTAGTGGAGAGGGAAATAACGCAAAATAGAATTGTTTCAAATCCCATGGAGCCAAAGGGAATTATAGCGTATTATCATGATGGAATCCTTACTATTTATTCGTCCATTCAGGCTCCTTTCAGAATTAGAAACGATCTAAGAGAAGTGCTAGGAATTGAGCCCGAAAGAATAAAGGTTTTTGCGCCAAAGAACGTAGGCGGAGGATTCGGAAACAAAGTTCCTGCGCATCCAGAATACGTTATTGCTTCAATAGCTTCAATGAAGCTTGGAAGGCCAGTAAAATGGATCGAAACTAGGAGGGAGCATTTAACTAATCCTACTCAGGGAAGAGGAGTAAGTGGAAAAGTTAGGCTATACGCTACAAAAGAAGGAAAGGCCTTAGGCGTAGAAGGAGAAATAATAGTAGATTTAGGGGCATATAATTACACTTTAAACGTTACAACTCCAGTTTTTATATCAAGGTTATTGACGGGACCTTATAAGATGGATTTCATATCTGTGAGGGCTAGAGGAGTGTTTACTAACCTTCCTCCAACTGGGCCATATAGAGGGGCTGGAAGACCGGAGGCAGCTCTATTCCATGAGACGTTGATGGAAGACTTAGCTAACGAATTAAAGATGGACTCTGCGGAAATTAGGGAAAGAAATCTCATAGACGGAGAATACGTAACTCCTTCTGGATTAAAAATAGATAAAGCTGGTTATAGGGAAGTATTTTCTAAAGCAAAGGAAATATACAACAAGTTAAAGGGGAAAAGCAAAGGCGTGTCAATAGTCGTTTTTGCAGAACAAATAAGTGTACCTCCAGGAGAAGGAGCTAGGGTTATTGTAGGAAAAGGTAAAATAAGGATTATAGTTCCAAGTGGGCCTCACGGTCAGGCTCACAGATCTACTTTCGCTAAGCTTGCGTCCGAAATACTAAAGAACGACAATATTGAGGTTATTACGGGAACTACTGAGGGCGTTAAAGAGGGTATAGGAAGTTACGGTAGTAGGACGGCAGCAATTGCTGGTTCAGCAGTTATTGAAGCCTGTAAAACGTTGTTAGAAACCTTAAAATCTAGGAATATAACATTAGAAGAGGCTATAAATTCGGATGAAGAAATTTCCGTAGAAGTGTTTGCAAGAGGGGATGTAATATTCTCTCCTGGAGCTCACGTTGCGTTAGTAGACGTTGATAGGGAAACCTATTTTCCTAGGGTAGTTGAATACTACACTGTAGATGACGTAGGTAGGGTAATAATTAAGGAAGAGGTAGAAGGACAAGTAATTGGAGGAGTGTTGCAAGGAGTTTCCCAAGTGTTGTGGGAAGAAGCAAAGTACGATGAAAACGGAATTCCTTTAATCTTATCCATAGGAGATGAGGGAGTTCCCACTGCTTTAGAGGCATTCTATAAAACAATAACGAATATATATCAATATCCTTCACCTCTACCTAGTGGCGCTAGAGGAGTAGGAGAAGCTGGAACCATAGGAGCTCTGCCCGCTACTTTCATAGCTATTGAAAAACTTCTTGGCGTTAAATTGAATAGGACACCAGTAACTCCTGATTACATATTTAGTCTGATTGAAAAATAAAAGCTTACTTTAAAACATTTTATTTGGCATTTGAATTGAACAGGATGAAGTGTAAATATCTTAATTGTTTAAAAACACGATAAAAACGTTAAGATCATAACTTTTTAAGAGTTTTTGTTTAACGTTGCTAGAAAACGTTTACGCAGACCATACAGAATATGTGCTTATTCGTTAATTGGAAACGCCTTTCTCTCAGAGGCTTGACGTCCTTAAGTATCAACATTGAAATAATCAAAATCCTCTCTTCATCAATTTGCCATTGACTCCTTCATAGCTAGCGAGTGGCCTAAATACTGCTTACCTCCGCT
>ASRH01000027.1 GCA_000565255.1 Candidatus Aramenus sulfurataquae | reverse complement strand
TCCTTATGTTTTACGCCATAATAAGGGAAGGGAAGAGGACCTCTCCAGAGAAGGTGAGGCTCTTTGAGGAGATCGAAAAGTTCTTCGAAGGTCATAAAACTTAATTTAATCTCTAAATTAACAAAATTAAAGATAACATTTTTACTTTCTTAACTAATGTCGCGATGAAGTTCATCAGTCCAACGTCTTATGCTTAATACTCCGTCAACGTAGAAATGTAATGTGAGAATAACGAGCGTGAAACTAAGTTCAAAGGCAACAATAGGAATAGTGGTAGCCTTAATTCTTTTCTCCAATGGCGTTCGAAAACGTCTCGTTAGCTCAGACCTCTCCACAGATCCCAGTGTACAAGGTAGTTGGATCAGCTGACCTCTCAAATCCCGGTACCGTGAGCTACTGGAACAACGTAGAACGGTTATTAGTGACCTACGAATTTGCTCCTAGTCAATCCCATGAAGAGAGTCCTGTTCTTAGTCAGAGAGGAGTTTGACGACATGGAGCTCCTCTACATGTTTTACATGGTCATTGAAGGGGGTTTAGGCCAGTTTGGAAGAGGTAAACACCAAGGTCTCGGGGAAACATGAGTATACCATCGTGTCGGACTTGTCTTTCAAGCAGGTAAAGCCAGAAGAGTGCGTGGCGTTGGTCAATCCAGGGGCTGGAGAGGATAAGAACTTTAGAGGAGGTAAAGGAAATAACGAGAAAGTTCTTCAAGGAAGTTGCTGCCATCTGCCACAAGCCCTAACTCTTGATCTCGGCCAACGTGGTTGAGGAAGCTGACGTCTTACTACTCCATAAAGGACGACATCATGAGGGCAGGGACAATACGTGGACGAGCAAGTAGTTGAGGACGGCAGCTTGATTATAAGTCTTTTGCCTAGTATTAATTCAGTTATGCATGACTACAGATTAAATAGATTTGTAGTGCTGAAGTAATCCTATCATAAACTTTTTTAGCGGATTCAAGAATGTATTGATGGATAAGTATGGCAGGCAGGTTCAGAGGTGTATTAGTTCTCCTTTTAATGTTAGCTGGATTTATAGTAAGTCCTATGTTCTTAATAACTGTCAACTCGTCAACTGGGACTACAATAGCCCCAAGTAACTCTTCCACGCTTATAGACGTTTCCCAGGTTAGCCCGCCAGACGCACTAGATCCAGCTACCGGCTTTTACGTACAAGACGGACCCCTATTTTCTGCAGTTTTCCAGGAACTTGTAGAGTACAACGGCTCAAACTACCTGCAGGTGGTCCCAGTGATAGCCCAAAACTGGACAACTAGCAACTACGAGAACTGGACCTTCTACATAAGGCATGGCGTCTATTTCCCAGATGGCGTTCAAGTCAACGCCACCACAGTGTGGTTCTCCCTCTACAGAACAATACTAATGGGTCAAGGTCCAGGAGTGGCGAACTACATAGAGCTCCTCTTTAGCGCCTCAGAGTACAGCCAAACGGGTTACGCTCTACCTTGGGGAGTTGCTGCTGCTATACAAAACGTCACTGGGCTCCCAACCACTACTAACGCTACGTTAGCAGCGGAAGTCCTAGCTTCCATACTCTCCCACTTCAACGCCAATAACGAGACAATAATGAAGATAATGGAGTACCCATACCAAGCAGTCGTTGTCAAAGGTCCTTACGAGGTAGAGATCAACACGCTAGAGCCCTATCCTGACTTCTTGCTGGACATAGCTAGCTGGTGGGGGGCCATAGTGAACCCGGTTTTCGTTGACGAGCACGGCGGAGTCCAGCCTAACACCCCTAACTCCTACATAGACACCAATGGAATGAACGGTACTGGGCCATACGTCATAAAGAGCGTGGGACCAAGCCTATCCGAAGTAGTACTAGAGAAGAACCCCAACTACTGGGCCCAGAACGTCACTGGGATCCCATCTGTGGCTGAGCCAGCCCACATACAGTACATAGAGATCGAGTACGGTCTCTCCCATACAGCCAGGGTAGAGGACTTCGACACGAACCAGGCTCAGATCTCCTACGTATCCATACCTTACTTTGACCAGATATACAACGGCTACCAGTACAAGTCAGAGGTGAGCTTCAACCAAATATTCCTCAACTTGGGGTACCAGCCAGCAGCATTCTATTTGTCGCTAAACATGCAGGTGTTTCCCACTAACATAACTGCCTTCAGGGAGGCCATCGCTTACGCGATAAACTACAGCCAGCTACTCCAGATCTTCAACTACAACGGAACGACGCTGGCAATTGAGTACCTAGGACCTATATCTCCGGTCTTCCCAATTTACAACCAGACCATGGAGATGGACCACTTGACGCCGTTTACCTACAACTACACGATGGCCCTGCACTACCTGCAGGAGGCTGGAGAGGAGGGTCACTTCTACGTGGTTTTGCCTAACGGCACTGCTATAGGCGACACCAGCGGTACCCAACTGCCAACCTTAACTATATACGCACTGGCACCCATAAACCAGCTTGAGGAGGAGGAGTTGAGCGTCGTTCAGCACTCCCTACAGCAGATAGGGATAGCCACTTCCATCCAGTTGGTGTTGCCCTCCGTAACGGACAACTGGATTACCCCAAGCGCTACCCCAGCCATAGTAGACCTAGGGTGGTTCCCAGACTGGCCAGACCCAGTGTTCCAGGAGTTAATACCTCAGACTGACGTGTTGGATGGAGGCATTTCCGGAGACCTGGCATGGGTGAATATATCTACCCTCCAGCAGTTGTACCAGACCTTGCCCTTCTTGACCAACGAGACCCAGCAGGTTGACGAGGTAGCTCAAGCATACAACATACTGCACCAAGAGGTTCCATACGTGTATCTGCCCAACCCAATAGCCTACTTCTTCGTACAGCCTTACGTCAAAGGCTTCGTCTACAACCCGTTTGTAGGGTACTTCTACAACATGATGTACTACCAGCCGTACAGCCCCTCTGTTGCCACCACAACCACCACGTCCACCACCACAACGTCCGTCACCACAACCACCACGTCCACCACCACAACGTCTACCACAACCACTACTTCGCCCCTCACTACTGACGCCATAATCGGCGTAGTAGTCGTAGTAATCATTATCGCTGTAGCAGTAGTGGCGTTAAGGAGGCGTTAAAAGGTTTTTAATTTTTGTATAATTTTTGAATAAAGTTTTTATCATTATCTATTTTTCGGTGAGGGCAAGATTTATTAGCAGTATAAATCTTATTGAACAGGAAAGGGAATGTCGATAAACATTATTTTCTTTATAATTAGAAGAGTTGTAAACGCTTTAATTACTCTCCTCTTGCTAATTGTACTTGTATTTGTAATTATCCACGTCATAGCTCCAAGCCCTTTAGCGTTAGCCAGGCTCTATACTGGACCCCCACGCCACCACGTCGGAGCTTGAGGCAGTAGCAAAGGAATACGGGCTAGACCAACCTCTTTACGTGCAGATAGTTGACTACATCTTGAACGTCCTTCACGGGAATTTGGGACTCGACCCGTTTTACAAGGTACCAGTGACAACTCTAATAGGGAAGTACTTACCTAGGACTCTTGAGCTGGTAATACCCGCAACGATACTCTCCGTGGTGATAGGCCTAGTCACCGGGGCTATAGCTGCCTCAAACAGGAACAAGCCTACAGATTACTTTATCAGGGGGGTTTACCTAGTGACGTGGGCGTCTCCACCTTTCTTCGTTGCGACAGTTCTGCAATTAGTCGTCGCCTATTACTTGGGACTATTGCCTCCTACTGGAACCGTTAATCCACTCTTGCCTGCGCCCAAGGACATCACCCCTTTCCCCATCCTCAACGCCATGCTCACGGGTGACTGGTCGTACTTCTGGAGCCTCGTCCACCACATGGTCCTACCAACAATTTCGATAGCCCTAGTATCCTTTGGCATAGTAACTAGGATAGCCAGGGCGTCGATGTTGGACTACATGGAGTCTGACTTCGCGAGGCTCTCCCTCATGAAGGGACTGAGCAGGAGGAAGGTCGTATATGGGGTTGTGTTGAGGAACGCGTCAATCCCAATAGTCACTCTAGTGGCCTTACTCTTTGGCTACTCCGTAGCTGGGGCCGTAGTAATAGAGGACGTATACGACTACCACGGCATGGGCTACTTCATAACCCAAGCCATCGAGAACCTAGACTACACCTCCGTATTGGGGACTACGATAGTTGTGGGAATATCGATAATAATAGCAAACCTTGTGGCCGACATTTTGTACGGCATCCTTGACCCCAGGGTGAGGGTAGTTGAGTGAGAGCCAAGGACTCAGGTTCATGTTAAAGGCGATAAGGAGGGACAAGGGAGGGTTAGTTGGCCTCGTTATTGTGGTCGCTTTCCTCCTTTGGTCCTTGATCCAGGGCACTCTTGAGGTACTAGCAGGATACTTGAAGAAGCCCTCCCTTGGGTACACGCTACTCCCGCATAACCCCTTCGCCCTGAACTTCCAGTACTCCCTTTTACCTCCCTCTTCCCGGTTCCCCTTTGGCACAAACGCCAACGGTGAGGACATACTTTCGCGTATACTCTACGCCATGCCCAGGGACGCTTTCGTGGCAATAGTAGTGGTGCTCTCTGCAATTGCAATAGGTGCAGTCCTAGGTATAATCTCGGGTTACTTCGGGGGGATAGTTGACGAGGCCATAATGAGGATTACCGACGCCTTCCTTTCCCTCCCAGCGCTTATCCTGGTCATAGCAATTACCCTACCCCTTAAGGCCACCTACCTAGGTACAATACTGGGCCTAATGGTGGTTTGGTGGCCCACCTACGCTAGGTTCTTTAGGGCCCAGACACTGAAGGTTAAAAACATGGACTTCATCTCTGCAGCCAAGCTGGGTAACGTCTCTCCTGTAAAGCTTTTCTACAGCTACATTTTCTTGAACTCAATAGACCCCATAATAGCTTACGCGACATTGGACTTCGGAAACGTTATCTTGACCTACTCGACGCTCGCCTTCCTCGGAATTGGAATAAGCCCTCCAATCCCCGAACTTGGGGAAATGGCAGCAGACGGTCTCTCTGGTCTGCCTCAAGCGTGGTGGTGGTCAGTCTTCCCCGGGATGACGATACTCATAATAGTGGTGGGCTTCGTCCTCCTTGGGGACAGACTCCAGGACATAGTGGCGGGGAGGATAGCGTACTAAGGTGAGCAAGTTGCTCCTTGAGCTAAAGGACCTCACAATATTCTACAAGACGCTGATAGGCTGGGTAAAAGTGGTAGAGAGCGTAAACTTAAGCGTGGATAAGGGAGAGATAGTGGGGGTTGTTGGCGAGAGCGGCTCAGGAAAGAGCACGTTAGGTAACGCAATAGCCAGGCTACTTCCACCAAACTCGAAGATACAGGGAGACATCATGTTGGATAACGTGAACTTAGCGAAGCTGAAGGAGAGCCAATTACAGAAGTACAGGGGGACGTCAGTCTTCATGATATTTCAAAACCCTCTCAACAGCCTCAACCCAGTCAAGAAGGTAGGCCCACAGCTCCTAGAAGCAGCTAAGGTAAGGTACAACAGGGAGGGAAAGAAGGTAGAGGAGAAGGAGCTCGTCGAGGAGACGCTGAAAGTCCTCAAGGAACTGAGGCTACCGGATCCCCAGTCCATAATGGAGAGATACCCCCACCAGCTCTCAGGGGGGCAAGTACAGAGGGTAGTAATAGGGATGGCCCTCCTCTTGAAACCAAAGCTCTTGATAGCCGACGAGCCAACTTCAGCCCTAGACGTTACAGTACAAGCTCAAGTGGTGAAATTGTTTAGGCAATTGAACGAGGAGCTCGGCACTAGCATTATATTCATAACCCACGATATATCGCTCGCATACGTTTTATCCAACAGGATAGTGGTCATGTACGCTGGGAGAATAATGGAAGACGGTGACGTGGACGAGGTGCTAAGGAAACCTCTCCATCCATACACTCAAGGCTTAGTGTCGAGCATACCGAAGGGTAACAAGAGCCAAAATAGACTCAACGCAATCCCGGGAAACCCGCCGTCCTTCTTCGTTTTGCCCGGAGGGTGCAAGTTTAACCCTAGGTGTAATAAGGTAATGGAAGTGTGTAAGCAAAAGGAGCCCTCACTGGTGGAGAAAGAGGGCAGGAGGGTAAGGTGTTGGCTATATGAGTGACGGAGTGGTGTACAAGGTTATAGGGCTAAAGAGGTACTTCCTAGCCAAAAAGAGGGGGATAATGGAGACGATAACAAGGAGGCCGACAATATACGTAAAGGCCCTCGATGGTGTCACCATGGAGATTTCAAGGGGGCAGACAATGGGAGTAGTGGGCGAGAGCGGGTCTGGAAAGACAACCTTGGGCAGGATACTCGCAACGTTAGACTTCCCCACGGAAGGTAAGCTTATCTTCAACGGTATTGAGGTCAACAAGAAGAACGTAGGAGAAGTGAGGAAAAAGGTACACATGGTTTTCCAGAACCCAGCCACTTCCGTTAATCCCAGGATAAGGGTAAAGGACATAGTGATGGAGGGTATGAGGAAAAGGGACCACAACAGGGTTAAAGAGCTACTTGAGGCAGTTGGGTTGGACTATAGCAGCGTAAAGGACAAGTACCCAAGGGAGCTGTCTGGAGGGCAGTTGCAGAGGGTGGCAATAGCGAGGGCCTTGGCAAAGGAGCCAGAGTTCTTAGTACTAGACGAGGCCACCTCAGCCCTAGATGCCTCCGTCCAGGCGCAGATCTTGAACTTGTTGGCTGACCTCCAAAAGGAGAGGGGGATATCTTACTTGTTCATTACTCACAATATATCGGTTGCAGGCTTCATATCTGACAAGCTAGCCGTAATGTACGCCGGGAAGGT
>ASRH01000026.1 GCA_000565255.1 Candidatus Aramenus sulfurataquae | reverse complement strand
TAGCCGTAAAATTTTGCTTACATACCTCTCTCTTTCAATACCTACGTTTATCTTATCTCCCCAAAAGTTCCACGACGACATAATTGAGAGGAGCTCTGTATCGTCCACAATTTCTTTTAGTGGAAGGTAAATAAAAGTTTGCCACACATGATAAACTTTTCCCTTCAAAGTTTACCACATGTGATAAACATAAGCAGATTCATAGGACTTAGTACCACGTGCTAAACCTTACTGAGAATTCTTCAGCCTATGTTAAGGCGTTAGTTGAGACTGTGATATTCACGAACAAGAACAATCCTTAAATAGGGGCTGAGCAAAGGTAAAAATTGGGAAAAAGTGAAAAAATTAGAAACAGTGAAAATTAAGGCTGAAACAAAAAGGAAATTAAGAAAGCTAATATGGGAACTAGAAGCAAAGTACGAAAGGAAGTTCTCATTTGACGATGCAATAAATTACCTACTAGAAGAAAGGGAAAGGAAAAAGCCTGAACTTCTGGAAAAGGTTTTTGGAGCTGTAAGCGGAGCGAGCTTACATGAAGAACTAAGGGCTGAGAGGCAAAAAGATGAGGAAAGAGCTAAAAGGAAGTTTAGTGCTTGATACTGGAATTACGTATTTAGAGTTAAATACTTCCGTGTTTACTTTAAAGGTATGTGGATAAGAAAGCCCGTTGATCTTCTCTACTTTGAACACGCAGTGCTAAGGGTAAGGTACTCGATTGCCCTCTCCCTCATGGATAACTGCGAGGAGAAGGCCATCCAGTTACTCCAAGAGACGCATCGATTTGTGGTTGACTGGCACGCCAAAATAGAGGACAAGTACTTTTTTCCCTTACTGGGGGATAAGGCCAGACCATTCACCAACGATCACCTTCTAATAGAAAAATACGGCTCTTCCGCCATTTCCCAGAGGAGAAGGGACTGGATAGAAAGATACGTGAAGATAGTCCTAGACCACAACTTAAACGAGGAGAGAGAGCTATTTCCCATTCTGTCGTTAGAAGACAATGCGCTAGAGAAGATATTCGAGGAGGCAAAGGCTTACCCTAATTACTCGTCGATCACGGGGCTGAGATTAGAAGACTGATAAGGTTAAGGCCCCTACATTAAACTTTCTAAGGATTTTCGTAATCTGAGAGTAATCACGAGCTCTCAGGAGATGGTTAAGGTTTTAACAGAGTTTTTGGCCTAGGCAGCCAAGAGGAAGACTTGTGGCCTAAGGACGTTGCGCCTCTAGGTGAACTAAAGCGTTAACAGAGGCTCGACAAGCCTCGCCCTTTAGGGCGGGGAGGAGGTCAGAACCACGAATCTTAGAAGTGAGAGGGATTCAAAGGAAATTAACTTTAAGCCCTGCCTGCGTCCCCCTAGGTGTAAGGTATTACTCCCTGAGGAGTGAGGCTAAAGGGACTCGAGAAGTTAAGGCTAGTGAAGAGGCGTTGAGGGATAAGAAAAGACCTCAAAGACACACGTGATATACACTAGTGCAAAACTTTGTCGCCTTCTTGAATTGTTTGAAATAGCACGTATGTTTTGCCACTCCTTCTTCCGCCTGTTACAGTTATGACGTAATCCTTATCCAGGGGAAGGGAAACGTCTCTCCTCACAAGCTTAGGCAAAGGAGATGTTAACCACTCGGCAATAAAATTCCTGAACCTCTCTTCATAAGGGGAGTTGAATTCTTAAGTAATAAGTCTATTTCTGACCACCTTAACGTTAAAAGTGGTCTCTTTCTGACCAGGTTTTTAATTGAGATTAGTATTTAATACAGCAACTTACTTTATCTAATGGTATGATAATTTTACCTCTATATGTTCACGCTATTGCGTTCATGGGTTAGATGATTCGTCTCCTGCGTATTCTAATGGAATTATTGCAACGTCGTTCACCTTATTAAATAGTTCCTCCGTGGTAGACGAAATGCTAACGGGAATTAATGCCACAAAACGGAAAAATATCATGATTTTAAATGAGGGTCCTCTTCCGCAAGCCTGGAGTCTCCACCAGAAGTAATGTGACGGAATAGCGTTCCAAAATACGCCATCTGTTGGCATTCTATATCAATAAATTCAACATGGTAACGCGTTATGGAAAGTACATGCAAGGCCTACCACTAGTTGTTAATATTTATAACAACGTAATTATCCAGAACGCTACAGGAACTTTATTTGTTATAAATTGGAAAATGGAACAGTAGAAAGGAAATACAACTAAACGTTATGCCAGGACCAGGAAATCTTATTACTAGAAATTCAATCGTACTAGACGGAGAAATAGAGTCACTTCCTCTTAAGATCTTTCAATTGCCTAGCTAGTTCTTTAACTTCCTCTGGAACTTCAAGATCTTCTATTTCCGTTAATTGGAATAATTTTTCAATAAAAGGCAAAACAAATCCTTTAGGTAATTTAGTCTCCTCTAACGCTTCGTTTAAACTGATTTTGACTTTATCTATGTCTTCTGGATAAGGGGGCACTAGATTTATTATGACACAGTATCCTTTTCCTACGTTACTCTGACTTTCTAGTTTTTTAACGTAGTCTACTGTCGCTGCTATACTAGGTTCTGAAGGATCGGTTACGTAAATTCTCAATATTTCTTCGTCTGGAAAGTTTTTCAAAAAAATAGAAAGTTCATGCTTAACTACTTCATCGTTAAAATCTACATATGAAGGATTATCTACGACATAGAAATCAAACTTCTTTTTCAAAATTTGAGTGTATAATTCTTCAATTTTGTTCATAAGAGGCTGGCTTCTATGAACTATACTCATGTCTGTATAGAATCTAGGTCCTTCTCCAAAAAATTTAATTACAGATAACTTTCCTAAGTTATAATTTTTCTCAGCATAGAAGTCTTTGGGTTCTTTACCTTCTACAACAGACTTTACTAAACCATCTCCTTTTAGCCCTAGTATTCTAGATGACCAACCTAAAGGATCCCTATCTACCAGTAACACGTTTTCTCCTTGTTCTGCTAAAGCCTTTGATAACAACAAAGAAATAGTCGACTTCCCAGAACCTCCCTTGACGCCAACAATAGATATCCTCATTTCTTTAACTTGTCTGTTTATACATTTTAAAAAGGATTGTGGTAGATCGAGTTCTTCGCTGTAACTTTGTATAATAGTTATGAGAAGTGCCATTGTTATCGTAATTCGCAGAATTTTCTAACAAAAATCAATATTATAGGCGAAAATTACTCAAAGTAAATGATAAATTTAAGTAAATGTTTAAAAAGATTATTAGAACTTAGCTATTTCATATAGGAGGTAATGGAACAGCACTAGGTGTTACTACGTTATCGCCTAGATATATCGAGAGGGTTGCTATAGAACTAGAGCTAGGAGGTGGTAGCGGGGTATTGGGTTGAATAAGTATTGAGATGTAATACGTGCCCGCAGCAAGAGTTATAACATTAGATGGTGTAGTTTGCCCCCCACTGGTTATCACTTGGAATTCGCCTTCTAAAGTCCCTGAAGAACTGTATACTACTAACCATGCATTACCTATTGGATTTGTAGAAGAAGTATAAGTATATGTTACGTTTGTTACAAATAGGTTAACAGTTGTGGAAGCTACTAGTGTTACTGCTTCATAGAAGAAATCGTACGAGGAATTAGTTATGTTGAGGTTGGCAGTGAAAGAGTTGGATCTTCTTTGAACTGTTACATATATATAATATCCTCCTGACGGATTTGCTACTACTCCATTTGGACCAGGTGATAGCGTCATAGGCGATGAAGTTGCAGTAACATCCAGTGTCCCTGAATAGTAGTAAATTACATCGGCAGCCACTACTGGAATAATTGCAGCCAATATTAATAGAGGAATTAAGATCTTTCTCTTACTAAATCTAATCACGACTCTCTATATTATTTATTTTTTTTTGTCCCTTATAAATTTAACTAGAAAAAACCAGGCTTTAATTTCTGTACTTCTATATCCACACTATACAATCCATTTCACTATATCTTAAAGTTAAAGGTCTTGGCCTAGATGAATGTAGTGAAAGGCATTCATCTGTGAGGAGGCGTATCTAGACTAGATGGACAACCAAACTAGATTTAGACGCTTGCTTTAGTTCTATGTTTAGACGGGCCGCCAACAATTGTTACAGATGTAGAGCTAATTGATAGACTCTACAGCTTAAGGAACTGAGATAACGTACTTTAATCAATAAGTGACAAGGTTTTGTCTAAAAGCCTATGAAAGAGCTTTTTAACTTAAATTTTAATTAATGACAACGTGGATAGAAATTTAAAGATATTCGTGGCTATTGTTATTATCCTTTTGATTATAGCCATGTTTTCTACTTTTTACGCAACTAAATTTATTGCAAAAAGTGAAAAATTTTATCCCCCTTACGCTGAAGTAGTTAACGCTTTCGCAGCTAACGGGAAAGTATACGTGGAAGTGAAGATAGAGAACGAATCGTATCCAATAGAAATTCTAGGCGGTTACGTGAATATACTTAATACGGGACAGAAGGAAAACATTACCCCTACCAACTCTACTATATTTAATGTTTCGTTCCCCATAACGCGCAATTTAGCTTCTTTTTCAACCGTATATGTAGATGGCGTTATTGAAGGATTAATGAAAGGAAATAAAATTTTCATAACCTTTTCTTCCGTAGTACCTCTTCATATATTGTTCTCTATAGACGTTGTTAATTTCACATATAGAGACGGAATTGCAAATATTTTGATAAAAGTTTCAAATCCTGTAAATGTGACACTTATAGGAATTAAATATCCTAGTATTTCGAATGCGAATTTATCTGAGGTCGTTGCTGGTGGAGATTATTTCCCATTAAATATATCTTTACCATTTGGCGTTCATTATATCAACGTTTCAATTAATTTCAGACAAATTAGCGGAGGTTTCGTGTACGAGGAGAATCTTTCTAATTACTACTATTATTTTACAGGCTATGCCTTAGCAAGGATCTATTTCATCCCTCCACAAAACGCCACATTCAATTTGTATTTAGCTAAAGAGTTTAATTAACGATAACAGATTTATTAGGTTAGAGATCGAATATAACACGTATGAATGGAAAGCTCAAAATAAGATTAGAAGTAGTTATTTTCACTGCCATACTTCTATCTGCGCTCCTTGTGTGGCTATTTTATCCTTTATGGATTTTAAGGAGCGCCAATTATGCCCAATATATAACTCCCCTTGGTTTCGAGATTTATTTCTTTGGTAGCGATTTCTTACTAATATCTCCACTGATGATAACGTCTTTAATCTTCTTTGCGTTTTCCGCAATTATACCTATAGTGTGGAGGTCTAGTAGATATTCCCTATATTCTTCTTCGTTTTCGTTACTTCTTGGTTTTGTAATGATAATAAACGCTTTAATTTTTGAACAGAGGTACTTGAACTTTCATGGATATTCAGTTATTCTTACGCCTACCGGTTCTTTTTATATATATTTTCCTTACTCTACTTATTTTTCTGTACCATTCTATCTTATTTTAGCGTCAGCAGCGATCTCAACATTAAACTCTTTAACTAGGGCTCGTTGGATACCTTATAATAGACCTACATTGTTAGATAAATTGAATAGAGATATAATGAGTAAAGGCATAATAGGGGCTTTTTCTGAGTGGTTTGAGAGAATTGGAATACCTTATGCAGCTGAAAGCAACAAATTAATGGTTAAGGATTTAACGTTGTCTACTGAAGATAGGGGAAGAGAATTGTCAGTATTTTTCCCAAATGGAGAAATAATAGTGTTTGGAAAAAGAGGTGTTCTTTATATAGCAAAAGACGGTGAAATAAAGTATATGAACTTAGATGATGGAATTAAGCTCACCATAGCAAAGGCCTTGGAGAGAGCAGAAATTAATAGAGAAATTGTAGAGGAAAAAATATATTTATGAAATAGCCAATTTTAACAAGTGTACGTAATAAAGGTATCAAGCGTTAAGGGGGGAGTAGGAAAATCTACAATCTCGGCTTATTTATCCAAGTACCTCAGTAAGAAACATAAAGTACTTTTAATTGATGCAGATATTATAAAATACTCAAGCTATTTAGTGAAACTTCTTGGGGGTTTGAGATTTGAAAGCAACTTGGCTGTGTATAAAGTTGACAAAATAGACGAAAAGATTCTTGATAATAGCTATGATTATGTTGTAGTAGATTGTCCACACTTTCCTGAAGCAAACTGTAATAAAATAAATAGTACTATTGATATATATGTTAGCGATATTAGTTCATTAGACTTATTATTAAGTTATGTTGATAGTTCTAAAATAAAAATCTTGATAATCAATATGGTATCTCCTTTTCCTGAAGATATAGAAAATATTGTTGAAAAGATTAAAAATCTAAATTTTGATCTTAAGGTTGTGATTCCTTTTATACCAAAGATATATATGAGCAAATTTAAGGGGATAGAAAACAGTGAAATGGAAATGATACAAGAAATGGCTTACAAAATAGAAAAAGCCGATTTCAACGGTCAGGTAATTTCCCCGCTATAGATATTTAAAAGCTAAAGAGACTCCACTACTAAATAAGCCGGATTGAAATCTTCATTAAGCTCTTTTGAGTAAAACGTTTGGGAGCTACATAGAGCCATGTAACATCCCTTGTCGTCTAGGGAAACCCCTAATGCTATTAAATTCTTTATCGCTCATCTTTTGTTTAAGGGAAGGAAGACGAGAACGTTCTGGCCACCACGTTTCCTAGAGTGCAGAGAAATATCCAAAATACGATTAACGCCAACGTATATCTTGTAACGAACCTTCAGCACCGCTCTTAGGCCTAATACTTATTCGCCATATGATTTCTCTTTTTCCGAAGGAGCCCAAACTATAACAGTATTTGCTTTAGGTGGCGAAAGCGTAAATTGGGGACTTTTAGCCCCTTCTGCACTAGTAGCCGCCCTGCTTGATAATATTTGCAATAGTAAAGTAATTAAGGGTACTATAAAGGAGGAATAAAATTCCTGTGAAGTCGTCCCTCTAAAAAATTTTATGCAACTATTTTTCAACCTTAAGTTAACTTAAAGGTGAAGACAAAAAAGCATTTAGCTGTTTAATCCTAGAAAAGGAAGGACAAAGGTATTGACGCGTACTAGAACTATCTATAAATTAAAGACGTAAAAATTTTTGTTAATCTGTATAATTTTCAACATTCTTCTATAGATCAAAAATTTTCAGTGACACAAGTTACTGCTATTTATTGGACAGATAAAGAGAATCTTATATGGAAAGAGTTAAAAACCATACATCTTATATTTAACTAATGACGGCACGAGTGAAGTTATTATCGTTGCTAATAATTCCTTTATTAATAGTCGCTGATTCTGATGTCATATACTTTTACTCAAGTAATGCTTCTATCTACACTACAAACGTAATTCAACCGGAAGCATAT
>ASRH01000025.1 GCA_000565255.1 Candidatus Aramenus sulfurataquae | reverse complement strand
TTCTCAGCCTCCTTTGTGACCCCCTTTAACGCGTCCATGGTGAAGAACATGTACACCCTGTTCCCACTTGCTACGTAGCCAATGGCCGTTATGAAGCCCATGTAGAGCTTCTCCGGTTCCCCAGATATCATGAAGAAGGAATATAGGTCAGACAACTTCCCTCACCCTCACGTACTTTACAGAGTTGTACCAGAACCACATTAGGCAACCCAGGACCGCGCAGTACCCCAAGAGCCTCACTGCCACGTTATCTCCTATCAGTGAGTTCCCTAAGTAGAAGAAAGCCACCAGCTCTAATGCTATTGCCAACGGCATCGCTAAGTCTATTGCCCCGAACTCCCACCTGCCTCCTTCCTCCTCCCTTACTATGTTCACCAAGTTATACCAGAACATAGCCAGCCCCATGAAGACTACGAAGTAGCATATCCACAGAGTGGCAGTCAAGTACCCCTGGAACTGCTGTGGAATAACGTAAACAGCTAGGTCTCCGCTTGAAAGGGCTAGCTGGTTGTTGCTGGCTAAGTAGATTACGCTGAACTCGTACCACCCCACTGCAAAGAGGGAAAGCACAACTGGTGCCAAAAGTTTCCTTACGTACGCGGTCTTCACGGCTCACAACCTCTCCTGGACCTTTACCGCTAAGTATACCCCTCCTAGCATTCCGAACAAGAATATGATTCCGTCGTACCCTAGCTGGGCGAAGTTGGTCCACATTAGACCAACGTTGCATCCTAGAGCCATCCTCACTCCTATGCCCACCAGCATTCCTCCAACAAAGCCTATAAGTAGCCTCTTCTTCTCCCTTGGAATCCTTATCTTGAAGTCCCCGCTCAAGTAGGAGGAGGCAAACGCTCCAACGCACAGCATTACAACCATGAGCGTAGAGGCGTCAACTATTGAGAGGGAATCGCTAAACCAAGGGGTGTTGAGGAAGAGGTGGACTCCAGCAAGCATCAAAATGTACTCGAAGAACCTTCCGCCGTCTGACGAGGTTATCACCAAGTAGTTGAAGGTGTACCCTGCACCTATTAGGAAGACCATGATCATGTCGAGGGCCAGTATTACCGTGGATAAGTTGGTGCCGTAGGGCTTCCTCAGAAGAAGCAAGTCCTTAACCTCTTGGCTCAACCTAAGCCCTCCAGATGGCTGTGGAGTAGGTGAGGGGAAGTTACCGCCAAAGGACTTTACTGGCAGCGCCCTGTTGAGCGACATGGAGAAGGAGGTGAATCCTCCACCCTTACCGCTCCACTTCGCCCTAGTATACCTCTGGAGATATATGCCCAAGGAGATTAGAGGTACTCCAAAGAGGAGGGAAGTGAGGAGCACTGCTGTCCCGGAGACGCTGTGGAAGAGCAGATAAGGAACGTACTCCACGTACCCTCCTGAGGTAGTGGAGAATATCCCTTTCTCCATGGTGTAAAGCTGGAAGGGCCATATGCCCACAGCGAATATGTAAGTACCTATCATCATGCCGAAGAGCTCTATCCAGTTCTGCACGTAACCGGAGGCGGCGCGGTATAACATGGACAAGTTGCACCCTCCTGCCAGCGCAGCACCAAAGCCGAATATGAAGGATCCAACCAGTATGTACCAACCAGCGAAGTAGTTGAAGTAGTACTGGTCGTAGGCTGGGACGACCCCTGCAGCAACTAGGAGACCACAGCCTAGGGCCGATAGCCCGAAGAGAATAAGGAGGGCGCCGAATCTCTCAAAGCTCCTCACTGTGAATATTGAGGTCATGGCGTTAACAAAGCAGTAGTTGCCCCTCTGGGCGGTCCAGCCTAAGATAAACCCGGAGAGCGCAAAGACGCCAAAAACCACAGGCCAGCTATAGGAAAAAACTGGTTGGAGTATTTCTGGGGGCATCTGCTAGCCCACCTTCATTATCCTGAACTTGTATACGTCGCCGTCCTTTATTATCACGTAGGGATAGCCATTAGACTTGCAAAGGGAAGGTAAGGTCACGTCTACCGCGGGTTGGTGGTCGGTTAGCACTTCGAGCACTTGTCCAGCCTTCATCTTCTTTAGTTTCTTGCTTGCCATCATTTCTGGCACTGGGCAGGACTCCCCCCTTACGTCTAGTACCTCGTCCGGTTTCCTTACCTTAAGTTCTTCGCTCATTTTTTACACCTAAAGAGATAAACGAAACAAATGATTAAAAGATTTAGGTATTTATATATCCTTTTTTTATTTTTTGTGATATAAACGTTCTATTTTGTTATTAAGTAAACCGACTTGTCGCCTTGTCTCAAGACCTTGTACTCTAAACTGAAGTGCCTTATCACGTTGATCACGTCCTGTTCCTGTGAGCTCCCAGTCTCTACTATCACCTCCACCACGTCTCCTTTGACCATTTTCTTTACCTTGGAGTAGACCATTAGCTGGGGGACGGAACAGCAGAGTCCCGTCAAATCGAGAGTAGTCTTCATTAAGTTTAAAAATAAAGAGAGTTAGTTAAAAATGGATTGCTTAGTGCTCCAAGGTAGTACACGTTGGTGAGTCCCTCGTATCCTATTACGGAGTTGAGTGCGTCCTCGTCGAACAGCTTTACGTTTCCGTAGTCCAGCCTCGCCCCTAGGAGTCTAGGGCCCTCAAAGAGAGAGGTGAGCAACCACTCTCTGCCCTCAGGGGAGGCTACGATAAGTTTTGTCCCCTCCACCTCGAAGAGCTCTGAGGTGATCTTATCTACCTTTACCTCCTTCACAACCTTGTCGAAGTACAAGTAAAGCCTCGCTATTTCCCCCTCGCTTCTCATGACGTTCTTTACGTCGCTCAAGTCCAGTTTCAAGTTGCCTTCTTTCCTGCCGCATATGAAGACGAATGAGGCGTAATCTCCCATGTTCCTCACCTCGTACCTACAGTTGAACACACGAGCTACCTCGGGCAAGGTGTAGAGTATTGCTGCGGGGTGGTCTACTAGGACTTCTATGGGCTCAAAGGGCCTTGAGCTTAGAATAGCCTTCTTCGCCTCTATTTCGGGCACTGGACAAACAGTTCCCCTGAGGTCGAGGGTCTTGGAGGGGACGGTTCGAAAGACCTCTAGTATTGCGAGGTCTTTCTTGGAGACCTGCCTAGTCGCCCTAGAGCATATGTCCTTCGCGTAGGTCTCTATGTTCTTAGAGATCTTGAACTCCACTGGAGTAAGGAGGGCGTAGAGAGGGGATATGGCTGTGAACTCAACTACCACTTCGTTGCCCTTGAAGCTGACGGTAATGACGAACTTCCCTCCCTCCTCCATTATTTCCAAAGAGCTGGACTTAGCCTTGACTAAGACGTTAAATTCCTTCTTGAGTATGGAAAGCTTTGCCCTATAGCCAAAGTCCAGCTTCTTTACGTCCTTCAACATGTATAGCCTGCCGTACTTCTCTACGTCAAGTAAAGGGGAGAAATCTTGAATGCTAATTTTAGTTATCATCAATAGAAACTTTACAATCCAAATATATAAAACATCAACGAATAACTATTAAAACACTTGAGGCAGACCTCCTCCCCGTAGTTGCTTTTGCTTTGAGTCCTGGAGATATACGTCAACTCTAGGACCTTGTTTAAGCCTTCACGTGTAGTCTTGTTTCCTCTCGCGCTCTATCGCGTTGAGTTCCTCACTTAAACCGTAATTCATCTGTTCATTTTTATATTTATATTCTTTTTTACGGAAATATTTTTAAGCATCAAATTTTAGAATAAAAACATGGAACGCGATACGTGTGGTTGTGCCGTGGAGAGGAAGTACGCCTCTGACTACCTCTTAAGGAGACTGTACCAAGGTAAGGGAAAGAAGAGGCTAGGAAAGGTAGAAGTCGAGGGAAGAAAAGTGGAGCTCTACTTAAGCGACAGTAAGCTCACCTACGTAAGTACAGAGTGCCCCATTGCAGTTATAACCATGGAACGATTGTGCCAAGTGTTCAACGAGAATGGTAAGTTAAGCCTTGAGGAGGCTGTGCACGCGTTGGAGGAGATAAAGGGGTTCACCGTAAGCCAGCTCTCCAGAGAAATAGCGAGAGAGGTGGTGAGGGTACTTGAAGAGAGTGGCATACATAGTTGAGTCCCCTTTGGGCAACTACATCTTAGGGCAGATGATAGTCCCCCAGCTGGAAGAGGGAAGGCACTACGTGGTTGTTAAGGGCATGTTCTTCATAGACAACAACGTTTACCTCCTCATGAGGGGCAACCCCCTCGCTGAGAGGCTAGGGAAGCTGAGCAGGGAGAAGGGTATATACCTCCAAGCCTGCGACCAGTGCACCTACATGAGGAACCTTGCGGATAAGCTAATAGAGGAGGCAAAGATAGGTTGCTTCCCGGACTTCTACAAGGCAGTTATTGACGAGGTCGACTTAGTCATTACTATCTGAACGCGACTAATTTACGTATTTCTGAAAGGAAAGAAAACAAAGGTTTATAAACAAGCTAAATTTTTATACATTATTTTTGAGGTAAAACATATGAACTATAAGCTATTATTGTTAGTCGGTTTCGTGGTAATAATAGCTGTGGGTTTTGGTTCCGCATACGTAATGCTGAGGACGCCAACCACCACGACGCCCACTCCAGTTTCAACGTCCATTTCGCCGTCCCAGAGCAGCAGTAGCACCGCCCCCAACAACGACTTCTATTTCCTAGTCTTGACCCAGAAGGGGATAAGCATGGTCGTTAATCCGTTCTCGTCCTCTGACAGCTTCCTCGGCTTCCAGCACGTCGTCAATATCTCCACTAGCGTCCCAACGCAGGTCTACTATTGGGAGGAGTTGCCCTACAACTCCACGGTCAAGCTGGGTCAGTACGTGTTCATGCCCCTCAACAACGGCACGGTCTTCGTCTTTAACTCCTCAAACATGAAGGTGATAAAGGAGTTTGCCGTGGGTAACTCCCCTGGCTTCATAGGCGTCGCGTACTCGCCAAACATGCAGGAGGTCGCAATAGCCGATGGCCCCTCTGGGGTGGTTGAGTTGATAAACCTCGCCAACCTCCAAGTGGCGTGGAAGGACACCTTTGTGTCAACCACAGGGAGGACTTACTACCCGTGCGACATAAGGTGGGACCCAGCAGACCCCAATATAATACTCGTCCCCATGAGGTTCAACAACAGCGTCGACGAGATAAACGCCAGTAATGGGCAGGTGATAAAGGTCTTGCCAACCTCCCCTGGATCACAGCCCTACATGGTTAGCCCCAACCTACAGGGCAACATGTTGGCAGTGGAGTACGCTGGAAACAACTCTGTGGGCTTCTACTCCCTTCCCAATCTACAGTTCTTGGGAATGGTAAAGATGCCAGGCAATCTGGTGCCACAGAGGGGAACCTTTACACCTAACGGCCAGTACTACTTGGAAGCTCCAATCAACGCAAACCAAGTGGTGGTCATATCTACCTCTACCTACACAGTGGTCCAGAACATAACGCTCCCCTCCACTTCCTCCCCAGGGCTAGCTGAAATCGGCATAACCCCAGGGGGTAGCTACGCCTTCGTGGTAATTCACGGAAACGTCCAGACTGGGGGGATAATAGCGCTAATATCCCTGTCTACCATGAGCGTTGCCTACGAAGTCCCCCTGACCACCGCCCCTGCCATAGTACTGCCCGTTGAGATACCAGCTGCAACCTACTTAGTGGACAACGTCCTCTTACCTCCAGTCACTGGGCTACACTGTTAGGTGTGGGAGATGAAAGGCGTCAACCCAATTTTTACTATTTCCTTTTCTTCGACTCCACGGTAATCTTTCCAATTATTGTGAACGGTCTCAGGGTACTTGGCATCTGGTACTCCCCCTTGGCCGACACGGGCCAACAGACCTTTTCCTACCCCTTCATGACCTTCGCCGTTTCATCTATCTTGGCCTCCATAGTCCTAGGTCTATTCCTCTACAAGAGGAAGGGGTCTAGGTTCATATTAGTAAGGGGGCCAATGGGGATAAGGAGCGTGTTAAAGGCCATGTTTAGGGACAGAGTGGGGAGGGCTCTCATCCTGGTGTACTTCATCTCATACTTTATCTCGTTTACAGTAGTCTCTGGGCTACTCTTGGTCCCAGGGATAAACATTGACTCCTATTTTGTAAAGCTCGCCGCGATTACATACGAGGGCTCCGGGATAAACGTCGTGAGCGTAGGTAACGTGCTGTTGGTGGAGAACTGGGCCATGATGGCCTTGGGCGTCTTAGTGGACTCCTTCCTTACCTTCTCCGTGGCCCTCTCCTACTATTTTGTGTCCTTGATTTACGTGTCTCTCAACTTGTACAGATTCCCAATACCGCGTTCCTTTAGGCTCCAAGCTAGTAGCGCAGTAGGGGGTTTCTTGACAGCTTCAGTTCCCTCCATTGGGACAATAGCTGGCATATGTTGCCTCACCCCCACGGCAATTAACTCCCTCCTCTACCTCTCCTCCGCCACTTTGCCGTTAGCGAAGGGGATTACGTGGAAGTACGGAACCTTTGTTCTCGGGGCTTGGACAGGGGGCTTACTCCAAGCGCTTTACCTCCTCTCCCCGGTAATAGTGGGGGTAGTAATATCCTCCGTCTCTGCCTACTACATCTACCTGGTCTCAAAGCGCGTGAACGAGGTGATGATGAGTGAACAGGTTGCAACTTGACGACTTCTGGAGCCTAGCCCTGAGGTTGTCCTTAGCCTCGATCTGGCTCAACGCGGGAGTCCTTGGGAAGTTGCTCAGCCCAGGCTTCCTAAACCCTAACTCCAACGACTACGTTGGTCTAACCATCTTGTACTTTGCTCAAGGGTCCCCAATTAGGGGCTTCCTATACGCTGTCGCTTTCCCCCACCCCATACTTACTGGCATACTGGTAATGATAGGCGAGATCTCGTTTGGGCTGAGCTTCCTATTAGGCTTAGGAGTTAGGTTAAGCGGTACTACTGCCTTCGCTACTAACCTAATATACTTCCTCTCTGCCTCTTGGACCGGCGCTGAGGAGTTCGGAATAAACTTGCTGATGATGTTGCTTGACGCCTACTTTGTGGCCTACGGGGCTGGAAGGTACTCGCTTGATGAGATACTCGAGAGGAAGACGCGGGTAGTTAGCTCTAAGTACTTGGTGGTAGTGGGAATAGCAATATACGCGATAGTGGTGATGTGGCTCTACTTGTACGGTATTGGCGCGTAACCGAGACTCCTAGATTCTCTCCAATAGCCTCTCCAAGGCCTTGTCGGAGTAATAAAAGACCTTGAACAAGTGCTTTCCACGCGTTATTGTCTGCCCAGCGTAACCTTGACCTCACCTCCTCGTCCACCTTTATCCCAGTTTTGCCCTCCACGATCTTCGCTGCCCACGACAGGTAGTGGAATAGGACTTCATCCCCACTGAAGCCGTACTCTACGGGATCCCTTAAGTGGGTCACCCTCAAGTAGAACTCGTACATAGCGTTGCTTAGCCTTCTGTCGTCATAAGCCTACCCTTTGCCAAGGCCACAACGTAGAAGGGCAATTACTTTAACGTGGACCCCTT
>ASRH01000024.1 GCA_000565255.1 Candidatus Aramenus sulfurataquae | reverse complement strand
TAATCTATTTTTATTATCAGCTCATCTATTCTAAAGCCCAATAAGTCGTAAGTTACAATGCGTGGCATGTAATTATGATGTAATAGCGCATAGATTCGTGAGACACCCCATAGAGTTTTTTCTAGTTCGTCTTGTAATAATTGCCTTTTATCTACCTCTTCTGGCACTTCATCTTCTCTTTGCTCAAATTGCTCAAGTGTCTCTAATATTTTGTTACTTATTAGCACATCTTCTTCTTCCTTTATCCTTTTTAGTAGTTCTTGTTCAATTGACCCCTCTTGAGGGGTTTGAGTTTGGGTTTGGGGGTTTTCCATTTTGCCACCCTCAAGTATATCTCTCTCATGGGTGGTATTTAAGCTTTGTTATCTTGGGTTGCGTGAGTATCTCCTTTCACTTTGCCTTATGATTGCAAAAATAGCCATGCCCGCGGTACCATGCCGTTACCATGCCCAGTACCGCGCCCACTCCGCGGGGACGCTCATGGGACGCTCTCTGGACGCTAAAAGCCCGCGCGCCACACTGGACGCTTACTGGACGCTAAGCGGACGGACGGGCAAAAGAGCGGACGCTTACTTGACGCTAAAAGACGCTCACAGAGCAAAGCACAAAAGAAGAAGGAGAAGAAAGAGCGCGCGAAAAAGAAGGGGAAGAAAAAAGCTAAGCCTCTTCCCTTAGATAATCGTAAAGCCTTTTACCCCTCCTTCGTAACCAGTCCTCTACCATTTCTAAGAAGACGTCTGCCATAGAGCAGACACCACAGAGGTGTATCATCTTATCCGGGCAAACTGGTAAGCCAAACCAATTATTCATTTCATTTGTCATTATTTGCTCATCGCGTACGTACTGTAAAACGATATTGGGATCATCTTCTGGGCGGTGCTCAACTAAATTCTCATCAACAACTACTATATCTTTTAGGATCTTCAGAAGATCTTTGCCGTAGCAGTAGGCTATCCTGTACACTTTCCATGTTATCCCAATCTTTTCGGCGTCTGCCTCAGTCAACGGGACAATCGCTATTTCGCCTTTTCCTTTCTCGATAAAGGGTATTGGCTTTTTTGTCTCTTTTGGCTTATCTATACCTAAGATATGCATTGTTTCCTTCAGCTTTTGTATAGCCATATCAATTGGGTCTTCCATTTTTTCACCTCCTCTTTCATTCAATCAGTAATTCGTCTACGCGTTGTATCTCGTCAACAATATCTCTTACTAGCGAGCTAGATAGAGGCACTTGCATGAGCAATTCGAGAACAATCATTGTCGCAGGCATGATTTTGAATTTGTTAATGAACTTCTCTAGATCAAAGTCAGCGAAGAGGAACGGGTATTTAAACCACAATTTCAACTTACGACTAGCGGGGAGTTGGTCAACATCGATTGAAAGCGCGCTTTCATATCTGTCGAATTGTATGATAATTTTATCTCCAGCTTGGGGAGAGAATTGAAGGTCAAACTTCTCGATATCGATCGTGTGCGCGTTTACGTCAAACTTCATGTAAAAGTGATCGCTACCAAGTTGTAATTTTCTCAAGATTTCGTATTTATTGTTAGCTATAGCGTGTACTTCGTAGTCCTTCTCTCTGAGATAGCTCAAGAAGTCGTAGAAAATCTTTTTTTGTTCGCTCATTCCTCCTCGCCCTCCTCTGCCTGTTCTTGTGTTATAGCGTAGTACTCCTTTATCACCACACCATCTTCCTCCCTCTTCCACCGATCATAATAAATCACCAAAATGTCATCGTACCTGAGTGTGTGACATTCGCCATTGAAATAAAAGTAGCCCTCTTCTTCGCACTCTTTCCTATCCTCATTAAATGTACTGCTGTGCACATTATATATCCCATAGTCCATATAATACTCGCCAAGGTATTCGACAGCATAATTGCCTTGCATTACTATATGCTCTAAATTCTCTGGCGTTGTTCTCAACGTTAGCAATCCCCTTCCTAGATATCTGAATCCTTCCCATGGTTCCGCTGGCTCGTACTTGTCTAAAATCTCTAGCACTCTCTCCTCTGGGGTGAGAGTGTTGGAAAAATCACCCACCCCGGAGGAGGTGGAATTTGGAGAGTTTGGCTGGGTGTTCATTTTTTCATCCTCAGGTATATCTCTCTCATGGGTGGTATTTAAGCTTTTTCACCAACTTTTTCCTTAGTATCTCCTTTCAAATTGCGTGGTGGTCCCAAAAGTAGCCACTAGCCTGTACTGTGCCCGCCCCTGCGGACGCTCACTGGACGCTACCGGGGCGCCCGCCGGACGCTAAAAGGACGCTAACCTGACGCTAAAGAACAAGGGGAGTGAGGAAAAAGAGGGAGGGAAAAAAATAGTGATAGCGAATGCCGACGCCCACGCTTACAATAACGAAAACACAAACGATTAAGGTCTTCACTGATCCGACTACTTCAGGGGTATACAGTGCACTATGAATCCTTCATCTAACACCCTTATCTCGTAGTTTTTGCCATCTCCGCATACCTTCACCACAACAACGCTGTCCTCATACACCACTCGTATCAAATTAACGCACATTTCTGGACCCTTGTTGGGGATCTTAATCGCCACATCTGGCGGGTAGCATGACCCTTTGTCTTTCTCATAGTTCGTGTACACAATCTCTGGTGTGATGCCATCAGCTTTGTCCACATAATTTGCGTTCTTCAGGTTCAGCGTTATTTCTCTGCCGTTACCTCTGATGATGTATTTGCCGTCCTCCTCCTTCTCCTTAATATAGTCTTCAAAGCTCCATGGCAATGACTTTACAAACTCCTCCTCCTTGGTCATTTTACTCCACCTCCTCCTGTAGGGCGGGGTCAACACCGCCCTTCAACAGCTGCGCTATTTCCTCCTCGTTGTATACTTTGTCGTAGTCAACTTCCAAGTGCCCATGGAAATATGGGTTGCCAATGTCTTTGAGAATCGGCACTGTTCTTTCGCTCTGTGGTATTGGCGTTATCCACTTTGCAGTCTGCAGTACTTCTTTTACAACCTCGCCCTTCTCGTTCCTGTATATCCTTACTTTCATTATTTCCCACTCCATCACCTCATCGTTTCTTTTATGAGTGTGGCTGTATATTATTAGGTATACTCCTGGCAACACCTTGTATTGAAGGAGATACTTGGTACTGCTGTATGGCTTGATGAACTTCCTTCTCTTCAGTGAGAAGAGCCTCTCTATCGTGAATGTGCTTGTTACGCTTTCATCGTTGAATAACAGTGGTATTAAGTCCTCGGGTTTGGGGTTGCCCCCTTGGGCGGTGGGGGTTTGTGAAAAAGCCCCAGAGCCCGTGGGGGTGTTAAGTTGTGGGTTGGACGGGTTGGACATTTGCACACCTCAGGTATACCATTCTCACAGCCCCTATTTAAATCTTTGCATAATCACTGAAGGCTTAAGTCCAAGTTCACCTTCACGTACTTGAAGATCTCCTCCACAATTTCCTTCACAGACCTGAACCCGTCATAGTCCTCCACATACCTAACAAACCAAGGCGTTTCTAAGGCTGGGTCATCCAGCAGGAACTGCACTTTAACACGGCGCAGACAACCTAGCCCTTTACGGCAATCCCCTTCAGCAGTGATCTTCAGGGTCCGAATGCCCGCCCGGATTTTGACGCTCTTATCACCTTCAGCATAGACTATCTCCGCGCTTAAAATGTTGCCATTCACATGAAAAAGGGTAACTTCACCGTCTGGGTACGTTATTTTTTCCTTTTGGCGCTTCTTCTGGGCTACTCTCATGAGCTCCTGTTCGCAGAGCACCTATTTAAACCTAGCCATACAGAACTTCGCACAGCGCCTCCGCTTCATCGACGCTCATGTAGTCTGCCTTTTCCTCCACGCACAGGTAGTAGTCCGGGCTGTAGCCCGGGTGCTCTTTTGCCAGTTCATCTATGAAATCCTTCGGCATAAGAAGTTGTTAGCCGTGTAGATATTTAAGCTTTATTAAGCCATACGCGTGGGATAACATATGAGAGCCCTATTAGTCGCATACACCCCCGATGGCGAGCGCGTTGTAGCAATAGCCGCGAAGATGAGCAGGAGCAGAAAAGGCTGGGGCTACCATCATCAGACCATGACAGACGACGAGATTGAAACGTGGATTAAGGACGCTATTCTACACGGGTATTGGTCAGTGCTAGAACACAGTGTGTACACTTTCTCAATTGAAGGAATAAGCAGAGTAGCTTCTCACCAACTTGTAAGACACCGCGTGGCGTCATATACGCAGATGAGCCACCGCTTTGCCAAGCCCGTAGATGAATACTACCAGCCCGTAACGCCACCGAGCGCAGAGAAGAGGGCGGGCGAACTTATTCAGCGGGCGTATGAGGACGCTTACAAGCACTACTATGAACTGCTATCTGCGGGCGTGCCTGAAGAGGACGCTAGGTACGTGTTACCCAACGCCGTTAACACAAACGTAGTAGTGACGATGAACGCTCGTGAGCTGTATAACTTCTTCTCGCTGAGGCTATGCTCTCGTGCTCAGTGGGAGATTCGCGCGGTCGCATGGCAAATGCTTGAAGAAGTCAGAAGGGTACACCCGCGTCTCTTCAAGTACGCTGGACCAAACTGCATAATACACGAGAACTTCGTACGAGATGAGCCCATAACCCTAGATGACGTTCTTGCTGATCGCGTTGAGTTCATCTCCCAAAGGTGTATAGAAGGGGTCCCGCGCGAGGGAATACCGCGCTGTATAAAAAAGCGCTAAGTTTTATTTGTACACCAAGATTTTTCCTTATGAAAATTGCAATTGATGGACTGGACGGCGAAGGCAAGACAACTTTTTCACAAAGCCTAGACCGCAAATACGTACACTTTCCGCTTTTCGCCAAGCAGTACACCGTTGACGAATACCTGGACGAAATGATAGAAAACGTGGACAATTACGACCTGTTTGATAGGTTTGTATTCTCCACAATAATGTACCAGGCAAACTTCACAGAAGAGCAAAAGGAAAAAATCCGCTTTCTCGCGACTAAGATTGACCTGCTTTTTATTACAAGATTTTCGTATGGGTTCCTGAAGCTGTGCGTGGAAGAAGATGATCTGCGCGTTAGATTGCCCCCTGTGGTGTTCATCAAACAACGCGGGCTAAACGTAGAGGAAACCCTTATGCACATGCATGATAAAAGGCGCGCGATGTTCCTGTGGTATTTGCGAAATAAACGGGGAGGAAGCCAGGCTGGGTAGTTTATTTTTTATATCACTTTTTCATGTTAGTAAGTATGGTCCTAAGCGATAGAGATATAAAAAATTATATACACGAGAAAAAGCTAGTTATTACACCCCTTTCTTCTGATACGGTGCGAGAAAACGGAGTGGATCTAAAGGTCGGAGATCAAATAGCAAGATTTCTAAAGCTTGCAGAGCCAGTAGACGTTGACAATCCAGAAGAGATTAAAAAAGCATACGTAGTTACACACGGTCACGAGTTCATAATTGGACCACATGAGCACGTTTTGCTGACAACGCTGGAGTACGTAAAGATGCCCAACGACCTTGTTGGATTTGTGAACTTAAGGTCGACCTTTGCAAGACTAGGTCTGTTTATCCCGCCCACAATAATTGACGCAGGATTTGAGGGTCAAATAACGATAGAGCTGGTCGGCAGTGAATTTCCCGTCAGGCTGAAGAAGGGCACGAGATTTATTCACGTAATCTTCGCAAAAACAACGACACCAGTTGAGAATCCGTACCGTGGCAAGTACATGGGTCAGACAGGCGTCACGTTACCCAAGGCACCATAGCGGTTTTCGTGTACACACTTCACTTTTGGCAACAGGTCAACCTCTATCACTTCAATTTTTCCCCACACAACCCCGAGCTCTTCAAGGGCTTTAGCAACGTCATTAATTTTTTCGCATATGTTGACGTAAGTCCTAAACTTTATGCTCTTTATTTCACCTTTCTGCACGTAGATCTCTGGCTTTTCAGTTAGCCCTAGCTTTTCCATTAGCTCACGCTTTTCAAAAAGCAAGTATACATCCTTAACTTCAACAAAAACAAGGTACACGGGTTACCACACGGGCGAAAAAATCTCGCGGATAGCCCTGGGTACTTTGCCTTTCTTGGCTTCGAGAAAGATGTGCTTTAAGCCACTCAAGCTAGCTACATAGTAGCGTGAGTGTACTTGCTTTATTTTACCGTTTTTGTAAGCAACGACGTATGGAATGGCTGTGTCTTTGTTATGCGTGAAGATGTAGTACTCGTACTCTTTGCGCTCTTTCTTTAGCAACAGTGTGATCATTAGTATCTCAAAGCCGTGTGGATCCCCAAACACGTAAGACGGTCTTACTTCCATGGACAGCCTTAAGTTCTCATTGTCTACTGTGATGATGGCGGTACCGTCTTCTGGCACAATGTCAACGCCATCCACTATGCCAGTTAATTCATTCGTCAGCATGCTCATTGGCTCCGCCATTGTCTCTAGTTATTTTTCTCCACAGTGACTTTAAAATGCTGTTAATAAAGTCCTCAGGGTTGTATATAATGTGCTTTAGCTCCTCTAACGAAATCAGCATCGGCGTTGCAAATCTTTCCTTCTCGGCAAATTTGTACTCGCCCTGCTCGGTCTCTATATGGTAAACGTATCCTCCGTACCCAGAGGTGCCTCTGTAGTACATACGGAACCAGGTGCCGTATCTGAAGCCAAGTAGCCAGAAGTACTCTGCGTTTTTGGGGACGATACTAACGTCGGCGTTTTTGTACAAAACGAGATATACGTCGTCGTTGTAGGACGTTGGTGCTTTAACGTCAACTCCACCTAGTGCTTCGCTTAGTTCTATACTACTGATCATTGTCTCACCCTTAGGCTCATTCTAAGACAGTAAGAACTTGCAGTAAGTACAGCTTGTATCCTATGCTCTTCAGTTCTTCCTCGGTAAGCTCCTTACCACTCTCTGGTAGTCTTCCTTGTACTTTTATCGCGATCGCCAAGTCTCCTGGTTGCATATCCACAGTAATTCTGCTTGGTTGCAGGCTTATGCCCAACACCTTGGAAAGTAACTGCACAGTCGCTGGGTGGCTTACTGCGTTAATTACTTGTCTGCCCTCTATTATCTTCTTGGCTTCCTCTGGGCTTATTTCCTTGTACCTCACCCAAAGCTCCCTGGCAGAGCTAAAAATGCCAGGAGTGGTGAGTAGATATACTTTACTTGGGGTACTCATCGCATCACCTCTTACTCTAATTCTCCAAGCTCCTATTTAAACCTTTTTTGCGGGCGCCCAAAGTTCACAAAGCTTAAATAGGTGCTCAGCAAAAGAGTATTACCAGGTGACAAGGAAATGATCGTGAAAAAAGGGGATGTAATAGATCCAAAAACTTTTTCCCTACTCGTGGTAAAGGAACCAACGCAAATCATAAGCGATGACAAAATCATAACAATAAATAACGCCACTGTGGAGTACGTAGAAGTCAAAGAGAACCAGATTGGGATTTTGACGCCAACAACGCTGGTCTTAATAGGTATCGAAAAGCTAGAGCACGGCGCGAAAATAAGGGGCGTTAATGCTGCACAAATAAGGGACCCTGAGGTAGGCGTATTACGAAGACACTGAGGTGGACACATTATGAAGGTACATCTAGTTGCAGTCCCATTCAAGAGCGCGAAATGGTTTATAGTGAATGTGGACAGGTTTGCCGCACGACACAAGATAACCAGGAGCCAAGTAATCAAACAAGCCATCAGCGAGATGCTGAGCAACAACATAGACGTTACCAATATAGATGACCGGGAAACACTTCGCGGTGACAAGGTGTTATGCACAGTGAAGATGAGAGACGAGATGCTGCAAAAACTTGACGATTACGCTATGCAGCACAGGCTAACAAGAAGTGAAACCATAAGGAGGGCAGTGCTCTACTACTTGAGCAAACACGAAAAAGAAGACCCACCTATTAGAATTAGAGTAGAATACCTCAGGATTTAAACCTGAGCAGCTTCGTCGCCTCTTGGACTGACATCGTATTTGAGTACACTATTTTTGTTACCTCTTCCCTTCCTATTTTTATTCCGTTCTGGTG
>ASRH01000023.1 GCA_000565255.1 Candidatus Aramenus sulfurataquae | reverse complement strand
ATTTATTTAACGATAAAAGATATACAAAAGGTTTCTGCACATCTATTCTTCTATGGTGCAGTAATATATACTATAGGGCTTCCGTTCTATTTGATTAATATCCCTATGATTGCCATAATAGGAGATTTAATAAAGATAGTTGGGCTATCCTATTTTATATCATTCGCGATAAAAAATTATCAATAGTACGTGTAAGTTAGCGCCGTTAATATGTAGGAATTTTTAAAAACAAGCCATTAGGTTCTAACTCATAATGAGTAAAGCTACAAATGAGGAACTTAGAGAAATTTACAACGACATTCCAGAATTCTACGATAGAGCAAACGCCCTGATCTCCTTTTTTCAGGACATAAAATGGAGAGCTGAATTAATAGCTATAGTCAAAGAATATTGCCCTAAGCCTAGGCGAATATTAGACGTGGCTAGTGGTAAAGGAGAATTATCTTATGTAATATCTAAATTAATAAAAGCTGATATAGTCATGCTAGATTACGCTGAGAATATGTTGAAAGCGTCCATGGTTAATGGAGATAAAGTGTTGGGATCTTTTTACAATCTTCCATTTAGAGACGGGGCATTTGACGTTGTAGTGAGTAGTTTTGCTTTGCACGCTGCAGATAACATAGAACAAGTAGTAAAAGAGATGGTAAGAGTATCAAGGAAAGTTGTCGGAGTTATTGCTATGGGGAAATCAGATAACCTCCTTTTAAGAAATTACGTTGCTTTTTACCTTAGGTTTATTCAACCGTATTTAGCAGCTTTAGTTGGGGCAAAACCACGTGACTATAAGTATATTTATTATATTTATAGAAAAATACCTACTAACTCTCAACTTAAGACTATTTTGAAAAAACATATGAATTTGAAAATATTTAAGGTAAAAGCCCTTGGATCAGTATATATATTCGTTGGACTTAAAGAAGGAAATGAATAGTTGAAACTGCTTAGTTTCTTCTATCTATTTATTTTATAGTATTTCTGAGCGAAGATTCCTTGAGATCTTGGCGTTATTCCACGTGCGGTGAAATGTAATTAATCCTTTGTAGTTATTTCCTTAGGAATGATTACAAGCCTCATTATTTTCTGTTAAACTGCTTGTGCACTAACTCATATATCCTATAAAGAAATTGAAGAACAAATTACAAATTAAGAAGTAATATATTATAATTTTGATTGTGTATTTTCTATTGCTAATAATAATACTTGCTTTCCTATACTTTGGTTCCCTTGTTAACATCATATATCTTGTTAATTATTTAGGGAAATATTAGAATTAATAATGAGTACGTAAAATTAACTGAGTTAAAGATGAAAACGTGACAGTCTAGATAAAAAGAATTTTAAAAAGAATTTTGAAGATTTACGTATGGAAAAAGGAGATAATAGACTTAGAATTTCCAGACGAGATTTCATAAAAATAACTGCAGTAACTGGTGTAGCTGCTGGTGCAGCGTATTTAGCGTCTAAGAAGTTCGGATTTACTTTCAATATATTTTCTCAAGCAGATCCAATAGACGATGAACAGTTTCAGCCAGGATGGCAATATTCCTACGTGCCTAATGTTTGCGCATTTTGCTCATCCACATGCGATATTCTTGTGACGACAGAGAGTAAGAATGGTTATATTAGAGCTATAGAAATAGATGGAAACCCTTTATCTCCATTAAATAAAGGAAAGATATGTCCAAGAGGAAGATCTGGAACATTTAGAACGTATAATGTGGATAGAATAAAAACTCCTCTAATAAGAACGGGGCCTAAAGGTACGTGGGCATTTAAAGAAGCAACTTGGGAAGAAGCATTAAATTACATTACGCAAAAACTTAATGAACTAAACGTACAGCCGTGGGAATTCGTATTGATAGGTGGGGCGATCCCTTGCGCAAACTATAAACGACAACTTATACCCTTTACATTAGGGACACAAATTCCTAACATTAATGGAACACCAATGCAAAGCTGTATGTTCTCCGAACAACAGCCAATAGGGACTGTAATTGGAGCATTTGATTTACACGCTACAGATGTGATGGACGACATGTCTAATTCCTCCCTTATAGTAGTCTGGGGCGATAATGGATTTCCTGCAGGAATTTTCGTAAATAGGGGTGTGAGGTTTGCTGAAGGAATAGCAAATGGGGCATATGTAATAGATATAGATCCTAGAATGAGTGAAGCTGCATCCAAGGCTAATTTATGGGTTCCAGTTAAACCAAGTTCAGATCTTACATTAGCGTTAGCAATAATTAACTATATAATTCAAAATAATTATTATGATGATAACTTTGTAAGATATTATACTAATGCTCCGTTCTTAGCATATGAGGAGAATGGAGTGCTTAAGCTTCTTGACGATAAATGGCCAGATGGTTCAGTAAAAGGTTTTTATGTATTTGACGAAATATCCGGCCAAGTAGTTGAGGTACCTCCATTCACTAATAGTAATCAATTTGATGTAACCGGGAAGCAAATAAGACCGGCGTTAAAATTATCTCCAATTACGTACAATGGAAAACAAGTCACTACTGTATTCCAGCATTTGGCAAACAGAGTGAGTAAATTTACTTTGGAATATGCATCGCAAGTTGCTGATGTACCATTAAATGTCATTCAAGAAGTAGCTTATAGAATAGCTACAACTAAACCTATGGATATAGTAACTGGATTAAAGGGATACTGGGCTGATTTTGTTCCGCAATTTAGGAGAGCTATTGCCATAATAATGGCCCTCACTGGTAATATAGACGTAAGAGGAGGATGGATTTATTCTGGAGTGTATAGAGAGGGAATGAAGGAAGTTATAAACGCGTACAACTCTGCTATAAGCTCTGGAACTTCTAAGCCAGGAATACTTTTACAAAGACCAGAAATACTTTCTCAAGTCCCACTATTGGATTTACCAGGAGAATTACTTACAATATTTGGAATAATTTACACATATAATAATCCACAATTCTGGAAAACCGGCTATCCTGCACTGTCTTACGCATATGCTAAAACGCTCATGCAACAAGGAAAAACCCCAGTAGCAACCTTTGGAATGTTCTTAGACACAGGGGTTTATGAAGCTATAAAAGGTGAAGTAACGTGGAACGGAAATCCGTACAAACCTAAAGTTGTAATATCCTATGCAGGTACTCCTTTCAATTTCCTCTGGAAGCAATATAAGAAAGTTCTAGAAAACACGTTCTATATTGATATCAATATTTTGCCAACTGAAGACACACTTTACGCTGATGTCATCTTACCTGATGTAACGTATTTAGAAAGAGACGAGGACTTCAGATATGATGGACCTGCCCCAGATTACGCATTAAGAGGAAGATGGCAGGCAATACCAATACTTTATCCAAACACTGCTAATGGATTAGATTTGTTCGTGATGTTCGCTTATATGTTAGGGAAAGAGGCTGGAGATGGTTACGTTGAATGGATGGCCAACTCTAAATCTATAGATAGAGAAGTTTTCAAACAAGTAATAGCTGAGGAGATGCCACAGTATCAAGAATATTTAATTAAAAATAATGGTTATCCACCATGGGGTAGCTTTACTGCAGACGCATGGAGACAAGCCAAAGTATCATATTTATCTAAGAAGCTAAATATTCCAGAAGAAGAAATTACATCAGCTTTAAGGAATAATGGAGTATTTATAATAAAAACTTTAGACGAATACTTTAGTAACAATGAGAGAATGCCGTGGAACTTACCTGTAGCTACTCCAACTGGAAGAATAGAGATTTATTCAACAGTTCTGTATTATTATGTTACAGAAACGTTTGGATATAATCCAGTATGGGATCCATTAATATCCTATATTCCTCCGTGGTGGAATGCGGGCTATGCAGTGCAACCAGGAGTGTTTGTTCAACCATCACCACCATATGATGACCCAACATTCAAACCAACTCCACCAGAAATGTTCTTTATAGAATACAAACTTCCACAATTTGCTTACACTTCAAGTACAGATAATCCAATGCTAATGGCAATTTCATTACATCATGAAAGCACTACACAAATGGCCTGGATTAATCCAGCTACTGCTGCACAATTAGGAATAAATGAAGGGGACTGGATAACAATAGTTAGATGGAAACTGCCAGATAGTAATGGGAACTATCCTAAATTAACGTTAAGAGTTCACTTGACGCAATTAATTAGACCAGACACTATAGGAGTACCAGAAGCTTTTGGGCAAAGAAACCCAGCATTGACCACAAGTATAAAGGCTATTCCTAATGCAGGAAATAAGCCTATTAGTGAGTTATGGCCTGAGAGCTATAACCCACTTGGAGGATTTAGACAAACACAGCAGTTTACTGTTTACGTTAGGAAGGCTACTCCTGACGAGATTAGCGAAGCTACAACGTTAGCGAGTGTAGGGACTCCAGATACTTTGCCTTCAAATGTTGTTGTAACTCCCAATACTCAAATTACTCCTTCGGAGTGGAATAAATATGAACAAAGTTAAGGTTTTTCCTATATTTATTTCCCCATGAGGTGATTTTATGTCTAATAGTTCAATTCAAGAAAAAAATCAATTAATAAATCCATATACAAAATTTGGAAATACTCAATCATGTGAACACTGGGGATTCGTAGTTAGGGTGGATCAGTGCTTAGGCTGCGATGCGTGTATGGCAGCTTGTGCAATAGAGAATCAGACGCCGTTCTGGGAAAACTTATGGAGAACTCATGTGGAGGATTTAGAAATTGGTGAATATCCTAACACTCAAAGAATGTTTGTGCCTAGATTGTGCATGCAATGTGAGAATCCTCCCTGTTATTATGTATGTCCTACTGGTGCTACTCAAATTGTAGATGGCGGAATAGTAGTTGTTGATGAGTACAAATGTATGGGTTGTTTATACTGTGTTGAAGCGTGCCCGTATGGTGCAAGATATTTCTATACATATGAAGATATTCAAAAAGCTAAAGAATATTTTGGACAAAATTTAATTCACGTAGTACCTCACGTAGACAAGTGCACTTTCTGCTATGGTACTGCTCCAGATGGTACTTATACTCCAGCATGCGTAAGAACGTGCCCAGGTGGTGCTAGAGTGTTTGGGTGTTTGGATGATCCTAATAGTGAAGTTAGTATTCTAGTAAATACTGGTCAAGCAATAGTCCTAAATCCTCAGTTGAATACACAGCCTAAGGTATTTTACGTTTTTAACAGGCAGAACGGTAGATACGTAAGTGGTGGGAATTCATGAATAAACTACTATTAGCATGGACAATAGTTTTCATTATTATAGGTGGAGGAATACTATTTTATGGCATGTCTTTTAATCCAAGCGGTTGGTTCCAAGGATTAGTTACATTTACCGAACCTAATAATGCGCCTATTCCCTGGGGATTATTAGTAATAGGCTACATGTTCTTTGGAGTTATAGGTACTGGTGTTAGTACATACAATTCTCTTTATGAGTTGTTTAATAAGAACCATAAGGAGAGGAATCCATTTAATAAGATATCATTAAGGAACGAATGGTTAGCTTTAGCAGTATTAGTTCCAGGCTGGATAATGGTGTTTGCGTCAGTTTATAAGCCAGGCAACGCAATGTACATTTATCTAAGCTTTAGGGACACTTCCAGGATCGCATGGAACGGTGTTTTATATGCGTTAGTCGGTATTGGAATAATAGCAGAAATTCTTGCATTAATAGGAGAAAAAATAAAGGAAGAGAATAATGGAAAAATTCCAGGAATATTGAAAATAATTGCAGATATTGATGCGTTAATAGTAGGATATGCTATTTTAGCAGAGCTAATATTAGACGCTAATCTAGGCGCTGTATTCGGATATTTATCTACATGGGTTTTAGAATTTGGAAGCTTTATGCCGATATTGTTTGTTGTGTTGTCTTTCTATGCAGGTATAGCTATGATATCTTTCATATCGCCGCTTTACTCTTGGATTAGGAAAGGTGTAATTCAACCAGTTACAGCCCAGACTAATGTTACCAAAGCGTCAGAAAGTGGTAGTGCTGGTCCAGGTAGTGAAGATACGCAGTTCAAGATATTAGCAAGAGATGGATTACTTGCTACTATTGCAGTGGGTTTCTTAATTTTCTGGTGGATGTGGATTACTGCTACTAATCAAGAAACCAATATATGGGCCGATCTATTGTTAACTGGTAGCTGGGCCTCAGTGTTTTGGGGAGGAGTTGTTATAGTTGGAATCATAATACCAATAATACTATACTCAATAGCATATAAGAAAGAGAGTAAAGGATTGTTGTTTGTTTCAGCAATATTTGCGCTGTTAGGCATGTTTGCAATCACGACTGTAGTTGACGTCATTCCGCAAGCAATTACGTGGTATTATTCAGTAGCTCCTATAACTCCAAGTAATTCTAACTGGGTATATGAGCTGAGGAGCGTCTTTAACCACGCGCCGCTATGGAGTACATTACCTTTTGGGATTAGCAATTACGATATAGTATGGTTTGCCGGTTCAGCACTATTATTACTTGGAGTCTACACACTAGGCGTTCTATTATTACCATTAGAAGAAGATGAGAAACCTAAACATCTCTGGATATTTAAGTGATAAAAAATGTCATTTTATTCACCATTATTGAAACTTAAGGTAGGTATTTTTTATCATTCTTGTCATCATAATCAAACAGACGGTTTTAATTCTTGCGATCCTAATGAAATTGCAACAAAATTAAGGGAATTGGGAACTAAAGCAATAGTCATAGTAGGGAAGTACGATGAGGAACATTTGAAAATTTACAGAGAAGCAATTCTTAGATCTGGATTAAATCCTTTACTTGTTAGAATAGTAGATTCTTCTTGGGGAGAAAGTGCAATAGAAAGCAATAAAATAATCCTTGAAAACGCGTGGACAGCTGAAATGGCCAAGATCGAAGAAAAGACGTTGCCAGCAAGTAGGAGGGAAGTAATCTTAGGTAAAGTTCCTATAGTAAAAGAAAGGATAGACAAACCTGTTTATATCAAAGATATGTGCCAAGGTTTATATAGGGCGTGTACTTTATGCGAAGAATCTTGTCCTTATAACGCTCTTAAGGTTGATAAGAAAACTGGTATAATAATCGATTACGATAAGTGTACGGGGTGTGGTTTATGTGTAAGTTCTTGTCCTTTGAGCGCTATTCAATTTCCCTCAGTTTCCCAAGTTGCTTTGTTTGAGTTATCAAAGGTTAAGGGAGATAAGACAATTTCTTGTTATAAAGATAATAAAAACAGTATTAAACTACCGTGCGTTTTAATGCTTTCTGCAGAAGATATAATATTGCTGAGAAATGGCGGTAAATTAAATTTAGTTTGTAATGGATGTGAGTTATCAAAAGATATTTCGAAAATAAAGGACATTGTCTCACAAATTAATGATAAAATTGGTGGAATTTCTTTTGTATACCCTGAGGGAAAGATAGAAGCCAAAGATCCCAAAGATGTCTCTATACAGTTTAATTATCTCAGTAATAAGAGTGAAGCAAGAAAAGAAATACTAAATCATGAGAAAGACCTACCGCTATATTACGAAGTTTCCATTAATGAAAATACATGCACGTTATGCGAATCTTGCGCTAAATGGTGCCCTACATCTGCAATAACCTTAAAGAGAAGTAAAGAGGATGAAATCTTTGAATTTGATCCTGACAAATGTATAGGTTGTAAAATATGTGTTAACGTATGCCCAGAAGGAAATAGTTGTTCAGGTCCTAAGGCAATAAAAGTGGAAAAGAAAGAAAGACCGTCTAAGAAAGTTCTTATCCGAGATTATCTAGTAAGATGTAGGGTATGTGGAGCTCCAGTAGGTTCTAGGAGAAGTCTTAATTTAGTTAAGAAGACGATGAAAGAAAAAGGCGCAGAATGCGATGATGAATGGCTTGAAAGATGTCCTAAGCATAGGGCAGAATACGCATTTCAACAAAGATTTGGTATGGCAGCTAAATTTAAACCTAGAAAATTTGGTGAGCAAGCATGAATTTATGGGTTGATTATAAGGTATTTTCGTATATAATGTTAGGACCAAGATATAACTATCAAGTAGAAGCGTTGATGGAAGGGTTATCAAGTAGAAAATATTACGATAACGTTGTAAAAATATATAGGATAATTAAAGAAGGTAATTTAGATTCGATTTTAACAGAGTATACGTCATGTTTTATTAATGATTTTAAACATCTAAAATGTCCTCCTTACGAGTCATGGTATAGAGAAAAAACTGTTTATGGAAAACCTGCACAAGAAGTTTTAGAATATTATTTGAAATACGGAATCATTCCAGAGAGACAAATTCCTGATCATATTTCTACAGAACTTGAGTTCGTGTCCTTTTTATTCTTCATGAATAATGAAAGCGAAGCAAACGATTTCATAAAAAACCATTTATTAACATGGGTTCCAGTATTTGCCCAGAATATAATTAATAATGCATACGGAGAATATACAAGAGAAATAGGAAAAGCGTTACTGTCTTTTATTGAC
>ASRH01000022.1 GCA_000565255.1 Candidatus Aramenus sulfurataquae | reverse complement strand
CGCCAAGTCCTGCCAATAAAGCCTAGCTGCTGTAGTCTCGTTGTAGCTTTCCAATACCTTATAGGAAGTGGAGTACCCTAGCCTAGACCAATAGCGCAAGTGCATAGCCTGGTTGTGAATTTTCGCCGCTATTATCTCCCTTCCGTACTCCTCTCCTTTTCCCTTTACCACTGCCTCGTATTGAGCTTTTCTGGTTGCAACTGTCATTGTAGTTACGCTTGGCAATACTTTCCCCCAAACAGTTTCCCTTGAGGTAATGAAAAACACGTCTATGCCGTGGGAAACTGCAAGCTGAATTGCCTTCACTGAGATCACTGCAGTGGAAATTACAATTAGCTCGTCAACCTCAGCTGGAGATATTTCTACCTTTGTGTTGTCTTTGCTCTTTACCACAAACATTCCCTTCTTTACCGTTATGTAAGAGCCGTGCTTTGCGACCAAGAGAACTTTCATCTTTTCACCTCAAACGCGGGAAGCCAGTTCTCTCACCTTCTGCAGTAGGAATAAAATGGGCAACTACTTTGACAATTGCTTGCAAGCCCAGGGTCTTTTTCCTCCAACAACATGTCTATTACCTCATCCCTTGCGTCAATAAACTCCTTCCTCAAGTCCGTTGACAAATAGTGTGCTTCAGTCCTTATTTCCGGGTACTTTTCGTTTATTCCGTTAACGTAAATTAAGGCGCCAAAGTCCACTGGGAGCTCAAAGGCGCTTTCCAAAGCCAAGGCGTAGCCAGCTAAAGCCAACTTGTGGAAATCTTGGTAATTTGCAACTTTTACTTCAACCACCATTGATAGCTGGGAAATTGCGTCTGCTGAGAGCCTTGGAGAAAGGCCCAGGGGAGTTCCATCTACTCTGAACTCGGAAATTAAAGGGATAAAGCCGGAGGAATCTGAGGCGTCTGAAAGCAAGTAAAAGGCAAAGGCTTTCTTGAACTTCTCTAGGAAGGGGTTAAACGCGGTGTTGTACCTCTTTTTGTTAATAACCTCAAGGACTTCGTAAGCTGGCAAACCTTGGGCCAAAAGCCTAGTTACGTCCCTTGAAATTAAGGCAATGAGCTCGTGAACTTGCTGCCCTAAAGTGAGGGATGGGGTTTGCTCTCCCTTCATTTTGAGAACTTTCCTTAGGTAAACGTCCCTTTTGGAGTCGCAATAGCGATAAGCAACGTCGGCAACGCTCAAGGAAAGGTAGGCCCTCGGCTTTATTGGAGGAGAGTGGTAGTTCCAACCCCTAAGGTCTTCGTCAATTGGGTCTGAGGCCCTATAGGAGTGGAGCCTCCTAAGCTGCCTCAATACTTGAGATCTCATGTGATTGTGTAAAACGGCTTTGTCTTTAAGTATTTAAAAAATAAAGAAAAAAATTTTCCCTATTTTAGCTGGGGGGAGGTACATACAGCCTCCCAACTATTTTCGTGAACTGAGGGAATCCTAGGGTTAGGGAGGGTTGTCTAATCGAGGGAGTGTAATTCTATCTCTAGGGAAAACGAAGTTTTCCCTGATTTAGTTGGGAGGAGGTGGGAACAAGTTGAGTAAGGGAATTGAGGTGAGCGGGAAAAAGAAGGGAAAAAGTAGTGAAGCAACGCTTATTAAGAAGAGCAGATTAAAGTAAATACAAGGTAAATAAAGATGCAGTTGATCTTCAATAGAGTTGAAAGAATCTTATCTGTCTTGTCATCAATGGCGTCAATTTTGGGGTTGATCTTCAATAGAGTTGAAAGGAATTTCTTAAGCGAAGAGTGTAAGATAATAGAAAGTAAACGTTGATCTTCAATAGAGTTGAAAGAGATCGTGAACTGACACGTCATCTGAAACTCCCTATCCGGATGTTGATCTTCAATAGAGTTGAAAGTTCCTGGGTAGGTAGCACTATCCTATCTGACCTGGAATCGTTGATCTTCAATAGAGTTGAAAGTTGTCTTTCTTGAATACGAAATCGTCACAGAAAATAGAATAGTCATCGTTGATCTTCAATAGAGTTGAAAGAATAATTCTCTGTGTCTCTTCGTGTACCTCTTTGTAAAACCGTTGATCTTCAATAGAGTTGAAAGCAATGATCTCCTTCACTGACCTAAAGCCGTCATAGTCCTGTTGATCTTCAATAGAGTTGAAAGTTTTACAGAAGATAACATATGGAGTATCTTGCTACGCCAGTTGATCTTCAATAGAGTTGAAAGTTTCCCGTTACCGCTCACGATGATCTTGTCGTCATCCTCTTTGTTGATCTTCAATAGAGTTGAAAGTCAAATTTCGCATGTGGTGATTGTTTGCCTACAAATAACGGGTTGATCTTCAATAGAGTTGAAAGAAATACATAAGAAGATCCACTCCAAGAGAACTGCAAAACGTTGATCTTCAATAGAGTTGAAAGCCCACGAAAACGAACCCTCATTGATCGGGTTTAAATACAGTTGATCTTCAATAGAGTTGAAAGTCTAGATTTATTAATTTTAATAACTCATCATATCTCATTATTTTGTTGATCTTCAATAGAGTTGAAAGGGGGGTTATCTTATTCTTATGGCAATAAAGGCAGCAAACCGTTGATCTTCAATAGAGTTGAAAGAATGTAGTAGTAAAGGGATCAAATATCGCCTGGTGTTCAGTTGATCTTCAATAGAGTTGAAAGAGAATATTTACTTCATCTAGTCCGCCTACGATATCATCACCGTGTTGATCTTCAATAGAGTTGAAAGTAATTTTTTATTAGAATTGAGCGAGTGTATGTGAAGATTGTTGATCTTCAATAGAGTTGAAAGAGGGGTGTTGCTGGATCTCAGGCTAACATAACCAGGATGACCGTTGATCTTCAATAGAGTTGAAAGCTTACACGGACTTTTCCGTCGTGATAATAACTGAGACCGCGTTGATCTTCAATAGAGTTGAAAGTGATGCCGCTGCGCTCAAGTTAATAGTTATCGTTTCATCTGTTGATCTTCAATAGAGTTGAAAGCAAACTTCATTCCGATTAATCCTGCCCTCTTTTGATAGTGTTGATCTTCAATAGAGTTGAAAGAATGTAGAAAGTTTTTCATAAAACAAAAACTCTTCCTCTATTGTTGATCTTCAATAGAGTTGAAAGTATGACTTTTTGGTGGCGCAAAAGCACAGGGAGATCCTGGTTGATCTTCAATAGAGTTGAAAGTGCCTTTGGAAGTACTCGCGTAACGCCTCTTCAACTATGCGTTGATCTTCAATAGAGTTGAAAGTCCTCTGTACGCAATACGCGGATAACATTTCTGCAGTTGATTACCGTTGATCTTCAATAGAGTTGAAAGAAACGAAGATACTATTATCATAGAAAAAGGACGCGATGAGGGTTGATCTTCAATAGAGTTGAAAGAAAAGATTCTTGAGACACAAAAGGGTAAGTAATACTGTTGTTGATCTTCAATAGAGTTGAAAGAAACACACCTCAATTTATGATGAATCCACAATTTGGCGAAACAGTGTTGATCTTCAATAGAGTTGAAAGCATATTACAAGTCGTTACAGAGGTATTTAAACACCTCCGGTTGATCTTCAATAGAGTTGAAAGATAAATTAATTATTTCATTTGTAGTTAATTCTAGTTCCCACGCGTTGATCTTCAATAGAGTTGAAAGTTCTTTCTAGCGTTTTTATGTATTGTTTTTCCCAACTGAGTTGATCTTCAATAGAGTTGAAAGAGAACTCCATAAGGTCGTTATTCTTGATCTTATCTCCTATGTTGATCTTCAATAGAGTTGAAAGCTCAAATTACAAAACGATACAGGAACTAAGTAAGAACCGTTGATCTTCAATAGAGTTGAAAGTTAAGCACTACGAAGAGCACGAACTGCCCAGGCTTAGTTGATCTTCAATAGAGTTGAAAGGAAAAATGCGAATCACTATTGAAGGAAATAATCGATCGCGTTGATCTTCAATAGAGTTGAAAGAGTGCTTCGCTTAGTTCTATACTGCTAATCATCAACTTGTGTTGATCTTCAATAGAGTTGAAAGAAACGCGGGTAAAGGCGCGTTAGTGTGGAAAGAAATGGATGTTGATCTTCAATAGAGTTGAAAGACGTTAACAAATTCTTTGACACCGTAAACGTGTTTAACGCTAGTTGATCTTCAATAGAGTTGAAAGTGTTATAATGTATAACATCATCGTTGTCCATTCCATATCCCCGTTGATCTTCAATAGAGTTGAAAGTTTTGAATATCTCTTTGAGTAGTCTATTCTAATCACTCCGTGTTGATCTTCAATAGAGTTGAAAGAGTATATCTGCCTTTGTCATGGTAATAAATAGAAAAATTGTTGATCTTCAATAGAGTTGAAAGACAACTACTTCCATATATGGAAGAAAAAATCACATGGTGTTGATCTTCAATAGAGTTGAAAGTTATTAGGATTATATTCAACAACTATACGATCTTTTGAGTTGATCTTCAATAGAGTTGAAAGTTAAAACAGGTTGGTAGGACATTCACATCACGCCCATGTATGTTGATCTTCAATAGAGTTGAAAGTTATTATTGTTCCATCAGAAATTCTTTTTATTTCATCGTAATGTTGATCTTCAATAGAGTTGAAAGCTTCCTCCTCTGTGGCTGGGGTTTGTGAAAAAGCCCCGTTGATCTTCAATAGAGTTGAAAGCCGTCTTTGAATTTGTATACCTTGGTTACCCCCTTCTGGGCAGTTGATCTTCAATAGAGTTGAAAGAAAACCTGACACTTACTGCTGACTCTTCTCTAGATCAAGGTTTTATACTTCTTAACTAATTTTTCTTAATGTCAACAAAACTTGTAAAGGCGACCTTTCTCCTTTACCCCACTGCAGACGTAATTCTCCCTCCCCTCACTTCAAAGGTTCCAAAGTACGTTCTCGAGGGTTTGCCCAAGGTAGGAGACCTCTTAAAGTCCAGAAAGAAGTACAAGGAAATCTCAATTTCCCCCCTCAAGGTTAACGACAGGTACTTGTTTTCCACCGAAGGAAACTCTCCCCTTAGACTAGGAAAGGGAGAGCGCGCTACCTTTTCTTTCTCGCTCGCAATCAAGGATTTGGACCCAGAGCTTTTCCTTCAAATTCCCAACAAAGCTTCAACCCCTTACGGCGAGTTTAACTTGAGGCTTGAGGAAATAAAGATAACTGAGCAAAGCGAGTTGAGGTTCCCCCTTCAGCGCGGTCTATTTTTAAAGTTTGAAACCCCAACGCTTCTTTCAAACAAGCTAATGCTTCCCCCGAGCTTTAAGCACAAAAAGAAGATAAGGAACATGTACCGCCTGCTTCCCACCCCTTCCTTGATTTTCGCGTCCCTAACTAAGTTGTGGAACTCGATTGCTGAACCAAAGGATTTAATTGTGGTTGGAGATCAAGATTGGACTGCCTATATTGTGGGAAGGATGGCTGACGTTACGTTTGCTGAGGTGGGGTATTCGATAAAGCCAGTAACCGCCATAGTTGGAAAAGATAATCGCGGAAACTTAAGAAAGGCAAGGGGGTTTGTAGGTTGGGTTAAGTACGACTTCTTTCTGAACAAAAGGTATAGGGACGTTATGGAAAGGCTTCTCGGCTTGGCCGAGTTCATGGGAGTTGGAAGGTCTAGGGGAATTGGCTTTGGGGTAGTTAAGGTGGACAGCGGAGATAAGGAAAAGGGCGAAAAGGGAAACTCTTCGCTCTTAAAGCCTTAAGAGCGTTAGGGCTTCTCTGGACTTTCCTTTCAACTCTATCAACAAGAGCTGATAGCCCTTTTTACATGTACTTGTGGTTCCGCCAATCTATGTCTAACTTGTGCTTCCGCCACTCTCTCTTGTCTAGTAAATCCTTAAATACAAGGTATAGAAAATAGCTTTCCCTTGAGTAAGCTAACGTAAATTTGCTGAACTCTTCCCTCAACATTTTCCTTACCCTCTTTACAGAAACCCTTCTCGACTCTACGCCTTTGGACAGGCTAATTGGAATTAACGATAGGTAAACGTAGATTGGCTCCCCTTTTTGCCTTGGCCAAGCTAAGAAGCACAGCGACACGGTATCAGCTATTAGCTCTCTTGAGGTGGCCACGTAAATCTCGTTAAACTTTATCTCCCCTTTCACGTCACAACCCCAAGATGCGGTTTGCCACGTGGAGGGCTTTCAAGTAATAACTTACGCACTTCTCGCTGGCGCTTTGGCTCCTCTTCCAAGCGTAGTACTCCCTATTAGCTAAGTAGGCAAGTTCAACCTCTCTCTTGCTCCCTGAAAGTACCTCAAACAGTAGGTTTGAAAACTTCACGCTGAAGTTGTTTGCGTCGCACTCCCAAGGATTTGGGCTCAAGGCTTTTTCAGCAATTGCTCCAGCCTCCTCGTGGATTTCCCTAAACCTTTCGTTGCTTAGCAGCCTTCCAACGCTAATTAACTGCCCATTTGTCACCGCGGCTGGCTCCTTTCCAACTGGCTCTGAGACCGTGTAAATCATGAGTTGGTCAATTGGAGCGTGGGACTTAAGCATCTTTGAGGCTAACCAAATGGCTAAGGCAGTTGAGGGCTCAGTGCCCGGCACGTCTTTTGTACCAAGTTCCTTTAATAGCGACGGAATCATTCCAAATCTCTTCTCAACGTCAATTGGGAAAGCGTAAACTCCAACGTACTCTCCCTTTCCCACTGGGGCCCTTCCTAGCCTTGTTAAAACCCAACCGGCTAAACTGACCAAAACGTAAACTGGGGAAACTTGGGCCTTAGCCGAGGCCTTTATTCTTCTGTAAAAGCCCGGAGTTCTGACGTACTCGTAATGTTCCGGTCTTAGCATTGAAGGTGCGGTAACCTCGTCACAGGGGGGAAGTTGAGGAATTGAAGCGGCGAACTTGCTTAGGATATCGGAAACTTGGGCTCCCTCAGGGATGTTGAAGCATTGTAGTGCCTCATTGAAGGACTCCTTGTCGTTTCCGCTTTTTGGGAAGTCTAGCTCGGTTTGTTTCCCTTTCTTGTCGGTTATTTTCCTTTCCTTGGAGAGTTGGGAGGCGGTAAGCAAGGCGTTCTTAAGTGACACGTCGTCAAATTCCACAGAGTCCAGGGATCTCCTTGCGTTTTTAGTTAAAGAGGCTAGGGCTATGACGAAGTTGTCTCCAAAGATGTTGTACAAAGGTATTTCTACTGTCAAGGCGTTTCCACCTCCTTAAGTAAAGAGGAAATGAAGTGGCTCTTTGAGCCATAGGACTCGTCTTTTTCCCTTGAGGCTGTGCTGTCCAGGTTGTCTCCAACTATTACGGGAGTTAAGAGGAGGACGTAGAGTTTTAGGTTTAGGCGAGATTCGACGACGTAGCTGTCTATCTCAGCAAACATGTCTTTAAGATCCGCGAGCGTGTAATCTTTCACGTTATAGGTTTTCATGAAGGGGTTGCATATCTCATTGCTTAACAACTTCTGAACTAGCCCTCCACCATACCTCTTTAGCTTTAGGTGACCGTCCTTCACTTCGCTCGTTTTGTGCCTAGTGGTATTGAAGTTCCTTATCGCGTTTAGGTGGTTTAACACGGTGAGAGTTGACATAACCTTGAGGGTTTGATTTTCCCAGTCGTTGTACCACAAGAAGAGTGCACCACCCAGTTCGTGAAACACGAAGGAGGTGTTTTTCCTCAAGGCATTGCAGTCATTGTCAAATTGACTTTGGTAAAGCTCTGCAGCCTTTCCTAAGTCGTGGAAGGCAGTTAAGAACGTAACGAGGTTTTTCACGTCTTCTTTTGTTACGTTTAGCCTTTCGATGGCCTTATTTAGCCTTTTGCTAACTACCTCAAAGTAATTGTCGTCAAACATTTTCTTCATCATATCTACGCTCCCTAAAGCGTGGCTCAATAGGTCTTGTTTATCAAATGCGCAGGGTTTCACGTCACCTCACCAAAATTGCCCCAATTTCTTCGTTGTAATCGGGAATTCTAACTCCCTCTATTCCTTTTCTCAGGAACGAAACTTGTAAGCATTCCCTCTCGCTTGTGGACTCACGATGAGGTGGGCATTCCCTCTTGCTGGGATTATAATCAATTTCCTGCCCATCATAAGTAATTACCTTTCCCGGTAGCAACTTGCATGCCTCTTCCTCAGTTAGGGGAACTGCGCAGCTTGGATCATCGCAGCCAGGAGGATAGCCCGGGATTAAGGACACCTCCCTAGTTAAGGAGCACTCGTGTTCAAGTAGGTATTTAGTCTCCGTTGAGCTAAACAACGCGTTTGATTCGATTACCTTTAAGGATTCTTTGAGGATGTGATTAACGTTAACCCCCCTTTTCAGAACGTCAAGGAGCGAGGAGTCAATCCTTTTTGTTGCCTCTAACTTGCTCATTGTAGCTTCTACCTCTTGTGAATCGTAAACTTTTCCCCTAAACGGGAAAACCTTCACAGTTCCCTTCCCTCCATATCTAGCGACCCTCCCTGCCCTTTGAATTAGGGAATCTGCTGGGCAGGCTTCAGTAATCAAAAGGTCAAAGGAAACGTCAATTCCAGCCTCAATAACTTGGGTAGCTATAACAACGTCGTATTTGCTCTCCCCTTTGCTCACCTTTATTATTTCCTCCACTTTCTTCTTTCTGTCAGCTGAGTTGAACTTACTGTGTATTATCAAGGGGTTAAAGTCCATTTCCTTAACCTTTTTATAAGCCTCTATTGCCTCCTCCCTAGTGTTAAAGACCATCAAGGCCTTTCTCCCCTTTTCCAGCGCAGAGTACGGATCGTCAATAATCTCCACCTCAATTTCCCTCTTAACGTCGAAGTCGTTAGCTTCAACTAACTTAAATTCCATCTG
>ASRH01000021.1 GCA_000565255.1 Candidatus Aramenus sulfurataquae | reverse complement strand
AAGTGCGTTCTATCACGGTCTTTCACTAAATCATTTTTAATTTTCTTTACAAATAGAAAGTACTATTCTGAGGAATCGCACTCGTAAATCCCCTAATTTCTTGATTTAGAGAACAATTTGATAAATATAATTATAAATTTTTCCTGGAAGACATCGTTACCCCTCCATGTGCCTATATAGAGTGGAGAGAATACTTAGTTATTATTTTATGTTCGGACTAACTTTTATGTTAACGCTTGTGTTGGTAAGGCACGGAGACGCGGAGCCAAAGGTAGACGGAGTTGACGACAAGGACAGGAAGCTAGTGAAGAAGGGCGTCAAGCAGATGAGGAGGGTCGCCTACTTCCTAGAGGAAATGGAATTGGCTTTTGACAGGGTAATGACCAGCACGCTATTGAGGGGCTACCAGTCCGCAGAGGTAATACTGGAAGAACTAGGCGAGGAGGACAAGAAGATTGAGACCTTAAGCGAGTTAGATCCAGATAAGGAGCCCTCAGAGTTTGTAGGCAAGCTCAAAGAAATGGACAACTCCACGTTGTTGGTTGTTGGCCACGAGCCCTTCCTCTCTAAGCTGGTCAAGGAGATTACGGGAGGGGAGGTGGAGTTCAAGAAAGGCGCAGTAGCGGTTGTGGAATACGATGTGACCAAGGGCTCCGGTGCCCTCCAGCTGCTGTTAAACCAAAAGGTCTTAAAGCTGATGTAAATGCTCTCAGCAGTTGTTGACACGGGTTACAACTCGACTAGGCTCTGTATCTACCAGGTCTTCCCAAACAATACCTTTAGGATAATAGGCTCCACCAAGTCCTTCTTAAGGCTAGGGGAGGACGTCAAGGAGGGCTACCCTATACCTGAAGGCAAGGTAGTGGAGGCGGAGAAACTGTTCAAGGAGTTCAAGAAGGTCATAGAGAAGAAAAAGGTGGGAGAGGTAAAGCTCCTCGGCACGAGCGCCTTTCGCTACGCTTCTAACGGGCCAGAGGTTGCCAAGAGGCTTTCTGACGTCCTCGGCGTGGAGATGAGGGTCTTGAGCGGCGAGGAGGAGGGGGTATTCTCCTTTCTTGGAACTGTGAACTCGTTGCCCGTGGACTCTGGTGTAGTGTTTGACTTGGGAGGGGGCTCCCTAGAGATAGTGTACTTCTCGTCGAGAGAGGTCAGAGAGGTTTATCACTTTAGGCTCGGGGCTCTTAGGCTTTCCAAGGAGTTAAAGGACTAGAAGGAGCTCAGGAAGAAGGTGAGGGCTGAGCTATCCGTCCTCAAGAATGCGAACGGCGTGGTTGTGGGAGCTGGGGGAAGTGAGGGACATGGACGTGTTGACGTGCCTGGACAAGGACAAGAGGGACTACTTGGCTAGGAAGGTTATCTCGCAGTTCGGCAAAATGGCTAAGTATGAGCTTCCCAGAATGTACGGCTCGAGGCTTTTGGTGGCGAGGAGGATTAAGGTAAACGCTTCAGCTCTTGAGGTAGAGGAAGACTTTCACGAGGTGAGGAAGAGGATAAGGGAGTCGAGGTTCCTCCTTGAGAGCCTAGGACAGTACTCTTCCACGTTGAGGGAAATATCCAGAACGCTAGGCGACATGAGGGACGTATACCTCTACAGCGTAAAATGCTTAAAAGTAGAGAGGAAGGTTGACTGGGAGAAGGTGGACGAACTCCGGAGGAAGGCGCTGGAGGAAATAAAGAGGAAGTTATACCTAGCAGGTTTCACTTGAAATATGGTACTCTTTCCCTCATGCTCAAGAGGGTGGAGAAGAGCTTTTCGTCCAGCTTAATACCGCTCTTTAGCCTCTCCTCCCTGATCTTCCTCCCGTGCTCCCCTGGTAAGAGCCCTCCAACAACCTCCTTCATGTACTCAACGGCGTCTACGTTGGCCTCGAAGTACTTTGGGTCGATGATTATCATCACTTCTCCCTTGTTTGGGGGGTGCTCAGTGTTTAGCACTCCCCTAACTTGGGGTCCCACTGCAGATCCTGTCAAGAACGCCACTAAGAGCTCCAGGGTAAGCATGAGGTAGAACCCCTTCTCCCCGCCTAATGGCAATAGCGCTCCCTCCAGTGCCCTTTGTGGGTTAGTGGTTACTTTTCCCTCTGGGTCGACAGCAACGCCGTGAGGTATCGTCTCGCCTTTCCTAAGCGCCTCCACGATCTTACCCCTAGCTATAGCAGAGAGGGCCATGTCGAGGACTACTGGAGGGTCGGAAGGTATAGCGACGCTAAAGGGCGTTGTGGAGAGCACCTTTGCAGGGGATGTGCCGGGCCTCGTCACGGCTGGCTCCGCGTTTCCGAGCATTATAGCTACCTTTCCCTTCCTCGCAAGCCTTTCAGTGTAGTAACCTAGGTACCCCACGTGGGAGGCGTTCCTCACGGCTATTGCTGTGACGGGAGAGTCGTACTCCCTTTCGATCAGTAAGCTCCAGAGCGAGATTCCAACGCTGTGCTTCCCGTCTATCAAGATGGAAGAGTTGCTCTCCTTGACTACTTCGAACTCCAGGTCCCTTCTTATAGTGCCTAGCTCCACTCCCTTTACTAAGGGTATCATCCTCTGGACCCCGTGGGAGGAATGGCCCCTCAGCTCTGCCTCGGTGAAGTGGTCTGCTATTACGTCACTGAACTCGACCTCCCTCCTGTCAAGGATGTCGGTGAGCAGTTCCCTTAATTCGCTGTGGCGGACGATCATCAACCCCCAACTTGTTGTCTTTTTATTTAAACGTTTTCCTAAGTAAAAATTATTCACTATTAAAAACAGACCGAAGTATTAAACGCCGAATATCGCTAGGCTAGTAAAAAGATATCTTTAGCGACAGTGGACACATATGAAAACCTCAAAGTAAACTTTAAGCTCCAAGTAAGCTTTCCTATTTTTCGTTCTGATCTTTTTAGGTTCCTAAACATTTTTCAGCTAAATTCTAACTGAGAAAGAGTTTTTGTTTACACTTTATTTTATTTTTTCATATCATTTTTAGAGCTATCTCGACTTATGCGTATTATTAAGCTTATATTCCCCTGGTAAAACAAGTAAGCGGAAATGGAAGCAAAAAAGGTGTTCTTAAGAGAGAGCTCAGGGCTAGTAAGGGAAGTAAGTCCTTGGTCTTCCTTACTGGCCTCCTGGGCTCTCGTTACCGGGGGAATACCAATACTCATAATCCAGTGGCTTTACCTTGCCCCCGGGATAAATTGGACGCTCTCTTTTTTAGTCACCCTCATTCCCGCCCTTGGTTCCGCGTTCCTATTCTACGTCTCTGGCGTGTCAATGCCTAGGGCTGGAGGGGACTACGTTTTCAACACCAGGGCGAGCAGCCCCTGGGTAGGTTTCGTAAACTACTTCGGCCTCTTCGTGGCCTTCGCCTTGTCCCTAGGGCTCTACAGCTACTACGCTGCCAGTTGGTTCTCCTACCTCTTCTCCGGACTAGGGCTTTATTACAACAACCAAGCGCTCCTCAACTTGGGCAACTTCTTCGGCTCCACAAACGGGAGCGTTATAGTGGGAATTGTCGTTGTCTTGATGAGTTCGCTCTTGGCCTTCTCCAACAGACTGGCTTGGAAATTCGTCCTTGTCTCCGGAATCGTAAGCGTTATATCCACAGTGATCCTATTCGCAACCTTAGCTACCATTAGTACCTCCTCCTTCGCTCAAGCTCTCTCCTCCTTCACCGGGGTGAACAACGCCTACAATGAGGTCATAAATGACGCCGTGAGCAACGGCCTCAGCTTCGTGCCTAACCCAATAGCTGGAGCCCTCCTTGGCATCCCGGTGGTGTGGTACTACTTCACGTGGTACAACCTCCCTGCCTCTTGGTCTGGGGAAATGAAGAGCGTGAGGAAGAACGTCATGTACTCCATAGTGGTCTCAATACTCCTCATAGCTCTGTACTACGCGATTTTCACCCAGCTCTCGTTGGACGCGTTTGGAAACAAGTTCTTGACGGCGTGGTCCTACATCTCCGCCAACGGCGTAAACGACCCAGTTTACAACTCCCTCTCGTCCATAGGCCCCTTCATACCCTTCTTCGTTCTCCTGGTTAACCACAACGTCGCCCTTTACTTCATCTCGTTCTTTGCATTGTGGTTGCCCAACTTCTACAGCAACCCCCCACTTGTTATAGCGTTGACTAGGTACCTTTTCGCTTGGTCCTTCGATAGGGTAGCCCCAGCGTGGCTTGCAGACGTTAACGACAGACTACACGTGCCCCTCAAGGCCACCGCTATCATCACTGCAGTGGGCATAATAGGTGTCCTAATGTATGCCTACCTCCCAGTGATAGAGACCGTGGACGTGACTGTAGTGTTTCAGATAGGTTACGCAGTCTTCGCCATATCCACCGCGCTAATGCCCTTCCTGAAGAAGGACGTGTTCTCAAACTCAGTGCCCTTCAAGAAGAGGATCATGGGCGTCCCAATAATAAGCTGGGTGGGCTTCGGGGTCTTCGCTTTCCTGATGTACGCGCTTAGCGTAACCTTAAACAACCCTGTCCTGCTACCAATTAACGTGCCAACGTTAGCTTCTTTAGGAGTAATATATGGGGGAGGGGCCCTCATTTACTCGATCTCCAAGAGATTGAACGCGTCTAAGGGCATAGACATAGGTCTAGTGTTCAAAGAGATACCGCCTGAGTGAAACTCGGGATTTTTATTATACGCATTCCCAAAACTTATTATATGAGTGTTAGCCTACGCAGAGAGCTCGTGCTCTTTAAGTTGCTCCTTTTCAGCAGGTTTACAAAGCCCTTCCTGGCCTTGTACTTGATACTCGTTATCTCCTATTACTTTTTGATAATTGGAGCACCACATGGCGCTAAAGTACCTTTGAGCTCTACAGTGGGCCTTCTAACGGTCCCAGTCGTGGTTTCCTCCTTATTGTCAGGGGTTTTCTTCACCAAATCCGACGTAGACTTCCTCTTTCCCCTCCCCCTCGATAGAAAGGAGATACTAGTAGGCCTTTACTTGGTCTCCATAGTGGCCAACGGCCTTTTCTCCCTTTACTTCGGTGCCTTTGCAGTGGACGCGTTGGGCCTAGCGGGATTCGCTGTGTTAATAGCTCTTGTCCTCCTTACCTCCTCTATGTCCATCGCGCTGGCCGCCATGAAGCTTAGGAAGAGGCTCTTGATTGCTACAATAATTGGGGTATGGTTCCTCTCCCCCCTCTTTGGCTTCCCGTTCTCTCCGTACTCCATGTTTATAGGCTACAACTTTGCCTATGCCTTACTCGCTTTGCTCACTGCCTTGTTTGTGTTCCTCTCAGTCAAGAACTTGAACGAACTAGAGCTCCTCTCAGTGCAAGGACAGACGCAGAGCTCTAAGGTAAAGGAGATATCCTTTTCCTCCGGTACTCCTTTCGTCGCGGTGTTGAAGAGGAGCCTATCCTTCCTTGAGCTCGCGGCTAGGGTAAACTACATGGGGGTGTCTACCTTTAAGACGTTCCGGATAAACGTAAAGTACCTACTGATAGCTTCTACTTTAATCTCTGTAGTTTACTACCTAATAGTTGTCCATCTAGGCAATAATGTAGTTCTTCAGCTCACCATCTTCCCCTTGTTAACCTTTTTGCTCATATACGTAATGCTAATCTTTGCTCAGTCATCTTTCATGTTCGAGCCTCTCTGGTTGAGTTTCGGAATCCTTGGCCCCCTGAGATACGCTAGGTACTACATGTTAAGCAGGGCAATCTCCCTGGAGATTGCGTTGGCTCCTTTTTCAGTGGTCAACGCGTTGCTTGGGGGACTACACTGTGGCCTTCTTAGTGAGCGGAATGCCTTTCCTTTACGTATATATGGCCTCCCTCATAGCCTTGTTGATCCCAATCCAGATCAAGGACGAAAACGCCCCAGTAGTAAGGTTCTCAGCGACCCAGTTCTTAATACCCCTGCTTTTGGCGCCCCCGCTGCTCTTGGACTACTTCTCGCTGTTTGCCATGTTAGCCGATCCAAGTGCTCAGCTTTACATCGGCGTAGTTTCTTTCCTCATCCAAATGGGGTTAGGGTTACCTTTCCTTTTCTGGAAGAAGTTCTGGGAGAAAGCACAGGAAAAAATGCTATCCAACAACTTTGTCTAGCTCCCTCAGTTCTTCCCTTACTTCCCTCTCCTCTATCACGTCCAAGGGGAAATAGGCAGTTACAATCCAGTTTGGCACGTCTACAACTTGGCTTACTTTTAAGTCCAAAGTCGCGCTGGACAACATATAAGCCTCCAAAGGCGTCATGTACCTAGAGAGGATAGAGATGATGCCCTTGACGGCTATTTTGCTCGCCTCCCATAGGTTTGGCGACATGCCCGGATATGCCAAGTACTCGTCGTAGTCCATCTCTTTTACCTTGGAAAAGTAAAAGATAGGCTGGGATATGCCTGCATTCTTAATGAGCCTTACCCTAAGCTTAACTGTCAGAGGCGCCTCTATTGCGCTACCGCACACTTCTCCATCGCCCTGGGCAAGGTGGGTGTCACCTATTGAAAGCAGGGCTCCTCTCTTGAAAACCGGCAAGATCACTCTGGAGCCCACGGTTAAGTGCTTTACGTCCATGTTTCCCCCGTTCTCCCTTGGGGGAATCGTGCTCCACCTCCCTGGCGCCCTCAAAGCTGTACCTATTACGCCAGGGAAAGGGAAGTTCCTCACCTTTACGTGTATATTGCCGAAGGTTGCCCTTGAGTGCTCTCCGTCGCTCTTCCATATCTTTAGCCCCGGTCCGCTCAAGTCCATGGGGGTAGTGTAGGAATCCTGGGCCAAGAAGCCGAAGCCTGGGATCACCGCAGTCCAGCCCCAGCCCATGTCCTTGAACTCTAGGAACTCAACTTCCACCGCGTCTCCAGGCTCAGCCCCCTCAACCTCTATTGGTCCAGTGAGGGGGTGGATAAGGTCGAAGTTCAGCCCCCTCAAGTCCTCTACAGTAGAGGAAGGTGTTATCTGACCGTCCGAGGCTTCCTTGGTCTCCACTTCTATGACGTCTCCGTCCTTCACTGAGGCTATGGGCTTCAGGGAGTTGTCCCATTTGTTATGGGTGACTGCGTGTATGGTAAGCATGTATTACCTTACCTCATGGCCCTAATAAGCGTTTTTAGATAGCTTGGTTCTGAACTGACTTGAGAATGAGTTTAAGTGATCTATCAACTTATTTTCTATATGGAGTATTGTATTGAAGCTAGGAACGTTGTGAAGCGTTACGGTAGCTTCTTGGCTTTAAATAACTTGAGCTTTACTGTGCCGTGCGGGGGGAAGTACGCACTTCTAGGGCCTAACGGTGCTGGGAAGTCCACAACTATGAAGATTCTCTCAGGACTAATGAAACCGGACTTAGGGGAGGTCAAGGTCATGGGCTATCCCCCAGACTCCACAGAAGCCAGGAGGCTCTTGGGCTACTTGCCTGAGGATCCCTTGCCTTACAGGAATTTAACGGTTAGGGAAAACCTCGAGTACATAGCCACCTTGAGGGGACTTGAAAACCCAAGGGAGGTAGCGGAGAAGATGATATCCTTACTGGAGCTAGAGCAGTACCAAGGGGTCTTAGCTGGCAAGCTGTCAAGGGGAAACCAGCAGAAGTTGGCAATAGCCTTGGCGATAATGCACAACCCCAAGGTACTCCTGCTTGACGAGCCCCTCAATTACTTGGACATCCCAACGCAGGAGAAGGTGATCTCGCTGCTTAAGGGAATGGACTCCACATTCCTCATTTCCACTCACATAATGTCCATAGCCCTCAGACTCACCGATTACGTGCTAGTGATATCCAAAGGCTCTCTGGTGTGGCAGGGATCTATACAGCAGTTGAAGGCAATGGGCAGAGAGGACGAGCCAATAGAGAGCGTCGTAGCGAGGTTGATGACCGAGCTTAAATGACCTTGCACTACTCCGGCGGTATCTCCTTGAAAGTCGAGTCTAGGTCTATTCCCTGCACCTTCCTCACGTGCTTGGCTATTAAGTAGGTAGTAACGCCGGCTAGGGGAGGTATGGCAATAGTTGATAAGTCGAAATACACGTCCCCAGAGAAGATAACGTTGGCGTATTTTAACCCGTAGAACACTGCAATAAAGGCGGTTAAGGCGAGTGAGAAGCTTGACAGAATGCCTGAGACGCCCAGCTTTAAGTCCTTTCTCACGGTGATGGCAGAGGCCAACGACACTAGGAGATAGTTCCACGTCAGGAACCAAAGCCCGTCAACAGCGAAGCTGACAGAGTAGCCCAAGTAAACCTCTATGAGCTCAAAGAATAGGGAGAGCGAAAGGGAGAAGATTAACGCGTTAACTGGAATTCCCCTTTTTACTTCTCCTAAGAAGGAGGGGAGTACCCTGTCAAAGGCTAAAGAAAAGAGGAACCTAGAGGAGGCTCCAACGTTTATCATAGCGTAAAGCAAATACCACGTGAGACCAGACGCAATAACTAAAATGAGTAAAGGTAAGTTATCAAGGAAAGGAAGCGAACCAAAGGATAGAAGGGAGGAAGTTGAGATAGGCAATTTCCATCCCTCTGTAGAGACAGAAATGAAACCTCCTACTCCAATGCTGTACTCCAAAGCCAAGATTAACGCCAAGGAGAAGGCGGTAGCAACAGCGTAAGAAGCGAAGTAACCTAAAGCAAAGCTTTTCCTCGGCTTTCTAGCCTCTCCTGCAAAGAAGGCAGGAGCGTTAACGAAGGCGTACATGGATAGCACAAAGACGGAAGAGAGGAGTAAGGATTCGGTAAAACTAAACTTAGGAGGCGAGGGTTGATAGTAGGGAGTAAACGCCGATTTTAGAGCTACCATGCCAAGAACCATTACAATGGTGCCAATAATTTGCAGGAAAGTTAGGTACCTAAACGCCTTGAAGAACCACTTTGAGTTTGAGCTAATGAGGAAAGCTACAGCTATAATCAACGTTGTTGCCAAGGTTAAGTAGTTCACGTTGTCTGTAAGCTCATTTCCTATGAAAATTAAGTTAGGATCGTGAAGGGAATAGCCCAACAACTGCATCGCTGGAGATAAAACCATGATAACTTCAAGCTCAGCCAGAACTGGGAAGCCCATGGCAAAAGAAACTATTAACGACATAGCCAAAATTACTCCCATCATGCCTCCTAAAGTCCTTGAAACGAAAATGTAGTCAGAAGAAGACCTAGGTAATTTCAGCGAAAGGAAATAGTAGTTAAAAAGAAGAGGTAGGGAAAGAACGGCCCCAATTAATAGCGCTAAAATCCAGTTAGCTCCGGGCAAAAACGAGGCAACGAAAAGAGGGTAAGAGATTCCAGCAGCTGGACCTATGAAGGAGAAGTTTAGGGCAAATGCGTCTAGTGGACCCATTTCCTTTATTAATCCTGTTGACTCCCTGAGGAATTTCACATCTTTTTTAAAAAAAAAGCAGATGATTAAAAAAGGTTTTATCTCGAGCTTGAAACTAGTTTTCTCCACTTAAAGTACTCCGTAAAGGCTAAGTACGCTATCAATGTTGGCACTGCTATCCACAATATTGAACCAACTATCTCTAGCGGCACGTTAGCGTAGAATGAAGTACCACTAGACGGGGAAATAGCATTGGTTACAGCGGCTAACGGTAAATTATAATCTAAGTACGGAAGATAGCTCTCAACGTTTATTCCATTAAGCAGTAGGATTTGAGCTATTATTGTTTCTATTAAGCTGAAGAAGTACGTAAAGATGGCAATCCCTAAGTACTTTCCAGAGCTTTTTGTTAGGCTCGCTATCATAACCATAATGGAATAAAACACTGTTAAGTCTGCCGTAAAGCCTACAATTAACAATAAGGCGTCAAACGCTGGTAGTGGAACACCTATTAGCGCTATTGTAGCTATGGACAATGACAGAACGAACAAAGCTGAACTAACAAATGCCGTCAGAACTCCTCCTAAGTATCTACTCATAAATACACTTCCTCTAGTTATTGGCCTAGAAAGAAGGAAGTCCAAAGCTCCTTGCTCCTTAGGCTTAGCTAATAACCTATAACCCAAATAAAGAAACACTATGGGGAAAAACGTAACGAAAGTTCCCGTTGATAATTGGGTTACTATTCCTTGTGAACTCAAGGAAGACGCTGTAGACTCGGTATTGAAGGGTATTTTTACTGAATTTTGATGGTTGTTACTAGTTAAATTGAGATTTAGCTCGTAGAGCGTTAGAGGGGAATTTTGAGCTTTCCTACGTCTAGTAAGACAACATGTATTCCAGAGGTAAGGTAACCTGCGTATTTTAACCCCTGGAGTGATTGAGTCGAACTACTTTTGCCGGAATTGCTAGAACTTAAAGCCGTAACGTTATAGTAAAGTTTTCCTGGGACTGTGGAAGCCACGAACACCTTCAACGTTCCGTTTGGATAATACGCCACCGGTATTCCGGTAATTGGGCTAGGGAGTTCGTAATTAGCGAATCCTGGAGTGTTATAACTAGAACTTAGGGTGTATGGGGAAACGTACTCAAAGGTTGTGTTCCACGCCTCCTGAGCCAAATTGATTGAGCCCTGGTTTGGGTTGAACAATATTATTTCCCCCTTCTTACCGTTAGCTTCTGAAAACTGTAAAGTAACGTTAGGGGCTAGGGCTCCCTCTACTTTTAACGTAAACATGCCAGAGGAGTTTGTGATAGTGGAGAAGTACTTTATTTCGTTACCAATTATAACTCCTACCGTCACATTTAATCCCTGCTGTGGGTTTCCAGAAGGACCAATTCCAAGTCCTACTATTTGTAGATTAGTGCCGTTAACATCAGCGTAGCCTATGTACGAGTACTTATAAGGAGTTATAGAGCTAAGGCTAGAGCTAACTAGCGCAGTTAAACCCACTCCTGCCAATGTGAACAGCACTAATAGCAGCAGGGTTGAAAGTCTAAGAAACGACCTCTTAAAATCGTACAAAAAGGGCCTCATTTTTGCTCACCTTGAATGATCTGGAAGAACACTTGTTCTAGAGATGCTGACTCAGTCCTTAATTCAGTTACCTTGTATTTCTGGGACAACTTAGAGTTGACTTCAGCTATGTCCCCCTTGAAGTTCCTCACAAAGATTAAGTTACCGTTTTGTTCAACGTTACCGTAACTTGAGAGAACGTCAAGCAATTCCTTATCTGGATTTTCCACCCTTATTAAGAGGCTATTTGTAACGGACTTCCTTATGTCGTCCATGCTCATTACCTTAATTATCCTTCCCTTGTGGATGAAAACAACCTTGTCAGCCAAGATTTCGACTTCAGAAAGTATGTGGGAAGAAAAGAGGACAGCCTTTCCTTCCTTTTTCAGCTTTAACGCCAAGTCCCTAAAGAACATTATTCCTTGGGGGTCTAGACCATTCAAAACTTCGTCAAAGAGGTAGTTCTTTGGGTTAGAAATCATTGAAAGGGCTAAGGCAAACCTCTTCTTCATGCCTTGGGAATAGTCCTTGAGCTTTTTGTTTTCCGCTCCCTCTAATCCAACTTCAGCCAAGAGCTCTTTTCCCAACCTTTTAGCTTCTGAAGTCGAGTACCCCATGTAGCCGGCAATGTAAACGAAATAGTCAATTGCTTTCATTTCCATCTCGAAAATTGGAAGCTCTGGAACCCAGGCCAAGTTTTTAGAGGCCTCTACCTTTTCCCTTATGACGCTATGCCCTTCCACTTTAACGTCTCCGGAATCTGGGTAAATTACCCCAGCAATTATCCTCATGGTAGTTGTTTTTCCAGCTCCGTTTAGGCCAACGTAAGCTGTTATTTGTCCATCTGGAACTTCAAAGGTCACGTCATCTAGGGCTTTGAGTTTATCAAAAGTCTTGGATACGTGTTCTACTTGTATCATTAAGGTTATGTATGGCGTGTATTTAAAAAGTTTGTCGAGTGTTCAATTTAGATAATGGATAAAAAACTAAAGCAGTGAAATTTCCTTCACGTCATTCATTTCGTCAACACTTCT
>ASRH01000020.1 GCA_000565255.1 Candidatus Aramenus sulfurataquae | reverse complement strand
CCTTTCAATTAAAGTTGAGGACCATGCGACCGAAAAAGGCTATTGTAATTACTAGGAAATGAGGTCGCAAGGAAAAATTAGGCAAAAGAGCAAAGCTTATTATGAAAGAAGGAGAGAATGAAGGATAGAGGGTAATAAGCACACCAGACGCATCCCGAAAGGGATTGAAAGGTAGAATTCATTAAAAAGAAAGAAATAAAGGAAATCATCGAGACGCATCCCGAAAGGGATTGAAAGGGCTAAAAGCCTTAACAACGCTTCTCTGCGCCAAACCGAGGACGCATCCCGAAAGGGATTGAAAGTATTCTACTAATTTAATGCTGGCGCTTCCGTCGTCGTAGTTAAGACGCATCCCGAAAGGGATTGAAAGTTTTATATATGTCCCGCCCGCCTCTGTCTCAAAATCGCGGACGCATCCCGAAAGGGATTGAAAGTACTATTTGATAAATCCCCCCACTTTCATAAAAAGATGTGTGAGACGCATCCCGAAAGGGATTGAAAGGTAACTGCGCAAAGCCTGAAGATAGTGCTTCTTGAATTCGACGCATCCCGAAAGGGATTGAAAGCTCTCTTCGTCGTAAATGTGAAGCCTGCTGTACTCAGTGTGACGCATCCCGAAAGGGATTGAAAGTATTTCTTCAGCATCTCTTGGTATAACAGCCAGTTCCATTGACGCATCCCGAAAGGGATTGAAAGTGAAGGGCTTCAGTTATCATCTTTGTTTTCGCAAGGGATGACGCATCCCGAAAGGGATTGAAAGAAGAAGAAATTCCTTACTTTCTCCTCTGTTGTGGTTTGATTGTTGACGCATCCCGAAAGGGATTGAAAGAGAAGCAGTGTGATAGTCTCAGCGTTGAAGGAGTATTTGCAGAGACGCATCCCGAAAGGGATTGAAAGCATATCCTTCAGCGAATAGCAGGCAAATGCTTCAGAACTATGACGCATCCCGAAAGGGATTGAAAGTTGTACTTGACGAAGAATGGTGACACGAAGCCGTAGGTATTGGACGCATCCCGAAAGGGATTGAAAGAAAACTAGTGCTTAACATCATCAATTTTCTAACCAACATTGACGCATCCCGAAAGGGATTGAAAGTACAAATATTTTCGCACTATCTCCTCTATTTTCAATTTGTGACGCATCCCGAAAGGGATTGAAAGTTCTAAACGCATCATAAATACCGAAGGTCTTCACATACTTGACGCATCCCGAAAGGGATTGAAAGACTGTTTGATAAGTACGGCAGTAAGGTCACCGTATTTCACGACGCATCCCGAAAGGGATTGAAAGTTGAACACTTTTCAAGAGTGCGCGAGTTGTTTTTTAAAAGAAATAGACGCATCCCGAAAGGGATTGAAAGAGATTATCCTCAATCCACTCCTTGATAGCCACATACCCCTCGACGCATCCCGAAAGGGATTGAAAGGAAACGATAGTGTCCAGACCTGATAGAAGATCTTTAGCAAGACGCATCCCGAAAGGGATTGAAAGATTTTAAATGCACTAAGCAATGGATTTAATGATCTTAAGGGGACGCATCCCGAAAGGGATTGAAAGGTGTGGCATTACAGCATCCCTCTTCTCTGAAAGTATTCTTTCAAGATGCATCCCAAAAGGGATTGAAAGACAATAGTCCTTGTGATCCCTTGGGGTGGGCTAATTGCGGATGCATCCCAAAAGGGATTGAAAGCTGTCTCCGTTGCGCGCTGAGATGTAATACTCGTATTCTTGATACATCCCAAAAGGGATTGAAAGTAGAAGAACTTTTTGCCCTGATACCTGCTTAAGAATTTCTTTAGACGCATCCCAAAAGGGATTGAAAGACGAACTCTTCGCAGCCTTTGTTTTCATCGCAGCGGTTCATGATGCATCCCAAAAGGGATTGAAAGGATATACGTTACCATAACCACATTAACCCTCGTCTGGATGCCTCTTAAGGACTGAAAGCGTACCCCGATCTCTAGAAAATTAACTTCTACGCAAGGCCTTCTAACCTGTTGAGAAAAAGGCTCTACTTGTACGTTTCAGTTCATAGGTTTCTCCACCACGGGAATTACTTTCACCTCTCCAAATCCTATTGCCCTGCTCTTCCCCACTCCAAAGTAATTTGCGTAGCCTAGGAGCTTCCTCACGTTTTCCCTTAATTTGCTGTTTTTCCTCGCAAATAACTGATAAATTGTCCAACCAACGAATCCTCTCACTGGTTTGTTTCCGTAATAAGTTGTTATTGGCCTCAACTTGTAGTCCACTTCCCTGAAATAGTACACAGCTCTAGAGCCCAGAACGTCGTGTATCTTTTCGTCGTTGTTGGAGTTCCAATGCCTCACAATGGAGGAAATTAGGTAAGGAGTGCAGGGGAACAATATAAACCTGTTCTTCTTCCTCTTGAAGGAAGGCCTTAGCGGTTGCAGTAAAGTTGGAGTTAGAAAAACCACCTTGTAAAGCCTTGTATCCTCTACTTCCACGTTTTCAATTACCTTAGCGTCAGTTAGCTCCACCTTAAAGTTGGTTTGCCAGAAGCTCAGCGTCGCTTGGGAGTTTTGAAGGATTTCCTCAAAAAACGCTGCGTCCATGAAGGAAAAAGTGAAGTGGTACTTCCCTTTTCCTTTCATCACCACCTTTTTATCTCCAGTTGCGAAAATTGGTTTCTCTCCCTCGTCCTTTATTACGCTAACCCTTATTGGCTTGTGTGGTCTTGAGTCCTCAACAACTTTAGAGTAATTTTTGCTCAAGTGAACCAGGATTTGCCTTCCCAACTTTGAGGTAAATGGAGGGATTAAAACGTCGTGGTCTGGGGTCACGGTAAATCTGATGGAGTAAATCATTTTGCCACCTCGAGGGGTTTATAGAATTGATGTAAGGACATGCTATCACTATCTTCACGTATTTTTTTAAGTTTTATTGCTTACTTAATTGCAAGATTTGCGATAAATACTCAAGAAATAAAGGATAGGCGGGCTCTCTGGGGGAAGGGCGTCCTCTCTCCTATTTCGTGGTTAGGGCTTTCCATTAGTTAAAACCTCGCAGTTGCAGTGAGGACAATTGTAACCATTTCTTTTCTAGCTAGATGACACTCGCCCAAGAATTTACTTTGCTAAAGGCTGACCTTTACTGGAAAAAGCTTAATGTTTAGATTTACCAGATTAATGCGTGGCCAAGATCATAAGAGTTGGGAAAAAGTTCGCTATATACTTGCCTAAGGAAATAGTTGAGGAGATGAAAATCAAGGAAGGGGACCTGTTAATGGTCGTCAAGGAGGGAGACAAAATTTCGCTTATCCCTCTCAAAAAGCCGACAAAATATTGGGCAGAGATAAACGCTGACGAGGTTGAAGAGGTTGGAGAAGAGATTACTAAGTCGCTCGGAAAGTAGTTGACACTTCTTGATGGCGATTCCGTGACATGCCCGCTCGCGAGATTCTCGGAAAGTAGTTGACACTTCTTGTCTACTCCCTTTGTGACATTAAATTAAGGGATAGATGGAAAATTGTCAGAAGGAAAGGATTAATTACTCCTCCTTAACGCTGACAGAGCTTGTTGTAGTTGTAATTAAAGAGGTAAGAAAACTCTAGGTAGGAAAAACCGGACGAAGCCTGTCAATGAACTCTCGACGCCTACATTAATGGTTCTTGTTATGGTCGAATTTAGCCGTGTACAAGACTCTTAGTGAGTAAACTATATGTCTTCATCTTTTTGTTTAATGCGTGAAGCCGAATAAAAACGTGTTTTGATTTAAACAAATTTTCTTTTTTGTAGTCTTTTACGGCGAGCCGTTAAGGTGAGAACACGAACAGTTCGAACTTCCTCACACAAGTAATCGTCTGGCGTTAACAAGGCGCTACACGAGGTTTCGTCAACAACTTGCTAGTTGGAGGACCTCTTTGCATTACACTACCTCGCTAACGTTGTGAGTTTAGGCTTAATGTTGTAAATGGCCAATTGTTGACGAGACTAGGCTCTTCATTTAGGATTGTAGATACCTAACTGAAGATAGTCCTTATCCTTATTCCATAAATATTGTTGATAAGATCCGTCAACACAGCGCATACAACCATTATATGAAGGATTTAAAAACGACGTAATCAAAGAGTTCTCTAATTTCCTTACTTTCTACTCTTATTCCGAGATGCTGATGAACATCTATCTTCATAATTCCATTTTTTATACTAGATTTATATATTTTATCTTAGAATATTTTTACCTAAATCTTTATAAAATCGATAAGTATAGTCTTTTTAAATTGTCTTAAAAAATTTAAAGAATCTCAACCTAAGTTTATAAGAGATAAAAGCAAAAGGTTACCCCATGTCTGGCAATCCAAAAAGAGGAAAACACCTAAGAAAAGAGATAAGCTTCATTGAATTATTCATAATTGGCTTATCCGGAGCTGTAGCTACTGCTGTATTCTTCAGTCAAGTTGAAATGACAGCATATGCTGGTCCAGGAAGTTTAATAGCTTGGATTATAGGAATTTTACTTTATTTCACTATTGGGTTAACGTACATAGAATTATCACAAACGTATCCGGAAGCAGGAGGCCCATCTAGATATTCAATTTATTCTCATGGGGTTGTAACTAACCTAATTAACGCCACTGCAGATCTTATATGGTATCTCTTTATACCTCCAATAGAAGCTTACGCTACAATAGAAGGGCTAGATTTTATATTCCCTCAACTATTGAATAAGCAAGATTTTCCCACTCTGTTAGGTGCAATAGTTGGAGTAATAATTTTGATTGCATATATTCCATTCAATTATTATGGTATAAAGATATTTGCAAGAATTACTGCAGAATTTGGAAGTGTAAAAGTGATATTTTACGCTCTGCCTGCATTAGCTCTAATTTTCCTTTTTGCGAGACCGGGGAATTTTACTGCTTATCATGGAGTATTACCATATGGAATAGCGGGAATATTTGCTGCAATGCCTTTCGCAATGTTTGCGTTTGGGGGTGCAAGAGTAGTACCAGATTTTGCAGAAGAAACTAAAAACAAACGCGACATTATTTACGCTTTATTACTTACAATAATAGGTCAGGCTACAATTTATATTTTATATGATGTGGCGTTGATAACAACTGTTAATTGGAGTGCGTTTGGAATAAAAGTTGGAGACTGGACAGGAATGTCAAATATAGTAGGTAATCCCTTCGTTATATTAGCGTCGTCCTATGATCTTAAGATTTTCTTAGTAATTATATTAATAGCCGCAATAGTAGGACCTTTTCTAACTGGATATATTTATATGGGTAGCGGAAGTAGAGTGCTTTTAGCTATGGGAAGATCCAAATTTATGAGCAGTGCTGTAAAACAATTGCATGAAAAGTACGCAATACCTTATTGGGGATTAATAATTTTCGCAGTAGTAGGCGCATTGATTACTTTCTTATTTGCTCCAATACCCAGTATTTATGGTTTAATTTCGGATAGTGTGGTAGCTGGATATTTGGGTTTCGCAACAAATCCTGTTGCGTTAGTAGTTTTAAGAAGGCAAGGAGTAACTAAATATAGGATTCCTTTAGGTAACGTAGTCTCCGCAATAGCTTTCGTAGGTTCTTCATTAATAGTTTTCTGGTCAGGATGGCCTGCAGTGCCTTATTCAGTTATATTATTGGCAATAGCAAGTTCAGTTTTCGCAGCAATAGGGAAGGCAACTAGAGACTTTCCTGAATCTTTATGGTATATTGCATATATAGCTTTCCTAACTTTCATGACATATATAGGCAGTGATGGAGCGCTTAACATTATACCTTTCATTGATGCTACTGCAATTACTGCACTAGTTTCAATAATAGTGTTTTACCCGTGGGGTATAATGTCAGGATTAAAGAAGGAGAATTACGTTGAGCACGATAGTGAGCTTAAAGAATGAATTCTCTTATTTTATAGCGTAAACTTTTTATAAAAAACATTTAGTCTCGTTTATCTATTAAAATGTACGACAAAGCTAAAGGAAAATCCATATTCCAAACATTTACCTATTGCATACATGTAGGATTTTCCAGTAGCACTTACTCCTTATTCTCGAAATAAGCGTTGCAGAATAAAATTGAATTTCTAGCGAATGAAATTCTCGTCCACACCCATTTTATGGTATCTGGTTTCGATTTTCCGGAGGATCTGTTACATGAGAAACGTATTTGGATAAAGGAAGAGGTAGACGAAATGAAGGTAGGAATAACAGCTCTTGGCCAGCACATGGCAAGTAAAACGTTTCAAGTGTAAAGAAAGAAGGTGAAGACTCCAAGAAGCGCTGTACTTTCTTAGAGAGCGCAAAATAGATGGTAAATTTAGGTTGCCAATTATGGAAGAGCAACTGAGGTAAATAAAGAAGCGACAGATTACCCTTGAAAAATTATTTAGAAATTTAGCTTTTACCAGATACTAAATCACTAGGAATTGTCTTTTCTCGCTATCCTCTCTTTCAAATTCTGATTCAGCACGCGTTAGAAAATCAAGAGGTTTAAGAAGAGTCCTTTCGAAATTAGGAAAATTCAGAAAGAGAGAAAACAACACATTATTCCTTATCTACAAGAACCCCGTCCTTAAATCTCCTATATTTCGTTATGCCGAAAGTAACTTCGTCCCCAACGTCGTACATCTCTTTTGATTCTATTATTACTTTGTGCTCACCAACTTTGCAGAACAGGTAGATCGTTTCCCCTAAAACTTCCACGGATTCTACAGTTCCCTTTAGCTCTCCGCCTATTTTGCTCCATTCCGGCCTAAATCCTATTTCCACCCCTTTCTCTCCAACTACTTCTCCTGGAAGGAAGTTCATTGGGAAATCGCCTATGAACTCCCCAACCCACTTGGTTTTAGGTTACTCGTAAAGCTCCATGGGCCTACTTGTTCGAATTTTCCATTGTGGAGAACTGCTATCCTGTCAGCTAAGCTCCTTCTGGTCGTGAGTTACGTAAATGAAGGTTCCGTTAAGCTCCTTCTGTATTCTCTTTAGTTCTGTCTAATGGCAAAGAACCGCAGTCAGAAGGGAATCAGCTATTGAGGCGGATTTACTCCATCAACACGACAATGCGTTAAAGCAATTCCCATGTGCTCTCATGGTTTTGTGAATCTCTTTAAGTTTCGGAAGTTGCTTTCCTTCTCTTGAAAGTTGTCTTTTTCGTAGCTACTATTCCGAGGTTTAGAGTTCGCGCAGTCCTAATTTCTCCGCTATATCTCCGTTACGACGACTTTAAGAGACTTCGCTTTGTTTGGCAGTACTAACGAACTCTAGATTTACGGAATTTCCCATTAAAGGTGAAGGCCCTCTAGAAGGGAAGTAAAACAATCTCTCAAAACGCAATCTGCTCGTGCGTTTCGTAAAAGTTTTGTTGTTTTGCCTAAAGTTCCTAAAGTATTTTTCGTAAAACAATTTTTTAATTTTATATAGATTGACAACTTTATTTACCGTGTAGCGCTATTACTCTTATGAGGCTATTTGAACCTTTTCTCGTAAGAGACGTAGAGATAAAGAATAGAATAATAATGTCGCCAATGATTACCAATTTTGCAACTCCAGAGGGTTATCCAACAGACGAACACGTCATGTACTTCGTTAGGCGAGCTTCAGCTGGATTGCTCATAACGGAATACACCTACGTTAACAACGTGGATGCAAGGGGTTCTCCTAACCAGTTAGGGCTTTACGCTGACGAGCTTATACCAAAATTCGCTAGACTGACAGAGGCTGTACACAACAACGACTCCAAGATTTTCGTCCAACTAGTTCACGCAGGGAGGAAAACTAGGAGGTCGCTAATATGGGGAAACCAACCAATAGCCCCTTCTAACGTACCGTTAATTGATCAGGTTAGGGAGATGAGCGAGGACGACGTCAATAGGGTTATAGAGGATTTCGCCAACGCCTCTGAAAGGGCAGAGAAAAGCGGCTTTGATGGAATTGCACGGAGCTCACGGATACCTAATAGCTCAATTCCTCTCTCCCGCCACAAATAAAAGGGAGGACAAGTATAAAGACGGGGTAGTTTTCCTTGAGGAAATACTAAAGGAGATTAGAAGAAGGGTTTCAATACCAGTTGGATTGAGAATATCTGCTACCGAGTTCGATCCCAACGGCCTAAATCCTGAAATGGTAGCTAAAATTGAAGAGTTGAACCGCTTTTAGATTACGTTCACATCTCTGCAGGGAGGGACGGACCTTTAGGTGGATCTTCTTCCTTTTACTACAAAAAGCCAAGTTACGTAGACGAGGCTAGGGTAGTTAGGAGAGAGGCGAAAATCCCGTTGTTCCTTGTGGGGTCAGTAACTACCCTTAGCGACGCGGAAAAAGTGCTGGAAGTTGCAGACGCAGTTGTCCTAGGAAGGCAAATGCTAGCTGATCCAGATTGGCCCATCAAGGTGAGGTACAATCTGCCTATAAGGCCTTGCATAAGATGTAACCAAATGTGTAGGTTTTTGTCCACAAGGGAAGTTAGATGTGACGTTAACCCAGAACTGGGATGGGAAATACTACCTCCCTTAGAGAGGGAAGGGGGAGGAGGCGGAGGTGAAGGAAAGGGAGAAGTGAAGATAGTGGGTGGAGGGGTGATGGGAATGGAGATGGCTAGAGTGCTGAGCTTGAGAGGATTTGAAGTGATCCTTTACGAGAAAGGAGCGCTTGGAGGTCAATTAAACGAGATTAAAGACCCCTACAAGAAAGAGGAATTTTCCAAGTTGATAGAATATTACGAAAAAGAATTAAAAAGATTGGGTGTAAAAATTTTGCTTAACACTGAGGGAAAGGAAGGAATAGTGGCTGTACCAAAGGAAAGACAACCTGCGTTTAAACACTACGAGAATAAGACAATTTTGGTGAATTCCAACTTGTATGCCTACCAAGACTACGCGTTTGAGTGGATTAAGAACAACGAAGTGTACGTGACGCAGAACGTTTTCAAGGGGCTCGACAGAAATAGGGCATATCTTCTTGAGGAGAAATATAGGGAACTAGGGGTAAAGATTGTAAAGGATCGCGTGAAGGCTGACGTGGTAATTGACGACGTTAGGAAAACGCAACCTTCAATAGGGCAGTCCATTGCGAAGGGATACTGGATTGCTAGAAATTTTCACGGCGTTTGGTGAGCGTCCCGTGATGTGAGCCGCACGTGATGTGGTAACAATTTTGCTCAACTTTTTCTCTAGAGGACTCCCGGGACTTCAGGGACTCCCAAGGGCTTCCGAGGGCTCTAGAGGGCTTCAAAGGGTTTTCGCGCCCAGGGCGTTAACGAGAGATTTGGGGAAAAACATTTAGGTGAAGTACGAGTTTTGCCCCTATGATTTCCAAGTGCAAGATGGATTTTGACGAATGCGTAGAAACGATAAAATCAAGGATTTTGAGTAATGGCGGGTTAATATTTGCTGAAATTGATCACTCCAAGAACGCCAAAGACGTCGGACTTTCTCTAGATAGCGATAAGGTAATTATTTTCGGAAACCCTAGGGCGGGAACAATCCTAATGCAAATAAATAGGAAAATTAGCTACGATTTGCCTTTAAGAATAGCCATATGGAAAGAAAATAACGAAGTTTACATTGAGTACAAGATGCCTAGCGAAATAGCGAAGGAATATGGAATAGTTCACGAGATAGTAAAGAAAATGGACGAGTTTGTTAGCAATATCTTGAAGGGATTAACAAGGGAATGACGAGAGCCATTTGAAGAGTAGCCTAAACCTTTTTTGAGACAGCTCGAAAGTAGAGGACAGCCTAAATTTAAACTGACTTACTCCCTGCGAGGGTTTTGCCTAGGTCTAAGGCGATACTCCCACAGAGTTACTCCTAGACGAGAAAAGAAAGATCTCAAAACATTGACAATCTTCCTTGTACCCAACTTCATAACGTTTCAGGAATAATAGTCGGCTCCCGCTCCTTAGTTCACCAGAAGCGCCGTAAAAGGTTGTTTTTATTGATTAAAACCTTCTGTCTTAAAAGGCGAGGTCTGTTTATGAAAACCCTGATCTTTTAGGGTTGTAGTTTTTAGATAGCTATATCCAAATTAACTCTCATGACACAGAAAATCCTAGATGTAAGAGAATACTCGCCCACCGCGAGGCATAGCGTCATTTTACAGGAATTTGAGAAACTTAAGCCTGGCGAAGGAATGTATATTGTTAACGATCATGAGCCAGTGCACTTACTTCACTTTTTATCACATAGAGATGACTTTGATATGGATGCTTATTACGCAAAGGAAGAAGAGGAAGGTAAGTGGATAGCTTTTCTAAAGAAGAAGGAACCAAGTGAGGCTAAAGTTGTCGTCACGAACTTCGATAATAACAAAAAACTATCAGAAACTTCATTCACACCTGTGCAGATCTTTAAGACAAATGCATATGCGGTCATATTGGCGTATTTTAAGCCTGGACAGTTCATTCCTCTACATAAACCTAATGTTGATGTGGTCCTTCTTGTAAGAAAAGGTAAAGGTGTAATTGTTGCCGGAGATAACAAATACAATGTTAAGGAAGGTGATATAGTAATAGTGCCCAAAGGAGTTAAGAGAGGCGTGTTAGCGGAGACCGAGATGGAAATACTTCACATGGTGTCTCCTCCACCAAATGAGAGAGATCATGAGGAAGTTGAAGAGGGCCTTAGAAAAGGGAAATTCGAGGGTTAAAATTGACTGTAAATGTTGAGGAGTGGAGAAAGAAAATAATGGAGGGACTAAAGGAAGTCTATGACCCTGAGATACCCATTGATATTGTTAACCTTGGGTTAATATACGATCTGAGGATTTCACAAGATGGAGACGTATACATCAGAGTGGGCGCAACTACCCCTTCTTGTCCTGTTACTGAGGATATCACTTATACTGTAGAACAAGTAATAAAGGAAAGCGTTAATGCAAAGAGCGTAAATGTGGAACTAGATCTCGATACCAGATGGACGCCATTAATGATGACTGATGAAGGCAGAAAAACGTTCAAAGGGAAATATGGATATGATATCGTTGAGCTGTGGAAGGCACAAAATGGGTAGGAATAATGAGAGTAGGATTGCTACTTCTCCTTGAAGGCTTCGTTATTCTCTTGGTTGGAGGGATTCCAGCAGTCTTAGAATTTATGGACATGCAAGGATTCCCCTATCCCTTGCCTACCACACTCTTTGAATTCCATTGGCGTGTAATGATTTATGGGTTCTTCTTAACTATCATAGGTAATGAAATACTTGTTGCTTTAAGTGTGGAATGGGATGGTAAACAAGCGCCAGACTATTACGTCATAGGATTTGCGCTAACTGTGCTGATTTCACTGTTACTGGCATCAACTCCTTTTTATTTTTACGCAATTCTCGTGGCTTTAGGAATATTAATCTACCACTCAAGGATTTACTTTGGCCCCTCTAAACTAGGATTTAGTCCAACTACCTATAATTACTTGATATTTGCTACTCTAATGATAACAGTTTTTATCACAGCTTTTCAAACGTATCTGGATCTGCCGTGGATTTCCTTAGTCTTTCCCACCCTAACTATCTTTGCTGTAATGAGCAGAGATATAGGTCTAGTTTTCGGGGGGAGATTGATAAAGGATAGGGAGATAGTGATTGCGTACATATTCCTCCTTATAGGTATACTAGTCTACCCAAACTCGATCTCCTCACTGTTTATATTTACTGGATGGTTTTTCTCATTGCATGGATCCGGATTAGTGACGGCAAAGGGAAGAGTTTATCCAAGAGTTAGCCTATCCATTGCTTGGTTCTGGTTACTGCTGTCATCAATATTCGCTCTTATTAACTACGATGCATTTGTACATGCTATTGCTGTTGGCTTCCTATTTAATACGCTGTTTGGGGTAGACGCGATTTTAATAGACATGCTCATTGCGGCTACAAACGTTCGTGTAAAGATAAAACCCTCTTATATTCCAATAGTACTCCTTAATGTAGGTTTACTGGCAAGAGTCGTGTTCGATATGGGAGTTACTTCTCCGTTATTATTTATAGCAGCGCCTCTCCAAGGGATAGGAATATTATCGTTCTACCTAAATACTTTTAGACAGGTCTTTAAACAAATAAGAAAAGCACCGCAAATAGAAAAGCAAGTTCGGTGAACTCGTAAATGGAATAAGCAG
>ASRH01000019.1 GCA_000565255.1 Candidatus Aramenus sulfurataquae | reverse complement strand
CTCCATCGCTATCTCTACTATTGAAGGACCGTCGTAGTAGGCTGCAGCGTCTTGTAAGGCCTTGTCCTCGTTTACCAGCCAGCTGTAGATGGAGGACTTAACCACGCTCTGAGACGTGGAGTTAAGTCACTTGGGAGAGGCATGTTCTTCCCAGCTAAAAATCCGCTACTCGAGTTATTACCAAAATTATCTATATTATAAAATACTTTTATTATACTCTTATTAAAAAATCTAAATAAACTTTTAAATTTTTCAAATCATTTCGCGGATTGAAATTAACTAGCTTGAGTAACCCTCTTTACCATCCTGCACTTCTGCAGTAGCTTTATTTTGTTCACTCCTTTGGGTATTACGACTTCGTCTACCCCAACAATCTCCTTTACCCTTTCTAGGTCGCTTTCGTCTATTCCAACAAATACCAGCTTTTTTACGTTCCTGAATGCTAAGGGCTTGTCAAGGCCCCTAATCTCTTCCTTAGTTATTTCTATCTCGTCCACGTCAGAGACCACCACCGTTTCTGCGGTCTCCTTGAACCCCTCAACAAAGCTCTTTCCGCTCTCTACAGCAGTTGTGGCGACCTTTTTAGCAGTGTCTGTGAGCCCTAGGAAGATCTTGTACGCTTGGTTCGTGAGCTCTCCGACTGTCTTCCCCGTCCTCTTGGCCAACTCGTTTAGCCTGTTGTAGAGTTCCTGATCTACTCCCCTGATCGTGACTGTTTTCTTCTCTTCCTCTTTCTTGTTTTCGTTGTTGTCTTGACTCATATGTAAAACTTGTAAAACTAGAATAAAAAATTTCACAAAAATGGGCTATAGGTGAGATTGCGAATTCCTCCCATAGACGAGGAAAGGCCCAAGATGCTAGTCTCTGTCCGAGTGGGAATTAGGACTAACTACGCTGGGCAGTCAGCACAGGGAAGAAAAGTCTAAAAGACAACACTGACGCGTCTTAGGTATGGTACCCCTTTACGTTTTAATAGTCATAGGCGTGGCTGTTGGTGCCCTTACTGGGATAACTGGTTCAAGCGGCGTGCTAATTGTTGTCCCAGCGTTGTCATACCTCGGTTTAAGCTTTAAGGAGGCAGTTGGCTCCAGCCTCCTCGTGGACGTCATAACCACTCTGTCGGTCATCTTCGTGTACTTTAAACACGAAAACGTTGACGTTAAGCTTTCTACCCTCTTGGGGGCAGGGGCATTAGTGGGAGCGCAACTGGGCTCTGAGATAGCCTTTGCAGTGCCGGAGAGAGCACTGGAGGGAGCGTTCATTGCCTTCACTTCTGTTATGGCATACGTGTCCTTTAGAAGGTCTAGAAACCCTAGACTAAACTTGAACAAACTGAACTTGGGAAGGCTCGCTTACGCTGTAGCTCCCTTACTGGCAGTCATGGTGGGCATGGTCACTGGGACGCTTGGAGCCAGCGGTGGGATAATGTTCATAGCTGTAATGATGCTCCTCTTCTCTATTGACGTTAAAAAGATGATAGGCACGGCGACCTTAGCCATGCTCTTCTCAGCGCTAAGCGGCACTGTTGCCTACGCCCTCTCGGGGAGGGTAGACCTATACGCGTCTGCCGTAATAGGGATTGTGGCCATAGTTTCTGGCTACTACTTCGCTAAGTTCGCCAATAGGGCAAAGCCCTCTCTGATCTACGCGTTCCTCGGGAGCGTCTTCGTGTTAACATCGATAAGCGAACTGGTCAAGGTGATTTAGGTCAGGAGTGCAGGGACTCCTCACCTTTAGGTAAAGCGCGGCTTCATCACGCCAAACAAAAGATTGATTCACCATTTAAAGAGTTAATGGGAAAAACACGTGACGTTAACCCATTAGGTCCGCTCCTACCTTATCTAGGCTATCTAGCCAATCTAAGAATTTCTTGGCGTTCTCCTTGAGGAAGATAGAACCGTGTTGCGGAGCTATGACGTCAATGTCGAGTTTTCTCGCTTTCTTTAGCCATATCTCCAGCGCTTTTCTAGTCGCTAAGTAGCGTCTGTGGAAGGGTTCCATGAGCTTCTTGTGCTCCTCGAAGTCTTCAACTATCAAGTACTACTTCCCTGGAGGAAAGACAGCGGCTCCCACGTCTCCAGAGAAGTAGACCCTAGCCTTCTTGTCGCAATAGTGGAAGTTCCCTGGAGAGTGCAGGAAGTGGGCTGGGACAGCTGTGACGCTAAAGCTATCAGTTATTGGGATCTCCATTCCCTCGTCCGGTATGTCAGTGACGTTTATCTTTTCGGTTCCCAAGTGGGGAAGGAACCTCTCCCAGAGAGCGGAGACGTAAATCCTGGCGTTAGGCGTCACGTCTAGCCAGAGGTTAAGCTAGCCGATGACGTCTGGATCCTGGTGAAAGTAGAGGATGGAAACAACGTTCTCAGGCTTGACGAATTCCTTTGCGTTCTCGTAGACCCTTTCGAAAACGAAGTACCCTCCAGGGTCCAAGAGAACTCCCTTGTCCCCCTCTGCTTTAAGTACTGGTTTGTTAGGATGCCTTTCTCGTGCTCCTACACGTCTAGACCTAACCAAACGAACTTGTGGTCACCCTCCTCATATAATACGTAGGGATGGTGAACCTTGGTCATTTTATCGCCTCTAAAACTAGTGGCGACAGCGCAACATATATGTCAACCTTAAACTCCCCAGAGAGCTTGTTGAGGAGCTCCTCGTAAAGTACTCGTTTTGGTTAATCATTACGTAGACCCCCTTTAGCTCTCCGTTTATGAATAACACTCTAAAAGTTGCCTCTCCTGTCCCTGAGACGTATATGACAGGGTACTTAGAGTTCTGGGAGATCACGGACTCGAAGAAACTTATAAGTCCTCCTTCCTTATTGAGATCTCATCCGTGTTAGCTAGCTTGGATTTCATAATTATCTTGGAGATCTGACTTCCTCCCTGCAAAGCGAGGGTTCTGGGCATTGAGACTCTGTCGAGCCCCTCATTTGCCCAGCAGTCGAGAGGATCGGAGATCCCTCCCATAAAGGTTCATAACTGCGGTTACATCGCGGTCGTTCTCATAGCCACACTTCACACACAAACTGCCTATGTACATATTCCCTCATCTCGCCACCGCATTTCGGGCAACGAGTAGAAGTGTAAAACGCGGGTAACTTGACGACTGCGAGGCCGTGCTTTGTCGCCTGCCACTCAATCCAATGTTGAATGCGGCGATACTGCATTAAGTACAGTTTATCGCGGAAGGGTTTTGCTAACTTTCTAACACTCTTATTAAGATTAAGTTGTTTAAGTCTTCAATAAAATGACTGACATATAATACATTTTAGCGACGTCAACTATCCATTTTCCCCGCTTTCTTAGCAAAGTCCTCTAGGATACGAGTAGCTCTTCTGTGAAAGGATAACCTTTCGTGGATTCTTTTGATCGTGTAAGTCTTGTTGCCGTGCTTTTCTGAAGACCTTCAGCCAACTTAAAGTGTTTGGCGTCCTCAAGACGAGCAGGTATAATAACGTATTGTTCACCCTTGCCTACCGTCAAGTTCTCCACCTTAACGTCAACTGCGACGTCATCAGAAGCTGTTAACTGCTGAATATCCTTAAAAAAATCACTTTAAGAAACGCCTTGTGGACTGCTAATGGTTTTTCCTCCAATTCTTATATGTTAACAATCGACAGCTACTTTTGAGGACAAATTAATCTTCTCTCTTAATTGCAGATAGACGGCGTGAGGCACTCGCTTTACGGTTTTTGTTCTTGGCTTATTCTCCTTTAACCAGTCCATTACGAGATTTAGCGTTTTGCCGTATCGCGAAACCAGGGAAAGCAGACAGGCTAAAGGAGAGATCCTAAACGTGAGCGTAGAGCGGATCTCGAATCCCTCGTGAGGGTTAGATGAGCTCTTAACAGACCGCCCATAAGAGCGTAATTGTGTAACTGTTTAAAAAATTGAGCCCCGCAATAAATGACTAGTTTTGTTCTTCTAAATCTACATCCCCGCCATGGCGAGGTTTTCGTTCTTTTGTAAACTAGACGATCACGGTTGGTAATCGTGAAAGCGTTGATCGATAAAAACGTTAAATAACGAGCTCCCAAATCGAGGCTTTAACAAGACGAGGTCCAGTCCTGGAACTTTCGTGGAATAGGTGGTACACTGGCTCTTCAAGTTTGAGACAAGGTTTATTTTTTGAAAATCCTACTCTCACTTTATGATCAACGTCATTCTTCTCAACAAACTTACAAAGTCCTCCTTGAAGGGGGACGTTAAAGCTTTCCTGGACTTACTTGACGCTCTAAGACCTTACCTAGATATCCCGCAAGTGAACTCCGCCCTTTACTCTGTAGTATATCAATTAGCCATGAACTCCTTGATAGACGTGAGCGACTACTGCAGAAAGTGCGGCGGGAAGTGCTGCAGCTCGGGGAACCCAGTCCCTGTCTTCCCCTTTGACTACGAGGAGATGAAACTTAGGATGCCAAACCTAGAACTGAAGAAGCAGGGCGAGTTTTACCTTCTGCCTAGACCTTGCCCTTACCAAGACGGTTGGAAGTGCAAGATACACAACTTCAAGCCCTATGCCTGCCTTTCCTTTCCCTTCTCTACGGAAGACGAGCAAAAGGAGGTAATTGACAACTACGCTAAAGGCGTACCTTCGTTCAAGGTCCCAGACTACTGTATCGCAGGTAAGAAGGTAAAAGAGGTTGTGGACGAGGTAGCGAGGGAAATGGAAAGAAGTCTGGGCAGGACTCCTTCTCCCCTCGAACTTCTGGAGGAACTGGTAAAGAGGTTCGGCGGAGAGAAAAGAAAATAAGCTAGGGTTTCCTTAAGGTAACTGACGTGTTCATCACAGCTGACGAGAGCACCTTTTACTCGTATCCCTCGCTACCGAGGAGGCTAATTCCATCTTTTTACAGAAAGAACAAGTACCCGCCCTACGGAGTTAGGAAGATAGAGGCAATAGTAGGGGCTAAAGTAATTACGCCAGAGTCCCTAGAGAATCTCCCTGGCGGGGTCCTAGGGGTTTACGTCAACGACCCCCTTGGGATGACCGAGGTCTCCAAGGGGCTTCAAGAGGTCTTCGGAGATCCTCCGTTTCACGTTGAGGCCTTCCGGATGTTTTCAGAGAGGCTGAGGGCGTTGAAGGGGAAGTTTAAGGTTATAGTTGGGGGGCCAGGGAGCTGGGAACTGGCGTTAGATCCTCCAGACTGGGTGGACACGGTATTCGTGGGAGAGGCTGAGGAGACTCTTCCGAAGCTATTACGTCAAGGGGAGTTCCCCAAAGTAGTGTACGGAGAGAAGGCGAAGAGGTTTTTCCCAATAAAGTCGCCCTCTTCCCTATCGGAGGTAGAGGTAATGAGAGGAGAGAGAAGGGTGCCAATGGACGTGGTGAAGGAAGAGCTGAGGGTTCAGTCCAGAAGGGGAAGGGTGAACTTGATCGCCAACGACCTCTTCTCTTACGGCGAGGGGCTCGAAGTCCTCCTGAGGACTGCGAGGGAGTACGGAGAGGTCTACTTCTCCCACGTAACTCAGGAGTCCTCAGCTAACGTGGACCTCCAGGAGGTCAAGGAGATCCTGGGGCTAAACCAACGAAACTGGAGGTCTCCAGTGCTCCTTAGCAAGTGGGGCTCGTGCAGGGTAGAAGAGGTTGAGAGAGAGGTACTTAAGGAGCTCAACGAGAACTTCATCTACCCAACCGTATATATAGAGGAAGAGAAGGCGACGGAGTACTTTGCCTTTAAGTCCATTTTGATCCCTTTGCCCAACACCCCCAGGTACTACGAAGTCCTCTACAAGTGCTGGCTCCATAACAGGGAGTTACTCCACTTTAAGTTTGCAAGGGTCGTCGACTACGTCTTAAGGAAGAACGCGGAGACCAAGGGAGAGTACTTAAAGAGGCTAAACCTCAGGGAGAACTTCTTCAAGTTCCTTCTTTTCTTTGTCCGCTCTTACTTTAGCCTGTAACCGCAGTTTGGGCAGAACTTGAAGTACTCCTTAACCTCCTGATCGCAGTTGGGACAACGAAGAGAGCTTGGCTGAACGCCATAAGAGTAAATGACGTTAATTACCTGTTGTATTATCACCTCCCCCTGTTGATAACTCCCCAAAACGCTCGCCACGTCGACCCCTGCAAAGGCCCCAGATATCAAAGCTGCCAGCCTGTCGTGGAGGAGTAAGTCGGAAACAACCCCTACTGCGGAAGATACGCCCGCCTCCTCTAACAGTACCCTCCCGTTAGTTATCCCAGCCTCAACTAGGACGTCGCCACCGCTTTGACTTACCTTCACTGTGTAGTAATGCCCCCTCACCCCAAAAGCGTGAATCTGCAGGACTAACACATTAGGGCTGTAGACAGTGTAAACTGTGAAACCCTGGGATCTAAAGAGCATCTTGAGGTCTTTGCTCAACGCTTTCATGTCGAGCTGGTGGCCTATCCTCAGCTGGACTATTCTTGGGCCAAGGCCAACTGGCCTACAGATGGCGTTGTAGAGGTAAGGGTTTGACATTATGTTTTATAGTACCAGCAAAGGTTTAAATACGAAGGGTAAACTTGGGGCTGGAGCTAACGTAAAGGTTACGCGTCTAAACTTCGCGTTTCCCTGCACATCTTTTAGGCCACCAATGCTACTAATTTCTGCCTATGCGCCGATTAAGCGGTCAAACTAGCTCTTCGCGCAAGTTCAACAACGTTTTAACGTTTCTCGCCCTGGGTTATTTAACGTCACGCCTTTTTCTGTGACTGATATCTCTTTCCCATGGAAAGAAGAGTAGTTAAGATCGAGAGGAAAATGGGGAGGTGTTTAGGCTGGGGATATGCGTAGCCCACGTGGACGAGGACATAGTAGTGGACCTTGAGGGCCTTGTCTACCCATGCTTGGCATTCACTGGGAACCCCATTTACGTTAAGGGGAAGCTGAGGGAGTACGGGACTGTGGAGCTCAACAGAAAGTTCACCGGCAACGAGGCCAGGAACGTGTGGAGGGGGAAGTGCAACAACTGCGAGTTCCTGCCAATGTGCGTGGGCGGTTGTAGGTTCTTCTCGGTCTTGGAAGGCAAGGGGTTCTATGGGATAGACTGCAGGAGAAAGAGCTACGAGGAGGTAGTGAAGCTAATAAGGCACTTCGTGTAGTTTAGTAGTCCAAGACCAGCGAGCTTACCCTCGACATCACGTTGTTAAATACAGCGGTTATTGCCCTCTCCCACAAGACGCTCAAGGTGTAGTTCCCCTTTACCTTAAACCCTATTTCGCTTGCTACCGTCTTTAGGCCATAGTAGCAGAGGGCCCTCACTGGACAGCTGCCACATGAGAAACGCGAAGAGCCTGAATCCATGAAGAACAAGTACCTACCTGTAACGTAAATCATGCTCTTGTCTACCTTGAGGGAGCCGTCCTCCACTAGGAAGGGTATGACTGCCTTGAAGTTGATGGCGTTCTCGAAAATAAGTCCCAACTCCTTAAGGCGTTCCAAGATGTAATAATAGTAGCTCTTGCTCATGTTTAACTTCTCCTTGGTGAACCTCAACACGTTCAAGTAGTTCTCCTGCGATAACTTGTTGAACTCCTCCCTGGGTATAAGTGCCACCTTACTAACGTTCCTCACTGGTCTCTCTATCTTCACGACCTTGTAATCGCACATAAGATCTATTTCCCCTTCGTAGAAAATAACTCTTAAGCGTTAGACAGAAGGGCGATAAAAATCAAGAGAGTCTGTTACACTCAACGAAGCCTTGATAGAACTCAGGGTCATTTAGCTTCTCGAGCACTTTCCTCCTCTTCTCCGGTGAGAGGGAGGGGAAGTTCTCGCAGTAGAGCCTCCCTATTACCCTGAGGTGACCCCTCAGCTTAAAGACGTCCTCTACCTCAAACTCTCCTATCCTCCTGCCCACGGCCTTCAAGAAGTCGTCCACGAACTCCACGTGCTCCAGTATAAGCTTAAGCAACAAGTCCTTCCTCCTCACCGCGAGGAAGTTCATGTTCCTTAGCATCTCCTTGGCAACGCTCTTGTTGTTCAAAGCTATCTGCATCACCCTTACCTCGTCCTCCTCGCTCACGTCCCTTGAGAAGTAGAAATCGAAGAACCTCGTGAAAAGGATTGAGAATCCGTTTCCCAGACCCCTAGCCACGTCCACGCTCTTTGAGGAGAGCTCCTCTGCAAGGGACTTTAAGTCCTCGTTAAGCGAAGGGAAGTTCCTGCCTAGGCTATTGCCCAAGAAAAAGGAGAGGTCGCTGTCCTTTAGGCAGGAGGAAACCACTGCCTGCAGTTCCTCGTCTGAGAGGCTGTTCAAGTCCAGCGACCTTATGAGTCCCAGCGCAAACTCCTTGTCGTTGCTGAACTTCTCCACCACCACCTTCCTCAGCTCAAAGGGGAGGGAGTCAAAGACCTTCCCTACGCCAGCTCCCAGCCACCTATCGCTCTTCTGCAGCAGCTTCCTCCTCTGGAAGTCTGTTAGCTCTAGTATCCTCTCCCCCAGTACTTCGTTGACCTCCCCAGAGAAGTTGTAGATGTCAGAGAAGTAGGAGAAGTTGACAACCTTGAGGAACTCGTAGGCGAAGGAGGGGTTTGAGAGGAGGACGCCCACCTTTTCCCTCACCTCCTTCAACGCCTTGTGGAAGTTTTGGCCGAAATTCCTCCCCACTTCCCCGAGGTTCCTCTCGTCCTTAATCCTGTCTATTGCCCCCAATACCAAATCCTTTAACGAAGGATTGGACAAGTCCACCTTGGAAAGGACAAACATTGCGCTGGTTCTAGAGGAAAGGAGCGCGTCTACCCTGTCGTGGCTTAAAGACGTGAGCCCAGCTATTCCCCTGGCTATCCCCTCGCATATTGGTGGGTAGTCATCGCACTCGCTCGCAAACCTCTTAATCCACTCGGCGTCTAGCTTGTCCAGCGCCCTTCCGACGCCAGTGAAGAAGGATATCACGTTAGACTGTCTGTCCTCCCTCTCGCTGGACTTGAGCACAAAGTAGACGGCGTCCTTGACCTCTTCGTCGTAACTGTAGAACTTTTCCCCAAGTCTCTCCCAGTCCATAGTTCTAAACTCGAGGGAAAGGTAATAACGGTTTGGTCAACAAAGCGTTTATCCTACCCTTTCCTATAACTCCTATGATATTTGTAGGTACCTCTGGCTGGACGTACGACTGGAACGAGGGCAACAGCTTGGACTGGTACGTTAAGAACTCTGGGCTAAACGCTGTGGAGCTAAACATGAGCTTTTACCGCTTCCCCTTCAAGAACCAGGTTAAAGGGTGGAGCAAGTACAACGTAAAGTGGGCAGTGAAGGTCCACAGATACGTCACTCACGTTAAGAGGCTGAGCGACACGCAAACTTGGGATAGGTTCTTCTCGCTGATGGAGGAGCTAAAGCCCGACTTTTACTTGTTCCAGATGCCACCCAGCTTCAAGATGACCGAGGAAAACGTAAAGAGGGTGGAGAGGTTCGCCTCCCTTCTTGGGGAGAGGATGGCTGTGGAGTTCAGACACGAAAGCTGGTTCCGAAACATGCCTCCCCTTGACTGCACTGTAGTCTCAATAGACTCCCCCATAGGGACTTACTTGTTTAACACCACGGGCAAGGTATACTTAAGGATGCACGGGAGGGAGGAGTGGTACAACTACCAGTACTCGAGGGAGGAACTAGTGGAGGTGGCAAAGGAAGTCGTTGAGCTCAAGCCAAAGGACATCTACGTTTTCTTCAACAACGACCACTTCATGCTAGAGAACGCTAGGGAAATGATGGAGATCCTACGCAACATGTAAGAGCTCTTTGGCAAACGTTTATAACCCGTGCACCTAGAACTACAGATATGAGCAAGTTACTCCTAGTCTCTCTATTCCTAATACCTCTATTGCTGGCTCCGCTAGCGTTCTCCCAGACTGGGAGCTCGTACTCCTACTTAGAATACAAGGTAGTCTACGTGTCGCAGACCCACTCCAAAGACTACAACGCCACCGCTACCCTCGCCGAGACCTTGTTGATAAACTCCACGCTGACGTCCTCCGGTAAGTACCTAAACGAGATAAAAGTTGTGGGCACAAAGGAGGTAAACGCGTCAGGGATGTTCAGCTATTCGGCTTCCCACAGCGTTAACTACACGTTAGAGTACTACAGCAACGAGAGCCTCGTTAGCTCAATAGAGAAGTTCAACTTGACCCAACTCCTCAACTTCACTAAAGCCTTCACCGGGAACTTCACGTCCAGCTTTTTGAACGTAACCTATCACGTAAACTACAGACCCGTGGGCCTAGTAATGATATCCTTCAATGGCAACACGTATTTAGGCCACGAGTACGAACTGACCAAGACCTACACGTCAAAACTTAACGCGTCGTTCTTAGGAGCTAACCTAGTAGCGAGTAGTGAAGGACATCAAGAGGCCATAGCCAAGACTTTCGTCACCGGGATCCTGTACTCTTTGACGAGCAACTCCACTAAGACCACTACTACCACGTACAGCTTCATGGGGATGACCAAGACGCGCACCGTAGTGAGCACTTCGACTATGTCCATGACCTTGGTCTCCACTAACGTAAGCTTAGACGATCCAGGCTACGAAGCTATGTTCCTCCTTGCCCACACGTTTACAAGGCTAATATACATCTTCGTGTTATAAGGGATACTCAAGAATCTTTTTTGTTAAATTGTTGTAAATTGTTGTTTTGTCTGTTCTCTCAAAGCTTTTTACGCTTCCCTATTTCCCGTGACTCTCTTTTCCCTTAAGATATACCACGTACCTAACGCTATTGCTCCCAGCCTTCCTTCAGAGTCCGTGAACTTTATTTCTACCACCACTGCAGTCCTGCCTCTCCTCACCACGTTAGCCTCAACAGTAAATGGGCCCTTATACATGGGCTCCAAGAAGTTCACCTTGAGCTCCTGCGTGACCTGATCCACTCCGTCGTTGACCGTAATTGTGGCGATGCCACCAGCGTAGTCAATTGACGACATTATGACTCCACCGTGGAGTACCTTCCCCCTCCTGGTGAGCTCTTCCTTATACTCCAGCTCCAGCTTCGCGAAGCCTTCCCTTACTTCTAGGAGCTTTAGGCCCAAGAACTTGAGGAAGGGTTCTTCGTGTTGTAAAATTTTATGAACGTCCATAAGCTAAAAGTAGGAGGGAAAGGAAAAAAAGACAACTATCGCTTTTGAGCTTCTTTTTCCTTCTCCTTAGGCTTCTCCTTAGGCTTTCCCAGGATGGACTCTGGAAACTGGCTGTAAATAACCCCTGCCACCACCAGCAGGAACACGGTTATTATTCCCACAGAGGCCACTTGAGGCCCGGTTAGCGGGGTCGTGGTAGCGTCATTTGTCACTACTATAGCCACTACAATCTGCAGTATGAACGCCACTACGAATAGTGTTTTGAACGCCTTGTCCATCTTTTCCAAGGTCTTCTGGTCATACGCCATTCAGCTCACCTCTTGCCGTACACTATCCTCGCGGTTATTAACATGGAAGCGAAAACAGCCGCCGTGAACTCTAGCCCGCTCAAGGCCATCTGCAGGTCGCCGCTCAGTATGTGCCCAGAGGCACAACCTCCCGCCATCCTAGCTCCCAATAGCATCAAATATGTTCCTCCAAAGGAACCCAAGAACCTAACAGCTGAATTGTAGCCAAATCTCTTTGCCCAGCTTGGCGGTATTATGTTCCTAAACGCAGTGAACCTCCTAGTTAGGAATATGGCGCTGAAGAAGGAACCCATTAAGGTTCCTATATCGCTGAAGGGTTCCCAGCCTATCCCCTTGAACACTATCTGACTGTACTTGAAGTTGGGGAAGAACAACATTCCCGCTATCCAGGAGTCAGTAGTGGACTCTCCAAAGATCTGATGTAGGAACATCTCTAAGACCACTGTTAGCCCTACTATTCCAGCAACGCTAACCATGAACCATCTAGTCACGTTGCTCTCGGTTGCGTAGTACTCGTTCAGTTTCTGTGCTGTGCTACCGCTCTCGTAGGGTAGGGCCCCATCTGTGAGGTACATGGCTGTGTCCTTGTGCTTCTCCACCTCTATTGGGGTCATTCTCTTCTCTATGTTCTCCCTTAGACAACTCCTGGTCCCTCCCTTATACCTCGGAACGTAGTAGGCTACGAGGAACATAGCAACCGCGTAGACTACTGCAATGCCAAACAAGTCAAGCCTCGTCAGCCCGTCCAGGGGCTGGATCACAAATGGAGATATCTTTTTGCCCCCTATTACGAGGCTACCGAAGTTAAGCGTGCTAACCAACCACTGACCAACAGAAGTCTGGAAAAGTGCTGTCCAAGTTGCCGCGCCGAGGATTGCGCCAAACACCGCGTAAATTGCGTCCCTCCTTCCCTCGCCTAATGCCATCCATATGGAACCAGGGAAGTAACCGGATAGAGCGAGTCCTGCGCCAAACAGCAGACCTCCAATAAGGATGCCTATAACGTACAGAGGCTTCGGAGACCAGTGGAAACCAACGCCCAGTGCGTAAAGTCCATAAATTACTGGAGTAGCGATCGCTAGGCCCAACGTTATGCATATGACGAAAAGCCTGTCCTCCCACTTTGCCAGCCTAATTAGCGTCTCTGGGTTCGCTATACCCCAAATCTCGGCAGCTGCTCCTATTATAAATCCTATGAGGAGACCAACCCACATGGGTGCAGTATAGGTTATCACTTGACATTCACCAAAAAGATTATAACAGATTAAAAAACTATAAACTTGTTTTATTAAAACTCATGTAAAATCAATTAACCCAGTTAGTTCAATGATAATTCT
>ASRH01000018.1 GCA_000565255.1 Candidatus Aramenus sulfurataquae | reverse complement strand
GGGAACTTCGTTGGCGTCGTTTACGTGATGGAGCTCCAAGGGAAAAGGGAGAACACCTCTGAGAAAGTACGTGGTAACTGGCGTGCCGACTGTTTCACCTAATTCCAGCCTCGAGCACGCGCTGGAGGTAATGGGCAGGAACAAGACCAGGTGGGTTAGCGTGGTGGAGGGAGAAAAGCTAGTGGGCGTCCTAACACTGGAATCCTTATTTAAGGCCTACGAGAGGGAGGTCTCGAGGAAGTCAGCTAACCAGGGACCAAGTTACGACGGAGATGCTGTTTAGGCTCATTGCGAGGGCTGAGTACTCCGGCGGGAGGTACAACGCAGGGTAGAAGAGGCCAGAGGCTATCGCTACCAAGACCGAGTTGTAGGCAAAAGCCCACGCCAAATTCTCCTTAATTTTCTTCACCGTCCTCCTCCCCATCCTCTCCAGCTCCAGGATTGAATACACTGATGGCACTATCACGTCACCAGCGTACTTGGCTATGTCTGTCCCGGAGGAGACTGCTATACCAACGTCTGCCTCCCTTATGGCTTGGGCATCGTTAACGCCGTCTCCCACGAATACCGTGAGCCCCTTTTTCCTCATTTTCCTCACTAGATCCACCTTTTCGTCTGGGGAGAGGCCGGAAAAGACCTTAACGCCTAGGTCCAACTTGGGGTCCGGGTCGCCAGTGGCTACGTAAACCTCCTTACCCTGCTTGACTAGCTGCCTTATTGTCGTCACAGCGTCCTCCCTTAGCTCGTCCTCTACTACGATGCCCCCAACAACTTTCCCATCAACGCAGACCAAAATGCTCTCTTCCCCACTTCCTTCGCAGTTCCTGAGCACGAAGTCCTTCTTCCCAACTATTACGCTCTTCCCCTCCACTACGCCAAAGACCCCTTCTCCGGGAAAGTCGGAGAAGTTCTCCACCTTCAGTTTCCTCTTCGCCAGCTTGGAGATGGCCTTTGCTATAGGGTGGGAGCTGTAGCCCTCTAGGTTTGCCACCGCGTTTAGGGTCTCCTCGTCCACTGTGACCTTTGTGACCTTGAACTCCCCCTTCGTTAAGGTACCGGTCTTGTCGAAAATGAACACTTTAGCTTGGTTTAGCTTCTCCATCGCGTCCCCGTCCCTTACCACTATTCCCTTCTTAGCCAACTTGTTTACGCTAGTTAACACCGCCATCGGGGTAGCTAAGCCTAGGGGACAGGGACAAGCCCCTGCCAATACCGCCACCGAGAATAGGACAGCCTCATACGTGGGAACGCCCATGACCAGTTTCCAGACGAGGAAGGCGACTACTGCAATGGATATGATCGCGGGGACGAAGACCTGCGACACCCTGTCCACTAATTTCTGGATGGGAAATTTGGCGTTCTGCGCCTCCCTTAAAGCCTGGACTACTTGGGCCAAGTAAGTCCTATTCTTAGCCCTAGTTACGTACACCTTAAGGGCTCCTGACACTAGGGTGGAACCGGCTATCACTGGAGAGCCCTTAACCTTCCTTGAGGGCCTAACTTCCCCCGTGAATATTGCCTCTTCTACTTCTCCCATCCCCTCTTCAACAACGCCGTCAGCAGGGATCGTCTCCCCTGCCCTCACTACTACTACGTCCCCTACCTCTAGCTTAGACGAGTCCACTTCCACTTCTCTTCCTTCCCTTAGGACGTGGGCCTTTACCGAGAGAAGCCCCGCTATCTCGTTGGTTGATTTTGCCTTCAAGTACGCCTCCAGCGTCTTTCCAGCTAAGACGAAGGTGATGAGGAGCGAGATAGAGTCGAAGAACGTTGGGCCACCGATTAGGAAGGAGTAGAGGCTGTAGAGCCAGCCAACGTTTGAGGCTAGGGATACCAAGGTGTCCATGTTGGTGGTCTTGTTCTTGAAAGCCCTCCAAGCCCCCAAGTGGAACCTCAGCCCAGAGTAAAGCTGCACTGGTAATGAGAAGAGGAGGGCTAGGAAGGTCAGACCCGTATACTGGAAAATCAAGGTCAGCGGAGTGAACGCAACGCCAACGGCTAGGGCGTAGAGGTACCCCCTGAGTTCCCTCCTAGAAGCGAGAACCTCAGGGACTTCCTCCTCTCCTGCCAGTACTGAAACTTTGTAACCCTCCTTCTCCAGTGCCTCCCTTATCGCTTCCGCATTGGTGGACAGTGGATTGAACTCGACGTAAACAACGCCGTCTACGTTTACAATCGCCTTCACGACTCCGGGCATCTCCTCAATCTCTTCCCTAAGTCTCTCCACCTCCTCCGGGTTGAGCGAGACCTTTAACGTGGCCCTCTGTGTGAGGACATCGTAACCTGCTTTCCTTATGGCCTCTACAACGTCCTTGAGCTTTGCGTTAGAAAGACTAACCTTGGCCTCTCCGCTAGCTAAGTTCACGTTTACGTCCACAACACCTTTCACTGAGGAGACTGACCTGGACACGGTGGCGACGCAAGTGGCGCAGTGCATTCCCACGACCTTTAATTCCTCGCTGCGCAACCGCAAAGTTATCTTCCTTTCTTCATTCTCCATACGTTATTTTCACAGTAAAACAATTTATCGATTTTTATTTACACTTGTTTCATTTCAACTAGACGTAGAGACGGACATGGCTAATAGCTCGTCTATGCCCTAGAAGGTTCGCGAAGAGAAGTTTCATTCAATCCTAGATGAACCTTTTTCCCTGTTTATAATAACATTTTGGAAAACTTATATAACCTATGGGTACCACCACAATACTTATGAGGCTAATAACAAAGCTTATCTTAATATACTTTGGAATTGAGTTGGCAATATTCCTAGGAGTCTCTGCCATCCCAGTTAATAACCCAGGAATGGCCCAGTCCTTCTCCTCTACAGTTTCTAGTACGGACTCCCTCCCCTACGTACTGCTCTTCCTCACCATATTCTCCCATAACTTATCAATTGCGTTAGTGGACTTCCTTCCTATCATAGGCATAGCCATACTGCTCTTCTCCATTGGTTCCACTGCCTACGTGCTGACGTCCTATACCACTACAGTATATCACGTTCCCGGAATAGTGGCCGCTATAGGGCTCATGACCCTCCCTCACAGCTGGTTGGAGCTTCCTTCTTACGCCGTTGCTGCAGGCGCTGGGACTTACGCAATCTGGAAGAGGGACTGGGTTAGGTCCTTACTCATGGTTCCCTTTGCAGCCTTGGAGCTACTCCTAGCTGCTATGGTAGAGGCTGCTGAGATCTCGTTCTCTCAGTTGGCGTACTTTATGTGGATTCCAGGGGCAATTGCAATAGTTGGTCTGTACTTCCTCTACGAGTACCTCCAGAAAAAGGCAGACAATTACCAGAAGGTGGGCGTTGGTAACGTAAATGCCTATTCAAGCCAAGGATATCAATACCCCACCCAGTACCCTACTTACTATTACCCCGCTTCCCAACCGCAATACGCGAACCCACAGTTCTCGCTGCAACAGGAAGTAATCTCCATGCTTTACAAGGCCCAAGTAATGGAAAACCAAGGAAGAATACCGGAGGCGATGCAGGCCTATTGGGACGTGGCGATCCTATTAGTCAAGGAGGCCTCCATTAAGTCCGGCTTCATGCCCATAACGCTTCAGGACTACTTTAACGCAGTGAACTTGTTGGGCCAGAAGTTCTACCCCGAGCTACCAACCCTCTTCCAAGGAGCTTACAACAGTAAGTCAAATGGCAACTTCGAGGAGTTCAAGGGATACGTATTACCTCTCATCTCAAAGTTGAAGAGCATCTTGGGCATAAGTTAGCAATTTTTAATTGGATCCCAATACTGTGTTATGGAAGTAAACCAAGGGTTCAAGGACCTAAAAGAGGGCTCACTCTACGTTACCATCTCCATCGTAATTCTCCTAGCCATCGTTGGCGTGGCCCTTTTCCTCCGCTCTACCTTTCTAACGTTGCTTGTGCTCATCATGGAACTGGTATCCTATGCCTTGTTCGTCCTGGGTCTTTCAAAGCTCAGGGTAGGACTGCTCAGGGTGTCGGAGACCGGTAGGAGCCTAGGTAACTTGGGTACTAACGTGTTCGTGCTAGGGGCGTTGTCCCTAATCTTCAGCGACGTGTATTCCCCTTTACTTTACTTGGGCTTTGTGCTAGTTGCAGTGGGAAACGGCATCGTTGGCTACGCTGTGTATAAGGTGGGAGAGGAGTACAATGACGAAAAGTTAAGGCTTGCAGGGTTCATGATAATGGGCCTCCTTAGCTCCGTGGTGGGATATCCCATGTGCTACTTTGCCTCCTCTGAGATGTCCGTTAAGTCCTTTGAAAGAAGGCAGACTGCAACTTTAGAGGTAAGCGATAAAAGCGTTGGCTACGGGTGGCTTAGGAGCAGCGGTGAAGCCGAGGTCACCTTGTTTTCCCAGACCGAGGCGGAAATAGTCGACGTCTCTTTCTTGGGTTTCCCATTGACTCAGATCAGCACGAGGAAGCTGGTTCTAGGGGAGAACAAGGTCTTCCTTAAGTTCCAGATAGCCGGCCCATTAGTGCCGGGAAACGTTTACGTTGTGGAGTTCAAGCTTTCCGACGGGACCGTGAAGAGGGCGTCTCTCATCTACGAGCTATGACAAAGACCAGACAAGCCTCGCCCTTTAGGGCGGGAAGGAGGTCAGCTCAACCACTTTCTCCTTGAATATTTATTAGGGACTGGGTATTATTGTTACCAACATGAAGACATTTCTTTTCGTTTTCCTCGCATCTATTTTAGTCGTAAATGTAGCTTCCTTTCTAGTCCACGCACAGCCAAGCTCCTCTGACCTAACCCAAGTCCACTACGTCAAGAAAGCCTACGCCTTTTCCCCCGTACCGCCCAACGAGTCTCTAGCAGGGAAAACTGGGGAAGTGAACATACACTCCTTTTACAAGGAGGAACCAGCCCCCATGGGAATAGCCGACTACGGCATAGGTCCATACGGCCCCTACAAGACGGAGACCACTCAGCTCCTAGGCTCCGTGTACGTGGGCTACCTCTCAGTTACTTCACTAAGCGGTAACCCTGAGGTAGCGTTTCAGCTGAATGGGGTGTTAAACTACCAATACGACGGCAACGTATACGCTCTCTGGGTTCAAAACGTGGTGGTGTACAACACTGAGACCCACTCCGCTACGGTAGCGGACAACGTGTGGAACTTCACTTCCCCTTACGCCAACGTCACCTCCCTCCAGGGTAACGGGGTCCTCAGTACTTACGGAAACCAGACGTTTTACTCCTACACGTACACAACTACCTCTTTAGTCCCTCCCTTTACCTTCTACTTATTGCTCAACGTCACTGAGAACTCAGCGGGGCAACCAGTTCTGTATTTCTGGGCTAACCTAGGAAGCGGATGGGTAAACTTCGACAAAGTAACAATCTTAAACGCCGAGGGAGCGTCAAACGTCTACTTTTTGGTGGACGGGGACAAGTACACGGGCTCTGGGAACATGTACGACATTGAGCTCGTGATGGGAGGGGTAGGGGGAACGGCGACGTTAACCTCCTCGTACGTCTTCATGAACTTAGAGTACTGGAATGGCCACAACTTCCAGCAAATACTCAACGCCTACAACTTCGGCAGCGACACTGCAGAGACCGTGGAAAACGCCCTTGATCTCCCCTACTACCTAAACCCGATGACGAGTACATTCCAAGCCGGAATTGAGGCAGGGAGGGGAGGTCTCAACAGCTTGTGGAACTTCACGTTCATGGGATCCTTAACGGTTAAAGCACCCATTCAGTCCGGTTACGTGCTGGTTTACTTGACCAAGTACGGGTATAACTCCTCTTACGCTGAGTACGCAATACCTTTCACGGACTACGGCGCGAAGTTCAGCCTCCTTGAGGGAGACTACGCAGTACTGGTTTACAATCAAGAACTCCAACTGGTAGGGGAGGCTACAGTGAACCTACAAGGAGGGGTTTACGAAGGCACAGGGGTAGCTAACTTCTCCGTGTCCTTGACTTCTCCAGTTTACATAACCCAGGACGGAGTCCAGGAAATTCCATTAGAAGTCAACGCGTATGGCCCAGCGGAGTTCTCGCTTAGCGCTCCCGAAGGAATATCTTACACTTACAGCACTTCCGGTTGTTTCCAGGGTAACGGTACCGAGGTAGTGTGGGTGAGCATGTCGTCCTTGTCCCCGGGCACCTACTACGTAACCTTGACCGCCACCCTCTTCCCAGGATTTTCCAGAAGCGTACAAATACCAATAACCGTGCTCCCAGGGTTAGAGGCTGTCACTTTTAACTACTCTTATGTAGGGGCACCCCTTCCCAGTCCCCCAACGGTAACGCTCAAGTTCCCCAACGGCACAGTGATAAACGCAACTATGCCCTTCTCTATCGAAGTTCCGTCGGGTACCAACTACACTATAGAGGAGTCGATGACGTTCCAAGGGGTAAGATGGGCTACGCCAGTGAGTTCAGGGGAGATACCAACTACTCCCAACGGCGTTTACTCCTTTAACTTCACCTACTATAAGCAGGACTTGGTGACGTTCACCTTCTCCGTGGTAGGCGGAGGAAACTACGGAGAGCCAGAGATAGAGGTGGAGTCCTTTGGTCAGATTGAGACCGTTCTTCCAGGAACCTACTGGGTAGACTACGGCTCCCCATATTCTTACCCCTCAGAACTGCCTTACTCTACCACAAGCGTCAGGTGGGAGGCTACAGACTATCAAGGGATCATAACGTCCCCCGGAAAAGTTTCAGTCACCTACTACCTCCAATACCACGTTAAGGTAGTAGGGCAGGGTAAGGTATATGCTTTGGTAAATGGGGAAAACACGACATTCACTTCAGGCTGGTATAACGCTGGCACTCAAGTGCAGATAGAGCAGATACCTTACTACTTGGGCAGTGGGGAAAGGCTTTTGGTGGTTGGGGCAAGTCCCTCTATGTCCTTCACCGTCGACTCCCCAATGGAGGTCGTCTTAGACCAAGTAACGCAGTACTACCTTAATGTAAAGTCTATATTTGCAGTTTACGCCCTGGTTAACGGCACTAACACTACCTTAACTTCTGGCTGGTACAACGCTGGAACTAACATAAAGGTTGAGAACATAACCTATTACCTCAGCCCAGACACTAGGTTCCTTTTGTTCAACATATCTCCCTCGCAGTCCTTCACTGTGAATTCCCCAATTACCTTGTCTCTGGATTACTTGGAGCAGTTCCTCGTCAACGTGACTCCCTCCGGTCTAGTATACGCAAAGGTGAACGGGAAGGAGGAGCCGTTTACCTCTGGCTGGTACAACGCTGGGTCAAACGTCACCGTGTACCCCTTTGTGCAGTACAATGGCACAGGGGAAAAGGTAGTGATAGTTTCAGTGAGTCCTTCAAATTCCTTTGAAGTGGACGGACCAAAGAGCGTACACGTAAACGCTGTTTTACAGTACTACGTCTACGTAAACAGTCCAATTCCCACTTACGCCCTGGTTAACGGCACTAACACTACCTTAACTTCTGGCTGGTACAACGCTGGAACTAACATAAAGGTTGAGAACATAACCTATTACCTCAGCCCCGACACTAGGTTCCTAATTGTAGGCATTGACCCTAGCCAGTTTACGGTGAAGGGACCAGTTAAGGTAAACGTATACGCGGAGAGGCAGTTCCTTCTACAGCTTAACGTGGACTTCCCGGTTAAGGCTCTCATAGATGGAGTCTTGGGCTACGTTACATCGGATAGTTGGTTTAACGAGAACACCACTATCCAAATACTGAACCAGACGTATTACGTAAACAAGGAGGAGAGGGTAATAATAACTGTAGCGTCCCCGCTGAGCGTCACCATGGACAAACCGGTAACGTTAACCGTAAACTACGTAAAGCAGTACCTCGTGGACATTAACGGCAACGAGAGTTGGGTAAACGCTGGAAAGACGATCCTGTTGGAAAGCAACCTACCTTTCTACTTGCTGGGGAGGTTCGTTGGAACTTTCAACGTCTCCTCAGGGTCTAAGCTGGTAGTAAACGGGCCTATACACGAGGTACTTAGGGTTGAGCCCAACTGGTTGCTTGTAGCTGGAATAGCTGCAGTGGCTGTGATAGGAGTAGGAGGACTAATGGGCAGAAGGAGGAGAGGTGAATCCCAATGATTATAAGCAGGCACTCAAGAACTCCGTTCTCCTCTCTTCCAAGTTGGCCTTCCTTTTTTCCTGATCTCCCTTACCCTGTGTATCGGTATTACAGTATCGTCGTTTAAGTAGACGTAGTTCTTGTCCACTCTGGAGATAGACGTGAAGGGTATTTCAATCAACCCTTTGAACCTGTCCCAGACTACTAACGTGTAGTCCTCTATGGGCCCCTTAGACCACAGTACTCTGTTTATCTCGTCCCTTATCACAGTTTAGGCTACGCATATGTGATTAAAACCTTTTTCACCTCAGGATTTACATTCCACTAGATAAGAGATGAAGCATTGCCTCTACGGCACGGTGTACAACAACGTAGACGCCGTCAGGGAGAGCGTCAAGTCTTCTTCTCTCCCATTTACGACGCAATAATCATAACTCGTTCTCGACCGACGGAACCTACGAAGCGTTAGAGGAGATGAGGAAGGAGTATAACCTTACTGTGCTGAGGCTCAAGTCGACAAGGGGGAAGGGACTACACCTTAAAACATTGCCCAGATACAGAGAGGAAGTTAGGTTAGTAGCGAAGGCAGTAGTACCGCTTAACCTAACTCCTAAGCCTAATAGGAAGCTCAGCCAAACGAGATCTCGCCTATTATTACCAGTATGCCAGTGAGTATGGGATTAGGGAAAGCGACAGCGTATAGGAAGCCCCTAATTGGGGACCCTTGAGCAAAGTACAAGTAGTTCTGCCAAACGCCAAGCCCCTGAAGTACTACATCGACAACTTGCTTGACATGGGAGACGTCGAGATCTCAGCGTGTGAGTTCGGAATGAAGGTAAAGGGAATAAGGGAAGAAGAGCTAATACAAGGAGTTAAGATAAGCGGAGTGTCGGAGTTCGCACTAAAGAGCTCTGAGTCCAAAGGAGTCCTCGTTTTTTAGGCACACTCTAAAAGGCCTTTAGACAAAAGGTCAGGCTTCAACGTTACTGATAAAAACACTAAATGAGAATGTATAAAGAAATAGCGGTGGCGTAAATGGAGACCTATCAAGTCCTTGGGCTCATAGGCACTCTGTTCCTATTGGTGGGGGTGTTTATCCCGTTGTTTTTAGCCTTCTCGTTCATTCACCATAGCATAGTGGCCTTTGGTATGCTCTCCTTTTTCTTCTTGCTAGTTTTCGTTACGGTTCCCTTTGTGCTAGGGCTAGTGGGCTCCATAATAAAGGACAGGAAAGTAGCAGGGATACTACTAATCCTGGCATCAGTCTTTTCCCTCCCAATTTTCTTCGGGGTCTTTGGGATCTCCTTCGTCCTCTTGCTAATAGCGGGGATACTGGCCCTAACTAAGCCTTAGCGTCTAGCTCATTGCACGTCTCCTCCAGCAACTCGACCCACTCCTCTCCCTTTGCCTCCTCGCAGTACTTCCTAAGTTTCCTCACATTTTCCTTGTCTAGGAGGTTGTAGACTTGGGGTAACGTGGAGTACCAGACAAGCCTCCTCACGTTTAAGTCGCTGTCCATTAGTAGCTCTAGGAGGCACTTTTCCCTCTCCTTAACTTGCTCCGCCGACACCTTCCCCATGCACTCCGACAATAGGTTCCACGCCCTATACCTCGTACCGTGGTCCTCAAAGCAGAGTAAGTCCAAGAGGAGGTCAACCCTACCAGACCTAACCAGTTCCTCGACTTCCAACCACGCTTTGTGCTTATCTTCTCTGTCCTTTGACTTTAAACGGTCTAGGAGGTCCATGATCCTCCTTAGTCCTTTAAGGCTAAAAAGCCGTGGTAAACGTGAGCGGTAGTAAAAGTCTACGTAATTGGTAGTAAAGATTTAAATACTTGGATAGGCAATCCATATACCCATGATCTCAAATAAGATTTACGTCAAGAGCGTGGTCTTTTACCTTGCCGAAGTAGTCTTAACCGCTTTTCTGTTTTTCTGGTTGGCCAGACTTTCTGAGGAAGTAGGGAACGTCGAGGTGAAAGTAAAGGGGGTATTTGCCAGTTTCTTTACGTTGGGCGTCTTGGCCTATTTGTTTGGGTTAAGACACGCAGTTGACGCAGATCACTTGGCTGCTATAGACAACTCGACGAGGAAGCTAGTCCAGGAGGGGAAGCCCTCGACCTTCACTGGGCTCTTCTTCTCCTTGGGCCACTCCTCAGTGGTAATACTGCTCTCCCTGGCCTTGATGGTGGCGACTAGGGCAATAGAGTCGAGCATTCCCTCCTTGGAGAACTTGGGTTCTGTGGTGGGCACGCTTGTAAGCGGGGGTTTCCTCTACTTGATAGGCCTCTTGAACGCCGTCGTGTTGTTAGAGATCTACAGCATATACAAGGAGGTAAAGGAGGGCAAGATGAACGAGGAGAAGCTAAACGAGACGTTACTTAAGAGGGGGTTCATGAATAGGTTCTTTAAGAAGCTCTTTAGGATAGTGGACAACCAGTACTACCTGTACCCAATAGGCTTCCTGTTCGGGCTAGGCTTCGACACGGCCTCGGAGACCGCTTTGCTCGCCATAAGCGCGGCCTCTGCAGGTGTGTTCACAAACGTCCCGCTCTGGACGTTATTGGTGTTTCCCCTGCTCTTCACTGCTGGGATGACGCTGCTAGACACCACCGACGGTTTCTTCATGAACGGAGCGTATAGGTGGGCGTTCATGGGCAATCCCCTGAGGAAGGTGTGGTACAACTTGACCATGACCTCCATCTCCATCTTGGTAGCGTATTTGGTGGGATCTCTAGAGCTCTTGGGCTTAATTCAGTCAGAGTTTAACTTAAGCGGTCCCTTCTGGAACGTCATCTCTCTAATAAGCGGGGACGTCTGGTGGGGCAATATAGGGATAATCATAATCGGCACGTTTGCTGCTACTTGGGCCGTGTCCATTGTGGTTTACAAGGTGAGGGTAAGCAAGTACGAGAAGAACTTGAAAGCTCGCGCAAGTAGCGACTAGGTTTTAACCTTGCCCTCTTTTATCTACTCATGTTTTTCCAAGTAACTCCTAGGAGCAGGTACATAGAGGTAATAGCGAAGGGGAGAGAAGGGGTTGTAGTCTTCCCCACCTACGTCCCTGGATCCTACTTAATCCGGGAGCTTGAGAGGAACTTGGTGGAGATAGAGGGCGTGAGGATCTCCAAGAACAAGTTTTACGTTAAGGGCACCTTCCGCTACTTAGTCTACGCATCAAGCAAGGATCAGAGAGAGGCCATCTCGACGGACGATTACCTCTTCATCAACCCTCCAGCTGTATTTCCCTTCTCTGAAGTTAACGAAAAGTACTGCGTTAAGCTCTCCCTTCCTTCAAGCTGGAAAGTGGCTACGACGCTCAGGCAAGAGGGAGACGCCTTCTGTGCTGACAACTACCACGATTTCGCCGACTCCCCAATAGAGGCGTCGCCTAACTTAAAGCTAATCGAGGTGGACGACATGCACGTCATCTCCACCATCGACGACGTTGACGTTGAGATCGTGAGGAAAGTGGTAGGGGAGGCAGACAAGGTAATCCAGCCCAGTAGAAAGTACGTGTTTCACTTCAGGAGGTCCGACAAGAACTTTGGAGGAATAGAGCACAGGGATTCCTCAGCTATTGTCGTCCCCTGGAACAGGGAGGAGTTAGCAATCCTCTTTGCCCACGAGTACTTCCATAGGCTGAACGTAAAGGAGCTCTACCCAGCTGACTTGAGGCACAACTATGAGCGCGAGGTCTACACTGACCTGCTGTGGTTCTCCGAGGGCTTCACGGACTACTTTGCAGTGAAGGTAGCAGTGAGGAGCGGGGCAATTGAGAGGAAGAAGGGTTTGGAGAGGGTGCTCTCTGCCCTCCACTCCCTCACCTTCCCTGGGGCTAAAAGGGTAAGCTTGGCTGAGTCTTCGAGGACCGCGTGGATAAAGTACTATAGGCAGGACGAGAACTTCCTCAACTCCTCCGTGTCCTACTACGATGGGGGGCTCGCTTTGGCCTTCTACGCAGACGCGAAGGCGCAGAGGGGCATAGAGGAGTGCTTCAAGACCTTGAGGGAGAGGAGCAGGGGAGGCGCTTTTACTTTTGACCTGCTGGACAAGGCAATGAGGGAGTTGGGCTTTGAGGAGCTTGAGTTAGCTTACAAGCCAGCAAGAGAGATCTTGGAGGCCATAAGGGAAGAACTGGGACTAGAGGTCGTGGACGAAGGCAAGGAGTACTACGGACTAGTCCTTGAAGGCAACAGGGTGAAGTTCGTAGAGGACGGCTCTCCGGCTGACCGCGCTGGATTATTGCCAGACGACCAGATAGTGGCAGTTAACGGGACCTCAGCGCCCTTGAGGGGAGAGGCAGAAGTACTGCTGTTGAGAGAGGGAAGAGTAAAAAGAACTAAGCTTAGTCCAGGGAGGAACCCTGGGCACTCACTGAGGCTAAAGCTAACTGGAAAAGTTGCGGAGAAGGTTTTCATGGGAGAGGTGGAGGGAGAGTACAAGTCCAACGTTATCTAGCTTTTCATTAATAACGCCATTAGGAAGGCCAGGAAGTTTATCGCCATTACAGCTCCTACCCCGTAGTCCAAGGTGGTGTAGCTACTGTAGAGCGAGCCCAAGTAAACTGGCAACACTGCCACCCCTACGTTTGAGACGACGCTGTACATAGAAGTCGCTAACCCCGCCTCCTCTGGGGTTGAGGTGTAAGAGGCGACTGAGGCCAAGGCCAT
>ASRH01000017.1 GCA_000565255.1 Candidatus Aramenus sulfurataquae | reverse complement strand
TAAAGAGCCTTTCTGATTTGCCTTTACCCACAATTTCCTCCAACCGCTCAGACCTAAGCTTGTAAACCTTATCCTTAAAGTAATCGTAAAAAGCCTTAATCACCTTTTCCTCGCTTCCGAGCTCCCATTCGGAAAACTTAACTAACTTATCCTCTTCTTTTCCTTCCTCGAGGGCAGTAATCAAAATAACCTTTTCGTTAACGTAATTGAGAGGCATCCTAAATGATTGAACAGATAGGTAAAGCCACAAGGCTATCAAATTTATTTTAGAAAGACAATATTTATTTCTTTAGGAGGAAAACACCAGTAGGTTGACTCGCGAAGGGTTTTGAAATGCGTTATTTACGGGAGATTTTTCTACTGAATCTTAAGGAAGGCGTAAAATTGCACAAAAGTTATGGCAACCAAGCCCATTACCAACCACAAATTAGGAAACTGAAGGAATTATGGCAGAAATGGAGGTACTAAATACCCCACTTAATTGCTAGAAGAAGTTCACGACGCCAGAAACGCTCGCGCTGTTTTCCTTACCTATTTGGGCTATCACAGTTGAGTTGGCTGGAGTTACGATGTACTAGTTAAACCAGTTAAGGAGGTGTGTTTGTAGGGTACGATCCAGTGATAGTGGGGTGTACTAATTGACCATTAAGGTAGTTATTAGAAGAGGAGTAAGACACATTTTCCAGGTCTCAACAATTATCTCGTGTTTGTGGTATACGAGTTTCCAGAACTTCACGAAGAAGTGGTAAAGGAGAGGGTTAACAGGTTCCTAGTTCTTACTGCTTCAAGTAGGGTATGCCACCTCCACGACCCTGGAAGGCTAAAGGAGCTAATTTACCCGGGGAACAGGATTCTAGTTAGGGAGGTGAAAGGAGGGAAGAGGAAAACGGATTGCCAGGTCACGGCGGCTTGGGACGGCACTTGGGCGATCACTGACTCGAGCGTTCACAGCCAGATAGCTGAGAAGTTCCTCCCCGGGGCTAAGAGGGAAGTGAAAGTGGGGAACAGTAGACTTGACTTCCAGTTTGGCGACACGTTCGTTGAGGTCAAGGGTTGTACCCTGGCTAAAAATAGGGTTGCCCTCTTCCCCGACGCTCCCACTGAGAGAGGGAGGAGACATCTAGAGGAGCTCATAAGGTTGAAGGAGAAGGGCTATAGGGCGAAAGTGATGGTGCTAGTAATGAGGGATGACGTTGACTGCTTCCTACCCAACGCTGAGACCGACAAGAAATTCGCCGAGACCTTCTACGAGGCGTTGAGGAGGGGAGTGGAGCTTGAAGTTAAGGTGTTCTCCCTAGTCGACAAGCAATACGTGGTGTACAAGCGAGACGTAGGGCTGTGCACTCAAGATAAAGGGAGTTAACTACATCGAAATTGATTTCGGAGGAGAAAGCAGAACCGTGAGGGTAAGTTGTAAGGAAATCCCTAGGGCTGGAGGAAGTCAAATACCCACAAACTACGGCCTTGAGCTCTGATGCTCACAGGAAGAGAAAGCCTCCTCCCTCTCCAGAAATAGTTAAAATTGCACTTTCAAATTTGAGGTTTTTGAAGTCAAGGCGACAATGTAGATCCTAGCAAAGATCTACAACAAGAGATCAAGGGTTAAGAAGCAAAGCGTCTAACCCTGCAAGCCCAGGGCTTCCATCACTTCCTTAAGTACTTCCTTCTTCACTTGTTCCCTGTTGTTTACGTCAAGGACGTAGATTTTTCCCTCTAGTTTTACCTGCCTATGGATTACTGCGACTAGGGGCTTTTCGCTCTTCAAGGCTGCGTCTATTACTTCTTTCACTGCGCCTATGGAGAGCTCCATGGGCCCTATCTCGTCAATTGCAATGAGCTGGGCTGTTGGGAGAGAAGATAGGACCAGCCTAGCCACCTCACCTGCTTCCTTTTGCACTGCGTACTTCCCAACCCTGGGCTCCCCTGGACCCACTTTAGCCAACCACCCCTCCTTCCCCGTAGAGAAGTCAACTATCTTGAACCCCACCCTCACTCCCCTCTCCCTGACCTCTGGGCAGTAAAATCCAGCTACACTCACTCCCCTCTTCTTTACCTCCTCAACCACGTACTTTAAGGTAGTAGTCTTTCCCACCCCCGGCCTACCTGTGATGAATACCCTCATGTGCTCTAATCAGAGTCGAAGCAAAAAACGCTTTATGACAACGCCAATAGAGCGAAATCCAGGCAGAGAGCAACGTCAATGGCGGAGTGCTTAAGGAACAGCGGAAAGAGGACGAGAGCCACTGAGGTTTCTACCCTGTACTTCCTCAAGAGGAGGGCTAGAGGTAAGAGGGCTGTGAGGGCGTAGTTAGGCTCTCCTAGCAGGAGGTCCTCAAGGACGAGTAAGGGCAAGGCCAAAAGCGCGAACTTTATATGGAGTACTTTTCGCCTTATTTAATAACAGTTTTCTGCATATTTTCTGTAAACTATACAGAGATATGTAGTCTATATTCCAAATTCCCACGAGCCAACCGAGACCTTCCTTAACCATATTTGCGCGACAGCCTCTTCTTTATCGACCTCCTTGCGTCGTAGATAAATATGTTATCTCGGCAGGCCTCTATGCAGTCCCCAGCCTTAATGCACTTGACTTTCAACTCTATTGAAGATCAACAGTATCTGGATAATCATATTTATATACTCCTTTAGTCATCTTCTTTCAACTCTATTGAAGATCAACTCAATCTTTATCTACCACGTGATTAATTTGAGTCACTCTTCTTTAATAAGCATTGCAACCCCAAATTCCCCAACCCAGTGACTGGACAATGCACAATCTACGTGCCTTCCAACGTGTCTGACCCAACAGGGCTGTGCTTGAACACCTTCGCTAATCTACAAGCGGTGCTTCACACCTACGACTCCGCGGTGGTAACTGCGAACCAAGGGAACCCAATATGGGAGGCGTTGGGCAAGCCCGCAGTTGACGCAATAGAAGTACCGTCCAACCCTGTACTTCAGCGACCCCGACGTATACCCATAACCAATCTAAAGTTTTTTGTTTTTCCGTCTTCGAAAATTAAGTCAAAAGATCTTCTTGTAATCTCCTCCAAAAAGTTGAATTTTACGTCGTTGCGTTAACCCGTTGCAGTACCCTTAAGACTTCCTTCACGTGAGACGTGGGGTTCAGCTGGGAGGAGTACGCTAACCTCACCACACCTTCCGGGTCCATGAGGAACGTGACCCTCCCCGGTATGAGTATTCCCTTAGCTCCGTACATCTCCCTTATCTTGTCCTCCGGGTCGCTTAACAGGGTGAAGGGTAGACCGTACTTCTCCTTAAACCTCTTGTGTGACTCCGGAGAGTCCCCGCTCACTCCGAGCATAACCACCCCTGCCTTCATCAGCTCATCCCAGTTCTCCTTGAAGCTGAGGGCCTCAGCTCTACATCCAGGGGTGTCGTCCTTGGGATAAAAGTAGAGCACGACCCACTTGCCCCTAAAGCTGGAGAGTGCGACGCTCTCTCCTTTCTCGTTAAGGGCCGTGAAATCTGGGGCCTTGTCCCCTACTTTTACCTTCATAGATGAGTGTAAGCTTTTTATCCTAATATTCTTAAATTTTGAAAACTTTACTAGTTTGCTTATTTAAACTTTTGCAGACACGCGTGGTATACAACATGGCCTGCATTGATAAGGAGAGAACAGGAGAGGGCAAATCTCGCCTTTTAAGATGGGGTAAAAGTTTAAGTGGTAAAAGACGTGTCTTATAGCTCTCTCTTAAACTTATTTAAGCCTCTTTCTTTTCTTGTAACGCTCAACGGAGTACCATAAAGGGTAGTAACAACCGAGACTCGGCTGAACCCTCGCAGGGAGGGGGATTAGGTAAGAGGGTTGCACTAAAAAGTTTTTTACTTTCCGTTCAACTAGTTAGTATGCACGAGTGGTCAGTTGCCGAAGCCGTAATAAGGACAGTTGTGAACTGGGCGAACGAAAACCACGTGACTCAAGTAAAGAAGGTCAAGGTGGGTATACCCTCCTTCTCCTTCCTCGACGTGGAAATATTGAAGGAGGCCTTCGACACCATGAAGAGCGACTCTCCCCTAGGCAAGGCAGAGCTGGAGGTCGTGTTCAAGGACCCCACTTTCAAGTGCAGGAACTGCGGTCTGACCTTCTCGCTCAAGGACGTAAGGGACCAGCTGGAGTCCTTGAAGGGAGAGTTCGGTGAGGAGTACCCACTTCACTTAATGCCAGCGTTGGCCCCCTCCTTCCTCAAGTGCCCTAAGTGTGGATCCCACGACATAGTGGCTGAGACCCAAGACATAACCATAGACGGTATAGAGGTAGAGGAAAGTGGAACCGCTCAGACAGTTGGCTAAGGAAAAGCTCAGGGGAAAGAAGGCAATAGCAGTTATGAGCGCAAAGGGGGGAGTAGGAAAGAGCTTAGTGTCAGCCCTCCTTGCGCTTTCCTTGAGGGGGGCAGTTCTAGTGGACTTAGACGTCCACACAATGGCCACCACAAAGCTCTTTGGCCTAGAGGGCAAGTTACACGAGGTGACCAAGAAAGGGATAGAGCCCTTTAAACTTGGGGAGCTTGGGGTTGTAAGTCTAGGGGGCATAGTCAAGGACAAATACGTAGTACTGCCTGGAGGAAACGCTGGCGAAGTCATGGAGTCTCTCGTTGCGTACGCAAACCTAGGCGACGCTAACTACGTAGTGTTCGACCTCCCTCCAGGGCTCGGGGACGAGGTGCTCACCCTTGAGAGGCTCACCGACTTCTTCCCAGTGGTTGTGACGACCCCATCCGCGGTCTCAGTCAAGGTAGTGGAATACGTGATGAGGTACTTGAACGAGAGGGGGAAGAGGCCCCTCCTGGTGGTAAACATGGCTTACATGGACTGCGGCGACGGCAAGGTAGCTAGGCCCTTCGGCGACCTGAAGAACGCTGAGGATCTGGCCAAGAGGTACAACGCTCCCGTTGTGGAGCTCCCCATTGATCCCTCCCTTGAGTCGTACATTGGCAAAATACACGAGTACGATGGCGTAGTTAAGGGGAAGGTAAAAAAGGAACTAGTCCCTTACCTTACATGACCCCAGATGGCTCCTCCCTTTCGCTCTTTTTCTGCAGTGGAGAAGTCTCAACTACAAAGCAGGGCTGTTCGCCCTTCTTCTCGTGCATCTGTTGGTGTTGGAGTGCCATGGACGCGGGGATAACCTCGTTGTCCAACTTACACCTCAGCATCACGTCTACCACTACTACCTCTGGCCCCTCTGGGGGTAAGTTTGAGACGGGAATTCCGGGTCTAGGTTCCATACATAATATACGCAAGAGTTGTATAAAACCTTTTAAAACTAAGGAGGATTTACCTTCATCCAGGAGTGGAGGAGAGAGCTCCAATTTACTTGCACCGCTCCAGGGACGTGCTACTCCAAGTAGGACTGCCCGTAATGACCATATGTGGCCTCGACTACCTTGAACTTCTTCCTCCTCTCGAGCAGTTCCTCGGGGGTCAGTAACATGTGACAGAGTACATTTCTTATTAATTCTTCGTTAATTGTAAAATATATAATATTAAGTTAGCTTTAGGATCAAGGACTTCGGCCCAAGGGAGAGGATAGAGGTTAGCAACTCCCTCTAGGCCCTCTCTTTACCTCAACGTCATGAAAAACACAGAGCCGCAAAGTGTTGTACTCAAACTAGAAACGTCTTTACGCCATAATCGTGAAGCTTGTTCGCTTAGCGTCAACTTGCGATAAGACCAAACGCTCACAGTAAACTTGGTACCCTTGCCCTGAGAGATGAAGAATAAAGGCGTGCGTAGACAACCTTATTTCCTTAAATCCATAACTGAACTCATGTCCCTCCGAGTATTGGAAGTTGAGGGTTACCCAGTAATGGTGTACCAGAAGGACGGAAAGGAGTACGCTTGGCTAGCTGGATGTCCACACAAGAGGAGACCTATACTAGCCGAAGGGCACAAGATATTTGACGACGTGGTAGAATGCCCATTCCATAGAGCGAGGTTCAGCCTCTTAACTGGGGAAATGGTGAAGCCGCCAGAGTCGAAAACTCCATGCGAGAATTGCAAACTGATCAAAGTAGAAATGAAGAATGGTAGGGCGGTGTTCCACGGTCAGCCATTCGTCCCAGAAATGCCTAAGAGGCCTTAGTTTAAGTCACGTAGATTCCGTCAAAAGGTCCTGGCACAAAGAGGAAAAAAGAAGGGAAAATTACTTTTCCTTTGGGTGTCCAACGGAGGGAGCGCTCTTCAGCACCTCTATTGCCCTGTCCACTGGGATGGCTAGATAGGACTTAGTCCTAACTGTGCCCCTGCTGTTCAGTTCTATTATGGCCTTCAGGAACCTCTCAGGATCCTCCACCTCAACCACGTTTACGAAGTCTATGTCCCCGAACACAACGTACTGCTCCTTTACCTTTGCTCCTACCTTTGCTAGCTCCTCGTTAACCTCCTTTATCCTCTCTGGCTTCTCTGCTACTGTCTCGGCTCCCTTGTCTGTAAGACTAGATATTACTACAAATATTGCCATAATAAATGCTTGTAATTACAGATATATAAGCTTTCTCTAGTTGGAGAGTTTGCATCTTCATGTGGCGATCGTTTAGTACTTGAAAAGCTTTCGAGTTAGGGGCGAGTAAACCGCTCTTGTTTTTAACTGTCATGGAAAGAAGGGGGGTATTCACGAGGAAGAGAGAACAGCTTAGTTTAACAACCGCCGAAGAGCTAGCAGAACAGCAATTTAATGCCTTGAACGCCCATATTTTCGTATGAGGCAGATAGACGCCCTAAAATCACCGAGGTTCACGCAAGTCTCCACATTTGCAAGGCTACCATTATGCGTCGAAGGAGAAGAGGTAAAGGCAGCGTTTCTTGGGATACCTTTCGACGACGCTGTTACCTATAGGCCTGGGGCGAGGTTTGGGTCAATGGGAATTAGAAAGGGGTCTAGACTACTCCGCCCCTACAACCAGTTCCTTGATACTTATCCCTTCGACAAGCTCAACGCCTGCGACTTGGGCGACGTTAACGTTATCCCAGGGTACATTATGGACACAATGAAGGTAATAGAGGAGAGCGTGTACGAGGTCTTGACTAAGAGACGCCTAGTTCCCTTCATAGCTGGGGGAGACCACTCCATAACTCTCCCAGTGCTTAGGGCCATGTACGAGGTCTACGGCAAGGTAAACTTAGTCCACTTGGACTCTCACTACGACTTCTGGGACACGTACTGGGGGAAGAAGTACACCCACGGTAGCTGGTTGAGGAGGGCGTTGGAGGAGGGGTTGCTCAAGGACGTAATACAAGCTGGGATAAGGGCTTCCACTTTCTCAAAGGAGGACTTAGAGGACAAAAGGAAGCTCGGAATAAAAAGCTTCACCATAAGGGAACTGAAGCTGAGACCAGAGGAGGTCATCAAGGAGGTAAACTCCCTGGATGGACCTACCTACGTGTCGTTAGACATAGACGTTGTTGACCCTGCGTTTGCCCCAGGCACTGGTACTCCGGAAGTGGGAGGGCTCACAAGCTTTGAGATAATAGAGTTGATAAGAGCTATGAGGTTCAAGAAGTTGGTCGGCTTCGACGTTGTGGAAGTCTCCCCTCCCTACGACTTAAGCGAGCTCACTACAATGTTGGCATCTAACTTAATATATGAGGGGATGAGCGTCCTCTCCCTGAACTATTGAAGAGAGGATATTGCTAAGTAATCCCTACGAGAGTTAAAACAGACGACCTCCTCCTAAAGCACTCCATGACCTTCTTGTAATCGTCCTCGTTACTCGCGTCGCTGTATCTGTTCTCTTCAAGGCCTTTCTGTTCCTCAACGAACTCATTGTCCTTGTTGCCCTAAAAGTAGCCGAGAGGTGCTCCCTGACTCCGCGTACTCAAGGATAAGCGCTCAGCCATTCTCTTCTTTAGCCTCAGCTAGGGTTTTGCTACACGGTCACGGTTATATACCCCCTTTACCTACCTTTATTTATGGACGACTTGTCGAAGGACATAAAGGAAATTGTGGACTACTTCGTGTACAAGCTAGCAAGAAACGTTGAACTCACGGAGAAGGACAGGGAGATCTTGATTAAGCTGATCTTGGAGTTTGAGAAGCTGGTTGCAGATCAAATAAAGATAAACGAGAACTTAAAGAGGTTAGAGGAGGGGTTAGCTAAGTACGAGAACGATTACAGAGAACTGGGCAAGAGGGCTAAGGAGTTGGAAGAAAGGGTAAGGAACTTGGAAAGGCTGATTTTTCAGCAAAAGTACAATTAAAGCTGCAGCTCAGGATTAGCGATAGTTTAAAACACTTCAAGGCGCTAAGTCCCCAAAGCAGGCATTAATTGAGTCTCCGCTTGAGCGCCCTAGTTTACAACGCACTTGGTTCAACGTTAAGAGAGTACAGCCCTTACTTTAGCCAAAGCTTGTGTGCAAAAGACAGGGCATTTGCTGATTCATATTCACGTCAAGTCCTAAGGTTGGTTTAGCTCTGTAGGGAGGACTACCTTTATACCAAGGCTCTGAGCCCTCGCCAAAATCCTCTCCGGGTTCTTGTCCTCTACGTATGCAGCCACCACTATAACGCTGTCCACCTTGACGTTCTTGACCTTCTCGTAGAACTCCCTTTTCCTCGCAATCACGTTAGTGTCAGCTCTTCTGTAAGCCGTCATAATCTCCACCATGATCACCTTACCGTCCTTTACGACCATGTCAATCTCTACTTCAGATGGCTCGCCAAATACGTAGCCTTCCTTGTCGTATAAGAGCTCCCTCCTCACCTCAAATCCCGCGTCCTTAAGGAGTTCTGCCATCCCCTGCCTATACGCGTCCTCGCTCATAATCCCCCATCTAGCCCCTATGCCTGTGATTATGGTCATAAGTCTCTTCTCTAGCTTCGCTAAGTCTTCCTTCGTTGCCATCCTTTCGTTGACCTCCTTGCGAAAAGCGTTCAGCTCTTCCTTCGTTGCCATCTTATCCTTAATTTCCTCCACTTCCTTACGTAGCGTTTCAACGTTAGCCTTCACTGACTCCACGTCCTTACGCAACGCCTCAACGTCGCTCTTAGTAGCAAGGTTCTGCCAAGGGGTTAGCTTGGCCAACGCTTGATAGATAATCTCAGGCCTCGCAATTAACACGTCAGCTATTATTGAAGGATTCTCCATGAGAATTTTCTTAATCTCCTCAGCGCTGCCCACAATTATAAATCTCGTTGCAGAGTAATAAGGGTATTCCTGCGTCACGCGCAATTTGAACCCGTAACGTAAACGGGGTCGAGGAGCAAAATGCCATTACTCGGAGAAAGGCGAGTGCTCGCGACTAAGGGAAGGTTTAAGAGGGAATCCCTTTAAGGGCCTTAAGCTTTATCCACCACGCAGTTCTTACGCTAAGGGTAATCGATAGCATGCTCTAGTCCCTTTTGCCTTAGATTACTTCTTCAACGGCACTACCTTTACTATGTTAAGCGACTGGGCAACGCTACCTGACACGGGGTCCGCAAACTGGTCACTTATTAAGCTGTTAACGTCAAAACCGTGGCCGTACGCAAACTTCTCACCCTTTGAGTGCCTCCCGAAGCCAAAGTACGTGAAGACGGTGTCCTCCCTTATGCCGTCGGTGAGCTTTACCCTAGCCCTAACTCTCTGCCCGGTTGTCAAGGACACGAGCTCAACCTCATCGTTGTCCTTTATTCCTAGTACCTCAGCCCTCCGCTTGTTCATGGTTATTGGGTTGTCTGGGGCGAGCTTTATTAACGTGGGTATGTCGAAAGTCACGCTGTCCTGCGTGTGGTAGAGCGTGTGCCCTGTGGTTAAGTAGAACTCGTCTATAGCCCTTGGAGCCACGTTCTTCTCTAGATAAGTGGGGATGGGATAGTAGCCAAACTTCCTGAGGGTCTCGCTGTAAATCTCAACCTTTCCCGACGGCGTGCTTAGGGGCCTCTTGTAGGGGTACACATCGTAGAGCTCGCCTTCTATCTTCACTGCTCCCTTAGCGTAAAGCTCTTCCCTGTTTACCTTTAACTGGTCCACGATTGCCTTCTCTAATTCAGAAAATGTGGTGTTAGAAAGCCCTAGCTTGTGCTCCAGCTCTAGGATAATCCACCATAGGGGCTTGGTATCGTACAGAGGTTCAACTGCCTTTTGATGCACGTCTACCCAGCCCTCCAGCGTCCACCCAACTGGGAGGGGTAGCTCGTCCCTCTCTAAGTAAGTGGACTCCGCAAGGACAACGTGAGCGTACTGGGTGACGTCTGAGGGCATCACGTCCACAACCACCAAGAAGTCCACCTTGCTTAAGGCCCTCCTCACGAGCTCTGAGTTGGGGTCCCTCCCGTCCAGGTTTGTCCCAACAACCATCAGCGCCTTTATTGGATATGGAGAGCTAGTAAGTATGGCTTTATAGACCTCCTGGAAGGCGGCATATGCCAGGGGGTACCTAATCTTGTCAATCCTCTGGGTCTTAACCTCGTCTGAATAGAGCTTTACCTTTTCCTTTTTCGAGAAGACGAGCCCACCCTTCTTGTCTAGGTTTCCCAGCATTGCGTTCACTATGAACACAGCCATCCAAGCGTAGGTAGAGTCCGTGGAAAAGGACGTGTGCCAGCCGTCGTCAATTGCTGCGGCAGGCCTGTTATTCCATAGGTTCTCAGCCAAGTACTTTACGTCGTCGTAGGTGGCTCCAGTTATGTCCTTTAGCCTTCCGTAGACTCTTTCCCCCTCCTTCATCAATAAGTAGAAGGCAGTTGCTACCTTCCTGCCGTTTTCAACTCCCTCGTACAAAAGCTCGTCCGCGTACTTCCCCGTGGAGGTCAAGTCGTCCTCGTACACTAGGAGGGTAGCGTTGCTGTACCTTTTTAGGAAGTCCTCGTCGTACATCTTTTCCCTTATCATGAAGTAGATCAAGGAGAGCACGAAAGCAGAGTCGGTCCCTGGCCTTATTGGTATCCACCTGTCTGCGTACCTCTCCGCTATTGCCGAGCGCCTAGGGTCCAGCACAGCTATCTTCATGCCCCTCTTCCTTCCCTCGTCTATCCTCCTAACTATGTCCGGCACTATGCCCTCTAGTGGATTCCTGCCAATGAAAACAACGAACTTGGAGTTTGGGTAATCTGGGTCTACGCTCCTTGGTCCCTCCGCGCCTAGAACTAGTTGGGCTGCAACTGTCCTGGGGCCATGGCAAACTGACTCGTGGCCTATTAAGTTTGGAGTACCGTACAAGTGGGCGAACCTTTCCAGGAGCTCCTTTCCGTAGTCGTGGAAGGTTATGGCCAAGTACTCTGGGTGGCCCTCGTCCCTGAGCTCTTTGAGCCTCTTGACGACTTCGTCCATTGCCTTGTCCCAAGTAGTTTGCACTAGGGAGTCTCCTTGCCTTATCAAGGGACCCTTAAGCCTGTCTGGGTGAGTGAGGAGGTAGGGCCCAGCTGCTCCTCTACCGCAAATGCCCGGTTGTGGGTGGTTCCGGTTCGCTGAAACCCTTACGCTCTTCCCTTCGACCGTGACAATGATACCACACGCGTTCTTGCACATGTAGCATCTCTGGAAGACCATAGAATAGGTTCTTCCTTATCGAATATAAGCATCACTTATCTTTACTACCGTTATGACTACGCAGGAGGCAGGAATGATGGAGATCTACAGGGATCTACAGGGTTATACCAGCCACAGCCAGCCACAGTTGGACATAAGTTCCACGTTAAAGTCAGCGACGCACCCTTGTTGAAGGGAAAGAGACGATCTTGTCCAAGAGGGGAAGGAAAGTCTCACCGTTAAAACTAGCGAAAAGACTCTAACGAGGAAGTCAGTCGATTGAGGAAGCTCGGGAAGAGACTGGAAGAAGTTAACGCAAGATACGCCAGGTTATAACTAAGACGTAATCGCAGGCGAGAATCAATGAACTTGTACGAGACTCTGAACTACGACTTGAAGAGGAGGTAGACATAACCAAGAAAACGTCCAACTCACTGGGTTGTTCTTCATCTAGAAAGCTTCATTTTACGTAAATTGACTTTCGTCATTTCGAAAATGAGAGCTAGAAAGTGGGAGGGATTTCCACACAAGGCTTCGTAAACTAAAGCCCCGTGGGTATTGACGTCCTTATATAAAGTTTTAAGGATTAGAGGAGATTAATTAGTTATGGCTGAGGACATCGTTAAGGCTTTAGCAAGCAACGACGAGTTCGCCAGGAAAGTAGCCAATATGCTGTACGAGAAAATAAGGAATGACATCATTTTGAATAAATTTGACGATATTTATAAGATACTTAGCGAACTGACTAACGCGGTTCAAAGGAATACTGACCACATAGTTCTTTTGTGGGAGAAAATGGACCAGAACGATAGGACCATAAGCAGCATCTTACAGATACTTAAGGACAATACTGAATCGATAAGGGAAATGCAAAACGAGATCAAGAATTTAAATGTCATTACTCAGAAACATACGGAAATAATTGAGAATCTTCAGAAAAATATTGAGGCACACACTAAAGCAATTGAGGCTATGCAGAGGACCATTGAGAAACAAGGCGAAGTCATTGAGGCACACACTAAAGCAATGGACACTCATTCTAAGGCGATAGAAGGTCTGCAGAACGCAGTTTTGAAGCTAAGCACTGAAATTGGCGCCTTTACTAACAGGGCTGGTAAAGGGCTAGAAAGGAGCATAATGAACGTGTATAAAGAGGCGTTAAAGCTTCACGGTGTAGATCCGAGCAACGTCAAACACGGAAAGATAAAGGACACCATGGGCGTAGTGGACAAGGACAAGGAGTTCGAAGTGGACTTTTACGAGACCGACGATTACGTTTACGTTTTTGAAGTAAAGAACTACGCTGACGAAGGGGTCTTAGAGCAGATGAGGAACAGAGTGAAGCTGTTTTCCGCCATCTATAAGAAACCAGTGAAGTTCTTCATAGTCTCAAACTACATTGAGAAAGACGTAAAAGAGGAGGCTGAAAAGGAGGGAGCTGTAGTTATCACTTCTCAAGTTATAGAAGAGGAAGAGGATTAGCAAAACGAATTTCTTGTCGTAATTGCCAGAAGTGGGGAGCACAGTGCGTGCCTTTAGATCTGAAACTTCTAATCCGAGGTCTTCCAAGAGCTCTAGTTCAGACGTTGTTCGTAATATCACGGAATGAAAGATTAGGTTTAGGTCAAAAGGTAGATAGCCTAGAGTGAGGCAAAGGATCGGATGATGTTCTCGCATCAAAAGGGACGGACAAGAACTCTCCATAACTGGTAAAATTTCTTGTTTTTAGTAAATGGAAAAAGAGCTTCCAGGTTTAGTTGGTGCCCCCAAACTACTCATTTGAGGATGACTTTAACGACCTCGCTCTTCTAAATAGTTTAGGCCCAACTCTCCCAAGGGGAGAGTAAGCGTCATTCCTAGTTGTCTTCGTGAATCCGACCTCCTCCCTGCAAGGATTCCGCCTAGGTCTGAGGTGTTACTCCCTTTTAGTGATGATACTCAGTCAGATGCGACGAGAAAAGATAGGAAATTCACCAGGGAAAAGCGTCACCTAGAGAATTTGCTTTTGTTGATTAAAACCTTACCCCGCAAAAGGCGATGTTCATCTTCTTCAAGAAAGACCTTAAACGTTTGTCGAAACGTTTAACAAAGTCTGTTTTCCTGTCGCTTCATGGCGTCTAATTTTATTTTTACTCCCTCTTTTTTTCTTTCTCATGAAAAACAAGAACGTCGTTGCCTTAAGTGCCACGGCCTTCTTCTTATCATATTTCTCGAGGCTCGCCTGGAGCATCCTATCTCCTTTCTCCAGCCTTAAGCCCACAATCCAAGACGACGGAATCATTTTCGCTCTGTTTTTCGTTGGTTACATTTTAGTTCAAATTCCGGCAGGGATTCTTTCAGACATGGTCGATTACAGGGAAATAGTCTTCTTTTCCCTTCTTGGAATTTTCGCCTCTTCCTTAGCTTCTGGTCTCGCTGAAAACATGTTACAAGAGTTTATTTCAAGTTTTGTAATGGGCTTTTCCGCAGGTTGGATTTACCCAGTGACGGTCAAGATGATTTCAAACTTCTTTAAGGGAAAGGAGCTCGCCATTGCGATGGGCTATTACAGCTTAGCCTGGCCCTTATCCTTGGTTTTAGCTGGGGATTTGCTACCTTTCGTTGGCGTTTATCTAGGTTGGAGATGGGGGTACTTTCTAATTTCCGCAGCGTCCGCAATTACCGCGGTGTACTCTTTGAGAATTCCTAGAGCTATTCCGAGGAAGAGCCATGGGTTTACCGTGATTAAGAACAGGAACGTTATGATGCTTTCCTTGGGAGGCTTCCTCTTTTTCCTTTCCTATTGGAGCATAGCCCTCTACCTTTACAAGTACTTGTTTGGGGTTTTGGAAAATCCCTACCTCTCTGGGGTAATTTACTCTCTTACTGCCTTGCCCGGAATAATCTCCACGGTAATCTCGGGGAAAATCATTAACGCGCTAGGTGTTAGAAAAGTCCTGGCACTACTTGTATCGTTTTACGGAGTTTTGATACTATTGATACCTTTAACATACGTAGCCTTAACCCTGGGAATAATAGCCTCCTTGATGGGTTTAATTAGGTTTATAATAACCCCAGCTAACTCAACTGCCATAGCTCAAATAGGGAAAGAAAAAAGCGGGAGCGTTTCAGGCTTTGTGAATTTCTTTTGGCAGTTAAGCGGGATATTTAGTTCCTCCCTTTCGGCCCTCGTAATTTCGTCCATTGGGTTTAGGTATTTATGGGTGATTATGGGATTTGTTACGGTAAGTTCGGCACTGTTTTACGCGCTAATCAAGGTACAAGAGTAACGGCCTTTGCTAAAGCTTAGGAAAAAACAAAATTCGTAAAAGGGTAAAGGGTAAATATGGCTGAGCATTCGTGGGATCTTGGTGTACCATTTACTTGGGCTGTCCTCACTTCATCTCTCAGGGCAAGGGTAGCAAGTTTACTGTGGACATTTGCCTTATCGCGAGTTGACTCTAAGCAAACGCGCTTCACGAGTACGGCGTAAAGACATATCTAGAAAGACATATCTAGTTTGAGTGCAATGCGTTACGGCTCCTGGCTTTCCATAACGTTGATTGATAGAAAGCCTAGGGGACATTACGTCCTTTTGGCCACAAACCTCACAGCGACGTTAACGATGCGCTAAACGTGATGAAATTAGGAGTGAAAAAGATTGTTACCGCTTTGACTCTTTTTCCTCGTTACATCTAGGAGTTACTCCCTTTAAGGAGAGAAACGCCTTAGACACAACTGAACTCTTGCAGGGCGAGAGGAAGTCAGCGGGGAGGAAGTCAATTATTGCTATTCTTAACGCTCATCATCTCGTCCAGCAACTTCTCGTATTTGATTAGAAACATGTAAGCTGGGACAACCTCAACGTCGCCTTTGAC
>ASRH01000016.1 GCA_000565255.1 Candidatus Aramenus sulfurataquae | reverse complement strand
TTTTTATACTTGCAATTATTACAATTTTCCTTGTTTTTAGGCTGGATAGGATTTTGTCATTTTGGTTTAAACGAATTTTCCTTTTATGGCATTTTTAGGGTGAGGTAGAATTATTAATGGTGAGAACCCGAACATTTCGACTTCTTCACAAGGTGATCTCTACCCTTCTAACGTTCAGGATTTTAGCGCTAGCAGAGGTTTCGTCAGTTACTTGTTGGCCTAGCTAGAGGACCTTACTACATCACGCTTGTTTTACTTTAGTTTGGCACATGAACTTAAGCTTGACGTTAAGAGCGCGAATTCTTTTAGAGTTCAAAACGTTACTTCATACCATGAAGAGGTTAACCTATTTTCAGTTAAAGTATTGAACTAATCTCGACGTTGTACTTACGATTAAAAACTCTCCATACTTGTTACCAAGGCTTAATACATTCCGATTTCTAGTGGACTAAAGGTTTTACTTGCATCGATTATTAAGAGCATTTCCCATCATTAACTAGTTTCAACATTATCTTCTTTTCTATATTTCTTATGTGATATAAAAGGGTTGAAGGAGAAATGTTTAATGTTTTACTTAAATCTTCTAAGTTCACCTTTCTGGGAAACTCAAAATAGCCTAATTTAACCGCAGTTTCTAGAATTTCTTTTTCCTTTTCTGTTAATTCCATTTCGCTTAACGGTTTATACTCCTTAATTTTAATTTCAGTATTAATCATAATGCTTTTCAAACCCTCTACTATATAATCCAAGTGTTGGCTAGGAATTAAGAAGTCCCATCTCTCTATTCCTTGATCATAAGTTGCATTTAAGAAGAACCCATGATATTGGTCGATCGTCTTAGGTACTGAGATTTTATTAACGTTTTTTATGAAGCTCAGTATGACCTTATCATTAGAGTATTTCGTAGCACTAGTTAGGATAAATACCCTGTAAGTCTGTCTAAGTCTCTCTAAAAGGGGTTTCCTATCATCCTTGTGAATTAATAATAACATTCTCAAATAGTTATCCATCATTCTGAAATCCAAAATCTTAATTGGATGTTTTAACCTCTCATCAGTACTCCAACAACCTACGTGTACGCCTTTAACCAATACTCTAACCGGAGAACCTACTATAAATCTCATTAACATATACATTAAATCGTACCTTTAAATGTTTTTAGGAGAGAAGGGGAGAAAAAGTTCGAGGTTTTCTATAGATAATCTGACTTCTCACCCACTACAAGGACTTTCGTCAATTCTAGGCTTAATAGGGCAGGAAAATCCCTCCTTGACTGATAAACATTACGAATTAAAAATCTTCTCTATTCCCGCCAGTCTTTACTTTTATTGTAAAATAGAAGTTCGAAAAATGCAAAGAAGGGGTTAAACTTATGGATTGGTTAAGTCTATTCTATTTCTATTCAACCACTCCCTAAATACTTTATATCTCTCCTCTAATTTCTTCCTCATGTATTCTTTAGGTTCGAATAGGCAAATGGAATTAATAGGCCAAATTCTATAGCACTAGACCCAGTTATCGCATCATCAAAAAGCTTCTTGCCGCTATTGGTAGTCATCCATCTATCCAGAACATCTTGTGAGTATGAGCAAACTTAGGACTCATGCCTATATTATCGTGAGATAATAGAACTTGAAGTTGAGAACGTCTAAGCTCATCCATTGATCCAAAAACAGATAGGTTTCTCCACTCTCCGGACTTTCCAAACCTCGCTGCCCTTATTTCGCCTACAGCTGCCGTATACTCTGGTATAGGAATTACGGTTATGTGGAAGCAGAAAGCCCCCTCATGATAAGTTCTATCTAACTTTTTAGCCAATTCTGCTCTAATTCCAGCAACCCTAACTGATAGCGCTTTAGTATCATTCTCTCTTTGGTTCTTAACATATTCCCTATAAGTTACCTTATAAGGGGCATCAAAAGTTTCAGACCACACGTCTATTGGCAAGTATGGTAAACCGTGCATGTCTACTGGAAATAATTCCTCTTCAGAAACATATTTGGGAGTCCACTCTAATCTATTCTATTAGCTAAATCATAGTAGTCGTCGGTAGTTGGTAATCTAGGTTCTTGTGGAGTCGGTTTCATTTTTACGCCCTTCTTGTTTGTTTATTTACGCATGTTCAAATATTTTCGTTAAAGTCATAGAGTGTGGACAACAATTTAGTTGTTTTGATATAAATTGAATTTTCTTTTTTAAAAAGTATTTTTGGTGTAGTTCGTTTTAAGAGAACATTTAGTAGAAGCTTAAGGCATCGCGCATTACTTACCTTATAAAAATTAACGTTATGCCTCAAAACGGTTTGAGAGAAAAGGTCACAACAGTATGTATTTTAAGACTTTCTCTGATATTAAGGTGTATCATAAAAAGAGTTTGAGGGTCATCTCAATAATTAACGTATATTGCCTTTATTCTAGTATAAAAGTTGATTGCGTCTTCTCCTAGCTCTTTATAAATATCGTTACCAGATCCCTTGAATCCGCCATATGGAACCCATTGATCTAATTCACTAGTAGGTCTGTTTACCTTTATAACGCCGGACTCTACTTTGTTGGCGAATCTCATTATCTCTCCTATGTCATTACTAACAATCTCTGAGACTAAACCATAGTCAGTGGAGTTGACAATTTCAATTGCCTCATCTAGACTATCATAGACCATTACCGCTAAAACTGGACCAAATATTTCCTCCCTAGCAATCCTCATATCCTTAGTAACGTCATCAAATATTGTTGGCTTAACAAAGTAACCATAATCATACTCATCACTACCTCTAATAGGCTCACCGCCGTAAACCAATTTTGCACCTTCACCCTTACCAATCTCTATATAACCTAAAACCTTCTCAAATTGTTCCCTACTTGACAAAGGGCCCATTTGAACTCCCTGCCTTAAACCATTGCCTATCACAACGCTCTTAAACTTCTCAACTAAAGCGTTTATCGCCTTATCGTGCATTTCTTTAGGAACTAAAAATCTAGATGTGGCTAGGCAAACTTGACCAGCATTTCTTATGACAGATCTAGTCACGTGTTCTATAGCTAAGTTGAAATTGCCGTTTTTGGTTAATACTGTTGGATTCTTTCCGCCTAATTCTAATTGAACCCTTACGAACCTATTGCCAATTCTCGCGTTGATCTCCTTTCCAACCTGTAATGAGCCCGTAAACGAGATAGCTGAAATGTCTTTATTTGCTACTATTTCATCTCCAACTTCTCCTCCAGAACCAGTTACAAAATTTAAAACTCCATCTGGTAGCCCAGCGTCATAAAAGGCTTTTACTAATTCATATGCTACCGTAGGAGTATTTGTAGCCGGTTTAAAGACTACTGTATTTCCAGTTGCTATTGCTGGAATTATTTTCCATCCCGGGATTAGAAAAGGGAAGTTCCAAGGAGTTATTACTCCCACAACTCCTAAAGGTTCTCTCATCGTAATGTGAAAGCTATCCTTCATACTAGATGGTATTGTCTTACCTAATGAGTTCAAGATGAGACTACCGTAAAACCTAGCTAATATGGAAACCCTCTCAACCTCATATTTACTTTCTGGTAACGTCTTTCCCTCTTCAAGGGTTAACGTTTTAGCAATACTTTCCATTCTTTGTTCTAATATATCTGCTAACTTGAATAGAATTTTAGCTCTATCATATGCAGTATATTCCCTCCACTTCTCAAAAGTTTCTTTAGCTACTTTGATAGCATCAGCAACGTCATTTCTCTTCAACCTAGGGAATTTAGAAATCACTTGTCCGAAGTTTGCAGGATTTTTTACTTCATAATATTCCCTATCCCTTGGAACTACATATTTTCCTATGTACACCCCAATTTCTGACATGAAATATTTCCCATCCTACTAATTAGAGAAGAAGATTAAAAAGCTTAAAATGAAGTTAATATTTTCCTGAAGAGTTTAGACAACAATTTCATGTGTGGACAACAATTTCATTAACAGGCATAAAATTCAATTTTATTTAAATTAATTACTCGCCAATTTCGGGTAAATCGTAAATAAGAAGAACATTTTCAGCCATCTTGCCATTGTGTTCCTTTAAACTTTATCATTCCTGAAATAGCGGGGCTTTCATCGATCTATAACGATGAAAAAAGAAGTTATTTCATTTTTTGGGGTGCCTTTATTCTCTCTAATCTTTCTAACAGTTTAGTAGCATTTACTCTGAAATATGTTGTGAAGTAATATCCTCCTTTAACTTCTTCTAAATTTAAAATGTCTACTTCATCATTAATGTAACCTCTCAACTCTACGTTAGCCTTGCCTTTCCAAACTTCCCCTAAAATGGTTTCATCTCTCACCCTACTCACAATTTCCAGTAAGTCTATTTCACCATCTCCTCTAGATGGGAAGAATCTAATGTTAAGGAAAGGTCCAAAGTCTTTAGTTGGAACCGAATTGCCCATCTCCTCTAATTCCACTTGTAGTCTAAACATTAAGTTACCTCCTCTGATTACATAACCTCCTAATTTCGCCCCCCTCTCTGGCTTATTGTATTTAGGCAATAGTGGGTGAAGTTTAGTCATGGATATTTTAGCTATCTTCTTTGGATAACCATCTAGCCAGCCTCTTACCAGAGCCCAATCCTTATCTACCCACATAAATGGGTAGTATAAGTAAGTACTTCCTTTATAATATACTTTTAACCCTATTGCACCCTCCATATATTGCGTTAAATCTGGGTCTTGATACATCCAGTCCCACGTTGATTCTGAAGTAGAAATGAACTCACCTATGTAAATCCATCCTTCTCCATCTGTTGTCAGGAAATCTGGCAATACTTTATTTGCACTTTCCTTTTCAAATTTGACATGAGCACCTATATAGGTTACTCCGTAATGCCAGGGCGGAGGTGGTACTATACTTGACTTTCCACTTCTCGTTATGGGGAGACTATACGACATCTCAAATCCACCAAAATAATGAAAGATCGACTGTATAAAAGCTTTCATTAAAATCTATGAGTGTGGATAATAATTTTGTTATTTTGATATAAATTTTTCTTTAGTAAAATATTTTTAGGGGTCGCTTTATGAGAAGATGAAGAGAAGGTTCAGAAACTCAAGACAAGCATGAAACCCAACAAATTGGCAGATAAAACTTCCTTGCGCTGGTTTAGACCTTACACATTAGATTATAACTTTTCCAATGTTTTTTGCTACTATTTAGAAATGTTTAATTTAAATCACGTTTTACTTATATATCACAAACTTGAAAAAAGTTTATAAGTTAGATAAATGATTATATAATAGGGGTGAGTCATAAGAATGGTAAATAAGCTAATTAGTCAACTAGCTAGTGTGGAAATATTAACTCCGAAGCTTGACGACACTTTATGGTTTTTCAAAGACGTCCTAGGATTGTATGAAGTAGGAAGAAAAGATAGGTCGGTTTATCTAAGGGGATGGGAGGACTGGTATGCTTACAGTCTTAAAATAACTGAGGCTAGTACTAGTGGTGTAAAAGAGATAACTTGGAGAACTTATAGTGAAGAGGACCTATACACAGCAATAAAGATAATAGAGTCCAAGGGTTTAGGATTAGGCTGGGATAACGGAGAACCAGACATGGGTGTGGGGAAGGGCTATAAGTTCATGTTGCCAACAGGGCAAGTGGGTAAACTCGTTTGGGAAATGAAATTATGGAGAGCCAGTGGAAACCTAAGATCAGGATATAGGGCTAGACCCATAAAGAAACCATTACAAGGTGTTCAAGCCAAGGATTTAGCTCATCTATTTGTATTTGCCTTCGATTCAAACTCGTTGAAAAGCGCTGTGGACTTATTTAAGTCCTTAACTTGGCACGTAACTGAAATATTAAAGAATGGAGATCAAATATTAACCTATTGGGGTGCCTTTAATGGCACAGCTCATGATATGGCCATTGGCCTAGATCCCTCCGGTATTCCGGGTAGATTAAATCACCTTACTTTCAATGTAGATTATGCAGATGATATATTAAGAGCTGCAGACCTTTACAGCGATTATGACTTAGAAATAGTTGGTGGTCCTATAAGGCATGGTATAACTGACAGTCATTCATTATACGTTAAAGAGCCTGGAGGAAATCTAATAGAGCTTTTACATGGAGGATATATAAACGTTGTACCAGACTGGGAACCAGTCGTATGGGATACAAAAGAGGATGAGAACAGATGGTTATACTACTGGGGTCACGTTAAGGAGGCATTCTGGGATGGTAGTCCAGTTCCCAAAGATAAAGTAGATCCAGAGTTAAGGGAGTTAATTAGACAAAAATTAGGTAAGTGAAAATGGTAGAGAAAGAAAGAGTTTTTCCACTTCTCCTCTCTCCACTTCTGGAAAGTCTTCCTTAGTACCACCTCCACCATGGATTTATGGAATTGAAAATATATCAGCTCACGTAATTTTTAACGTTAACTCTATTTTGGATTTCGTACCTAAGCCATTAGAAGTTGAAGATGGCGAAGGATGGATTTACATAGCTAGTATAATATCCACTAGCGAGAGAGACTTAAGAATGCTTTATGAAGAACTGAATTAACTCAATACATGGAGTGGGCTATAGTGGTAAAGGTTAAATTCAATAGTAGTTACTATACGTATTTTCCATTCATGTGGGTTGATAAAGATTTTGCATTATATAGGGGTATAATATTAGGTTATCAAAGAAGTTTGCAAAGGTGGAAATGAGTAAATTCAACACAATGTTGAAAGGATATTCAGAGCCAAGAGAGGGAATAAGAATAGGAGGATATTCAGTTAGAGGTGGGGAGAGATTAATGAAGATGATAATTGAGTTGAAGGAGAAGATTGATAAAATACCTTTCCCCTTTGGACCAATAGTCCAATTTAGGAGATTCCCTTCAGTTATCGAAGGTACTGACGTTTTTGAATTAGTTCGAGTGATTGCTGAGGCTGAGGTGAAGGGAGGGTGGAAAGGTGACGTTATTAAATTAGAGTTGAACGGAGGAATAAATGATGAGGTAGATAAGTTTAAGGTAGAAAAAGCGTTGGGAGGTTATTATTACAATTGGTTCTTAAGGCAAAAGGGGGTGAAGTTATTATACAAGGTTGAGTGAAGGTCAATAGCCTAATATGTAATCTTTTCTAGTACTTTCCTTTTCTAATTGTTAAAAAACTCAGCTCTGTCTATATTTATACAAAGTTTTTAACCATAAGTCCAAGTAATAATAAATGGAGACGGTACCTAATAGTAGGTGGAGGATTAGCCGGAGGGTACGCCTCTCTCTATAAGGGAAAAAGACAAAATGGAAAAATATTACTAATAAGTAAAAAAGAGAATATAATGAGAGGAACCGCTGATAAGAAAAGCCAGTTTAATCTGAACAATAAAAAGATTTAATAACCCTAACCTCACTTTCATTAACCGTAATGATAACCTCAACTAAGTTATCTTTAAATGAAGCTAAGATACTAGCTGAAGGAGCAGAAGAACAGGCTAAGAGATTAGGAATAAAGGTTTGTATAGCTGTTTCTGACGACAGTGGTCTACCAATATTGTTTCATAGAATGGAAGGGGCGTTTTTAATTAGCATAGAGATTTCTCAATCTAAGGCGTTTACTGCAGTGGCGGTCGGAATGCCTACTAGACAGATTGGAGAAACTGCCCATCCTGGGAAAGTGAACTATGGTTTACAATTCAGTAACCTAGGTAAGTTCACTATACTACCGGGGGGATTTCCAATAATAGTTGATGGTAAGGTAGTGGGAGGGATAGGAATTAGTGGAGGCACTGGAGAACAAGATGAGCAAATAGCCCTTTACGCCCTAAATTATTTTAAGGAGAAAACTGGGCTTAACGTGAAGACTACCTTTTAGTAGGTGTAGTCCTCATGATAATTGATGTTCATTCGCATTTCTACCCTAAGGTTTATATGGATTACATTTCAAAGAAGGGTCTTCTAAGCTCTAATGGCATAGTTTTAAACAATAGAGTATACGTTGTTAATAACTTTTTGTTGAATTTGGATGATAAAATAAGAGATTTTAAGAGCAAAGTTAAGGATAACGCTGTAATCTTTCTTTCAATCCCCCCTCCTTGGACTTATTTTTTCCCTAAGGATGAGGAGACGAAAATAGCTAAAGCATGTAATGATGAGCTAGCTAAAATTGTTAGTGAAGAGATAAGGGGTTTAGCTACTTTACCTTTAAATAATGTAGATGACGCAATAGAGGAGGCGGAGAGAGCTATAAATGAGTTAAACTTAGATGGATTTATCCTGGGAACTGGTATTGGAAATAGGACTATAGCCAATGATGAATTTAAGCCTTTGCTAAATAAGTTAAGTTCGCTTAGTAAACCAGTCTTTATCCATCCTGGAACTTTGAATTTAGGAATAAATGAAGGTGTTCTTAGCACCACTGTAAGCTATCCGTTTGAGACAACGCTTGTAATGACTGAGTTAGCCATAAATGGGAGATTAGCAGAATACGATTTAAAAATAATTATACCACATGGAGGAGGATTCATTCCGTATCAACTAGGTAGAATTGATATGTTATATGATACTAAAAGAAGTAAGTTTAAGCCTAGTGAATACCTTTTAAAGAACGTTTATTATGATACAGTATTATATGAGAACAGGGAGTTTGATCTATTAATAAAAACTGTAGGAACTAAGAAAATTGTTTTTGGAACAGATCACCCATTTCCAATTTCCAAACCTGAGTTATTCATTAAGATTGTAGAAAGCCTACCGGAAGAAGATAAGAATGACATACTTTATGATAACGCTAAAAGACTATTTAATTTAGCGTAGCGTAAAAGATAGTTTTTCTCTTCTTTACATGAGAAATCCTAAAAGCGATTAAGTTAACGGTTCGTACTTAAAACTTCTTCTGTGCCTCGTGTGCGGACAAGAATTTCACTCACCTCCATAAAATTCAATTTTATTCTGATTAACACTTGATGATTTCGAGTGGACTGTATTGTAATATGAAGAATTTTTCAACCATCTCGTCGTGCTTTTAGTTGAGCTCAATTGGAAGCCCACCGTTGCTATTCTTATGCTTCTGAACACTAGCGTTCTCTTGAATGGACCTTCTTAAAAATTTTCCACAAAAAGAAAATTCAATTTATGCCAAAATAAAATCTTTGTCCACGCACAGGGCGGTAAACTTGTGAACCACTGTGAGCAGGGCAGGGAGTAGGTTAGATTTAATAAGAAGAAAGCGCTAGCACAAGGTGAACTTTAAAGGTCTACTTTACAACATCTAAGTGATGTCTGAAGTTGTTAGTTTTAAGGTGAGAAAGGAGATAAAGAGAAAGATGGAGCTCTATAGAAATGAGGTAAACTGGTCAGAGGAGTTGAGGAATTTTGTTGAGCAAAAGATCGCTGAAATTGAGGCTAAGAGAGGAATTGATAAAATTTCGCAAGAGTTGAAAGAAGCTAACTGGAGTTTTAAGAAGGGTACGTCTTTAGAGCTCATAAGGGAAGATAGAGACCCGAATAGTTGACGCTTCATGCTCGCTGCTGTGACGCAGAAAAGAAGAAGGACGAGATCTTAAAGCTTTTCACGCCAGCTAATTCAGTAGATCGCCCCATAAAGGAGACGCTGAACGCCATAGCAAATAAATCGCGCGTATCAACTTACCTGTCGTAAAGGGCGTCATTTTCGCCACGTCTTTCACGCGTCTAACTTGCTTTAAGAATTGGGTAAATTTTTCTTTACTTCGTTTAGATTTACAGAACTTTTATATTTATCAACGAGCGTACTCTCGAATTTCGAAGTAAGTTTAATTATTTGCTCCTCCTAGAGTATTTACGTGAACAGCGAAGTCCCGCCAGAGGTTATAATAAAGCTTTTGGAGGACAGACCTAGGCCTAGGGGAAGTAAAAGAAGCGTTAATGATCTCAAAAGACTCGTGGAGTTGGCCAGAGAGAACGGTAAGTTAATGGAAGAGTTGGGCTGTTTAAAATATGAAGGTGATAGGATATATTACAAGACAGGCTGCTTAGGGAGTTACTTTCGAGAGTAAGTGAACTGAGTGGAAGTGAGACTGATAGATTCCTAAAGTTTTTAGCTATACTCAACACGCTAATGGAGGAGAACGGTTTAGGTAGGATAATAATAGTTGGTGGGTTTGCAGCTGAGGTTTACTCAAAGAGACGTTAAAGGTTATGAGGATCTTAGAGGCTAATGATTTGCCCTTTTAGTTTCATTAGAGTTCCACTTCCTAACGTCTAATTGGTTTGAAATATTAAAAAGTGGAGGAGCTAATTTCATTATGGAAGAAATAGTTACCAAGGCAGAATTACAATACCCAAGGAGATCAGAGAAAGAACAGGAACTAGAACGCTTAAAATTACGGTCGAGGGAAATAGTTCTAGAGCTTGTAACAGCAGATATAATGAAGCTACGGCATTTTCAGAAAGGACATAGGAGATATTAACGTGGATAAGGAACTGAGAGAGTCGCTTTCTGTTGATTAACGACCTCTAGATACTTATTTACCGCGATTTCTGCGCTTTCGTTGTAGCGAAGTTTGAAGTTTTAGGGGGACTTTCTCACAGCCTGAACGTTGAGTTACAGACGCGTTAGTACGTAACCTCGGCACAGTACCGATTCACAGCCTGAACGTTGAGGAGCAGTTTCGCGTTAGCCTATAAACCCTAGCAATTAACTTTGCATATGAGAAAGTTAACCACGAAGGAATACTTTGATTACCTCCCTAAGCTCAACAAGGACGAAATTTACTTGCTTTACTTGATTTCAAGGGATAGGGAAGCAAAGGAGATGGGCTACTCCATTGACAAGATCCTTTTCAGAATTAAGGAAACGGACATAGAAAGGGGAACCAAAATTCTGCAAGCCATAAGGGAAAACGTGGAATTTCAAGTTAATGGCGTTCAGCTGAAGAAGGAGTGGGTGAAAATAATGCACGTATTGAACCCAGTAAATTACGCAAAGGCCTCTCGAAGGGCAGTGATGAGGTTTGTGGAGAACTGCCATGAAAATCCAAACATAGAGGCCATTTTCGACTCAGAGTTACCTAGAAGCGTTGATTTCAAGGTCTTCATGATAGACGTCGACAGCAAGGACAAAAAGGTTCTGGAAAAGCTAAAGGGGATAAAAGCAAGGCTGGCAATTACAACTCAAAGGGGATTTCACATTCACGTATGGAAGGACGACTTGGAAAGGCCAGAGAACCTCTTTAAGATCGTTGACGAGAAAATTGAAATAAAGACAAGGGACGCAATTGAGTACATCCCGGGTATGCCACAAGGGAAAATTACGCCAGAGGCGTATGAGATTAGCGACGTGGAGGAGTTAATTGAGAAACTCTAGGGCTAAAGCCCTTAGACCTAGTTCTTGTCAGCGTTGCCGCTTAAGCTGTTGCTCTATCGCATGGTCCTAGAGGAGAGGACATCACCGTGGAGTTCTTATTTTGCGGGACGCTATTTCCTAACGAAATTTAACACTTTTTCTCCCACTATCATAGACGAGATGGTCACCATAGGAACGCCAATCCCCGGTTGAGTGTATTGCCCTACGTAAAATAGGTTAGGCAATTTCCTGTTCTGCATGGGCAACCTAAAGGGACCCGTTTGATCTAAAGTGTGTGAAATTCCAAACGCTGTGCCTTTATACGCGTTGTAATCTAGCTCAAAGTCAATTGGCCTATAAATCCTTTGATACCTTATCTGAAACTCGCTGTTCGTTTTCGCCTTAAAGTCCTTAACTACTAAATCGACGTAACGTTGGTATTGAGGTATTGAAAGCCCTGGAGCAATAGGAATTAGGAACACTAGGTCCTTTCCTTTAATTGACCTATCCGTAAACCCCCTGTAACTCACGTAATAGGACATGTTATTGGGATCAGGCTCTGTGCCTTGGAAAATGGAGTCAAAGTGCGCTTTCCAATCTCCATTTATAAAAATTGAATGATGTGGAGAGTTAACCTCTCCTTCCACGCCAAGGTAAGCCAACAAAGCTGAGGGGGCAATTTTCTTTTTCCTCCAAAAATCCTCTCCCCTTCCAGTGTAATCATAGGGTAGTAGGGAATCCACGTAGTGGTAATCGGCGTTAAATACGAACACGTCTCCTTCCTCTTTCTTCCCGTTGTACCAAACGGCCTTGACCTTACTGTCAAACTCTATTTTATCAACTTGACTGTTAAACTTGAACTCAACTCCGCTTTTCTTGCACAAGCTGTAAAGCCTTTCCACTAATCCTTGAAACCCGCCCTTTGGGTAGTAAACCCCTCCCTTGTAGATTGCGTAGTTCACCATTGCGTAAACTGCTGGAGTGTTAAAAGGAGAACCTCCAAGGAAAACGGAGGAAAATCCCATTGCCTTCAAAGAGAAATCGTCGTTTTGGAAATACCTCCTGTTAAAGGCGTCTAGGCTCGTGAAAATGGGGAACCTCTTTAAGTTTTTCAAAATCGCTGGATCAAGGAAGTCTACTATCTTCATTTCCTTGAACAGAAACCTCTCCATTGCCAATTTGTACATGAACTCTACGTCCTCCAAGTACCTCTCTGAGTTCTTCAAGGGTATTTCGTCTTTCCAAAATTCCGCCGACCTTTCCTTCTTCTCGAGTTTTCCTACGTGAAGCGAGAAGAGTGGTGAAACTTCTACAACTTCTGGCGGCTCCTCTCCAACCTCTTTGTAAAATCTCTGGAAAACCTCCGGCATTAAGTACCAAGAAGGACCCATGTCAAAGGAGAACTCTCCGCTTTCAGAGGAAAATCCCCTTGCCCTTCCCCCTGGCCTATCTAGCTTTTCGAGGACTGTTACCTCAAATCCCTTCTTGCTTAGGTAAAGGGCAGTGGATAAGCCTCCAATGCCAGCTCCTACAATAACGGCTTTCATGCCTTATTCCTCTCTTTCTCAGGAACTTTATCTACCCCGGGAATAACAAATAGGAAGCCCCAATTTCCTCTACCCTCAGCGTGATGAACGTCGTGAACTTCGATAAGCTTTCTAAAGGTCGAATGCCTCATACCCCAAGAGCGCAAGTGGAGGTGGCGATTGTGAATTACCATGTCGTGAACGAGGAAGTAAGCTATGCCGTAGCCTGTCATTCCTAAGGCAACTGCCAAGAAGAACGGGTTACCTCCTACTAGCCATTCCAAGACGAGGTAAATGGATATCGCGGCGAAAATAGCTCCAAAGGCGTCGTTCTTTTCGAACTCCCTTTGAACAGGCTTATGGTGATCCTCGTGAAGGAACCACAAGAATCCGTGCATTACGTACTTGTGGAGCGCCCTTGCTAAGAACTCCATTCCGACGAAGGTGGAAACCCCGGTGGCCGTCAGCTCGAGGACTTCTGTTAAGTTTACCATACTCATCTACTCTCTCAATTCAACATAAGACTTTGTTAAAAGAAATTTTATAGAGTATAAAAAGTAGTGAGAAAAATTTCCTTTACCCTAGTTTTTTTCCTTACCGTAGCTCTAATCTATGATGAGTCACATTAACACCCTTGAAGCGATTTTCAAAAGAGGTAGCGTTACTTATTATAATAGCAGCTTATTCTTTCCTAAGGACGTTAGAGCTGACGTAACCAAGCTTTACGCCTTTGTTAGGGTTTACGACGACTTAGTTGACAGCGTGCCGCAAAAAGGCAAAGAGTTCCTCGAGATGAGGAAGAAGTTTTACGAAGCTCTAGAAGGGAAAAAGAGCGAAAACGCGGTAATAGACAATTTCGTTGAATTAATGACAAGGAAAAGGTTTGATAAATCGTGGGTAGAGGCCTTCCTCGACTCCATGGAGGCGGACCTTACAAAGAAGGTTTACTACACCTTTGACGAGACTGTCGCCTACATGTACGGCTCGGCAGAGGTAGTTGGACTTATGATGATGAGAATACTTAACTTAAGGGATGAGTCCTCTTATTACGCAAGGATGTTGGGGAGGGCTATGCAATACTTGAATTTCATAAGGGACGTAAAGGAGGACCTATCCATGGGAAGGCAATACCTCCCTCTTGAGGAAATGCAGGAATTCGGAGTGAAGAGCCTTTCAGAGTGCACTCCAAACTTCAAGGAATTCATTAGGTTTCAAGTAAAGAGGTTCATGTCATTTCAGAAGGAGGCAGAGAGAGGATATCGCTTTATCCCAGTAAGGTATTTAATTCCAGTAAAGACTGCAGCAGACATGTACAAGTGGACTGCAATGAAGATCTACGCTGACCCTTGCGTGGTGAATAGGAAAAAGGTTAAACCAAAGAAAATAAGGGTCCTATCTAAGGGTTTGTACAATTTGGTGGGTGTTCCGATTTGGAATTTAACTTCTTTCAACCACATCTAGCTTACCTAGAGATAGACTCCTTAATATTCTTCCCAACCCTCTTCATTTCCATTATTAGCAAGGTGAAAAGGAGGTATAAGTCGCTTCTCCTCTCTATGGCTATTGTCTCCCCCCTTTACTTAGCCTGGGACTTTTGGGCCACTTGGGTCGGGTCTTGGAACTTTAACCCAAAATGGGTTTTGGGAATTTACGTTTTCGACCTACCGTTGGAGGAGGTCCTTTTCTTCTTTGTCACCCCCTTCGCTACCCTTCTGATTTACGACTTTATAACGCAAAAGTTCAAGGACAAGGAAGTTCACTTCGTCACCAAGAGGAGAGTTGTGATGGTAAGCGCTTTTCTTTTAGTAATGTCTGCGTTGCTTTCCAGTTACTCTTACACCTCAATTGATTTACTATACTTGGCAATTTCGTTCCTAGTGGTTGAGTACTTTGACGAATCCATGTTTAGGTCCAGGAACTATTGGGTTTTCCTACTTTTGACGTACGTTCCGTTCTTCGTGTTTGACTACTTCCTCACTTCCCTTCCGGTGGTGATTTACGGCCCCCATTCAATCCTAGGGTTTAGAATTTCAACCATTCCGTGGGAGGACGCCGTTTACTCCTTCTCCATGATGAACTTTTACGCTTTGTTTTATAGGCGAGGTGTCGCCGCTTGGAGGAAAGTTTAGAGCAGTTTTTCTCAAGTAGTGATCCAGAGCTGGTGGAGAGAGTTTACTCCTTTGGAAGAGATAAGATCATCTCGTGGATGAGAAAAAGGGAAAGGGCGAAGATAAGGTTTTTCGAGACTGAAGGTGAAACTGAAGTTGTGGTAGTGGTTCCAACGGCAGACGCAAAAGGTAGTAGAGCGAGGGAGGTGGTGGAGGTCTTTAATCCCTTGAAGGTAATCTTCGTGGAAAGCAATGGTCCATTGTTTAACTACGCTACGAGCGTAAACGCTGGGGTAAGCAGGGCTTTAAACTACTCTCCTAAGTGGATAGTAATTTCCAACGACGACGTTCACGGTAGAGATCCGGTAAAAAAGCTGTTGGACGAGCTCTCTACCACGAATAGGGGATTAGTAATGGCTTCTCCGTCCTCCTATCACACTTACCCAGTTTCCTTGATTGAGGTAAGGCCTTACTTTTTGAAAGGCATGAAGTTCATTGGAAAGGCGCTTAGGCTACCTCCCGCAGAAGTTTACGCTGACCTCACGTTGCGCTATGGAAAGGCACTAGGGATAAAGACCTTGATTGTAATAAACTCAATGCTTGGTCCCCTGAAAAAGGTGGCAGGCGAAGTTAAGATGGAGGTTATTAACGCTGGAAGCTTTATGGTTGTTAACAGAAGGGTGGCAAACGAGAGGTTGTTGGACGAGACTTTCATAAACGGTTACGAGGACGTCCTTTTCTCCATGAAGATGAAGGACGATTTTGAGGTAATTCAGTTTAACTTAGATGAAGAAAGAGGAGGGAGTTTGGGCTTTGGAAAAATGAGGTTTCTCAAGGCCTACGTAAACGAGGTATACCTTAATTACTTGCTGTGGGGTTAGTAATTTCTCGAAGGTATTAGCTCTCTCAACTCTGGTGGAATTGGTTCTCCTCGTTAGATCCTTATTGTAAGTGGTTTCGTAAAATGACGTTTTAAATTATCATGGAAGGTTTTTATACTCTCAAATAAAACCCAAATACATGGCAGGGGAGCTAGTTGACATTGATTACGATTCGTCAAGCTTGTGGGATCAATACATCAAAGAGGACGTAATGAGGGTTTACGTAGCGACTTCAAAGGTTCTCAACTTGTATCGTCAAGCCGAGTCCTACATCGATCTAACTTACGATAAGTTAGACCACGAGTTAAAGAAAATATTGGTGGGAGGAGTTATACGAAGGGAGGATGGATCCTTTGGTTACACAGAAAACAGCAGCGCTAAATTTTACGCAGACGTTATTGGTTTGTCGTTAGAGGACTACAACGCTTACGTTCATTCGGTAAAAACTAACGTTTTCGTTCCCATAAGACTTAAGGTAACAAAAGGGTTTAAGTCTTCCTCCGTCCAAGAGATGAACAACTTAGCGAAAAAGATAATAAGCGCTGGGGGTGTCCATCCTCCAGAGAGCGTCTCAAGAGTTCCCTTAAACAATTTAAATCAAGTTATAGAAACTTTCAAGGAGTTACTAGAGGCCTTAGTCAATTTCGCGTCAGTTTACAACCCAAAAACGTTCTTTGTGACCACCTTGACTGGAAGTACTCTCAAAGCGTTTCTGGAAGCTTACGACAAACTAAACAATAAAGAAGTAATGAATGCCGTGTTTAAGAGGTTTGGAGTGCAAACTCTTGTTGATTTCTCTCAACTTACCGGGCAAAAAGAATTCAATATAGTAGGTTATACTAATGTCTCTTTAGGCCGTCATATTACAAGTCTCGACAAATTAGCGTACGACTTTTTACGTGATTTTAAGACTATGACAAGTATTCTATACCTAGAAAGCAATATAGAGATGGACTACAAATCCTTGCTTAGCCACTACATTAACTCTACTCCTCTAGGAAGAGTGTTAGAATTTACTTGGTGGTGGTCAGCATATTGTTATGTACCTCGATCTTCCAATGATTTTATGGTAACATGCGAAAACGCTTACAGTAAAAGTTATTACAAGTATCGGACTAAAAAAATACCCTAGCGGAAATGCTGGAGGAGTTTGCGATTCCCCTCTTGTTGTATTATGATTTGAGACTAGAAAGCAGTGGAGATAATTTGGTCATGAAAATGGATCGTAGACACTGGGTCTCTTCCTGGAAGTGAGATTAAATGAGTAAGGAGGAAAAGGCAAGTGATGTAGAAGAAAACAAAGACGAGTTGTATTATCACGATGCGAAAGGGCGTTTTGAAGAAGAGAACAAGCTGAACAACTCAACATTAACGCCCAATCGAACTGAAACTGAAAATTCTCACAATACTGCTCAGCAGGTTGAACGCGTAGAGAGAGGTAACGAGACCACTTCCGACCAAGCGAAAGCGAAGTTCGTGAGCCTGAAGTTTCCTAAGGCTCCAAAAGTAAACTCTTCTAGTGTAGACATTGAAGGCCCTGACTCTAGCAAAATAAGCAAATCATCGGAGAAAGTAAATTTTGCGAGCTTGAAGTTTCCTAAGATCCCAAAAGTAAACTCTTCGAGCGTGGACCTCAAAGCTCCAGATTTTAGCAAGACAAACAAATCGTCAATAAATATTACACCACTCAACTTCCCATCTCCTCCCTCGATAGTTGTTTCGGAAGTTGACGTAAATAATCGCTTTACCAACAGAAGTACTATCGCTACTCACATGCAAATCGTACCTCTTCAGTTCCCTGCCAAACCTCTCGTTGAAACCACCTCGGTGGATGAAGAGGTATACCTAGGAGTAAAGCGCAAAGAACCTCCACGTCTAACTCCTCAAACAGCACCTGCAGCATCCTCCGGGTATGAAGAACAGGAGGAAAAAAGCGAAAAGACGCAAATTACAAACGAACTTTACGACTTCATAGAAAGGGGCGTTGGAGCATTCACATATATTAAAGCCACTGGCTCAACTGTAATCGTTTACGACGAGAAAAAGGTAGG
>ASRH01000015.1 GCA_000565255.1 Candidatus Aramenus sulfurataquae | reverse complement strand
TACGTTGAAAATATTTCGTGAGAATTTTCAGATTAGCTTTGTGAGGATGATGGTTACTAAGATTGATAAAATGCCTCCAAGGAAACCAAAGAAGTACATTCTCATGTCGTTTCTCAAGCTGTCTATCCTATCGTTAATGTCGTCAAGTCTTCTATTGATGTCGTCAAATCTTTTGTTTAGCCCATCGTTAACGTCGCTAATTCTCTTGTTGAGATCGTCAATTCTTTTGTTAACGTCATCGAATCTTTTATCAATAACCTTGTTAATATCGTCTAATCTTCTATTAACAGCTTCAAATTTCGCGTCAACGCTTAAGTTTTCTATCTCTTTCCTCATTTCGTTTCTCAGCTCTTCTACGCTCTCCTTCAAGTCCTTCTTCGTCGCAACGTCCTTTATAATACTATTTAGCACTAGCATTTTTACCTCATCCTTTGTGGCAATTCCAACTGCTATTTTGCTGACTAGCTCATCGTAAAGCTTCGGATCCTTACTAATTTCTTCAATTAGTTGCCTAGTTACGCTCACACTCATATATTCTCATGGCCGGTTAATAAGCAGAAGATAGCTTACAGAAACTTTTTCGCTGGACCATTTCTAGACCTCTCAAGCTAAATTTTCCTGGCACAAACGTCAAACGCTAAGGATTTCCCTAGTGCTAGCAAGAGTGATGTAGCTACTGCGGTTTGCCCATAAACTTGCGTGAATGATACTTAAACGTGATGAGGCCAAGGATAGAAAATTTTGACCCCCTCCTAGCCCTAAAGGGCGAGGCTTGTCGAGTCTTTGTCACTTCCTAGCCGACTAGCCGACTGGCTGAAGTGAAAAATTTTCCTCGCTCTAGTATTAAGTTATGTTATTTGTTGTCATACCAAAAAGAGAATCAGAAACCTTCTAAATGAAAGCATAGTTAAAATTCGGGGGGTCTCATGATGAGCGGCTTAGCAACTGACCCATGATGAGCACACTAGACGCTGACCCCCCTCATTTTCACTAACCTATTTATCCTATTTATAATTTTTCGTGCCAGACTTATAAGGCTTGCCACGATAAACTCATCAACTAGCTGAGAGAAAGGGAAGCGGAGGTCACAAGTGACCTACTTCCCGTCATTGCAGAGTTCCTTTATGGCAGTTCAAGTTGTAGTTTATCGCTTCATGCGGCTCCATAGCTAGTGAGTGGCCTAAACGCTACTCACCACGCCGCCCAACCCCGCTTAACTCTTCCAACGGTAGACCAAGGGACGGGCATTCAACTACTTTGTCCCTCTGGTGGAAGAACCCGTGGAGGAACTCACGTGAAAGAATCCCGCACCTTCCTTGAGACTCAGGACATTTTTCAGCGTGAGGATACTTCTTGTTAATATACCCATTTCCATAGGTTTCCTCACGCCTCATTTTAGCAATTTAGCATCTTAACGAACGATAGTATAGTTTTACCCTGCCTTAAAAGGCGAGGCTTGTCGATTCTTTGTCCCTTTACCGTTTATGGATCTGGGTATTTTTCTCTGCATGCGGGTAATTGAACTGATGTCTAACTCTTATGTTTCTCATGCGCAATTTAATTAGATGATAAAAACCCTACTACGAGACATATTTCGTTTTGTTAGAGACTGTTAGAACGTGAACTTCTACGTTAGAATAGGTCCATATTTTTACTTAGTCTTGATTTAGTTTGTTATCAGCTTATTATATAATTAAGTTAAAAAATTTATATTTGAGTGCTTAAGACTGGGGGTATTTCTTGGAATATTCCTTTGAATAGTCCTTCAGTTGCGACATAAGTAAAGTGGAAAGCTAATGCGGTTATTATTAATAGTATTCCTATGAAATAGAGGCCGGAGAAGAAAGTTTTCCCGTAAGCTATAGCTATGGAAATTCCATTTGCAAAAGATAACGCAACAAATATTAGGAGAAGAATCATTGAAATTTCCGCTATATTAACATAGCCAAATGTAAATATTTCATTAACTGCATTAAAAGCGAAAATATTCTCAAATGTCTCTAATAAGGAAAGCAATGCTCCTCCTATGGCGGCGCTAGTTGCTTGTAATGCATACACTAAAGCCTCGAAGGCTCTACCGTTCTGTTCTCTTCTAGCTCTTAAATTAAGTAAAGAAGTGCCTATCTTTGCTACTATTTCTCCCATATATCTTACGTCCCCACCGAATTCTATTGCAGCTGAAATTATCCTATTCAACATGGAAATTAGCATACTACCGCTCTCTTCTCCCATTAGTTCAAATATTAATGATTTTCTCACTCCATATTCTAATCTGTTAATGGCTAGAGTTACAAGAGGTCTCATTGCACCAACGTCTCCTCTTAAAACACTAATAAGGGAATCTCTAAGGTTATTTACTACCGAATATGTTCTCGAAAAGTAAGTTACAAAGCTAACGTAATGCTTTTCTAAAGTATTTAATTTCGTTTCTTTCGTTCTAAAATACATGCCTATACCTAACATTAAAATTCCAGATACAACAACAGTTAAATAATTTCTAGTCAATATTATTAATATTAAAGAAGATTGTATTGCTATTAACGCTAGATATTTTTCTTGTTTTTTATAAATGATATATGTTTCTGGTTTATATGAAACGTAAACAATTATGGTCAGCATACCTATAATGGCTATCATTGCTAACGCCATTAATCTAAGAACTACAGTTCCTATATTGAACAGTATGGATAGTAATGTGAGAGTCGCCACCGAAAAGATTAGTGCGCTACTTAATGTGTAATAAGCTGAAATAAAATTTGCCATAGATTCTATTTTTCTATTCATTGTAGCATAGTATTCAGTTAGATTCATATCTATTTCTCTTTCTAAATAAGATTTCATATCGACATCGTGGGAAATGGCTTGGGAAAACCTTATGAGAAAATCTTTCAAAGGTTTTATTCGTAATTTACTAGAAGTTATTGTTATTGCTGTAGAAAATTTATATCTGTATCCATTTATAAGTATCCTTAATTTTTTAAATATTGAAGAATATTCGCCAAAAAATTCTAGGTTAGATAGCATTATGATAATTATTTCTGGAGGAATATCTGCAGTGAATAGTGAAAGCATGTAAGCTAGCATGAATATAAATTTTGAGTCTATCTCATCTTTGGTGAACAACTTGCCTCGCAGCCTCCTCTAATCCTATCTGCTTTGATTTTAGTATCCAGTCCCATACTTGGAAATAATTAAATATCTTATTGTCAACTAAACTCTTCAGGAAGTTAGCCCTTTGATTTAATTCTTCATAAAGAACTCCCACGTTTCTCCTATCAATGCCCCTTCTTACTGTTATCTTATTTTCTATTAAGTAGGAAGAACCTTTACCTGCAAAATTTATCTTATCATGAACCGGATCATAAGTAAAAACTGGTGCATAGATTACGTCGTTAGTTGCAGGATCTATATCTATTATTTCGTCGACTTCTATAACTCTTCTTGCTAAGTTTCCTTTCTTGTCATAAACTATGCTCTGAAATATAGCTATATTCAAGTTATTTATGTAAGATTTGGGGACTTCGATAGGATATCCAGTTAATCTCTGAACTAGAGTTCTTATGTTAGCTGCATGGAATGTTGACATAACTGAGTGTCCTGCTTGCATTGCTTGAAATGCTACATTTCCTTCTCTGTCTCTTATTTCTCCAACTAATATGAAATTAGGTCTTTGTCTTAAAGCTGCCCTTAGTAAGTCAAATAACTTAATGCTTCCCTCACCTCTGGTTTCCCTAGTTACTTCTGCTATCCAATCTTGATGGGGTAGAGTCAATTCTGGAGTGTCTTCTATAGTAACTATTTCCATATTTGGAGGTATGAAAACTGATATCGCATTCAATGTAGTTGTCTTTCCTGAAGCCGCTTCTCCACATATAAACACGTTCATGCCTTCCTCCACCATCATCCATAGATACGCCGCAAGTAAGGGTGACATTGTTCCAAAAGATATAAGCTGTGTAATACTTATAGGAACTTTAGTGAATTTTCTTATTGTCATATTAGATCCTCTCCTACTTATTTCAGAGCCATAGACAAAAGTAACCCTAGAACCGTCAGGAAGAGAAGCGTCTACTATAGGTCTATTATGCGATACTGGCCTAAGCGTCTTCTCGCTTAAAGTTATAATTAAATCATCTAACTCTTCTCTACTTTCTATCTTTATGGATGTTCTCATAGGACCAAATAACTTATGTACAATGTAGACATGTCCTAATCCAGGCAGGCTTATGTCCTCAATATACGGATCTCTAATTAATGGTTCTATAGGCCCTAAATATAATTTATCTCTTATAAAATGATAAATGATATAATCTCTATTGAACTTAATTTTATTTTTTTGTAGAATTTTTTGTAGAATTTCTCTCATTTTCTTTTCTTTTTGATCTATCGACTCTGGAACACTTTCTTTGTAGTTTATTGCCTTAGCGAACTGAATCTCTACATCTTCTAGAACTTTTAGATTAGGTCTAGGAGGTTCTATAACAATGTATTGGTAATACCCGTCTTCAGATCTCTTACTTAAGGCGTGAACGTAAATAAGATCTGATACCTTGTATACGATATTGAATACTTTAGATCCCCTATATTCTGTAGGATCTTCTACAATTTCTGGCTTTTCTTCAATTTTATTTATATATTCTAAAAGAAAATCTTCCATTTTTACGCCCTCGAGAATGATAATGGTACTACATTAACTCCGAGAGAAGGATTAACGTCAAAAGCTATAGTGTCAGAACCTATTGCTCCTTCAGATATTTTTATTTTTTCCATAATTTTAATTCTTCTATTACCTATAGTAGCAGTACTAAGTTTAAAGTAAACATCTACTTCGCTTGTAATCCTTGATTTTAAGCTCTCGGGAAAAATTGGATGTAAAGTTATTATAATTCCTTTACCTAAAGTTGCTAGAACCCTTAATTCTTTTATAAACTCCATTAGATCTTCTTCGGTAGAAAATGTGGAAATTACTGTAAGACTATCAATAATTGCAAAATCTCTTACTCTTTTTAAGAAATTCAGTAGTACGTAAAGTAATCTCTTAGCTATTTGAGAACTCCAACTAAAACGCGACGTATTCAAAGGGGCTATTCCTAGCTTGTCTCTTAAGAAGAATGGTATTAGATCGATTTGAACTTCTCTCATTTGCTTCAAATAACCATATGTAGATCGTTCTGTAGTAACTATGTATCCTTGTTTACCGGCTTTCAATAATCCATACGCAAATTGTGCAGATATAACACTTTTACCTGTTCCGTGATCTCCCTCAATTAAAATAAGAGAAGGAAAGGGAATTCCTCCCAACCTCCTATCTAATTCCTCATTTCCAGTAGAGATTATCATAGAGTTCCCCGCCAGACTGCTAAACTGCCATAATTTGTAGATATAACTATCGTGGCTTTTGTACCTTTATACGGAGGATATGGAAGTACTATCTCAATGTTATCTAAAGAACCTGGGTTTATTATGTTATTTTCAGAAGTCCATTGATACGCTGTAGGGGAAGCGGAATAATTATAATTAGAAACGCTTAATGTTTCATTTCCATTAACATTAGCGTAATATTTAACGACTACGCCAAACTGTTGAAAGTCCCAAAGCGGCAATGAGCCGCTATTAACTAAAGTAACATCAAGAATATTACTAGATACAGAAACGAGTAGTATTGTTATTTTTGAATCTTCTTGGTCTATCATAACCTGATGCTTTATGTCTTCTGCTTTATATATTGTGATAATACTACCGGTCAAGTCAAGGATCATAACTACTGCTGAGCTTAAAGCTATAAAGGATATTAATGCAAACGCCATTACTCCAGACAACCCCATTATACCACCTCAAATACGTATGTAGTTTCGTAACCATTCGGAGCGACAAACATTATTTCATAGTCTTGATTTTGTTGTAATTTAGTAGATAAACTAATTGTAATCTCTGCAGTTTGCCCAGGGTTAAGAACAGTAGTTTGTGAACTCCATGAAGGGGGCGTGCCGGAGTACCCTATAGGCTGCAAGGAATATAATTTGCCAAAGTACACTTGAGAGGAACTTAAGTATATAGGAGTCTGTCCTAAATTCTGTAAATAAAACACTACTTCCGTAGGTGACGTATTTGTAGCATATATAATCTCAAGGTCTGTAGCTAATTTTTGAGATATAGCAGTAGACATTGAATCTAATCCACTTCCTATTGTTGTTATAGCGTAGAAGATAACCCCTGCTAGTATTCCTACTAACGCTATGCTTGCTATTATTAGTATGCCTTCACTTATCACTTCCCCCGCCATTCCTATCACCTAAAACTAGGGAAACATATTTTACCAGATCTGCATCCGCGGATTCGTAAGTTCTTGCTATATCATAAGCTATTATTGCAAGATCTGAAGCCGAAATTTTACCTCTATTTTTACTCAATACATCTTCTATCTTAGCTAGCATTGCAATATCATCCGGAGATAATAAATCTAATTTGAATAAAGCCATAATTTTTTCCTTATCGTAATCCATTACTACTAACAATGTTGAAAGTTGAACTAGTTTCTTTAGATCAATTGAATATTCCTTTTTGCTGGGAGCAGAAATTACACCATTATCCATCTTTTTTGTATCCTCAATAACGCTATTGAATGGGGATTCTGAGTCACTCTTAGTAGATTTGATAGCTAAAGCAAGATCTTCTAAATTTTTTCCCAATCCTTCTATAGTAGCTTTTAATTCTGTATTGCTATCAGTAATCACCTTAGCTATCTCGCTTTGCATTTTATCTATTCTTGATGTAACTTTACTTAGATCTACATCAACTTTAGGTTGAGGAGGAACTTGAGCTTGAATAGCTTGAGTAGTTTGTTGTTGAGTTTGTGACGGACTTTTAGAAAGTCTAATGCTACGCCTAAACAAGAATAAGAAGAGAAGTATAAAGAAGACTGCCAATGGTAAACTTACTACCAAAAATAAATTTATGAATACATTATTTATTACATCCATCTTAATCACCTTTTTTTAAATTAAAAATAAATTGACTTATCCTATTACGCTTACGTTTCCAGTTGGTTGATACACATATTCAGATATAGTTAATGGAGAACCTATATCTGGTGTTATTTGTATTGTTATGGTCTGGTACTCGAATACTGGCATTGGATGAGTGGACGGGAATAGTATCAATACACCTATTGTAGATCCTGCAGGAGCTATATCACTACCTACTAATGGATCGCCAGCTACTGGGAATGTTATTGCTATTGGATTAGGCGTTAGTACTTGCGCATAATATTCAGTCCCACTATAATTAAATGTAAAATAGTTTCCTGATGCCGGCTTGGTAGTACTTATTGAAATATACTGGCTTCCACCTGGTGCAGTAGACAATGCTAACATCGCTGCATACGGACTAGTATAGTAATAATATGTTCGTCCTCCAGAAGTCTGGCTTAATAGATATGGAGACTTTGTGTAGTTGAGTAATGTATATACATATATATTGCTGTACGATATTCCTAGAGCCGACGCCTCAAACGATATGGACGTAGTAGCTGGTGAAAGCGGTACACTAGCTATTCCCGAGCTAGGCGATACCGTGAAATATATCCAGTAACTCTGAGTATTATTCGGGAAGTTAGTTGCATATAGTATATCGCCGCTTAACTGGAGAGCTGTTGACGCAGTCTCTTCAACTTTACTTATTGTAGTTTTAGCTTTCTGTGTCACGAATAGTCCCATATTTATTGCTACGAATGCCAGCACTGCAGCGGTTATTACAAATGCTATTAATATTATTGCAGTATCTAAACCAGCTAGCCCCTTTCGCCTTACTAGTTTATTATACTTCTTTATTATTTTTGGTGCGTCGATTTTTCATCACCGTTTATTTACATCTCAAATCTCTTCTTTTTGAATTTTTCGGTGCGTCGATTTTTCATCACCGTTATTTGCATCTCAATGCCCTCTTTTTAAATATACCAAAACTTTCGACTACCAGTCTCTTTTTAATAACATCTTAATTTATTTGGTAAAATATTGGATATTTGATTACTTATATTATTTTCAACTCTTGATATAGAAATAATTAATCCAAGATAGATTAGTTGCCGAAAACTATGAAGTATTTATAAACTGCTGTGTTAATGAACAATTTAATGAAGAAAAAATGATATATCTAGGATACGAAGTAACAACAAATCATTCGATGTATTACATCTTTTACATTTTCAGTTCTAATTATGCTTCAACTCATATTCTTCATATAATATATGTGAATCCTATAACCCACACTGTACTCAATTATACTGCGTATGTACCACCTACTTCAATTTTTGCGTTCGTAAAAAGGAAACTCAACGGTCTATACTTTAGGAAATGAGCATATACCGGCTATTGAGTTTAAAAATGAGAGTGAACTTATAATAACCTCTATAAATAATGTGATCTTAGAAAAGAAGGTAAATAATGAGACAATAAGACTTGTTTTTGCAAATTATTCCGAGATTGGCAACGAAGAAATGCCCAATCTATATAAACTAGCTGGAGGAGTAAGACTGTTGAATTTTGATGACCATACCGTTATAGGAATATTAGTTTCAGTAATATTATTTATAACACTGAGGAGATTTAAATGACTTACCAAAAATTATATAATGGATATTTCTCTTTGATATTATCCTTTACATCATTAGTTTTATCTTATGGATTAAATTTAACTTTAGGTAGAGTTCTTTATACGTCGTTTTTCATTAATTATGGATTAGCGGAAATTTTTGCTATATTATCAGCGGTATCTTTAGCGGTGTATAATAGACGCTATGTTTTTACAATACCTCTTGCCTTTCTTGGATATCTAATTTCGGTAAAATATATTTCTATAATTGTATTTTTAGTTTCGCTAACGGCTATAAGTAGATTGCCGAAAATAACTAGGGAATTGATACTTTTCATAGACGCTATGGGCATCTCCTATATAATATTATATTTATTTTCAGTGAAAGTAAACATATTGGTAATTCCTTTGGCATTATTACAAAACGGTCCTATGATTACCTTACCCATATTTTTCATATTCGGAATAATTTATGGTTTGAAGAGGGAAAAGGTAAATATATTCAAATTTCCAACTTTGTTAAGTTTTATGTTACCTTTAATATATCTAATTCCTTTAACTAGTTTAAATATATTCGGATATCCAGAAACAGTGGACTGGATATATTATTATAATTGGTTACAACATCCTACAGTTGGATGGTTTTTCTATTCTAGGCCTCTATACCTGTTAATTCTTTTCGTTTTTGGGATATTTATTAATCATCTAACTTTAGCCAGGCTGGAATTTCCTCCTTTAGCTTTTCTATATGTATTTTCTGCATACTATTTAGGTAATACTATAAATAAAGGACTAGGACCTATTTCTGCGTTTATGGCGGGAATATCTCCAATGCTACTTACGTTTCTTTATTCCGGTCTTGACGCTAACTTATTTTCGATTTCTATAATGTTCATAGCAATAAGTTTTCTTATAAAAAGGAAAACTTTTCCAGCAATTCTCTTGTCATATGTAGCTTTATTTTCTCACGTTTACGCGTGGGCTCAATTGGAGGGCAGTATATTAATATACATTCTAATAATTTATTTGTTAAAGAGAAGTATTCCATCTCACCTTATTAAATATGCGATTTTTACTGCACCTCCATTTATCTTGGGTGTAATATTAATTTTAACAGGATTTTTCAGCGTCCCAATAGGTGACTCATATTCTAATTTCTATTTTCAAACGGCATTTCTAAGTTGGGGAAGTGCAAGTGCATTTATTTATTACGTAATTTCCATTTATGGACTGAGGGGAACGCCGAGAATAATATATACTATGATAGTTTCTTCAATTTTTGCGTCTTTCTTCCTGGCAGTAGTTCAAAATCTTATAATAGATACTCCTCTATTTCTACCTGCAGCTATAGGCTTGTCGAAAATGAGAAGAGACCTTGTTTTCCTTTTTTGTTATTTTTCCTAGTATGGGGAATTTATATGATATTAAATAGTTTTCCATATATATACCAAGGTGTTACAATATGAGAATGGTTGTAACTGGAATAAAAGGAGGAGTAGGTAAATCTGCAATAGCCTATTCTCTGCTAAAGAAATATCAAATGAAAAACCGGTACTAATACTAGACATGGATTCTACGCCAACAATAAGTAGAACGCTAGGACTAAAGCAAGAACTTCGCATTATAAGCACAAATAGAATGGCAACGATTAAAAATTTCCATCGATACCCTAAAAGAATTATACAAATGTATTATCGGTAATGTCTTTCCTGGAGCTATAAGACGAAAATATAGATTTTGCTAGAGGTGTTATTCAATGGCAGATAGTAATTTTTCCTCTCATCCAAAGGACCATCTAGCACTGCTGAGATTGCGAGGGAAATAGGAGTAAATAAGACTGTAATTGATGCAGTAAGAAAACTTGCGAATAAAGGCATAGTAGGAAAAAGTGAGGTATGATATATAATTTGTCACAAGAAGGAAAGAATCCAATATTAAAACTAAAAGAAATATAATTAGAGGAAATACAATTAGAAGATAAAAAGGTAGGAAAGAAGCAGCTGAGGATTTACTAAATAACATTATGTATCATTACTAAAAAGATAACTAAGAAAGGTTTGTTAAAAAACTGGACGGATACTTGCCGATGAGGGAAGGAAAATTGCTTATAAGATTCCTGGAATTTATAAGATGAAGGTCAATGCTTTCCTCAGATTTCTAACAAGAATAACCAGTAGTGCAACATTAGACTCGTCGTTATTCAAATTAATGATAATATTTTCATTAACAGCTACTATAGTTTTTTGCTATTACATACACAATACTATAGATTAATTGCAAGTATTTGGTTATATTTCCTAGTGTTTTTCAGGATAAGCGGACTTATAGCGTATTTAAGTATGAGGTTTGAAGTCACGTAAAGTCGAAACTTCAAAATTTTTAAAATAAAAAAGGCTGAGTAATCGTTATGGACCTAATAAACCAAACGTTTGTCTATACTGTAACTGAATCGCACGTTTTTACTTTTATATTCTCGTCATAAAGATAATTTCTATAAGTCATGGCGCAGCCATTGTTAATATTACAAATGTTGATACTAATGGGGTAATATTAAATTATACAACGTCAATGCCATTATTCGAAATTTACTATCCATATCCCTCAATTAATACAACTGAAATTTATGGAGTTCCAGTATATGTTCATAATATTAATGGTTCTATAATTTATTCTGATAAATATAATGGGATTGTGTTATCTTTTGTTCAAGGAAACAAAAACTATACTCTTAATGGTTCTACTTTACCTATAGCTCCAGGAAAGACATTACCGATAATACATTTGTATCATTCTCCTCCAAATTATGCTTATTCAACTTTAATACTAACCTTAGTATTAGTATTAAGTTTCTATGCACTATTTAGGAGGATAAAGGAATGATATTCAGAGAAATACTTGCGTTAGGGAGATCTTTTATATCTACTGGAATATTATTAATAATATTGTCTGCAATATTCTATCCTAATCAAAGTTTATCTAATACGCTGGGGGAATTACGCATATTTCTCTTTACTTATAGGAATAATACTATTAATAATAGGAAGTAAAAAATAATTTTGCTGATATAGTATCTGAATTTAATAAATTTTAATCATGAGACTTAAGGATTCTTTAATGTTAGGTTCATTCTTTGGAGACATCTTTTAACCATTTTTACCCTTATAGTTACTAGAACTTAGCGTTATCTTTACATTAATACTGAGTTTTTAAAAACTATACTTTCAAATTTTTTATATGGTACGCTTTTTACCAACTTTCTATCATTTTTATTAATTTAAAAATCCTTTTATTCCCGCCATAAATGGCGAGGCTTTCATTATTTTATAAATTCTAGTGTCTTAAGAACTGGAGAAAAAGGAGTAGTTGAGGCTATACTAAAGTCTAGTTCGTTTATTAGGTGTTGTGAACTCTAGTTTATTGCAACAGCTTTTCTAATTAGAAAGTCGTCTTGACGGATTAATCTTTTGCCTTATTTATGCTCTCTATAGCCTGGAACTATGAGTTGAATTGGTCTTGGAGGGTTAATTGCATTGACGTACTATATTATCACGATGCGATGGTTTAAACTTTCCAACTATTCTCTGTTAATTTCTGAGAAATAACAAAATTCCTCTACTCCTAGATAAGAAATATGGATATAGCTGCTATTAATGACGTAACTAACAAGTCAAGGCCTAAAGCCCTTGGAAGGGGCATAGGAATTAACGACACTAGCAATGGTCCAAAACCTCCTCCTATAAGCCTCCCTATTAGTAACGTAAAGTTGGCTCCAGTGGCCCTTAAGCTAGGCGGGTAAAGTTCGCTCATCCACACTCCAAAAAACGCGAAAAACGCTGAAGAAGCGAAAACGAGAAACACAAGGAAATCCAAATATCCCGTATCTACGAAGAGAAGGAATAAGAGAGAGGAAACAAAAGCTAGTATCGAAAAGTATAGAGAGGTGTTTTTCCTACCTTTAACGTCCGACAGATAACCAGCAATTCCGTAAACAACGGCCGAAATTAAGTCAGCTATTGCTATTATTACGTCGTAATTGTTAACTTTAAGGTTTTGAAGTATTGTTGGCATTAAGCTAAAGGCTGGTATTAAATACAGAAAGGAAGCTAAAGACAACGCAGAACCTATGAGGGTTAGCCTTCTTAAATTACGAGAGAAAATTTCCGAAACCGCCATCTTTACCCTTCCCTTCCATTTTTCCTCTGGTATCCATATCCAGAACAAGAAAGAGAAAAGGGAGATTAAACCTACAATAAGGAACAAGTACCTCCAACCTAAAGTAGGGACTACTAAGTAAGCTGAAACGGCGCCAATTAAAGAGCCTATGGCGTAAAGACCTTGCATTAAACCTCCTGCGAACCCTCTTAAATGAGTAAACTGCAATTCAGCTACTACTGCATAGCTTATTCCGTTTTCTCCGTTAACGCCTACTCCCACCAAAAACCACAGAACGTAAAGTTCGTATATGTTTTCCACGAAATATACTAGAATTGTAAAAATTGAAAAGAGAAAGATGGACAAAAGCAAGCTCTTTTTCTTCCAAATTTATCAGCTAATATGCCAAAAATAAATCCTCCAAAAGCTCCGCCTATCCACGATAAGGTAACAGCTACCACTACCGCGGAAAGGCTTACTGAAAAGGCCTTTGCTATATCTAATAGGACAAACGTTATGGAATACATGCAGTAAGCGGAAAGTAAGAAGATTATTAACACGCTAAAAAGTCTAAGGGCGTCCTTGCGATTCACGAAATTTTTTGAACAGAACTGATATATAAACTTTTTTATCTTTATTAAGTGAACAAGAATTTTGCTTTGATTTAAGCGAATTTTCCCTTCGTGGAAGAGCGATTTAGGAGAGGGAAAGTTATTGGCGATAACGTGAATAGGTTTGATTTTCCTCGCTCCTTGTTAACAAGATTTTACGCGCTATGCAAGCTAGCGAGTGCGAATTTTCACTTCTCTAGGAACTCGGTAAGGAGCGCGAGGAGGTGGTTGAAAGCGCTCTTCCTACGACATTAGTCAGAATAAATTGAATTTTATGAAGTGAGTGAAATTCTTGTCCAGCTTCTGTCAGAGAAACAAAGGAAATCCCTAAAGTTAATACTGAAAATAACAGCCGGCACTAACTAGTAATTGATGGTACCATTCCGATTTTTTATAAATGTATCAACTTTGTTCAAGACTTTTGCTGAATTGGAGGCAAATTAGGAGATGAAGTTGGTGGCAAGGGATAACTGCAGTTAGAACAGAAATTCGTAACGTCACTTTATACTAATTATCAGTTTTGTGCCCGGTATATCATCAATCAAGGCTGCGGCGCAGTATTTCCTCATCTTTATACTATTTTGACGCTCAGATTAAAAACTCTGACCTACTCCCTGTAAGGGTTCCGCCTAGGTCTTTGGCGTTACTCCCACGCAGTTACTCCATTAGACGTGACGAGAAAAGAAAGAGGGTTTACTCAACGCTTTAATAATCTTGCTTCCATCACCACCTCTAGGTTTTATTCCTTAGAACTAGTCTTATCAGACTAGTCCTATGAGACTATATCTCAGGAGAAGCGACGAGGAAAGGATAAGGAGGACAAAGATCTGGACTCTAATCTACGGAAGGAGGAAAACTGGAAAGACCACCCTCATCAAAAAGAACTTGAAGACAGTGTCGCGAAACCCTTTGAGGCGTGAAGTTGGTGTTAAAGACCACCTAGTCTCTATTTTAACCCGCGTGTTTTGCCCTTTTAGTTGTTCCCACACCTAACAACTTCAATTTAGGGATTTGAGCCTCTCCAAGTTAGGCTAGAAAAACCTCGTAAGCAGTTCATCAGTTCTCAGCCCGGCCGTTCACTGCTCACCATGCGGGAATCTACCTTTCATCACCAACTCTCTTGGCTATGGTTATTTCCCTCAACGAGGAAATGAAGGGGACTATGTGGTCCCTCACCACGTGCTCCGCCAAGTTAGCCTTCCTGCTCAGGAAAAACCCACCCTTGTACTCCATGTTGGCGTAGATTGACGCAACTGGCTTCCCCTCCCTCTGCCTAAACGTAAACTCGATTCCCCCTTCACGCCCCCAGAGAACTTGTAGCTCACCACGTCTACAAAGAGCTCTGGCCCCTCCATCCTAGCTCCCAGAACCTTGAACTTGTCCTCGTTTATTAGCACGGAGACCCTAAACTTGTTGGCTGGGTTCTTTACCTTGGAAGGGGGGAGGAAGTCCATCGCCTCCTTGTCGTAGACCTTAAATATGGAGATGTGGCCATTTACCCCTGAGAAGTAGTACGGGTCGGTGAGCAAGTAGACTAAGAGGGGCTTGCTAACGGCAATAGGAACTTCAGTTAGGTAGTCACTTGCCACAAAAATATTTACAACGCGAAGGTTAATAAAGGTGGTATAACCTCTCTTCGGGAGTAATAGCCATCTCTAGCTCCTTACAAGAAGGAGCCGTAAAAGGAAATTTGCTATTGTTTTTAAAACTTACTCCACCTTAATAGGCAAGTTTGTAGTTCTTTCATGTGAAATATTCGTTCTAGCGATTGTTTGAAATCAAAATACAACATAAAAATATCTACCATGGACTATTTCTTCTTTCCTTTAGGCAATTAATAACTTCCTGTACATTCACTTTTATACCAAATTTCTCCAGGAAATTCTTATACTTTGTTAACAACCCATTTACCCTTTCTATAGCCTTATCTGACACTCCTGGCCAATCTAACCTTTCAGGCTTAATAGCTAAAATGTAAGCCTCTTTTGGAGCGTTGCCAGATTTTTTCGATAAGGAGATAACTTGAATAGGGGAAAGCCTGTGCGGATCAGAGATCTCTGCGTAATCGTCCTTATCCACATCCACTTTAAATAGGTTAAACTCCTCATCCATTACCATAGCGTCTATAAAAAACACTATATCGTCTTTCTCTATATAGGCTAAGGCTTGAAAACCGTTAGCTTCAGCGTCAAATGCGTTCATGCATTCTGCAGTTAAGGAACCTATAGCGTCATCGCCGTAAAGTCTATTTCCCATTCCTATGATTTTGACAGCCATTCTACTTTTTCCTCCACTTTTTTGCTCAATTCCTTAACTTTTTCTTTCGAATATTCGCCCTTGTAGTATATTGCGTAAACTTTCTTGTACCCTCCAAAAATAAGAATACCGTAAGCTACGTCTTCAACGTAATATCTCCCGTCTAAGCCCGGCCTTATAAGTTCCAGCATTTCCCAAGGATCGTTAGTTTCTAAAACGAACTCCTTTTCTGATATACCTTCTGGAGCGTACCTACTACTGCCTACTAGAAGAACTTTATCTGCAGATAGTCGTTTAACTTGATATGCCGCGTCAATGGGATCCGTTTCGAGATCTAAAACATTATCATATTTTTTCCATAAATTAAAAACTTCTTCAATTACTTGACCGTCGGGCGTAGAGAAAAAAGGAATAAATCCTATTACCACTCTCATCATTTCACCATACTTTTCCTTATCTTATTTACTAAGTCTACAACGTCAGTTGCATTATACTTTTTGAGTAAATCGTCTAATTTAATATCTTCATTAGTAGTTTTGATTTCATATAATGGCGCTAATAATTCTCGTTTTAATGGTTTCTGAATCTCACTCTTTATAACGTCTTTTAGGGCTAATAGCTCTTGAATTATATCTAAAATGGAACTCATATTATCACCTCTAACAAATTCTTGGCACTATGTCACCAGAAGGCATTTCGAGAATTTTAGCTCCTCCTACCTCTGTTGTTATAATGACTAAGCCTTTATTATCCTTATTTTTAGGTTCAATCACTTTGCCTATAATACTTGGCTCAAACCCTAGTTTCTTTAACTCTTCAACTATCTGCTCAGCCTTATCTGAAGATACTGAAAGCACTGCTACGCCTTCATTAGCTAAAACCAAGGGATCCAAACCAGTTACGTCAGTTATGGATTTAACCTCGTCGGGAATTGGTATGTCTTTTTCGTAAACGTTTATCATTTTACCAGACAATTGAGCCCATTCATTTAGGGTAGCAGCTAATCCTCCTCTAGTAGCGTCTCTAGCGGCGTGAATATCTCCTTGAAATTTCTCAAAGACGTCAAGCAACTTAATTAACGGCTTAACGTCGCTCTTAAGCTTAGTGTCTATGCCATACTGTAACGCTGCCATAACAGCGCCGTGAACTCCAATAGGTCCAGTAACTATTATAGAATCCCCTTCCCTAACTCTATCTATTATAGGATTTTTACTTAATCCTATTCCTACAGTATTTATAACTATTCCTTTCATAGAATTTGATGGAATTACCTTGAAATCTCCTCCTATTAACGATATGTTGTGCTCTTTCAAAATGGAAATCATATCGCTAGTTATTTTATCCAGGTCATCTAAAGGAAAACCTTCCGCTACAACTATAGAATCTAAAATTGCTATTGGCCTTCCTCCCATCATGACAACGTCGTTTATAGTTCCAGAAACTGCCAACTTTCCTATACTTCCTCCAGGGAAGAAATAGGGATCTATAGTGTGAGAATCAGTGGAAATTATAATTTCGCCTATAACTGCACCGTCATCAGGGTAATCTAAACCTACGCCGTTTTCCGTTTTCTTTAAATTTTCAGGTAATTTGGAAAAGATGTATTTCTGAAGGATATATTGAGTGTCTTTACCTCCATTTCCATGGGAAATTAAAATTCTATCCATTATTTCTCACCGTCTTCTTCTTTTAGTATTGCAGAAACCGCCTCAGTGAAAGACTTTACTGCCTCTTCAGGATTTCCTCCTTCTATTTCAGCAACTTGTCTAATCTGTTCTGCAATAAATTTTATATTTTCTATAACTTCTTCCTTACTTAATTTGGCAATTATTACGCCAGCGTGAACCATTACGTAATCGCCTTTATTCAAATTCTCCACTCCTATAGCTACTTTCTTCAACGTGTTTCCTCCCAAATCCACTGTTGCCACAACGTCAGAATCTATTGAAACAACTTTTGCAGGAACGGCCCAACACACGTTATTTCACCTCTTTTAACGCCTCTAAAACCCTCTGAGAAGATCCAAATCTCGCCCACACAGCACAAGCCCCCTCCATGGATACCATGCAGGGACCCCAAGGTCTAGCTGGCGTACAGGCTTTCATAAATAACGGGCACTCATCAGGATATGCTACACCTAACGTAACTTCATTGCATTTACATCCAGGGGGAAGATCGTAATCCCAAGGTTTCTCTTTTAATCCTAATTGCAATTTAGCGTTATGTTCTGAGAACCTTTCATTTAAATCTAGTCCGCTTTTAGGAATTGCTCCTATACCCCTCCATATAGCGTCAACTACGTCAAATACTTCTCTTATTTCCTCTTGAGCGTAAAGGTTCCCTTCTGGTTTAGCTACTCTTTTATATTCTAAGTTAGTATATTTTATTTCGTTAGTATATAGATCCTTAAGGATAACTAAAACTCCAACCAATATGTCAATGGGCTCAAATCCGCTTACCACGGCAGGTATTTTGTATTCTTTTGGAAAGAAATCCCAACTTATTGCTCCAATTATTGTAGACACGTGGCCTGGACCTATAACGCCAGAAACTGGAGTTCTCTTTGTAGATTTATGTATTTTTACTGCGTATTCTGCTGCGGGAGCAGTCAATTTGATAGAAGAGTAAAATAACATGTTCTTAGGAACTTTCTCTTTAGCGAAAAGAACTGCGTAGCTGGGAGTAGTGGTTTCAAATCCTACGCCAAAGAACACCGACGGTTTATTGTCTTTTTTAGCGTCTTCAATAGCGTCTACAAAGCTATAAGCTATTCTCACGTCTGCGCCAGCAGCCTTAGCCGCAGCCAGGCTACCTATTTGATCTTTCTTGTAATGGTTTACAGTAGGTAATTTGAATACATCTCCAAAGGTGTAAACCCTATATCCATCCATTGCTAATTTTATTACGTTCTCAATATCGCTTGAAGGAGTAACGCAAACTGGACATCCTGGACCAGGGATTAACTCAACTTCTTTCGGCATCAATGCCCTTAATCCGTAATGAGTTGTAGTCCACTCGTGAGAACCGCAAAAGTTCATAATTTTTATTTTATCTAATCCTCTTTCTTTAGCGACTTTTGGAGCCAATTTAGATATTTCCTCAGATAATTTTATTGC
>ASRH01000014.1 GCA_000565255.1 Candidatus Aramenus sulfurataquae | reverse complement strand
GGAAGTGTGGGGTTACTGCAAAAGTTGAGGCTGCTGAATTGCAAGAATCTACTAGCCGTGGTTGAAAACAAAATCACTACTGGCGAGGTCATAACCATGGGAGCCCTTGCGTTTACCCCATTTGACGACACAATCATAGTAGTTAGCTTGGAAAATTTAAACATTGTAGAAATTATACCTAAAAAGGAGAAAGTAAGAACACCAGCCATTGGCGGAGTGATTGAATGGAGGCCAGCAGTTCTAGAGGACTTGCTTAACCAAGGGAGGAAGTTTTACCTCCCTCTCCCCTTTCCCTACTTTTCCTCTAAGATGATATGTTCTGACGGTTTTTGCGTTAAAGAGCCCAAAAACTCTGCGAAAATCGAGGACCTTGAAGTAATGAGCGCAGACCCGACAAGGGTAAAAAAGGAGAAAGAGAACGGCGTTCTGAGGGTGACGAATTTTTCCGAATACAGTTTTGCAATACTGATGAAGGACAAAGACGAGATCATCTCAGTACCTCCTATGTACGTCCTATCCATAATGCCCAACACGTGTTGGGTAAACGAGGAATCTGGGAAAACGTATTGTTACGAGATTTGATGTCTAGCTTATTTGTGCGACCTGTTGGCCTTTTCCCTTGTTTTTAGACGAGCGTTGCTCTAGTGCCTAGATAAACGCTGGCCACGTCGCTTTCCGAATGACGTGAACAAGGAACAAAGCCGTCAAGCTCCGTTTCAAGGCTTATGTGACGTCTCGACTAGAGATAGTCAAAACAAAGTCTAGTGTTAAGCAAGGGGCAGAGAGGTGGCTTGTCCTCATGACCTCAGAACTGTTGTTAACAGCGTTTTTCGTAGATTTGAAAAGTAGAAGCGAAAGCCTTTCATTAGCTGTGCGAAAAGCGGGAGTAGCCTAGGAACACCTTTTTAGACTTCTCATTTACCCAACGCGTTAGGCGTCACGCAGAGCTCACCTAGAGGCACTGAAATACTTCTCGCACGTTTAATGCTAGGCCATTTACAGAGGCAATTATCGTTGAACGCGTTTTCATTTTCCTTTTACTGGACTAAGTTTGATTTCTACCTCATGAAAAATCGTTCTCAATATTTTTGTCTCCTCAACAAAAATAGCGGATCACCTTGAAAGACGATCAAGGGCAAGCGTAAGAGGAAAAACGTCAGCTTAGGAAGGCATAAACTCTCCAGTACTGTTTTCTCAAAAAGCGGTTAGAAGTCTCTTTTTTAGGCATCTTATCTTGCCTTGTCTTGTTTTGAGAAATCCCTCCAGGGAGCTGAAATGCGTTGTCCATAGTTGAGAATAATTGCAACGCTTAAGAGACCACGAGAGAAAACGTTAAGCGTATAATTACTACGCGCGAAAAACTCTGTTAAGAACAGCTTGCGTTAATACAACATGATTGTCTTCGCTTCGTTAGATATTAGCTTGCATATGGTGTCCCTTATGCTTTCGCAGTCCCCATTTCCAGCCCTCTCCACAAGGTCCTCCTTGCCTTTCAACTCCTCAATTATTTTTGAAATTCCACTATACTCACCCTGAGGAATTATTGTAGTGACAACGTGAGCCCCAACTTCCCTAGCTGACAAAGCAGCTGCGACGCTCATTGCCTTCCTTCCTCCAGTAAAATCAACGTAATCCCCAACGCTTATTTTAGGTAAAATCGCATTCTTAAATTTCTTAAAATCATTAGGAGAAGTTATGTCTTGTATGGGAATGGGAATATCGGCGATAGTAACTTCGTCACCCTTCTCCCTACAACAAGCGAAAATTGCCTTAACTAACTTCCACGCAAACTCAACTGCCTTGTCTGAAGTCCTTATAACGTAAACTTCATTAATTTCGATTGGCGTTGCGTTAGCTATAGTTTTGTCGACTTCGTAGTTACCTCCCCTTAAGTTTTTGTAGGTCTCAAAAATTCCTCCTGGAGAAGTTCCAAGCGTACAAACTAACTTTGTCATAAACAAATAGAAGAACAATGAGTTATTATGTCTTGCGTTGTTTTAGACAGATATGAAGAATTTCGTTCGTGTTGTAAAATTCAATAAAGAGCTCTTCAAAATCCCTGTGTCGCTACGCCGTCACGTATATGCAGTCCCCTTTCTATCGCGAGAGGCGCGTAAGCGTCTCTGTATTGATACCTTGTTACTCTTTTTAGCCCAACATCATGTTGCCCTCGATAGCTTGGCGTATTATGTGTCTGAGGCATACGCTATAAGACTTGGTCGTGTGCCTCTCTGGCCAGCGCGTATTCCTTTTTGAAAGTCTTTCCATCCCTAGAGACTAGAAGTTCCCTCACGCGCATTTAACGACGAGGAGATTGATCACCGGCAGCTCTTAACGCTCAAGAAACAATTCACTGATGGTGACACGCTTCAAGAGCTGCTGACGCTTGACAGTGTGAAACTAGTGCCTTTAAGCTAGATAGTGAGGTTAAGGTAGAAAAACCTCTGTCACAGACGGCAAAGGTTAAGCCCCTAAGACTAATAAGCATGAAGAATACTAGCCCGGACTCTACATAGCAACCCACAACTAATAATACTTACCGCTAATCCTTAAGGCTCTAGTCTCACGATAATTAAATGCTCTTTCTTAACATCAAGCTTAAACTAATAACGTTAGCCCAACTGAAGTAAAATGAGACGAGGTAAAGAGGTCCTCTTACTAGGTTAACAAGTAGCTGATGAAATCTCATCTATCAAAATCTTGGCTCATCGTTTACCTTAGAAAGAGATTATTTGGGTAAGGAAATCAACTCTGCCTACGTCGTCACTCATTAATAATTCGCCCTCACCCTAAAAATACTTTATCGCAAAAAGAAAATTCGTTCAAATAAAAATAACAAAATTCTTGTTATATTTTGTATGAAGGAGCTATTTTGAGAGGAAGTCTTTAAGATTTATTAAACTTTTCTTTCTCTCATTTATTCCCACCTCATATGCTGTACTTTCAGCGAGATCTAAGTTGAGGATTCCTAAGCCTCTCGATTTTCCTGCGCCTATCTGTATTCCTTCACTTTCTATGAATTTTAATGTATTTTTCCATACTTCTAATTCTTTCTCGTTAGGTGTTCTTAAAATAATTTTTAAGGATATATTTCTAGGCCTTATTATCTCTTCGTAAAATAAATGTCCTCCTTCTTCTGTCTCGTAAGCTTTCATTGTTTTCCTGTCTATTGTAACGTGAGTTAGGAAGGTCCCTTTTTCGTTTATTAGGGAGTCACTGAACGTTAGTTTAGATGCGAAGAACCGTGAACCATATAATCCGTCTATTGGGCATTTCATTGCCGCTATATACTCTCTGACAGTTTCCTCTACATCTTTAACTTTATAGTAGTTTTGGGGGGAGAAGAGCGAATTCAAATGTGGGTACTTTTCGCTTGTTATATTCCTACCTAATATTTTTCCATTTGTTTGATAATTTTCGCTTATTTTCTTAATTATATCTTCGATCTCATTGTCATTATATCCTTTATGCTGATCGTCCTTGTGATAAGCTGCCGAGCCTATGTTCATTGATTTGGCTACGTATTCCGTTATTCTTTTAAACGAGCCTTTCCATGAGCTAAAAGGAATTACGTAAGTTTCCCCATATTTAAGGAAATACAAAATGTTAGTGTCTGTAATTCCTCCAATCCTTACTCCTTTAGTTTTGAATATTAGATTAAATAGGTAGATTTTCATTTAGACACCTCCAATATGAACGATCTTAGATCATTTATTTTCATCATGAAGTTTAATCCTGCAGGTTTTAACTCATCTATTTCATTTACTTTGTTTACTTTCACTATTGAGCCCGGAGATATCACCTTTAAGGAGGGCTTTCTTCCCATTAGATCCTTGTAGGTGAACCATGAGTTGTAAATTTCCTGTTTTCCTAAAATTGTTTCCCATTCGAAATATATTTTCTTGGAATTACCTACCTCAAGTTTATCTATGCAAGGACTCAGACAGTACGCCCAGCTTCCCGGTTCTGGGTTCCTTATTTGGTAATCTTTTATTTTCTCTATTTTTATCTTTCCTGCTCCCTTATACCTTGATTTTCCTACGAACGCTTCTTTTACTCCTAAGTCTTCGCTAGCTATGGCCCATAGTTCCGGAAGTTCTTTGTATTCATAAGCAAATAACATTCCTGCCTCTGAGGACGCATGAAACTTGTTTATCGCTACATGCATGTTTATTATTGATTTCGTTGACACGCTTTCGAACCCATATGGGGACTGATCGTACTTCACAAGTTTTATTATTGTTCCTGGTCTTGATTTAGGATATTGGTCCACTCCTAACTTCTCCTTCGAGTACTTTTTGATCAAATATATAGTTATCTTTAGATTCTTTTTCCAATCTCCTGATATGTTTAGATCCTCTTTCCGATCTTCTAATTTCTTTAGGGAATCTTTCATTTCCAAGAATCTCTTGTCTTTCCTTGATACTGCTAGTACGAATGGATGTGCAGGAGCTGACATTAATGGATATGCCGGACTAATGTAGAAATTTAACGCTTTATTATAAAATTCTTCAGGTTTCATGTTTGAATTATCCATGAACGCTTTCAATATTGCTCCTCTTAGTGTTGTTGCTGGTATGTAATCTTTTTCGCTAAAATAATAGGATTTTATCGCTCTTGTATAGAACGAAATTGGTTCTTTGGGGATTATTTTTAGAATTACTGCCATAACCATTCACCTAATTCTTTCATTATTTTCTTTATTTCTTCTTCTGTTTCCGATGGACAATCTTTTGGATATTCTTTTATGTTTTCAACTTTTAGATCAATCATAGCGCCTCTACCTAACCTCCAAAGTCTCAGGAAGTATAAGGATAAGAGAGTTAGTTCCAACATTTTGCAGTCTTTTGTGTTTAAATCTATTTCAAAGGTAAATTCACTATCTGGCGGAACTACTTCTTGTTTAAATAGTGCTTCTTCTTTCGCTGTATTAGTGGAATCGTTTATTGATACCCTTGTCAGCGTTTCTTTTTTGTCTACTTTTATTGAACTTACTCTTAAAATTCCCTCATGACCAGGATATCCAAATAACTTACATACGTCGCAAACTCCTTTTTGTTTATGAGCCTCTTCTATTTTCTCTGGCCTTATTTCTCCGCAAGAAGTAAAATTCGATAATCCTTCTCTTATAGCCCAGGAAATTGCGGTTCTCATGCTTCCTTTAATACTTGAACCTGGTATTCCCATATCGTTAAATCCTATGTCCACGCGAGTTAACCTAGAACTATTTCCTACGGTAAGTGAGCTCAAATTTTTCAAGTGAACTACAATCTTCATTTCATCTCCTCCCCGTATCCTGTTTCATAATTCTTTAGGATGAAATATAGATCTAATAATCTGAATCCGTCAGTACCTTCTGTTTTTTTAGTATTAACATAGTCTTTTAGAAGAATTTCTAGAAGATCTGCAAATTTCTTATGTCTCGCTCTTTCCCTAATTATATAAACTAGGGTTTCGTAAAATGAGTGAGTATAGTAAAAATCTACAATGTCGTTAATTTCTCTCAAAAAGTCTTTGACTCTTTCCTTGTCTTTTTCTGATTCTGAAATATCTGGATTCACAATGTTAATAATGTTTTTTACGTCTTCGAAACTATTTTTGAGTTTCAACACTTTTTTCTCATCTTCTGTAATGCCTTGAATAACTGAAGGAGAAATGAAAGACGGAGAAACTACTATACCTAAGCTGTTTTTATTCTCTATCTTAGCTTCCTCCATTACTTTCTCTGCAGCCTGTATAGCGAACTGGATTGGATGATCCGGTTTTACTGTAACTATTCCTACCTTAAAGGTTACCTTAGTCTTTTCGTAAACCTTGTCTATCATGTCTACCATGAAATTTATTGAAATTAAAGACGGTGATATTAATAATCCCTCATCTCCTCCTATGTACTGAATTCCTGAAATGAACCTTTTCGTCATTTTTTCGTTCTTAGAAATAAACTCTTTTACAGTATCTCTCAAACTCTTCTTTATCCAATAATCCAAATAGAAGCTCTTATCTAAGTACTCGCTCCAGCTTAAGGTTTTTGCAAAATATTTAGAAGCATCGTTTGCATCAAATCTTATAATACTTACATATCTCGGACTCTCATCTCCCCCTGAAATGAAAACCATTGGATCCACTTCTTTATCATACCCTAGTTCCAAATCTCTGTCTCCTATTTTGTAAATTGTGTTTACTCTAGCCATGAAACCTCTTCTATCAGAAATTCCCCTTATTGTGTAACATCTCGGACATAGGTATTCATCGTTTAGTTTTTGCGTGGCGGGCCTTTGCTTACAATTGTCGCAAATCTTATGCAATCCTAAGGAGAGCACTTTAGTAGGTTCTATTCCGTCAAAACTTATGCTCTTTAACTGAGATTCTTCCATTAGATCTAGCACTATGGAATAAGGAGCTAATGTCTCGTCCCAATAGAACTTTTCATATGTTATTGAAAGCTCTATATCTAAATTCTTTAAATATTTATCTTTTCTAATTTCCTTAATAAACTCCTCAGGATCAACGTCAGATCTGCCTACAAAGAACGAATGCCCACCGCTTACTCCAATCAGCGCTTCTAAAGGTGTTCTAGTTTTTGATGATGTTTTTGATAATAATGTATCAAAGTATATGAAGGGAAGAGTAGAAACGCTAAAATCTACCATAAAACTTGCAGTAGAAATATCCTTCAAGTTACTGAAATAATTAATGAAAGACTGGACTCCGGGGAAATTTATGTAATAAATATAACCGTACGGGTTATCTCTTGTTATATCTTCACGACTTTTACCTACGTTTTCACTTATCTTCTCGTAGGCAACCCTTGAACACTCTTCGTACAATTTTTTGTATTTTTCTTCACCATTCTTTTTGATAAACTCGTTTTCTATTTCCAACGATTTTTTAGTGCTTCCTCCCTCAAACATCTCAAGGAAGATTTCGCAATCTTTATTTTCCTTTAAGGCGTCTTTAATTTCTTCATCAGAAAATCTTTCGCTTTTTGCTGCTATTTTATCTGGTTTAAAATCCGGATTATGATGTTTTTTAACCTTCTCTTTTACCTTGTATAAGTAGTCTATAATTTTTGGATCAACTTTGTTATCCAGTCTGCTAATTACGTCTGTAAAGAATTGCTCTGCAGCAGATAGGTGAGCTTCTGGTTTAACTAATTTACCTATGTCGTGAAGTATTGCTGCCAACCTATAGTAAGGAATATCTACTGCCTCTCCAAACATTAGCCATCCTATTAAGGCAGTAAGATTCATATGCGCAGCCAGCGAGGAAAAGTTCCTACCTGGCCTTGTATCTCCTGGAGTAGTTAACAAAGCTTCATATATGTATTCTATTTTTTCATATGATGTTAAAAACACGTCAGTAAAAATTTTTGGTCTTTGTCTGCATATTTCGTCTAGGATGTCTGAAGTAGAAGTATTTATTTGGAAGTCGTTGCGGTATCTATTAAAAACATAGCATATTAGATAATCGAAATTATTCGAGATATATTTTGAGTTATTAGAATACTGTAAAAATGGAAGTGCCATAGGAGCCTTATACACTAAGGAAATAACATCTGCTAAGATGGACGCTAAATTTTCTGGAGTGTTAATATAGTTAGTATAGTTAGAATTAAGAGTTATGATTGAATTTACAAGTAGTTCTTTGAGGTATTCAAAGGCCTTCTTGTTTTTATCTTCATCGGTAAACTCTACTCCTTTTAATGGCCTATAAACTCCTCTAATCATTTCTCTTCACCTTTTCCTCATAATATTTTATCTCGCCTATTTCTATCATGTTTTGATTTTCCACTTCGTTAACTTCCACTTTGAGGATACATTGCTCTCCATTTATTTCAATACTTAAATCCCTTTTCAAACACAGTATCATTTCCAATCCTCCTCCACGTCTCGTACTTTATCTTTATATTTTGACAAAAAAGCCTCAAGGTAGTCATCGTGGCTCTTACCGATTATTGAATTTCTAATGTTTGATGTAGCTTCACGAATTTTGATATCGAATTGAACTCTTCCAAACTCTTTTCTTTCATATTTGAATCTTCCTAAAAGTATTGTCTTCCATTTTCCTCCTTTTCTATATCCTGCCCCATAGAGTAGCATCCCTATTTCCCAAGGTTGTGGAGCATGCATTATAATATCTCCGGTAAAGATCGAGCCTCTCTTGGCAACTTCGTATAATAGTCCTCTAACGGGAATATAGTCAATTTTCCCCTCTTTTAATTCTAAATCAGAGAAATTCACTCTACTAGCTAAACCCGCATTACCAAAGAGATTACATACTGGACATATTTGTCCCGATTCAGGATCGAAGTTCTCAACATCTTTATCTCTAGGAGGGTGAAAGATTTTTATGTATCTTTTGCTTATTGTTTTAGAACGCTTAATTCCTAGAGGATTATAGCAAGAGTCATACATTAATAATTCCAATCTACTCCTTATTGCCCCCTTTACTGTATTCCCTGGAATTACAAGACCTTTTTCTGTTTTCATAAATTCAATATAATCATCTTCAAAGTACCTGTTCAATTCGTCCAAATTTGGAATCTGTCCAGAAACGAATTTTCCCACCAACTTACTAAGATCATTAGGATTTACGTTTTTGCGTATTTTAGGCATTGGTTTGGGATCCTTAGATATGTGAAGGTATTCTGATACTACCTTTAACGTTACTGGGATCTTAACTATTAAGGGAAGATCCCTAGGAGTGTACGGTATTTTTTGGGAATGGGATCTTGACCTCATCAAAACATCCCTCCAATTCTTTTGTCTTGTCAAAAAAATCTTCTGCTTTTTCATTCTTAGGCAATTCAATCTTTACTTCTTTATCTATTTCATCTAGCGCCTTTAGTTTACCTCCAGAGTAATCACTTACCTCCAAAGTGAGGTTATTGAACTTCACAAATCCAAATCCTCTGCTCTTGTTTCCTCCAACTTGTATCATTCCTTCGTTAATGTATCTCATTATCTTAATAATGTAACCTAATGCATAATTAGGAAGATTATTTCCAATAAGTGTAAATGGAAATATTGAACCAGGTTCAACGTATTCTACTTTAGCTAGTGCACTTGTAGCTCCAGTCTTTCTGTTTACTGCTATCATTGCCCTATATCCTATTTTGAATTTTTCTGCAATAGAATCAAGTATTGTCACTGCAGAATAAATAGATGGTCCTCCAAAAATTTTACAATTAATGCATGTATAATCCCACACTAACTTGATAGCTTCGCTAATATTATTTGAAGCAAGGTAGTCTTGGAATATTTCCAAAACTTTACGATTTTTGTAATTCTTTAGAGTGCGATCCATACAAGTTTGTTTAGATAATCCAGTGCAAGTGTATACTCCTTTTACTTTAGCTATTTTTTCTCCTGTTGACCTAAATACTCCTTTCCAACTACTGCCAGGTATTAGAGGTTTTCCACCGTACGTTCTTATTATTTGCATTGTTGCTGGAGAGAGGGGATTAGTTTCTCCTCCACCCTTACCTACTTTCAATGGAGATAAAGTTTCGACTTTACCGTAAATTTTCACTTTTCTAACTAAGATGTCTTTTCTTATAAGAGGAAAATCATTCTTAGGCTCGGTCATAGCTAACACTCTTCAACTTCTTTAACTTCTATCTTGCCATTCTCCAATTTTTTCACTGAACATTTAACACCTTGAAGTTTTACTAAACCGTAACCTACGCTTTTCCTTGAACCTATCATTATTCCTTGTTTTAATTCTGAAATTAGAAACTCCAAGACCTCTTTTCCCTTTTTCTTCCACTCTTCTTTCTCTTCTTCAATTTTAATAAAGTTCAGGTTTATTATTCTCATTTTGAAATCAAAAACAGAATAAGGCTCAACATAATCTAGAGTGTAAATCATTTTTGGTTGCGCAGCTCCGAAAGTCCTGTTTATACCCACCATAGTTCTTATTCCGATCCTTACCTCTTTTTCATTCGGTAACGCATCTTTATTCAATAACGCATCAAAAACGTAAATCCTTGAGCTTACTAACTTAGAACCAAAAAGTAAGCAAGTTACACAATCTTCTATTTTCTTATTCTCTATTTTCTCGTTCTCTTCATAAGGGTATACCACTTCCCATCCACGTGTTTTAGCGTAGACCTCAGCCAATGACCTTAAAGCCCCTTTTAAAGTAGATCCAGGGATATATGGAATATCTCCTATTTTAACTATAGGCGAATCTGAAGCAGACTCGAATCTGTTTCGCGTAGCCCCGCCTATCCTTAAAGGAGTTTCATTAATTAAATTCCCTTTGATGTCTATTATTACTGATAATTTGTCAAAATCCGCTCCTTTTGGCTCAGTACTCATCCTCTCCTCCCTCATTTTTATTACCTTGAGGTTGCTTATTGTCCTGACTTGAACTAGAAATGAATTTGTTTAATAGAGAGTCAAAATCCTCTACGCCGGAAAGCTCTTCTATACCTTTTAACGCTTCCATTAGCCATTTTAGTAATCCTATAAATTTTCTGATTTGAGTCATATCCATATTCTTATTCTTAAAGTAATTCAGCATCGATTTCGCAGTTTCAGTATAATACCCTTTTTTTGACTGCCTCATTATGAAGATAAACAATTCGTTTTTATCTTCTGTATCTTGCGAATATTCTAAAATCTCATTTATTTGAGATGATGAAAGTTTGTCATTTTTTGCTTTAATAACAATTTGTGTTAAATTATAGTAAAAATCATCTGTATTTTGAGACACATTTTCACCTCGCTTTTTTATATAAATTCATAAAGGACTAATTAAAAAGGATTGCGGAAAACCATGGTGCGTGGACAACAATTTTGCTAACCTCCACAAAATTCAATTTTATTCTGACTAATATCTATAGATTTCGAATAAATTGTGTTTTATGAAGAATGTCTCAGCCACCTCTCATCACACTTCTCGTTGAGTTTTATGGTAGGTTCACGCTTGCTTAAGCTTCTGTAGTTATACTAAGCTTCTCTTAGCAACGAAGTTCTCACCTTCTATGCACTCAATTTATATCAACGTGGTAAAATTATCGCCACGTTAAGTGTACGTTGACATTACGCTTTTGATAGGATTACAGCACAATTTACGACAGCACCGCGCTGATTGAGCGCATACGGTACACGAAATACTACTGACCTTCAAACAAAGAGACCCAAGCTTTCGCCAACTCCTTTCGTCACAATCATTTCACCACAAAACGCTAGACTCCTCGCTCGCTATCTCTCCTTCTCCTATCACGATCCTTTGATTAAACTGGTTCTCTGTGACTGGAACAATCAACACGTTAAACCTCTCCCCGCTTTTTCTCTTTTTAGAGTACATCCTCAATCCAGCTACCACGTCCTTAAGCCTTGAAGAGTTTACCTCGCCAAAGAAAACGCTAAACTGAACCCTTGTTAGCCCTTTCTTTTTCAAAAAATCTGCAACCTTATTCCTCAACTGATCGTCAGTTATGTCGTAAAATATTAAGTACAACACGCGACATCACTTGCTCAAAAACGGTCTATACTCCTCATCCTTCAGAAGAGAATTAGCCAGCCTCCTAGCTTGCGTGTATATAAGGTCCTCCTCAAACTTAATTGAGTAAATCTCTTTCAAATTCTTAATCTTCTCCTCGCTTTCTCTGGCCAAGCTTATCAATTTTCTATCCACAAAAGGGGACCTAAATTCCTCCATTAAATCAAACACTAGAGAAGTCCTACCGCTCCTCACGCTGTGGAGAAAACCTATGTAAGGATTCAAACCAACTGAAACCACCGCAGAATAAACGCTCTTCCTAAGCATCGAATATCCTATGTTCAACGCCACGTTGAAGGGATCTTCGTTCTTAACCCTCTTTTTCCTACCCTTAAAGCCCAGCGAGCTGGGTAAAAGCTTTCCCACGCCCCTCCAGTAGACCTTTGCCCCCTCAGCTTCCTTATTCATTATTTCCTTTACGTCAGTTAGCGCTAAAACTTGCCTAGCTCGTCTAGCTCTTTAGAGGACAAATCGTAACCGTACTTCCTCTCGTAATATCTCAGCGTCTTGGTTGTGCAACTTAGCGTAGACGAACTCCCTGGCGTAAATGTACCTCTTTTTCCTATGGGCGATTATCTGTTTAATCCAAAGCTTCATTGAACCCCCATATCTCGCTGGGATGAGCTTAGCTATTGGTTCGTATTTCTCAAAGAAGACTAGATCTATCCCGTAATGGTACGCAAGTTTAACGACTTCTGAGGAAATAGCGGAGGTGGACAAAATCACAATTGAGGAAAGTTCTGCAGGAGAAACTTGCCACAATTCTTTATCCTTAAGTTCACATACTATCATGCCCTTCTTTACCCTTAAGAAAGCGCCGTAGTCCTTAACAAAAGCTATCTTCTTGCCATCGTCCATATTTAAAGATTAGAAACGCTACTAATAAGCGTAATACGTAAAATTTTCGAGAATTTTAAGGCGTAAGTAATACCGGTATTACGGAAAAATGATTTAAAAAGGGAGTCGAGGCGTGAGGACGGGAAACGAGTTTATTGACCTTTCTTTCCAAGAGATAAAACTGCTTTCAACCCATTTCGGGATACATCATAATATCATACGTCGGTCACGAATCGACAGTACAACCATCTTTCAACCCCTTTCGGGATACATCGGATGAATATGCGCCAGACGACTACAAGTACTATATTTCCTACTTTCAATCCCTTTCGGGATGCATCATCACAGCCATTACGCTCTTGCCCGTTCCCGTGGGGCTCTCTTTCAATCCCTTTCGGGATGCATCGTTTGTAAGGTATGTTGAGGACTACTACAGCGTCAGGTCAGCTTTCAATCCCTTTCGGGATGCATCATGGTCCTTGCACCTTAGATATGGATAACGAGTACTTTATCCTTTCAATCCCTTTCGGGATGCATCCTATGATCAGCTACACAACGTGAACAAGCTATATAATCTATACTTTCAATCCCTTTCGGGATGCATCCTGTTAAATTTAATAAAAAGGATCTGTTCGACTACAGCACTTTCAATCCCTTTCGGGATGCATCCAAAAGAGTTAGCGAAAGAGTTAGCTAAAGAAATCGCCAGCTTTCAATCCCTTTCGGGATGCATCATGCATGAATATGACAGTATGGTAGACCATGAATTAGCACTTTCAATCCCTTTCGGGATGCATCGAAATGTTGAGAGAACTTGAAAGAATTGCTATGAAATATCTTTCAATCCCTTTCGGGATGCATCAAGCATATAATAATATAATGGAATATAGAAAAATGATAATCTTTCAATCCCTTTCGGGATGCATCATGGAGGCGTTTGTGCGCCTCCACATCATATGAGTCAACTTTCAATCCCTTTCGGGATGCATCACGACACTACAAAAATACTTTACAAGGATTACTACAATACTTTCAATCCCTTTCGGGATGCATCTAGTTAACTGGATAAACACAAGTAACGTAGACCAGTACAACTTTCAATCCCTTTCGGGATGCATCAAATCCAGTTTCCAGGTCGTTTACGATTGCGTTACTTGCCCACTTTCAATCCCTTTCGGGATGCATCCCCTCCACCGCCCAAGAGTACCCGTGCTCAGCTATTACACTTTCAATCCCTTTCGGGATGCATCTTGCGTGCTTATTACCCTCTATCCTTCACTCTCTCCTTCTTTCATAATAAGTTTTGCTCTTTTGCCTAATTTTTCCTTGCGACCTCATTTCCTAGTAATTACAATAGCCTTTTTCGGTCGCATGGTCCTTAACTTTAATTGAAAGATAGGAAGTGTTTTTAAACGTTCAAAATGTGAAGAGATTTTCAAAACTTCCGCATTGAGACTCGAAATTTTAGGTTTATATTGCCAACGAGAAGATAGAACTTTTACTGTTGTAACTAATTTGATTCTAGGTACTATCCTCGTAATATCTTGATAAAACGTTTTTAGAAAATGACAAAACTTAAGAAAAGACACTCAAAAGAAGGAGCAATTATCCTTTTAAAGAGATCTAAATAAACGCGTAATCGCCTAAAATCACAAGGGACGAAAAAATAAAAAGATTTTCAAGGCAAAGCTAGATTTCTCTCTCATAAAACTTTCCTACTTTAGCTGGTTTACAATAATTGAAAAACCCACAGTTTTTACACTTTTTGGCAGGCTGAATTACTCTTATCTTTTCGTTTTTATTGTTTTGTATACTTCTTATTTTATTTATCATTTTCTCTATGTAGTCCCTATCTTGGTGTACGGGATCCTAACTATTCTTTTTAAAGGGATGTAGTAGAGGTAGGCCTCTTTAACTATCATGTTGAGCTTTTCCATGATGTAGGAGTAAAACATGAGCTGAAACTTATGGTCTAAAGAAACTCTATTGCTGTTTTTGAGGTCTAACGGAGAGTTGTAATAAGAAAACTTTAGGACGTAATCTGGTACTCCAACTAGATCCTTATACTTGAGCACTGGTTTTTGATTATTTCCTTGGCCTTAAGTGTGGGGTAAAGGAAACTCACAATTTTCTCTTTATCCACTTCATTTCCTTCGATCATGGCTTCAGTTGTTCTCTCCTCGAAACCGAGGCTCTCTATTTGGATAATCGCCTTTCAACTCTATGGAAGATCAGCGTTTCAGTTGCCTTGACCGTTTACGACGTTGTTATCCTATTTTTCAACTCTATTGAAGATCAACCACGTGCTAAATAAGTATTACCCGCCAAGAGGCTACAACGAAGCTTTCAACTCTATTGAAGATCAACTAGACTATTATTGGCAAAGGATTAAGAGATTACAAACAAACTTTCAACTCTATTGAAGATCAACGAATAAGAGGATTGCGTCTTTCTTAAAGCATCACTCGTTTCTTTCAACTCTATTGAAGATCAACCCCTTGATCCAGCCCTTGAGATGATGGACTACCTTCTTCACCTTTCAACTCTATTGAAGATCAACCGACACCAGGCTGGTAAAGGTTAGCGTAGAGTTTAACTTTGCTTTCAACTCTATTGAAGATCAACACAACAACTCAACGCTATTCACTGTTGCTCACCCTCAGGTTTCTTTCAACTCTATTGAAGATCAACACCCTTTGCTGACCCACCTCCAATCTTTATACTTATCTTTCAACTCTATTGAAGATCAACCCTCTTTATGTTAATAATCCTTAAGTGGCTTACATAGCCCTCTTTCAACTCTATTGAAGATCAACAGTGCATGCTCGGCATCGTATACGTAATTTGAAAACATGGTCTTTCAACTCTATTGAAGATCAACCTTTGCTGTGAAACAGTATTACGTGAAAAGGCTGGTTTTCTTTCAACTCTATTGAAGATCAACTTGTTGAAGTGACTCCAGGAGGAGGATAAGTTATTGATGCTTTCAACTCTATTGAAGATCAACTAGTTATGTATTGAATATGAGTCGTTAATTATTACGAATCTTTCAACTCTATTGAAGATCAACCTGGAAGAGTATTATACAACATAATTTCGTCTTTGAATACTTTCAACTCTATTGAAGATCAACAAGAAAAATATCTGTAGAGTCATGGCAAGTCAATACATACTTTCAACTCTATTGAAGATCAACATTATCCGTCTTTAAGTTATCCATGGGTCAACGCAAATACTTTCAACTCTATTGAAGATCAACGTGCAGAATGTGCTTTAGCTCCTCCAGTGAAACCAGCATCTTTCAACTCTATTGAAGATCAACACGATTATCAACAAAACGACGATTAACAGCATCAACAGCACTTTCAACTCTATTGAAGATCAACAAGGGCGAAATACGTAGCGGCGCATAGGGCAGAGTACTTGACTTTCAACTCTATTGAAGATCAACAAGGGGCGTTAGTAATCTGGTAGATTTGTATTTGTTGTGCCTTTCAACTCTATTGAAGATCAACATATGTAACGAGTGATGATAATTTCGCGCTAGTAGCTGTCTTTCAACTCTATTGAAGATCAACCAAGATATGCGTATAGTATAATGAGGGTGAACAAATGAGTTACTTTCAACTCTATTGAAGATCAACATGGGGGATTTAACGACGTAAAGAACTTCTTCTCTTGGGTCTTTCAACTCTATTGAAGATCAACCCATGGAAGTAAGACTGTCTTACGTGTTTGGCGATCCACACTTTCAACTCTATTGAAGATCAACATTGACTGGGTTAGCTGGAGATCCCCACCCAAACCACAGCAACTTTCAACTCTATTGAAGATCAACGCAAACGACACAAAGAGCTTAGCGTACCACTCAGCAAATCTTTCAACTCTATTGAAGATCAACATCGATGATGAGACCAATGAAGAGTTCATAGATCACGATGAACTTTCAACTCTATTGAAGATCAACTTTGTGTACTGGATTATTAACCGCGCCTGTAAACAGCCCTTTCAACTCTATTGAAGATCAACTCTGAGCGCTTTTTCATATTGATCAACCAGAGAGAGCAGTTCTTTCAACTCTATTGAAGATCAACACTGACTTAGGATACAGCAGAAAAGATTGCGAAAGCAACTTTCAACTCTATTGAAGATCAACTAGCCGATAAAGTATAATCTGGTCTGCCAGGAGTTGTAAACTTTCAACTCTATTGAAGATCAACATTCGAAAGAAAGAGAGAGACTACTTACCAAACTAAAAGCTTTCAACTCTATTGAAGATCAACTGAAAATGAAAGGAGAGCAGATCTTGAATGATCAAATTGCTTTCAACTCTATTGAAGATCAACATTTGGAGAAGGGATTTATTCCCCTTCTCTCCGCGATTTCCTTTCAACTCTATTGAAGATCAACCCAAGCCGTCGTCATTTCTATATTTTATATCTTTCAAAATCTTTCAACTCTATTGAAGATCAACGTTGGCATTGAAGGTACTCATTAATTCTGCATATGGTGTAACTTTCAACTCTATTGAAGATCAACTCTTGTATGCCATTGAAAGTACGTCTGCCCTCTGGATGTCTTTCAACTCTATTGAAGATCAACAGATACCAATGATCTTCTTTGGAAATGTAGATCCCTCACTAATCTTTCAACTCTATTGAAGATCAACGCGCTCTGCGTCCTGTGAAGAAGGCGGTGGTAAATACCTTTCAACTCTATTGAAGATCAACATTTGTAGCGTACATCTCTAAAATATCGTAAAGCGCATACTTTCAACTCTATTGAAGATCAACCCTAAAGTATTGCTATCCGGCAGGGAAATGTATTCATCACTTTCAACTCTATTGAAGATCAACAGAAGTGCTTGGCGAAAGATTTGAGAAAAGCCTGCTTGTCTTTCAACTCTATTGAAGATCAACCTATCCTGCTGTAGCAATTGGTATATTGCTTGCAATTTTCTTTCAACTCTATTGAAGATCAACGAAAGGATATTGCAATCGGGGAAGTATAAGGTCATTAACCTCTTTCAACTCTATTGAAGATCAACACGTGCTAACCCTGCTTGGAGTCGGGATTGGCGCCGGCATCTTTCAACTCTATTGAAGATCAACAACTTTATGCTCTTGACCTCACCTTTCTGCACGTAGATCTCCTTTCAACTCTATTGAAGATCAACTGACCAACACACTTGTGACCATAACAAAGACAATACCCTTCAGCTTTCAACTCTATTGAAGATCAACATATTCGATGATTACTACGCAATAGTGAAGCAACAAGAGGAGGCTTTCAACTCTATTGAAGATCAACGCAGATAAGGATGGGTGGCGGTGCATCAAAAGGGTTTGGGTCTTTCAACTCTATTGAAGATCAACTGGGCGGTACTGGGAAGTCAACAGTGTTGCACAGGATCACTTTCAACTCTATTGAAGATCAACAGGAATACTTCCATTTGGACTGGCTTTCCTAGGGTTTACGTTCTTTCAACTCTATTGAAGATCAACACGACCCAGTACCCGACGATGATGACGAATTTACATTCAGCTTTCAACTCTATTGAAGATCAACGTGTGACAGTGTACAACCCGTCATGGATCACTGTTAAGTCTTTCAACTCTATTGAAGATCAACGCATTTTCAGCACCGAAAGGTGGTACCACGACCATAGCGATACTTTCAACTCTATTGAAGATCAACATAGCGATAAGAGGCTCATATGTAATAGAATTCTGAAGTGACTTTCAACTCTATTGAAGATCAACTCCGCGTTTGCTAGCGAAATGCCCGCGTTAAGGTCTCTGATCTTTCAACTCTATTGAAGATCAACGCTAAACGCCCGCGGGGCAAACCAGACGCTAGACGCTAACCTTTCAACTCTATTGAAGATCAACGTGATATTATCAGTGTTGACGTCCTTGATGTAGGACCCCTGCTTTCAACTCTATTGAAGATCAACAAATATTGGATGAGTTAATGAAAAGATACGATACAGATTCTTTCAACTCTATTGAAGATCAACCCCTTCGCATTAGGCTTCTTAGGGTTCACACTAGGTCCTTTCAACTCTATTGAAGATCAACACGGTACTGAGTGACCTGGAATCTGGGTTCAATGATTTACTTTCAACTCTATTGAAGATCAACAGGAGATCTTGAAGGATATAATAATTCCGCAGTATGAGGGTCACTTTCAACTCTATTGAAGATCAACCCGTTTCAAGTTTCTAATAGAACTTTAGTACAGTCGAACCTTTCAACTCTATTGAAGATCAACTGAATCTTTATTTACCTTGTATTTACTTTAATCTACTCTTCTTAATAAGCGTTGCTTCACTACTTTTTCCCTTCTTTTTCCATCACCTCAATTCCCTTACTCAACTTGTTCCCACCTCCTCCCAACTAAATCCGGGAAAACTTCGTTTTCCCTAGAGATAGAATTACATTCCCTCGATTAGACAACCCTCCCTAACCCTAGGATTCCCTCAGTTCACGAAAATAGTTGGGAGGCTGTTTACACCTCCCTCCGCAAAGTTTTTATCTTCTCTTTCGAGTATTACAGAGATGACCGAAACTAAAACCTACCTAAGCACCATGGGATTTCACGAGAGTTTTGTGCTAAGGCTTCTCTCTAGAACTAACGCAACTAGGGATGACGAACTCGTTATTGTAGTTCCAAGGCCAGTAATAGGCGGAGTTGCA
>ASRH01000013.1 GCA_000565255.1 Candidatus Aramenus sulfurataquae | reverse complement strand
TGTAAACTACTTCTTTTAAACTTTTTTCGAGTGGTTTCCCTTAATATCAAGAGAAAGTATTGACAATTCTATACGCAGAGTAAAGTAAAACATGTACAGTTATTGCCTTCTAGTTATCAAAGGTTTAACGCTAATTACGGGGAAAACATTAAGAGTGTTCAGAATAGCTCGCGAGTAGGAAAGGGCCTGCCTCAAGGGATAAGGCGTTTAAGGGTTAACTCAGCTCAAGTTGGGATCAGTATCCCCCTCTCGTCCAAAGACTTGAGGAACTTAGCATTCTCCTCAACCTCCCTTTCGTCGAACTCTAGGCTCTTGTCGTAGCTCTTTGCTTTGGAGCAGTCGAACCTAGAGCCATCGTACTTCAGCAAGTTCCTTATGTCAGCAGGGAGGTAAGCCTTTGCCAAGGACTTTGGGATGGGGATCTTCACGTACCTCTTCCTAAGAGCCCTCGCCATGGCCTCGAAGAACTTGTCAACCTTCACTGGCTCGCACTCCGTTGCGTAGAAATAGGTGAACTTGGGCCTCTCCTCTACCACTGCCCTTATTATCCTAGCCACGGAGTTAGCGCTTATGGAGGAGAAAAGGAAGCCTATAGCTGGAACGAACCCCCTCTTGGCGAACTTGTACATTGTGACGAACTGGACGTGAGCCCCGTACTTGCCGTAGATCAGTCCAGGCCTCAGTATGGCAGCGTTGACTCCTGCCTCCCTGATCGCCTTCTCCCCCTCGCACTTGGTCCTCTCGAAGGTCGTAGTAGGGGCAACCCCCTCACAGTGCTTCTCTTCTGGCCTGACGTTACCCGTCATGCCCAGCATCCCGCTCAAGTGAACCATTACTGCCCTTGGGTTTTCCTTGGCCACAGTCTTGGCCACCTTCGTTGGTACTTCTACGTTTGCTCTTCTCAATGTCTCCTCGTCCCCGGAGATTTCCCCAACTAAGTTAATTACAGCGTCCGCGTCCTTGACTAGGCCAGATATATTTTCTTCCAACGGGTCGACCTTGACCAACTTCACCCCCTTCTCCTTGAGCGCGTTTGCGTAGACTTCCTTCACGGGGTTCAGATGCCTATAAGTAACAACAACCTCTCCGTAACTGGAGAGGTACTCAGCCACGTGTGTGGCTACGAAGCCTAGGCCCAGTATCAAGTATTTCATAATGATAAAATCTGGTGGACACTTAAAAATACGCGTTAGCTCCCTTTTTTATGGATAAACAACAAATTAGGGAGTTGATCTGGAAGACCTTGGAGGAGAGGGACATAGCCTCCTTCCCTAGGCCGGTCTACGGTAGAATTCCAAACTTCAAGGGCTCGGAGAGGGCAGCGGAGAACTTGGCTAGAGCAAGGGAGTTTGCTAGGGCTGAGGTGGTTAAGGTTAACCCTGACGCCCCTCAGAGAAAGGTGAGAGAGATAGCCCTAAGGGAGGGGAAGAAAGTGCTGACTCCCACTCCTAGGCTAAGAGGGGAGTTCTTCCTATTGGACGGGAGAAGCGTAGATCCCAGGAAGGCCTCCACTATCTCTGGGTTCACCAAAATGGGGAAAAGGGTGAGCTTCGAGGAAATACCCCACGTAGACCTCGTGATAGTGGGCTCTGTAGCGGTGACGCTAAAGGGAGACAGAGTGGGAAAAGGGGAGGGGTACAGCGAACTAGAGTACGCAATACTCAGGGAGCTCGGGAAGGTGGACGAGGGGACGCCCATAGCCACTACTGTACACTCTATCCAGATCGTGGACTACATACCAGTTGAGCCCTACGACGTGCCTCTAGATATGATCGCTACTGAGAAGGAGTTAATAAGGGTAGAGCCTAGGCAGAAGCCTAAGGGGCTCTACTTGGAGTACTTGACGAAAGAGAAGATAGAGGACACGCCGTACCTAAAGAGGTACCTGCAGCTCACCGGGAGGTACCCCTATAGATGACCCTGCTGAGCCCATAGAAGAGGGAGAGCGACGCAATCGTGAGCAGGAAGCCAAAGACCAAGAAGCCCAACACAGCGAAGCCCAAGACAACGAATCCGACGAGGGCCGCCAACAACACGTACCCTGACACCTTCAGCTCCCTTAAGTTTAGAAAGCTGGAGAGTCTCAGCACCTCCATTGTGAGCTCCAGGAGGTAAGCCAAAACTAGGAGTTCTCCCACTAACTCTAAAATAGAGAAAAGACCCCTTGCGTCCGCGAAATAGGAGACGAGAAATATTACCTGCCCCACTACTAGGATAGGGAACACCTTCACTGCAAGGCTGAAGTCCTCTGCCATCTGGTCGAAGGACTTCCTCGCAAGAACCCCAAAGGCAAGGAGGGATGCAGTGGAAACTACCGCAGAGACGTAGCCCGGCAGGGAGAACGCCAACTCCCCAGTGAACGCAAAGGAAAAGGAGTAAACTAGGAGGAAGATAGAGGAGGACCTAAGCGACGCGTAGGGCCTTACGTTAATTTCCCTCTTCCTTGGCAACCCTCACACTACCCTCGCCGAGATTACGAAGTTAAAGTCCCTCCTCTCCTTTGGCGAGAGGGATATGAGCCCTAGTCCGTTATGGTAGGCGTCCGGCGCCCCTGACATGGGCTCCACTGCTACAGCGCCAGGCTGTCCAGTGTACACTTGGACGTAGTTCATGTCACTCTTCTCTATGGTCACCGTAGAGTATTCAGACCTCAGCTCGACTACGTTGTCCTCTATCACAAAAGTATCGTCGTATTCCCCTTGTACTAACTTGAACTCTTCCACCTCCCCCGTGGGGATCTTGTTCTCTGTCCTCAACCTCCTCACCCTGAAGGGAGAGATAGACCACTTCCCCCTCACAATGAAGTATGGATGAGCCCCGACCACCAAGGGGGCCGACTTCTCCCCTATGTTCTCAGCCGAGATCGTCACGTCCAAGCTGCCGAGAACTACGGAGTAGATAACGCTGACCTTCAAGGTAGTTGGGTAGCCAGGGTGGGAGAGGATAGTCTCCAAGACAACCCTTCCCTGGTCCTTCTCCCTGACCTCAAACACCTTGTCCATTACAAGGCCGTGGATAGCGTGACCCTCAGAATTCTTAGGTAAGTAATAGGTTACCCCTTCCCAAGTGTAGACCCCGTCCTTTACCCTGTTGGCGTAGGGCACTAGGATCGCCATTCCTCCCCTAGTCTTCCTCTCCTTCCCTGGGAGGATCACGTCCTTGCCGTTCTTTTTAAGGGAGTAAAGGTATGCTCCCTCCTCCATGATTTGTGCCCACAGAGTGTCGTCTGAGATCTCCAACATTTAGTTAACTTTGTTTTTCCAACAATTTTAGTCTTTGGACTTTGAAGGAGCCTCAAAACCGCGAGCCCAACTGGTTACGGCTTCTCTCCAGATACCAGAAAGACCGGGTTCCTCGACAGCATCATAGTGCCCTCCTTGATCTTCCTGCCCTTTGCCACTATGAGCTCTACCACCTCCACGTTTGCGAAGCCCGCCTCTTCCATGGAGGAGATGGCCTTAGAGGCCGTCTCCAGTAATACCGCTGAGACCACTACCCTACCTCCTGATCTCAATGCGTCGAAGAGGGCCTTGAGAGTTCCCTCAAGCTTTCTCGTCCCTCCCACGAACGCCCTGTCTACCTTCCCTACCCTCTGCACGACGTATTGGAGGACTTGTGGGGACTCTCCCAAAACCACCTCTACGTTCTTCAACTTAAACCTCTCCACGTTCCTCTTAGTGAGCTCCACTGCCTTCTTGCAGGAGTCGACAGAGACCACCTTGCCCCTCTCCCCAACCAAGAGAGAGGCCTCCACGCTTACACTACCAGAACCGCTCCCCACGTCTAGGAAGACGTCCCCTTCCCTCACCCTCAGCTTCGATAAGGCCACCACTCTCACTTCCTCTTTTGTCATAGGGATGTCCTCTTCCCTCTCGAACATATCATCTGGTATCCCTGGAACCTTGTACTCCCACATCACCTTGCCTCCCTCTTCTTGGGCTTCAGCAAGAAGTTAATGACAGTGGAGAAGGCGCCCGCGCCCATCACTAAGAGACCAAGGACGAACCCGTACTCGAAGCCTACCCTACCACCTTGGACGTACTGTAGAGCGTAGTGCAGCAAAGTGCCCGTGTTGTTTGGGTTGAACACAGCTAGCTCGCCGGGGCTTGTGGAGAAGAAACAGACCTCGTATATCAAGCTGTTGTTTGCCAACGTTGCTGAGCTGGGGTATCCTAACACAACCACGGGAAGAGTGAAGTTGTACGTAAACACGACCTCCGAGCTCCCTGGATAAGAAACGTTGAAGTGTGAGTGAGGATGGATGAAGACTGAGGACGTAGAGGTTACTGTCTTGTACCCGTGGTAGGTCAAGGCTACTGCTATTGCCCCCAAAACCATTGGGACTAGTCCCAGGAATAAGAGCTTCATAGCGTTACATATTTTCCAGGGTAAAAAACTCTAAACCTTCTTCTCCTTCAATATGTCGTCAACTAGGGTTAAGAGCTTCCCGTCCTTCTCTATCTCCACGTTCGCTGGATAGGCGTCCTTGTAGCTGGGCGCCTGCTGGACAATCCTCTCCTCGTAAGTCGATACTAGCTCGTTTTGGTAGAAGACTCCAATAGGTATCCTATCTCCCCACTCAAGGGACTTCAGCATCGCCTTAGCCATTTTCTCCCCTTCCTCCTCAGGCTTCCTCACTACTGGGTCCCAATCCTTCTCTGAAGAGAGGTAGTAGACCCTCTTATCGTAGAACTCCTTGGTGTAGATGTCGTTGTAGGTGGGGCATGGCTGTAGCACGTCTATTACTGCTAGCCCCTTGTGCCTTATCGCCTGCTTTATGAGCTCCTTGAGCCCATTGACGTCGTAGGCGTAACCCCTGGCCACAAAGGTGTACCCAGCAGAGAGGGCTAGAGCTATGGGATTCACGTTGTCGCTTATGTTAGGCAAAGGTAGAGACTTTGGCTTGTCTCCCCTCCTTAGGGTAGGGGAGGCCTGCCCCTTGGTCAAGGCGTATACGCCGTTGTCGTGTATTATTACAGTCATGTCTATGTTCCTCCTACCCGCGTTAACGAAGTGTCCTGCCCCTATGCCCAGTAGATCCCCATCCCCTCCGTTGACTATTACCTCTAAACTCGGATTGGATAGCTTTATTCCCGTCGCGTAGGCTATTGCCCTACCGTGTAGAGTGTGGACTCCGGAAATGGGTATCTTGAGGAAGTGGGGTATCTTGCCGGAACAACCTATCCCTGAGACTATCACCACTTTCTTGAAATCAAGACCTAGCTCTTGGATTGCCTTCTGCTCGGCGTTCAAGATCCCGAAGTTACCGCAACCGGGGCACCAGTCAGACCACTCGGGCTTAAGCTCCACCGTGCAACACCACCTTTTTCCTGTCCTCTAGAATTACAGCCTTTAAGGCTTCCTTCACCTCGTCCCTCCCCATTGGCCTGCCGTTCCACTTTAGAACGTAGTGAGTGGGCTCAATCCCAGAGAAGAGCTTCATGGCCATCCCCGCCTGAGCCATGTAGCTACCCTCGACGTCCACTACCTTCTCCTTCCCTGACAAGAGCTTCCTAATTAAGTTCTTTGGGAACGGACTGAACATCCTTATCTGCACCACCCCAAACTTGATCCCTTCCTCGTTTAGCTCCTCCATTGCGTCAAGTACTGCTCCCTTAGGCGAGCCCCACGTCACCACTACCACCTTCTGGTCTAGATCGCCAAAGGTCTTCACCCTGTCCTCCTCCGGTATCTCCCTGTCCGCAGTCTCCAGCTTCCTTAGCCTCTTCTCGTACATGGCCTCCCTCACGTGGGACGCCTCCCTTATGTGGCCCTCCTCGTTGTGCTCGTCCCCAGTGTAAAACATTGAGGTGGAGCCCAAGAAGGCCCTCGGAGAGATCCCGGTATCAGTAATCTTGAACCTAGCGTAGTCTGGAGGAGGAGAGAGTAACACGTCTCCCCTATCGGCCCTCAGCTTGTCGAGGCCCAGCTCCTCCAGGTCGATCACGGAGTAGGCGTTGGCTATGGCCTTCTCCACGAAGTGGATAACTGGGGTCTGGTACCTCTCAGCTAAGTTAAAGGCCCACACTGCGTCCTGGAACGCCTCTACGTGATCCCCTGAGGCTATTACTATCCTGGGAAACTCTCCGTGGCCAGCGTTCATTACGAAGAACAAGTCTGCTTGAGACGTCCTAGTTGGCTGTCCTGTTGCTGGTCCCCCCCTGATGTAGTAGGTTATTACTACTGGCGCCTCGTTCATGCCAGCCCACGTCACCCCCTCCGTCATGAGCGAGAACCCTGGGCCAGAGGTAGCTGTAGCCGCCCTAACGCCGGTCAAGGAGGCTCCAATGGCCATGTTTATCGCTGAGAGCTCGTCCTCTGCCTGCACCACGACTACGGTCTTCTTCCTCTTGTCTCCCGTCTTGGGGTCCACGTACCACACCTCCTGGTGGGCCTGCATGTAGACGCTCTCGTCGCTAGCAGGCGATATTGGGTAGAAGCTCTGGAACCCAAGTCCTCCGTAGATCTTGCCTATTGCCACTGCCGTGTTGCCGTCCAGCTGTACCCTCTCCTTCTTCACCGGTATTTCCTTCAATGGAAACATCACTGGCACGGACTCCATTCCCAGCTCTGCAGACATGGTGTTGAGCTTGACGAAGGTCTCGTTCTTGAACACGTTCCTTATTGCTGACTCGAGGTAGCCCTTCCCCAGCCCTAAGAGACCGTAGGAAGCCCCTATGGCGATAGTGTTCTTTCCCCTCTCAACTACGGACAGAGGTAGCTTTACCTCCTCAGCAACCTTCCTCATAATGCCATCGTAGTCAACGCCTATGGCGTTGACTCCCTTGGATTTTAGGTACTCCACAACGTCCCTTACCGTGCTACCGTACCCCCTCTCCTTAAGGAAGGAGACAACTTTTTCCGCAATCTCTGGCTCCATGTTCTGTACGTACTCTACCTTGGTGCCCTCTAGTGACTTATTGTAGATTACAACTTTCTTCACCTCTGTGAAGTGCTGGAAGAGAGTCTCTGCGTCAAAGGTTGCCAAGATGTCAACGGTAAAGGAGAAGCTCCTCACCCTCTTGTCGCTGATGGTCAAAGCAAAGTAGCTGTGCCTCCCCTTGATGTTTGAGTAGTACTCCCTGTTGCCGTAGATGTAGTACCCAGCTGAGGCTAGGGCGTTGCCGAACACAAGGGCTGATGTGTCTACTCCAGATCCCTGCTGACCTCCGATAAGCCAGTTTAACCGCATAAATGAAGTATTAGCCTTTATCCAATTTAAATAATGACCATAAAAGGAACTAAAAAAGGCGTTAACCGAGTTACAGCTCACTTCCCTGGCTTCTTCCTGGAAAGCGCCACTGCAGCTCCAGCCACTGCTGCAACTACTACGCCCACTGAGCCTATGAACGCGTAGTTTGGCGATTCCACTAGTTGCTCGTGAATTGGACCGTTGACTACTAACGTTGCCCCAGGTGAGACGTTGTCCGTCCCCACGAACTTGCCCACCTCGTATATGGGAACGTTGGCGTTCAAGGTCACTGTGGACCCTTGGTTGTACCAAGAGGAGACGCCGTTAACTGTAACAAGGAACTGCTTGACAGCGGTGACGTCCACGGAAGAGGGGGAGTTGACCTTGAGCGTTGAAGGCGAGATGGAGGTCGGCACGTACCTTTCCTGGGGATTCACGTAGTAGGTCAAGTTTTCCACTTGGATCTCCGTTCCCGCGTTATACCACCCCGTAGTCAACGTAGTGTTAGTACCGTTAACTAGTGCGTACACTGGGATTGGAGAGTTCACAGTGACAGTGACGTAGTACTGCTTGATCGAGATAACAACTAAGTTCACAGGTCCCTCCAACGTGAGCCTCTCCGAGGGCATTACGCTCACTATCACGTACCTACTGCCTTGTGAGGGGTAGTAGGTCAAGTTCTCCACCACAATGGTAGTGCCCTTGTTGTACCACCCTGCCTTAAAGGTAGTGTTGGTCCCGTTGACTAAGGCATGTATTGGGACCTCCGTGATCAAGTTGACGTAGTACTGGGGCATTACGCTCACCGTGACTTCCTCGGGCGACGTCACAGTAAAGGACTGAGGAGATATGCTCACTATCACATCCCTGGCACCAGCGTAGGGGTAGTAAGTTACGTTCTCCACTTTCACTACATCTCCAGCGTTGTACCATCCAGTGACTAGGGTAACGTTTGTTCCGTTAACTAGTGCATACACGGGAATTGGAGAGTTCACAGTGACGTAGTACTGTCTTATCGCGTAGACCTCTAAAATGAGGGGCGAGGCCACGGTAACTTTCTCCGAAGGGTACACTGAGGCAATGACGTATCTCTCCTGGGAATTCACGTAGTAGGTGAGGTTCTCCACGTTAATGGTAGTCCCTATTATGTACCATCCCGTCTTCAGCGTGGTGTTAGTACCGTTAACTAGCGCGTAAACGGGAATTAGGGAGAGCACTGTGACGTTGAACTCGTAGTTGTAGAATACTGAGATAGTCCCTGGAGAGGAGACCACACCCTCGTAGTTGTACGCCACCCACCTAGCTTGGGAGTTGGAGCCCGGCAGGATCTGGCTGTAGGTGTAGGTGGAGTTGCAGTCCACCCACACTGTCGCAGGGGCACTCGTTCCCACCTCCGTGCCGAAATACGTGTATACCACGCTGGGATTCCCATAGCCCTGTCCGCCCTGCACCTCAAACTCGAAGGTAACCAAGTACTGCTCGTAGTAAACCACGTCTATCGACCCGCTCTCGTTCACAAAGCCCTCAACAGCTGTGGGAGTGGCCCACCTTATCCCCTGGGAGGTGCCCACTATCTGTTGTACGGAGTAAGTAGTGCCAACCGGAACAGCCAAGGAGATGGGCATTGGGAAGGATTCCGTCGTCCCGTTGGGGAACTGCAGTGTCACGGTTGGAGAGGTGGGCAGGGGCTGGCCTATTACCTCGTACACGAACGCCACTTGGACTGTTGGCTGGGTAACTAACACCTCGACGCTATTCTCCACGTAGAACCCTGGGAACAGCGTAGCTACTACTGTTAAATCGTAAGTGCCGGGCCTAGGCACTGTCACGTCCAAGTACTCAGTTGCCTCGCCATCTACCGTCACTTGGCCCGGTAAGGTGTAGGTAACGCCGCTGGGGGCTATAACGGAGAGGGTAACTGTACCATAGGCGTACACGGTTACTGGGATGGAGAAGGTAAGTGTAGTCTCTGTGACCGCCCCTGGAACGCTGAGGGAGAACTGAGTGACGGGAGTGGACGTAACTTCACCTCCATATAGGGCAACGTTAGCCTCACCTATTAGCTGACCTTGGGCGCTGTACACCAGAACAGCGTAGTTCATTGGATAGACGGTTAAGTTAGCTAAGCCCCCAGTGAAAGGTATGCCCTGGCCCTCGTAGTTGGGGGAGTACTGGTAAGTGTCATTGTACACCACCACGTAACCGCTCTGCATACCTGTCTCTACCGTTAGCGTTGAAACTTGGTCGGAGGTCCATAAGCTTCCAAGGGTTCCGGAGCCGGCAGTGACCCCGGCCACAAGCTCCCCGGAAAACGGGTAGTAGTAGGTCGTGTCCACTGCGTTGCTCACTGTCTCCCCTGTGTCGGAGCCGAAGTTGTAGGCGTTCTCTATCCCTTGGAAATTGTGGCCGTTCCAGTAGGACAGGGAGAAGAACACTTGGGACGAGTAGAGGTAGGCGGTAGAGCCTCCCCCTGGTCCTCCCATTACGAGTTCTGCGTCGTAAAAGTACCCAGCCCCCGTGTACTGGTAGCCGTTTACCATAAAGTAGACGTTGCTGGCAAACTGTATGTTGGTTACGGTCACGGTGTCGTAGTTGATCCACCCATAGCCGTCGTTGTACCAGAAGTAGATGACAGGCTGACCTAAGGAGTTTACGCTTACGTTCACCAGCAAGTAGATCGAAGCTGGGAGGCTCAATGGTACGTAGTTCCCCGGAAGGAGTCCAGGCTGGTAGGCGTAAAATTCGGTCCCCCTAAAGGTATAGATCCCACCGTTACCCACTACACCGGTAACGTTAGCGTTTACGCTGGTTAAGTTCCACACATTGTCCAGGAACCAGACTGTGTAGTTGTAGGTGTCGTAGAATGCCACGTCCTGGATCCAGAGGGCGTAGGTGTTACCTCCGTACTGGTAGTTGAGTACTACGTTGAGCTGGAAGCTAACGCAGGGGGTAGCGAAGCTGGAGTTGGCCTTGAGCTGGTAAATTGTCACCTCGCCCATGAACTGAGTCGTCGTCCTTATGAAGGGGCCGTTGGGACCTATGCCGTAGTCAGCTATGCCCATAGGTGCAGGCTCACTACTGTAGTAGGAGTGCACGTTTACACCTCCTTGGAAGAACTTCCCGGCGAGGCTCGCGTTGGGCCTTGATGGGGGTAGGACTGGCAATGGTCTTGGGATAGCGTGAGGTGTGGCTCCCTGGTGTGCAAAGCCAAATGTAGTGGCGCCTACAGTTGACATAGACAGGATGAGAAGGAGGACTAATACAGTATTTCTAAGCATAAGAATTATTTAAAGGAAAACCCTCTATATGTGTTTCTCTTCTATTTACCTCTCCACGACTGTGTAAGCATACTCAACGCGCAACATACTTTATTCTTGCATCCTTAACGCCGGTTATCATTAAAACTGAAAAGTTCAAGTTTTTAGTTAGTCTCTAAAAATGTAAGTGATACCCTATGCAGAAGACTTACTCCGGCAGGAACGTGAACTTACAAGCTTTGGCACAGGAGATAAACAACTTCTTCCTCAGCGAGGGCTGGGAAAGCACCATACAACCCATGACCCCTCCAATGGGGGGTATACAGGACTTCCTCATAAGGGCTATAAAGAAGGGACACTTCCACCACGCGGAGCAGGTGATAGTAAGGGTGACGGGATACCCTTACGACTTTAGGATAATAGTAGAGGAGGAGCACATAGGCCCTCTGGGCAGAGAGCTCATAAACCACAGACTATTTAGCCAGATAGACAAGGAGATAAACGACGGCCTCTTCGACCTCCCCTACCAGGCTGCCCAGTACCAGCCAGCTCCGCAGTATCCCCAGCCTGTACAGCCGCAGCAGGGGGTTAGGTGTCCCCAGTGCGGTTTCGTTAACCCTCCCGCAGCCAAGTTCTGCGCCAACTGCGGTTACAAGCTAGCTTGACGCAATAGGTTCCTCATTCTCTTCATACTACATAGCTGACCTCTCGCCCTGCGAGGGTTTCTTTAGGGTAGTTCAGGGTTTGCAGTTTAGCGCCTTCACGCGACTTCATAGCTAGTGAGCCTAAACACTGTCCACCCAGCTCCATTCGTCCAGCGGTAGACCTAGGGATGGGCCTTCATAGTTTTACCCTTATCCCTCTGGTGGAGAAACCCCGTGGAGTTCGCATTCCGCCCTCCTTGGGACTCAAGACGTCTTTCGCCGTGAAGACACTTAATTGAACTAGTACCCATTTCCATGGGTTTCCTCACGCGTCATTTTAACCAAATACATCTCACGATAGTACAAAGTTTCCTCTCCTTAAAAGGCGAGGCTTGTCTTCTTGTTTAAGTGCTATGCCCATCTAATGGAGGTCTAGAGGCCTTGCAACCTTGCGAGGATAAGCGTGGTCGGGGACGAAGGGAAATGATGTCGAATAAATAAAAGATAATGATGAATAAATAAAAGTAGTCGAATATACAGATTTAACCGTGGACGAGAAAGCAGTCAGCAGCATCGTTGAGACGTTCATGGTCGCTGAAATCAAGGTCAGAGAAGTGAAAAAGACCGAGACTGGGTTTAAGCTCTATATCGATGAGAACTCCCATGTGGAGCTCTTGAGAAATAGGATTAACTTTTACGTGATGCGCCGGATCCCCTGCGAAGCTTTGGAGTCTATTGTTGCATCCATAAAGAGGACTAAGAACATGAAGGAAGTTGCCTCCTTTTCTCACTTGAACCCAATGTTCGGCCTCTACTTCGTGGAGGATAAGTGCTACGCTCTGGTGGCCACAAGCGCCAGTATAGGCGGACTCTCCGACTTATCGGAGAGGCTAATCTCTACTTATAGGGAGCTCGTCAGAGCTATATCTGAACTTTTCAGGCTAGCCGACTACCTTGACATCCTCCCCCTGTACCTTAGGAAGAGCTTAACTGCGTGAGGACAGAGATCTGAACCACACTCGCATGAGGAGGAAACCAACTTTCCTCCTTTCACTCTTATCTCCACGTGATAATAACCAACCGCACACCTAGCAGGTACCTCGCCCTTGACTACTACGTCTTCACCCTCTTTACTTACTGACTCCACTACGACGTCCAACTTCAGCACCGGGGGTCAGTAAAAGCTCTCCTCTACAGAGGTGAGTATATCCTTTACTTTCTCGTTACGCGACTCCATCTTCAAGATTGCTATTGAGATCAGGGCAAACCCCAGCTCCGAGTAGACTTCCAACAAGGAGGCGTTCCCCTTACGTAGCTTCTTTAGGAAATCCCTCATCTCGTCCCTCACTGCTAGCAGGTCTCTCTTCGCTTCCCCCTTCTCTAGTAGGGCAGCGACAGTGAGGTTGTACACAGCTTGCTTCACAAGGCGCTTCAGCTGGTTTATACTAAGCTGTTCAATCTGCATGTTTCCAATCATTATGTTGGTCGAACTACTTATTAACGTTATTTAAAGTCAGCTTAATATTTCTCCCTTGAGTTTTACTTCGGTCATATCCTTTTGACTGAAAATTTTGTACATACTATAGGTATATTGGATGGTTTATTAATCGAGAGATAATCTTATTAATCAAAATAAGAAACGATTAAAGTATTTTAACTTGTTTTCCTTTTTTAATTTATGCGGTCTCCACTCCCAGACTTGCTACAAGTGAGCAGACTGAGCGACAAGGAAAGGGAAGAGGTCATGTCAAAACTGCTCTCCCAGCTCATGTCCATAGACGAGACGCAGAAGGTTGAGGCAATGAGGGAGATGATAAAGTACATGGCTGAGAAGGCCACGGACGAGGAGTACTTAAACTTGTGCAGGACTAACATAAAGCTGGCCTCAAGCCTGCCAGACAACGTGCTCTCAGGTTTCCTAAAGGTGAGAATACAGGCAGTATCTCAACTGCCTAAGGAGCTCAGGGACAGGGATCAAAGGCTCCTAGCCACCGCGTTACAAGGCCTAGACGAGAAGACCAGGGAAAAGATAATGAAAGCTATGAAGTGAACCCATACTTGTCTAGAAGGTATAAGTACTCTTTTCTCAACTCCCTTACCTCCCTTGTTATTCCCTCCACCTCTTCCTGGGTAAGGGGGAAGATGGGGGGCCTCGGGTAGCCCACGTCATACCCTTGGAGCTCCTTCACTAGGACGTAATGGGAGGCCATCATGCCATATTTCCTAGCTAGGTCTAGGAACTTGTAGTAAGTCTCTTGAACTTGTAAGGCCTCTGCCACCTTCCCCTGGGATACTAGCCTCTTCTGGAGGACAAGGAGCTCCGGCATGTAGTTACCGCCAGCTGTTACGGTTCCGTCGAGGAAGGTTAGGGACTGGAGCGTGAGGTAGTCGCTACCGTTGTACACCTTGAGGTTTGTGAACCTCTTGTAGCGTAGGGAATGAACGAAGTCGTCGTTTGTGTCCTTTATTCCAGTGACCCCTCCTATCTCCTCAATTAGCTGAGGAGTGACGTCGAAGTTGGTAGCCTGAGGGTAGTTGTAGACATACACTGGGTGTGGGGACTTCTCCACTATTGCCTTAAAGTACTTTACCACCCACTTGCTGGGTAACCCGGGGTAGTAGTAGGGCGAATAGGAGGCGACGCCAAGGATGGAGAAGTCCTTTGAGAAGGAGAGCAGGGAGAGGACATCGTCCAAGTTTAGGCCACCGAGCTGGAATATTACCTTGTCTGTGACGTCGTATACAGTCTTGAGAGCCTCCTTCTTCTCCTCGGCGGAGAGGGAGGGACCCATTCCTGTGGTCCCGTTGAGAAAGATGGCGTCAATTCCCTTTTCAATTAGGTTCTCCGCGTGCTCCTTTAGCTTAGCTTTGTCGAGCGCGTTGTCCCGGGTGAACGGGGTAACGATAGGGACTATTACCTCCATAATGGTATCTCGAGTCCGGGGGTTTTTATTTAGTGGTGGTCTAAGGGAGAGGGTCAAGGATTAGTAGCGTACCGGGAGGGGACCGGATAACTCAAATGGGTAGTCTGCCAACACATCGGCTTAGGTCAACTGGCTTATTTGGTATGAGGTGAGGCGTAAGTAGAGCAAGGACGACCGTGAGGAGCCTGGAACGAGTGATGGTTTTACCGGACGTTGCCGTCAAGGACGTAGGAGGTTGTCGCGATCTAGGGGAGGGAGGCTCGACTCAAGGCCTCAACACTCAATCCCGGGAGGGGAACCGCGAAGGATGTCTTCTACGTCTCTTTGCTGCGCGGACCACCAATATAGTACAAACAAGCTAACGCATGCTGCCTATCTAGACATAAACGATTATTATGTCTTGGTTTAATGACGTTATTCATGTTAAAAGAACGACTAACCTCGCCTTTTAAGGCACGGTTTGTCTTCTTATTTGTCAAAGCTACCTCCTTTTCTCTGCTCTTCCCCACAGCCTACTAGCTTGCGCCTCGCTTATCCTCCAAGATAAACGTATAGCTTTGGAATCCCACTTTCTACCAATGAAAGTCCTCATAGTGAGGTACAGTGAGGTGGGCATAAAAGGCGATTTCACCAGGAGGAAGATGGAGAGACTCCTGATCAACAACCTCCTGGCATCCGCTAAGAGAAAGGGATGCGGTAAGGTAGGGGTAGTCCACGGCGAGGGAAGGATATTCCTTTACGGAGACGTAGACTGCCTGGCCAAGTCCTCTACCATGGTCTTCGGCGTCAAGTCAGTGAGCCCCGCAGAAGAGCTTGAGTTCACCTCCCTCGATCAGATTGCCGAGAAAGCAGAGGAACTATGGAAGGAGGAGGTAAAGGGGAGGTCGTTCGCGGTGAGGGTTAGGAGGCTTGGACAGCACCCCTTCTCCTCCATCGACGTTGCTGACGCGATAGGTAGCAGGCTTGTGAAGTACGGCAGAGTAAACTTGGACAGCCCAGAGGTGGAGGTTCACGTGGAGGTGAGAAAGGACAAGGCCTACTTTTACGACCAAGTTTTGGAGGGCCCCGGTGGCCTTCCCCTGGGCTCTGAGGGAAGGGTGCTCGCTCTGTTCTCCGGTGGCATAGACTCCCCAGTGGCCTCGTGGATGGTAATGAAGAGGGGGGTCTACGTCGACTTCCTCTACTGTAATCTGGGAAGCGAGGTAACAAAGAACGCAGTCCTCGACGTGGCGAGGAAGCTCATCGAGTGGAGCGTTGGCTACACCCCCAAGTTCTTCCTTGCCGAGTGTGGCAAAATAACCAAGGGGATCATGACGGGGCTAGACAAGAGGCTCTGGCCCATTGCCTTCAAGAGGGCCCTCTACCTTTTGGCTGACAAGTTGGCCACCTCCAAAGGCTACGGCGGGATAGTCACTGGCGAGTCACTGGGACAGGTCTCCACACAGAATCTCTCGGCTCTCAAGGTGCTCAACAGGGGGATCTCGCTCCCCATCTTGAGACCACTGTTGGGCTTCGACAAGGACGAGATTGTGAAAATGGCGAGACATATAGGAACTTACGAGTACTCAAGTAAGATACCGGAGTTCTGCTCTGTTTTCTCCTTCCACCCAAAGACCAAGTTCACTTACCGCGTTATAGAGGAGGTGGACAAGGTTGTCTCTAGCGCTGTTGATGAGGTGCTAGGAGCTGTCAGGGAGGTGAAGTTATATGGAGAGGAAGAAGAACCCGACCTCCAAGGCCTTAAGGTTGACGTTCTGCCTGAAGGGGCAGTGCTAGTGGACTTGACCGGAAAGGCTGAGAACGCGGTGAGGCTAACCCCTAGGCAGGTGATGGAGTTCGTCTTCAAGAACGGCCCCGATAAGACCTACGTCTTCCTCACTGGAGGTGACAAGTTCAACGTTGACTTGGTGAGGTCGCTGAGGAAGATGGGAGTAAAGGCCTTCGTCCTCAGCTGAGGTACTTGACCATGTAGGGGCCCTCTTTGGCGTACCCCCTCTTCCTGTAGTACTCCCTCACCCCAATCCCCGAGAGCACGGCGATTTTCTTAACGCCTAGTTCCTCTCTGGAGATCCTCTCAGCCTCCTCTAGCAGCCTGGAGCCGTACCCCTTGTGCTGGAAGGCGAAGTCGTCTTTGACGCCCACTGGCACCTCTGGGCCGTAGACGTGGAGCTCTCTCACTACAGCGGCCCCCTTAAGCTCCTCCCTGTGTGGGGAACCAGGCAGCCTCAACCTCAAGTAACCCACTAGGATCCCCTTGTCGTCCTCGAAGGAGAGGAAGAACTCAGTACCTCCACTGGCCTCGTACTCCTCCCTCTTCAGCGTGGGGTTTGAGGGAAGGAGCCCCCTGTGCAACCAAGATATCCCGGCCTCTCTGTACCTTATCTCCTGAATCTCGATCCCCCTCCTCTTTACCTCCTCCTCTACTAGCTCCCTCAAGTTCCCCTTCTTGTTCCCTGCCAGGATCACGTTTGCTGGGATGTCCCTCTGCACTCTCATTACCCTTACCCACCTAGGTATGTACCTATAGGCCTCCGCAATAAGCTCCACCACGGTCTCTGTGTCGTATGGCTTGTACTTCCCCCTCTTCCAGAGCTCCACAAGGGGTGCAGTCTCCACCACGAGGGTGGGGTAGATCTTGAGCATGTCTGGCCTAAACTGAGGGTTCTCGAAGATCTCCTTGATTGCCTCTAAGTCCTTGTCAGGGTCAGAGCCTGGTAGGCCAAGCATTACGTGATATGTAACCTTGAACCCAGAGTCCTTTAACACCTTAGTAGACTCTATGGAGTCCTTAACCGTGTGGCCCCTGTTGCTGAGCTTGAGCACCTCGTCGTAGACAGTCTGGACTCCCAGCTCCACCCTGGTGACCCCTAGCCTCAGCATCTGGTCTGCGTGCCACTCCTTCCCCCAGTCAGGCTTGGTCTCCACAGTAATACCAACGCACCTTACCTTCGCCGTCTCGTTCCTCTCTTGTGCCTCCTCCAAGTAGACGAATCCCCTCTCCTTCCTCTTTGGAAAGGAGTTCATGGCCTCAAGGGCGTTGGCTATGAACCACTCTTGGTAGTCCAAGGGGGTTGACAGGAAGGTCCCTCCCATAACTATCAGCTCGACCTTGCTAGGCTCGTGACCGTTAACCACGTACTGTAGTAGCCTCGACCTCACTTGGTTGTAGGGGTCGTAGTCGTTTTCCAACGCCCTCATCAGAGTAGGCTCCCTGCCGTAGTAACTCTGGGGCGTATTGTACTCAACTCCCCCGGGGCAGAAAACGCACTTGCCGTGGGGACATCTGTGGGGGTGGGTCATGACAGAGACCACAGTAACCCCTGACAGCATCCTCACTGGTTTCTTAACTTGCATTAACGAAAAGAAGGGTTTTTACGAAAAAAGGGTTTTCTATTTACTTGAGCCCCGCTTTACCTCCACGCTCTTCTCTTGGGGGCCCTCTTGCCTTGGGCCTTGTACTCAGGGTAGCTGGGCACTGCCTTAATGGCGTTGTATTCCCTGACCCTAGCTAAAGCCTCCTTGGCCGAGGTGACGCCCTTCAGTATCTCCGCTAGCCCCCTCTCGCCTATGTAGTTCAGCCACGCCACGAGGTGTCCCTCCTTTAGGTGCCACTCGACGCATGCTGGATCCTCCTTGGAGAGCCTCTCCAGCTCCCTCTCGAGCTCCTTTACGTCGCTTGCCTTACCCACTACTCTCTCATATGACTTGAAGTAGAAAGGCTCCATAGAGCAAGGCTTTCTGTGGAGGCTTTTTAAGGCTCTAGGCTCCTTGTTTGTTTTGCGCCGACTCCCAGACCTCTAGGGGCTTCTCCTTCATCTCTGGGATGAATAGTATTGTTATTATACTTGATAATAATGCAATTCCTGCGAAAATTCCTACCATCCAGCCTAGGCCAAGGCTACTGACGAGCTCAGGGAAGGCGGATATGTTGAGGGCAGCAGCTAGCCTGTCCACTCCCACAGTGATGGACTGACCGGTACCTCTGACCTTAGTGGGCACTAGCTCTGGTGTGACCATAGCAGATCCAATTATTGACGCGGGGCCCATTGCAGAGAAGAGGTAGTTGAGGAGGTAGAAAGTAAAGCCTAGCTCCGCCCCAAACCCTACTAGCTCGCCATTATGCAGCGAGACACCAAACAACCTTGGATTCAGCAAGAGGAGGGCGTACATGAAGAGCCAGAGCGAGACACCTGCATAGCCCGTGACTATCAAAGGCCTCCTGCCTATTCTGTCTATCAAAGCTATGCATATGAGCTGTCCCGGTATCCCAGCGAAGAACTGGGCTACGTAGGTGAAGGCTATGGGGCTGAGCCCTAGGTTCTGGGCTATGGTTATGGGACCGTAAATGGCGAACGTGGAGGAGTAGATGTCGTAGAGCAACCAGAGTACAGCTGACGCGACGATGAAGGCCATGGAAGAGGCTAGCCTCTTGGCGAAGGGCAACATGTCCTTCTCAACCTTCACTGTTTGTCCAAGCTCCCTTTCAACTCTCCTGAGCTCTTCCTTCACAGGCTTAACTCTAGAGAGGAACATCAAGGTCTCATAGATCTTCCTCCTTAGGACGACCACTGACAGCGCCGGGACAGCCCCAAACCCCAACACCAGCCTCCAAACGACGTCGTAAGGAAGGTGGGCCATCAACGCTACCTGCTCCACGAAGGCCGCGAGGACCGCCCCTAGGCCCCACATAACGGCAAAGGTTATGACCATCATCTTCCCCCTGCTCTTGGCTGGAACGTTCTCGGCCACTATTATCGGCGAGAGGACGTAGTCTGCGCCTATCCCCATGCCCAAGATTAGCCTAGAGACGAGGAGCTCCGGGAAGTTCTGGGAAAAGGCTTGTGCAATTGCGCCTATCCCAGCTAAGGTCACGTCTATGCCGTAGAGCTTCTTCCTCCCAAGCCTGTCAGCCAGGAAACCAAAGGCTATTGCAGCTACTGCAGCCCCGTAGTAGCTCCCAGCTATCATTACGCCGAGCTCCAGCTTGGTAAGCGATAAGGAGAGGACAATGAAGTACGAAGCGAGGGAAATTGAATATAGGTTATAACCATCGGTGAAGACGCCCATCCCTGAAACGATGACGTTCTTCCAGCTGTAATTCATATGATTAGTAAATACTCATAGTTAATAAAACTGAGTCCTTACCCATTTAACTATTATCTCCTTGATCTCCCTAAACGCGTGAGCTGGAGGGGAGTGCCTCATCTCCAGGAGGTGGAGCTCACAGTTCCCCCCGTTCTCCTTTACTCTTTCGCATAGCTCTACGCTGTGGGATGGGAGGACTACCTCGTCGTTCTTGCCGTGGATGAGCAAGACCTTTTTGAGCTTCTCGGCGTATTTTATTGGCGAGTACTTCACTAGTTCCTCACTAGGTACTTTACTCAAATCTAGGTAGTTTCTGTGCTGTAGTGTACCCTCGGGGAACTTGGAAAGGTACTCCAGCTGCTTTACCCTGTCCGTGGGGGCAGAGACTGCTATTACCGGCTTGCCCTTGAGGGCGCCCACTACCAAGGCGATTGTGCCTCCCCTTGAGTGCCCCGCTATCAGGTCAAAGGAGAGGTTTGACGCCTTCTCCACTCCCTCCCTCACCTCGTAATCGAAGGGCGGTGCCAAGACCTGTCCGAACTCCTTAAGTGGGTCGCTTAACCACGTTACCTTGTCTGGGGACGAGCCCTTGCCGTGGAGTACTAGTGAGATCATAAACTCAAAAAAGTGGAGGGAGGTAAATATTTGTTGTGAAGAAGGAGCTGACCAAGGAGGCTTACGAGATTATAGTGCACAGGAGGAAGCCCCTGGACGTAGAGGTAAAGGGGTTTCCCGCCTGCGACGTCGGGTGCGGTTCAGGGCAGAACTGTTCAAGGCTGAAGGGGTTCGTGGTGTGCCTTGACATAGCTGAGAGGCAACTCCTCGAGGCTAGGAAGAGGGGTTGTGAGTACTTAATTCAAGCCGACATGGAGTACATGCCCTTCAGAGATGACGCCTTCCTAACGCTTATGTACATAGCGTCCTTACATCACCTACCAGACCCCTCAAAGGCATTAAAGGAGGCAGAGAGGACTTTGAAGAAGGGAGGAAGGGTAATAGCCACGGTCTGGCTAGTGCAACCTAAGTTCCTCTTCAGGAGGAACGCGTTGGTTAGGTCTAGGGTAAACGGGAGGGTGGTTTACCGCTTCTACCACTTCTTCCTCCCCTGGGAGCTCTGCAGCATCTTCAGGGAGGAGGGCTTTTTCGTGGAAGAGTGTAGGAACTACAGGGTAAAGTCGCTCCTACCTAACAACACCCTGTGCGTTGCGACCAAGAAGTAAATATAAGCCCTGTAGCATGTATTACCACATGGAATTGCAACCAGGATTTATGGACAACAAGATAAGGGAATGGCTACAGTCGCTAGGGTACTCCGTGAGGGACCAGCCCCAAGCTAAGGAACCGTTCAACGTGGTAGTTTCCCCTCCCCAAGGGGGACCTGTGCTAAACGTAATAAGGCCGACGCAGGATGGGAAGTTCTACATTATCACAATGGGCATAGGCATCCACCCAATGCACCAGAACGCCTTGAGGGATATGAAGGAGAAAGAGAGGAGGGAGTTCTTGAGCGAGCTGAAGTACGACCTCCTTAAGATGGGGGTGGACTTCGCCTTCCTCCCAGTGAACCAAGAGACCCCGCAGATAGTCCAAGTGTCAAGGCTCGTCTTGTCCGAGTCATTGACGCCCAACGAGTTCATGAACTCCTTCTTCGCCGTAAGGAACGCTGGCCTACTCGTGATTTTTAAGATCTCCGATAAGTTCGGCAACGTAGCTCCACCTCAGCCCTCCAGGTATATATGAATTTTTAATGATAGCCGAGAACTAATTAGTTATGGAAAAGTGGTTGGAGGAGGGGTATAAAGAACTCCTTAAGTTCGTGGACGAGGCCTATGCCTTCCAGAACGAGGACGAGTACGTCCTAGTGGGGGTAAGGACAGCGTCTTGCATGGAGAAAACCAAGATAATAGACAAGGTACTGGACAAGGTGTACCAATACGGGAACGAGTTCTACCTCTCCGTTATAATCACCGACAAGGAGAACTTTGAAAAAATTAAGGAAAAACTTGGGAAACAGCTCATCCCTTAGGTCATGTCATTGGGTCATTCCATAGGCATTCCCTTTGGCCCTTCCCTTAAGTACTTCTCGGGGTCCTTCTCAAAGGCCCTCTTGCAGTGGGCGCTGCAGAAGTAGTAGACTTTGCCCTTGTACATGGTCTTGTACTGAGAGGTCTCGTCTACCTCCATTCCGCAT
>ASRH01000012.1 GCA_000565255.1 Candidatus Aramenus sulfurataquae | reverse complement strand
CAGGCTATAACGTTCTAGTTTACGACATTCCCTTGCTAATACAAAAAGGAGTTGAGTATAAAGTAGACAGCATAGGAAGCTTGAACGAGCTTTGGTACTCAAATTACATCCTTGATCTATATCAAGTGATGATTCACGTAAACAGGATGAAGTTCAGTGGCCTAAAGCTCGGAGAAATTAAGAAAAGATTCTCGCTTAACTTGCCAGCGCTAAAGGGCTCTGGCTCAAAGGTTCCTAAGTATTACAAGAAGAAGGATTACGGGAAAATCGAGGAATACGCAATCTCTAAGCTAAACCTTTTAAAGGAGTTGAGGAAACGGCTTCACAAAGACCCCTACTTGGGCGTGAAAGAACCATAATTCCACCTTGAGTATAGATGAAGACGAGGGTTAAGAAGGCGTAAGTGAGGGAAGCGTTTCTTTTTCCCATAATTTGCAAGGAGATTAAGGCTACTTACAAAGGCCTTGAGTAGAAGCTATCTTCAACCTTCTCCTCCACCAGTTCCTCGTGTGGAACTGGAGCTCTGTCCTCTTCTTCTGCCTGCTCTTGAGGTGCTGTTAAGGGAATAGGTACTTGGTATTGCTGGATGAGCCTGGCTAGCTGTAGTCCGTTTATAAGCCTGACGCCGAGCTTCTTTGCCACCTCCACTGCGTCTACAGTGAAGTCTGAAGTGGTTATTACGATCCCCCTATCGCAGTTAAGAGCTTGCATTGTGGAATGCAACAGCATTACGGTCTGCTCCCCAACCTTGGTGTTGGTGTACCTCTTCACTTGGATGACGTAAGAATGAATGCCGTCTATTTCCTCCAGCTTGGCCAGGACATCTGCGCCCCTATCTGAGGGTCCCCCCCGACCCACTTGACGTTCTTGAAGCCCAGCTTCGGTAACAGGACTGTTGCCACAAATTTCTCGAACTCCTGCGGAGGTATCTTGGACAAGTAGTCAACCACTGACATAAGTAATAACAAGAGTATAAGGTATATAAACGGAAGAGGATGACGTGACAATAGTTGTTAAAATTTCACCCCAGCTTCAAGAGCTTCCCCTTTTCCACGTCCCTAACTTCGAGTTTACCGTAGTACTTGAGGGTTGACGACATTACCGCTATCCCTCCCTCACCTTCCCACAAGTACATATCGTAGTACTCCGGCCTATCCTTCCTCACGTAGTAGTTCTCGTATAAGAGCTCGGCCTCTCCGCTCTCCCTAGAAACCTTTAGGATCAACAAGTTTAGGGCAGACTTGGTCACTTCCTCGAGGAACTTTACGTCACCAGTCTTGGCGTAGTATTTCAACGCGAGTTCGCTGTCGGTAGTAATTGAAGGCCTAAAGTTGAGCTTCTCCTTAAGCCTTTCCTCGTCTACCCAGCCGTTGTGGGCTAGGAAGACGAGGTGAGTTTCGTTTGTCTCAAGGAAGGGGTGGGAAAACCTAGCGCTAACTGTGGCCTTGTTGGTCGCCTGCCTTGCGTGAAAGATTGCGTAGAACTTGCCCTTCACTTCAGGGTCTGGAAGCCTTTCCTCGAAGATGGGCTTGTAACTCCTGTAGTGAAGGAGCCTCTCACCGTCGTATATGGCGAACCCCCAACCGTCGCTGTGGACTGGATTGAGGCCTAGCCTCTCAGCTATCACGTCCTTTCGCGCTGACTCCACGAGGAGGCTGTAGAGAAGCTTTAAGTCCTCTACGCTCTCCCCCACGTAGGCAAACATCCTGCACATACAAAGAGTTTCTCCCCTTGCGTTTTAAGCGTTTCTAGATAGGAACCTTGATCTCCCGTAGTTAATTGTAAGAAGTTAAATTGACGTAATGAGCTTTCCCCTTTAGTTCCAAATTTATCCCGCGAAGTATTGCACTCTTTTCACTTTTATTGCGATAGTCATATCCTCAATTTAAATGGATTTTACTGTCCCACTTTCTCTCGGCTAACTTCAAGTTTATTAATTCTAGACTAGACAAGAATATGAATCATGTTGGATAAGTGAAGGCAAGGGAACTAATGTTAGAGAGGGAGAAGAAGCTAACTTGGGAGGAGCTTGGGAAGGCCCTCGGTAGAGATCCGGTTTACGTGGACATGTTGCTCTACGGTTACGTCGAGCAACAGAGGAGGAGGTGGAGAAGCTAGTAAAGATCCTTGAGCTCCCCCCTGAGTACAAGGGAATCTTAATGGAGGTACCTATGAGGACTCCAGCTCAGCCGTGGCCTCCGACGGATCCCTTCATCTACAGGCTATACGAGGCAGTGTTGCTCTACGGCTCAGCTATTAAGGACGTGACTCACGAGATGTTCGGGGACGGGATAATGAGCATGATAGACGTGACCATCCACGTGGACAAGACGAGCACGGCAACGAGAGGATGTCGTTAACGTTCAACGGTAAGTGGCTAAGGTACGCCAAGTGGTAGGTCTGGTTTAAGCTTAAGGCGGACAGGGCGTTAGCTTAACTAGGATTGAACCTGCTTGTACTTCCTCTTGTACTCCTCCACTATCCTGAAACCTAGGGAGTCCATCTCGTGGTTCCCGGTGAAGGGTATTACCTCGTCCTCTTGGACAACGTAGACAACGTACTTCACCTTCTCGTCGAGCAATTTCACCTGCTCCACAAGGTCCCCCCTACTGCATACGTCAAACCCCTTAAGGAGCTCATCGACGCAGTTAACCTTCTCCTTTACCACGTCCACGCATTTGGCATCTACCTCCTCCCCGTTCACGAGGGTTACCCCTTGCCTTTCCACGCAGCTCAGCCCCTCCAAGGAGATTGAAAGGAAGCCCTCGCCCTTCTGTACGTCAACTAACCCTCTCTTAGTTAAGAAGACCTTCTCCACAACTTTCCCTTCCCTTGTAAGCGCGACTAAGACTACTTCCACATATTTACCTATGCAGACGCGCTTAAAAGGGGTTGTTCACCCCTTCTTTTCCAAGTAGTATTTCACTGCCTTCTTTAACGCCCTTCTAAGGACCTCCTCAAGGGATGGGGGACTCACGCCTAGTTTTTCCGCTAGCTCCTTCAAGGAGATTCCCCTATCTACGTCGAAGTAGCCTAACTTGTAAGCCAGCTTGAGGATCTCCATTTGCCTCTCGGTGAGTTTCTCGCTTCCCACCTCCGAAATCTCTAGCACTGTGGCCTTTACTCCCACCCTGTTGAGCTCCCCTAGAAAGGCCTTGAGGGAAGGTATCCCTGGCAACATGATCTTGTAAATAACCTTCCTGTCCCCTACCACTTTCACCTTTTCCACTATGACGTCGTTGTGGTAGAGTAACCTGCACACCGCACACCCCTTCGTCCTTATCCATACCTTTTCGTTGTTCATCCTGAGGACCTTCAGGGAAGACCTCTTTAGCTCCGCCAAGACCACGTCGTCTGCTTTTAGCTCTGCTATGTGGTCGGTAACCTCTTCCCTCAGCTTGACGTTTTCTATCCTCGCCTTTATCCCAAGCTTCTGAAAGGTGTTCATCACTTCGCAAGGATGTTCCTCCAGAAGAAGGGTTACCTCAATGGGCTCTCTCATCCCTTATTCCTTTTCTCCTTGGTTTAATAACCTTTCGAGGTACTCTTTCAAGGCAACTGCGTTGTTGTAGGGGGACTTGGCCGAGTAGAGGAGGGTAACGTTGTCAGACTTCTTCACTAGCTCCAGAAAGACCTTTACCTTTGGGTTCTTGTTGAGCTCCTCGTGGTACTTCCTCTTGAACTCCTCCCACTTTTCTGGCTCGTGGTTGAACCAGCGCCTCAGCTCGTCTGAGGGGGCAACGTCCTTGAGCCAGAGGTCTACGAGCTCTCTCTTTATCCCCCTGGGCCAAAGCCTGTCCACTAGGACTCTCACGCCGTCGTCCTTCTCAGGCGGGTCGTAAATCCTCTTTAGCTTAATCACGTGGAACAATTAGAGAGAAAGTTAAAATGAATGCCCCCTAACCTTTTAGTCTCCACTTTCTAATCTCAATCCTGTTACGGAAGAGCAGTGTTCGTCAAGGCAAGTGGTTCTTTTCAGTTGACTTTGTGGTTAGCTCCACAGTTTGAGTTAACTTGTCTAACTTTTCCTCAATCCTAGTTAGCGTGTCCATAACCTCCTTTTGTGTCCTTCTTCCTCATACGTTAAGATACCGGCATAGCCGGAACCGCGTGGTTTAAGGTCCACAACTTTCTCTTTTTGCTATCTCGTCCAATCATCTTTAGCGAATTCCTTGACCCTTTTCTTAGCCTCCGAGAGTCCCAACTTCTCACCTGCTTTCCCCAGAACCTCAACGATGTTTCTCTTCTTATCTTCGAGCTGCAACTTATCCATATTTGTTTTTTAATTCAAAAAGACAGCTTTTTCCTCGACCTATTTAGCTCTCAAAGGAACAGAAGAGACCGGCGTTTACTATCATGACAAATTCTCTTAAGAAATCCTAAAGCCGAAGTGCATCCCAGTCACTTCTTTCCATGAAATGCGTGGAGAAAGTTAGCGAAGAGTCTTTAGTTTCAAGTTAATCAAATCGCTAAATGGAGATTTAAAAAATTTTCTTGACAAGTTACTCAAGAGGTTAAATGTATTTTTCGGCTTCCTCAACGTCTTTTTTGTCTGCTTCCCTATAAGTTAACCACCAAGCAAATCCTTTGAACTGGTTCAGTCTTATCTTCGCGTCTTTTACGTTTCTAGGCGGAGGATTAAGGACGTTATCTCCTATTATTTCGTTCTTTGGCCAGTTGGCCGGCATTACAGATCCGGTTCTGTCAATTACCTGCAACGCTTTAACGCTCCTGAGAATTTCGTTAATGTTTCTGCCGAGCTCTAGAGGATAATACATTATCAGTCTCACGACTGACTTGTCGTCTACAATAAATACCGCTCTTACAGTTGAGGTTGAAGATTCTGCGTGAATCATTCCAAGTCTCTTAGCTACGTTGCCCATAGGGTCGGCTATTATAGGGAAAGGTATTTCCACTTTCAAGTTTTGTTCTATCCAATTCACCCACTCTATGTGGCTAATATTAGTGTCAACTGATAGCCCTATTAATTCGGTGTTTAAACGCTTGAATTCCTCGTACTTTTTCGCAAACGAGACGAACTCCGTGGTACACACTGGTGTAAAATCTCCTGGATGGCTAAACAGTATAAACCATTTTCCTTTGTATTGGTCTGGCAACTTTATCTTTCCTTGAGTTGTTTCTACTTCTAATTCAGGGAATTTTTCTCCGATTAGAGGTATTCTAAATTCTTGTTCCAAGATTTTTCCCTATCTATAACTTAGATCACCTCTAATTTAAAGTTAACTACTAGATAAGAACTACTTTCATCTAAAATGTAATACAGTGAAGCTTTAGTCGTTACTTGATTAAACTTAAGCCTCACTCCATTCTCGTCAAGACTGTAGTAAAGCCTTGAGCGCTTTACAGAAACGCTCTCGTCAAAATTGCCCAAACACGCGAAAAAGCTTGTGCTCTAGGGGAACCCTCGCAGGGGGCCTGCTAGTTAACGTCGTTTTAACGCAACATATGGCTCAACACGGACAGACCAACCAAGATTACGAGGAACAACGCGTCTCTCTTCGCCCCCTTTCTGCCCAAGGTCGCAATCTCTTTCATTGACCCCAGCTTCTGTCCCGGGAAGAGGAACCTAATGGAAGGCTCTACTAATGTCAGCAGGAGGATAGGGTAATTGACGCTCAACGTGGATAACACGAGGACGGAGGACAGCCAACTTGCCCTTACCACCCACGCCTTAAGTCTTCTGTGGGGTATCTTGTACTCGACGTAAACTGCCCCTGTAAAGACGTAGAGCGTCCAGTAGGCTGAAGGTAAGAGAAAGCCGTTCTCGGCGAATAGGGCCCACAGGAAGGAAAGGGAGGCTATAAAGGTGGTGCCCAAGACGTTACCCCAGAGAGTATTGCGAAAGTAATAAAACAGGAGCGTTGCGGCTAGCAAGGCCCCCGGCACTAAGAGATATGGGGAGGGCCACAGCAGGACGTAGGGCAGTCCGGCGATGACAGCTAGTAGGACGTCGGAGTGGCCTACCTTCATTGTCATAAACTTAGGCTGTATCTTCTCTAGGACAGGGAGCGTGTACGCTACTATTGGCAGAAGGACTAACGCCCTCAAGGCATTGACGCCCAAGAAGGGGCTCAGTGAGATTACATATGAGAAGATGCCTAACATGTACAGCCCGTGGTTCCTGACCTTAAGCTTCATAGGTTGAAAGGTAGAGAGGGAGTATTTAAGGGGACCCCCTAACAGTTTAGACTTTGTTCAAGGGATAGGAGGTATACAAGCTTGAGATAACCGTACAAGCAGCGCGCTAAAGCCTAATATACGGGCTCAAGGTGTCCAAGGAGGACAACGTTTGCTTGAGGCTTGGGGGCTATCACTACTTCCTGAGTCGCGTCCAACGACTTCCTCCACACCGTGGATCTGGTCTTCCTATTGACATTGCTGATCCACTACGCTAAAGATAGGCTACTCGGGGATGGGCTCCAAACTCATTGTCTACAATCATTTACTCTTCATTTTATGAGTACCGCGTTTATCGTAGCCTTTCAAGCCAACTTTCCTATGCCTTGACTAGGCCTCGCCTTCCAACCTCCTTCTCCCTCAGATGGATAGGGGCCTATTCCTCCACTTGAAGCGTTCAGACAGGTGATCCTCAGCTCAAGGAAAAGAAGCAGGTAAAACAAATGGAGAAGTTTCAATTGAAAGCTACTTGAGCCTTTTTAAAGGCGTTCAAGCTGAGAGGAGGACTGCGATTAAGAAGTAGAGCTCGAGGAACTCGTACCCCGAGTAAGCTACAGAGAACTTTCTTCCAGAGAACGTGCTTTCCCTCAAAACGTAGTACGTCCCGCCGATGTAGTGCGTGACGACGAAGAACGCGCCAAGCGCGAGCAAGGGTAAGGGGAAGCTCGATAGGGTGAAGAGAAGCAAGGTATAGTAAACAATTTCGAATAAGGCTAAGGGAATGCCGAGGACTCTGGGCACGGTCTTGCCCCTAAACAATGCGTTCGTCCCCACGTAAAAGTGCTCGGCCACCATTCCGAGAGTTAAGTATTCTAAGATGTCCATAAGCTTAATGAGGGGAACTCACTCTTAACTCGTCCCCCTAAAGAATAAGGTGGTAGTAGATCAGACCTCCACGAAGACTCCTCCTTTCATGTACTTCAAGAGCTTGATGCCGTAAGCCTTCGCTAGTTCTTTTGGTATTTCCTTCTTTGCCTTAAACCTATAAACTAATACAGGGACGACCTCCTTGTCCTTCAGCACCTTCTTAGCTAGCTCTACCTTAGAGTAGAACCTCTTCACGTCCCTCTCCCTAAGCGTTACCTTCACCTCTCCGAGGTAGACCTTGTTCCCTTGCTCTACGTAAAAGTCGAACTCAAGGTGCTTGTTCTCGAACTGGACTACCTTACCGCTTACCTCCTTTACTTCTACTCCCTGTTGCCTAAACCAACTCGGCAACTTCTCCCTCACTAAGTCCTCTATTACCAGCCCGAAGGTGTTCTCTAGGCCTCCAACCCTATTGTTTAGGGAGTCCACTGCCTTGACTAGCTTCTCCACGGCTCTCTCGAGCCTGGCTATCGCCCTGGTGTTTTCTTCAGTTTGTTTACGTAACTCTTGAATTGCTTTCGTGTTCTCCTCAGTCTGCTTTCTGAGCTCTTGTATCGCTCTGGTGTTCTCCTCCGTTTGCTTCCTCAGCTCTTGAATAGCCCTGGTGTTCTCCTCAGAGACCTTCCTTAACTCCTGGATTGCCCTTGTGTTCTCCTCAGTCTGCTTCCTCAACTCCTGTATCGCTCTGGTGTTTTCTTCAGAGACCTTCCTGAGCTCTTGTATCGCTCTGGTGTTTTCCTCCGTTTGTTTACGCAATTCTTGGATCGCCTTTGTGTTTTCCTCAGATATCATCCTAAGCTCTTGAATTGCTTTTGTGTTCTCCTCCGTTTGCTTTCTGAGCTCTTGTATCGCTCTGGTGTTTTCTTCAGAGACCTTCCTGAGCTCTATAGTAGCCCTTGTGTTCTCTTCAGAGACCTTAGCTAGGTTTTTAACGAACTCCTTTAGTTCGCCTAGCTCCTTCAACGCTTGGTCCAGCTTCGCGTCGTAAGCGGACTGCCTCTGCCTCAAGTCCTGCGATATCAAGTTAAGCTCCTTCACGCTCTCAGCCAACGCCTTGACGAAGTAGCTCTCCAGCTCCTCCTTGACTATCTCCCTGACCCTGTTCTCGTCAATTGCCATGTGTAAATCCTCAACCTTTTAATATTTATATTTTAAGGAGAGAGGTGGGCGGGCCAAATTTAGCCCTTCTTAATAGCGCTTGTCTCTTTCATCCGTTTTTAGCTTTACTTTCCTTAAATTCCCGTTTTTCCTGAATAAATACTACAATTGCCAAAAATTATCAAAGTATTTAAAGAAACTTTCGTAACTGTATATACTTAAAACTATAGAAAAGATAAATATTAAACGCAGTTAATGTAGTCACATGGCTTCAGTTTCAAAAGGCTTCTTAAACCTAGTTAACGCGCTATTTCAGTTGGACAAGCCGTGGCTCTCCAGGATAACTATGGGAATGATAGTGCTGAGCCTAGTGTGGGGTATACTGGGAATAGTAGATGCGTTAATGGTAAGAATACAAGAGGCAACGTGGGCCGTTTCTGCCTCTCTGCTTATAACCTCCCAAGAGTACTACGGGTCTGTTGCCCTACATGCCATGAGGGACCTATTCGGTTTCGCAGTACAGTTGGAATTCGCCGTCTTCATCTTCCTCTCCCTGAGGATGCTTAACTTGGAGCCTAGGGCAAAGTGGTTGCTTAACGTGGGCTTTATACTTTTCAACATTTCCTTTATGCTAATAGAAGGCCCAATAGTGGCCTACCCCGTGTTTAACGACAACTACTTCCCATCAAACAGCTGGTACTACTTGTCCCCATACGGCCTTCCAGAGTACTCGCAGTACGTTATAAGTCCCCTCTGGTACTTCGGTTGGGAGCTAATGGACATAGGCACCTACATCTTCGCGATATGGCTAGTGTATCACTTCTACTTGGCCGCAAAGACGAGGAAGGAGAAGTTACCCATATTCGCAGTTTTCGCGTTAATGACGGCGCTGATGACGGGAATTGGGTGGAGCGGTGAACTGGCAGCCAACACTTGGGACATACTGGCCTACTACGGGATAACTGGTCTTAACGTCATTGCTAACCAGATAGCCTTCGGGATATTGTGGCACTCCATAGTTTACATTGTCTGGATGCCGGCAGTAGGTGCGCTGTACTACTTAATACCCCTTCTAGCTAACAAGCCAATATACAGCGACAAGATGGCGAGGATAGCTGCCCTCCTATACTTGATTTTCTCCAACAACGTGCCAATCCACCACTTGTACATGGTGGACCTACCGGCCACCATAAAGATACTGGAGGAAGTCCTAACTTACGCCGTGGTAATGCCATCCATGCTGACATTCTTCAACTTGTGGGCCACTGTAAAGGGGGCAAACGTAAATATCAACTTAATCTCCGCGTGGACTGTAATTAGCTTCGCTGGCGCGATAGCTGCTGGAGTAACGGGTATCGCTAATGCCACTATCTCTTTTGACGCAATGATTCACGATAGCATGTGGGTGCCAGGACACTTCCACGCAATGATATTTTGGTCCATAGTGCCGGCTGGCTTCGCAACGCTCTACTACATGATCCCAATGCTCACTGGGAGGATGTGGTACTCCAATAAGCTTGGTTGGATACACATGGCAGGCTACATGGTGGGCACAGCAATGGTAGTGGTAGGCTTCGACGCGCTGGGAATTAGCGGGCTGGTGAGGAAAGCAGAAGTGTTCCCACTGATACCTGCTTACATTACGCCAGAGGTAGTAGCAACAGTGGGGGCGTTCATAGCTGACGTAGCAACCCTCGGTTGGCTTGGTAACTTAGTGCTTACTCTGTTGAAGGGCAGGACAGCCAACTTTGATGGAGTGAGCGTGGACGAAGTAGTTCCAACAATTGCCATGTCCTTGGGAGCTCCAAGCCTCAAAGGCGCAACGAAGCCCCTTAACGTCGTCAAGTCAAAGGTGCTCCGCGCGATGCGCTTAGAAAAGTAACCTTTTATTTTTTCCGCCCAACTGCTTATATGACTCCAGAAGAGGCATACTCTTTAAAGCTCGTCTCTTACGTTAAGCTCTCTGAGAGGGGTCTTCTTCATGTAGAGACAGAGATAGTCAAAGACAAGTACAAGAACTACTTTTTCCTTAACAGGCAGAAAATTGGGGATGGGGCCCTTCCCCAGCTCCACGGCGACCTCCTGTACTATGTCCAAGGGGAGAAGGCGAAGGCCCTCTTCGAGCAGAGGGAGTTCGGCAAGCCAGCAAAGCTCTTATCCCTTGGAAAGGTGGTGAAGTACGCCCTCCACAGGAAGGGCATCTTAATAGTAGGAGAAGAGAAGGCTGACGAAAAGGCTCCCTTTTACGCCGTAAACGTAAAGCACAAATTTGACGGTAGGGGGCTCTTGAGGTCAAGGACTTCCCTATTCCTATTCACGGAAGGAAAGGTGAGGAAAGTTGTAGGAGGGAGCGACTTTGACGTAACTGACGTAGCCACAAACGGGGAAAGGGTGGTCGTAGCAGTAAACAAGGGCGACGTGGGCCTCGACGACGTCTACGAGGTAGACTTGGAGAACGGGGAGCTGAAGAAGTTAACCGAGGGAGAGGGAAAGGTGACTGCGGTAGCAATGAACGAGAAGGGCGAAGTTGCCTTCCTAGGCCACAGAAAGGGGGTGTCTCCTTGGGCAGTGCAGGAGGTCTTCTTCCCAGAACAGGGGAAGAGCGTCCTTTGCGGTAAGTACTGCGGAAGCTCTGTAATTGCAGATCTGTTTGACTCTCCTTCTGCAAACTTGGTCTTCGAGAAGGACGTAGTTGTTACCCTTGGCCAAGAGGGAGGTTCGGTGAACGTTTACATGGTAAGCGACGGTAAGGCTGAGAAGCTCACAGAGTTGAAGGGGGTCGTGAGGGGCTTTGACTACCGACGCGGAAAGCTCGCTTACTTTTACACCACCACTGAAAAGCCCTCCATTCTGCATTACGACGGGGTAGACTACGACCTTAACCCTGGGATAAGGGGAATTCCACCAGTGGAAGTGGTAAGTGAGGTAGAGGGGTGGGCAATAATCACTGGCCAGGAAAACCCAACAATCCTCTTTGTCCACGGTGGTCCACACGGCGCTTACGGCAACGCCTATTACGTGGAGTTTCAGTTCTTTGCCAAGAACGGGTACAACGTAATCTACTGCAACCCCACCGGGAGCCAGGGATATGGAGAGGAATTTGCAAGGGGAGTTGTTGGCGATTGGGGAGGGAAGGACTTTAAGGAGATTATGGACTTTGTGAAGGAAGTGAAGGAAAAGTTTGGACTCAAGGGGAAGTTTGGCGTGACTGGAGGATCTTACGGCGGGTTCATGACCAACTGGATAGTCACCAAGACCGACTTCTTCTCGGCAGCCATAAGCGAGAGGAGTATCTCAAACCTAGTGAGCATGTGCGGGACGAGCGACATAGGCTTCTGGTTTAACGCTGTGGAGGCTGGGGTAAAAGACCCGTGGAGCGTGGAGGGGATGGAGAAGCTCATGAGGATGTCGCCCATCTATTACGTCAAACAAGTGAAAACCCCTGTGATGCTGATCCACGGCGAGCAGGATTACCGTTGCCCCATAGAGCAGGCTGAGCAATTCTTTACTGCCCTCAAGCTAAACGGCGTGGCTACAGCCTTAGTTAGGTATCAAGGCGACGGCCACGAGCACGCGAGGAAGGGGAACCCAAGAAACATGAGGGACAGGCTCAAGGTGAAGGAGGAGTGGTTCGACAAGTACTTGAAGTGAGCTCTACGCTTTTGCGGTATCGGCTAGCGAGTCAACTCAATGGGCAAATACACAGTCCCGCTGCTCTTTAAGGTGGATAACGCCAAGTTACCAATCGCTGCGATTACAAGGCTAGAGTGAATTTAAAGTAAGCTTTGGCATAGAGCTCATCTAGGGGTAATGGCGCAATTAGCGATAAAGTTCATGAGGAACTCCTTTTAAGCCAAGCTTTTCCCGTAAGGTGCCCCAGTCTTACTCCTTACGCTAGTTAACTCCGAGTTACGCCAAGGACGAATTGTTCTGCGAAGATAAAAACGCACTAAGCGACGTTGATTCGCTAGTCGAGATACTCTCTACTCAATCGCGTTCCCATAGTTGGTCTCGTCATGACGTTAAACTCCCTAGCTTCTAATGAACTCCTCTGCCCTTTCTATCACGCACGCGTACTTTAGTTTGTCTTTTACCTTAACTCTATCGCTTGCCATAACTTGGGACTCAATGATCGCTTTCTCCTCTCCATTTAGGCTCAGTTTAACCTTCTTCCCCATCAGGGAAAGGCAATTTATAAACTCCCCTATTCCCTCCAGCGAGCCTCTGCCTAATTCCTTTAAGTGCACCACCTCAATCCCTTTACCTTGGGCAGCTCTAGTGAGCCCTTGGTCTCTCGTCACCATTACCACGTGTGGCAAGAACGCCTTGAGCGAGGCGGTCTCATCTATGAAGGGCACGTCACCGCTACCTCTCACGTTAGAGGATATAGGAGGAGCGTGAAGAGACCTAAAGGAGAGCGAGGCTAGCTGGAAGACCTTTAGCTTTTCGTCACCTTTCTGCGTTGTCCCTAATTTGTTCTCAATCTCGTTAAACACAGACCTAGTGGGTATTAGCCTTCTGCCGTGCTCCTTGCTATAAGTTATTAACCCTATCCTGTTGCCCAGGCTGATATAGACGTTAGTGTCTGCAACGAAGAAGGTGTTAGAGTCGACCTTTTTCCTCACCTCTTCCTCTTCCTTGAATACGAGTAGCCCAGACCTAGTAGCGCACAACTCGTAAGCGTTTACCCCCATTTCACCTCCGTATCCATTCTTTTTGATAAAGTCTGTCAATTCCTCCAAAGAAACCTCCTCCCCGTCTATAATCAGCCCTACCTTTCCCAAGAGGGAGTACACGTTGATGAGCGCCCTCAGCCCATCGTTTGAGAGGTAGGAGGCCTCTGATCCACACCTCTTCACTTGTGGAGGGGAAAAGGGCACGTCCCTTCCAGTCCTCAAGTCGAATACCTTGATCTCGTTAAAGGGCGCGTAGCCAAAGACTCGATAACCCTCTCTCTCCTTTTCTAGGAAAACGTACCTCACCTCGTTGGCCTTTGAATATGTGTAAACTACAATCGCCATGTACTTCCTCCCGGGAGTCACGTCTGCCACGTCTACGTTAAGGCTGGACACCTTCTCCCTCCACTTCTCGACCCCCTTTCCTACTACCTCTTCCCTTAGCTTTACCTTCACGTCTGAGAACATGGACACTAGATCTGAAAGGGGAGAGATGTCCTTCTTGTGAGCCGTCTCTGAGAGCACTACTATTTCGTCTGGTATGAAGCCAGTGAACACCTCTGTGAGAATAGCATTGGTTGTCGTAACCAGCTTGTCAGAGCCCAAAACTGCTAAAGTTCTTGCCATGAATATAAAACGTCGCTTTAATAAATAAGCGAGACGGCAATTCTCCTTGCAGTAGTTGTCTCTATCGTTCACATAAATCGAAAACTTTAAGCCCTCGAAGACTAGGGCAAAGAAAAACGCGTTGAGTAGCCTTTCCATAGTAGGAAATCTGACCCCCTCCCCGCCCTAAAGGGCGGGGCTTGTCGAGTCTTTGCCAAGGCTTTAAGGACTTGTCCAACCCCTTCTAACGGGTATTGCTTGAGGGTAAAGCGATAAGGCAGCAGAAGTCACTTCCTACCTTCGACGACAACAACGCCCACTGACGTCAACACTATCCCCTCTCCCACCAACTGATAGGTTGACGGTACTTGGCCAAACAAGAAGAAAGCCAGAACTGAAGCTACCACTGGTTCTAAAAGGCCTATGGTCTCGATAACGTGTGGCTTTACGTGACCTGAGGCAACTACCACGGACGTATGACCTAACAGGGTGGGCAGCGCGATCAACCCAAGGAGGGAGAGTAAAGAGGTGGCGTCCAACCTCCCAAAGCCCTCCACCGCGAATAGGGGCAGGGCGAAGATGGAGGAGGCCAAGTATATGGACGAGGTTACGCGCAGGGGGTCTTCTACTCCCCTCCTGCCCAAGAGCGAGGTGTACAAGGCAATTGCGAAGGCAGAGGCCAAGGCGAGGGCGTTTCCGAACGCCTCCCCTGAGTTCAACGGGTAATTCATCAGCGCCACTCCAGCTACTGCTACAATCGCTGAGAGAGCCTCAAGGGGCTTAGGCTTTGCCTTTGATATGGAGGAGAGGAATAGGGCGAATATTGGAGAGGTGGAGACGAGGACAGTGGCGTCGCTGATGGAGGTTGTGTACACGCTCTCTACAAAGAGTACCATGTGAACTTCCAAGAGAAGACCGTAGGGGAGGAAGCTAATCACGTCCTTAAGCTTAACCCTCCCAAGGGACAGGACCAACCCAGCTACCAGGAAGCGAAAGAAGGTTATTGCCCCAGGGGAGAGGTCGGAGAACTTGATAAATATTGAGGCTGTGCCGAAGGAGATCCCGCCCAACACTAGGAGGAGGTAACGCTTGTCCACGGAGTTATGTACAAGGCAAAAGCTAAAAACGCTGACTGAGAGGTAAAGCGGAGATGTAGATCCGGAATACGCCTAGTACTTTCGGCACGGATTCTTTCCTCTGTCATCAACAAACTATTTATTTCCAACACTCCTAGATTCAATTATGGCAATTGACGAGAACAGGATCAGGGAGATAGTCAGGGAAGAGCTGGAAAACGCTTTAATTAAGTCGTTAACTTCTGCGGTGGAGGAGATGAAGCTCCTGCTAGAGGACGCGAGAGAGAAGCAGAAGGCTTACGAGCAGTGGACGGAAACGCAGAAGAGGGAGACGGAGGGGCTAAAGGAAACAGTGGGAAAGCTTGTTGAGGGATTGGCGTCGCTGTTAAAGCTGGCTGAGGAAAACACAAGGGCTATTCAGGAGTTGAGGAAGCAGACCGAAGAGAACACCAGAGCGATACAAGAGCTTAGGAAGATCTCTGAAGAGAACACAAAAGCCATAATTGAGCTGAGGAAACAAACTGAAGAAAACACCAAGGCCATAGCAGAGCTTAGGAAGACAGTGGAGGCCCACAACGTACAGATAGCCGAGAACACAAAAGCAATTCAAGAGCTCAGAAAGGTCTCTGAAGAAAATACCAGAGCGATACAGGAGTTGAGGAAGCAAGCGGAGGAGAACACAAAGGCCATTCAGGAGCTACGTAAACAAACTGAAGAGAACGCAAAGCAGACTGAAGAAAACACCAGGGCCATAGCAGAGTTGAGGAAAACAGTGGAGGCCCACAACGTACAGATAGCCGAGAACACAAAAGCAATTCAAGAGCTCAGAAAGGTCTCTGAAGAAAATACCAGAGCGATACAGGAGTTGAGGAAGCAGACGGAGGAAAACACAAGGGCAATCCAAGAGCTGCGTAAACAAACTGAAGAGAACACAAAGCAAACTGAAGAGAACACCAAGGCCATAGTAGAGCTGAGGAAGACAGTGGAGGCCCACAACGTACAGATAGCTGAGAACACCAAAGCGATCCAGGAGTTACGTAAACAGACTGAAGAAAACACCAGGGCCATAGCAGAGTTGAGGAAAACAGTGGAGGCCCACAACGTACAGATAGCCGAGAACACCAGAGCCATAGCAGAGTTAAGGAAGACAGTGGAGTCCTTAGCTAAGCAAACAGAGGAAAACACAAGGGCTATACAAGAGCTCAGGAAGGTCTCAGAGGAGAACACGAGAGCAATCATTGAACTAAGGAAGGTGACAGAAAGATTGACAAAGGAAGTTAGTAGACAGGGGGCTAAGCTGGACAAGGCGGTTAAGAACATCAACAAGAGGATAGGGGGTCTGGAAAATACCTTTGGCCTCATAATAGAGGACCAAGTTAGGAGGGGGTTAACAGAGTGGTTCAAGTTAAAGGGCGTAGAGGTCAACGAGGTGAGGCCCAAGGTTATAAAAGTAGGCGACAAGGCAATGGAGTTCGATGCCTATGTGGAAGTAGGAAACAAGGTCTACGTGGCGGAGGTAAAGACGACCCTGAGGGTGAGGGACGTGAAGACGTTCAACGAAAAGGTCAATCTGCTGAGGAGCTACTTGAAGGACAAGGAGGTAATACCCGTTCTTGTTTACAGGCTGAAAAGCGGCGACGTTGAGGCTCTAGCTAAGGGGCTTGGCATTACCGTTCTCAAGTACATGAAAGGGGGTTACTTTGAGGAAAGGTAATCCCGCTCCTAGGCCCCCATTTCTAGGAAAAAATAAAGTAATACTCTCCATTATTTCTCACGAACCCCTCGAAAGTATGCGTAGTCGGATTTGGGACGATGGGCAGTGGAATAGCCCAAGTCTTCGCAATGAATGGCTTCCAAGTGAACGTCTTTGAGGTGTCCAAGGAGGCAATAGCCAGGGGAATGGAAAACGTAAAGAAGAGCCTCTTAAAGTTCCAGGAGAAGGGACAGCTGAGGGAGGACCCAGAGGAAGTGCTCTCCAGGATCAGAGCGTACAGCAGTTTGCCTGAGGCCCCCAAGGAGGTCGTATTGCTTGAAGCAATTTACGTCACCGTTAGCTCACAGTTTTACGCTTATGTGTACCCAGTGGTCCATTAGCGCAATGCGGTAGCTCCCCACCCTGACTAGCTTAACGCACTTGTTTTCCCGTTTTCCACTACCTTGTTTACCTCCCTCATTTTAGTTCTTCTCCCTCTCCCCTATCTGTTCAAACTTTCCTAGATCTCTACCACCTTCTTTAACATTGAGATAAGCTTAGAGGTGACTTCAACCTTGAGTTGACCGCATTTGGGCTTTCTTGTTGGAGGTCACGGTTGGGGCTCTTGCTTGGCGTACAAGTGAGGCAAAAAGAGGCCCCTTACTAGACGCTGGGCACCTGCGAGGACTGCGTTCTTCGCTTACTTTCATTGAGTGTACTGATGCGAGATCTCAAACTAGGGATGGAAGAGTACTTTGTGGTAAGCTTTGTTGTAGACGAGACCAAAAGGGTATAGGCGGTCTTAGCCTAAACGGGAGTCGATGGGAACCAGTAGGCTTCGGGCTCTCCGTAAACCTGCTGAACCCCGCCCCGTAAACTTTAACCTGGTTTCCCTTGCTAGCTTAACCTTTTAGCTGCCTCCCTGTAAATTGGATCCAAGAACTCGTAATCCTTTATTATGCTGCTCTTTTCTAAGTTAATCATCACGTTATCCAGAACGCTGCTGGATATGGTGCTTCCTTCTGCTCTTTGCAAACAGTTTAGTAATTTGCTCCAGCTATTCTCTCCTAATCCTAAGCACTTTAACGCGTTTTTATATCTTCTGCCCGCTATCTCTGACGCTCTTCTCTTGGCCTCAATTAAGTTCTCCAGCTCATTTAAGGCAACGTTTATGGCTATCTCCCTTACTTCTTCGATTCTTTTACCCTCTATAAGCCTGTTTGCTCCAAAAGTGAGCCAGCCTGGTATTCCGTCAAAGAACTCCACCAATCTCTCTATTGTCTCGTCGTTAACTTTCGCGTTGGTTTCTGCAAAACCCTTCCTTAAGAACTCCACTGACTTTTCCTTAGAAAACCTTTCGAGAGTTATTGAGTAGTAATACCTTCCGTAAAGTGGGGAATCCTTATCTTCTACGCCTAGAAAATCGTACAGTAAGCCAATTTCTGAACCAGTCAAGATGAACGTTAGGTTTCTGTCGTAATCGTACGCGTGAGCTATCGCTTCCCTTATCTCGCTTGATAAGGGTCCCCTCAGTTTTTGCGCCTCATCTATTGCGACAATTACTTTCCTCTCGTTCAAGTGATCAAATAAGTCAGCCAAAGAAATTGAGTTCCTACCCTTCCACCTAAGCTCAATTGAATTTCCCAGAATTGTCACTCCTCTCACTCCTTTAAGTAGGTCCTTTACCTTATCGGCAATTGTGGACAAGCTGGCTGAGAAAAGGTTATACAAATCCTGCCTGCCGTAGTTCTCCTTTAGTTTTCTGCAATCTATTGCCACGTAATCTCTCCCTATTTCGTTTAACGCTACTAAAAGCGTGGAGGTTTTTCCTATTCTTCTTATGCCCGAAATCACTAGGAGAGGTCTATTTACGTTGTTCTTTATCTCCTCTATTTCCGCTTCCCTATCAAACAGCTCTTCTCTTCTCGTTTTTGGCCTTTCGTCAAATAACAACTTCTCCCCCAGAATTAAACTTCTCCCCCAGAAGTTATAAACTATTTCGCGTTCACTTGCGTTTTGCTATTTAACGCTGCCTTGATTAAGTGCCTGGAAAAACGAGATAACGCTGTTAATGCTCAAGGAAAAACACCACCACCCTTTGACTAAAAACAACGGTAATTAAGGCGATGTAGGACAAAATAGCGCCAAGAAAACTTTCCCTTGTTTTTGGAACGTGCTTAGCCCTAATCTCTGTATAAGCTTTTTACGCTTGAATCTACGAGTTACGGCGAAATTTAATCTTCATTCTAACAGTGAATGACTTGTGTTTTTAATTTGTTGCAATTTCCAATCGCGACCCAGTCCACTACCCTGGGACTAATTTTAGCAAACGCAATATCGTCATTAGGATTGCTACTAGTCCAGCTTGCATATCTAGAGGCAAATTCAAGGAACGCCTAAAATCTCCTCCGTGAGTTAGAGAAGACCCTTTATTGATTTCCCAGCAAGATCTAAAGGCTCCACCAAACTCAGCAACAATCGCGAGAAACCGTGACGTTATCTCGCTCACATCTTAGGCGAAACTAACATCCTTAGGTTGCGACCACTATCGCGAAACGCGAATAACTTGGAGCAAAATCGCAAAACTTCTAAACGAATCTCCTAGTCTTTCCTGTCCGCTAACATTTTGTTTATTTCCTCATTCACCCTCTTTTTAACCTCCTCCATCATTTGGTTGAGGCTGACAACTTCGTATCTAACCCTCTTTGAGGCTATGGCGTCCCTTATTTTCTTCTCCCTATCAGTTAGCGAGCCCTTCCCTGTTTTCACTTCAATGAAGATTACCTCTGGATCGGAATCGTCTGAAAGTCCCTTAAAAGCGACGAAGTCCACTGGAGTACCTAAGTGTCGAAAGTCCTTTGGGTTTACTCCGTATTTCTCAGCTACAAGTAAGGGCGCAAACTCCTCTCCAATCTTACCCAAGAGCGTATTTATCGACTTCGTTATGGCGTCCCTTCTAATTTCCTCCTCTACCTGCAACTTCCATTGCTCCAATTCTGCCTTGTATTTAGCTTCAGTGGACTGCTCAATTTGCTTTCTTGTTTCGTTAGAGTATTGCTGAACCCATTGTGAGAACATTGATTGGGCTATTTGTTGAGCTTGTTGTTGTATTTTATTTACTTGTTCTTGCGCCTGTTGTTGTATCTTATTTATCTTTCTGGAGTAGTGAACTACGATTGCTATTATAACCAAGAGGAGTATAAAAGACAGATAAATACCAAAACCCATGAATTTATTATTAAGATAGATGTTTATAAAGATTCCTTTAGAGTTAAGTGACCTCCAGGCTAGTTACGGCATTACCTCCCGTCATGTATAACTGTATTTTGAGTAGCAGAGGCCTCCAAGTGGCCAGGGCTTTTCCCACTTAGTAGCTTGGCCATGATCTCGGTGAGCGCGATGCCTAGGGTTGAGATGGACCTCGTGGCCACTAGTGACTTCCCTTGGAGTGCTTGACCACACTAGCTCAAAAGACAGCGCTCAAGTTCACCTTTTCCCCTTGATAGGGGAAGTAACCTCTAGCGCTTGGCCGTGAGGCGAGAGGAGTTAGTTAAGCCCCCAGACCTAGTTATAGTGCAACTGATAAAGGCTTTTGACGAGCGCTGGAGCTAAGCCTTTATTCCTCCAGCTGTAATTACTACACATGAGAGTACACGAGGTAAACCTCGGCTTCGTGAAGTCCTTCATCTTGGACACTGAAGAAGGATTAGTGATAGTTGACGCGGGGCTTAAGGGTAGCGGAGAGAAGATACTCAAGGCTTTAGACAGTCTAGGAAGGAAGAGGGAAGAGGTAAAGTACGTGGTGTTTACTCACTCCCACGGCGATCACATAGGAGGTGCCTCGGAGCTTAGGAAGTCCTTAAACGCGAAGTTCGGCATAGAGGATGAAGGAAAGAGGTTCTTAGAAGAAGGTAGGGCGAGGGAGCCTGTGGTCCACTCGTTGGGGCTAAAGCTCCTCTTTTCCCTGGGCAGACCTTTCTTCTTCAAGAGCTTAGGGCCGGTGAAAGTGGACTTCGCGCTCAAGGAGGGGGAGCTAGTGAAAGGAGTGGAAGTGTTAAAGACTCCTGGCCACACCAAGGACTCCGTATCCTTTTACTTACCAGAACTGAACGCGGTTATAGTGGGAGACACGCTCCAGGGCACTAGGAGAGGGCTTAAGCTACCTGCAATTTACGAGGACTACAGCTCTCTATGGAAGAGCGTGGAGAGGATAAAGTCGTTGAAGCCCTCTATGGTTTACGTCTCCCACGGGCCCAGCTCCTCCACGTTCTTGGTATGAGGCTCAATGGCTAGATGATTAGGAGAAGAAGAAGTAAAGATACCTAACGAGATTGCGTCAAGAAAGCCTTGAGAAAACAGCTCTACTCACTTTTTATCTGAGAACATGTACTAACTAAAAAAGTTAGAGCTAATGCTAATTAAAGCGAAGCGTTTGTTACGGAAGGCGTAGACGATATCTTTTTTTCTAAGTAATGAAAAGATATTACATTGAGTTCTAGAGAGCGTGAACGCGTTTTCGAGATCCTCTCCAACCTCTTCAGGGGCTGTTCTTGGGCTTTGCCTCCTTTCCCACGGCGGAGCTGAGTCCGTCTACCTCCTCCTCAAGAGCACTGCGAATGCAACAACAACCGCTATTCCTACCAACAGCGGTTCCCAACTTATTCCCTTACCCTTCGCGGCAGAGGTGTACACTCCGCTCACCGCTACAGAACCAACTGTTGCCCCTGAAGTTCCAGTAGACGATGGAGGAGGCGACGTAGTCTGGGAAGAAGTTGTTTGTGAAGGTGCCGTTGTTTGTGAAGAAGTGGTCTGGGAAGGTGTTGTTTGTGAAGGCTTTAAGCTATACGTAACGTTCGAGTTCACGTAAACAGGAACGCACTTATCTCCCTCCCTCACGTACACGGTTTCAGGGGAGGGCAAGTAGAACACCTCCCCCTTTACCCCGTCCACTACCACTTGCTCAGGGAATTTCAGCTCTATCTCCTTCTCGGCGACAAAGGAATAGTTGGTCCCCAAGGGCTTAAGCACTTCCCCTTTCGCGAACTCAGTCTCGTTTGTGAAGTACTTTCCATTCACCTCCCACAGACTACCCATGGGGAAGACGTACACCGTGTTGTTTACTATCACTACGCTAGCGTTGTAGAGCAACTGGGGAGAGGAAGAGTTGCCGTAAACCACCCAAACCCTTCCGTCGTAATAATAGGCCTCCCCTCCCACTACGCTCTCCCCAGTGTTTTGCCAACCACTCCACGCCACTGGAGGGACGTACCAGCTGCCGTTTAGCAGATAGAAGGACTCGATGGAGACGTTAAAGCCCTCTGCCAAGAAAGCCACTTCGCTATTTGCGTAGCCTGCAACTACTGTACCTATAGTGTAGCCATCGTAGACCACCCCAATGTACCCTCCTTGAAGGACGTACGTCTTCTCCTCTTGAAAAGTGCCGTTGGAAAAGTAGAAATCAACCACAGTCTCGTTTCCCCTGCCGTACCACACGGTGGTGAGGTTGAACCAACTGCCCTTTACTGGCCAGAAAACTGTGTAGTTGTATTCGCCGTTGTAGTAAATGCTAGTCTCCCAGCACCCCTCTCCCGGCAAGGGGTGGAGGACGTTCTGCACAAATACCTCCTGTCCCCCAACGTTAATGCAAACGTTCTGCTGTACGGAAACGTCTGGAGAGCCAGGGGCCAGCGATAGGTTGTATACCTCTACAAGAGACTGCACTCCGTTTAAGGGTACGTAGCCGAACTCGTAGCCGTAGTCAGTGGAGGCCAGGGCTAAGGTAGGCAGAAGGCCAAGAAGCACTAATAGGAAAAGGGCCTTCATTACCTTCATTACGTGAAATGTGGACGAGGAGATAAAAGCCTTTTGATATTAAGCGCAAGTCGTTCTATTTCTGGTGAGGCTCCAGTTGCATGAAGGAGAGGTTTTGAAGTAATTTTGAAGCGCCGCACGAAGGAGCCCTACTTCCCTACTCCTCTTTGCCTAAAAAGGGGTATCTACTTCGCTTTCACCGTTGACCTTAGTAACGTTTAACGCAATAGGCAAGTTAAATTAACCCTGAGAGAAGAGTCAAGCGAGTGTAGGCAAGAATTTCATTCGCTTCTAAAATTCATCTTATTCTGGCTAATACTTTTCTACAAAGAGAAAATTCATTTATACAAAAATGACAAAATTCTTGTTCACACTCGCCTTATCAAACTGGTTGCCACTTGTATAAACTTAATAAAAGAGATGTAGGCAGAGGTGAAGTCGGTGTAAGTATGCTAAAACCGCATTTCCCCTTACCTTTTAGCCCTATACTATTAGTAC
>ASRH01000011.1 GCA_000565255.1 Candidatus Aramenus sulfurataquae | reverse complement strand
AGTTGGTATAGCTTCTGGAAGCAAAAACAGGCTAGAAAATGGAAGGTGTTGGAAACCTTGGTATCCCCTCCACAGGAATGCCTTCCCTGCTGGTACGCGCGGACTACAGGTTAGAGGGCGCTTAGACTGCCGATACTCTCCCCGCCCTAAAGGGCGAGGTTTGCAGTTCCTCTATCAAGGCCTTTAGGTAAGAAGCCCAGAACATGTTTTACCATTACCGGTTAGGAATGAGCCGGGCTTTCACTAGAAGTCCACAAAGTGCGCCAGTGTTCAACTCGTTCTAGTTGACGTTACACTCCACTAATCACGATGAAACGCTAGCTACTTAGTGCAGACACCGTGGAAGAGCTTCAACGCATTTAAGAGCGAGAGCGTGCAGCGTTAGTCTATTGGTCGACCTTTCCACTACGTGTTTGCTTTAGGGTTTGTACCATGGGCATAACCTCTTATGTAAACCCTTGAGCTTCGCGGAGTCGTTCACGTCTTCGCTTAACACTTTTAGGATCCCTGCTCACTACACAGTGTAGGTAAGGGATGGATCCATTCTGGATAAGCGTCTGGATTTCTTTGACTCTTAGAGAAGGCATAAAATCTTAAAGTTGTACAAACTCCACCTCGAACTCGTAGCCACTAGATGACTCCCCTTCAGTGGACGGTTTAGCGCAATCTGCCAACATGGGCGGAGCGACAAGCCCTTAGGTGCATCACCTTCAAAGGTCTACGGCGTTACGAAAAGCTTTATAGCCTTTCCTATTTCATACACCACGTCATGGTTTACAGCTACGCCCTAATCTTCGGTCTGATGGTATTGGAGGGGATAGGCTTCCCGGTTCCCAGCGAGGTAATAATGCCCTACGTCGGTTACTTCTCAAGGCTGGGCTCAATGGACTTAGCTGGGGGTATAACTGTGGGAACTCTGGGCAGCTTGGTTGGCTCTATAATAGACTACTACGTGGCCTTGAAGCTTGGTCTCCCCTTCCTGAAAAAGTACGGGAGGGCCATAAGGCTTAACGAGGGGAAGTTAGCCCTACTTAACAAGTGGTTCGACAGGCACGGTGCGTACGCCGTCTTCGGATTCCGCTTTGTTCCGGAGATAAGGGCTTTGATCTCACTGCCTGCGGGCCTCGCAAGGATGAACTTAGCCAAGTTTGTGGTCTTCACAGCCTTAGGCCACTTAATATGGGACACCCTCCTAGCTACGCTTGGGTACATTTACTACGCCCAAGTGGGTTACTTGACGAAGCTCCTCGAGACCTACTCAGCCTATTTGTTCGTGCTTGGCGTCGTAGTTGTCGCTGTATTGTTGGCCTACAACTTGTTGAGGAAATAGACTAAGTGCCTACTACTAGTAGTAGTTAGTGTGCCTTTTTGTGTTGTATATATTATAAGGTTTCCACGACGCCCTTCGCTTCCCTACTCTATGTAAAGAAATTACGGTGATTACCTGCACTCACTTTGTTCTTGATGCCTTGGAGACCTAGATCGCTTTTTCGTTCAACATTGGCTGGTGTATCCTGTAGTTTTCGTATATCTATCACCTTTTGATCATGGTAGAATTAAAAGTATTACACTCCTAGAGTATTACCCGTCAGCTTGTGTAGCTGAATATAGCTTCTGCTTGAAGTCTTTTTCTAGGAATAATAATTTCCTGAATAAGTTTATTCTTACAAGGTATTATCTCCCCTTCCGGGTCCAGGGAGAAATTTCTGTCTGAATATAGCTTCTGGATCACATATCTAGATAGGTTTAATATTTCAGTCGTAAAGTCTATTGGAAGTTCTCTCCCTTTGCTTTTCAGGGACAGTGCACTAGTACACTAACCGGTACACGCACGGAGCGTCTACCAAGTGAACGTGCGTCGCTGTGTAGAGGGCGATAAAGGGGACGTCGCAGCTTAACGTGACCTCGTCTGTTCTCCTTAAGATTCACGCGAAATACGCGAGCTTTAAGGAAGTGAAGCCTCAGGGTACAACGCAGCTCTACAGCTCAAAAACGTTGCCTCGACCAGAGCCCTTACCTGACTGGATTTACTTCACTACGAGCCCCGCTATTACAGTGATCCCGCGTTGCTCTGCTTCCCTCTTCACCTTAGCCTCTATTGTGTTGGCAATTAGGAACTTCTTCACGGGCTTGTTGTACATTGAGGTGAATAGCTTCTCCCTTATATCCAGTTGCTCAATAGCTCCCTCGTCTGCGAAGTTCTTGACCTCGAACAAGTAGACGTAGTCGTTTGTCTCGTAAAAGTCCACCTCATACGTCCTTCCCTTGTATACTATTCCCTTCTCGTCTGTTATTTTTCCGTGCTTTACCTTCGAGGGATCGACGCCGTGTAGCTTGAGGGCCTCCTTGTAGAGCTCCATTATTGTCTTCTCTATGTGACGCCCTGCCCTGGAGGTAAACGAGGAAAAGGCGATCCTCAAGAGCTTTATCTCCTGCCAGATCTTCCTGTTCTCCTCCTGGTTCGCCTCAAACCTCTTCTCAAACTCCTCCCTCATCCTAGCCAACTCCTGCCAGATCTTCCTGTTCTCCTCCTGGTTCGCCTCAAACCTCTTCTCAAACTCCTCCCTCATCCTAGCCATTTCATGCTGGTTCGCCTCAAACCTCTTCTCAAACTCCTCCCTCATCCTAGCCATCTCGTCCTGGAAAGCTCTGACCACTTTTTCTAGCTCCTCTATCTTCTTGATTATCACGTCGTCCCTTATCCTCTCATATACCTTGTCTGCAAGGGCTGAGAGGAGCTTCGGGTCGTTGAGAATCCTCTGCACGAGGTCTTCCTGGCTCATCATATGAATTTTGTATTCGGAATAAAAAAGCGTAGTTTTTGGCGTATTTTGGTTTGAGTTGTTTACAACCTTTTTTATTTTTGTCCAAAAGAAAGTTTATGGGTAACCCTAAAGAAGTCGTTAGGAGGAAATACGAAGACCTCAAAGGAGTACGCCTTATCAAGCTAGAGGGCTGAAGTTACTGGGTCCGTTTGCAACGTAGTACTTCCAGAGGCCGTTGTATATGTTGAACCGGTTGTAGTCGTAGAACTCAGGAATTGCGGTATCAAGGATAGGGGCTTGGAGTTCTGCGTCATGTTGTTCGTGAGTAATGTCCACACTTAGTTGAACGCGTTGTATATCCTCTGTGCTTGGGGTGAGTTCTGGTTTCCTTCCTGCTGGTAGAGTCTGGTATATACTGTACGCTATCATGGCGTATATTCAAACGTCCGACATGGCGTCTCCTGGAGGCGAGTGGTAGACTAGGTCTAGCCTCAACCTCCTGTCGTGTCCGTTCCACCTTGTAATGAGGCCTTTCAGCGAGAGGTGGCTACGCTGGTCTAAGTACCCTCTCGTTCTCCCTGGTTGTTTTCGCCAACCACCTGTAGACGTGGCCTATCCCTGATGCAATTAGGGACTTCTCAGACTACTCCACCTTGGTTCTCTAGAGGTTCCTAGCTCTCCTATTCGTGGACTTCGCCTTACCACTAGGTCGTCCCTCCTCAATTAAGGAGTTCCTGGCTGGGGTAACGTTGATAGGTTTTGCACTGTCCTTGAGCATCTCCTTGGTGCTCCCCTTCGAGTTCTCCGACCCCGCGTTCCATAACACCTATTACGTGGTGGGAAGCTTCCACGCAATAGCGTTGGAGTTCCTCGTGACAGACTTCTTCTCCTCTTTCTTCTTGGCTTACGGCAAGGAGGAGAGGTTGATAAGGTCAAGGTCCTCAATGTTAGTGTACGTAGCCTCAGCCACTGCCCTAAGCTACTTGATGGCGTTTGCTGGTTACGAGGGACTAATAAGGAGGGAGGTGATATTCCCTGGGAGGCTCTTCCACTACATGTATGCGATGTCTGGGCTAGCCTTCGTGGTAGTTAGCTCAATAAGCTTGAGCTTTGCGGTGGTTATTGGGGACGCCCTAAGTCGCTACTTAAAAAGGGTCGATAGCGTGGGTGGACAGGACCTACATTGCGGTAAGGCAAGGGCTCAAGAAGATGCTTAACAAGGGCTGAGGCTCAAGGCTAAAAATGATGGTCAACAAGTCCTTGTTAGGGCCTCTAGATCCGGGGGACACTGTCAGATTGAGAAAAGTTTAAATAGAAAATTAGAGGACGTCAATTTGACTAAAAGATGTTGGTAAAAATTTATATATAAGCTAAGTAGATAACATTGTTAGGGATCTTAGAATGATGGAAGAGTACACTCATACCATTTTGCTGAAGACCCCTAAGTCATCCGTATATTCAGTGCTCACAGATCCTCACGTATTTGCGGGGATCTCCGGGCACATAGCAGTCTACAAAGTTTTCGACAGGTCTAAGAACGACTACGTTCCACAAGGATCAGCAATTATCCCGGAAAACAAGTTCAAGACAGTCTTTGTTTTCCACGATCAAGAAGGTAACGTTCACGCAATAGACGGCGTATTAGAGGGTCCAATTGTGTTGCCAAACATGATTGAATACAGAAGCGTTAGTGACGACGGTAAGATGAAGGCATCTTTTCAGTTTGAGGTGAAGGAGGATGGCAGTTTAACTAATGTCAGAGCAAGGGTTGCACTAGATTACGATGAAGGCTTTTTCTCGCTCTTCTCTAGAGATTCACTAAAAAAGAAGGCAAAATGGTACGGCAATATGGCTGAACATCTTTTGAAGATGCACTTTGCCTATTACCTAGAGAAGCTAGGTCCTCAAATGAACTTCAACTTAAAGGAAGTGGATAAGGTCAGCGGCGACATGAGGGAAATATTGCTAAAGCTAAGGGATTTGCCAAAGATATCGGCAGGATACCTAGTGATAAGAGGAGAAGGGTTCAAGCTGTTGGGCAAGATAGTAGAAGGAGTTCTCCAGGCACCGAGGCTAAAACTAGGTAGCGAGGAAATAACTGGAGAGGGAGCTTTAGGAAGGCTATTTTTGCTGAGCGGAAAAGCTGAGATGAGAGTGTATGTTGCAGATATAGACGAGGCAATACTGGAAAGGCTTTAGAAAAGCAGCTTTTCGCGCAGATTGACAAGTTAAGGTAATGAATTTTCCGCCAGCTCTTTTGCTCTTAAAATCACTTGAAGAAGCTTTTCCTTAGAAAGTTTTCCAGTGTTCACGTTTCTAGGGCTTGGGTGATAAGAGCCCAGTAGCCAAACGTCTTTTTCGCCCCTTAACAATACTTCTGCCCCATGAGCAAAGCTTACCTTGGGCACTTGGTATCCCAGCTGTTTAAAAGCAACCAGCAAAGCGTCCCAAGCTATCCTTCCCAAAGCTATGAAAACCTTAGCTTTCTTCAGCATCCTTATCTCGTCAACCAGAAAGGCGTTACAGTTCCTTATTTCCTCGCTTGTTGGTTTGTTTTCTGGAGGAACGCACTTTACGGCAGAGGTTACGTAAACCTTTAGCAAAAGGCCGTCGTCTTTGTGCTCAGACGTTGGTTTATTCGCTAACCCAGCTTCGTAAAGGGCCCACGTTAGGTTGTTTGCGCTTTTATCTCCGGTAAACATTCTCCCAGTTCTGTTTCCACCTCTAGCTGCAGGGGCAAGTCCTACAATAACTATCTTAGCCATGACATCTCCGTTAGGAGGAACGGGCTTTCTCCAGTAATCTTGAGGGAAGGATTCTCTATACTCAACTAATCTGGGGCAAAGCCTACATGAAATGAGCCTAGAGAGGAAATAGTTCATCACGAGTATAAGGTTTAAAAGAAGGTTTATAAATGAAGTCCATCTTTTACTTCGCGTCCTTAAGTGCGGGAAGAAAGACAAGCCTTCTCTTTTTAAAGAATAAACGTTAATCTTTACATAATTGAAATCTGCGGTAACGATTAGACTCAATCCCTATACTGTGCAGAGGTAATAGGAATGATCTACTTCCTTGTTGTGGGTCTAGTGGGCACGTTTAAGCAGAAGAGATTTTTCCTGCTTGCGGGCCTTTCAATCTTTACCGCTAGGTACTTCGCGTTCCTTACCTACGAGTCGGTCATAAACCCGGTGTTTAGCTTCGTCTCCAACGGCACTCCAGACCCGATAACCTTAGGGTTCGTCATAGGATCGTACGTTGTCGGCGCGTTGATCTACCTAGCCAGCAACTACTAAACCAAAGGAAGGGGGTGCCCATAGACATTGTGTTTAAGGAAATTCCACCGGAGTAAGTTAGCAGGTTAAGGAGTCTTACTGAGCAGGATACTAGTAAAACTTCGTTGGTTACAGTTAATTGGACCCATACCTATACAATTTTCTACCGTAAAAGATACGTATTGTTTGTTTAACGCATAACTAGATCTTCGCGAGCAACATGATTAGCGCCTAAAGTAATATTTTCTGTAGAAGAATAAAATAATAGAGATAATTGATATCTAAGGATTCTTGCTTTCTCTTTTTCAAAACTTGACGCGTAGTCGTAAAAAAGAGTGGAAGATGTTTATCATTTTCCAAGAGGACTTAAAAACATAAAATTCCTAAAAATGTTTTTAAATATCTAATCTACTAGTACATATGATTATTGTTGGTCATAGAGGTGCTCCATTAGAAGCTAAGGAGAACACTATCCAATCTTTTTTAATAGCTAAAAATTTAGGTGTAGATGCAGTTGAACTAGACGTTCACCTATCCAGTGATAAGAAGTTAATTGTTTTTCACGATGATGCTGTTCTAATAAATGGTCAGAATACGGTTCAAATTAGTGATTTAACATTAGAGGAGTTAAGGAAAGTTACGGGAATTCAAGTTCCCACACTAGAAGAGGTATTTGAAACGGTAGGAGATTTTAATTATGTTGTGGAAATTAAGAAGTCAAGTGCTTTTTATCCATCAATAGAGCAAAGAGTTGTAGACGCAATAAGGGAGAGAGGTTTAGTTGATAATGTAAACATAATATCATTTGATTTTGACGCTGTTAAAAGGGTAAAGGAAATAGATGAAAAAATCTCAACAGGGATAATTTTTGTGGGAAGGTTAAATTGGTTTTTAGAAATTGCCAAGAAAGCTAAGGCCAACTGGTTAGGAATTTATTATCAGCTTGTAACTGAAGAGGAAGTAAAAAATGCCCATCAGAGCGGTTTAAAACTTAACGCATGGACAGTAAATGATTTAGCTAGTGCTGAAAAACTGGAAAGAATTGGGATAGATGCTTTAACTACGGATAATCCAAGGAAAATGATAGAGATATTAAAAAGTAGAAAAAAGAATACATAATAATGTATTTTACTATTTTTAGCAAAAATAGGAAATGAATTTTAGACATTTATTATTTTTACGATCGATAGTAAGTTCTAAGAGCGTGGACAAGAATTTCATTCACTTCGTAAAATTCAATTTTATTCTGACTAATGCTTATTTCGAGTAAATAGGATTTAAATAGAATTGTTAAGAAGAACGCTTTCAACCACCTCTTTGTGCTCCTTACCGAGTTCTAAGGGAAGTGAAATTCCATATCTACCAGCCTATGTTTAACTCTTCTAAACGCTACCACTGGGCTTTCATTACCAATCTCAACCTAGCGCTTCGGAAACAAGTTGAACGCGTTTGACGCTGGCGCTTTATTGCGCACGAAGACGACCTTATCCTTCCAAGTTAACGTCATCAAAATTACGTAAACTGAAGACCACTTCTAGTCGTGAAGAATAAAACAATCCCAGACATGTAACGTCTAACAACCCAAATACTCGCCATTCCTCAAGACCTTAGTCTCGTCAACAAGTGGCCATTTACAACGTCAAGCTTAAACTCATAACGTAAACGAACCGAAGTAAAGCAAGGTCGTATGAGGCAAAGAGATCCTCCAACTAGCATCCCTGTTAAAGGGATTTACGTAAACTTCCGTCATAGTCCTACCAAAGAGGAAGGACTAACGATCTTTAACTTTTTACTATTTATACCACGCCTTTTTGACTTCCAGTGAGAACGAACCTAATGCGCTTTAAGTTGTCATAGGCGTAGGAAATTGGGTAGAGAAGATTGTAACCCTTAAGTTTTCTCAGCTATTGCGTCTCATCAAAAACTATTACAATGTTCTTGTTTTTCCTCCAATTTCCAATAGCTTCTCCAAAAGTCCGGACCACGCTTTCCTTTTCCCAGTTGATCCTTATCTCAAATCCTGAAAATTCCTCTCACCCTTTTAGAAAATCCTTCATTTTCTGCGTGAAAGAATTGAGGGCCTTTTCCAGGATAAGGACTAAATCCTTGTACGTTAGGTACTCCTAATTCTCAAATTTCCTCAAGTCCAAATAGAGCCCAATTTCATCCTTGTTCCTTTGGTTCATTAGGACCTTAGTAAGTGAGGGCTTCCCCTTTCCTCTTATGCCTAAGATTAAGGTTATGGGAAAATTTATTCCGTAAGGTTATCTCTTCTTTATTTATTTTCTCTGTCGAAAAATCTTGGATGAATTTTCCTTTGAGACTAGTTGGATAACACTGGATATCCCCTGGACCAGGATATATCCCCAGTTAAAAGGATAACGTTTGTGTATAATATTTAAAACGAAGACGTAGTAGTGCCATTTACGACAAAAATATCTTAATAATTCACTAAGCCTTGAGTTTCGAATTTTTCTATAAACAAACATGTATCAATCTGTCATTGTTTTCAAAGCGAGCAAAGTATTGGGCCAGAAGAGGCAAATGCTCGGTTTAATTAAGACGAAATGAAAAACTTACTTAAGGTCTGAGGACTCGCTAGCTGAACCAGCAGATTTGGCTGTAAACTCTCCAGTGTCCATCAGATACTCTCTTTCTACCTCGGACAAGCTTTTTCCCTTCATTTCTTTGAGAGTTAAGGTTATTCCTGTAGCTACCATTGCAAGAATTCCTAACATCACTATTACCGTTGGTACTCCCCAAGACTCAAGGAGTATAGGGAAGAGCAACGTCGTAGTAATTACCCCGAGTCTGCCTCCCAACACAGTTATAGACTGAGTTAATCCCCTCACTGCTGCAGGGAACATCTCAACGCCCCAGTAGGCTATTATGTTTCCAGGGCCTATAGAACTGAATGAGTTGCTCAAACCAAACAGTACTAGTGCCACGGCCAAGTTCTTGTCGAAGAACGGGAATAGGAACAGAGGTATTCCCATGCCTAAGAAACCAATTGCCTGCATTACCTTTCTTCCAACCTTATCTGAGAGCACTGCTCCAAAGAAGTTGAAAGGAAGGGAGAAGCCAGCGTTCACTATTAAGCTAAATACGATTCCACTTACGCCTATGAACTCAGCTATCTTATTGGGCCCGAAGAATCCTTCCGAGTAGCTCACTACGTCGTACAAGTACCAGCTAAGTGCTGCCAGCGAAAGAGGAACTAATAACTTCTTGGACCTTAAGAGTAGCCTAGCCCTTTGGCCAAGACTTTGGCCGAAACTTCCCACTTCAACACCGTACTTCTCCTTAAGTTCCTTAGTGTCTCCCTTGACGAAGGCCAAGTAGTGGGGGGTCTCTGGTATTCTCGTTCTCTCGTAAAGCACGAACAAGGCAGGGAGTGCTCCAGAGGCCAAGGCCACCCTCCATGCTACGTTAGCAGGGAAAAAGTTGAGGGCTAGGAGCGTTGCCAATGTGGATAAAATTGCTCCAACTATCCACATGAAACCACCAGCTAAGCCCATCAACTTTCCCCTATCCTTCCTGTTTGAGTACTCTCCCATCAAGAGGGGCGTTAGAACATAGTCTGCTCCGATTCCTATGCCTAGCACAAACCTCGCCAGGGCAAGCTCCAACGGGGTACTCACGAAGGCTTGCATTAGCGCTCCCACTATCATAAGTGCCGCATCTATACCGTAGAATTTTGTCCTTCCCTTCCTTGTCAAGTAACCGAATAGTAGGGCTCCCACGGCGTTACCTGAGATTATTGAGGCGAAGAGCACTATGGACACAGACTCTAGACTCAAGTTTAAGCTCGATAGCACTAAAGAGAGCACCAGCGATCCCGTAGTTAAGTCGTATCCGTCAGTTATCATTCCGGCTCCAGTTACGAACATTGCCTTTATGTGGAAAAAGTTGAGCTTTTTCTCTTCAATTGCCTTTAGTGGATTATCCATAAATTCACAGGAAAATTTGAATATTTATATTTTCTCTATTTATTCTATATATTTTAAAAAAGGGTATAAAGTCTATAATCTCAACAAAGTTCACTATCTACCTATATATACTATATAGCTCAAACAAATTAAATACAATTAATTCACTCACTATTAATCTATCCCCGTGTTAGCGTTCAAGTTTAAGTGCATCCTCTAATTGCAATAAATAAGGCAATGCACATTAAGGTATAAGCTTGTTTGAACAAAAGATCGCGTACTGTAATTGGCAAAAACGGTGGGTGAAGAGGAGAACGATAAGGCAGATCCAGAAGTGTATAAGATACGCTTGGTCTTCCAGTACTTGCGATTGGGTACAACCATAGAGCGGAAGGAATGACTACCACACCTCTTGAGAGAAATTATAAGAACGTTACAGAGGGAACTAGACCGTCGATTTTTGGGAAACCCTAGAAAGCTGCTGGGATAAAAGTGCTAAGGGTTTAAGATATTAGGGGAGGCATTAGATTGTTTATGGTAGTAGCTGCTTTGGTCTTCGATAAGGGATCAAGAAGTATTTACACTCGACAATAAAGACGTTAATGCGTTGAACGACTCTAAGCTAATTTGTCTTGCTTTTCTTTTTGTGCTTTCTTACTTTCCATCACTGCCAAGTCGACCACTTTCACGTGTCTCTTCAACATTATCAGGAACGCCAACACTATGGGAATCAAGAGAGCAAATAAGGGCCTTATGCCCAACGCTTGTGCCACTACGCCGTCCACTAGGGGAGTGACTACGCCAATGAGCATCATAATTGCGAAGAACTGGCTGTTGGCAGCGTTCCTCTCCTCTGCCTTAAACGTCCTGCTTATAGAGATCACAGACAAGGGATACGTTATCCCGTGTGGAATGCCTAACACTAAAAGCGCCCCAAGGAACAGAAGTGGGTTACCACTTAACGTAGCCAAGGTGAGACCTATTACCGTTAAGCTAACTGAGAAGGTAATAAGTCCAGAGATCTTCTCAGCTGGCCTCAAAGAGAGGTAAAGCCTGGCCAGCAACGAAGTAACGAAGAAGGCCGAGAAGAACGCCGTCACCTCTGAGTAGCTCAGTCCAAAAGCCTCCTTGGCATAAACCCCTGCAAAGGCGGTGATCGTAGCAAATGGCACGTTGTAAGACAAGATGTTGAGCACCGCCACCTTAAACCCCGGGTTCGAGAATACCTTTACCTCTACCTTCTTGCCATTAGCCTCCTGCGGGAACTCCAGGAAGAACGACAGCACGAAGGCCAAGAGCGCAAAGGGCTCGAACCAGAGAAAGACGTATCTAAGGGGGTAGAACTTAAGCACTAACGACTCAACTGCCGGTCCCACAACGAGACTTACGCTCAAGGCCAACGTATATATTGAGAGCAGCCTCTCCCTGGCCTTCCTGTCCTCTAGCAGTCCCGCTGCGTTTATTACGTTTGGCATCATTAGCCCTAAAGAGAGCCCTGCGATTGCTGAAAGCGCCCATACTAGGAGGGGATTGGAGTAATAGAAAAGCGGTAGGATGAGGGCGTACACTGCAGTAGACGTAATGAAGGCCTTTCTCCTGATGGGAGAGGAGAGTCTGGAGTTTAGGATTCCGCTGGAGATAAAGGTGGACAACGCGATGACGGCAGAGATAAGGCCTATCTCGCTGTTGTTAAAGGACAACTGGTACCTCGCCACCAACGGTATGGTAGTTATCAACATGTTGTTGGAGCCCCTTATTGCAATAGTTAGCGGTACTATGATGAGTAATGCCTCAAGGAAAGTCAGACGTTTTGGCATAAAGTATAGGTAACATTGTTATCTATTTAAACATTAGTCTATACTCTTTATTGAGAGAACGTCCGATAAGTACCGTGTTCCTCCTGAGGGCAGCTCAAGAAAGTTCAGAACTTAAAAAGACCTTCTAATTGAAAAAAGATGTTAAGAGCTCAATGATGGTGATGCTCTCCTTCGTGATGTTCGCCATGGGTAGGCTTGTCGGTCTCCACAAGTTTTCCCTCTAGGAACATCTTTACTGCTTCGTCTGCAGTAGTCCCTGGCTCGGCTAGAAACACCTTTGCCTTTCCCTGGAGGAACCTAATTCCTGGAGGGCCTATCTCCACGAGTATGAACGCTGTTGCCCCCTTCTCTAGGGCTGACTTTAGCATGTGCACTCCCCTGACGTATGTGGCGTTCAGCGCTGGGTTGTCGTATTCCTCAACAAGCTTTGCCTCAGTGCCGTTGACTTCGTATATCCTTACCTTTTCTCCCTCTCCTGGTCCATCTACGTAGCCGTTAGTTACCGGTATTGCTACTTTCATTTCGACACCACCTGCTCAAGTCTACTGACTAGAGCTTTTAACCTTTCCCTTATTTTTTCGAAACTCTCAGGCTCGCTCTTTTTCAAGTCCTCTAAGTACTCCACTATGAACTCTAGCTCTTGCTCTACGTTCTCGCTACCTGCAGGTGTCCAGCCAAGCCTCCCCAGTATAGAGTCTATCCACGCCCTTCCCTCGTCGGTGAGTTCATATCTTCCGTCCTCCCTTTTCCTTATTAGTCCCTCTTCTGCCATCCTCGCCAGCATTGGGTAAAGGGAGCCAGGGGAGGGAACCCAGCCCATCCCCAGCTTCTCTACGCTTCTCATTATTTCCACGCCAGTCTTTGGCCCTTCCCTTAGAGAGGTCAGTATGAGGAACCTCAGTCCCCTCCTGTGCCTATGGTGCATCCCGTGTCTGTGTGCCCAGTGCATTTCCCATCCCATCATATCTAAATTTAGATATCGATTTTCCGATATAAAAACTTACCCATCAAGACGTTCATGGCTTATTGGTACAAGGGACCCTTCGTAGGCAAGGCCAGAAATGTAATTGGGAAGTGCCTAGAGAGGACGAAGCTAGCAAAAGCGCTGGAGGAAACGCGAGAACCCTAGCGTGCTTAGAAATCGAGGAAACGCAATAGGTACACGTGCATGCTTTTCCTGCCAATTTTTGGTCTCAAGCCTCTGAACCTTACAACAGCCTTTCGTCTAGGATTTAACATCGTTAAAGATAATTTTATAATTCGATACCTAAAAACTTCACCCCATGAACACTAAGCTCATCCTTTTAGTACTTACGCTAGGAACTCTAATGGCGGCAATAGACACGACCATAGTCCTACTTGCCTTGCCCACGATAACCCTGGACTTGCACACAGATCTCTATTCCTCCATCTGGGTACTCCTGTCCTACCTTTTAGTGCTAGCCGTTATGTCCACTCAGTCTGGGAGGATAGGAGACATCTTCGGTAGGTCCAGAATTTACAACTTTGGCTTCGTCATATTCACGGTAGGCTCAGCCCTTGCTGGAGCTTCTCCAAACGTAGACCTGCTCATAGCCTTTAGGGTATTGCAAGCCATTGGCGGAGCTTTAATATCCTCCAACAGCTACGCCATAATAGCCGACGTCTTCCCTCCCAACATGAGGGGAAGGGCTTACGGAGTGACTTCCTTGGGCTGGAACGCTGGTGCCCTTTTAGGCATAGTGTTGGGGGGCTTCCTCACTACCTTCCTGGGGTGGAGGTACATCTTTTACATAAATGTGCCAATAGGCGCGGTTGCGGTGGCACTAGGTATAAGACAGCTCAAGGACGTAAACAAGGTTAAGTCATCCTTGGACATTACGGGGAGCTTGATCTTGGCAGCGTTATTAACCTTAATATCCCTAGGCTCCATGTACATAGCCGCAAGTGGAGTCGACACTGAGGACATTGTGGAGATACTCTTGGGTTTGGCCCTTGTCCCGGCGTTCATATTAAACGAGATGAAGGTGACAAACCCTATCATAAACTTAAAGGTGTTCAAGGTAAAGATGCTCTCCTACTCCCTCGCCTCTTCTTTTCTGCAGGGTATAGGGGGCCTCTCCTTAACCTTCCTTCTAATAATGTACTTGCAGGGCGTTAGGGGCCTCTCCCCCTTGTACTCCTCTATCTTGTTAACGCCAGGCTACTTGATAGCGAGCTTTCTTGCCCCATTCATGGGAAGGATTGCTGACAGGGGGAAGCCAGGGACAGTGGCTGGAGTTGGGCTACTCTTTATCTTTGCCTCTCTGATGGCCTACTACTTCCTGTTGACCCCTACTTCCTCTTATTACCTAATTCTAGGGGTCTCTGCAATAACAGGTGTCGGCTCCTCTATGTTCTGGCCAGCTAACGCTACTGCAATAATGTACACTGCACCGAGGGAGTACTACGGCTCTGTGTCAGGGATGTCGAGGACCTTAGGTAGCGTGGGCACTATATTGAGCTACGTGCTTAGCATAACCGTGGCCACCTTGGTAATACCGAGGTACGTGGCCTTTGAGATATTCCTAGGAACTAGTTCCCTTAACGGCGACGTATCCAACGTCTTCGTGAACGGGCTCCACTTTGCATTCCTCGTCTCAGCTCTGATCATAGCCACGTCTGCAGCGTTCTCTGTACTAGGAGGTAACGTGAAGGCCTCAGGGAAAGTGAAGGGATAGGACTCTTTGAGTTTTGGAAAGTTCTAGAGTTTCTGCTCTACTTTCCCCTAATTACCGGCTTTTTGTCGTTTATGAAGTCAAGTTTTTAATCTAGATAACAGTGCTATCTATCATGCAACCTGTCAGGGCTCTGAGAATTTTGTCAGTAACTTCTCTCGCACACTTCATAAACGACGGCACGTTCCTTATCTACCCACTGCTAATAGTGTATTACTCCACGGAGCTCCACGTAAGCGTGGTCTTCTTGGGGTCCCTGTCCATAATATACGCGCTGCTTTCCGGCCTACTTTCTCCCTTCATAGGAAACTTCGCAGATAAACACGACCTAGACGCGCCGCTATTGGCGCTGGGCATATTCCTCGAGGCAGTAGCCGTCATCTTGTTTGGGGCTTCGTTTGCCCTTCCCTCAGCTGTGTATTACTTGTCAGCGCTAGGAGCTGTAATCCTTGGGGTTGGGCAAGCCTTCTACCACCCAATAGGCGGGGCAGTGCTCTCTAGAACCTTTGGCAGGAGCTCTGGGAGGGCGCTGGGCATAAACGGCTCCATGGGTAGCGTAGGGAGGGCAATTATGCCTTCTGTTGTGACCCTCTTCATATTGTACTTCGCTGAGAGCACGGGGCTGTTCCTAGTTGGGGCAATAATGGTGATTGTCACTGCCATTATATACTTTGGACTGAGGTTCTACAAGAGGGGGAGCACAGAGGAGATAAGGAAGACGAAAGAGAGGCTTGAGTCTAGGTTTGTTAAGTTCTTGATCATATTGGGGGCAATTGTGTTCATTAGGTCGATGTTCATAACAGGGGTCACTACTTTCACAGGGCAGTACATATATCAAGTTTACCTCTCTAAGGAGTTAGCTGGGATCTTCCTAACTGTGGGTTTCATAGGGTCGGTATTCGGGCAACCGTTATTTGGCTGGATGACGGAGAAGGTAGGAGGCAGGATCACCTTCGTGGTAACTAGCGTGCTGAGCATAGCGTTCTTCCTGCTCTTCATGGTCTCAAGCAGAGACCTAATCTTAGCGTCGCTGTGGTATACGCTCTTTACGCTTTCTGCCTTTAGCGCTTTCCCGGTCCTGCTGGGCTACGTGAGCCAAGTGTTCCCGAGGAGCTTCTATACTCTTGCCAACTCCTACATCTGGGGAATAGGTAACACAGTAGGAGGAGCAATGGGAAACGCCTTGATTACGCTGTTGCTAGGACTCAATTACACCATCTTCGAGTCGTTTTACGTCATGGTAGGGCTGGCTGTTCTGTCTACCCTCTTGACGCCGTTAATACCTAAGAAGGTATGAGGGTAGTGCGACGTTTTTGGACATCTACTTGCAAGCTCCTACTTTCACCTAAAAAGTCCCTTTTACCCTTAGCGCCTACGAAGGAAAACAAAGTCCCTTAGACTGGCACCCGTTGAGTGACCAGGCTTTTTGAGCGCTAAAGGTTTAGGCAAGAGCTAAGGGAGAAGACCTGCAAGAAAACCTTGAGCTAAGAAGGTGGTTAGTATGAGCAGAGCAGGGACTAGAAGTGTTAAAAATTTTACCAAAGCTTGGCCAGATCGTCGGAAGTTATCACGGGGAAGAACTGCCTCATGTTGGCCAGAGACCTCTCGTGGCCCTCCTTGTTTCTCGACGAAACTGCGTCGCTCACTATCACCGGCAAGTAGCCATAAGCGAAGGCGTCCCTAGCGCTGGTCTCAACTCCCACGTCTGTTGCAATCCCAGTGAACACTACTACGTACCTGCCCGAGTTCTTGAGAAGGAAGTCGAAATTTGTTCCAACGAATATACTCCACGTGTTTTTGTTTAGGACGATGTCGTTTTCCTGGGGCTCCACTGCTAGCCTCATTTCCTCTGGCTTGAACTGGAAGCCTCCCCAGAGCCTCCAGATCTTAGTTGCGGGGCTCTCGAAGCCCTTAGGGTAAGGCGTTATCTTGGTGAAGACTATTGGGACGTTAGCCCTCCTGGCTGACGCTATGACCTTGTTCAACGCGTTCATGAACTCGTCCTTGTTGAATATCGAGTTAACCAAGGCCACGTGTACGTCCCAAACCACGAGTATGGACTTCTGAGGGTTCAGAACCTCTTTGAGGGACTCCATGCTTAGATATATCTACTTTTAGGAATTAAATCTATCTATTCAATTGCGAAATTCTTCTAACAGAGCTACCAAGCTCTACAAGCCTACACGAGAGGCTGAGCTCCGTGGGCGTGGAACTGCACAAAACTCTTTTTTATAATGGAGGGAGAGCCTATCCCATGAACAGAGAAGTCTTAAAGATAGCCTTCTCAGCATTCTTTGCCGACCTGGGATACCAAGCTGTGGTTGCCTCGTTCCCCTTGCTCCTCGTCTTCTACTTCCACGTGCCCGTCTACGTTTACGGCGTGGTGGAGTCCTTCAGCTACGGCGTAGGACTCTTCTTCTCCTTCATGGGTGGCCTCTTGGCAGACAAGTGGGAGAGCAAGAAGGTTGCGGTGTTGGGCAACTCGTTGATTATTATCCTGTCCTTTACTGGGGTGGCTAGGGACGCTATTCAAGCGATAGCCCTTTTCTTGACCGGATGGTTCATGAGGAACTTTAGGTCACCTGCTAGAAGGAAGATGCTAGTTGAGGTAACTGACGAGAGCGAGAGAAAGAGCGCATTCGGAGTGCTCCACGCCCTTGACGTCATGGGAGGCATGCTGGCTATTGCCTACCTAGCCACCTTCCTCTACTTTCGAGTTCCCTTCTCAGCGATTCTCCCCTTTACGGCAGTACCCATTGTTGTGAGCACCCTCCTTCTCGTCTTCACTAGTAAGGGGAAGAGGATAGAGTCAAAGGGAACCAACTTAAGGGTAGTGCTGGGCGTCCTCTTTGCCACGGCCCTATTTGGGGTAAGTACTTACAGTCCGGGCTTTCCAATAATAACCGTAACGCAGTCCACTGATCAACTATACCTAGGTGCCCTAACTTACGGCGTGTACCTAGGCTCCTCAGCTCTCTTTGGCTACGTCTTTAGCTTGGTTAGGATAGACGAGTTCAAGGGGCTCACGCTGGGCTACTTGGTCTCTGCCCTAGCCAGCTTAGGCTTTGTGTTCCTCTTTCCCTTTAAGGCCCTTGGCCTCTACCCTATGGTCTTCCTTTTAGGCTTAGCTATGGCGGCAGCGGAGACCTTTGAGCCGACTATAATCTCAAAGACGATTGGACAGAACGTGGGAAGGGGTATGGGCTACCTTTCCCTTGCGAGGGGAATAGGGTACTTTGTAGGGAACACCGCCATGGGCATCCTATATAGCCTCAGCTACAGCTACGCCTACGCCTTTGCCTTCGCTGTCTCAATGGCTTCGGCCTTTATAATTCTCTTCATAAGGAAATGACTACGCATAACCTTTATTTTGTTTTAAGTAGAGATGGTTTTTATGAGGAAAAATCTCGTAATTATTGGAATAATTTTGATAATAGCTGGTATAGTTGTATTCTTTCTGGCAAGCACTGGGATAATTTCTAGCACGGTGTCCAACGAGGTTGTCCTCCAGGAAGGAAGGAGTTACAACATCTCCGTCACTTCTCCCTCAGTCCTAGTGTATAAGGACAACTACTCTATCTACCTCAACGTCACGGGCTACGGTGTATCGTTAAGTCCTATAGGTACGTCAAATGGGGCCGTAGAGTATCAGCTTCTAATAACCTCTTCTCCCCACGTAGTGGAAATAGTGAATAACTACTCGCAACCGGTGCAAGTGATATACGTGATAGCGCCCTTTTCATCTGCCAGCGTATACGCCGCAGCAATAATAATAGCGGTCATCCTCTTTATTGCTGGGTTAGCTATCGCCATTTACGGGGCGGTGAAGAAGTAGCATAACGATAACCTACCTAGTAAGCAGTTTTCTTACTATAGTTATCCAGCTTCTGCGATAACGTTTTACGCAAAAGGACCTAAAACTAACGCAAGTCTTCACGTCTATATACCCAATCCCTCCATAAGAACCTCAAATTCTCCCTGAATTTAGGCTAAAGCACCGCAGCTTAACGTGAAACTCCAGGTTGGTCTCTTTCTCTCAGCTTGCTCGTCACAGCGTCGTTGGTCTCACTCGGGTCTCATAACCGCCACATGAGACTTGGTAGGGGGACTTCGAGCTATACCTTGCCTCTTCCCTAGCTCATCCTCTGCCTTTCTAATCTCGTCTGCTATCTCAGCTAGTATGTGTCTAGACGACATGTCGAAAATGTTGGGGACTGAGTCGAGCCTGAGTCCGTCCACGTGGTACTCGTGGAACCAGTAGAGTGCGTTTTGCACTACGTAGTGTCTCACCTCGTCGCTCCACGCCTCGTCGAAGTTAAAAGTGGGTCCCCAAGGCGTTCTATACCTAGTTGAGAAGTAGGGTCCAAACTCCCCCAAGTAGTTCCCCTCTGGGCCAACGTGGTTGTAGACCACGTCTACGATGACTCCGATACCCCTCTTGTGGGCCTCATTTACTAACTTCTTAAGCTCTTCTGGGCCACCGTAGCTGTTTTGCACCGCATAGAGCAAGACCCCATCGTACCCCCAGTTTCTACTTCCGGCGAACTGGGAGACTGGCATGAGCTCGACGGCAGTTACACCCAGGTCGGCCAAGTAATCTAATTTGCCTATAACTCCTTGGAAGTCGCCGCTTTCGGTGAAGGTTCCAACGTGAAGTTCGTATATCACGAGGGAGTTGACGTCTAGACCCTTCCAGTCCTTGTCCTCCCAGTGGAACTCATTGCATACCACTTGCGATGGGCCGTGGACGCCCTCAGGCTGGAACCTGGACGCTGGGTCTGGCAATTCCTTCCCCTTGACAAGGTAGGTATACCTTTTTACACCCTTGGTGACTAGAGAGAAATAACCTCTTTCCTCCCTTTCCATTTCCTCAACTCTCCTGTCGTTGCCGTACAGAACCACGCTCAGCCTCTCGTGGTATGGTGCCCATACCCTTAGCTTTACCTCTTCACCGAGACAGTTGGCCCCTATGTCTAACCTCCACGTCATAACTTAAACAACGTTTCACTAGATTTATTCTTTTGTAAAGTTTTAACAGTTTTGAGTGACATATTAGTTAACTTTCGACCCAATTTCCCAGATTAAGTAAATAATTTCGTAATACCCTCTCCTCATTTTAATTCTTTTCATATTAGAACTATATAGGACTATATATGATAGCCTATCTATGTAGGTAAAGTATATATTCACTAGGAAGTGATAAATCTCGAGAAAGAAAATGCAACAACCTCCAAAATCCCCTTTCAAAAGTTTGGACAACCTCAAGCTGTCCTTTAACCACATAAAGATTTGGTATACATCTGGAATGGGTTTTTTCACGGACGCGTACGACCTATTCATAATTGGGGCAATACTCGACATCTTCGCTCGCTACAAGATCCCAGGCTTTGAATTGAACAACGTGGTAGCAGGGTTATTAACGTCATCCGCATTGATCACAGCTATACTTGGGCAACTGGTCTTCGGCTTCTTGGCTGACAGGCTAGGGAGGAAAGCGATCTACGGAGTCGAGGCATTACTTCTGACTTTAGGTGCGTTTCTTTCTGCACTCTCGCCCAATATCTACTGGCTAATTGCCTTCCGTTCGCTGATGGGCTTTGGGATAGGTGGAGACTACCCAGTGTCTGCCACCATAATGAGCGAATACGCTAACGTAAAGGACAGGGGAAAGCTCGTTGCGTTGGTCTTTGCGAACCAAGGGTTAGGTAGCCTAGTTGCTGTCGCAGTAGGAGCGATCTCAGCGTATAGCTTACCCCCAGACATAGCGTGGAGAGTAATGGCGGCAGTAGGCGCTATTCCAGCAGCAACAGTGATCTACTTAAGGAGAAAAGTGCCGGAGACCCCAAGGTACGCAGCATTGGTAAAGGGCAATCTAGAGGAAGCCAAGAGGGCTGCATCTTTCCTAGGGACAAACCTAGATGCAGACAAGAAAGTAGTGTCTAAGGACCTTACGGTAGGAGAGTTCCTCAGGAAGTACGGCCTAGTACTAATAGGTACCGCACTACCCTGGTTCATCCTGGACATAGCGTTCTACGGAACTGGTATTTACTCTGGGCCTATAGTCACCTCAATCCTCGGCAAGCCATCGTCGGTGGGCTTTGAGATCGTAGAGCAGGGAGTCCCCTTCATGGTTGGGTTCTTCGGCTACTTCACAGCAGTTGCGTTAATGGACAAGCTGGGTAGGAAGCTAATACAGATTCAAGGGTTTGTTGCCATGGCAGTAATTTACGCCATAGTTTCGGCTGTAATGATAACTTCAGGGAAGAAAGTCGAGGGCTTCCTAATACCTACTTCCATTGCCTTTGCAGTGTACTCTTTGTCGTTCTTCTTCATAGACTTTGGTCCCAACACAACTACCTTTGTGTTGCCCGCTGAACTGTATCCAACTAAGTATAGGACTACTGGACACGGGATCTCCGCGGCGTCAGGCAAGTTGGGGGCAGCTATAACCACCTACTTGTTCCCGACGTTACTGAGCACTTACGGAATAAAGCCTATATTAGAGGCGCTAATATTGTTGAGCTTGATAGGGGCTTTAATAACCGCGTTCTTCGTGAAGGAGCCCAAGCTGAAGAGCCTAGAGGAAGTTTCGGAAGAGGAAGTCGAAGCAAAGACAACTACCTAAACTTTTTACCTTGATTTTCCCTTTTTACGTCAACCATGGACCTTGGAGTGTTTTTGGCTTCGTTTGGGATTAGCCTTTTAGAGCTCTCTGAAGCGGGAGCTGTAGCGGTAATTTACAAAGGCATATACAAAAGCAACATGTCCTATGCCTACGCTCTAGCTGGTGTGCTAGCTGTTCTAGTGCCGACCTTCGTCTTGGGCAGGTTCTTGAGCTATTTGCCCCTTGACTACGTGCTAGTAGTAGCTGGGGTAATTCTCCTCTACTTTGGCTACAAGCTACTTAGGAGCGCTAGACGTTCCCTGAAGAACGTCAAGAGAAAGCACGAGAAGGAGGAAAGGGAGAGCCTCGTAGTAGTGTTCACAGTGGCCGCAACGGAGGCATTCGAGGCGGCGCTCGTTGTCATATCCCTAATACCCCAGAGTTTTTCCTCCGCGCTCTTGGGTACTGCCTTGGCATCCCTCCTAGTAGTAGCATTGACGTATGCCCTCAAGGCGAAAATAATGAAGATAAGGGTGCCACAGCTAAAGCTAGTGCTCTCCGCCCTCCTCTTTAGCCTGGGCACGCTCTGGCTAGGGGAAGTAGCGTTGGGAATAGATGAGGTCTACCTTCCCTTACTTTTCGTGGGGTATCTAGGTCTCAACTACGCCTTGGTCAAGCTCTAAGAAAACCCGTTTATCACAACAGAGCCTAGTATGAGGGCCGTTCCTACCCACTGGAGCGGGTTCAGTCCTTGCTCGAAGATTACTAGTGTCATTATTATCGTGAACACTGGTTCTAGGGCGGTTATGATGCTTGCGGTGATGGAGTCGGTGCTCCTCATCCCCCTGTAGAAGAAAAAGTAGGGTATGACAGTTGCGAAGACGCCTAGATATATTCCTCCTATCACGGAGCTGAGCGTCACTGGGTACGCCAGGGAAAAGGAGACGAAGGGGAGCGACCAGAGGGACTGGGAAGCTATTATCTCCCAGTCGTTGAAGCCCTTCAGCTGAAGGAGCCTAGAGTACACTATTAGCAACGCGTAAGTCAGCCCAGAGGCCATTCCCAGCAACGTCTCTACCAAGTTTGGGGTACCCTCGTATATTAGGTAGAGCCCTACCACCACTAGGGTAGCAGTGACCAGCTTTATGGGCGAAGCTTTGGACCCCTCCGTTGCCCTGGATATCAGGAAGACCCAAAGGGGGGCTGTGTAGAGGAGAACTGCTGAGAGAGAGGGGCCGTCTACTGTGATGGTGTAAATGTAGGTTACGTAGAACACTGACGCTACTAAGCCCATTAACGCTAACCACTTATTGACAATTCTCTTCGCCTTCACTAGGAAGATTACAATTACCGTTGCAGTGACGGAGCGGAAGAGGACCAAGGAGAAGGCGTTTGCGTGCCTTTCGTAGAAGAACTCTGTGGCAATGCCTATTGTACCCCAGAAGAAGGAAGAGAGGACTAGGTCTATGAAGCCCTTCTTCAGCCTCACAAAGAAAAGATCGAGATTCTGGTCTTTAAAAAATTAGGCAAATGGGCCTCTCGATTGGCAAAACAGTTGTCCTTTTTACGCCAGTTAGATCTTCTTTTCTATCCTGTATAGCCTTACTGCCTCGTTAAAGTTTTCAGCGAATCTCTCCACCCTCTTCCTCAGTATTCTAGACGTGACGATGTTCAACGGCACTTCCACCTCTACCTCCATGTCCACTTCGTCCTCCCTTACCTTGAACATCACTATCCCCCACCTATGTTCGGCAAAGTCTGCCACGTTAATTACGTAGTTTACTGAGTGGGTAGACCTTAGGACGCTTGTGACGTATACCACTAAGTTAAAGGGAAGGTAAAATAGCCCCTTCAGTGGTATCTCAACCTTATACCTTGTGTCCCATTTCTCCACGTTCGCTTCAAACATATTCTTGAATACAAAAAACGGGTCGGAAAGGGCAAAGATGGCCGAGTCCCCGTGATCGTGTTCAATCTGGCGTCTAATCTTCATAACATAAGGTTATTTTATAGGTTTATCTTTTTTACGTATATTTTTTCTATAGTTTAAAAACTCCTATATACTCTATATAGTTAACGCGTCAGATTAAAGAGGGAATGTGTAATTCAAGGTCAAAACTAGACAAGGGAGACCTCTCTCAACCTCGAGAGGGTAGTAGAACGTTTAAGCTACTTGTTATTTTGTAACGTCTACTATCAATCCTTGGGATTCCAGTTGCCCTGGGCTTTCTGGTTTCCCACATTGGCAATAGTCCACCTTCAGTAGTCAGACGCCATAAGGTTGAAGGTTACTTGTCCTTTATTTGCGGAAGACGCCTAGCGTGACGAATACCCCTATGGGTACCGTCGAGTAAACTTTTCGCCTCCTAGGTCTTGTGAAAGAAGGCT
>ASRH01000010.1 GCA_000565255.1 Candidatus Aramenus sulfurataquae | reverse complement strand
CTCTAGCCTTTGGCTACTTCATAGCCTTGTACGACGTCATCGACATAGGACTAGCCTTCTCGCCAACCTCGTTGCCATACACTGGACTAACGGCCGCGGAAGCCTCGACCGTGGTGTCAATGGGGCTCTTCGGCTACATACCCGGCGCGTTGATCTTGGGCTACCTTGCAGACAAGATAGGCAGGAAGCCAGTTCTAATACTAACCGCACTCCTCACGGGGGTAGGGAGCTTAGGAAACGCGCTCTCTGTGAACTATCCAATGTTCTTGCTCTTTCGTTTCATAACTGGTATGGGAATAGGCGGCGACTTAATCCTAGTGCCAACCTACCTAGTGGAAATGGTTCCAGCTGTGAACAGGGCAAAATACTTTAACTTGGTCTACATAGCGGGATGGGCAGGGCTAGGATTAGGCCCCTTCATGGCGTCCGTAATAGTGCTAGCAAACCCGGTGATCGGTTGGAGGATAGTCTTCGCGGTGGGAGCGACCTTGGCCTTCATAGTTCTGGTCATTAGGTCACACGCCAGTGAGACTGTGAGGATGCTGGCCCTCACGGGGAAGGTCCAAGAGGCTGAAAACTTGGTAAAAGACATGGAGAAGAAGGCAATGGAGAGAACAGGGATGAGGAGCCTCCCAGAGCCAAGGCCTGTGTACTACCAGGTAAAGAAGGTCGACCCATTCTACGTGTTCAGGAATCCAGTGTATAGGGTAAGGGTAATATTGGTAATGCTGTCCATATTCTTCTTCTACTTTGGCGAGTATCCCTACTTGACCGAGTACCTTCTGTGGACTTCCAACACGCTAGGGTACAGCGGTTCCCTAGGTAAAGAGATAACCTCCCTCTTCGGTATAGCTGGGATTGCGACATTCCTTGGTTCAATAGCCCTAAGGCCTATTGTTGAAAAGGTAAGGAGGGCAGTACTCACAACTGTCGCCTACTCAGTGGGAATGCTTTTAGGGGTTATAGTGGCGGTCTACGGGGCCATAGCCCACGACTTGACCGTTGCCTTCCTGGGAATGTTGTTGACCAACTTCATAGGAGTAGGGTGGAGCAACCAGATGAACTACTTGAACGGCACTGAGAACGTCCCAACCTACGCTAGGGCAACGTCTTTCGCCTTCTCAGACGGCTTTGCACACTTAGGCGCTGCCATATCTACGGCCATCATATTCCCGGTAATATCAGCCCTAGGAAGCTTCACCACGTGGGTCGGCTTCCAGATACCCATGGTAATAATGGGGCTAATACTAATCGCTGTACTGCCGAACACTATAAATAGGAGCCTAGAGGAAGTGAACGAGGCGACTGCAGGAGTCTAAACCTTAGGACATCCCACTTCCCTCAAAACGTTTTTTCTCACTAGCTCGTAAGCTACCCTACTCAGTTCGTCTGCCTCCTTGTTCTCCTCCCTTGGCACCCACGTAACTGTTGCGTTTAGCTTTTCCTTGAGCCTCACGGCCCTCTCGTAGAGGGGCAGGATCCTCTTGGCCTTTACCTTATATTCCCCGTTTAGTTGTCTCACCACTAGCTGGGAGTCGCCCTTTATGACAGGAGATCTCACTCCAAGGGAGATCATTTCCTCCATTAGGCATATAACCCCAGTGTACTCCGCCACGTTGTTAGTGGAGTTTGGAGAAAAGGGCTTTTCAGCTAGCCCATACCTCCTGATAGCCCGTCCGTCGTCCAAGTAGATAACGTAACCGTACGTAGCTATTCCCCCGGGGTTTCTGGGCTCACATAGTCCGTCGAAGTAACCTACTACCATGGGAGGAACTGGTGTTTGTGGGCTAATAAGGTATAGTCCAATTGTAAACTTCGTACTTGCTTAAGTAATTGAGCCTCTCAGCCAAGGACGGGTGGGTTCTAAATAGAGAGAAGTAGTTGCCTTGATCTATTGAGGCCTTCATGCTGAGAGCTTGAAGAGGAGATAGTTCCTTGAGGTTCCTACCCCTCAACACTGCTATCTTTATTAAGGACGACTCGAGGGGGACGGCGAAGTAGGGCGAAGTTCTCACTGCAGTTAGGTCTGCCCTCTTCTCCAATACCCTATGCACGTAAAAGAAGAGAGGGAAGAGCACGAAGAAGTAAAGCGCAAACGCTAAGCCGTAGAGCCCAGGGAAGTAGGTAACTAGGAGGACGTAGACTGAGTTAACTGCGATCAAAGTAAGTAGGAGGATCTCTGGGTCCCTGTTCTTTAGGTGAGAGAGCTCGTGCGCTACCACTGCCTCCAACTCGCTCCTGTTTAGGACGTCAAAGATGGGTCTCGTGATGGCCATCCCCCTCCAGAGCACGTTGCCGAAGGCGAATGCGTTTGGGAAGTCGACGTTGGCTATTAACACTTTAGGCGTTTTCAGAGAAAATAGCTTGGCAACTGAGGAGACGAGGCCCTCCACCCCTGCGTCAGATGGGGCCATCTTAAAGGTTAGCCTCATGACCAAGGGAGACACCAAGTACCACACTGCAAATATGGCAAACACTTGGAATATCGGAAAGAAGGGGAAGTTGACCGGTATTAGGGAGACGAACACGTCAATGATTGCAATAGTCACGGCAGAGACAATGTAGTACTTTAGCCAATATCGGAGCACTGAATGCATATTGGAAGTTTCCCATCTTACTTTAAATAAACTCGCTAAAAAGGAACAACTAGCTCTGAAAGGTCCCTAGGAAAATTTGAAAGCTGTTCATAAACTTTATACTAGAAAAGCCTTTTACTGTAGGTTTATAACTTGTTCCCATGAAAGGCGTATCCACTGGAGTTATTGTAGGCGTAGTTATAGCAATAATAATTATAGGCGCAGTTGCGGGCTATCTTCTGCTTTACCACCACGTAACTCCTACCCCACCGTCTACCACAACAACCACCACTTCTCCGGTGACACTCACAGTGGTTACCTTTTCTGGTGAGTCAGCGCAGTTCATACAGTACGCAGGAAATCTGTTCTCAGAGGAACATCCAAGCGTAACGGTTAAGGTCATAACCTACCCGTTCAGCGAGTACATAAGTAAGGAGCTGACAGTCCTTGAGGCTCACTCCTCCCAGTACGACATAATAGGCTTTACTTCAACCTCTGCCCAAGACGTCTCTCCCTACCTACTGCCCCTTAACTCCTCAATGTTCAACATGTCCGACATAATCTCCTCTCAGGAGGACTTCGGCGGAATCATCTACAACGTAACTTTACATAAAAACGTAATGGTTGGCATAGCCTACGAGACTGCTGTCTACTTGACTGCCTACAAGACCTCAATATTTAACAACCAAACCCTGGCCAACGAGTTTTACCAGGAGTACCACATGAACTTCTCACCGAGTACTTGGCAGAACTGGACCGTTGTCCTAGACGTTGACCAGTTTCTGGTCTCCCACAATGTGACCAAGTACGGCTTCTTAATTGACGACCACGAGTCCCACGGCATAATCGACGCATTTCCAGCTGTGTTTGGGTACTACTACGCCAGAAGCCCCTCCCTTAATCACGGTAACGTATCCGGCATACCAGGGTTCAACGTGATGTTCGAGGGCTACATCCTGCCTGGCTACAAATTCCCGTTGCCCTCGTTTAACTCCAGTGCAGGAATAGAGGCGTTGCAGACCTACGCAGAACTGGTGAGCTATGAACCATCTCCCAGCTCCATCCAAATGTCTTACGACAACATACCCGTGTTCTACGCCCAGGCCCCAGGGGCGTTCCTCTTCACTTCCCAGCTTTCCTCAATTAACTCCACGCTGCTCAACGAGACCTACTTGGCACCGCTCCCAGGGGGCTACGCAGAGACAGGAACAGACCTACTCGGCGTGAGCAAGTACTCAGCGAACCCACAGCTAGCAGAGGAGTTCCTGGCTTTCCTCGTTTCGCCTCAGATGCAGGAAATAGCCTTCCTTAAGTTTGACAAGTTCCCAGTCTCCAAGGAGGCCTTCCTTGACCTAATACACAACTCCTCGTTGCCTTCCTACGAGAGGGAGTGGCTATCCGCTACCTATACAGCCGCCCTTAACGCGTGGGCCAACCCGCCAAACGTACCGCCGACCTACAATTACTTGATACCATCCTTTAACCAGCAGGTCTTCAGCTACTTGGAGGGACAGACCACGGCATCACAAGCTCTTAACACAGCTGCTTCACAGTGGGTAGAGGCACTAGAGCAGTACTACGGGTAAAAGCATGAGCGTTGAGCTTAGAAACGTAACCAGGAGATTCAAGGAAGTAGTTGCACTCGACAACGTAAACCTAAAGGTAGAAAAGGGAGAGTTTTTTGTGATCTTAGGCCCTTCTGGTTGCGGTAAAACCACGCTCTTGAGGGTCGTTGCAGGGCTAGAGAGGGCTGAGGGCGAGGTTATAATAGACGGCATTAACGTAACGAGGTTTCCTCCCCATAAGAGGGGAGTGGCCATGGTCTTCCAGAACTACGCCCTCTACCCCAACAAGACAGTATACGAGAACTTGGCAATGCCCTTAGAGGATCTGGAGAAGAAGGAGGCAGAGGAGAGGATCCAGTACGTGTCCAAGAGCCTTGGGATAGGGGACTTGCTCAACAGGTACCCAGGGGAGCTCTCTGGGGGACAACAGCAAAGGATCGCCTTAGCTAGGGCTCTAGTGAGGAAGCCAAAGGTCTTCCTCATGGACGAACCGCTCTCCAACCTTGACGCCCCTCTGAGGTTACAAGCTAGGAGGCTTGTGAAGGAGATCCAAATGGAGAACGGGATAACCACCATTTACGTCACCCACGACCAAGCTGAGGCAATGGCCCTTGCTGACAGGGTGGCAATAATGAAAAAAGGGAAGATTGTGCAAATAGGGACGCCGGAGGAGATCTACGAAAACCCAGCAGACGCCTTTGTGGCCAGCTTCTTTGGTTTGCCCCCAATGAGCTTGGTTAACGGGAAGCCCTTTGACGTAAACGGGGAGGTGGGCATCAGGATTGAGGACGTTTTCCTAGGCCAGGAAGGGTTTGTAGGGGAGGTTTCTGACGTGGAGTTCTGGGGGGACAAGTACTTGGTTTACGTTAAGTTCGAGGGAGGGGAAGTGAGGGCGTTCAGCAAGGAGAAGCTAAAGGTTGGGACCCAAGTTAAGTTCTCCGTGAGAAAGTACAAGGTATTCGGGGGCGACGGGAGGAGTTGAGGTACTCCATACCCTACCTAGTTTACATCTTCGGGTTCGGCGTAATTCCCTTCCTGTACACGTTCTATATTGTTGGCGCAAACCTGGATCAGTTGGGAAAGGTTTTCGTCCTCATACCCTTGGGACTGGTAGTGTACAACACCTTTGCGTTCTCTTTCCTCTCAGCAATAGCCTCCACGGTGATAGGCTCTTTCTTGGCAATGGCAGTAGACATGATGTCAAGGGGGAAGAGAGTTGCGTCTCTCCTAGCCATGTTGCCCTACACCATCCCCTTTACCTCTTCCGCGTTGATATGGGCAATTAGCCTTTACGGCCACTTCGGGTGGTTTACCTTTTTGCTAGGGATAAGCTACGACCCTCTCTACTACAAGTCCACCGCGCTCTACACCCTAGTCCTCGTAAACGTCTGGACTTCCGTTCCCCTTTCCTTCTTAATCATGTTGTCCGCCATTAGGTCACTTCCGCCAGAGGTTAAGGAGGCGTCAATGGTAGATGGCATACCACTTTCTGAATATTACTCCAAGGTGGTCTTCCCGGCAGTGGGGAAGGCGTTTTGGCTCTCCTTTGTATTACAGTTTGTCATCTCTCTAGGTAACTTTGATTTACCCTACGTGCTGACTCAAGGAGGCCCAGGCTACTCCACCACGACCCTGCCCCTACTCGTCTACGACGAGATGTTCGAGCTTGGCAATTTCTCTGGAGGAGCCGTTGCGTCAGCAATCCTAGGCGTTTTCGCAACAATCCCCTCAGTTATCCTCCTCCTTTTAATAAGGACTAAGAGGAACAAGCTCCTTCCCTCCTTCAAGCTGAGGTTACCAGATAGGGCGTTCAAAGGATTGATCTACGCTTTGACAGCTGTGTTGCTGTTCTTCCTTGACTTTCCAGTGTACTGGATGTTCCTCGTAGCGTTTAGGGAGGCCTACCTCGACTTCAGCTACCCACCAATCCTCCTCCCAAAGGACTTAACGTCGTCCTACTTCCTCACTGCACTGAGCTCCTCAGCCCCGTACATGGTTACTAGCGTCGTTGTAGCTTCAACTGCCTCTGTCCTCACTGTCCTCCTTTCCCTTCCCTCAGCCTACGAGGTCTCAAAGGGCAAGGGTTCTTGGATACTACCGCTCTCCATTTACCTATACTCCCTCCCCTCTGCCTCCTTCGTGTTACCGCTCTTCATGTTCTTCTCGTCAGTGAGCCTACTGAACACTTGGTGGGCTCTGATCCTTTCAACTCCCATCTTCACGGCAACTTTTGGCGTCTGGGTGCTCTACAACTTTTTCGTTGACTTCCCTAGGGCATACGACGACGCTGCAGAAGTCTTCTCCATAAGAAGAAAAATGACAAGGATAATCTTCCCCCTTTCACGGCCAGCCACGTTCTCTGTCCTCCTGCTCTCCTTCATATTCAACTGGCACCTCCTATTCTATCCCCTCGTCTTCTCTTCTACGCCCTATAACTACTCGTTCCCTCCGCAGGGGGCTCAGACGGTGACCATATTTGCCCTAGAGGCGTTGGGTAACGAGAGCTTAAACTGGGGGCTCTTAGCCTCTTCCGCTCTTGTAGCCGCATTTCCCGTTATGATTCTCACGCTTTTCGCTGTGGACAGGGTAATAAAAGGAAGTTACAAGGGAGGGATAAAGTTCGTCTAAATGTAGGTGTGGGGCCTTGCAGAGTCGGGATTCCTTATCATGGAGATGAGAATGTCGTTTCCCTTGCTCATCTTCTCTATCATCACGTAAGAGAGCACCCTGAGCTTTTCCCTCTTGCAGGACATGTCCCTTTTCACCACTTCCCTCAACTCCTCTTCGAACTTGGTGTTCACGTCAAGTAGAGTCTTTTCTTCCTCCAGCTCCCTCAACTCCTTCTCAACTTCCGCCGTTAATTTGAAGAGCTCCTCGCTCTCCTCGCTCTTTGCAAGTTCTAATAGGTACTTCCCTGCCTCTTCCACTTGTCCTTTATTTAAGTAATCTACTGCCTTCACGAGCTCTTTGAACATAAGTAAGTATTCTACTCGAGAAATAAAAACCCTCCCCTAGTCCGAACTATCTCCTTTTGAGGACATCTGCTGGTAGTATAGGTTGACGTAGTTCATGATATCCTGAGAGGAGACGTTCTGGTAGCTCACTCCGGTGACGAATACAACGGCTACTCTATCCTCCTTCTCTAGGTGGACTAGGACTGACGTGTTGTACAAGGTAAGCTCAACGGTCTTCCCGTTCTTGAACTGGATAATAACGTAGAGGCTCTGGAAAAGGGAAGCGTTTGGCTTGATCCCGATGACGTACTCCCCTTCTCTCTTGATGGGGAAGACGTAAATGAACTTGTAGGAAAAGGAGTACTCTTGGGTGGTGTTTACGTGGGCGGGCTGAGAAGTATAGGAGCCACTATTCCCCGGCCCCGGAAACGCTGTTGTACCGGGATGGAGAGCAGTGTAGAGCTCTATGCCTAGCGCAACGTTTGCCGCAAGCGTTACTACCAGCAAGGCCACTAGGAGATTTTGCCTCATATATGATTAGTTGTAGTTCCACTGTTTATTAAGGAATATGCGAAACCGACGGAACTAGAGGCTAAAATTTTTACTTGCTTGTGCTAGATTATGTACAATGAAGCCTTTGCTGACGCTAATAGCGCTAGCGTTGTTGGCCTTCGCGGTAACTGTCTCTCACTCGTCTACCTTGATAGTCTTCTACAACGGTACAGTGATAGCTAACATCTCAGGGGAGAGTAGCTTTCAGTTGGTGGGCCATAACGTGACCCCCATTAGAGTCTCTGGCAGTAGCTTCAGCGTCCATGGGGACTTGTTGTATTTTTCCAATAAGAGCAACGTTACCATAAGCTACGTCGCCTCCTTCAGCAAGGGGGTCATATCCTTTAACGAACCCTACCCCTTGAACATAACGCTTTATCTGCCCTCGTCCTCTACGGTAACTTACATGAGCCCGGCCCCCGACAGCTTCTCCCTCCAAGGCGAATTCTACAAGCTGTCCTTCTACTCCGACAACGTCACCGTCCTCTATTATCTACCTTCCACGGTTGGGGGATCAGCTATTTCCCAGCCGAACTACAACTTGATCTATACTTTGATTGCGGTCTTAGTGGGACTGAACGGTTTCTTTGCGTTCTCTATCGTAAAGCTTCTGAGGGTAAGGAATGTCGTAGCACAAGTTCCTGAAGCCAAGGAGCAACCCAAGGAAGAAGAACCTGAGGAGAAGGAAGAACAACAAAGCGAGGCGAGGCTCAACGACAGGGACCTGCTTGTCTTAGAGGCAATAAACAAGGGGAACTACACTCTGTCAGACATAATGAAGTTCACTAAGCTGCCCAAGACCACCGCGTATAGGAGGGTTAAGAAGCTGATCAGCCTTGGTTACGTTGAGGAAGTGAAGAAAGAGGGCAGGACTTTTTACTTTCCCAAGAACCGTTCCGGAACGCATTCCTAATATATCTTCTGGAGAAGTGTTATCTCAGACCAAAAATGAACAAACTGTTAATCCTCGGAGGCCTAATGGCCCTGCTAGTGGGAGTGGGAATAGCCGTTGCGGACTCCTTTATGGGCCAGATAGCTACTATATCCTACCACATAACTGCGCCAAGCCATTCCAGCCATTCCAGCAATGATACAATATTGTTAATGGCTAACATCAACTTAGGAAACCTCACCGCAGGGCAAAGCGGTAACTATACGACAGAAGCTAAGGTCCAGCTGAGCTCCGGCTACTACACCTTTAAGCTCAACGACGGCGCCCTAGAGGGCGAGTTCTCTCAGTTTACCGCAGTACTGAAGTTCTCCAACTATACGATCACGTTAACAAAGGACCATCACGAGAGCCACAAGATGTACTTGTCCAGCGGGACCTACAACATAACCATAGTGCTCTACTACACCGTCTCTGAGCACGCTCACAACGCTACCGTGAACAACGCACCACTAATAATAATAAAGGAAGAGAACTCAGATAACGGTTCGGTCGACGGCAATAGTTAAAGGCACTTCTCCTTCTTTTTTTCTTTTTTATCTAACTTCTATTTTTACGGAAGCTCCCTTGACGAAGGGGGCCTTGAAGAACACTACTATCCAGTCCTCTGGATCTCCCTTTTCGTTGGGCATGAGCTCCCTAAACTTGACCACGTATTCCTTCATCTTGGCGAAGTCCTCTTGACTTATGTCGTACACTGCCTTCACTTTTAGCCCCCTAAATGCGTAAATGATGCTCTTCTCTCCCTCGTCCACGTAAAACTTCCCCAACTTCCCAGCAACGACTATTCCCTTTGGCTCAACCTCCCCCAAGTAACCCCTCAACAGTTCCTTGAAGCTCTTTCCGTGCTCTTTGTACGCCTCCGCTTGGGCCAAATGGTAGAGCGAGAGGAACACCTTCACGCCGTGGCTCCCGTACATCTTCACGTAGTATTCCCTAACCCTCTTGATGGCCTTTCCAGCTAGGTCGTAGATGGCGACCTTCACCTTAGGCAGGGGATAGTTCAAGAGCTTCGACATCACAGCCCACTCCTCGTAACCGTCCTGCTCTCCAGAGGGCTCGAAGTACTCGTCGCTCTCCACAGCCAAGTCCTTGTACAAGTAGACCAACCTCTTTGCCTGCCTATCCACGTGGAACTCTCCGAACTTGCCCCTCACTACCTCCTTGGGAATGGGGAGGTCGTTCACGACTGCAGAGCTTAGTGCCCCCACGTAGGAGCTCCCAGTCTTAGATAAGTACTCGTACTGGAGGGAGTGGTAAGAGTAGAGAAACGACCTCCTCCCCTCTTCCTTTCCCATCATGTCCTCGTGGAACTCCATTAACCTCCTGAGAATGCTTTTTATCATGAGGATATGAAGGGGACGACAGATTAAAAGTTGTCTTAAGTCTTAACGACTTTGGCGTGAACTATGGCTGGCCTTCCCCTCTCCACCTCTTCCTTAGCCTTCCTGAGGGATCCCTCAACTTCTTCTGCTCTCTCCACGTAAAAGTACTTTCCCCCAACCTTCTCTATAGTCGAGGGAAGCTCCCCTATGTCTATCTCTGCCCCAGGGAAACTGTCGAACTTCTCCCCTGGGTATACCTCCTTTACTGCCCTCTGCACAGCGTTCCACGCCTTGTTGTCGAAGATCACGGTCAGCACTGGGTACCTCCTCTGGAGGTGGTAGAACGCTAGGGGTTCGCCAAAGATGAAGGACCCGTCGCCCACTGCTACCACCACTTCCCTCTTTGTCGCCATCTTGTAGCCTACTCCTGCCCCCATTGCCCAACCCAAGTGGCCAAAGGCAGGGTCTCCGAAGTAGGAGTTGAACTCCTCGAAGGAGCAGTACTTGGGGTTTAGGTCGTACTCGTTGAAAACAGTCCATCCCAACTTGCACACCTCGTATGACAGGTAGTTGGGGTGAATTGAGGGCTGAGATGAAAGCTTCTCTAGGTTCTTCCTCTTCTCCTCCCTCTGCCTCAATATCTCCTCCTGGAGCGACTTGTCCAGTTCTCTCTTAACGTTCAGTCTGTTGAAGAACTCGTCTACTGCGCTTTGAACGCATAGGTCGCAGGAAAAGCCGTAGAAAGGTATGTAAGAGTAGGAGGGCTCTGCGTCAACCCTTATCACCTTAGCGTCCACGTCCACCTTTTTCGGTATCCACGGGACGTCAACCTCAACCTCTATAATTAGGTCAGCTTCCCTGAGGTCGAAGTGGTCTATTGCCATCTTTCCGGATGAAGGGTAGTTAACCCTCTCTCCCACGTAGTTCAACACCGGTATGTTTGCCCTGTCCGCGAAGTCCCTCAACGCCTTAAACCAGCTCTCCCTTCTTCCCGCCCTCCAAGTGACAATAACGGGGTTTGAGGCTCTCTCTATCATCTCCTTGGCCCTCTGCAGGTAGGACTCCGGCACACCGGCGTAAAAGGGCTCCATCCTTGTCCCCCTGTCCTCTGCCTCTGAGACGCTTATCTCCCTTGGTATTACCAAGTACACTGGCCCTTGAGGCTCGCTCAACGCTATCTGTATTGCCCTCCTCAGCGCTGGCTCAACTTGCGATGGATGCCTAACTTCGAAGCTCCACTTAAAGAACTTAAAGCCCTCTTGGTCCGCGTCCTGCGTCCAGTGGATCCTCAAGTCCTTGCTTGCTGTGCTTCCCCTCTCGGTGTAGGGACTCTTCCCTGCAATAACGAGGAGGGGTATTCTTGAGGTAAAGGCGTCAGCTATGAAGCCCAAGGAGTTGAACGTCCCTGGGATTGTGTGAACAAAAAGGACGCCGAGCTTCCCTCCTAGGGAATAACCAATTGCCGCGCTAGAGGCCACAATCTCGTGGAGGGCCACTTCAAATTCAGGAAGCCCTTTCTCCTCCAATTGCGCCTTTATGAAGGCAGGGTAGTCTGTTCCCGAGACTATGAATATCCTATCCGTGTATTCTCTTAAAATCTTTAAAATAAGCTTCCCAGTTTCCATAAAAAAGTTAAGAACCTAGGTAAATGAATTTAACCTTAAACGTAAAACCTTTAGCAAAACGAAATACCTTCACTTAGTTACCGGACTAGACTTCTCCTCTTTCATTTTAGCTCGCTTTACCTCTCTGTAGCTCATCAGTATGCTCGCAATTCCCACTCCTCCCACTACCGTAATCACTAGAAGGAAGCCTAGGTCTATTGCGTTCAAGTTGGGGATAGGATTGCCAGTGGAAATTGCCCAGTTGTCTATTGATGGTAGAAGCATCACTAATATCCCGACTAAGGAGAACACAATGCCTCCGTAATACAGGGTTCTGCCTGCAGACATTCTGCCTATGTACTTGATGTCGTCCTCTGACAGCTTTTTGGCCCTCATCACGTTGGCGAATATGGCTCCAAATATTATTTGCATGGTCATAGTACCTAAGCCAAACATCACGCCCGGCAGGGGGGCATACCAAATGGACGGCAGCATGGGGGCAAGGACAAAGGTTATAATTGACGCATAGGCCCCGAAACCGAATCCCGCTACTAGACCGTGGACTATGGTCATCTTCAGGGGTACGTCCCTGATCTCGGTCCTCTCAGCCTTCTCTGTGTGTTCCTCGCTGTGGAGTAGCTTGTCTATTGGTAAGTGCAAGTACCTCCCCTTCAAGATGTACGACCCTGCGATCGCCATCACAATTCCTACAACAAAGTACACTGGGCCGTCCAGGTTGTACTCCTTGTAGATAGCAGCGAGGCCTATGAAGCCTAAAGTCGTCAAAAATGCCCTCTGGATTGTGAAGCCCAAGGAGAACAGGAAGCCCGCCTTCATTCCGCCCTTGGTGCTATACTTTCCTATAGCGTAGCTGAAGGTTATTGGCCAAGTGTGTTCGTCTGGAGTAGCCCCGTGCATTATGCCCAAGAGGTATGACACTAGGAGAATTTCTCCTACGCTCAAGTCAGTTGGCGGGTTTAGCAAGAACTGTATGAAGTTCATATAATATTTAGGGTTACCCAAAACTATAAAAGTTTTCCGGGAAGTTTAGCCTACAAGAACGAGGGACGCGGCGAGCCTTCTCAAATTTTTAATCCTTTTGAGGTAAAACCTAATTTATGGAGTGCAAGAGAATAGCTGACCTCCTGCTTTCCTCAGCTTACGCCATAGCCTTTACTGGGGCTGGGATAAGCACTGCCTCCGGCATACCCGACTTCAGGGGACCCAACGGACTCTGGAAAAAGTACCCACAAGAGCTCTCCAGCGTGGAGTACTTTAACAAGGACCCAAAGGGCTTCTGGGAGTTCTTCGGCTTCAGGATGAGGTCCCTATTTGAGGCGAGGCCAAATCCAGCTCACATTGCCCTTGCAGAGCTGGAGAGGATGGGACTCATAAAGGCTGTAATAACCCAGAATATAGACGGACTACATCAGTCCGCTGGATCGGTAAACGTCATAGAACTACACGGCACTGTGAAAAGGAGCTACTGCTCCTCGTGTTACAGGCAGTACGACTCGAGGGAAGTGCTCAAGAAGCTCGACTCAGGGGAGAACCCTCCTAGATGTGAGTGCGGAGGCATCATAAGGCCAGACGTAGTCCTATTCGGCGAGCCAGTCGCTAAGATTCAAGAGGCAATTGAGATAGCTTATGAATCCGACCTAGTCATAGTGGTTGGTTCTTCGCTCACCGTTTACCCAGCAAATTTGATACCTCAGATAGTGAAGCAGAGGGGAGGGTCGCTAGTGATAATAAACATGGAGGAGACGCCCCTTGACCCCATAGCCGATGTAGTCTCAAGGGAGAGGGCTGAGATAGAACTGGACTGCGTGCTTAAGGAGGTAAATAGGGTAAACGCGTGAAACGTTTTCTCTCACTCCGTGTAGAACTGTTAATTCAAGCTATTTTCTATAGACTTTTTAATACAGGGACTTTTACCCGTATATGGACAAAAGGCTTTTAGTAGTACTTTGGGCAGTTGCCATCTTGGTTGCATTATTCCTTGCTTCCTCCTCTTCAAAGTACTTGAACTACAACGAGAACGTCACCATACCCCCAAGCTATCCTTCTCAGAAGGCACAGCTACTCCTAGACCAGTACTTCCACGGAGCTAACGCAAACAACACCATCGACGTGGTGCTAGTGAACGCCAGTCCAGAGGAGACCTACCAAGTGGTTAAACTAATCCAGAACGCATCTGGCGTAACGCAGGTGGACAGCATCGTTACAGCCTACCTCCAGTACGACGAGGAAATAGGCAAGGCCATAAACTTCACGGGCTACCAAGTAATGCAAGAAGAGAGGACTAACAACGTCACCCTCATCAGGGAGCAGATAGCCAGGTTGCTCCACGTGCCCTTTTCCTACACTGCCCTGTTCAACGTATCGCCTGAGAGGCTCTTACAAGAGAATGAGACGGCATTCTTCTCAATTACCCCTCCATCCTCCTTGACCTCCCTTTACGTAGCCAAGAACGTTTCGGTAATTTTCGTGTACACCAAGTATGGGCCCAACTTCCAGTTCCCCAACGGCACCTATCCATCTGGGGAAGTGGCAGAGGAGCTCCAGAATATACTCTCCAACGTACAAGTCACCCACTACTTGACGGGTCCCGCTCCCCTCGTTCAGGAACTCTCGAGTAGCGAGAGCCAAAGGGAGGCGATTACCTTCGTCTTAGTGTTCGTGGCACTCCTTGTCATAACTGGGGCTTACTTTAGGAGCCCCGTTGCCCCATTAATAACGCTGACGTTAGTGGGTCTATCAGCGGTGTTCGGCATGGCCGTAGTGACTCTGGTGGGACTCTTCTACCAGAAGGTGGACTTCCAAGTAATAGAGCCACTGATCTCAGTACTCCTTGGGATTGGTACTGACTATAGCGTCTTCCTCCTGAGCAGGTTCAGAGAGGAGCTGGGAAAGGGAGCTAGTAAGGAAGAGGCTGCCAAGACCTCGCTAAAGTACTCGGGAAAGGCGATACTCATTAGCGGGGTCGCAGTGACCTTCGTTTTCCTCTCTTTGTCCTTTATACCTTTCATGCAGACCTGGGGCCTTACAATAGGCCTCTCCGTTCCCATAACTGTAGCCCTAGCCTACACTCTCCTACCCTTAGTGTACGGTAGGCTTGGGGAAAAGATGTTCTGGCCCTCGAGGCCTAAGTCCGGGGAGAGCAGAACCTTGAGAAAGCTAGCTAGTGCCTCCCTCTCGAGACCAAAGACTGTTTTGGTAATTGCGTTAATAGCAGGTTTAGCCTCAGCTGCGTTCGTGTTAACCACTCCCCTCTCCCTTGACTTTACCTCTGGGCTTCCCAACATACCGGCGGTAGTAGGGTTGAAGGTGCTGGAAAACGCATTTGGCAACTCCTTCGTTAATCCAGTCCTCGTTGTGTTCAACTCCTCAAACGTCAACACGTCTCTCTTGCTCAAGATTGCTTCCCTTGAGAGGAACATATCCTCCATGCCAGGAGTAACGCAGGTGATAGGCCCCGTACCCTCAAACTTTAACGGGACTTACACCCCTGAGGTGATGACCCAACTGAAGGAAAACGTAGGTACTAACAACAGGACCCTCCTAATGACTGTGGTGATGTCTTACAACCCCTATTCCCCACAAGCGGAGAAGCTAGTAGAAGGAATACAGAAGGAGGTAACGCCCTACAACGGATACGTAGGGGGGACTACTGCGAGCGTTGTGGACGCGCTCAATTACTTGCTACCCTACTACACCGCTTTGTCCATCGTGTTGCCTATAGTCCTTGTAATAGCGTTGGCAGTGCTCTTGAGGTCAGTGAGGATATCCCTTGGAGCAGTTTCCACAATACTCTTAAGCATCGCCGTGTCCTTGGCCATAATATACTTACTCTTCAGGAATAGCGAGGGAGTGCTCTTCTTCATACCGATAACCGTGTTCATACTCATGATGGGGCTGGGCAACGACTACAGCACCTTCATCCTGGTGAGGGTAAAGGAGGAGGTGGAAAGGACAAACAGCATCGAGGGAATAGTGAGGGCTATATCCATTTCCGCAGGCGCGGTGACAGCCCTAGGGGTAATACTGGCAGCGTCATTTGGAGTGCTGGGGCTTGACCCAATAAAGCCCATAGCGGAGCTGGGGATAGGAATAGCCTTGGCCGCCTTGATCGACACCTTTGTCATAAGGATATTCGTGTACCCAGCTTTGCTTAAGCTGTTGATAAGGCAAAAGGAAAAGGTGGAAAAGAAATAAATCTGCTGACGAGAGATTTATCCATGGATCTAGACGAGGTTGTTAAGAGGACAAACTTAAGTTACGTTGAAGGTAGAGAGCACGTCAACGAGACTACCTCCATCTACCTCATGAACGGCCAGCTCTTGGGCGTGAGCAGGGAGAGCTACGCGGGATACGCGTTAAGGGGCTACGACAACGGCGTCCTCTACTTCTCTTCCTCAAAGTCTTTGGATAACCTCAAGCTCGTAAAGGTAAAAGCCGACGGCTGGGAGAGGTTAGAAGACGTCCAAGTGAACCCAGGAAGATACGAGGTAAAGCAGAAGAGGTCATTTGACTCCATGTCCTTAGACGAGAAGGTAAAGTTCTTGAAGGACGTCTACCTAAATTTGACCAAGCTAGACGTAAAGTCCAAGATCCTAAACTTCAACGTGAACTACTTGGAGTCAGTGGAGGAGAAAAGGATCGTTTTCCACGACGGCAACGAGGTGAGGGGTAGGGTACCGAGGGTGTGGATCTACTTCTCCATTGTTATGAAGTACCAGGATAGGACGGCCACGGTCTGGTCAGACGAGTTCGGCGCCAGCGGGGGGCTGGAGTGGTTGGATAACTGGGGGATAGAGGAGAAGCTGGCAGAGAAGATAAGGGAAGTGGACCAAGTGCTGGTTAAGGGAAAGGCCTTAAAGGAGGGTAAGTACGACGTGGTGCTGGGACCGATGCTCGCTGGAATAATGGCACACGAGTCCGTGGGCCACCCATTTGAGGCGGACAGAGTTTTGGGGAGAGAGGCAGCGCAAGCTGGGCTCAGCTACTTGACCTACATGAAAGAGAAGAAGGTGGGAAGCGAGGCAGTCACAGTAATAGACGACCCAACGTTGCCCAACAGCAATGGCTTCTTCGAGATCGACGACGAAGGGGTCAAGGCTAGACCTAAGTACCTCATAAAGAAGGGCGAGGTAAACGAGCTTCTTCACAACAGGTTCTCCGCTTCCAAGTACAACACGAAGAGCAACGGCTCGGCGAGGGCTATGAGCTACAACAGGGAACCCCTAATAAGGATGTCGAACACTTTCTTCCAGCCAGGGGACATGACTCTCGAGGAACTCCTGGCTGACGTAAAGGAGGGAGTGTACTTTAAGAGCTATATGGAGTGGAACATCGACGATTTGAGGCTAGGGGAGAGATACGTTGGGCTACAGGCTTTCGAAGTGAGGAATGGCGAGCTTGGAGACCCAGTGCTCTTCCCAGTACTGGAGGGGAAGACCAACGAGCTCCTTTCCAAGGTGGACGGAGCAAGCGATAGGCTACAGTTCTTCGCTGGAGTTTGCGGAAAGGGAGACCCAGACCAGGGAGTGCCAGTGTGGATGGGGGGTCCGGATTTAAGGTTAAGGGACGTTTACCTAAAGGTGATCTAAATGAACGAGGAACTACTCTCCCTGTTGGATTCCCTCAAGGGCTTCGACGAGAAGGCAGTGCTGAAGCAACGCGTCCAGAACACCGTGGTAAAGGTAGTGGAGAGTAAAGTGGCAACAGTCCAGAACCTAGACGACGAGGTCTATTACGTCCTAGTGAAGAAGGGGAGAAAGTACTTAGTAGCTACTCTGAGGGGTAGAGGAGAGGAAGTTGACTACTCTAGGTTAGTTGACGCCCTAGAGGAGCCAAAAATTTCGCCTAAGCTCACGGACAACGCCAAGGAGTATAAGTTCGAGAAAGTAGATCACGCCATGGAGAAGGTGAAGGAAGACCCACAGAAGGTTATAGACTCCATAGACTCCAAGTACCCTGTTTACGGGATAGTTAACTTGATCAAAAGGGAGGTATCACTGGTTACATCCAAGGGCTTTAACGGCACTGACGTTAGGTCAACGGTTGACGGATACTTTAGGGCTTTTAACGGCGAGTTCTCAGGGCAGTGGAGTTTCGCCTCAACTACCTACAGCGACAAGCTGGTGAGGGAAGCAGTGGAAACTGCTTCTGATTTCGCCTCCATAACAAACAAGGTCAGCGTAGACGACGGCAGGTACGACGTAGTGCTCTCACCCATGGTCATGGGAAACTTGTTTGGCTACTTAGCTGACATGGCCTCTGGGCTCTCAATCGTCATGGGCGAGTCCATATTCTACGACGTCAAGCCTGGTACAAAAGTCGCTAGCGAGAAGTTAACCCTTTTGGACACGCCTAAGCAAGACAGACCAACGTCAGTAGGCTTCGACTGGGAGGGTACCTTCACTAGGGATAAGGCGATAATAGAGGGAGGGGTCTTCAAGACGCCGTTGTTAAACAACGAGGTCGCCGAGTTACTTGGGATGGAGAGCACTGGCAACGCAGGATGGGTCTATCCTAGGGCGTGGAACCTTGAGGTGAAGGAGGGGAAAGTAGAGATGGAAGACCTTCTAGCGGGCAACGCGATATTGTTCAACAACAACTGGTACACAAGGTTCCAGAACTACGTGGAGGGGCAGTTCTCCACAGTTGGCAGGGACGCGGTAGTGGTTTACAGAGAAGGTAAACCAGTGGGGGTGTCGCCAAGGCTAAGGATAGCAGATAGCTTAAAGAACTTGCTGAGGAACTTGGAGGAGCTCTCAAGGGAGAGGTACCTAGTGAAGTGGTGGGACGCCCCTACCCCGACGCTGACCCCCTACGCCTTGTTCAAGGGAGTGAAACTCACTAGGGCTTAAAGCGTTTTTCCAGCATCCCTTTCTCGTTCACGGCGATCCTGTCCTTTTTTACTACTTTTCCCTCCACCTTAGGGCGAAAAAGGGAAGGGCAGAGAACGCAATCCCCTCCACGGCTAAGATCCAAACTGCCAACGGATCTAGGGGCGCTAGCCCTAGGTAACCCTGCAGTACAATCGACCCCGCAGTGGAAGGAGAGACGTAAAGCGCGTAAAGTATCGGCTTTGGAAGTATAACGTAAGGGTAGTAGAGTGGAGGGAGGAGGGTAAAGAGGAGGGACATAAAGGTTGAGAGCCCCCAGGAGTGCCTCGTGTGCTTCAAGAAGGAAGCCAGAGTTATGGAGAGTCCAGTGCTGGAGCTCAGCAGAACTAGAAGGACTAGGGCGATGACGGGCAGTTGAGCTAGGTTGAACACTCCGAAGTGCATACCCATAACCACGTACAGGATTATGCCGGGAACGCTGTAGACCAAGTTGCCTAGGGCCAGCCCGGCCACGTAGTCCATTGGCCCTATCTCAGTTGCCACCAATAAATCCTGTAACCTCAAGTACAGCTTAAAGAAGGCGAAGTCCCCTATGAGCGACAGGGAGTTAGACACCACCACCGAAATTAGCCCGCCCAGTATCCCAAAGTCGGTCAGCGTTCCGTGGGAGACAAGGTAGATGAAGAACAGCAACGATAGCGGTAACGCCAAGTAGGAGAGCACGTAGATTGGCGACCTCACTAGGGTGCTCACTCCGTAAAACCACGAGAACGCAAGGATGAACCTAATCTTCAATGTACAACCCCTTCGTTATGAACACGTCCTCTAGGGTAACCGGCTTTATTGTAACTTTCCCCACCAACGACTTGGCCTCCTCTGGGCTCATGTAGGAGATCCTCAAGTTCCCTATCTTTATGTCCCCCACTCCCTCAACCCTCACCTTTCCCTTCAAGGGCTCCAGGAGCTCTGATGGAGATCCCTTGTCAACTAGTTTGCCGTTGTTTATTATTGCTATCTCCTCGCACAAGGCCTCCGCCTCTTCCATGTAGTGCGTAGTTAGAACCACTTTAGAGTCCATTGACCTTATGGCAGACCACACCTCCAGCCTAGAGACAGGATCGAGGCCTGTGGTGGGCTCGTCCAGGAAGACCACTTCCGCATTTGAGGCTAGAGCCATAGCCACAAACACCTTCCTCTTCATCCCTCCCGAGAGCTCGTCTGTTGGCTTGTTCATTACCTTCCCTAGTCCTATTTCCTTCAATGCCTTTCTCGCCGTCTGGATTGCCTCAGTAATTGAGAAGCCCCTCGCGGTTAAGTACATCACGAGGTGTTCGAGAGGCGAGGGCATACCAGCTGTACCGGCCTCTTGGGGTATGCTACATATTATCTTCCTGACCCTTTTCGCCTCCTTGACGACGTCGTAGCCGTTGACGAGTGCCCTCCCTTTGGTGGGCAGGAGCTGTGTGGACAGTATCCTCATTAACGTCGTCTTCCCAGCCCCGTTCCTCCCTATGACGCAGGATATCTTGGAGGAGAGGGTCATGTTGAGGTTGTCGAGCGCCACTGTCCCGTCCTTGTAGACCTTGGTCAGCTGAATTGTTTCGATCACAAACTAAGTTTTTCGCCAGAAGTAAAGAGAGTTTCTTAAGCCTTTGCTTTCAACTCTCACTTAAGCTTGAGGTTAGTTTCGGCGAAATAGACTGATATAAGAAGGTAAACCTGCCTTCTAGGGCTGGGTAAAACTTTAGCTATCAAGACGCATTTGGTTAAGACGACGCGTGAGGAAACACCACGGAAATTGGCGTACCAGTTCAATTAAGCGTCCTCACGCTGAAAAATCACGAGCCTCGAGAAAGGTGCGAGAATTCCTCCGCGTAGTTCCTCCACCCAAGGGATAGGGACAAACTGGCTGAAGTCCCCCATTCCTAGGTCTACAGCTAGGCGAGTCGAGGGGAGTTGGTGGTGTTAAGGCTCACTGCCTATGAAGCTGTGTGAAGGCGCTAAACCATAAGACTGCTCTAAAGGAACCCTCGCAGGGGGTCGGAGTGTTAATGTGCTTTCTATCTCTCAGCTCGTGTGATGAGTTTATTGAGGTAACTCTTAAAAATCTGGCACGAAAAATTATAAATAGGTTTCTAAAGTAATCAAAAAAGAGATTGTCAATGCTTTGAGCCTCTTCCTTTCTTGTCACGTCTAACGCGTTATGCATAGGGAAGTAACGCCCTACACCTAGCGGAATTATCGCAGTGTGAGGAGTAGTCAGTAAATTTATAGATACTAATTTATACCATAGACGAGAATTGGACTGAGTGGTTAAATGGAAAATTTCCTATTACGCCAAGGAACTAGAAGGGAAACGGGATATGATGTAATATACTCCAACATCATAGCAGTAAAGACCTTGGCAGAGATGCTCAAGTCGAGCCTAGGACCTAGGGGGCTAGACAAGATGCTAATTTCGTCCACCCAAGACGTGGTAGTCACTAACGACGGAGCCACGATAGTAAAGGAGATGGACGTAGACCACCCTGCAGCTAAGCTGGTAGTGGAGACGGCGAAAGTCCAGGACTCAGAGGTGGGCGACGGCACTACAAGTGCAGTTGTGTTCACGGGGTTTTTACTAGAGCAGGCTGAAAAACTCCTTGACCAGAAGGTACACCCTAACACTATCATAGAGGGCTATAGGAAGGCAGAAGCACTTGCCCTCTCCTTGAGCAAGGAAATTGCAATGCAAGTGAACCCAGAGGACAGGAAGTACTTGAGGGACGTTGCGTTCACTACGTTGTCAAGCAAGTTCTTCGCCTCCAACATGGACAAGGTAATTGACGTGGCCATAGAGGCCGTCTTCTCTATAGCCGAGAAGCAGGGAGAAGAGTACAACGTGGACTTGAGCAACGTGAAGTTCGTGAAGAAGAGGGGAGAGTCCACCGACGACGTGGAGTTAGTCAAGGGAATTGTACTGGACAAGGAGGTGCCGAGCCCCTCTATGCCAAAGATTGTGGAGGAGGCCAAGATAGCCGTCATCGACTTTGGACTAGAGGTGGAGAAGGGGGACATCACAGCGAAGCTGAGCATAACCTCGCCGGAGCAGATAAAGGAGGCGTTGGAGGAGCAAGCAAGGCAGGTAAAAGCAATGGTAGATGCAATAGCCAAGACCGGAGCAAACGTGGTCATATCGCAGAAGGGCATGGACGACATAGCTCTCCACTTCTTGGCCAAGAACAAGATAATGGGCATAAAGAACGTCAGCAGGAGCGATCTAGAGAAGTTGGCTAAGGCCACCGGGGCCAAGATAGTGAGCTCCTACAGAGACATTGACGCCCAGAGCCTAGGTTACGCAAAGAGGGTCGAGGAAAGGCAGGTGGGGAAGGACAAGGCCATCTTTGTGGAGGGAGTAAAGGAGGCTAAGGCCGTGACCATACTCATAAGGGGCTCCACAGACGTCGCCATGGACGAGATGGAGAGGAGCTTCAACGACGTGCTCAACTCGCTGAGGAACGTCCTCATAGACCCCTACGTTGTCGCAGGAGGAGGTGCCTTTGAGGAAGAGCTGGCAATGAGGTTGAGGCAGAAGACCTTGCCGGGAAAGGAGCAACTGGCTTTAGAAGCCTACGCTAACGCCCTAGAGGAGATGGCAAGCACGCTGGCGGAGACTGCAGGCCTTGACCCAGTGAACGCCATGGTGGAATTGAGGAGCCTTCACGCCAAGGGCATGAAGAACGCCGGGATCGACGTTATGAAAGGTAAGGTGGAGGAGGATATGACGAAGATCAACGTGTTGGATTCGCTAAGGGTAAAGGAACAAGTAATCAAGGGGGCTACTGACGCTGCTGTGGCTATAATGAAGATAGACGACATGATAGCTGCCGCTCCCTCAAAGCAACCCCAGGGACAGGAGCAGGGCATGCCCCAGGGCTATCCGCCAATGGGCTAAGTTCTTTTCCATTTACCTTTTTCCAACTTTATCTAGAAGTAAGTGGCTAAGGTACCGGAGAAAGCCCCGTTCAACACGTTATAGGCTATGACAAGCCCCACCGTGGTCTGAAGATAGGGCGTGGTAAAGGCAAAGGGTAAAAGCGAGAACGCCAAGTAGCTGACCCCTGCGTATACTGCTACCTTTCTCACTTGTTTGAGGTTTCCTTCTGCTACCTTGCTCCCCACAGGCAAGGAAAAGGATACCAAGAGAGCCAAGACTATCAACTGTACTACGCCAGAGGCAGGGCTCTTGAGCAACGACATTATTGGAGCGATTTCAAAGACAGTAGGAGGGTAAAATGCCTTCACTATTAAGGAGATGACCGCCATGACAAAGGTCAAGATGAAGGAGTAGCCAATGGCCGACGCCACGTTCCAAGCCAATATCCTACTGGGAGGAGCCACTTTGAGCACCTCCGGACGTCGCTCCGAAGGTCTGTTTTAACACTTGTTGTATGTTTACCCCAGCTGCTGGGGGCTGTTGTGAGGGAGCCTGGGCACCGCCTAAGATCGGGAAGTATGGGTAGCCAATGACAATGGACGAGAGAGTGGGGAAATATGGTACACCTAGGGCCATGTTAACGCTCGCTGGGTTGCCGCTCTCCGCCAACAGCCTAGCTAGCCCCATCCTCACCGAGTCGTATACCTCCAGCCCGAGATCCCTCAGCTGTAGTATCCTCCTTAACTCTGGGTCTTGAGGTATCAGCTTCGTTATCCTCACTGAGATGAGCTCGACCCCGATTTCCCCTAGGAAGGTCTTTAGCCCCGCCGTTACTGCAGTTGATATGTCGGCGAACTTCTTGAAGACCTCAGTGAGCTTCACGTGGTTTAGGACTTGGCTCACCTCTTGGTCTATTATTGGAGATATGTAGTTTGCCAGATTGCCGTCCTTGAAAAACGCTTCGTGGAACTGGACGTTTGTGACAAGGAGCCCGGGGTTCACCACCCTAAAGTACACCGCCACCTCATACTCTAAGGGAACTAGGTCGTCTGTCTGGCTTACCCCAGCTACCCTCACCTCGTGCCTAGTCGTGGACACGAAGTACACAACGGTGTCGAATGGAAGGGAAGTATACCTAAACTTGGAGAGGAACGACGAAATCGGGTTCTGCGGCGACTGCACGTTGTGCGTTCCAGGTGGCAACACAGCCGCGATCTGGCCTTGGATCACGACCACTGCCTGCTCCGTGGGCTGGACAATGATGAGGGACTTGGAGGTTATGTTCTCCTTTGGATACCTAAAAATTATCGTGTCTTGTGACATGTAGGAGGTTCCGTTCTCCAATTCCGTGGAAATAACTTGACCTCTAAATTGAATAGACATGAGCGTTCATAATTATTACGCTAAGTAAAGATAAAAGGATTTCTATCTATATTCTGGGGGAAGGAAGAGCTTCTCCCTGGAGATAAGTACTTGCCTTATCTGCTCTAGCAAGGGAGGGATCTGCTCCAGGTTGTCCAGGGAAGCGGAGAGGTTTGCAACTTGGTTAGCCAACGAAACCATTTGGAGGTCGTTGCTAACTATCTCGTCCAGCTGTTCTGCGTGAACCTTGTACCTAGCGTATACGTCCGCCCCTCCACCTTGGGCTGAGAGGATCTGTCCTACTAGCGTCCTCATCTGAGAGATGACAAACTCGATCCTCTTCAGTAGGGGCGAGAATGGGTTAGAGGAGGCTATCTGTGACTCCAGAGCCTCTAAGTTGTGTATAGCAGCCTGGAGCTTAGAGATAGTTGATTGCCTCACCAGGAAGTCGTCCTGCCTTATTAGGTCCTTGACCTTGTACCCCCTATACCCAGGGACAAGTAGCTGTAACTGCTCGAGGGGAGTGAGTTCCCTTGGCATATGAAATAGTTGCGAAAAAGAATAAAAAACCTTATCTCCTGAATATAACCAACAGTTTTAGTTTTTCCCGGCTACCTCCTCTGGGAGAACTGGGAGCTCGTGGAACTTCCTGCGCGTAGCGCGTTCAAACGCTATGAATACCGCTGGGAGCGCTCCCGTGGTCCCAGACTCCCCTACCCCCCTGCTCTTTGAGAGTAGCCCAGAGGGAAACTCCACGATCTCGTTTTCGATCCTCCTCACAGACTCCACTGCAGTTGGGACACCGCAGTCGGCTATAGAACTGCATAGAGGTATCCCTCTCTCGTCGTATCTCATGGCCTCCATGATCACTTGAGAGGCCCCCTGCAACACTCCGCCAATTACTTGCCCCTCCACCTCCTCTAGCGAGAGCGCTCTACCAACGTCCTCCACTGCGTAGTAGTCGAGGACTTTGGCGAAGCCGGTCTCCTTGTCCACCTCCACTACCGCTACGTGAGCTCCGGGAGCGAAGATGTCGTCCGTCTTGTAGAACACCTCCACCTCGACCCCCTCGTACTTCTCCAAGTGGCGGACGTCCACCCTCTTGGAGAGCTCTAGGGCCGCAGCGATCACGGCGGAACTTCCTACACTCCCTCCCCTGGAGCCGAAGCTCCCTATTCCCTCCTTTACTCCTTCCGTAGTCCCCGTTATTACTTCCACCTTGTCCTCGCTTATCCCTAAGGTCTCCGAGGCCACCTTCCTGAATACCGTGGAGTAAGCCTGCCCGTGGGGACCTAGCCCTCCCACGTAGAAGACTACCTTGCCTTGCCTAACCACGGCCCTCGCTGACTCCCCTGGAGAAACTCTGACTATCTCAGTGAAAGCTACTATAGATACCCCAATGTTGTCGCCCTTGTAGACCTCCTTGGCCTTCCTGTAGTACTTCTCGGCCTTGTCCAGTACCTCTCTGTACCCTGCCGGGTCCAGCTTGTTTCCTAGTGGCGTTACGTACCCAGAGTCGTCAACCAAGTTTTTCCTCCTTATCTCAACTGGATCCATCCCAAGTTCCTCAGCCAAGTCCTCCACCAAAGTCTCGTGGATCAACGCCGCTTCTGGTCTCCCTGCCCCCCTGTAAAAGCCCATGGGAGGAGTGTTGGTAAAGACCGACATTGCCCTCATCTTAGCGAACTTGAGCTTGTAGGGGCCATTTGCTAGCCTGGCTACGAACATTGGCGTATTGTAGTTTATGCCGTAGTCGTAAGCACCTATGTTGGCTATTATAGTTCCCTCCATCCCCAAGATAGTGCCGTCCTTCTTGGCGTAGAGCCTCACGTCTGAGACCTCTCCCCTTCCGAGGGACTGGGCGTTGACTAAGAACTCGCTCCTCGTCTCCACCCACTTCACTGGCCTCCCTAGCTTAAGCGAAGCCAAAGCACCAAGCACGTACTCAGGGTACCCTCCTGACTTGTTCCCAAAGCCTCCCCCCACGTTTGGGGCAGAGTAAACGTTTATCCTCTCAGGGGGTATGCCCAGCACTTCCCTCAAGTCGTTCTTTACCCTAAATGGAGCTTGGGTGGACACGTAAACGTTCAAGGCGTTGTTGTTCCACCAGCACACGCAACCTTTAGTCTCCATTGGGTTTGACACTACCCTGCTCTGCTTTATCTTCCTGCTCACCACTACGTCAGCTTTTTCCTTGAGAGAGAGATCACCGCCACTGAGGATCTGGTCCACGGAAACGTTGGAGTCCAGCCCCTCGTGGATCGGCTCTGCGTTAATTGCCTCCTCTACGTCCACTATGGCCCTCATTTCCTCGTACTCTACCTGGGCCTCCTCGGCTAAGTCCTCAAGGGAGTACCGATCCTCAGTAATCACCGCCATGACTGGTTGGCCAACGAAGTTGACTCTACCGTCGGCGAGCACTGGCATCCTGGCTATCCTAGACTGCTTGAGAAGAGCTGCGTCGCCCACTACCGGCATGTATGCCTTCACGTCCTCCCAAGTGAGCGTGAGGAGTGCCCTCTCCGGTTTGCTTACCTTGAGCACCCTGCCCCTCGCTATCGGCGACCTAATCACTTGGAGGAAGACAGCGTTCTTGGGATTTATGTCGTCTATGTAAGTGGACCTTCCAGTTATTATAGGAAGATGTTCTTGGATCACGGTTAAAGTTAGTTCTTTAACTTTTTAACTCTTTTGAGCGAAAACGCAAGAAAAGTAAAAACCTTAACTGTTCACGCATAAAACTTTTAGCTTGAGCTCTCCCTTTACCTCGTCCTCGTTAAAGCTCAAGAAGAACCCCAACTTTTTAGCGAGGACCACCATTGGGTAGTTCTCGCTTAAGGTGTAGAACTTGACTAACTCGATACCCATGGCCCTTGCCTCCTCTATTACCCTCCTCACAAGTAGCGTGCCTATGCCCCTCCCCCTGTACCCTCTGTCCACCACCAGCGAGAACTCGCCGTTGTTGTAGAGCGTCGCCTCCCCCACGACCTTTCCGTCCACCTCAGCAAGGAAGGTCACGTGGTCTTTACCCTTGGCTAACTCCTTTGCCTCCTCCTCGCTCATTCTGTAGAAGTGGAAGAAGCGCAAGTAGAGGTCTTCCTCGTCTAGGGAGGCGTAAAGCTCGTATATCTTCCTCCAGTCCTCCTCTCTAGCTTTCCTTATTGTTGTTGACATCTCTTCCATGCTTAGATGTATAGAGTGGAAGTATAAATCTATTTCGAAAAGTTAAAGTCAATGTTGAAGAAAATAAGCCAATCTCATTTTAGGACGCCGAGGCGTCCTCCGGCAAATAGTAAAACCTATTTAAACTACCTCACGAAGTTGTTATCATGCAGAAGAGGTTCGAGAACGTAAACGTGAACCTCCAAGCCTTAGCCCAGTACTTGAACGAGTGGTTCATTAGCAAGGGTTATCAGTCACAGTATTTTGGTTACGGTAACTACTACGTGATTCAAGCAAAGAAGACTGGCCTCTTAAGGCACATTTTTGCGGCGGATAGGGCTTTTACAGTGAAGCTAATGGGCGCTCCAGGAATACTGGACGTCAACATAGGGATAGCGGACTGGGTAAAGGCGGAGGACGGTATAGACGCAGTAGCTGGGGACTTAATCCTGGGACCAATAGGCCTGCTCGCTGAGGCTGGAGAGGGTTTGTGGAACTTGGAGATCGAAAAAGAGGTAATGGGAGTCATAGAGAACTACGTGAGAATGAATTCCTATCAGGCTCCTCAGTTCCCGCAGACCTACTACCCACAACCTTATCCACAACCCCCTGCTTACCCGCAAATGAGGGTTTGTCCTAGCTGTGGGACTCAGAATCCACCCAATGCTAAGTTCTGCATAAACTGCGGAACAAGGCTGTTCTGATAAGGCACTTGCGTTTTTAAGTCGATGAAAGTAGAGCCTTGCTTTACGTCTCTTTTCTTCTTATGGAGGATGGAGGGGACTTAGAGAGGGTGCGGAAGCTCTACTAATTAAGAAAGTTTTTGCTTTCTTTAATAAAATAGCTTCACTAGACTTATATACTTTCTTTGATAAAGTAGATTTATGCAGGCAATCTATTTTGAGAAGAGCGGATTGGAAAACCTAAAGTTCGGTGATTTTAAGGAACCGGAAGTGGGACCCCACGACGTCTTGATAAAGGTAGTTATGGCGGGAGTAAACCCAATAGACTACTTCGTCGTTAACTTCCTCCCAGTCCAGCCAATGCCACATGTCCCTGGAGCAGAGGTAGCGGGAGTCGTGGAAAAGGTGGGGGATCACGTAAAGAGGTTCCAGAAAGGCGACAGAGTGGTGGTGTACAACAGGCTTTTCGACGGGACTTGCGACCTCTGCCTCTCCGGAAAGGAACAGTTGTGCAGGAACGGTGGGATAATAAGCGTGGTCACCAACGGCGGTTTTGCCGAGTACTTATCAGTCCCAGAAAAGAACTTGGTAAAATTGCCAGAGTCAGTAAGCTGGGAGGTAGCGGCTAGTCTACCAGTTGCAGGGCTCACGCCATTCCACGCGTTAAGGGAAGCGAACGTAGGCTTCGGAAAGACCGTCGTCGTCTTCGGCGCCTCGGGAAACACTGGGATGATAGCACTGCAGTTAGCTAAGATGATGGGGGCTAAGGTGGTCGCTGTATCCTCAAAGCCATGGGTGAAGGAGTTCGCTGACCACGTCTTTAGTTACAGCGAGGTGGAGGAAGGCGTGAAGAAGGTCACTGAAGGAAGAGGGGCAGACGTAGTAGTGAACTCAGTTGGAGGGGACTTGTGGGCTAAGTCGCTTTCAGTCCTCTCTCCAGGGGGCACTATGGTGTTTTTCGGAGGGCTAACGGCACAGAAGGCGGAGGTGGAGCTGGGATCAATATATGGTAGAGAGATTAAGGTAGTTGGGACTACTGGAGGCACTAGGTACGAGCTGGAGCAGTTGGTAAAAATACCGCTCAAGATGAAGGTATGGAAGGAGTTCAAGTTGAGCGAGGGCAAGGAGGCTATAGGTTCCCTGTTTGGGAAGGAGAGGGACGGTAGGATAATGCTGAGAGTCTCCTAAAACTCCCTTTTTTATTAATCCTTTAAGCTCTCGTCGTCTCGTCGTTCTCATCGTCTCGTCGTTGAGCTCCACGCCAAGCTTCTCCCTTAGCCACTGCCTAAACTCCCTTTCCCTCTCCATTGCGAACTTATACGCCAGTTCCCTCAAGTCCAGCTTTACCTCTAATCCTCTCAGCATGTCCTCCACTAGGGGGTAGAGCTTCTCTTTGTTGAACCCCACGTCGTCCAACACCATTACCCCCTTTAAGTCCTCCTTTACCTCGTCCTCTACAGCCCTCCTACTAATTAGAACCCCTAGGTCTGGTTTATATATTCCCATGTAAAGCTCTATGACCTTGTACTCCCTTATTTTCTTGCCCTCCTCCTTCTTGAACTCCGGCAAGCCCTCCTCCCTCTTCCCTCCTAGGACCTCGGCAAGCCCGTCGTAGAGCCCCTTTATCCACCTCGCCCTCCACTCGTTGGCGGAGAAGGGTTTGTATCCCTTCAAGTACCTCCACCTCTTCCACCAGTCGTCCAGTTCCTTGAACTCAACAACGTAGTTTGGCCTCTTTATGGGGATGTCGTTGCTTAAGTCAACTATGTCGTGGTAAAAGCCCTTGTAGATTAACATGTCGGGCCTTAGAGTGGAGTAGAGCTTCCACACCCTCTCTAAGTCCCCTCCATCCTCCCAGCCTATTGGCCTTGGCGCCTCAACGAAGAAGGAGAACGACCTCCCCAGTCCGTCTTCCACTACGGCGTTTGGGGGAATGCTCCCTCCCTTCTGCATCCCAGCCCTATCTAGCCCTACAACCTTGTGAGGAGGGTAAGCCAAGGAGAAGCCCCTGTCAGCCAGGAGCTCCAACATAGCCAGGAGGCCCCAGGATTGGTATATGCCCCTCAAGTTTGAGCCAAACGAGCTATTTATAGCCTGCCTTCCCTTGGTGGCGAACTCCTCTGGGGTTATCCTCCCCCTGACCAGGTCGTGGAAGTAGAGGAAGAGCTTCTTCACGAGGTGTCTCCTGGGGTCCTCTATGAAGCTCCTGAGCTCCTTTGAGAGCAGGAAGTCCCTTAACCCAAGCTTCTCCTTCACTACCTCCATCTCGCCCTCAAGTTCCTTTATCCACTTCTCCGCCAAGGGGAGTTTATCTCCCATTACCTCGTCCACGAACTTGTACTTTACCTCTTCAGCCCACTCCGGTACGTTTTCGCCCAGCTTGCTTATGTTGTAAACCTGCTCCAGTTCCACGCAATAAATTTGGCAAAAACCCTTATAAGGTATTACCAACGCGAATGTGCCCTTGGGTATATTAACTCTGCGGACAAAGAGGTGTACAATGGTAGACCCCCTTTTACACTATAGCAACCCCCTCGTGAAGAGGGAGATCTTTAACTTCTCTAAGGCTAGGTGGGTGGCTCTCTTTGGGAGGACAATGGTTAGGCACGACGGAGATAAGCCCTTAACCTTCTCCTCAGAAGAGGACGTGCTGGAAAAGGCGAGGAGGTTTAACGCTAGGACAATCTACGCTACCGCCTCAAAGTACGAGGTAGTGGACAGGGCCCACGTAGAGCAGGACAAAGTGGTGGCGTACACCCCGTTCTTTGACGTGGACACGAAGATCGACAAGTGGGAATACGCCGTAAGGGCTGCAGAAGCCATCGTTTCCTTTCTGGAAAAGGAAAAGGTGTACAAGTCCGTTTACTTGCTGTGGAGCGGGGAGGGCATACACGTCAGGGTGAACGAGAGGGCACTGCCTAAGGACTACTACCCAGTCACCGCTGCCCACGCCCTTGTCCAGTACGTGCTTAAGAGGGTTAAAAACGACATCAGAAGGCTCTCTGAACAATCCGGTGGAGTGCTCAAGGTGGACGAACTAATAGACGCTAAGAGAATTTTCACTGCTCCGCTCTCCCTCCACAAGGAGCTGGACTACGTTGCTGTGTGCTTCTCCCCAGACAAGCTGAGCAAGTTCTCCCTAGAGTGGGCCAAGCCTGGGAGCTTCACACACGAGGAAAGGGCGTACGAGTGGTATGAGGAAGACGAGGCAAAGGAGCTCCTCGTCAAGGCAATCCAGGAGTACTCGCCCTATCACGAGGGCATCAAGGCAGAAAGCAGCGATAAGGAGGAGGTAGAGGGAAAGCTTGGCAGGTTCCAAGTAATGGGCCTCCTTCAAGCCGCGAGGTACTACGCTCTTTACGGTGACTTAGATAAAGCTAAGTCGTTTGGGCTAAACAGGGCCATATTTTACGCGTGGGCAAAGTACTACGGCAGGGGATACGTGCCAAAGGGAGGGAGAGGGGTTCCGTCAGTGCCATCTGAGTTCAGGGAAGACAGGGCACTAGTTACAGTTGCAGGAGAGCAGGTTTATCAAGAGAAGGAGACCGGGTACTTTGTGATAGGCGACAGGGCGCAGACGCCTAGGGACTACGATAGAGAGATCAAGGACAAGATAAGCGCAACAGTGCCCTATGACGTGGCGTGGGAGTCGGCCTTGAAATACGTGTCCTCCTTCCCCAAGGAAGTCCTCGAGAACCAGAGGGAGTTCTACGAGAGGGTATACCTGCCAGTGAGGGACAAGTTCATAGAAAAAGTGATAAAGAGAAAGGGGAGCTTAGACGCCTTCCTTCAGTAGAAGATGGGATTCTTGTCCTTGACGAAGGTCCCCCGCCTTAGGTCTAGCAGCGCCTCCCTTATCTGATCATCGGTGTTCATTACTATGGGTCCGTACCACGCTATGGGCTCCCCCAGGGGCCTCCCACTTAAGAAGATCAGCCTAGAGTTGCCTAAGCTCTTTATCCTCACTTCGTCCCCCTCGCCGTATATTACTAGGTTTCCATGTCCAACCACAGTCCTGTCGTCGAACTTCGCCTTTCCCTCCACCACGTACACGAGAACTGTGTACTTCTCCTTGACGCGGTGGACAAACTCTCCCTCCTCCTTCAGCACCACGTCAAAGTAGCTTGGGTCCACGGAGAGGCCAGCGTTGACTGGTCCTTGTACTCCCCTGAACTCCCCGGCGACGACCTTTACTTCTCCTTGGTCAATCTCCACCTTTGGGATCTGCTTTGCCGTGACCCCTCTGTAGGCTGGGGTGGTCATTTTCCTGTTTGCCGGGAGGTTTATCCAGAGCTGTAATCCCTTGTTGTTGTTTGGATTTTGGAAGTACCTCGCCACTTCCTTGTCGTCAAGTGGCTTGGGCATCTCCTGGTGGAATATTCCACTGCCCGCTGTCATCCATTGTACGTCCCCTGGGTAGATGACCCCCTTGTTTCCCTCGCTGTCCTCGTGCTCAACCTTTCCCTCCATTAGATAGGTGACTGTCTCTATTCCCCTGTGTGGGTGCCACGGGAAGCCCATGATGTAATCTTCCGGGTCCGTGGAGCCGAAGAAGTCGAGGAGGAGAAAAGGGTCGGTCAAGTAGGCTGTAGGCACCCCTCCGAAGACGCGGTAGAGCTTAACTCCTGCCCCATCCCTTG
>ASRH01000009.1 GCA_000565255.1 Candidatus Aramenus sulfurataquae | reverse complement strand
CACATCCTTTGGATTCCTCAGAGGCGTACGTGAAAGAAGACGTCAAGACCAAGGAGAGAATAATGAAGCACAAGGAGGAGGTGGAGTTGCTTGGAAGGACCCGCGGGGTTGAAGTAGAGTACAAAGTAATCAGAGGCAGCCCTACGATCGCCTTGTCTAAGGTAGCTGAGGAAGAGGACGCTGACTTAATAGTAGTTAGGGAATAGATGGATCAAGGGAATAAAGAAGCTCTTCGTGGAGAGCGTGTCATCAAAAGTGATGGAGAACTCGAGGAGGTCAGTACTAGTAGTAAAGGACTAGGTCCTCCTGTACACCAAGTGGACCTCGTTTTTGCACTCGCAAAGCTTAAAGTCCACCAGTTTTAGCTTTGGGGCCTCTTCCCCGTTGAACCCCTCCCCTTGTGCAAGGCTTACGCCGTTTCCAAAGACCCTAGGGGAGACAGTAACCCTGATCTCGTGGTAAAGTCCCTCCTTAACGAGGCTCCATATGAGCCTTCCTCCCCCCTCCACCATGACCTTTCTCGCTCCAAGCGCGTAGAGGTCCTCAAATACGTCCACAAGCTGGGAGAACCGCCTAACCTCAACTCCCCTCTTCACGAACTCCTCTGGGGACTTATCTGACTTAGTGTAAACGATTGTCATAGGCGGAGTGGAAAAGACCTTGTAGGACGGGTCTAGGTTCAGCGACTCGCTCACGACCACTCTTATTGGGTCCTTTTCCTTCTTGGCGTACTTTACCGTCAAGGAGGGATTGTCGATCCTCACCGTGTTCCCCCCTACCACAATGGCGTCTACTTCTGCCCTCAACTGGTGTTGCCTCTGTTTGTCGAAGGGACAACTCAATTGGCTGTATCCAGTCTTTGTGGCTAGCCTGCCGTCGATGCTTACTGTGGAAAATATTATGATATATGGTAGCACTAGAGAGAGGTGGAAGGGAGGGAAAAAAGTTCATCTGTAGCAGTTTCTGAAGAAGCTGTACAAGTAGCCGATTAGTACAGAGGAGAGGCCGAAGCTTACCTCAAAGGAGGAGAGCATTAGGTACGACAAGAACTGAGCCCTAAAGAACAGGAAGAGGAGTCCAGAGGTCCCAGCTAAGGTCACTGCAGATAGGTTCGCTGTGGCCAAAGCTTCAGGGAATATGAGACCAGTCTTTCTGCTTAAGTGGAATAAGTAGAGGGAAAGTAATCCCGTCACTAGGGCAAACGCTATATGCATAATGAGGAGTGGAGTGCTCATTTGAGCGTCTATCTTCCCGTCGTCTGCCAACGCCCTCAAGAGGCCCAGCACGAAGGTCCCTGCTAATGCCACTAGCCCAAAGAAGGAGAGCTTATAGGCCTTGCTTAGCCCATTCAAGCTCCCTCACCTTGTTCTCCGCTGTTAGGTCTATTCTTGCCCTCATGAACGTTATCCTCGACACAACAACCCTCCTAACCTCTTCCAAGACGCTGCTCCACGCCCTATCTAAGCACTCGTTCCTCAACTTAATCCCAGTCTCCCTAGCAAGGGACTTAATGCTCTTTAAACACGTCTCAACCACTGGGCAACCACTACAAGCATACACGTCGAACTTGGGGTTGTAGTAAACGAGCTTCCTGTCCTCGGTCAAGTAGAGCAGACCATCGCTTACGTGAAACCCTCCCTCGTTTACGGTGAAGGGCAATACGACCTTAAACGAGATGGCGTTGTCCAAGAGGAGTCCAAGCTCCCTCAGCTTTCCCACAATGTAGTAAAAGTAGCTCTTGCTTATTTCCTCCCACTTCTTGTCCATAGCTAAGACCCTAAAGTAGTTCTCGTCGCTCAGCTTTTCGAAGTCCTTCTCGTTAATTAGCAGGACGTCTCGGAAGAGCACTGGTCTACTTACTTCAGCAGTCCTTATTATGCACATGAGTAAATGATGGTGTTTCCAGTTTTTTACTGTTATCGATAATTGAGTTTCTATCTTGACATTAACTTGGTTTAATTTTTATTATCTTATTTTTTCCATAGTATTTATAACTAGTTTAACTTAAGTATTTTGCTGAAATACCTAACTTTATTGTCCTCCAAGTGAAGTTGTCCTTCACCAAGTAGACGAAGTAGAGAACAGTGAAAGCTGTAAACGCCGAGGAGAGCTCCAAGTTCAGGAACCTGGTAAAGTAGGAAGTGGCTAAGAGGAGAGGGATTGGAAACGCCTTTTGGTAGTTATACCTTGAAGTAGAATAGGTTATACAATTGAAGAAGTAGGTCATCATAACGCCCAGGGCGAAGGCGTGCAACTCTTGGCCTAGTAAAAGGGAGGCGGAAGTGGTGGCAATAGAGGCTGAAAGCGTAGCCATTGCCGTGGCGTTCACCCTTGGCTTACTGTCGTAAAGGAGCCACGCAACGTAGCCCAACACAGGCAAAACGGGGTACTTCACCACTAAGACTGAGAGTAGGATGAGGGGAACCTGCTTTGCCCCAAACTTTGGTTTAAAGCCCATAGTTGCTGAGAAGACCCCCACGTTGACCCCGAGGAGGTACAAGGTTAAGGGAAAGAGCAGTACCTCGTAGTTTGCAGGAAATAACAACCACGCCACAAAGGACGCAAATGGGGAAGAGAGCACCAGCACGTTGACGGGGAACTTGGCGCCGTACGACTTCGTGTCCTTAAATCCCCAAAGCTCTGTGACTCCCAAGGAGGCAGAGGCGAGGGCTTGGAAGGGATAGAGGGGGACTGAAAGCAACGCCAAGGTGATGACGTGGCCCAAGATGTACTTCCTCGCGGGAAAGAAGAGCCTGGAGATCATGCCAAAGAATACTGCGTAACTACCAACCATCATGAAGTACGGGTGCAGGCCCAAAGATATGGTTGCGCCACCTAGTGCCCAGTAAACTAGCCCTAGCGCCAAGTAAGGGACGTTGACACCCCAAGGTTCTATTGCCTTTTCCACGGTAGAAAGTACCAGGGAGACTTTAAAAGCTAGACACCTAAACTTTTCGCCTCCTTAGCCGTGGAGGGGCTTTGTCTAAGGGTTGTTACCGCACTTTGACCCATGGTCACTCCATTAGGGCAGAGAGCTCCTTGAACCTTAAGGGGTCTCCTATGACGAACAACGTTTCCCCAGTATCTACCTCGGTATCCCTGTCGAAGTATGGGTCCAGCTTTCCGTTCCTTAGTATAGCTATTGGTATAACGCCGTCTGGGAGGTCCCTCAGCTTGAACCTCGTTTTTGCCTTAAACACTGCAATGACGAACTCCCTCTCATTGCTAGAGAATATCAAACCAGCCAACTGCTTTGACACCGAAGCCGAAGCCATCATCCTCCCCACTACCTCCTCAAATGGGATGACGATGTCAGCGCCAGCTGTCTTCATAACGTCGACCATTGAGGAGTCGTTCACTACAGTCACCACGGTGAGGGGAGGGTTGAACTTCTGTACCTTTAGCGTTACGAGGAGGGTCTCCGCGTCGTCTTCCATAGCTATTATTGCGGACTCCGCCCCCATTATCCCCGCAGCGAGGATGTTCTGGTCGTCCTTAGGGTCGCCAAGGATGACCTTGGCGTTCTTTATCTGGTTGTAGATGTCTTTGTTTCCAGTCACTACGATGTAGTCCTTTCCCAGCTCTTGGAGCTTCTTGACAGCAGAGAGCACGCTCTTGGAGTTGCCCAAGACGACAACGTGTCCCTTCATGAGCTTCCCTCTCCACCTAGCCCTAGCATCTATCCAATTATTTCTATTTAGCAAGGTCGAGATTAAAGTTTGCGCCATGCTGGCGAAGAGCCCTACGCTGAAGATAATGGTTATAGTAAGGAGGAGCTTCTCCTGTGAGGGCATTTCGTTTATGTCTGGCGCGTAAAGTCCAACAGTGGTTATGACGTTAATTGCCGCGTAGATAGCTGATACCCAGTCGAGGCCTTGGTAGTAGACGAAAATTAAGGCAATGGAATAGACGACTACGGAAAGTATGATTAGCTGAGGGTAGATCTTCCTTATCACCGAATAGGGGGCGGCAAAGGTCTCGACAATTGGTATGAGAAACTTATTCCAGAGCTTCTCCTTCATTGACTGACTTCCTCCATAAATGGCGAGGCTTTAATCATTTTGTAAGGTTCTTTCTTGGTCTTTTAAACCTTTTTGGACGGTTCTCCCAGTTTGAAGAAGTCCTGATGGCGAAGCAAGACCTGCACGGCATGTGGGCTCAAGTGATGGCTGCCTATAGTCTTGTTTGTGCTACTCAAGTGCCAAGTGAGGAGAGTCATTGCCTCAAACCCTAGAAAAGCGTTACGTCAGTTAAGGGCGTAAAACCATCTTAATGCCGCGTTAAAGCTGCGAGAGTTCACAAGACCCTCGTTAGGTTAACCAGGACCGCCACGAAGAGTTGCTTGTTCACAAGGAAGCTGAGGGTTGCGTGTCATGAAAAGTTTAAAAATTATAGCACATATTGCTTAATCATGCTACCAACAATAGAGTTTTTTATACTAATAATACTACTAAGCGCATTAAGTGGGATTCTCGGCGCCTTAACGGGTTTGGGAGGGGCCACTATTCTTGTCCCCATCTACACGCTCTACTTGGGGATTCCCATAGTGTACGCCTCGGGCGCTAGCTTAATCTCCACTATAGCTACATCTAGCGGGACCGCAAGCGCCTACATAAAGGACAGAATAACTAACCTCAAGATAGGCACGGGGCTGCTAACAGCGACTACTACCGGGTCAATTATCGGCTCGCTCACAGTGGCCTTCATTTACTCTCACCATCTACAGTACATTATCTACATAGTTTTTGGAGCAGTCCTCCTTTCCCAAGTTTACGTGCAGCTCCAGAGGTCCAAGTTCGAGCTACCTAGGGGGGTCAAGCCAGATTGGACGACAAGGGTCTTCCAGCTCTACGGTAAGTACTACGACATGGTCCTTGATCGAGAGGTAGAGTACATTGGGGTGAAGTGGTGGCTCGGGGAGATAATCATGTTCTTTGCTGGATACATCTCGGGCCTCCTTGGAATAGGGTCTGGGGCGTTGAAGGTCCTAGCCATGGACTGGGCTATGAACCTGCCAATAAAGGTCAGCACCACCACCAGCAACTTCATGATAGGCGTCACTGCAGCTACTGGAAGTTCCATATACTGGAGCTTTGGGTACATCCAGCCTTTCCTAGCTGCGGGCACTGCAATAGGGGTGCTAATAGGGGCCTTTATCGGTACTAAGATCTTGGTGAGGGTAAGGAACAAGACCATTAGGTACGTGTTCACTCTCATATTGGCCTTCTTGGGAATCCAGATGATCCTCAGGGGGTTAGGCTATGGATTTTGAAGATTTAATTGGCAACACCTTAAGGATAGGAGTGATAATCAGTACCGTGTTCATTATACTGGGCTCGGTGATGCTCTTTGTCGTGGGTCACTCCAACGGTTACACGCTCTCCCAGATATCGTCTCCAAAGACCGTAGTCAACACGTCCGAGTTCCCTCCAATCCAGGTTGCTAAGGGGGTAGAAGAACTCCAGCCCATAGACCTCATTTTCCTAGGCCTAATGCTCTTGATAGCAATCCAGGTAGTCAGAGTAGTGTTAGGGATAGCGCAGTTTGCGTCTGAGAGAAACAAGCTCTACACTATCATTACTGCAATAGTGTTCTTCAACTTGATGTTTGCCATATTCATCTTACCCCTCCTTATAGGGAAGTGAAAGGCACAACAACTCCTTCTCTTAGTCCCTTTTATTGAAAAGTCGAGCTCACGTGATTGTAGATAGTAGCAGTAAATTTTTGTTTACTAAGATATACTTGATAAATATCTACCTCAAAAATTTTATACAAGTATTTACTCATCACTTTATGTACATAAAATTATATATATCATAATAACTGTGAGAGCAGTTTAAAAATTTGCGCCCCGCAATAAATAGCTGGTTTTTCCTTCTACATCCCCGCCTTAAAAGGCGAGGCTTTTATTCTTTTGTAAAAAACCCTTTTTCCCTTTTTTCTAGGAAAAAGACATCTTAGTCTTAGTTAGTTATTAGGTTCAAACCTTCTTTCTTATCTCCACGACAGTGTACTTATACCTCGGTGCCTTCGACTCGTCTAGCTCGTCGCACACTACGTAGTTGACCTTTTTATCGTGCATGTACATGACCACTGTGGAGTTCAGCACCTCTGAGGACACCCTGACTTTAGCCCTTACGCTCCCACACTCAGAGGACACTATTACCTCATCTCCGTCCCTTAGCCCCAATCCTTTCGCGTCTGAGGGGTTAACAAGAAGTGGGCTCTCGTACATTCCAAACCCTGGAATCCTACCGGTTAATACGTCTGTGTTGTACCTAGTCACGTTTCTTACCGTGAGCAACACGTAGCCCTTCTTCACCTCCCTTTGTTCCCTGAACTCGAACTTTCCCTTTCCTGAGGGTGTGTGGAACTTCTCCTCGTAGAGGTAGAGCTCCCCGTTGGGGTAGCGAGAGTTGGCGGAGTAATCCATAATCGAGTCAAGGGTTAGGTTGGAGTAGATTGGGGTTACCTTCTTCATATCCTCAAAGAGGAGCTTGGGGTCGGTGGCGAAGTTAAAGCCCAGCTCCCTGGCTAACATGCCGAGGATTTCGTAGTCCGGCTTTGCCTCTCCTGGTGGATCTACTGCCTTAAACCTCCACTTGACCAGCCTGTCCAGGTTTGTAACTGATCCTTCCTTCTCGGTCCACACTGCTGAGGGAAGGACGTAGTGGGCTAGGGAGGCAGTATCGGTCATGAAGGCGTCCATTACTACTAGGAGGTCAAGCTTCCTGAGCCTCTCCTCGACCTTCCTCCTATTGGGCATGCTGGCTAGGGGGTTGAAGCCCATGAAGAACATGGCTCTTATATCGTTGTCCCTTAGGAGGGCCTCGGTCACTGTTAACCCAGGCTTCGTTGGAGGCTTGAAGTCCCATACCTTTGCCAATTTCTCAGCGTTCTCCTCGTTCATTGGGCCTATTGGAAATACGTTGGGCTTCACTAGGTCTCCAGACCCTTGGACGTTTGTCTGTCCCCTGTAAACTATTACTCCTCCATATCTCCCGAAGTTTCCGGTCAAGAGGGCTAGGTCTATTAACGCCCTAACTCCGTCAACGCCAGATGACTGGGTAAGTCCAAGGCCCCAAGAGAATATGACCCCCTTCACGCTGATGAGTCTGGCGAACTCCTCTATCTTTTCCCTCTCTACGCCTGTCACCTCCTCGGCGTACTCGAGCGCGTACTTGGACACGCCTTTAGCGTACTCTGGGAATCCCTCAGTCCTCTTTTCAACGAACTCCCTGTCGTAAAGCGAGTTCTTTATCAAGTAGTTGGCCACCGCGTTGAAGAGCGCCACGTCAGTTCCCGGCCTCACACTTAAGTGTAGGTCGGCAAACTTTGCCGTTCCCGTCGTCCTTGGGTCAACTACAACTATCTTTGTGCCTCTCTGCCTGGCTTCAGTCAAGTACTGCGAGAGGACTGGGTGGCTCTCCGTTATAGACTCTCCTACAATCACTAACGTCTTCATGAGGGGAATCATCTCAGCAGATATTGACGAAGCCCCTATACCCAACATCTCCTTTAAGGCCATTGCCGAGGGCTCGTGGCAAACCCTGGCGCAGGAGTCCACGTTGTTTGTACCTAATGCCCTGGCTACCTTCTGCATTAAGTACGTTTCCTCCAAGGTGTTTTGACAACCACCGTAAAACGCTACTGCTTCCGGCCCGTAAGTCTTCGTTATTTCCTTTAGTTTTTCCGCTATTTCCCTAATTGCCTCTTCCCAACTTACCCTCACGAACGTGTCCTTTACCCTCTTGAGGGGGGAGGTAAGCCTGTCCCAGGAGTATGTAGCCTCGTAGGAGAGAGTGCCCTTTCCGCACAAGTGTCCCCTGCTCACTGGGTGTTCCCTAGCAGGGGAAAGCCTCAGCACTCTCGAGTTTACGTAAAGCTCAACTCCGCAACCTACTCCGCAGAATGGACAAACGCTTTTCACGACCTGCATGAGAAATTATTGCCCCATAGCGTAAAATAGGCGAGGTGGAAAGATCCTAGGAGAAATAGTTTAACTGAGTTAAAGCTTATTCCACTAGCCTTAACCTCTGCATTATTGCTCTAACGCTAGAGTACCAGACTTCTCTCCAAGTTATCTCCTTGCTTAGCTTTGCCTCCCACGAGGGCTTCCCTACTTCCTCAACAAACACCCTTAGCCCTTCTCTCTTGAACATGGCGTAGGAAGGGTAGCAAGCAGACCCGTGTGGGGCAATAACGGCCTCAGGTTTCATTGAGATGCATTGCCTTGCCACCTTAGGTCTTTCGTGGTACTTGTTCTCAATTTTCTCTAAGATCTCCTTCCTTTGATCGTCGAAGAGTACTATAAACTTCGCTTTAGGGAACTCCTGTAGCCTCAAGTTCTCGTCAACTGTGGTGCAGACCTTCATGATTACAAGTTCTCACGAGAGTTTATAAGAAAACGTTAATTTTCTCTTGAACTTATGTGAGCGTATGAGTGGAGAACAAAGGAAGATAAGCGTAGCATACGCCACTGCCGTGAGCCTAGGAGCAATAATAGGCTCGGGAATATTCGTGCTAAGCGGGACAGTAATCTCCCTCGCTGGAGCCCTTTCCTTGGTGGCCTTTGCCTTCGTGGGTTTCATCTCCCTTATCCTAGCCTTTGAGCTAGGGGAGCTCACTAGCGTGTACCCGGAGCTGAGGGGCTCTTCGTACTCCTTTGCGTATGAGGCCTTTGGAAGCAACTTGGGCTTTGTTACTGGGCTCTTGATGTACTTTAGCTACGCCACCAGCGTGCCAGCAATAGCCTTGGGCTTCGGCTCCTACTTGAGCGCATTGCTCGGCTTTGGCTCCCCCTTGCTCTACACCATAGCCCTCATAGTCGTCCTCCACGTGGTCAACCTCCTGGGCGTGCAGAAGGCCGCTAAGACTGACTTCTACCTAGTCGCGATAAAAGTGGCTGTACTAGTGTACTTCGTGGTATTTGCCTTGATAGTGAGCAAGTTCAACCCCTCCCACTTTACAATACCCACCAACGCAGGCTATGGTTTCTTTGAGTCCATGCAGGGGATAATATTTGCCTACTCAGGCTTCCAGAGCGTCTCGACAATTGCTCCAGACGTTAAGGGAGGGGGAAATGGGGCTGCTAAGGCCATAGTGTACTCAGTGCTCATAAGCTTCGTCCTCTACGTATTGGTCACGGTTTCCCTAATGTCCCTAGCCCCTGCGTCTTCCTTTAAGATTGCTGCAGATCCACTTTCCTTTGCCCTAAACTACGTCCACGCTCCGGACTACGTTTACTTAGTGGTAGACGTTGGCGCGCTCATGGCCACAACCTCCGCCACATTAGCCACCATATTGACCTCGGCTAACGTTATCTACCAGGTTAGCGCAGACGGGCTCCTACCAAAGTTCTTCGCGAAATACGACAAGAAGAGGGACGTCCCAGTTAACGGGATTTTGATCACGTTAATCATCTCAATAGCGACCTTGTTTGCCGGAAACGTGTACGTTATAGCTTCAATAAGCAACTTCGGCCTCCTCTTTACTTACTTAATGACTACGTTAGCAGTCTTTAAGTTAAGGAGACAAGGGGTGGTTGGGAGCTTTAAAACCCCTGGATATCCTTATCTGCCAATGGTTTCATTGGTGGGTCTGCTGGTGGTATTTGTTGGGATGCCAAAGGAGGCCCTGCTGATAGGAATCATCACTACCTTTGTACTCCTTATGTTTTACGCTATAGTAAGGGAAGGGAAGAGGGCCTCTCCAGAGAAGGTGAGGCTCTTTGAGGAGATCGAAAAGTTCTTCGAAGGTCATAAAACTTAATTCAATCTAAATTAACGAAATTAAAGATAACATTTTTACTTTCTTAAACTAATGTCGCGATGAATTTCATCAGTCCAACGTCTTATGCTTAATACTCCGTCGACGTAGAAATGTAATGTGAGAATAATGAGCCTGAAACTAAGTTCAAAGGCAACAATAGCAATAGTGGTAGCCTTAATGCTTTTCTCCGTAGTAATGGCGTTCGAAAACGTCTCGTTAGCTCAGACCTCTCCACAGATCCCAGTGTACAAGGTAGTTGGATCGGCTGACCTCTCAAATCCCGGTACCGCGAGCTACTGGAACAACATACCTTGGATCAACATTTCTCTAACTGCCAACATACCCAACGCCCCTACCTCTGGGCTCACCCACTACTTATTGGTAAAGGCAGTGTGGAACGGCTCGTGGTTATTCATCTTAGAGGAGTGGCCCTCGCCCAATCCAGCGTACAACGCGTGGTCTGCCGCAGCAGGTGCCCTCTATCCAAGTGCATCTGGTCCAGGATTGTTTAGGATAATTGAGCTGACTCCGGGCACGACCTATACAGTAGAGAACAATTACACCAACTACGTCTCAATAGTGAACGGTAAACAGGTCACAGGGAGGATAGTGTTCAACTACTCTGGCATAACCTTACCCGCTCCGAACGGCACGCAAATATACGTAATGCCGAACGGTACTATCTTACTTTACCACTCCCTGAGGCCCATGGAGGAGCTCTTGTACAGCGATGGGATGTTCTACGGCTATTACGCCAACTCAACCTGGTACTACCCTGACAGAGCTGCCATTATGTGGTACCTAGGAAGCGGTACCCCCACTAAGGACGGGATGTACATAGGCGGCAAGTACCCTGGACAGCAGTTTGACGGGTTTACCCTTAAGGATGCCGGAGGTTCCTTGGTACAACAGGGAGGTTCGGCAAACATATGGATGTGGGTATCTGGAGCCACTTGGAACAACGCTACCTACGATCCCGCATTTAAGGCCAACTTATGGGAGAACGAGTCGCTGACTGGTCTACCTTACGTTGACCCTGGCGACCACGGCTTCGCAGTACCTCTTTACACCAATAACACTAACATGTACGAGGTGGACACATCAGGCATCTGGTACGCACCCGTAGCTTCAAGCGGGCTAAACGGCTCCTTGTTCTTCATATGGACTGGGGCCAAGTACGTGGACGGAAACTGGATAATAGAGTTCGCGAGGCCTTTAGCAGTACCGCCAGCTTACGAGCCCTACATGCCTAACATAACCGTAGGGAAGACGTACTACGTTGCGTTTGCTGTGTGGCAGGGACCCTTGGGCGAGACGCTCTTCGACAAGTCCATCACGCCCAGCTTCCTGACTTTACAGCTGGTAACTACCCCGCCCACTACCACGACCTCCACCACCTCCACTTCAACCACCTCCACTTCAACCACTAGCGCGCCATCAGTGTCCTCCTCCATACCCTCAACCACCCTTGACGTTACTCTGGTAGGGGTAGTGATAGCCATAGTGGCCTTGATCGCTCTGTACGTGGTGTATAGAAGATGAGTTTGTTCAGGGAGATTAAAGGTAATTTCAACGTTTTTTTGGCTATCCTAGGTATCTCGTCTTTTTTTCAGTTTGCCTTCAAGGAGGCGTTCATGTACCCCTCAGTTCTTCCACTTAACGTGCCTTATGAGTCCCAGCTTGAGGAGTTAGGAAACGTGTTCTTCTACCTCTACTTCCTCTCAATGACTTTCGTGTCGTTCCTCCTTGGGAACAAGTACAGGGTAATGTACCTTGTAGGCTTCTCCCTAGTGGCCTCGTTCTTAGCCTCCTTCGTGCCTGGGTACAACTTGTCTCCTCTTTGGTATTACTTCGAGGTATTTATAGGGGTAATAGGGATAGCGCTAGTCTTAGAGAGCCTCCTCAGATCGTCTATTCGTTCTCTCCTATTAGTCCCCTCTGCCCTGCTTGTTGTTGTGGGGGTTATTGCGTCCATCTCGTTGAACGTTTACCACCAAGCGCTCTTCGCCAACTACCTTGCCCTCTACCTCGCGTCCCTAGTGGGGTTTCTCCTGTACCTCGTAATTTGGAGGAAGATAAAGTCCGTCAGGAGTTACGCGGGGTTAGGCGTTTTCCTCCTGATCCTAGTCCCTTTTCTTTTCCTGGAGAAACAAGTCGCAGAGAACAGATACATGGAGATGCTAATGAACATGATCCTACCCTCAGTCCTCGGTATAGACCTCTATAACCCCTTCCAAATAGTCTACCTTGTGTTTGCCATGGGCATGTCTTTTGCCCTAGTATTTATGGCGTTGGTCAAGGGTAACTACGCCGCAGGCATAGGCTACCTTATGCTCTTCAGCACCGTTTTCCTGGGCATTGAAGGTTACTTACTCGTTGTGTACATGTTGTCTCCTGTTGTGGGCTTTGGCCTTATGACCTACGCAGACGAGGGCAAGCCTTTATGGTACTTAGCCAGGGGAAAATTAGTCCAACGGGTAAAGGATAAATCAAGCCAATGAGATTTTTCTGTTTAGTGGTGCGAGTTGATAAAGTTCAGGCTAGGAAAAGACGAAAAGGAAGTACTAGACTACTCCAACTTGACCTTCTTTAGGAAGCTGGCCAGCAAGATAAGGGACCCAAGGACCAAGTTCGACGTTAAGGAGTTCGCAAAGAGGGGAGACGACTACTTGTTCAACTACGTTAACAAGAACGTGGGTAGCGTGGACGAGAAGAGGAGGAAGTTCCTCAAGTCGCTTGTGTTTGGGATTGCAGCCGCTGCTGTGGTAGGGATTATCCCAGGGGTCAGGGTCCTAGTACCACCAACGATTACCTCAGTTTCCGGGTTCCCCAAGTCGCTCTTGGTGGACTCCTCTGGGAACCCCATAAAGGCGTCTTCCTTACCGGTAAACAGCCCCGTGATCCTCCTATTTGAGTATCCAATGACAGGCGAGCCTAACTTCCTGCTCAACCTAGGGGACTCTAAAGGGAACCCCGTGGAGATACCCCCAACGACAGTTACCATACCCCAGACGGGCAAGACGTACCAGTTCCCTGGGGGAGTAGGGCCCAACAAGTCCATAGTGGCCTACTCTGCCATTTGTCAGCACTTGGGGTGTACTCCGCCGTATATCCACTTCTACCCTCCACAGTACGTCAGCCCAGCCCAACTTACAGCCTCTGAGCCCGACCAGCTGAGTGCTGAAGCGTTGCTGGCGGCAAAGCAGAACCACGTCCCCGCCCTAATTCACTGCGACTGTCACGGCTCCACTTACGACCCATACAAAGGGGCAGCAGTATTAACGGGCCCTACGGTTAGACCCCTTCCTGCAGTGCTGTTAGAGTGGGACTCCACAACTGACTACTTATACGCAATAGGCGCAATAGGCGTAGCTACCTATCCCAATGGAGCAAACGGCGTCCCATCTAATGATCCAACGGACGACTTGAGCAACAGCTACGGGAGCCCAGTAGGGGACAAGACTACAGCATCGGGGACTGAGAACCCGTTCTCCTCATGAGTCTAACGTTTTACCCTTTTATCTCACCTTGAAGAGGTGATTTTATGGGAGTATCAGAATGGTTTAAGGAGAGGTTAGGTCTAGATGACCTACCTTTCTTCAGGACGCCGGACTACATGTACAAAGTAGAGTACTGGCTAGGAGCTTTAGTGGCAGGCTCGTTTATCTACACTGTGATATCCGGGCTAATCCTCCTCCTATATTATAACCCCGAGGCTGGATACAGTTCTACTGAGACTCTCATACAGGAGGTCCCTTACGGCTCAGTGGTATTGTACAGCCACTTGTACGGCGCCTACGCCATGATAATCCTCGCGTACGTTCACATGTTCAGGAACTACTTCGATGGGGCGTACAAGAAGCCCAGAGAACTGCTCTGGATCCTCGGAGTCCTCATGTTGGTGTTGACGCTTGGGACTGCGTTCCTCGGGTACAGCTTGATAGGTGACGCTTTGGCGACTAGCGCAGTGGACGTAGGAGAGGGAATAATAACCAGCATACCAAGTTTGTCCTTCCTCATACCGATACTCTTCGGCAACTACGACGCTGGAGACTACGGTAGGGTGCTCGCATGGCACATAATCCTAGTAGCGCTGATAGGGGTTCTCTTCATGCTCCACTTCTTCATGGCGGAGCACTACGGCATGATGCCCTCAAAGAAGGAAAAGAACAAGGCTCCAGCGGTCTACACTAAAGAGGAGTGGCAGAAGTTCAACCCTTGGTGGCCGAGGAACTTCGTGTACATGACGTCCCTTGTTTTCATGACTTGGGGCTTCATACTGCTCATACCAAACGCCCTGGCCTACTTGAACGGACTGCCACAAGAGCTTAACCCCTTCCTCAACCCCAAGCCAGCTCCACCGCCCAACAGCCCAGCTGCGGCACACATAACCACTTACCCGCCGTGGTTCTTCCTGTTCCTTTACAAGATTGCCGACTTCACCAGCGACGTGGTCGTATTCCTGCTAATAGGAGTCATAATACCCCTAATTTACCTATTGCTAGTGCCATTTATCGACAGGTCGCCTTACTTGGACCTCAAGAAGAGGAGGCTGTTCACTGCCTTTGGGATCTTGATGATAACCTACTTGATACAGACAACGATCTGGGGAGACCTTACCCCTGGCGTCGAGATACCAGTATACCAGCAGGTGATAGTGTACTTACCGCCAGCAGTAATAACGTTGGCCGGAGTGTTTCTCATACCGACCTCTAGGAAGGCCGTGGCGTCTCCTTACGGTACGCTGGGCTTCCTAGTAGCTTCTTTGCTGTTCTCAGGATCCTTAGTGACGCTCGTGGTAAGTCCCTCTGCGTTGACGGCAACAGTCTTCGCGCTGTTCGCGGTGTTGTTCCTGCTAGCTGCAAGGAGCTTAACCCCAGTGGCGATAAAGGTGGAGAAACAGAGCCAGCAACCGGAGCCGCAGCCCGTCGTCTCGGAGAGCCCGAGGAACTTGGAAGTAAAGAAGAGGCTAGCTGAAGTCCTCATCAGCTTGCTGTTCATAATGTCAGTGGTGCTGGCAGCTCAGCTATGGACCATCCCTGCCACTGGCTACGCGTCCAACATGTTCGGAGTAGACTTAGGCCTCATATTCGTCATGCTGGGCGAGGCAATATCCTTATACCACTACGTTGTATATAGAAAGTGATAAGGAAATGATCAACGTCGGTTTTTACTACAAGGTCAAGAAGGGGCACGAGAAGGAGTTTGAGGAGAAGTTCTCGGAAGTACTTAAGCTACTGAAGAGCAGCGAATCTGGGCTACTGGACGCAAAGCTATACAAGGCAGTGGACGACCCGTCAGAGTACTTAATATATACCGTGTGGAAAGACTTGGACTCCTTCAGGAAGTTCACTACTAGCAACGCCTATAGGAGCACTGTGGAATACGGCAGAACGATATTAGAGGGCAGACCTTCCCACAAGGTACTGCAGGAGCTCAACGCGTAATTTTTCCTTTTTCCCGCACGCTATTTTTCTCTACACAACTGAAAACGCGACTTCGTGCGAGATTTTGGTTTTGCTGGTGGCTTGTGAGTTAGATTTCCTCTTAAGTTGATCCGTGGAAAAGTCCTGTTCTTAGGCAGAGAGTAATTTGACGACATAGAGCTCCTCTACATGCCACAATATATCAATTGCAGGCTTCATATTTGACAAGCTAGCCGTAGCCGGGAAGGCAGTAGAAGAGGGCAAAGTCGACGAGGTGATCTCCGAGCCAATGCATCCCTACACTAAGGCGTTGCTTAGCTCTGTGCCAGACCTCGGGAAAAAGGAACTTTCGCCACCCTCTGGCGAGACCCCAAGCTTGATCAACCCTCCAAGCGGGTGTAGATTTCACCCTAGATGTCCCTTTGCCTTAGAGGTGTGTAGAACTAAAGAACCCCCGGTGGTGGAGGTAAATGGGAGGAAAGTCGCCTGCTGGCTGTACGAGACCGACAGGGGTAAGGCTACTGGTTGAGGGTACCATAGGCCTAGTGGTTTTTTCTCTCTTCCTGGAGATAAAGGCACTGCTGAACTACGCTATTTTCGTGTTGATCTGGTACGCTCTTCTAGGGTTGATAATATGGTGGCAGACCAGCCACTTGTACTGCTTTGAAGGAGGAGAGCTGGAAATAAGGTCATTTACCTCCAGGAAAAGGGTGAGGTTGGCAAACTTAAGAGAAGCTTTCGTTTCCCAAGGTCCAATTGCGAAGAGGTTAGGAGTGGGGTCTGTGTACATAGTCATGGAGAATGGGAAGGTAATAGTAATTATGGACGTAAAGGATCCGGAGAAGGTATTAGAGAGGGTGAATTCAGGAACAGGTTAGAGGTAAAACGTCCCAACGTGGGGGAAGAGCTCCAGGAGACGGGGAACGCGTTTTGTTTTTAAAGAGGACTCTGGTAAGGAAGCTAAGATTATAAGCGTTGTATCTCGGCTCTCCGGTTCTATTATACCTAGATAGAGAAATAAACACCTCTACTAATCAGTGAAATGAGATATGAATGGCTTATTAGAAGTGTTGAAAGCAATTGTCTGTGAACGAAGGGGGCTAATCCTGTAGCTGAATACGTCAAAAAGGGGACTGTAATCCAAACACCTTGGCAAAAACTTTATCTTAAAGCAAGTTGAGTAATCTAAGCCCAATAAAAAACGCTTTATCTTTATTAACGCGATGGTTTATTGCTTTATCTTCTTCTTAACACCACAACCGCTGCTGCAACAATTATTATCACTATTATTACTCCGGCAACAATAGTTAGTGTTGGGATCGTGGTAGTGGTGCTAGTGGTCGTTGTTGGAACTGTCGTCGTAACAGTAGTAGTTGTCACTGGCTTAGTGACGTTAATTGATCCGTAGTAGTAGAGCTCCCTAGTACCGTTGTCCCACGTAACCTTGCTCACTACCTCATACACTCCAGGGGCTAAGTTTGCGGTATTAATGGTACCTTGGTATACACCAGGCGCCACCATCTTCATGGGCACAGGAGCCGTAGCGTTGCCGTAACTTTGGCCAGATACGTTAAGGTACTTGAGCCACATAACAGCAGTTCCATTTGTCACCTGGTTGGGCACCAAGGAGGAGGTTGCGTTGTCCCAAGTGTAGTAGGTGAAGTTAGCAGTGAACGTGTATGTCTGTCCCTGGGTCACGTTCTGCAGGAAGATCAACGGGTTTATCCTGAAGTAGTATGGGTTGTATGTAACGGTTACAGTCTTCGCCTCAGTGTTAAATGAGACAAACCTGTATGGCCCCGAAGAAATCTCTGGAGCTAGCGTGGAATGGTACAAGGTTACTACGTTTACTGGCCCTATGGCGTGGAGTGGCATTATCGGGTACTCGGATAGGGTCTCGTAGACGTTAACGTAAGAGGAGGAGTTCAAGTAGAACACTATCTGGTACGGCCCTGTCACGTTAGTCCACACTAGAGCTGGGATGGTGCCGAACAAGTCTGTGTTTATAAATCCCTCCTGTGCTAGGTATGTGTAGTTCAAGTGAACTCCGTCGAACGTGTTGGTGCCCATCATTCCAGGGATATCGTAATACCACACTGTGAAGTTAACGTCGTAGGCAGTGAGCGGGTAGCCGTCTATCCAAGTGTCGTTGTGGACTAAGTTCACCGTGAGAATAGTTCCGTTAACTATCTCTTCTCCGTTAGGCAAGGTCATGGTCACTGGGGACTTTATAGTCCAGGAGGAAGCTACCCACGGAAGTAGCTGGGTCTCGTTAGCGAAATTGGTTATTGCCAGGGAGTCGTACATCTCGTCTAACGTGTTGAAGGCGTACAGGGAGACGCTGGCGTATATGTTAATGTGCCTTGGCTCGTCACTAGATACAGAGGAGAATATGAAAGTCCCGTTAAGTGCTTGGTTGGTTGGGTGTACGTCCATTATGTTTATTGCGTACGTGGGAGTTCCGGAGCTTAGGTAGATGTAGTCAGCCCAGCCCGGTAAGTATACAGCTTGTATTGCGTTGGACCACACGAATATTACGTACGGGAGTTGCTGTTGTAGTAACAGCTCTGCCTCCTTGGTATAGTTTATCTCTTGTGCTAGGGTAGGTGCGCTGAGGGCCTCTTGTAATACGGCGTCAATGGTGGAGTTGGAGAAGCCACCCGTGTTGCCTGGACTAGTGTATATACCGTTCATCCAGGAGTTGGGGAAAGGCCCTAAGCTTATCCAGCCGAAAGTGGTCAAGTTAAAGTCGTTGAACGGAGGAGTTGTCGCTTGGGTTATCAGCGTGGCAAAAGTCTCAGATACGGGCACTATGGTTAAGTTAATCGCTGCTGCGGATGCCTTCAGGAGGTTGGCGAACTTCAGCAGGGTCTCTGGTGGGTAAGTGTAGTAGAAGGTTAGCTTCAGTGGTTGCCCGTCGTAGTACCACTGGCCATTGACGTGAGTTATCCCTGGGACTTTCTCTAAATACATAACTGCCCTCGTCAAGTTGTAAGACTCGTACTGCTGGTAGTAGGACTCTACTTGTGGGTTGAACCACTGCTTGTACACCGCTAGGTTCGGGTTAACGAAGAACGGCTCATCAACTCCTAATACGCCGTTATCCAGGACGTAAGAGGTCACGTTCTGCGGGTTTATGAGGGACGCTATTGCGTACCTAAAGTACAAGTTGGCGGTCAAGTTGTTTCCAAATGCGAAAGCTACTTGCCCAAAGCTCTCTGCAGGGGCTATCGCAAGGAACGCTGTGGTGTTAGCCTTCTCGAGTTCTTGGATTTCCGAGACATGTGTGAGGGTAATGAAGTCCACCTTACCGTGCAAGAGGGCGTTGAACTCGTCTGTGTGTGTGCTGTAGGCGTAAGTGAAGACGATTGTGCCGACCCAAGGCTCGTTGTATATCACTTGTGATGGGGTCAGAACGGGAGCGTTAAAGTTAGCTATAGCGAAACCTGAGGTTTGAATTGGTATGGCTACTAGAAATCCTAGAACTAGTGAAATACCTATTATTAAGGTTAGTTTTCTCATTACTTATCACTTATGTATAACAACTTTTCGTAATCTATTTAAACTTTTTTTATAAGTCAAATGTCATGCGATGAAGTTCTTTTAATCGAATTAAAACAAACTATTCCAACTAGACCATAATTAACAACATAATATTTAGTTGACACTAACTTCCTCCCCGCCCTAAAGGGAGAAGTTTGTCGTTCTTTTGTAAGCGCCTTGCGGTCCCTCACGTCACTCTGAGGACTATTATGATCCCCTCTCTCACTTGGTTGCTAACTTTATATCCTACTCCTACGACGTGGTCTCCAGCCAAGGCCAACGAGTTTACGCTGACGTTAATCCCAGCGTAGACCTCAGAAAGGGAGGTAGGAGTCTTCCCCATAAGCACTATTCCCTCCTCTGAAACGGTTCCAGACGCCTCATTTATTAAGGGTATCCTAACGGAGACCACGTACTCGCCGTCGCCGTAGCCTACAGCTACCACAACTCCTACAGCGTATTTCAAGTCAATGAAGTGTACGCCGCTTCCGTTTACTATGCCTAACAATGTTAACGTCACGTCTGGTTTAGAGCTGTAGTTGAAACCCCCTATTAGCCAGCCATCAGGGGAATTGGCAACTGTCAGAATTAAGCCGACTCCATCCAAGGAGTCCACAAAAGACGTGCCGTTGAAGACAGCGAAAGTGTAGTTGAAAAGATGGCTCCCGCCCACTGCAAACTGACCTCCTTGGGAGGACAAGGCGTATACCCCTGTACCTACGCTGAGCGGACTGTAAAAGAAGGCAGGCAACCTTGAGGTCAGGTCAACGGAGGTTAAGTTGGGGAATACCTTTACTAGGAAAGGCACGTTATATTGGGCTGTGCCCTCTATAACGAGCGCGCTCCCTCCTACTAGCCAGTACTTCCCAGTCCACGCTGCCACGTACGCTTGGCCTGGGGTGTAGAAGCTAGGTATCAATTGCGAGACGTTGATGGCCTTGCCATCTGCATAGAGTGCTACTTCAGGCTGAAGGACGCTTACGTTTCCCTCCCTTATGTACTGGGCCCCGGCTAAGAGGAAAGCCGAACCGTTGTACGCAATCGAGTATATCGTCCCATTCTGGAAGTAGTCCCCTAGGTTAAAGAAGGAGTAAGAGGAGTTCTGAATGAAGAACTCTCCCGCCACCCCGTAGGAGATGTTGTTGGACTGAGAGGATCCAGCGAAGGCCACAACGTTCCCGTTTACCTCTACCACGTCGTTCAGCGTGTACGTGCCGGACATCGCCTTAACAACAGGGACGTTAAAGAGAGATGTTGAACTGTAGTATAAATAAAAGGCAACGGCCACCACTATTAGGGCTACCACGATAAGGTACTCCTTATGTTTACGCGATTTCCTTTGTCTTCTCCCCGGTTTAGGCATTATAATAAACCTTACATGAAGAGTAGTTTGTTGGGTATTAATTGTTTGTCCGAAGCGTGCTTCTACCTTACAGTCGCTTTGAGGCTCAGCGTTCTAATTACGTGGTTCTACTGCTTAGATCACCTAATACTGAGTAAAATCCCCTCAGACTGGGAGGTAGATGAACCTCAAAAGTTTCAATAATAAGTATTTAAAAACTACTTATTTAAAATCCACAAATTACTATATGATAATTTATACTATTTCCTTCTTTATATCATGTTTTGTCAATTTAATGTGACGTAATCATAATGTAATGTTTATATGAAGATCTCCTTCAGTTTTGAAATACATTACATAGCCACAACACCTAAATGACAAAGTTTTTAAAAAACGACGAGAACTACATTGTAAGGAATAGGAATGAGCTCTACGGCTACCTCTGAGAAAAGCGTGATCAGGGGCAGGTTCCACATAACCGGTCTAAAGAGGTACCTATTGAAGAGAATAGCCGAGAGGTTAGTCTTGTTGTTTGGGATCCTCGTGTTCAACTTCTTTGTCTTTCAAGTCTTACCCACCCTTTACCATATAAACGTAGCCGAGCTTTACGTCCCGCTTTCCTATAAGGGTCTTCCCAGGAGCGAGCTCGTGCAGGCCATTGACAGACAGTTCGGGCTAAACCTACCTCTACAGGAGAGGTTCTTCGTTTACATTGAGTCCCTTTTGACCTTTCACTTAGGTATATCGATGCACTACGACGAACCTGTGCTAAACTTGATAGAGCAGAGGTTTCCTGTTACCGCCCTTCTGGTCATCCCCAGTCTGTTATTGAGCACCGTTCTGGCGGTGGTGCTGGGCCTCTACTCTATATCAAGACAAGGCAAGATAGGAGACAGCATCGTGAGCTTTACGGCGATAATGACTTACTTTATTCCATCTTTCTGGCTAGGGGAGATCGTACTTTACGTGTTCGGTTTCTACCTAAACATATTTCCGACGAACATAGCCGAGGCTATAACCAGGAACGGAGTGACGTTACATGGTTTCGCTTACTGGGCTAGCCTGTTAAAGTTCCTCACTCTCCCTATCCTATTCCTCACGGTAGTAAGCTATGGGGTCAGGAATATCCTCTTCAGGAACAACGGTGTAGAGCTCATGGGTAGCAACTTCGTCAACTACTTGAGAGCAAGGGGGATCAGCGACAGAAAGATATTTTACAAACACGTGACGAGGAACGCTATAATACCCGTGTTTACAAGGGTTGGAATAGACCTTGCCTTCCTATTTGCCGGGGTAGTGTTCATTGAGGACGTGTTTAACATCCCCGGGTTGGGAAGGCTTTTGGTGTCCGCCGCAGAGAACTTAGACATTCCCCTCCTAGAGGGCGACTTCTACGTTATAAGCTTGTTTGCAGTGGTTATACTACTGGCGTTAGACCTCATATACCCTCTAATAGATCCTAGGGTGAAGTACGAATGAATAAAGTCATTAAGGACCTGCTATCGAGGAAGTCCTTCATATTCTCGATCATAATAATTGGGTTTTTCTCAATTTTAGCAGTAGCCGCTCCAGCGCTGACCACTTATAGTAACCCCTATTTGCCCTCCCAACAGTATGTGGCAGCCCCATACGCCGTCCCTTCTTGGGCAACGATTTTTCCACAGTACAAGGAACTTCCTCCAGATGTGTCATTCACCTTTACGAAGTACGTCTCCTCTGATAGCTCTTACGTAACGGCGGTAAACGCGTCCTATATTAAGGTGGTAGTTCCACCAGGGCAAACCGTTAACGTATCGTTTCCTTTTAAGTGGAACTGGAGCCACCCGTACGACGTGGTTGTATCGTTTAAGCTCTTAACGCCTAGCACAACCAGCTTTGTCGTAAACTTATACTTCAACGGCTTGTATGCAATGGAACTTTGCCCTGTGCCCTTCCCCGTGGAGCCAGCAGTTTCAATATCCCCCGGCAAGGTAAACAGCGTGGTATTTGACTCAAAGTATATATCTCCAGCAAACTCCCCCTTTGCCTCTGAGCTACCACTATCTGAACAACCTCTAGCTGCCTACGAGTTTCCATCTTACGCGCTTCCAAAGCCTGGAACCTACAACGTCACGGTTTCCTTTGAGAACACTGGAAGCTCTAAGGAAGTATTCGTCATGTCGCTGCCTTCCTATAGTTCCTTGGGATACGTATACGGTAAGCTAGGCACGGACGACAACGGGGCTAGCGTATTTGCGGAGTTCGTCTATGGAGCTAGGTTTGACTTATACCTATCTCTCCTGGCATCAGCATTAATAATAGGAATAGGCCTATTCATAGGCTTGCTGGCAGGTTACGTTGGAGGGTTTACTGACCTTTCCCTAAACGCTCTGACTGACTTCTTCCTCTTGATACCTGGGCTTCCATTGCTCGTTGTGTTAATAAGCATATTTGACGTAACTGGGACCATAGTTAACGTGAATAAGCCCATACTTATACTACTAATAATATCCTTGCTATCGTGGCCCGGCACAGCCAAGATTATAAGGGGACAGACGCTCTCTTTAAAGGGCAGGACTTTCGTGGAGGCCGCGAAGGCCCTAGGAGAGGGAAACTTGAGGATATTGTTTAGGCATATCCTTCCTAACTTGATGGGCATACTCTTCGCCCAGTTGGCCTACGACGTTCCTGGAGTAATTTTAGCGGAGTCTGGCCTAGACTTCCTGGGATTGGGAATAACGGGATTTCCCACGTGGGGAAACATGTTGGGCTTTGCCACGTATAACGTGTCCTTTATTAACGGTTTCGCGTGGTGGTGGGTACTTCCGCCTGGGATAGGAATAGTCCTGCTAAGCACGGCGTTTTACTTCTTCGGCTCTGCCATGCTCGACGTGCTAAGTCCTTACAAGTTGAGGGGCGAGTAACGTGATTTTTGAGGAATCCACGGACGTAATCCTAAAGGTGGACTCCCTTAGGACGTACTATAAGACCAAGAGAGGAAGTGTCAAAGCTGTGGACGACGTATCTCTCTTCGTGGACAGAGCAAAGGTTCTCGGGGTAGCAGGGGAGTCCGGATGCGGTAAGTCAACGCTGGTCTCTACAATATTTAGGGTGCTTCCGAGGAACGCGCAAGTAGTATCTGGAGAAGTAAAATTCAAGGGACAGGACATACTTTCCATGGATCTTAAGACCTTTAGGAAGACCATTGTCTGGAAGGACATAGCCTACATACCCCAAGCTTCCATGGACGTACTTGACCCTGTGTACAAGGTAAAGGACCAGATGATGGAAACTATAATGGAGCACGAGGACGTCTCAAAGGCAGAGGCCATGGAGAGAATATATAAGGCGCTGGAGAGCGTCGGCGTGCCTCCGGAAAAAGCAGACATGTTTCCCCACGAACTCTCCGGGGGACAAAGGCAGAGGGTAGTGATTGCGATGGCTCTGCTGTTGAACCCGTCCATGGTTGTCTCGGACGAGGCCACCACTGCCCTCGACGTCATAACCCAAGCTAAGATACTGAAGATGATGAAGGACCTCCAGGAGAGTAGGAAGTTTAGCATGATGTTCGTAACTCATGACCTAGCGCTCTTAGCTAACATAAGCGACAGCGTTCTCATTATGTACGCGGGAAAAGTAGTGGAGTTTGGGGACGTGGAAAAGATCTTCAGGAACCCACTCCACCCCTACACAAGGGCCTTGATTGACGCCATTCCAGACTTGAGGTTGAGGAAAAAGAAGAAGCTCGTCTCAGTTCCTGGCTATCCTCCGGACCTAGAGAACCCACCGAAAGGCTGTAGGTTTGCCCCTAGGTGCCCAATAGCCATGCCCATCTGCAGAGAGAAGGAACCTGAGCTGACAAAGGTAGAGGGGTTCCATTACGTAGCCTGTCACGCGGTGAGCAGGAAATGATAGAGACGCAGAACCTCAAGGTTTACTTCAAGTCAAGGGACGTGGTAGTTAAGGCAGTAGACGGGGTCAACATTAAGATCAAAGAGAAGGAGATAGTCGGGTTAGTGGGCGAATCTGGCAGCGGGAAAACTACGCTTGGGAGGACTATTTTGAACCTGCAGAGGCCCACTGCAGGAAAGGTGCTGTGGAACGGGAAAGACGTTTCAAAGCTAAAGGGAAAAGAGGAGAAGGAGTTCAGAAGGCAGAACCAAATAATATTCCAGAACCCATATGAGGCAGTGGACATAAGGATGAAGGTATACGACATAATTGCTGAGGGCATAAGGGTGCATAAACTGGCAAAGAACGAAAAGGAAGAAAGGGAGATGGTAATGAACGCCTTAAGGGAAGTGGGACTCACGCCAGAGGAGGAGTACGCTAACTCCCTACCAAACCAGCTCTCCGGTGGGCAACTGCAGAGGGTGGCAATTGCCAGGGCGCTTGTTCTAGACCCAAGCTTTATAGTAGCTGACGAACCGGTCTCCATGTTGGACATGTCAATTAGGGCTGGGATTCTCGATATTTTCCAGAAGTTGAAAGAGGAGAAGGGAAAAAGCGTCTTGATGATTACCCACGACATCTCCACAATAGGCTATATTGCAAGCAACATATACGTAATGTACCAAGGGAAGGTAATAGAGAGCGGACCCACAGACGAAGTCCTTGACCACCCATTACATCCTTACACCAAGGCGCTAATATCTGCAGTGCCCTTGCCTGACCCATCTGGGAGGAGCACGCTGTTCTCTACAGAGGTAAGGGAAGAGGTGGAACCGTATAACGGCAAGGGTTGCAGGTACTATCCTAGGTGTCCCTTCGCCATGAACGTCTGCAAGGAAAAGGAGCCAGAGCTAACCGGTGAATCTAATGACCACTACGTCGCATGTTTCCTATACTGAGGAAAGATCGCTGGTGAGTCCCAAAGAGGTTATCCTCTCGGCAGTATTCGTGTCCTTGGGCTTCTTGGTCTCCTTATACACTTATGTGCTTGGGTTTTTGTTAATAGTTCCTTTGTCCTTCTTTATGCTCCTCTTTCGAGAGTGGAAGATGATTAAAAACCTCAAGGAACTCGAGAGTAAGGGAGTGCTGAGCTACGAGCCAAAGTTCAGGAAAAACAAGGCAGAGGCAAACAGGGCTCTGACGGTTGTCCTCCTTGTCATAGTGGGACCTATGGTTCTCTCAGCGTTCCTTCCGCCACTTCCGTGGATTAGCTCCACGATGGCGTTCGTTATGGCGTGGCCTCTCTCTAACGTCCAGGAGTTCGCGCTTCAGAGGTGGATAGAGAGGGAAGCCGGTGGGAGGGTAGTTAAGTACTACAAATGGGTCGGTTACGGAGAAGATGTTTTGCTTAAGGAATACGGGTGGAAGATAAAGAAGGCAAAGTAAAGAGCCCGTACTCCCACACTGCCTCTTAAAAGTCCTTGTGCATACATGATGTGATGGTCAAAGTAACCTTGTCAATAGACTACTATCACCAGGAAGAGGTCTAGAGGTAAGCTCTTGAAGCTCACTATACGTCATAGACGGGATTAAGGAGGTTGAAGTCTCCCTGGACTCCTGCCCCTATGAAGAAGGAGGCAGGAAGGGAGCTCAAGGAGAAGGCTATGAAGAAGGTGATCAAAACCCCTGCTACCAACGATGCGAGCGCGCCCAGCATAAACGCCCTGCTACCACCCTTCTCCTGGCGGAAGGTTTGCTTGAAGAAGGCGTTCGCCTTGTCGTAAAAGTTGAGTGAGGGGAAAAAGAGTACCTCCTTCCCGCTCTGCTTTCCGTCCCTTTGTTAAGATAGCTTTATTTTAATTCAGCTCTATTCATTTGTGAGGAATGTGAAGTACGTCCCAGAAATTCTGTCAGCAGTGGCCTTAGCCCTCCTCTTTCTGCCTTTTCACTACTTCCTCCCAGCGTACCTTGTGGTACTGGCAGGGCTCTACTATCTGGGGGAGTGGAGGTACCTCCCCGTGATCTCTGCCCTAGGCGCGATCCTCCACCTCGAGGGCTTTACCATAGTCGCTTTATCCCTTCCAGTTTTTCTTGCGTCAAAGTGGGACAAAAAGGTAGTGACTACTTCCCTCGCAGTTTCTGGCATTTCCCTCGCAGTTAACTCTACCGTTATTGACGTTTTCCTCGTCTTGGTGTCCTCTGCCGTCTTCCTGTCTAAGGCTTTGGACTACAGAGGCGTTGTGCTCTCTGGTATAGCGTTCTTGATCTCTTCAGTCTTCGACAGCTCCTTCATGGACACATCCTACTTTCTCCTCTTGGGAGGGATTATTGGCGCTTTAGTTGAGGGGAGGACCGGGAGGACAGAGGGATGGAAATTGGCCCTCGCCGTGGCGTCTGTGTTCTTGGCCCAGTTCTATTCGAGTTTTGGCCTACCCTTTGTCCTCACTTCCATTGGCATCTCGTTGTTTTATCCCCCTGCAACTTTCGTAGCGTTGGCTACGCTCTACTTTTCCGGGTTTGCCTATGCTCCCTACTTTCTGCCACTGGTAATCCTCCCATACTTTTTCGACAATTTGCCAGGCTACGTGATGACGAGCTTGGGGCTTGGCATTTCATCCCCCTATTCCCTCCCCTTAATCTTCGTCCTTGCTAGGCTAGAGAAGAAGGCATTAGTAATAGCGTCCGTTGTCCTCTCCGCTGTCTCCGCTTACTTCTTCCTTGTGGGGGACTTTGGGTACGCGGTCACTGCCTCCTTGGGGTCGTTGACGTCTTCAGCGGTGTTTCTCTCCTATTTGTGGCTCTACGCACACTGGAGGAAGGTTAAACGGGTTGTAGTCCCCCTCATAGCCATCCCGATTGCAGTAGCGAGTTCCTTCTTAACGCTCTTCCTCTACTACTATTGGATGCCCTACGTGTCCCTCGTTGTTTCCATAGGCGCGTTCACTTACGTTGCCTTACCTTGGCTTAAGAGGGAGTTGGAGTTCCTTAAGTGGACCTTCCTAGTTCTCCTCTCGTCTCTGAACCCGTTAGCGCCTTTAGCCGGGTACTATTTGAGGAACAGGTGGAACCTCATACCGGTTTTAGCGCTAATAGTCGTGTCCTTCGCCTCAATTCATCACGTCTTTTTTGCCATAGCTTCCTTAGCTTCATCCATTTCGCTGTTGTTGCAGTCGTTAAGGGTAAAGAACTTCAAGCTACTGTCCTACTTGCCAGTCTCCGTTACTCCTATGGAGGGGTACTACCCAGCGAAGGTTTTCCTTTACTCTGTCTCAGGGGACTGGGCGGCCGTGTTAGTATATGTCCTACTGTCATTGGTAGTGCTAACGGCGTGTTACTTAGTGGGGAAAAGGGACCAGTTCCTAGGGGTAGTGTACGGCCTGTCGTTGGGTCTAGCCCTTTTGACGGTAGTTAGGGGGCTCGGCTTGTAGGCACGTCAAGCTGACTTCCAGCCCTTTTCCGGGACGAAGCTCTTAGTTGCTATGACCCCACGCAAAATAAGGAGGTGGACGGGCGCACGTCAAGGTAATTTCTTGTTCTTGCTTTTTCAGCTCATAAACGTAGTGTAATATATCTGCCCCAAGGCAATTCCCCCATCGCCTGCCGGGACTCTCCTAGGAGTTAGCACTGGGACCCCCTCAGAGTTCTCAGCTATCCCCTTCAGCACGTACTCGTTAACGGCTGCCCCTCCAGACACCAAGATGGATTCTGGGGAGAGCTTTAGCGCAGCCTTTACCAACGCCTCTCCTACCTTGTATTGCACTGTGTAGGCCAAGTCGTTCACCCTGTACTTCCCCCAGTTTTCAATCATCCACTGGAACGCCCTAACCGTGTCTATTTCCTCCCCGACCAACGGTATCTCCATGTCCAGTAACTTCCCACCCATGGCAGAGGCCTCTAACTTCATTGCCGGCTCCCCCTCGTAAGTCCTAAGGTTGCAGATCCCTAAGAAGGCTGAGACGGCGTCCAAGAACCTACCGAGGCTTGAGGTCATCAGCCCCCTTCTCTTCACTGCCTTTTCCAGGAAGGCCAGCTCCACGTCCTTTAGCCCGGTCAACCCACTTATCTCGTCAAACCCCATAAACTGGGAAAGGAAGAGCGCGAGCATCCTCTTTGGCCTTAAGGCGTTCACGTCCCCTCCCACGTAGGGTACGTAACGGAGGTGGTAAATTCTTTCGTACTTTTCGCCAGAGAACTTTATAACCTCTCCTCCCCACGCGTTTCCGTCGTCCCCGTAGCCTATTCCGTCTATTGCTATCCCGACCCCTTCCTCCAGACCGTGGTCTGCCGCTACGCTCAAAACGTGAGCATAGTGGTGTTGTATCCTCACCAGTTCAGCGTTATACCTCTCCGCCAATTTCTGGGCTAGGTACGAGCTCTGATAACCAGGATTTTTATCTGATACTACAATTTTAGGTCTTAATGAGTATAATTTAGAGAAGAACTCTAGGTATTTCTCCAAATCCTCTAGGGACTCAAGATCGTCTGTATCACCAATGTACTGCGTCAGCACTACTTTATCGTCGAAGCCCACTGCCCCCGCGTTCTGTAGTTCAGCTCCGACTGCCATGGAGTGGACAAACCTCCTCCCCTTCACCTTTATCCAGAGGGGAGCATATCCTCTGCTCCGCCTAATCATCAAAACCCTGTTGTTGGACACCCTGACTACGCTGTCGTCTACCCTGTTCACTATCTTCCTGTTGTGGTACAGCACGAAGTCGACGACGCCCTTTAGTCTCTCCTTAACGCACCTCTCGTCAGTGCACATGGGGAAACCGTGCTTGTTCCCGCTCGTCATGACTAGGACGTGCTTCCCTAACCTCTCCAAGAGGAGGTAGTGGAGCGGAGTGTAGTAAAGGAAGAACCCCTCCCTGTCAAGTCCCGGCGACAGGAATCGGGAGAGGGAGTAGTCTTCCCTCTTCTTTAACAGGACTATGGGCCTCTCGGGGGAGGTAAGCAAGTCCTCCTCCACCTTACTTACGTACGCATGTCTCTTGACCTCGTTGAGGCTGAGGGCCATAACTGCGAAGGGCTGTTGTGGCCTGTTCTTCCTCTCCCTCAGCTTTAACACCACGTCGTCGTTGAAGGGGTCCACTGCTATGTGGAAACCGCCAATCCCCTTCACCGCCACCACATAGCCCTCGGAGAGCAACTTTGCAGTAACTTCAATGGGGTCCCCGTCAACTCCCTCCCCGTCTATTGTCTCAAGGAAGAGCTTTGGCCCGCAAGATGGGCAACTTATCCCCTGGGCGTCGAACCTCCTCTCGTTCTCGCTGTCGTAGTACTCCTTGGAGCACAGGTCGCAGAGGGGGAAGTCCCTCATTGCAGTGTTCTCCCTGTCGTAAGGGACTTTGTAGAGCATGGAGAACCTAGGTCCGCAGTAGGCACAACTGTTGAAGGGGTAATGATACCTCCTGTCCTTGGGGTCTAAAACTTCTCTCATGCACTCGTCGCACACAGCTAGATCTGGCGGTATTTGGCTCGGCTCCCTCATCAAGTTACCGCTGGGGGCTATGGAGAAGCCCTCTAAGCCTGAAAACTCTTCCTCTTCCATTCTTACGCTCTCTATTCTGGCTGGTGGTGGTAACTTAGTGAAGAGGAGGTGCAAGAACTCACCTATTTGATGGCTGTCTCCCTCTATCCTCACTTCTACTTCGCTACCGCCTAGGTTCTTTACGTATCCATTCACCTTGGAGGCTTTTGCTACCCTATACACGAATGGTCTGAACCCTACGCCCTGCACCAGGCCAGAGATGACCACCTTATACGACTTCAAGTTCCCCATGATTTCCATAACTATATTTTCCTTGTAGGTTAAAATCGTTGTTATTCTCGATATTTTCTATTAATATCAAATACTAGTTCTTCAAGCTCCGGATACGCAGGGATAAAAACTATTTATTTTCAATTTCATTAATTTTTTCTAAAATTTTATTTAACTTCATCAGTACGTCGTCCATTTCTCCTAGGTCTTTCAAAATCTCAGAGGCTAGTTCCGTGTAAATTTTAACAGCTTCCTCGAAAGTTCTCTTACCTTCTTCTGTAATTGTTATAACAATTACTCTTCTATCTTCTGCGCTTCTCTTTCTTTCAACTAGATGGTATTTCTCTAGCCTATCAATAGCAGACGTAATAGCTGGTTGAGTAACGTAAAATCGTCTAGACAATCCAACCATAGTCGTAGGTCCTTCACTAGTAGCCTTCAAAATTAGAAAATCTAGATAACTGATATTAAGTTTCTGAAACCTTCTATTTAATTCTCTTTGCATAGCTCTATATATCTTAGCTATACTACTGAAAATCTGTATATCCTCATTTTTCTGCATTTTTATTCACCTCTTCTTTTTCTGCTATTTGAATTCTTCCTCTAAGTGCAGATATGATTGCAGCAATGAAAGACATCGCCGCACCTACATAAAACGCATCTCTCAACGCGCTCATGAAAGCTGGGGCTATAGCAGTAGGGAACCACGTCCTTTGCTCCATTGTGGTTATTGCCGATGAAGGTATAGAGGCAACTATGTTTTGAGGTAATGACGACAATATTGTTTTTACTGGATCGTAACCTAAGAACGCCGCAAAAAGCGCTCCAGTAACCGGTATTTTCTGAACTACTGGCGCTAATTGAGGTGCTCCTGCTTGCGTAACTGCTTGAGCTAAACTATGTGGTAACGACGCAGCTAAAGAAAGTATAACAATAGTGAAAAAGAGGGCAATGCTTGCAGTTTGTCCGCTATTCTGCAATGTAGCTCTCATACCGGAAGCTACACCCCTGTATTTTGCTGGAACGCTATTCATTATTGACGCTGTATTTGGCGAAGCGAACATCCCATTACCTAAACCCATAATAAATATTATTATTGCAAATTCTGGATAACTAAAGTTGTAGGGAAGCGTAGTCAACGCTAAAAATCCTACTCCTACAATAACCATTCCTAAAGTTGCCAACAATCTAGCTCCATGCCTATCTGATAGCCATCCGCTTATTGGTCCCATTGTTACGAATCCAAGCATAAGAGGCATTGTGTATATTCCTGCCCAGAAGGGAGTTTCAGAATAGCTATACCCATGCAATGGTAGCCATATACCTTGAAGGAATATGACTAGCATTATCATTAGTCCTCCATACGCAAAAGACCTTAGCATACTAGCTATGTTCCCTGCAGCAAACATTCTTATCTTAAATAGCTCTAGTCTGAACATTGGATACTTGACTTTCTTTTCGACGTAAAGGAAAGACCCTAGAAGTCCAGCTCCAGCTATCATAGAGGCTATGACCCAAGGATTTCCCCATCCTGTTTGAGAAGTTCCATATGGCATCAAACCGTAAGTTACGCCCACTAGTATAAGTATTAATCCTAGCCCAAACGTGACGTTACCTATGGGATCTAATCCTTCATTTCTACTTGGTTTACTTAACTCTTTCAACTTAGCGTAACTCCATATTGTACCGAAAATTCCCACTGGAACGCTTACTAGGAACACGTATCTCCAGTTTATCACTGAAAGAATTCCTCCTAAAATTAGGCCTATTAAAGATCCTGCTAGCCCCGCTATCTGGTTTATTCCTAACGCTTTTCCCCTTTCTGTGTACGGAAAAGCATCTGTTAGTATTGCCGCGCTGTTAGCCATTAAAAACGCTCCTCCTATGCCTTGTACTATCCTAAAGAATATTAGCTCTAAAGCGCCTAATGTTCCGGTATTTGGCGTTATAGATAAGAGAATAGAACCTATAGTGAATATAAGGAAACCCAAGTTGTACAATCTAACTCTCCCATACATGTCCGACAATCTTCCAAAAGAGACTAGGAGAGTTGCAGTAACTATGTTGTATCCCATTAATATCCACAACAAGTATTGGAAAGACGTAAAGGGATTAATTTCAATCCCCCTAAAGATAGCTGGAAGCGAGATTATGGTAATGGTTCCGTTTATCGAAGCCATCAAAATTCCTAATGTTGTGTTGCTTAACGCAACCCATTTGTACTGCATAAATAAAAATAAGGAAATGTTAAGTATTTAATGTTTTTCTTTTAATCATCAATTAGTTTAGCTTTAAAGATATCTTTCAATTTAGCTTTGGCGTGATTATGGAAAAAGATTGCCGAAAGAATTGGTGAATAAAAATTGATAAATTGTTATCCATATATTGTGTATTCTATCTTTATTTTTAGTAAAATTGCTTATTATCAAATGCCTATTATTCTGATATTATCATCGAATAATATCTCCTATTACGGCATTCGGAATGATATCCACTATTGTATTAGGAGTAATAGAAGCTGGTCCAGCTTTTGGAATACCTATTTTATCTTATGCGCTCACTATAGGAATAATGGCAGCAGGTATATTCTTCGTTTTTAGGTCTAATAAGATGAATATAATATCTCCACCGTGGTTAAAAGATGAGCAACCTGAAATTCCATAAGTATTCATTTTTCCATAATAGTGTTATCTAAAAACTATTTGTTTATTAAAATCTTAATGTGTCAAGAATACCGCCAAGTATATCCGAGGAAAATTTTCTTTGAAGAAACGAGTGTGGACAAGAATTTCATTTGCTTCGTAAAATTCAATTTTATTCTGACTAATGCTTATTTCGAGTAAATAGAGTCCTGGGAAGAACGTTTTCAACGACCTCCTCGCGTTCCTTACCGAGTTCCAAGGGAAGTGAAAGTCCACACCCGCCAGCTTGTGTTTCACTCTTCTAAACGCTACCACTAAGCTTCTCTTACCAATCTCAACATCGTGTTTAGCGAACCAGTTGAATGCGTTGTACGCTGACGCTCTATCGCGAACAAAGACGACCTTTAATGTTTAACAATAATTGGCATACTAGGTCTTTCTCCATATGTATTGATAAAGGATGTAAAAACAAAATTACGACTTTTTTTAAAAAAGATTAACTTACTTGGACAACTGTTTGGAATTTTATTCCATACGCTTCATATTCTCCATCTACATCATAAACTCTTACTATATATTTACCAGGCTGTATGTGTAAATGTGCCTGTAAAATTACTGTAGCGTTCTGCCCTAAAGGTACTACTAGCGCGAACATATCTGAATGAACTGGATGAAGTGGAAATTCATTTATTATATCACGACTTGGTATATGAGATAACTGAGATGGCCCCCATTCATATAATACTGTTCCATTAGGATAAAGTATTTGCACTAAAGTTACGAAACCACCATAAGTATCAGGACCTGCGACTCTGGCTATTTGTAGAAATAATGTACCATTTGAATAAAGTCTAGTTCCCGTCAATACGTAAGCTGGAGTCTTAGAATAATTAGTTAAATGAGTAAATCCTTGAAAATTAATTTGATATAGCCCAAATGTAATTCCAGTAGCCAATAACATCATTATTATTGCGACTAAATCTATTTTATTCATATCTATCACCATAAAGGAATTTTATATTTCCAAATTTTTATTCCATCAGGATATTTCTTGTATAAGTACTGGTCAATTGACAACCATCTACTCCCAGTAAACACAAACATGAAAGCTGCAGCGCCTTCGGTAGCAGCTATTTGCCATTCGTCGACACAAGTAGAACCTAACCAACCACCAGCAGCTCCTATTCCCCATGCTAATGCAGCTATTACCAGCCCAGATATTCTAGTTAAAAACCCCAGTATTAGGAATAAACCAAAAATTGCTTCAAGACTAGTGAATAAAATCAGGAAATCGTAAAGGAGCGTAGGATGCGTTAATGTATATACTAAAACGCCTTTGACTGGAGGCCAGGCATGTGGCAAGAAAGTGATTATTTTTCCTCCTACATAGGCCGATGAATTAGGATTTAATTTTGCAGGAACGTTAATTGTTCTCCTGACAAATGCTGAAAAATACATCCAACCTAGCGTTATCCTCAAGATAGGTAAAAACTTCTGGGTATCATCTATAACTTTACTTTGAGCCATTTTATCTCCATATATTAAATTATGTTTAAACGTTTTTAATATATTTTATGAAAAACCTTCGTAGATTAGCTTAACCCAGTTTATCTTAAATTAAATTAGATATATTATAAAATTAGTTAATTATACCATATTCTACTGAATTTTGTGGTTCATATGAAATATCGCTATGTACAAAGGAGATTAAGATAATCGTTCTTTTTCT
>ASRH01000008.1 GCA_000565255.1 Candidatus Aramenus sulfurataquae | reverse complement strand
TTTCTCAACTTTTTCCATTATTTCTTTTATGTCTAGTATTTTTACTAGTAGTTTTATTGATTCTTCTGCGGCTTTATAATATTTTTCGGATGCTTGTACGATATCACCTTTAGACAATAACTCATCTGCCTCCTCTACGAGAACGTCAGCAGCAGTTAATATCTTACTACTTTCTCCCATCTCAACAATATATTATCTGAAAAGTTTATATATTGCACCTTTCTCCTACTGATAGCTGGTAATTTAATTTCCTATGCCGCTGTACGCCTTTCTTATGGCGGATAAAATTGCAAGTGAAGACAGCGACTAAGAGAAACTTTTCCATTAAACGTACTTGTAAACAACGCTGTCATAACTTTGTAACGAAAAGCTGAAATCCTTAAGCAGAAACTCTTACACTTTGCAAAAGCGTCTTAACTAGTTTGAGGTTAATACCTCAAGGCTCGGTTAATTTTAAACTCAGAAAAATTAGTCGATACATTTTTCTCTGCTTGACCCTCTATACTTAGAGAAAGCTTATATATTACGTACGTGGTTGTCCCTTCTATGAAACGTATTTTAGCTCTTGGAGTTATAGGTACGGCAATAGAGTGGTACGACTATTATCTCTTCATTTACGCTGCTCTCTTAGCGTTTCCCTCAATCTTCTTCCCATCAAAGGAATACTTAGTCTCTCTGCTAGCCTCAGTCTCGTCCTACGCCGTGGCTTTCTTCGCTAGACCGTTGGGCGCAACCGTTTTTGGTCACCTTGGAGATAAGCTAGGTAGGAGGCACGCCCTAAGCTTCGACCTAGTGCTTGTGGGAGTTGCTATGATAGTAGTGGGAATTTTGCCGGGCTACTCAACCTTGGGCATACTAGCTCCCCTGTTAGTATTCACGGCGAGGTTCGTGCAGGGGCTCGGAGTCGGGGGAGAGTGGGGAGGAGTCTCCACGTGGGTCAGCGAGCACTTGAGCAGGAGGAGGGCAACCTTTACCAGCGCTATTCAGTTAGCGTCTCCACTGGGCTTCATGGGTGCCGCTACTGTGCTCCTGGTCTTCTCGTCGGACTTCGCGACAGTGGGGTGGAGAGTGGGCTTCCTAGTGGGCGGGGCTGTGGCGCTGTTGGGCGCGCTGATGAGGTATTTAGCGACAGAGAGCCTTCCCTTCTTGAACGCAAAGGAAAAGGGAGAGATATCGAGGATACCTTCCATAGAGGTCTTCAAGGCTTACTGGAAAGAGATAATATTGCTGGCCCTAGCTGTGGGAGGCGTCTTCATCGGCGTCTACGTACCTGCCACTGTGATGCCCAGCCTCTACCTACCGCAAGTACAGAAGGCCTTTGGTCTACCGCTGGAAGTCTCTGTGATGGGAGCGGAGGTGCCGCTGAGGTCCCTCCTCATTTACGTCTACTCAGTGGGAGGGATAATCTCCATGCCAATCTTCGCAGTTCTTGCAGACAAAGTGGGCAGGAAAAAGTCCCTCGTGATGGGCAACGCCCTAATAGCTCTCCTCTCAGTGCCATACGTTTACATGTTCGTTTCCGGGAACGTTGGGGAAGTTCTCCTAGCCCAGTTCCTCATAGGCTTCGCCGCCTACGCCCCCTACTCCTCCATGGCTGCCTTCTACCCAGAGATCTTCCCAGTGAAGTACAGGTACTCTGGGGCAAGCTACGGGCTCCAGCTAGCCGCGGCCATAGAGGGAGGGCTAATGCCGATCCTGCTTATATACCTATTGGGAAACCCCTCAGCCTACCTTGGTGAGTCGTGGCTAGTAGCGACCTTCCTGGGAATATGGGGGATCCTTTCGTTAGCGTCCGTAATACCCCTGAAGGAGACGAAGGACGTGGACCTAGTCACGGCTAAGTAACTCCATAGTGGACACCCTTTTCCCTCAGTTCCCTTGACGCAGTCCTTATAGCCTTGATTATCTGCACATAGCCAGTGCACCTACATACGTTCTTTACGCAGTGCACTAGCGTCTCGTCCTTAGCCTCTGGGTCCACGTTATCTAGATAATCGTGAGTGACCATCATGAAGCCGTGGGTGCAAAAGCCGCACTGCATCGCGTAACTCTCAAGGAATGCCCTCTGGAGGTAGTTAAGTCCTTCTCCCTTAACTAGCCCCCTTATTGTCGTCACCTCTTGATTATCAGCCTGGACTGCAAAGACGTTACAAGACTTCACGGCCCTCCCGTTGACTAGAACCGTGCACGCTCCACACTTTCCCTCATCGCAGCCCCTCTTCACTTCAGTGAACCCCCTTTCCCTGAGGAAGTCCACTAGGAGCTTCCTCGACTCCACCTCCCCCTCAAGCCACGTTCCGTTCACCTTGACCTTGACCACGTGGCGCGTGCTGGGCCCAAGCCTTCTGCCGTTCCTCCAGTGAGTCTCCATTTCTTTTACTGGGGGAGGCCGTGCTACCTCCTTTACTGCCTCCACCACAAGCCTCTTGGCGACCTTCAGTTTGTACTCCTTTCCTCCGTGGACGTCCTCAATCACCCCTACCTCCTCCAGCAGGGGGTCGATGGCCTTCAACACCTCCTCCTCCTTCACTTCGCCCAAACCCTTCCCCACTAGGAAGTCCTTGAAGGACACTGGTCTCTCGGAGATTCCTCCTATTGCCAGTTTAGACGAAGTTACCACTCCGTCCTCCAAGGACATGGACACCGCTACGACAGCAATGGGGTAAGATGAACCGCCCCTCCTGGCTAGGGCGAAGCCGGTCCTCCTATTTTCCTTCCTTAACACCACCTCTTTCACCAGCTCCCCTCTCCTCAAGCTCGTCGTGTAGGGCCCTCTCACGAACTCTTCCAACCTCTCCCTCCTCTCTCCTTTTCCCACTATCACCACTTCTGCGTCCAGCGTCATGAGGACGGGGAGGTAGTTGGAGGAGGGGTCGGCGTTAGCTATGGACCCTCCTATCGTCCCCCTGTTCCTCACCTGCAGGTCCGCTATTTCCCACGCTGAGGCGCTCAAGGACGGGAACTCCCTCCTTAAGGTCTGGTTGGTCGCCACTTCGTTGTGGGTCTCCAACGCCCCTATCCTTACTTCTCCCTCCACCTCCCTTACCCCTCTCAACTCCTCTAAGTCGTTCAAGTCCACTAGGCCCTTTACCTCTAAGACCCTCAGTTTCATCATAGGTATCAAGCTCTGCCCGCCTGCAAGTGGTACCGCTTCCCCCTCCTCGAGCTCCTCTAGCGCCTCCTCTAGGCTCTCCGGTCTAGAGTAGCGGAACGCCTTGGGAAAGCCTAGCGCGAACATAGCCTCACCTCATGGGCACTTGGTTGACCCTCCTCTTTAGGGCATCTGATACCGCGTTCGCCAAAGTAGCTAGCACACCCATAATAGGCCCCTCCCCAGCGCCTAGGGCGCCGGATGGGAGGAACTTAACCTCTCCCTCTAGGTGCTTAAGCGTTATCTCCATCCCTACCACTTCTGCAAGGGTAGGGGTCTCGTAAGCGTCAAAGGTAGTCACGAGGGGATTACCGTTGGGGTCGTATTCTAGTCTCTCGTAGAGCGCCTCGGCAAGCCCTTGGATGACGCTACCGTACATAACCCCGTCCAGTAGCTCCTCCTTCAACACCTTTCCCACGTCGTGGATCACCACGTATCTCTTCACCTTTACGTCGTGGGTGAGCGGGTCGACCTTAACGACTGCCAAGTGCCCCTGGATCGAGTAGCCAAGGGAGGAGTTCACCTTGTCTCCGTTTGCTGGGTAGAGAAGGTCTGAGTGGTAGAAGACCGTGACTGTCAAGTTCCCAGGGAATGAGTATGGGTCCCAGTGGAATGATGAGGCCAACGTCTTCAAGTCCACGCTCCTTCCCTTCTCGTCCACAAACTTCCCCTCGACGAACTTCACCTCCCCCTCCAAGTACCTCTTGGCTAGATCAGCTAGCCTCTCCTTTAGCGCGTCGCAGGCCTTTATAACCCCGCTAACCACGAGAGGGGCAAACCTAGAGGAGTAGCTACCGCTGGAAAGGGCCCAGGGATGTGAAGTGTCTACCTTGTACTCAACTTTGACCTGGGAGGGATCTACGTGAAATTCCCTAGCAACGACCTCTGCCACCACCGTCTCGTGGCCAAGTCCCTCGTTGGTGGAGTTCACAAAAACAGAAAGCGAGCCGTCGTAGTTGAGGGAAAGCGTCACGTATTCTCCTGAGGGGGAGTGCTTGTGCCTCCTTTTCTCCCCCTCTACAGCCAAGTCCACATAGCCCAGGTTGGTCACGGAGGGCTCAATTACGATTGAGACCCCTACCCCCATTCCCTCTTCCCTCCTAGCCCTCTTGTACTCTTCCTCCAGCAATTGTACGACCTTTGCGTAGTCCTGCTTTGGGTAGAGGCCCCCAGTGGCAGTCTCGTAAAAGGGGTAGCCTTGAACCACCTTGTCGAAGGACGTTATCAAGTTCCTCTTCCTTAGCTCTAGCGGATCTAGTCCTAGCTCCTTGGCCAGCTCGTCCACTGCGGTCTCCAACGCGAAGTAAAATTGAGGGGAGCCGTAGCCCCTGTTTAGTCCAGTGGGCGACTTGTTTGTGACCACCACTGTGTATTCAGCCTCTATGTTCCTCACGTCGTACGCCCCGTTCAAGTTGCCTTGTACTCTGAAAAGGGCGCCGGGCTCCGGGGGCCTAGGGTAAGCCCCCACGTCCTCGAGGAAGTTGTACTTGACCGCCCTTATCCTCCCATCCCTAGTGGACCCGAGCTCCACGTAGCCTTCCCTATCTGCGTTGGAGGAGGAAGCCAGGAAGCTCTCTGTTCTGCTCTCAGTCCACCTCACTGGCCTGCCAGAGAGCTTTGACGCCACCGCGGTAAGCACAATGTATGGGTAGAGGGAGTACTTGACGCCGAAGCTACCGCCTATGTCCCTCGGCGATCTAATCCTTACCTTGCTCTCAGGGAGGCCTAGGGCCTTTGCCACGTAGTACGCTTGGAGCATTGGGCCCTGGACGTTCGCGATCACGTCCAGCTCCTCTCCGAACCTAGTTATGATCCCATAGGTCTCAAGGGGGAGGGCTGAGTGCTTAGCGACCTTGAAGTCCTTCCTAACTACAACGTCGCAGTCCTTGAAAGCCCTCTCCACGTCGCCGAACTCCATGTGCCTCCTCATTACCACGTTTGTCCCCAGCTCCTCGTGTACCAGTGCCTTCCCTTTAAGGGCCTCTTGGGCGTTGGTGACAGGAGGTAGCTCCTCTATTTCCGCGTTGACGTACTCCAGGAGGTCCACCGCTCTGTAAGGGTCTTCAGCCAACACCACAGCCAATGGTTCGCCCACAAACCTGACCTTGCCCTTCGCCACTGGGTAGTACTCAACCTTTACTGGGAGGGCCAAGGGAAACGGTGCCTTCACCAACTTGAGCAAGTCCTCGTTGGTGTAAGCTATACCCCCCTTCCTAACTACGTCTGAGACGTCCACCCTCTTTATCCTCCCGTGGGGCACGTAGCTCCTGTAAATCGCCATGTAGAGGGTCCCAGGCGGGCTAGGGAGGTCATGGATGTACTCTCCCTCCCCCTTTACGGCCCTAAGGCCTTCCAAGTAGTGTACCATGATTAAATATTAGAATGTAAGTTTAAAAAGATGTACAAGATTTGAATAATGCAAATAAAACTTAATTAGACCTCGAGGCGTAGAAAGGATTTAAACGTTAAGTGCTAAACTTATCGACGACGTTGTCCTTCTCGGTGAGGGTAAGCAGCGCCAAAAGCCTCTCCCCTTTAGGCTCTACTTTTCAGTTGCCCTAGTGCCCGAGAGGACAGCCAGGACTGGGAGGAACGTAATAATACTCGGAGCTGGTGGAGGCGACCAAGGAGTTAACTAACGCGAAGGACAAAAAGGAGATAATGAGCGAGGTCACTAGGAGGCTTAGGTCTTAGTGGAGGCCTTATCCCTCAGCCATCTTCTTTAACTTCTCCCACGTCCTGTCTATGTACTCCTCCAGTTCCCTCACGTCCTCGTCCTTTAACTTCTTAAACCTTCCCTGGAGGGAGAGGAAGTCCCTTATGGGCCTCCTAGTGCGCCTGTCTAGGCAGTGCATGCACTCTGGGCTTATGGTGAGCTTCCCTCTCTCGTACTCGAAGAGGGGCCAGTAGCACGTTTGCACAGCTAGCTTGGCCACCTCGGCCGTCTTGGATGGGTCGAACAGCCAACCATAGGGGTCTGGGGCAAGTACGTGCACGTATCTGAAGCCCTTGATTTGCTTCGCCTTTTTCAGCTTAGCTATGAAGTCGTGGGGGTAGCCAACTGACGCAGTAGCGACGTAAGGCACGTCGTGGGCCATCATGAGGAAGTACACGTTCTTCTTGTTTTCCTTTTTGCCCTCCGGGGTAGTGGTAGTTACTGCGCCGTAGGGCGTGGAGCCGCTTCTCTGTCCTCCAGTGTTCATGTACGCCTCGTTGTCTACGCACACGTAGATGAAGTCCTCGTTCCGCTCCGCTGCCCCGCTCAGGGAAGCAAAGCCTATGTCCGCAGTTCCGCCGTCCCCGGCCCAGACCACTACTGTGACGTCCTTCCCCTTCTGCTTGTACGCTCTCGCTAGCCCTGAGGCCAACGCCGGCCCCGCGGCGAACGCCACGTTTACTACTGGGACGTTATACGCGTTGTAGGGAGCGTTCCCTTGGATCACTGAGGAGCATCCAGCTACAACCACTACTACGACGTCCTTCCCCAGTGCCATTCCCAACATCCTCATGGCCATGTTCTCAGGGCAGCCTGGACAAGCAGAAGTCCCAGAGAGCAGGGAACCTTGACTATTCAATATCCCTCGGAGTCCTAAGCTCAACCTTCTCCACCCCCTCTGGGTAGTACCATATTACGTCCTCCCTTATCCCGCTCACGAACTTCTTGAACAGATTATAGAGGTCTACCTTGTTTACCGCTACCCCTCCTATACCGCTTACTACTCCCTTGACCGAGGGCACAACGTCTGCGACAGTGGACTTTACCTCAACGTAGAGGGGCCCTCCCCTACCAAAGCTGGTGCTCCTGTCAAGGACTAGGACAGCCTTCTTCCCGTCCAAAGCGTTCCTTATCTCCCTCTCGCTCCACGGCCTCAAATACCTTATCCTCAGCATCCCTATCTTCACCCCCTCCTCCCTTAACTTGTCTATTGCCTCCATGGCGTCCCCAGCCCAGGCTCCCATGAGAACTACAGCGTAATCTGCGTCGTCGAGCTTGTACTTGACGTTGAGGGACGAGTAGTCGCCCATCGGGTTAACCTTCCTCACGTAGTCCCTCCCTATCTCTCTTATCGCGTCCTCCGAATTCCTAAGCGCTAGGTCTATGGAGTTTCTAAGCTTCATGTACTCTATTGGAGGAAATAGGTTGCCCATTCCAAGGGGCTCCTCTGGGTCAACGACGTAGGGTTGCCTTCTCGGCGGTAGGAACTCCTCCACTTCCTCGCCACCGGGGACTAGGACGTTGGTCTTGGTGTGTGAAAGGATGAATCCGTCCATGCCAACCATCATTGGCAGGAAGACCCTCTCGTCCTCCGATATCCTGAACGCTTGGAGCGTCAAGTCTAGGGCCTCTTGAGGGTTGCTAGCGAAGGCCATTATCCAACCGCTGTCCCTCTCGCTCGTGAAGTCCGTGTGCTCGTTCCATATGTTCCACGGTGGCCCCACTGCCCTAGTGCCCACCACCATTACCACGGGCGTTCTACTGCCAGCAGTCCACCACACCATCTCGTGCATGTAAAGCAGGCCTTGGGACGCAGTGGCCGTGAAAGCCCTTATCCCAGCCAACGCTGCGCCCAGGGTAGCTGCCATGGCGGAGTGCTCGCTCTCAACCCTCACTATCTCCGTGCTTATCTCGCCCCTAGCCCTCATCTCGGCCAGCTCCTCGATAATGGTGGTCTGGGGAGTTATTGGATAGATTCCAGTTACTCCCACGTTTGCAAGCTTCACAGCCAACGCCACAGCCTGGTTCCCGGATATGACCTTCCTCATCATTGTTCGCTCACCATCTCTATGGCCTTAACTGGGCAAACGTTGGCGCAGACGCCGCAGCCCTTGCAGTAGTCGTAGTCCACCCTCACCTTGTCCTGCCACAAAAGGATGGTATTCTCAGGGCAGAACATGAAGCACGCCCTGCACCCCACGCACTTCTGGTAATTCACAACGGGTCTGTACACTCTCCAGAGTCCCGTCTTCCCTCCTGCCCCCTTTCCCGGCCTCGTGACGGGGAAGTACTGGTACTCAAGCAAGGACATAGTTCTCCTTCACCTCCTTGTACGCTACCTCAACTGCCTTCGCGTTTAGCTCTGCTACCCTTCCCTCAAACTCCTCCTCTATTGCCCTCTTCAGCGCCTCAAGGCTGGGGATCCCCATTACCCTCACCAGTGCGCCCAGCATCACCACGTTCACCATGGGCCAGCCCGACTTCACCAGCCCCAGCTCCGTGGCTATCTTGTTAGCGTTGATGGTAAAGGTTCTCCACTTGAGCTGTAGCTCGCCAGAGTAGTTTGCCACAACCTTGGACGTGGTTTTCATCCCCCTGAAGACCGCCTTGGATATCCTTAGCAAGGAGGGGTCTATCACCACCACGTAGTCTGGCTCCTCCACGGGAGAGGTGACCCTTATGGGGGAGTCGGAGATTCTGCAGTAGGCCTCTATTTCCGCCCCCCTCCTCTCTGCCCCGTATATGGGAAAAGCGGAGGAGTACAAGTTATCTAGCCCACAAGCCTCCGCGAGCAGGTTAGAGGCCGTGACTACCCCTTGACCTCCCCTGCCGTGAAACCTTATTTCGAGCAATAACTGTTCACCTTTACGTAATGTATAGTCTTCATCATTAAAAAGGGTATTTACAAAAAATGTTTAAACTTTAGGGAGGCCATAATATAAAACTTTATTGTAGAAACCTACTCTATTTGAAAATTCTGAAACGATATTTAAAATTTCAACTGCAATAATTAATTCTGGTAATATTAACGAAATAAACGAGAGTATAATCGAAGCGACGTTAAGGGATAGCCTAGCCTTGAACGGCTTCTTAGCTAAGTAGGAGGAGAGCACCTCCACCGCTAGGACCAAAGACAGAACGGGCAGGAGGAGGGGTTCCCTACCTAGCAGGTAGGCGATGGGAAGGGTGGTACTGAAGGCAGTGCCTATGAAGGAGACCGGGGTGTCAACGTTGTACCACGATGGCCTACTCTTGAGCATGTATATCATCACGCTCGAAGCTACCCCCAACGCCAGAAACGCCACTGCTGGGTAGTAGAGGACTGGGTACAACAGGGATAGGAGGAAGAAAGGGAGGGACAGAGAGGAGAAGAGGACTTCCCGGCTCAGCCACGACGTCCTCAAGTTGAGCACCACCCTGTAGAACTTATTAGCCCTCTTAGCGTGGCCCACTGAAATGAGGAGGGTCAAGAGGGGTAGGAGGAAGCCTACGAGCGCCCAGTAGGGTAGCTTGAGCAAGGCGTAGCCTAGGGTGAACTCGCTACCCAGAGTGAAGGCCAAGAGCCCCAAGTAATTCTCCTCCTTCTTTTGGTGGAGGATTTTAGCCTTGACCTTCCCCTTCTCAGGGGGCTTCACGACTATCCTGGGTCTAGTTATCTCGTATGGGGGTAGGTAGTCCACGTCTGTCTCTCCCTTCTCCACCCAGCCAAAGGCGAGGGCACCGGTAGGGCAGGCATCAACGCAGTACGGAATCCCCTTACCTCCAATTAGCACGTCGTAGCAGAAATGACACTTGGTCATCACTCCCTTGTCGTTGAGCTTGAGCGCCTCGTAGGGACAGGCCCACGTACAGAAGCCGCAGCCGATGCACGCCTCCTGTCTGATCCTCACCACGCCCATCTCCCCCATCTCTATGGCGTTTGCGGGGCACACTTCCATGCACTTAGGCGAGTCGCAGTGGTTGCACGAGATGGATAGAGCCGTTTTCACGTCTTCCATGGGAAAGACAACGAGCGTCCTCCAGTTTAAGTTGCCGTAAGCCCTGTTGCAAGCGTTAACGCAGGCGTTACACAGGATGCACTTGTTGTGGTCAAATATGAAGCCTAATTTTCTTTCCATATGTAAATTTCGAATTAAAACTTTATAACATCGACTTAAAAAAGAGATACAACAATTAAAACACATGGAGACCCCATTTTATAGGTATGCCCTAATGAGGAACTTCATAAGGGAGTGTCTAGAGCAGGAGAAAATAAGCGAGTTCATCGAGGAGAGGTTTAGGACTGACCCCCAGATGAGGGAGAGGTTCTGCTCTGAGGACAGGGAAGAGCTCAAGGAGCTAGTGGAGGACGTGGTAAACTACATTGCAGGGAAGGGAAAAGGGAGGGAGGAAGAAGTGCTGAACGCCTTGAGCTCTGCCTGCAGGGGTAACAGTACCTAGGCGCGATGCTCTAAAGCTTTCTAAGGAGACATTCCTCCTCCCATTTATGGGATAACGCCGTTTCTACTCTCTCCTCCTTCACGTTACCGTTTCGGTGAACGAAGAACTTCGCGTTTTTCATTTTCCTGTAGGCTCACGTTGGTATTATTTTGCCATGTACTGCCCTTGGCTCTTTTGCCTTCACGCCATGTTATCTCCGTTATCTCTGGCTTTTTCCTACTCTAGAACTAGAGATCTTGTTGTCTTCAGTCACCCTTAAAGCCTACTTTTCGCCGTCTACTTCTACCATAGAACTTTCCCTTCTAGAGGTCCTTAAGGTTGAACTTCATCTCTCCTTTCTCGTTCACGGCGATCCTGTGCTTAAAGATTTAGCACTTCAGCTCCACAACTGTGCCACCATCAGTTTGTCCCCACGAGACCTCCTGGGAGTGAGAGCCTTCAAAGGCAACCTAGTTAAATTCGTGGACCCCCTCTCCATAAGGTCAACTTAACCTTTGTGAAGCCAAAGGGCGAACGCTAGAAGTTGGAGAGGGCTAGGTCGTTTACGTGGTCTTGTAGCCCAGGAACTTGTTCAAGGTAAACCTAGCTAAGCTCACCCTCTGAATGTCGTTAGTCCCCTCGTAGGTCTTCAGTATCTGCAGATCCCTCAGCATCCTTTCAAGCCCAGTGGAGGTAGTTACGCCATAACCGCCGTGTACTCCAATGGCCCTCAGCACGATCCTCTCCGCTGCCTCAGTGGACACGAACTTTGCAAGGGACGAGGCAACGACGAACTCCTTCTCCTTCCCTTCCTTGAAGAGCGTCCCAGCCCAGTACGTAGCTAACCTAGCAGTCTCCAAGTCCGCTATGGACTCGGCTATCTTGGTCTGCACTAGCTGGAAGTCAGCCAGCTTCCTCTCAAAGGCCGTCCTCTGTAGCGAGTAGCTCAGCATCCTCTCCAGCGCCCCCTGCCCTATCCCAATGGCCTGCGACGCCACTATTGTTCTGGCGAAGTCAAAGGAACTCACGGCATACATAAATCCCTTACCCTCCTCGCCCACTAACCTCTCTGCTGGTACCTTTACGTCGCTGAGCTCTATCTCCCCAGTGTGGGACGCCTTCAGTCCAGTAGTGTCTATCCTGCTCACCACCTTCACGTCGTCTCTCTCCACGAGGAACATGGATATCCCCTTCCACCTGGCGTTGGGCTCGGGGGGCGAAGTCCTGGCAGTGACCAAGTAGAAGTCAGCCACGTCTCCGTTGGTTATGAATATCTTCCTGCCGTTAAGCAAGTACCCGTCGCCCAATTTCTTCGCCGTAGATTTGATCCCAGCTACGTCTGAGCCAGCTGAGGGTTCGGTAGTCGCAAACGCCGCAACCTTTTCTCCACTGGCGACAGGAGGTACGAACTCCTTCTTCAGCTCCTCGCTGGCGAAGCGGGTTACGGCGTACATAAACATCCAGTCTATGAGGAGAAAAGTCCCAAATGATGGCCACACCCTGCTTATCTCCTCAGACGCCACGAGCAGGGAAAGGTAATCTCCCCCTTGACCACCAAGTTCAGGAGGTACGTAGAGGCCGTAAACTCCAATCTCTTTAGCCTTCTCTTTGACCTCTCTGGGCACGTCCCTCTCCGCTTCTCCCCTCTCCACGTGCTTAGCCAAAACCTCCTCGGAGAACTCTCTTATCACTCCTCTGAGGAGCTCGTGTTCTTGGGTTAGATCGACCTTGAAGTCCTCTATCGAGGAAAACGGGTATACCATAATATTATTTTGGAAACTATGTTATTTATGTTATTTGCGTATTTTCGGAGAGTTGAGAACGAGCATATTGATGGGCGCCGTAGTCCACGGGTCTACAGCTCTCCTGCTCAATATCCGACTACCTCTTCACCTAGGCGTCTGCGAATTACAGCTTAACCCCAAGCTCCTTCAAGAGCACCAGTAGCTCCGCGTGAACAAAGGCCTATGGGAAGTTCCCAGTGAAGTCCCCCTCTTCCACGTCCAAGTGATCTCCAACTAAGCCAAGTGGGGAAAGCTTGTCCAACTCCTCAACTACTTTCATGGCCTCCTCTTTCTTACCTAGCCTGACGTAGACCCCGGCCAGCCACAAGGTGGTTAAGAGGAACGGGTGCTTAGCCTCTCCCATGAAATCGCTCGCGTACCTCTTCACGAAAGGCCCTACCTTTAGGTTCTCCTCTATTTTCCTCAGCGTTCTGAGGAACACATCGTCCTTGACGTCCAAGAAGCCATAGAGCGGTAGGGAAAGGAGGGCGGAGTCAACGTCAGTGGAACCAGCATACCTAGTTAGGTAACCTTCGTGGACGCAGTTGTTGAAGATCCACTCCCTGAGCTTCTCCCTGCTCTCTTTCCAGTAGTCCTCCTCCCCAAGCTCCCTCATTACTTCTCCCGCCCTCTTGAGGGCCACCCACATCATGGCCTTTGAGTGCGTGTAGTGCCTAGACACTCCCCTCTCCTCCCATATGCTGGCGTCAGTGAGGCCCCAGTTCCTCGAGACCCAGTTAGCTATGTACTTGACCTTCTCCTCTACCTCCTTGAGGAACACCAGATCCCCAGTCTTCTCGTAGTACTTCCAGAGGGCCGACATGAAGAAGCCCTCAACGTCGAGCTGGAGTTGCTCCGACGCCTTATTCCCCACCCTCACAGGCGCAGAGCCTTTGTACCCAGGGAGCCACTTGAGCTCAACCTCTGGCGGCGGGTCCTCCCCGTCTACTGTGTAGAGTGGGTGGCGGAAAGGCTTACTCGCGAAGTTCACCAGCCCCAACAGGAAGTTGAGTATCCTCCTCCCCGTTACCACCTCACCTACCTCTATTAAGTCCTGGGCCACTATCGAGGAGTCCCTAATCCAAGCAAAGCGGTAGTCCCAGTTCCTCTTCTCTCCCACCACTTCTGGCAGGGATGTTGTAGGGGACGCAACTGGGGCGGAAGTGGGGGAGTAAAGAACGCCGTAGAGCACAGTGTAAGACCCCTTAGCTAGCTTTCCCTCGGCTTTTTCCTTCCCCTTCCAGAAGGATACCGTCGCGTTGAACGCCTCCTCCACGTCAGCTTTGCCGACTTCTCGCTGAAGAGGCCGTGCTTAGCGTTCTTGAAGTAGGCCAAGTAGAGGAAGTGCGTTCCTTTTGGCAGGAGCACCTCGTTTCCCTCCCTCTCCCCTTTGCCGTAAACGAAGCCCACGCAGTCGTCCCCTACGGGGTTTAGGAATTGGATGGCGCCCTTGTGGAACTTGATGACAGGGCGGTGGAGGGCGTGGTTGAAGGTCGGGTAAACCTTCATCGTCAGGGATCTCCGCCTCAACTTTCCTTATAATGGCTGGCTCGCCTATGGACAAAAGGTCGGTGACTGCTACCTTCCCACCCTCAGCATAGACGGTAGTCCTAAGCACGTTGTAGGTTAGGTACTCCCTTGAGGTGGAGAATACCTTTCCCATTGGTATTACCTAAACTCTCCTCTGTGCTCCTCGTCTAGGATAGAGGCGAAGATGGGAGAGGAGTCTAGGGGCGGGGAACCACGCCACGTTGGTGTCCATGGATATCAAGGCAGAGGTCATCTGGTTTGACAAGAAGGCTAACTCTTTCATTACCGTTAAATTTGAAAACACTCCTATTATTTATTTTGAGAGAAAAGAGTCTTGAAGTACTCCTTCGCCCTGGGCTGGCTCCTTACCTTCCTTCAACTGGCGTTGAGGTTGGGCTGGGGAGTGGTGGCGGTTGTCTTTGCTGTCTCCCTCCACCTCACCCCAGTGGAGATAGGGGCGGTGTTGTTCCTCTTCTACTTGGGGTACACTTCCAGCTCCGTCCTGTGGGGAGCAATGATAGACAAGGAGGGGCCTAGGAAAGCCATGTTCATCTCAGCTACCTTCTCTGGACTCCTCCTGCCGTTGGTCTTCCTGGCAAAAAACGTGGACGAGCTCTACGCCATCTACTTGCTGGAAGGGGTACTCACTGCGGGGATTTACCCGTCAGCAGTAAAGGTTGTGTCTGCCTCTGGGGGATCGCTGACCCTCTACTTGGCGTTACTGGATTCGGCGGCCCCAGTGGTTACCTTGGTGATCTCGTCCCTCTCAGGGGAGATACTCTCAAGCTGGACCTTCTACTACGTCACCCTTTCCCTGGGGCTCTTTTTGGGAGGCCTCCTCTCCCTGTCCCTCAAGGTGAGCACGCTTAAGTCGACGCAGTTGAGGAAAGTGCTACTGGACAGGAGGGTAATTTACGTCTCCCTGATAAGGGCGGGGGAGCAGTGGGGCCTGTGGGGAACCTCCTCGTGGCTATTCCCCTTCCTAGTACTCTACGACGGGGTGCCAGTAAAGCTGTCGGAGATCCTCTTCCTGCTCTACGGCGTGGGCCAGTTTACCTCTACTTTGGTCTCCGGCCTTTTATCTAGGACTGTGGACGACGTTAAGCTGGTAAAGGTGACTTTGGCAGCGTTCGTAGCCTTGGTGTTTGCGCTACCCCTGGCCAAGGAGGCTTCCTTCCTTATCCCCCTTTCCTTCCTACTGGGAGTGTTCTCCTTCATATATAGGCCACCAACTGACTCCTTAGTGGTAAAGGTGATGGGGAGCAGGCATGCAGGCACATCCATGGGCTTCGCCAACGCCATCTCCCAAGCGGGTTCAATGGTGGCACCCCTCTTTGTAGGCGAGGTGATCTCCCTAGGGTTAAAGGGATTTGCCATAGATAGCCTGGCCTTTGGCCCCCTAGCGTCTTTAGCCTTGGTCACGCTAGTAGTCAAGGGGAATTCAGGGGGAAGTGAAAAGTAAACTGGTAACTTTTTTATTGGACGACCCCAGACCTATCCAATGAAGGAAGTAGACAAGCTAGCCTTGGTGGGCGGCGCCAGATCGCTGAGCGGGTCCGTAGTTTGGCCCTTTATAGGCTTCGCCCTATACGACGTTTACCACTTTCCCTTCTCCGCAGTCTCCGCCTTTTACTTGCTCCAGGGAGCGGTAAGCTTAGTCGCCTACCTCCTGGGAGGATACTTCACCGACCTCCTTGGTAGGGTGAAAACAATGCTGTTGTCCACGGTGTCCTCTTCCCTCTCTCTATTGCTGGCTTACTTGCTGAACTACCCTTTGGCGGTGGTGTCCCTCATGCTCGCGCAGACGTTCTTCAACTCCGCCTATAACGTGGCAAACACCTCCATCATAGGCGACCTCACTACTGGCTTTGGCAGGTTAGTTAGGGCTTTCAGCAGGGTGAGGGTAGGGATAAACGCAGGGTGGGCAGTAGGGCCAGTTATCGGTGGCCTTGTCTTTTCCACCTTAGGGTTTAGGGCAGTCCTGCTAGTCTCCTCCCTAGCTTCCCTGGTATTCATACCCTTAATCCTGAGCCTGCCGGAGTATAAGGGGAGGATAGAGGTATCTTTACACGTAAACAAGGACTTCGCTTTCTTCTTGGTCCCCACCTTTATGACGTTCATGGTAATGGGACAGCTCGGTTTCCCGCTGCTGACCTTTTACAACCTAGTGGACAAGCTGAGCACCTTCCAAGTGGGGCTCCTCTTTATGACCAACGGAGTCCTCATAGTAGCCCTCCAAGAGCTTGTGGGCAGGAGGTTAACGCAAAGGATGATATCCTTGGGCATGCTACTCTACTCTGCCTCCTACTTCGCTGTGGCCTTCGTTACCTCCTTCCTCCTCGCCTTAGTTGACGTTGTATTCATAACCTTGGCCGAGATGGTGGTGTCGCCGCTCTCGCAAGCCATAGCTTCTTCCCTCACCCATAAGGAGACAAGGGGTAGGTCAATAGGTATATACGGCATGGTCACCGCGCTGGGAAGGGTCGCAGGCTCCGCGTTCACTGGGTATATGATGGGCCCCTTCCTCTTTGCCCCAGTTGTGCTCTGGGGAAGCGTTGCCTCCCTAGGGGTTGCCTCAGCTTTGCTCTACGCTGTGAGCGGAGCTATAAGGGAGAGAAAGGGATGAAAAGGAGACGCTGATTAAAAAGCTGGGAGTAAAGGACTACTGGCTTCCCTCAATGGACCTCAACAACCTCAACGCAGCAGCCCTAACCCTTTGGTCTTCGTCCTCGTTGTTAACCACTTGAGAGAGCAGTCCCTTGTCCTTGAGTTCCCCTAGCGAGGTCGCTACAGACATTCTCACTGCAGTGCTAGGGTCCTTCAGCATAGCCGTCAATACCTCCCTTACCCTCGGATCCTTGAACCTCCACAACACCCTAGCTGAGGTGGCCCTCACGTTCTCTACCTCGCTCTTCACCCCCTTCTCCAAGACGAAGTTAAAGGATTCGTCGTCGCCGAAGTAGGACAACGCCTCTATTACAGCCGAGGAGATCACGTCGTTGTGTGAGGGCTCTCCAAAGTGGGCCTCTACCTCTTCCTTGAACTTAGCGACCCCTACCTTACCTAGGGAAACCAAGGCGTCTGCCTTGACGTAGTAGCTCCTCTCCTTCCTTAACAGCTGCACTAGGTACTCCCCGGCCCTTTCGTTGTACTTGAACTCCCCCAAGGCCTTCGCCACTCCCCTCCTAGCCTTCGAGGGCTCCACCCACGTAGAAGTCAAGTACTTTAAGGCGTCCTCTCCCCCCACCTTGCCCAAGGCCATAGCCGACTCGTACTTTACCCCCCAGAATGGGTCGTTGAGGAGTTCCGCTATTGCTGAGACTGACCTAGGGTTGGAGAACCTGGTCAGCCCGTTCACTGCTTGTATTCTGCACATCAATTCCTTATCCTTGGTCTCCTTAATTAGCATCTCCTCGCCCTGCATGTCGTTGACCACCTTGAACCACTTGAACTTGGGGTCTAGGCAAGCGTATTCTCCCTCCTCCTCCGCTCCTTCCTCCACCTCAATGACTTTCTCAGTGCCGTCCTTCTTGACTACTTTCACCTCCAGCTTTAAGTCGTACTTGATGTCCCCTGCCTGCTCAAGCCTCACCTCTTTCCCATCGTAGTACAAGTTAACCACTGGATGGCCAGCAGAGTACACGTACTGGTCGAAGAACCACGTTAAGTCCTCCCCTGCTACCTCCTCCATCACCTTCTTGAAGTCCTCCGTGTCTACAGAGGAGAACTTGTACTTCTCCAAGTAGTTTTTAATCCCCTTTCTGAACGTCTCGTCCCCTAAGTAACTCCTCAGCGAGTGGAGGACAAGGGCTCCCTTTGGATACGTGTGCCTATCGAAGAGCTCCTCAGCCCACTTGTAGTACCTAACCACTATGGGCCTCGAGTACTTCTTGTACTCCTCTAGGTAGTCCTTGAGCTTTCCGTACATCTCATAAACGAACTCCTCCTCACCCCTCGAGTGCAGGAAGTAAAGCGCTTGGAAGTAAGTGGCGAAGCCCTCGTTTAACCAAATGTTTGACCAGTCCTTCGTGGTCACTAAGTCACCGAACCACTGGTGGGCAAGCTCGTGGGACAGGAGCCCGTCGCTAGAGTAGTCCATCTCAGCTACCTCGTCGTGAAGCGTGTACCACGTCAAGTGGGTTGAGGTTATGTACTCCATCCCTCCCCTCATTGAGAAGAGCACCACTTGGGCGTACTTCTCGTAAGGATACCTCACACCGGTGTAGGAGGAGAAAAACTCTATCATGTCCCTCGTCTTAGAGAAGTTCCACAGGAACTTCTCGTAGCCCCTAGGTAAGTAGTACTGCAACGTGGGGTCTCCCCCTTCCTCGTACACCGCGAAGTTGCCCACAGCCACGCTGTTTAAGTAAGCCGAGTGAGGCCTATCCATGACCCAGTGGAAGAAGTTGTACTCCCCATCCTCCCACCTCCTCACTAGCCTCCCGTTTGATACTGCAACTAAAGGCTTCTTCACCTTGATTACCTTCTCTGATGTCGCCTTCATTCCAGGGTAGTCAACCACGGGTATCCAGTGGGGGGCGCTCATGACCTCTCCCACGTTGCACGCCTCCACCGCCTCGCCTTTGCGGACGAATTTGAAAGTCCTTGGTTTCCTCGCCACGTAATCCACCTCTAGCTTGTGACTGCCCTCTAGCTCCATCGACAGCGTTTTCCCGTCGTATTTGTAATCTGCGTCCTTTCCGTCTACCTTCACTGACCTGACCTCGAAGTGGATTGCGTCTAGCCTTACCTCTCCCCTAGCGTCCACTTCTATTGTCGCCTTTCCCTCCACCAGGTCGTTGTCCACGTCGATGAACAGATCAAAGAAGTAGTGCTTTACCTTAAACTTCAGCCTCTCCGGGTAGACGAGGGAGTAGTCCTTTAACAGGAAGTTCTTACCTAGCCTGGCTTGTTCCCTAGGCGGTAGATAGCTCATAAGTGATTTCCGTTGAGTTGGTAAAAAACCTCTCGCGTTGTCCTCAAGTTACCCGTAGAAAGCAGTGGCCAGCATGCTCACCCCAGTCCACGGGACGTCAAAGTCTATTACCTCAGCCCTCTTTGGCTTTACGAAGCCCATGAGCATGTACATTGTGTTGAGCTCCCCTTCTGGCATCGCCTCCTTCCACTCCTTTGGGTAGAGCTCCTTTGCTTTGAGAACTTCCTCAAACTTTCCCTCCTTGAGGAGGTCAACCAGTAGGTGATCGAACTTGCTTGGCCTCGGCTTCAACTTGAAGTAGAACAAGTCAAGCCTGTGCGTTGGAGACCCAGTAGCTAGGAACACCGCCCTCCTCCCCAACGCCTCCACCGCCTTGGCTATAACCTCTCCAAGCTCATAGTGCTCCTCTGGGCTATCCTCGTTTATGGATACCGTGACCACCTTTACCCCACCCTCTGGGAACATGTAGTAGAGGGGTATCCAAGCCCCGTGGTCTAGCCCCCAGCTCTTATCCTCCACGAACTTGCCGTGGCTTAGCTCAGCTATCTTCCTTGCGAGCTCCACGTCGTTCTCGGCGGAGTAGCAGAACTTGTACAGCTCGTCTGGGAAGCCGTAGTAATCCTGGATACACTCCAGCTTCTCGGACACCTCCACGTAGTGGACGTCGGAGAAGGTGAAGAAGTGGGGACTCGACACTACAACAACGTCTGGATTCACCTCTTTCTTGATTTCCTTACCTATAGAGCTCAAAGTGCTCTTCCACTTGACGTTTTCTACGAGTATTGTAGGAGAACCGTGGGAGACGAAATAACCTAACTTCATAAGGTAAAGTTGATTTAAAAATTAAAATAGTTTTCCTTAGAACTTTCACTTTATTGTTGTATAGGTAACAAAACGGATACTAGATGTCAATTCATTTTAATGTAGTGAGCATTAAGCGTAAATACTAAAATAGTAACAGATAACATATATGAGTTATCAGAACTTAGAAATAGAGGGAATCAAAAAGATCAGAAGTGGAATGCTGATATACATACTTGGTAATTTGTTGGCAATCTTTTTAGCATTCATTTACGTGGGATTGCTATTCGGACTATTTGGAGCTTTAGAAGGTAGTGCTTCAAACTCCTCTTCTAGTTCTGCATCAGGAATTCTTGCGGGACTGAGCGCAACGACAGGGTTAACAGTTACGAGTTTAATATCATTTGCCGTTCCAATAGTAGTTGGTGGGATTCTTATCTTGTTAGCTCTCCTAAGGGTTAGGGACGGGTTTGGGAAGCTTGTGTTAGCAAATAGAGACGTAGGCATTGGGAGAACAGGAGCTACGTTAACGCTTGTGGGTGCAATTCTAGAAATATTAGGAATGCTATTAGCTTTCCTTACTGTAGGTCTTTTTATAATTCCTATAGCCGACATACTCTTGTTTATAGGTGTAATACTTCTAGGAATTGGACTGTACAAGGTAGGAAGCATCTACCAAGACACGTTAACAAAAGTGGGTGGCATAGTATCTATTTTCCTTGGCTTTATCGGCGTAATCTTGGTGTATGTAGGAACAGGGCACATACTCCAGAAGCTCTCATCTTACGCTACAGCAGGGGCAACACCTTCCTATGCTCCGACAGGACCTGCTGTTTCGACGCAGAATCTCATAAGAGGTAACGGGATTGCCACCTTGACCTTTTACTCTCAATATCAAGGTACAATCCTTTCTGTTCAGATACTGGGAACACAGTATATTACAGCTGCAACAACGCCAAACACAGTAGGGATAGGCAATAACACCATCACGGTAAACTTCAACGGACCCGTGTCTTTATCCCCTGGGATGACATACACGGTAAGGATAAACCTATCTAATGGAGCGTTTGTGGATGTACCAGCGGTGTATCAACCATAATCTAGGTTTTTTAATATCCCTAACCATCCGCCTTTTTCGGTATCTGGTACTGGTTATTTGGCGTCTTTCTATAAAACAGTTTGATTCTCAGTGAAAACTACTAAGAACTAAAACCCATCTTTTAAGAATCCGCGATCCATTACCACCCATGGCAAAGACTCGACAAGCCTCGCCTTTTAAGGCAGGAAGGAGGTCAGTTTACACTTCAAGGACAAGAGAGGTAGCTTTTCCGGAACAGGTTCTAATCCTTTTCGCTTTTGACCTTTTCCACGTACCTAACGTTCCCTCCGTTTACTACCTTCTCGACCTTTCCCTCCCTCAATAGTCTTTTCAGTGCCTTGTACGCAGTTGACTTGGGGAGCCCTGTGTGCTTCATTATCTCGTTAAGGGTTTTAGCGCCGTTCCTTATGGCTTCAAGGACTTTCTCCTCGTTAGCAGATACGCTAGAGCTCATCAGCACTTCCTTTTTCCTATTGATTAGCCACGTCATCACTTCCCTTGAAACGAAGAACGTTAGGGCTCCAGCCAGTACGTCAAGGGTAAGCAATGTGACATTTAGCATGTCTTTTTCCTATCTTGAAATAGGAAAAAGAAAAGAAAAAGCTTTACCTTTACTTACTTATAGTACACGTAGATTACTGGGCCGCTGTAGTCGAGAAGGCTGGGGTTACTGCTTACCACGAAGTTCAGAGTTATGTAGACGCTGTAGTTGCCCTTGTTCAAGTACACGGCTTGGCTGAAGGGATAGCCGTTGGAGAAAGTCAGCGTGCTTGTCGCCGTGGAGTTTTGCAGAGAAAGCGTAACGTTATAGGACGAGAACGCTTCGAATAGCATTTCGTTGATAGTAATGTTGTAAACCCCGGGCGTAAGAACCTCTATGTAAGCAGTAGTAGAGTAAGTATAGTACAACCCTGGAGTCAAGTTCCCAAGATTTAAGTATGCTCCATATACTACAGCAGGTTGCTGATTTATGGTAAACCTCACCGATAGCAGGGGTCCTAGGTATATTTCTGAAACTACTAGCGTTGACGTTACTAGTACAGCCAGTATTATGGACGCTGTTACGATTTTGTTCATTTCACATCTAAGATAAAATAACTTAAGGAGGTTCACTAAAATAGTTTCGTGGCTTAGTTCAGGTTCACAGCACGTAAACTTAGAGTTTCTCTACGAGGTTTACGGAGGTTTATCATAAAAAATTGAACTTAAACTAGAAATAAAATGTATAAATAGAGTGTTAGGTTTACGAACTGAAATAACGCGAACTCAAGTCTTCACAAACGTAGTGAGCCTATAAGTTGCCCAAGGCGACGTTCTCGTTCTTCGGTAAACTAGTTGATTACAACTAGCTCTAGTTTTACTTTCGGCAAGGCTACTAACTAATTTGACTGCAAACCTCGCCCTTTAGGACGGGGAAAGGTCAGATGGCTGGAAAACAGCTTAAGAGTAACTACGCTTAATTAAACTTGTGAGCTTGTGAGGATCCTCCTTGCGTCAGCCGTGTCCTTGACGGTGGCGGAGTGGTTCGCGTTCTTCTACCTCTCTCAAGTTGCGTTCATACTCTTCCCTCCAGCAATTGGTTCGCTTCTCTTTTTCTTGGGCTTCGCAGGGAGGTTTCTCGGTAGCATGGTGTTGGGATACTTTGGCGATAGGTTCGGTACTAGGGCCTCCTTGGTGATCACTGTACTCACCTTGGTCTCCTCTTCCCTTGTAGTCTCGCTTGTCCCCTCCACTCCCTTAGTGGCTGTATTCAGAGTGATTCAAGGTTTCAGCTTGGGGGGAGAGTGGGGAGGAGCTAGCGTGGCCCTCTCAGAGGCCTTCTCTTCTTCGAGGTTTAGGGTGTTCCTTCTCAGCTTTATACAGCTAGCCGTTCCCATTGCCCTAATCTTGTCGACAGGGGCGGTGCTCTTCCTCTCTTCAAGGCACTTCGAGGACTGGAACTACGCTCTCCTCCTCGTGGTTTTACTGTCTCTGCTCTCCATACCCCTTATAAAGGCCCCCAGCCGTGGGGGTAGGGAGGGCTACAATTTGGCCTCAGCGTTGAAGGAGTGGAAGGGCATACTCCACGCCGTTGGGATAAAGGTAAGCGAGAGCGCGAACTTCTATATTTTCACATCCTTCGTCTTTTCCTTTGCCACTGCCTCGGTGTCGAGCGACGTTTTGATCTCAGTGCTTACCCAGTTAGTTACCATGCCCTTATTTGGCTACTTGGCAAACCAAGTCGGGAGGAAGGAGGTTGGGCTGATAGGAATAGCCCTCTTCGTAGTCGGAGCAGCCCTACTGGAGAGTCGTCTACTTCTGCCAGGGGAACTTGTCCTCTCCCTCTCTGACTCCGCCCTCTACTCCCCGCAGTCCTCTATCTTAGTGGACTTGTTCAAGGGAGAGTACAAGCACACTAACGTAAACCTCTCTTACCAGTTGGCGAGCGTCCTAGGGGGGTCGCTCCCTCCCCTCGTGCTCTCCTTCACTGGGTACCCCATAGTTTACGTAGTCCTTCCTTACGCCTTGATCACCGCCCTCTCCTTCCTTAAGGTAAAAGGCTGAAATCGTCCGTCTTACCTAGTGCCAACTTATTTAAGGCTATCCCGCTCCAGTTATCTTCATATGATATTAGGAGACGTTGTACTACCTAAGGAACAGGTTACAAGGAAGTGCGTGGCCATCTTGGGGATAAGGGGCTCCGGCAAGTCCAACACGGCAAAGGTCTTGGTGGAGGAGCTCATTAAGGAGGGAGTCCCAGTTACTATTGTTGACCCGGACGGAGAGTACGTGGAGGAAGTGGTGGCCTACGGCGGGACTGTGGTCAGCGACTTCTCAAGTGACCCAGTTGAACTAGCTCTCTTACATCAGAAGTCAAACGCTATTGTAGACGTGGACATGAGCGAGTGGAGAGAGGAGTCCTTCACCTTCCTCGCTAAGTACTTGGACGCAATGTGGCAGGTTGCAAAAGCCTACCCTATGGACAGGCAGGTGGTAATTGAGGAGGCGCACGAGTTCGTTCCACAAGGAAAACAAACCGAGCTCTCAGATGCCATAGTTAGGATAGCTTTGAGAGGGAGAAAGAGGGGGCTTGGTCTAGTCTTCGTCAGCCAGAGGTCGGCTAAGGTAAACAAGGACGCTTTGACGGAGAGCGAGCTCTACTTCCTCCACAAGGTGGTCCACCCTGCAGACCTAAAGGTGTATAAGGAGATCCTACCCCTCAAACCAAAGGAGATTGAGAGGGTAGTCCCCTCGCTGGGCGTCGGGGAGTCGCTGCTTTACTTTAACGGGGAGGTGAAAAGAGTCAAGGTGAGGAAGTTTGAGCTCTTTCCACAAGTTCAAGCCATGAATGAGTCCTTGGCGTGAGCCTTCCTTGGCACTCTGCTTAGCCTACCCCCGTGAGGGTGCTAAGTATCCCACTTGCTAGCGCCATTGCACCTAACGCGAAGACCAGCAGCAAGACCTTCTTGGTCCTGGCGAACTTCAAAAGTCCGTCTATCAGCACTAGGCTCACAGCAGTAGCTACGACAACTGATATTCCCAAGGCCCCAAGTCCAACTTCTCCCAAAGCCTTCTCCACCACGTCCTTTGACAGCAAGACAGTGACCCCTATTGCTCCTAAAGCAGAAGGTATCAATGCAATGAAAGAGAGTTTGAAGGCTTCCTCAGGCTTATACCCTAGGAGTAGTAAGGCTGAGGTAGTCATCCCTGACCTGCTCACCCCAGGGAGGGCAGCTAGGCCTTGGGCTAGTCCAACTAGAGCCATATCTCTCAAGCTTATGTCCTTTATTCCCTTTTTAGGTCTGTAAGTCCTCCTGGAGAAGTGAATTACCAACCCGTCAACTATCAGTACTAGACCTAATATGGTCATTGGCACGCCAATGGTAGGTCCCTTGACTAGGTTTACTATTGCGACGTATATTGGTACTCCTATAGCTCCCGTCACTAAAGTCGATACTACCAAGTACTTCAGGAGCAATACGTCAATCTGGCTGCCCCTCCCAACCAACGCCTTCAGTACTCCGTATATCTCCCTCCTAAAGTACACTATCGCAGCCAGTATCGTACCCACTTCCATGAAGAGCCCAAAGGAGTATCCCACCGAGAAGCTGAGCCCTAGGAGAATGGTAGATGCCAAGAGCACTTGGGTCTTACTGCTTATTGGAAGCCACTCGCTCACGCCTTGAACTACGCCGAGCACCACGCCTACTATGACCGCGTCCATGCGTTATTGTTCCTTGAGGGAAATAAAAGCAAACCTAACATTAGACTATATACATCTATATTCTCTAAATAGTCGCTCCATATTTCCAGAAGAGAAAGTAGGCTATATTTTACTATATATTCTTTCATATCATTGATAAACTATTTAGGAATATATATCCAATAGTTGGGAATATTTATATTTTCCGCGCCCTATGGAAAATCGAGGAGTTATGGACATAAGGTCTGTGTTTAAGCCATTAGACGAAAAAAAGTTTAGTTGGTTCCACGCAAAGTCCATGATAACAACTGGAATGGGGGTTTTCACAGATGGCTACGACTTGTCGTCAATTGGTATAGTGCTGCTAACAGTGCTGTCCTCTTTTGGAATTACCAGCCACAGTCCCGACTACGCCCTCTACACGTCGTTAATAGCGGGATCAGCGCTTATAGGCGCAGCAGTGGGGGCAATAATCTTTGGTATACTGTCTAACAGAGGGAGGAAGACCTTCTACGGTGTCGACGTGGCGTTGATGACGGTAGGTGCACTGCTACAAGCTTTTGTAACTTCACCCCTAGAGCTCGTCTTGGTAAGGTTACTGCTGGGCATCGGCATAGGCGCAGACTACGTGCTGTCTCCAATGATAATGGCGGAGCACTCCAACGCTAAGGACAGGGGTAAGATAATAGCGTTAGGCTTTGGGCTCTTCTGGGGCTTCGGCGCCACAACAGCGGCACTTATATACCTTGGACTGTCTTACGCCGGCGTATCTCCAGACGTTATCTGGAAGGTAGTCCTAGCTGCAGGGGCAATACCAGCAGCGTCAGTAATCTACTTGAGGAGGAAAATACCCGAGACCCCTAGGTACCTAGCCAGAATAAAGGGAGACGTAGAGGGGCTCAGAAATGTAATAAAGGAGGTCGTGGGCCAAGATATTCAAGCGTCAGGTGAGCTCAAGGACGTGAAGACTTTCTCAGAGTACTTCAGCAAGTTCGGAAAGACATTCCTTGTCGCAGCCTTGCTTTGGTTCCTCTTTGACATAGTAGCGTACTCTGGAATTCTATTTGGCCCATCCTTGATAGCGAAGAGCTTGGGCATAAACTCTGGAGTGTTTCAGCTTCTGAACGAGGGCCTCTTCATTGTGCCGGGAGGGTTAGTGGCTTTAGCTTTCATAGACAGACTGGGCAGGAAGCCTCTCCAGACAGTCGGTTTCATAGGCATGGCCCTTTCCCTATTTGCCTTCACAGCCTACAAAGACTTAGCTGGAGCAGCCTTTAGCCCCTTGATAGCCTACGTGATCTACGGCATGATGAATTTCGCACAGCAAGCTGGTCCAGGGTCAATTAGCGCCGCTGGGATGTTAGGCGTCGAGCTGGCTCCTACCAAGGTCAGGGGATTAGTGCAGTCGCTTACCGTTGCCTCCGGCAGGATAGGAGCGGCATTAACGTCTTTCGTCTTTCCCTCGCTTTTCCTCACTTACGGAGAGGGCTTCGCTGTGGGCTTCCTAGGGGCAGTAGCTCTAATAGCAGCAGTAATCACGCTGCTGTTTGTGCCGGAAACAAAGAGCAAGCCACTTGAAGAGTCCTCTCAAGAAGTGGTAGTAGAGTTTGAGAAGAGTACTCCAAGGAAGTGACACAGCTTGAGGAGGTAAACAAGTAATACCTTTTTTTATACTACTTACGTTTCCACTTCTAGCTCTTTACGTGGGATCCAAGATCTGCAATTATAGATTAATTTAATATTGCGTAAAGTTGATAATCCTTAATGTCCTCCTTAGATCCTATCCAAATAGCCAAAATGCCCTACACCCAGAGAAACGACACCATAATGAAAGTCTTAAATACACTGTTCACGCTAGACGACAACCAGAAACTTGAGGCGTTAAAGGGCCTCTTAACTGCACTTGGGACAAAGGCCTCGGACGAGGAGTACGTGAACTGGTGCGACTCGATGATGAGGGTGCTCTCCATGTACCCGGACGAAGTGGTAAAGGCAGTCATATCGCTGAGGGCTAAAGTAGTTCAGTCTTTACCTAAAGAGTTGCAGGAGAGGGACGCTAAGATAGTTGGTCAAGTAATTAACGGCCTAGACGCCTCCGTCAAGGAGAAGCTGGCAAGGAACATGAAGTAACCACTTTCGGCCTCCCCTCAGCCAATATCTAAAACTTTTTTCCTCGTGTATCCCTACTTGGTCTCCGCGAGGCTTTACGAAGAGAGGAAGGTCTTCCTCCTAGTAGTTGACAGCGAGGAGAACCCCCTTGAAAGTTACGTTGTTAAAATAGACGTGGGAACTAAGGTAAGGGCAAGCTGTAGCTGTCCCGGCTTCGCCATAAGGGGAAAGTGTAAGCATCTCTCCACGGCGATGAGGAGGGTAAAGAACTATATAGACTATATAGAGTAAATAGACATTATATATTTAATCTCAATGACAAATTCATATTTGATCTGACTTATTTAGAAGAAAGGTTTATATCTAGATAATACAGAAAATAATCTTATGCCGTCCAAGTACCTGTTCATTACTAAGGACAAGGTTTTCTCCTACGACGGGAAGGTAAGGGAGATGAAGAAAGTAAAGGAGCTGGACGGCTATGAGATAAGGCTGGCGAGACCAATGATAGTCTACGACGTGGAGGAGCTCGAGCTCCAAGACCTCATGGAGGTGCTCAGCGGTCCCCTGAAGTTGGTCTTAGACCTTCGGTTCACGGACTTCATAGTCTACGTTGACCACTACTCTAAAAAGGTGGAGATATTTGCAAACAAGGGGAAGTACTTGGAGTTGCCCTACTCCTACTTGCCTCTCCTTAGGTACGTCTTAGCGAAAATTCCTGGCGGTATCCTCTTGGAAAACGCAGACCTCAGCTTTGAGGACTAAGCCCTAGCCTTGACATGAGCCCCTTCAGTTGCCTTTCTAGTAGGCTCACTCAATGCTCTAGGTCGTCTTCCTCGTAGAAGCCGTAGACTCCCCTCATTTTCATGAAGACCACCTCCGTCAGCCTCTCCATCACTGGGGCGTTGTTTACCTTCTTCACCTTATAGAGCCACTGTTTCCTCCAGCCTATTGGCAATACCATTATTCCTCCTTCCTTGAGCTGTTCGAATGGCTTGCAGAGGAGGGTAGGGGCAGAGGCCCACGCTATTACCCTGTCGTAGGGGGCATCCTCATTGTATCCAAGGGTACCATCTCCCTTAACAAGCTTAACGTTGGGGTAGTTGAGCCTCTTCCTGGCGTACTCGTACATCTCGTCGTGGATCTCTACGCTAACCACCTTACCAGCGATCTCAGCCATCAACGCCGTGTAGTAGCCTATCCCCGTCCCTATCTCCAGAATTTTCTGCCCCCGAGAAAGCTCTAGGCTGTCCAACATGTGGAGGCCAAGATCTAGCGCAGTAGTCGTAACCCCAGGGAAGATGACCAGAGGTTGGCCGGAGTACTTCTCGCTGTACGCCAATTTCCTCAAGTGCTCCGGCAAGAAGTCCTCCCTGTTGACCTTGTAGAACGCGTCCCTTAACAGGGGGTTATTTATCCTTGAGGCTAAGCGCTCTTTTTCCATTACTCTAGATTCTCCTCTGAAGCTTTAAACCTTGAAAGGGGGAGAGAGCCTTCTCTCATGCATATATACTACGTGTCCACAGAATAGTGAGACATGAGGAAACCTCTTCTCTTTGCCCTAGTTCTAGTGTTGCTCACCTTTTCCTTTAGGGCCTCTGACAACATGTTAACTACCACCCTGCCCTTAATAGCCAAGTATTACTTCCACTTCTCTAGCCTCACCATAGGCCTCGTCTCTTCCCTAGCTACCGTATTCGCCTTCCTGTCAAGTGGCCTCCTGAACGCAAGGCTTAGGGGAGAGGCAAGGAGGAGGGCGTTCCTCATTGCGTCGACGACGTATGCCATCTCTTTTCCCCTCTTTTACTTCTCATCTCCTGCAAACGTATGGCTACTTACTTCGGTAATGGGGTTCGCAATAGGGGTCCTGATGCCCAACGTAGTCACCTCAGCTAGCCTCTTCCCTGAGCAGAGGACAAGGGAGAGGCTTCTCTCCCTTTACACGCTCGCCCTGAGCACTTCGCTTATAGCAGGACCTTCCATTGAGTCAGCTGTGCTATTGAAGTTCAACCTTTTCCAAGCTTTTCTCCTCTTCTCCCCTCTCGCAGCGCTCGTCTTCGCCCTCTCGTTCTTCCTCGACTTCCCCAAGTCAGTGCAAGAGGTCGAGGGTAGAGTGGACGTGTGGAGAAGGAGCGGGTTCAAGCTCTCCGTAGCTTTAAACTTAATGTACGGAATACCCTTCGGGACGCTGACAACCTTCGGGGGAATCTTCGCTATTGACAGCTTTGGGGCCTCCTATTCCGCCGCGACCCTGCTCTTTTCCCTGTTCTTCACTACCTCCTTCCTAGGAAGGCTTGCTTTAACCATTTACCCACCTAAGGGGCTGTGGGGATTCGTGGGGCTCTCCACGTCACTCACGTTTGCTGGCCTCGTGATGGCGTTCTTCTCGAGATCGTTAATCATGTACGCCCTCGCCCTGATCGTGTTGGGAGTCCCACACGGTATAACTTACCCTGTGTCCCTCATATCCATATCCAGGAGCTTCTCTGAGGGGGAGAGGAGCGTGGCCAATAGCTATTTCTCTGCAGTTATGACAGGGTTCTCTTCCTTTGTCCCCTTGTTAATATCTGGAGTAGTTGACGTCTTGGGCGTAAGAGGTTCCTTTGGAGTATTGGCTTTGATCACCCTACTTTTCACAGCTTATATATTCAACGTGTTCAAGCAGGAACAGAAGCAGGGATAGCAATAGTAAACTAAAAGCGGTCGCCAGAGACTTACGCTACTGACAGGGAAGACGTGCCGTAACCTTTTGTTGTGGCTACGATCTATTCAGCCCTTGTGCATAACTGATTACTCACGAGGCGAAACCTCTGCTCCAAGGGCGTAAAAGATCACCATGCAGTCCCCTTGCAGTCTCGCTTTGACGATCCATTAACTATAGAAGTCCAAGTAACCACACGTGACCTAGGAGTTATCTGAAAAACAGAATGTAGAGACTAACGCGCGTAGGCGACCATTCCCTTTAATTCCTTTCAGAGGTCATTTACATTCCTTTATCTCCTTTTATAGGAAAAACTTATAAGTTAAAGGGATAAAGGTCGAGCATGGCTAAAGCCCTATTTCTCATAATGTCTGGGGACGAGAAGTTCGACCTAGCCATGAGAATGGCATACAACTCCTTCAAGAACAAGAGGTTTGAGGACATAAAGGTAATATACTTCGGACCAAGCCAAAAGAGGCTTACTACCCTTGAGGGGGAAATGAAGAACATGTTCCAGGAGATGCTACAAAACAAAGTAGTGGACTCTGCGTGCGTAGGAGTTGCACAGAGCATGAACATAAAGTCCAGCCTGGAGAGATTGGGCGTCTCGCTTCTCCCATCTGGGGAAAGGGTGTCACACTACGTCAACAACGGTTACGAGGTTATAACGTTTTGAACAAAGGGACTTTTTGGCTAGCGGCGGCAGGAGTAACAATCCTACAGATGCTGATAGGTAACGTAATGACCTATTATGCTCCTTATCCACCGCTTTTGGGCGCTCATGCGTTCCTAGCTGGAATCCTCCTCCTGCTAGCCCTTTTTGGACTGAGGTTCGCCGAGAAGGGAAGGGAGAGGAGGATAGTGATAGGCAACATACTACTGGTAGTGCTAATCTCGGCCCTCGGCTTAGGTTTTTTGCAGTTGCAGTCAAACGTGGTCATCTTACTACATTTCCTGCTGGCAATAGGCCTAGTCTCCAACTTCTCGGTTCTCTACGGTATCTACATAGGTGAAAGGGAGGCCCAAGGGAAGGCTTAACTTAACGACCAACAAGCGTCCTTTTTCCTTCCACTATAATGTAGTAAAAAAAAAAGACGACTTAACTTAACGGTGCCTTCCCTAGTGGTGGGTTCTTTCCTAAGCTCTCCGCTACGACGGTAGCCAAGCCCGTATACCAAGCTGCTATGGCAGTGAGGATGCCCACGTATCCCCCTGCGTGGGTCAGGGCTACGCTATTCAAGATCGCCCCAGCTCCCAACAGGAAGAACGTTATCCAGAGCAGTAGGAACGTCACGAAAAGTCCCATGTTAGCCTTAAATGTTCCTATCCACATTACGAACGTGAATATGCCGAAGGCTATGAGCACTAGACCTACTCCCTGTGCCGTAACGCCGCCGAAGATGCCCAAGGCCGTGAGGAAGTACCACTCCCAGAAGGCGCCATAGGTGAAAAATGCCGTATATCCAAAAGTGTTCCCGGCCCTCCACTCGAGGACTCCTGCGAGTAACTGGGCCAGACCGCCGTAAAAAGCTGCTAGCCCCAGTACCACTCCCGCTCCTTGAGACGACAATATCCCCGCATTAAACGTGCTTAACACTAGCGTCGTTAGGGCGAAACCGGACAGACCCAGCGGTGCCGGGTTTGCTCTCTTTTCGTTTGACATTATATAATATGGGCTGTCCCCATGTAATTAAGATTTTCTTTAATTGTACGCAAAAGTCTAAAATATATAGCGATAATACGACCCTTATATAAAAAGTTTAAACCCAAGTGCAGTCAACGCAAGTTTTTAAGTGAAACCCCGCTAATTTCTACCATGAAGTTACTTTCCTTTTCTCCCGTGCCAGGGGAAGGAAAGAGAGTGGGAGTTCTGCTTAACGGGAGGGTAGTAGATTTAGCAAAGGCCTACGAGGTGGTGTTTGAGGCAAGTGCTCCCAATTGGTTCCTCGACTTGAAGGAGTTCGTTGCAGGGGGAGATGGGGCACTCCTCTTGGCTAAGGAGACCTTGTCAAGGCTGAAGGGAGTGGAGGGAGCTGTGTCATATGACCCAGAGAAGATCGTTTATTACCCTCCTATTGAACGTCCAGAGAAGATCCTCCTATTAGCTGTAAACTACAAGTCCCACGGCAACGAGACCAGCACCTCCCCTCCCAAGGAGCCATATCTCTTCACGAAGTTCGCCAACGCCTTAGTGGGTCACAACCAGCCAGTGATCTATCCCAAGGCGTCTAGCAGGGTAGACCACGAGGTGGAGCTTGCAGTTGTCATAGGCAAGAGGGGGAAGTATATCCCAAGGAAGGAGGCGTTCAACTACGTTTTTGGGTACACCATAGCCAACGACGTGAGCTTTAGGGACAAGCAGTTCCCCCCAGAACCTCCTTACGGGATGAGGTGGGTCCACGGGAAGGGCATGGACACTGCCATGCCCCTAGGGCCCTGGATAGTGACGAGGGACGAGCTTGACCCCAACTCTGTGAAGCTGACGCTCAGGGTTAACGGCGAGGTAAGGCAAGAGGGCTACGCTGAGGACATGATATTTAAGGTAGACGAGGTAATTGAGTACACCTCAAATGGAATAACCCTCTCCCCTGGAGACGTAATCTCAACGGGCACCCCACAGGGGGTGGCGCTGGCCACGGGGAAGTACTTAAAGCCAGGGGACGTTATGGAGGCGGAGATAACTGGGATTGGAGTGCTCAGGAACTACCTAGTGGAGGAGAAGTGAGACCTCAGCGCCATCTCCATTTCCCTGTCCCACGTCGAGACAAGGAGCTTGTTTCCCTTCTCAACCTCCCTTGCTAGCAACTCGAGCATTAAAGTCCTCTTGTCCTCCGTTAAATACTCCTCTGGGGCCTCAAGCACTATCAAAGCCCTATCCCTCACAGAGGCAAGCTCTAGGACCACAGCGGCCAGCGCTCTGACCCACTTTGGGGCAGAAGTTACTTGGATCCCTTGGTACTCCACTATCCCTCCGTCAACCTTTAGCCCTAGCGGGTTCTCACTTAGCTCCCCTTTCCCTCTCCTCACTCTCTCCATTGCCATAACGCAGTTGCTTGAAAAGAGCTGTGCCACCTCCTGTTCAGTCAAGGCAGAGAAGGACGCGTTGAGCAGGAATGGCCTTGACGGAGGTATATAAACCATTTCCCTCACTCCCAAAGCCTTTTCCAGTTCCTCTCTAAAGGAGGAAAGGGTGGGCTCGACCAAGACCTCCGCCACGCTTACCATAAAGTCCTCTAAGGCTGACTGGGAGCCAATTGACTTTTCGTTTACCTCCTTTGCAGTGACCCTCAATACCTTGTTTAGCTCCTCCACGTCCACGTCCTTGTTCATCCCCCTTTCCATTGGCACGTACTCCAGATTTAGAGAGGCCCTCAAGTTCCCGTCTCGATAGGCTGACTCTAAGCTCAGGAACACCCCCTTTACCCCGGTGAGCCTACTGAGGTCCAGCCTAGTTCTCTCCCCAGTGGAAGATGGACTTACTTTAACGTCTTTGCCGTCTATCTCCAAGTTTACGTGTTTCCTTAGTTCCTTAACTACGTCAAACTCGATTTTGACCTCCACGGGATTCTCCAGTGTGACCTTTCCCTTCTCCCACTTCAGCTTAGCCGACGTATTGAGCTTCCCTACCAACGATGGCAGGGCGTAGGAAGGGTTAACAAAACGGAAGTTCAGCTCCCTCACTACAGCTGAGAGCTCAAAGAGGGCGAAGAACGCCTCCCTTATCTGGTCTGAGAAAGCCCTTGAGGCTCTAAAGTAGAGGTCCCACGCTACTTTCCTCCTCAAGTTGACGTAGCCAGTTGGGTCCAAAGCCATGAGCGCCGTCACTAAGTCGTCTACATCTTCTCCGTAGAGCACGGTGACGTCATTTAGGAAGTAGTCCTTTTTTCCGGTAGAAATCTTCATAATTATATTTATGAAAAAAACAGTTAAAACCTTGTGTTAGTCCCTTGAATGTCTCCCATCTTATGCGTGAAATAGATATATCGAAAACTTTTTATCTCGTCGAGTAGCTTTAGGTTATTATGGACATCAAGACTAGGACAATGGCACTCCTTTCTGCAATGTTGTTAATAGTTAACTACGTGGAGACCATGGTCATCCCTGCTCTCCCCACAATAGAGACGGACTTCTCAATTTCCGCGACGCTCGCAGGGTGGATAACCTCTGCCTACATGATAGTCGCTGCTGCTACCTCTCCCCTCATGGGGAAGCTAGCCGATACCTACGGCAAGAAGAGGATGTACACTATAGCTATCTTGTTTTACATTGTGGCAGTAGCCTTGGCCGGTTTCTCCCCCAACATCTGGGTTCTCATCGCAGCAAGGGCGATCCAAGGGGTCGGTTTCTCCATCTTCCCAATAGCCATCTCAATAATCACCGACCTGTACCCCAAGGAAAGGGTAGCCTTCGCCCAGGCTATACTTAGCGCCATCCTAGGTATAGGCCCTGCACTGGGCCTGCTAATAGGCTCCTACATAGTTCAAGACTTAGGATGGCAGTACGCCTTCCACACTGCTGCAATCCTCTCGCTTGTAGTTTTCGTCCTCTCAGAGGTCTATCTGCCCCACACAGGGCACAGGGTCAAGGAGAAGGTTGACGTAATCGGGGCGACGCTAATAGGGCTGGCCACAGTGATGGTGCTAGTTTATCTGACTGAGATACCGGATTGGGGCGCCCTCTCTTTGCAAAACTTGTTGTTGCTTTTCTCTGGAATAGTGCTCTTCGGTGCCTTTATTGCCTTCGAAAGGAGGACAAGCGAGCCCCTCCTGAAGCTTGAGCTATTTAAGATAAGGAACTTCGCAGCGGCAAACCTAGTTGGCCTCATTTCGGGGGTTGGGATGTTCATGGTATTCATCTTCTTGGTCTACTACTCCCAGCTGCCATCACCATATGGCCTAGGCCTCTCCATAATACAGTCCGGGCTCTTGATGTCCCCAGTAGCCTTTGGCATGGTCATCTTTGGGCCTTTGTTTGGTAGACTACTGCCGAGGGTTGGCCCCAAACCCATAGTAATCCTGGGGACAGTGTTGGGGATAGTCTCCTATTTCCTCTTCATAGTAAACAGGGCCACTCCACTGGCTATTCTGGCGGATGGCTTCCTGTCCTCTGTGGGGCTAGTGGCAATAATCCTCCCATTAGTGAACATGGTCGCGCTTTCTCTCCCAGACGAGTACAGAACGACGGGGATGGGAATGAACACGTTGCTGAGGACACTGGGAGGTTCAGCTGGGCCAGTAATAGCAACCGTATTCATGGACTCTTACCAAGACCCCATAGTGGTGATGTACAACAACCAACCCCTTGTTCTAGGCTTCCTGCCCTCGGCTACTGCCTTCAATTACATATCTATAACTGGAATAGGGATAATGGTGCTCACGCTAATATCTGCCCTTCTCATAAAGAACTACACCTTCAGAGTTGCAACCAGAGCTTAACCAACTCCTTGGCGAGACTGTAGAGCTCGTCCTCCACCTCCCTCACGCTCTCAATCACTTTCCTGTCCCCTCCGTACTCTTCAACCCACCTTTCCACCATCTTCGAGTCCACCTCAACGTGAAACTGCAGCGCAAGCGCCTTTTTGAAAGTAAAAGCTTGAAAGTACTTGTCGCTGTAGGCTAGGAGGGAAGAGTTAGGTGGAAGGGTGAACGTGTCCCCGTGCCACTGGAACACCTTCTTCTCTCCAAGGTGGTTTAGGAATCTAACTGTCTGGACGCCTACCTCTGGACCAAAGTGGCCTTTGACCACTTCTCCCCCTAGTGCCTTCGAGGTCAGCTGGGAGCCCAGGCAAACTCCCAACACCCTCTTCCCAGAGCTCAGTGCTTCCCTTATGGCCTCCATCTCCTTGTACAAGAAGGGATACTTATCTGCCTCGTAGACGCCCATGGGTCCTCCCATGACAATTAGTCCGTCGAAGTCCTTAGGGTAGTCCTCCCATGCCATAACCTCCTTTACCTTGTCATCCAAGAGGTCGACCAAGATGCCGGGGCCCTCAATTGGGTGGTTCTTTATTACAAGGTACATATCCCAGTTTTCCCAGACAATCTAATAAGCAATCTTAAACGACAATTAGAAAGGCTTAAATCTACGACATGAAACTAGCGATTTTTCCAAATATTTTTAAAAGATGCAAGGAAGTGAATGAACAGTTAAAAAACATTAGCTTATATCCTTATCTTAATATTAAATTCCCATGAAGCTTTTAGAGGCGACCATGGAAGAGGTAGGCGGGAAGGTCGGACTTTTGCCAATTGGCAGCGTAGAGCAACACGGCCCTCACTTGCCAATGGGGACAGACTCTATAATAGCTGAGGAAGTGGCTAGGAGGGTAGAGGAGAGGTTTCCAGAACACGTCCTGCTCTTCCCCACCTTATACGTGGGGTGCTCCATGGAGCACAAGGGCTTCCCCTTCCTGGGGGTGAGGTACGTGACAATGGTCAACTACCTCCTTGACCTACTGGAGAGCTCCAAGTCTCTTAATCTAAGGGGACTCGTTATAGTCAACGGCCACGGAGGAAACGAGAGCGTACTGGACATAGTGCAGAGGGAGTTCAACTTCTCCTCTCCTCCATTCAAGGTACACGTGGTCAACCTTGTGGGAAAGGACGCCCACTTGTTCGGCAATGTGGACCTGCACGCTGGTTCAGCAGAGACGTCGAAGATGAAGGCAATAAGGCCGTCGTTAGTCAGGGAACACAAGCTAAGGGAAGTGAAAGACACGTCCGTGAAGGAGGGGATCTTCAGTGAGATAACCACTTACGAGGCAAGCCCCCACGGCATAATAAACGACGGCGATGTAGAGGTTAACGAGGATAAGGGGAGAGTATCCATAGAAAAAGCCGTAGAGGAAATCTCCGAGTTCATTAGAAAAAAATACCTAAGGTAGGTTTCACTTCTGGCCTTGTTGGGCTCCCTGAGTTTGTTGCTTTGGATATAAGTATACCTTGCTGCCCATTACCATGTTGTTTGGAAGGATTGCCATCGTGTTGTCTGCCTTTTTTATGTAGGTGAACAAGGTGGTTATCTCCTCTACCGTCCCATCTTCTCCCTGCACGCCTACGTGATCCTTTATCGTAAATGGCCTAGAGAGGAGGACGAAGAGTCCTGCCAGTGCTTGCCCTATTACTTGCTGTGAGGCAAACCCAATCACAATCCCAAGGAACCCGCCCAGAGCGACCCCACTGGCAGCTCCTCCAACAGCACCCGCTATGGCAGCAACTAGCGCTCCTACTCCTATTATCCTGAAGACGCTCCTCATAGACGCTGCGGTTGGGTGGTCGTACTTTAATCTTAGGTTCCAATACACTACGTTTACGAAAGCCTGCAATATAAAGTAACCAAATAGCAACGCCAGTAAGATGTTAACGTAGGGTGCGTACTGGTAGACTCCTTTTCCAGAGAATTGAACTGAAGAGGCGGAAAAAGAAATGGTGGATATTAGGGGAAAAACAAAGTTATTTATAATTGCTGCAACTATTACGTAGACTACAATTAGTACAATTAACCTACCGGTGCTTTCCCCAATCTTCTTGACTATCTGGTCTCGGGAAGTTATCTCTTCGTCTTTCATATGGGCAGAATTGAAAGTCTTCTATATAAGCTTTTCCCTCCTTAGAGCTTCCAGCCCTTCGTTGATCCTCTCGATGTAGCTGAAGATTGTCTGCGAGGGTGGTCTAGCCTCTGACCACTAACACTATAGGCCACATGTTCTCTGCATCTAGCCTAAGCACTCTATTGAATCTTAATTGAATCCACTATACCTAGCCCTGCTTTTTAAATTGGCACAATTCTAAGTACACGGTATTAACCCTGTTGTTATTTGTTCGCACGTAAAGATGCTTACTTACTGACAACGGCAATAAATTATATATTGCATCGTGAAACAAAGTATGAGATCGAGGAGAGTGAATGAGGACATCAATTCATGAGCTAAAGGATGATCACTTCTTTGTGAAGAAGTCTCTAAAGGAGCTGACATTTCACGACGTAGAGAAAATAAGGGTAACGTTAGCTCACCTATTTGAAGTGACCAAGTTTCACATATACGCGGAAGAAGAATACGTGTTTCCTAGAATAGAGGAGAAGCCGTTGATTAGGACATTGATGTATCAGCACGTAGTGATCTGGAACCTCTTCAACGACATTCTGAAAGAGGAGTACCCTAACTTTAACCACTTGAGTCTACTTTCGGAGATGATGTCTCTCCACACCTTCTTGGAGGAGGAAAGGGTTTACCCCTACTTTAAGGACTTGACACTTGAGGTGGGCGAAGTACCAAAAGGTTGGGAGCCCACGTTCGCAAGGCCTTACGATAGCATGTTTGATAAGCTATAGCGTAAAATCGCGAGAGAAAAGATGGAAAAGTTTGCGTCCATGAAGAATCCTCTCAGTACTTGAGGCCTTTCAAGAGAAACGTTAGCGCTCTAAGGAAGGCGTTAGAGGAACAATAACCTCTCGAAGTTCTTGTGCGCGACTGCCTCGTCGTAGGGGAACTCCTTAGCGGATTCCAACAGCTCAACTCCCCTATAGGGGGAGTCACTACCGTAGACTGACCTCTCCCTTGGGAACCTAGAGGCCTCCTCCTTGCTACCAACTACGTAGTACACCCTCTTGTCGTCCAACGTAAAGGACGGATAAAGCAAGAGGATTTTCAACTCCCACGTGGAGAGCAACCCCTCCAATTCCTCCCTTTTTGCCCCATGTAAAAATAGGAGTAGCCTCTCCTTCTCCACTGCCTTGTACAAAAAGTTTAGCCTCCCATCAAGGAGGGAAAAGCCGTGATGGGGAGGGCTTAGCACAAACCCTATTACACCCCTCTCCAGTTGCCTCCTTATCTCAGTCTCTACGGGCACCCTGCACCTAGGGTTGTATATCCCAAGCCTCAGGAACTTGTCTCCCTTGTCACGTGCCCACAAGTACTGTTGGTAAAAGCCGTCCACACAACATTCGCACGCGTATTTGTAGAGGGGGTTCAGCACAACCTTCTCCACCACCACGTCTCCATCCTCAGTCCTAGGCGTAACCGTGTACTTGTAGAGCTCTATGCCGTAGTGTGTGTTGGCATCTATAAACCTTCTCACGTCTTTTTAATTCTGGAAGGAGGGTAATAACCTATGAGGGAAGTGGTAGTAGAGGGACCTTGCGTCATTAAGGTGTTGGAGGGGAGGGTCAAGGTCGTGGGGATACCAGTGGAGAAGGGAGAAGAACTAAAACTACCTCCAAGGACATTCACCGTCGTGGTAGAGGATAACACAAAGTTCCAGACGGACTGCAGGGCCCTAGGGGAGGTTAATCTAGGCTGGGAAAAGGTGGCAGAGGAGATCGCTCGTTCTGGGGGGAGGGTTCTCGTGTTGGGAGCTATCGACTCTGGCAAGACCTACTTTTCTACCCTCCTATCAAACCTCTCCGCCTCCTACTTTGTGGACGGGGACGTGGGGCAGTCCTCCCTCTTCCTCCCGGGGTTCATAGCCTCAACGAAGTTGTCAGGGAAGAGGTTAACGCTGGAGGCCAAGGCAGAGGAGCTGGAGTTTTTTGGTGGAATAACCCCTTCCCTCAACTATAGACTACACGCAAACCTCGTTTCGTCCTTAGTTAGCAGGGGTAAGGAGAGGCTGATAATTGTTGACACGGACGGCTGGTTCAAGGGAGTTAAGGCAATGCTACACAAGTTCGAGCTCACCTTAAGAGTAGACCCGGACTTCGTCGTGGTCTTCGATGAAAGGATAAGGGAGAAGCTCCCCTCCCCATATAGGCAGAGGGCGGTAGCAGTTAAAGGCGTTGGTCTCTCAAAGGATCCTGAGAGGAGGAGGAAGAACAGGGCGCAGAAGTTCAGGGAGTACTTTAGTCAGGGGAGGGTTCACTTAATCCCCCTAGAGGACTTCCTCGGGGAAAGGGTCTCCGACGTCCTGCTAAACGCCTGGGGGGATTACGTACAGCTAGTGGATGAAACTCCCTGCGTTGGATATAGGATCGACGTAAGGGCGCTAAGGGGAGCGTTGTTAGGCGTAGTGAGGAAGGGAAAGGTGGTAGGAGCTGGCCTCCTCCTAGACGTTGAGGAAAAAGCGGTGAAGTTCTTGTCTAGGGCGGAGGAGGCTGACGGGGTTATCCTAGGCACTATGTCCTTGACCCCGGACTTCGAGGAGAGGGCAATCCAGCTAGAGAAGTGCTGAAGTAGTTGAGATAAGTATATCTAGTCGTTCTCGAAATACTACACATGAAGCTCTGTGGAAAGGAAGTACCGCCCCTCGGCTTAGGCACTTGGAAAATGGGCGGGGGCTACTTCTCCCCCAGCTACGAAAGAGATCAAGAAGACGTTGAGGCGATAAGGTACGCCCTCTCGAGGGGCATAAGGATAATTGACACAGCGGAGATGTACGGAGGGGGACACGCGGAGGAGCTAGTGGGCAGGGCAATCAAGGGTTTCGACAGGGAGGAAATCGTGATCATTACTAAGGTCTGGCCAAACCACTTAAGGTACAACGACGTCATTAACTCGGCAAAGGCTAGTTTAAGGAGGTTGCAGGTAGAGTACATAGACCTCTACTTAATCCACTGGCCCAGCAGCGAGGTCCCGCTCTCCGAGACCCTCTCGGCAATGGAGAAGTTAAAGGAGGAGAACTTGGTTAGGTGTGTCGGCGTTAGCAACTTCGACCTTCCCCTACTAAAGGAGGCGCAAAAGTACGCAAAGATCGAGGCAGACGAGGTGGAGTACAACTTGTACAACCTCTCTCCAGAAAGGGAGTTAATTCCCTACTGCCAGTCCCAGGGAGTGCACGTAATAGCTTACTCTCCACTTGCACAGGGTAAGGTAATCAAGGACAAGAGGGTAGTTGAGCTAGCAAAGAAGTACGGGAAACCTCCCTCAGCCATAGCGTTAAACTACTTGATGAAGAGATCAATCCCCATACCCAAGGCATCTAACAAGGCCCACTTAGACGAGGCCTTAGAGGCCTTGAGCTTCTCCCTATCCAAGGAAGACGAGGAGTACTTGAGGGGAAGATTTTAAAATACGCGATATTATCATTTTTTATGGAATTAACAATAACTTTAAGCGGGAATCCCCAGAACCCCGACGTCATCTTGGGTAAGGAGAAGAGGAAGGCAATAGAGCTTTACGCCAGGGGACCCTTAATGGCTTTCCTAATTTCAATTCCCCACTGCATTTACTTGGCCTCTACCCAATTGGCGGAGAGCAAGAAGGAAGACGCGGAGCTAAAAGTAGTGGCTAGGTACAAGCTTAACCCCATAGCAATGTTAGCCGGGAACTACGTTTTCGAGAGGATCGTGGTTGAGATCTGCGCTGCGAAGTGCGACGAGGAGTTCGCTAAGTGGATAGCTGAGGGGGTAAAGGAGAATTGCCCCATTTACCAGAGCATGAAGGAAAAGATGGAAATAACGTACGAGGTGGAGTAACTAGAGCAGCAAATGGATAGCGTCAATTCGTTAGTCCAAAGTTAACAGCGATTTTTAACTTATCCCTCCCTTCTTTCGTGTGCTTTGCGCCTTTGTGTTTAGAAGGGACTTGAGGCTTGACGACAACACTGGCCTCATCTCAGCTATGAGAGAATGCGAACAGGTGGCCCCAATCTTCGTAATAGACCCTAGGCAAGTTGAGAACAATGAGTATAAGTCTGAGAAGGCCTTGACCTTCATGTTCAACTCCCTCAGGGAGCTAGACCAGGAGATAAGGGACAAGGGAGGTAAGCTCTTTGTCTTTAAGGGGATAGCTGAGGAGGTTATAGCCAAGCTTCTGGACAAGGTAGAGGCAGTTTACTTGAACGAGGACTACACGCCGTTCAGCAAGATGAGGGACTTGGCAATAGCGGAGGCGTGCAAGAGGAAGGGGAAGGCCTTCCGCTCTTTCGAGGACTACCTCCTCACGCCAAAGGCCGAGTTTAAGGGGTTCAGCAACTTCACCTCCTTTTACAACCACGTCAAGGGGTTAAAGGTTAGAGAGCCCGTGAAGAACGATTACAAGAACTTCTTCACTGGGAAGTTGATGGAGGAGGCGGAGTTACCGGAGCCACAGCCTGCAGGCAGATTCAAAGGGGGGAGGAAGGAGGGGCTGTACCTTGTGGAGAGGGCTAAGCACATAGACTACTCTAGAAGGGACTACCCAGCAGAGGGAAACGTGAGCTACTTGTCCCCCCACCTAAAGTTCGGAACAGTGTCTCCCAGGGAGGTATACTACGCCTTAAGGGAAAACTTGGCGTTCACGAGGCAACTTTTCTGGAGGGACTTCTACACCCTCTTAGCTTACTACAATGAGAGAGTGTTTCAAGAGCCTTTTAAGGCAAAGTTCAAGGACGTAAAGTGGGAGAACGACAGGGTACTCTTCGAGCTCTGGAAGAGGGGCAAGACAGGGTACCCTATAGTGGATGCAGGCATGAGAGAGCTGAACAACACTGGTTACATGCACAACAGGGTGAGGATGATCTCTGCCTTCCTGCTAACTAAGGTATTCCTTGTGGACTGGAGGTGGGGAGAGAAGTACTTCGCGCAGAAGTTAGTAGACTACGACCCCTCTGTAAACAACGGGAACTGGCAGTGGGTGGCTTCCACTGGGGTAGACTACACCTTTAGGGTCTTTGACCCTTGGAAACAGCAGAAGAAGTTCGACCCCGAGGCCAAGTACATTAAGACGTGGGTGGAGGAGCTAAGGGACTATCCGTCCCACGTTATCCACGAGGCTTACTCTAGGGAGATCCCAGGGTACCCAAGGCCCGTGGTGGACTGGAGGGAGAGGGTAGAGAAGGCTCGGGAGCTATACTTTAGGGAGACATAATCAAGAAATATTTATTATTTAGAAAAATAACTTATATAATGATATGTGTTACGAAAAAGTTAGGATAGCTGAAGAGAGGAACTTAAGGAAAAAGAGACTGGTAAAGATTGAGGGAATGACCATCTATAAGTAATCAAGTCATACCCTTTTTTTGCCTTTTAACAAAAGTAGCTTATCTAAGATAGGAGTTCTAAAAAAGGAAAGAAAAGGTATAAAAATAACTTAACTTCTCCATCCGAACGATCCAATTGGTACTGGTTGGTTCGAAGTGTACTGGAATGGAGTTAGAGGAGCTAACTGGTACGCGTATTGTCCAGCGAATAGCACGTCAGCTCTGGTAAAGAACCCTGCTACTAGTGCGAGGACTGCCACTACCAATATAGCCACTTTTATTGCCATGGAGAAGTCGTTCAACGTATTGCCGCCGGTAGCCTTAGTAGCTCTCCAGATCATAAGCGTCCCTATCCCTGGGACAACGAAGCCTAGGCCTAACAACACTAGGTCTAGGGCGAAGGTGGCTGAAGTTACTAAGTAGATGTAGCCTACTTCGTCGAAGACGTTGATGAAGTTGACGTTTGCCACGAACAGGAACCACGTCGCTAGCTCTGCAATGGTGGAGTAAGCCAGTAGCTTGGCTGTTAGCCTCCTTGCCCTTATCCACTCTTCTCCGCTACCCACAAAGCTCATTATGTAGCTCCACGCAGCCCCTCCCACTGTCCCGGAGGCAAGGAAGAGGGCTGGGAGGCCTCCGTTGTTCCAGAAGGGCACGCCAGTTGCCGCAGAGAGCTCGAAGCCGCTGTAGGTAGTTGAGAATATCCCCGCGAGGACGCCGAGGATTGCAAACGTCCAGTTTAAGACCACGCTCTTACTGTTTAGTACTACCTTCAACGCCATGAATATGAACGTAAATAGCAGTAGGCCCCCTACGAACTCTATACCCCTCGCCATCCACGAGTGGACCATCTGGGGGAAGGCGTTTATAGGGGCGAAGAACCCCCTCTCTGGGTTGCCTAGGTGTATGTCGAAGAAGATTAGCGCCAGGGCTGTGAAGATGAAGGCGAACACCGAGTTCCTCTTCACTAATCCAGGGTACTTCCCAGTTACCTCTAAGAGGCCAGTTATTGCCATTAGCATGCCTCCTAATCCCGTGAAGAACAGCGCTAGGGCCACGGTCACGTCCCACTCTGGGTACTGATTTATCTGCAGTATAGGCGCCTGGACTCCGAAACTAGTGCCTGGAGCAGGTGCAGTAAATAGTCCCATGACTGTGAGTCCTCCAAAAGTATAAATAAAGATTAGTTTCAGCTTTATAATATTACTGGAAGAACATATTTCAATCCGCAAGTAGGTTGAAGGCCACTATGCCCGCGTTCTTCACTAACGTTACCGCGTTTATAGCGTCGTTCTTGTTTGCACCCTCGGCGTAAATTATCTTCGCGATGTGTATTAGCCTAGGCTTGTCTGGAGGGGTCATGTACACCTCCACGTTCATCTTCGCTAGCTCCGTGGTTATTGCCCTTACCTTACTTGGGGTTAGCCTTCCTTCGTCTGTCTCTATTACCATTGTGACAACGAAGTAGTTGGAAGTGGAAGAGGGCCTAATGACGGTGACCTTGGGGCCATCCCCTAAGGGTGGTGAGATGATGAGCTGGGTGTAGACCCCTGGGGCGTTGCCCTTCTCCACCTTCATTCCCAGCTCAGTGAACAAGTTGGCTATGTCGTTCTCGTTCATTACGTGCACCTCAAGGCTGAGTCTCCCATCTTAGACTCCACGTATTTCTTGCCAGTGGCCTCCACGAGTTTCCTTAGGACGTTTCCCTCTTGGTAAACCACTGTAAGCCCGGCTTTCCTAGCTGACTCCAAGGAGAGCTTGTTGGAGGTGACGAAGTACGTCCCCCTTCTGGCGTTAGTTACCTTGTAGAAGTAGTCGAAGAACTTAGGGGAAGTTGTAAAGCTCTTTACCTCTTCTGCAGACACCACCCTAGTGATGAAAGAGTCCAAGTTTAGTCTGGCCAATACCCTCATAGCGGTCGACTTCTTGACGTTGGTTACTAGGAAGATCCTTCCCCTGTAAGACAGTTCCTCTAGGAAGTAGGCGTCCTCCTTTGCCCTCACCGACCTGGGGTCTAAGTCTACGTCAAAGTAGTCGTTAGCTTTCTCCACCGTCTCTAGGATTTCCTTTGCGTTTGGGACGTACACCAAGGTGTTAACGAGTGTTAACGCGAAGTCCATTCTTCAACACCCTCTCTACCCACCTCTTGGTTAATAACTTTTGTTTGCAGTCGTTGCAGACGTCCGTGTAGTCCTCTACGTCGTCTATCCCAAGGGAGGACAAAACTGTGCTCACCCTGTTCTTGAGGCTATAGGAGTCCAAGGGCTTGCCGCAGTACCTACACCTGACCACTTGGCTCGAGGAGGCTACGGTCTTCTTCAAGTCCTTTATCTTAGAGAGACCCACAAGGGTTATGGCCTTCTCAGGGCAGTTCCTTATGCACCTCTGGGAGCCTATGCAATAGGACATGTCGTGGTAGAGGGTGGTGGAGTCCCTAGTGGAGATCTGCTCAAAGACGAGCATCTGGCAGGACCTCACGCACACTCCACATAGGACGCACTTGTTGGGATCCACTACCACCTTATAGACTCCCGGCACTTCCTCCTCTTCGTCTTCCACAGTTGTCTCCTTGATGGCCCACAGTAGTAGCCCCCTTCTCCTGCTCCTGCCCATGACCAGTTCCTCCGGGACCTGCTTGCCTTGGGGCACCGGCATGCGGGATAGCTTCTCCGCCCAGTCCCTGGCCTCAGCCTCGTCTTGGGCGAAGGGGAAGGGAACCTTGGTCCCTGGGAACTTCCTCATTGACGCCTCTACCCTGAGCTTTGCCACGTCCCTCAGCTCGCAAGCTCCGTCAGGAGAGTACACGAGGGGGTAGAAGCCGGTGGCGTAAGTTAACGCCAAGAAGGAGTCGTGAACTGAGGCCACGCACGGGGCGATTAAGGGGTAGACGTACGCGTTCTCCACTTTTGGTATCTTGAGTGCCTTGTTGCACGTGAAAAGCACTACGCCGGGCTTGTCCCTCGGAGCGTACTTGTTCAAGGCGTTAAGGAAGTGCACTACTTGGTCTGTCGTGAAGTTTGGTACCTCGAGGTAACCCAGGAAGGACATACCGGAGCAAAAGCCGCATGCAGAGCACTTCTCTGGGTCTGAAACATGGGGACCCTCAAAGGACTTCTCGATTAAGGGACAAAGGGAGGATAGGTAATTCATCTCCCTCTCAAACTGCACTTCCTGTTGTAGGACTGGGTATGGTTTGTAATAGTAGAGCTTACCCCTAACCAAAGACCTCCTGGAGACGCTCTTCCTCCTCAAGGGCTGTACTCTCTTAGCTAAGTAAGACATGGAGGCCTTGTAGGCGTAGGCCAGAAGAAGTGCCTTCCCGTGCTCTTTCCCCTGGAACCAGTCTAGGTAGACCCTCTCCACGGACAGGGGATGGATTGGAGTGAAGTCGTCAACTCTCTCCAGGAAGTCCTCCAGTTCCTTGTTTTCCCTTTCGCTCGCCACAACCAACGATTGCACGCCGTTATCCCTCAAGTCGTTAACTAGGTAATCGCCGAACTCGGCTATGTACGCTAGCCCTCCCTCCTCGAACACCTCTCTCAGCAAGTCGTCTCCCAAGTATTCCCTGACCTTCTTGGACACCACTACGCCTACAGGAAGGACGATAAGCTACACCCTATTTCTAGTCTCGTTGCTCGATTTAAAGCAGATATTTTCAGGAAAACGATATTACTTAGAGGAAATATTTCCAGTTCCAGTCTGGTTCAACATGGTCTCGTAGACTTCCCTCGCCCTCTTGTAGTCCGGGAAGAGCTTCATCGCCTTTTCTATCTCTTGGAGGGCCTTCTCCCTCTCCCCTCCCAAGAACTCCGCCACAGCCAAGCCAACCGCGAACTCGGGGTCTGCCTTTAGGCTTAGGGCTATCCTGAACTCGCTCTCCGCTAGCTTGTAGTACCTGGTCTCCAAGTAGACCCTCCCCTTCAAGAAGTGGAGGTAAGGGTTCTTGTTGTCGTACTCCAGTGCCCTATTTATCTCGTAGAGGGCGTCCAAGTACTTTCCCAAAGCGTAGAAGCACTCAGCCCTCATGAGCCTTGCCTCCACGTCGTCTGGTTTAAGCCTTATCACATCTCCAAGCACGTTGAAGGCGTCCTCGTACTTTCCCTGCCTAAATAGAATCTCCGCCTCTAACTTTTTGTAGTCATAGGAGTAGGGCATGATTTCCAAGGCCCTCTTCACCTGTTCTAACGCCTCTTCCAACTTGTCCATCGCGAGGAACAGGAGGGCCTTCTCGAAGTACAACATGTGGGAGTACGGGAACCTCTCCGTCCCCCTGTCGAGCTCTTTCACCGCCTTCTCCTCTTCCCTGGAGAGGAGGTATGCCCTAGCCCTTAAGGCGTAAGCTTCAGGCAAGTCAATTCCATCAAGTAAGCGTAACACTTCCTCTGGCTTTTTCTCCTCTAGTAGCTTTAGCCCCTCCTCTATAGGGTCCTCCATAATTTAAGCTTCTCAAATGTAATTAAAAACCAATATATTACTTCCCTTTCATATCGAAAAAGTGAAGATAAGATTAATTAAGAAGTGAGAGTCTGTACCGTTCCCATTTCAGACCTTAGTCCAAGGGACTTGGCCTTTTGGCAGACCTCTTCCACTGCCCTAGCCTTTCCCACGACGACAACAAAGAAGGGAGAGGCAAATGGATCCTTCATTAGCCCCCCGTACTTCCTCAAGGCAAAGGGATCCTTTACGGGAAACTTGTCAACTTTAAGGCCTTTAAGCCTCTCCATTGGTCTGCTGAGTCCAACTTCTTCACTTAAGAGGATCTCGTCCTCCCTAGACCTTATGACCTCTCCGAGCTCCCTATATACCTTGGTGTGGGACTCCAAGAACTCCTCCCCCTGTTTCAGTAGGTAGGGCTCAGCGGAGAGCATCCCAAGGACAGCCCTGTTGTGGACGGAGAGGGCTAGGAGTTCGCCCAGCTCGCCTATGAGGCAGTACTTTTCAGCTTGAGAGGGCTTAAGCGTGAGGTTCGCCCTACCCTCCCCAATACCCCATCCAAAGAACTCGTCCTCCCTCGTGAACTGTAGGTTGTCGACGACTCCCTTAACTACTAGGGGGTTTAAGGAGAGGGCCTCCATAACCCTGTCGTAGAGCTTGGAGCTCAGAGGTACTCCAACGTCCACGAACCTCAGCGTAGTCGCAGAAACTCCTCCCTCCCTTTCTAGGGAGACCTCCCTGGCAAAGACCTCGTCGCGCCTAAGCGAGAAGTATTGTACTATCACTTGGGCGTCGAAGGAGTAGGGCTTCGGGGAGTTAACAAAAACTAGCTTTACTTTTCCCTTACCTAAAAACAAGGAGAATGCCTTACCCAAGTCGCAAGTGACCATAGTAGTTGAGGGATTGAAGCCAGCTTTAACGTAGTCCTCTAGGTAGTGTGGCATTTACCTTACCCACTATCTTCTCGATCTCAGAGCAGTAGTAGTTCAACTTTATCCCTTCCTTCCTGCACTTAGCTGCTATGGCGTATGGCCTCCCCTCGCCGTCATAGGAGATGAGCACTCTGCACCCGTTTACCTCTACTGGGCTGAAGTAGTTCAACAACATCTCGGCTATCACCTTCTTGCTGTCCTCGCTTACCTCGTTAAGCCTGTTGTACATCATCATTGCAATGGTTATGGGTTGGTTAAAGCAGACAATGAAGGGCGAGATCCCAGCTGACGTGATTACCTTGTAGAAGTCGTCTATGAACTTCCCCAACTCCTCCTCGCTTCCACCGTACCGCCAGAGCTCTTTGAGGAGCTTGAGGCAGTTGGCCTTGACGTTCTTCTTGGCCGTGAATATGTAGGTGAGCACGACTCCCCTTGGAGTAATCGCGAACCCCTTAGAGGACTTCTTGATGAGTCCAAGTTCAGCCAGTTTTAGGAAAAGCCTCCAGGCTGTAGCGTTGGGGATCTTGGTTAGCTTGGAGAACTTGTACGAGGTAAGGTGCGGGAGAGACACAAAGTGTTCCAACACTACGAGGTCGTCGTCGTCCAGGGACAGCTTAACCATTAAAAAGATAATTGTATACTAACCTTAAAAATTTTCTTATTAAAGTCTATTTAAATTTATATCCGAATTATGTCTAAAGAATGATGTAGAGAAACTTCCTGACCTACATATAAATGTAAGTCAAGTAATTTAAGTTTTACATTTATGTTTAATCGACTTATTTTGTGGTAAATCAACTACACTTGCTAACTAAAACATGCATAATTGGAAATATCGGTAGTCTGGAGTGAACGTTTAAAAAAATGGCATGAGAGAACGTCTAGAGAACGGGAATGAGCCAGCTAAAGGTAACTAGGCGTGACTTCCTAAAGATAAGCGGTTTCACTGCTGTAGGTACAGCCTTACTCCTCAGATTACCCTCTGCTGTGGACAAGGTATTTACCTCCGTCTCCAACGACGTCACCTACACTCCTAACTACCCCAACGACGAGATAGTCTACACAAACTGCTTCCAGTGCTTGGGAAGATGTGCAATAGAGGTAGTCAGAACTCCACAGGGATTCCCGAGGTTCGTAACGGGGACAATTGGGTGGCACATAAACGATGGAGGAGTGTGTCCAAGGGGCGCGTCAGACGTCTACTATTACTTTACCCCCGCTAGGCTGAGGTATCCCCTGTTGAGGGCTGGGCCTAGGGGCTCTGGACAGTGGATGGCAATAGACTACGACACTGCCTTCGACATAATCGTCAACGGGGCAAACGCCCAATCATGGTCCAAGCTAGGGCTAAATCCGTCAGACCTCGGCGTGGGTAATTTCCCCGGCCTACTTAAGATAAGGGAGACGAACCCACACTCCTTGGCCTACTTCCAAGGCAGGGACCAGCTTGTCCCTGGAATTGACGCGGGCTTTTTCGCGGGTAACTTCGGCACAGCGAACAGTGGAGCTCACGGCGGATTCTGTTCAATGAACGTCTACACGGCGGGCGTCTACGTCACGGGTGCCCCTGTGTGGGAGTACGCCGGGCCAGACGAGGAGAGAGCCCAGTACTTCATACTATCAGGGCTTGCTGGAGACCACTTCCCCAATTGGATGAGGAGGATCATTGCCAGGATAAGGGAGAACGGTGGTAAAGTCCTCACGATTGCTCCCGAGAGGTTTGGCTTCTATAGCGTCTCTGACGAGCACTTATACATTAACCCAGCCACTGACGGAGCCCTTGCAATGGGCTGGATGAGAGTGTTGGTCGACTTCCATTACTATGTGTACAAGGTGAGGCAAGGTAAGACTGTGCTCAACCCCATAACCCTACAGCCAGTCACCCCTGCTACTGACCCAAGCAGTGGGCAGGCAGTTATGCAAACCATTACGCCGAGCGGTCAAGTGGTTCAGTTACCACAGCTCGGCGACATACCCTCAACTGCAATATTTCCACACGTAGATGAGGAGTTCCTTAGATACTACACTAACTTGTCGTGGCTTGTCGTAGTCAACCCCAACCCCGCTAACGGCGACGTCCTAGACCCAACTGACCCCAACGCTGGTAGCAACGTGGGCCTCCACTTGAGGATGCCAGTCAAGAACCCCCAGTACGCTAAGCCCCAGACGATAGAGGCCACGACGTCTTCTGGCAAGACAGTGTCCATCACGTTCCCCGCCCACACTTGGTTAGAGGCGATAATGGGGAGCGACGGCAACGTGTACTCATACGTCGACACGCCGTGGCAGAACGGAGTAATGCCAATACTTACGTTGGACGAGCTACCTCAGAGCATGCAGTCGCAGATAGTTCAAGTGCCCTACAAGCTTAAGAACGGGCAGACCGTGAAGGTGCCCGCAATACAAGTCACAGTTCCAGTCTCCCCTAACGGCCAAAACATAACGTTGACCGTGACCACAGCCTTTGAGCTTTTCAGGGCTGAGTTGATGAACTACGACCCGTATACTCCGTCTTCCCAGTCCCCACAGTTCGGTGCCCTGAACGTAGCCGACGTAACTGGAATACCCCACAACACGGTAATAAGGACGGCAAATGAAATGGCTTTAGTAGCCTTCCAAAAGGCAATTGAGCAACCAGCCCAGTGGGTGGATTACTTAGGGAGGTACCACAGCACAGTAACAGGGAGGCCGGTCTCAATATACTTCATGAGGGGGCTAGCGGCCCACGGAAACGGCTTCATGTCCGCCTCAGCTTATTACTATTTAGTGCTATTACTTGGCGCTTGGGACAACCCCGGCGCGGACTTGTACAAGTACCCGTATCCACACTACTTCCCTGGACACTCAGTACCTCCTCACCCACTTGCGAACACTCCGTCAATTGACCCCGACCTCGCGAGTGTGAAGGCCCCAGCAGGAGGAAGAGCAGGCTTCCTGAAGAACGAGCTCATCTACAACGACGGAACGGTGGACATAGTAAGCGTAAGCGTAGTCCCTGCGGGTCCATATGGGTTCCCAGACGGCCCCGACGACCTAGTGATATACAAGAACGGGAGGCCCTTGCTGATAGACAGGGGCTACAGCTGGGAGATGCCCTTGACAACGCAGAGGTCGATCTCCGCGGTATCCTACACAGCCTACCTAGCTAACAAGTATGCGAGCAAGGGGATATTCCCCTACCAGATACAAGCAATGATGTGGTATATAACTGCGCCTTACTGGAACAACGCGTACACCTTGACTGACTTGCTACAGAAGGTGACTGAGACCGACCAGAACGGAAACTACTACGTCCCCTTCACCATCAGCGTCGACTTGTTCATGCAAGAGACAAACAACGTAGTCGACCTAGTAATCCCAGACCTCTCCTTCCTTGAGATCTACGGCTTCCACTCCACTTTTGACAGGCCTACTAGCCTGCCTCAGGGACCCTCTGACTCGCTTAACTGGCCTGCCTTACCGGCCCTCTACCCAGTCCTATCTAACGGCGACTTCATGCTTACCCTGTTGTGGCTACTGAGGGGATACCCCAACCAGAAGGCTAACCCCAACCTCTCTATCTCGCCCACGAATAACCCACATTACACGACGCAAGATCCAGTCACTGGCTTACCGCTAATAAGCCCAATCAACCTACACGACCCAGTGACCGGACAGCAAATCCTTACCCAAGGACAGCCCGGGCTCATCTCCACTGGGATGTACATTCTGAAGAGTGGAATATTACTTGCGGGCTACGGCGACAACTTCCAGTACATACTTGCGAACGAAGAGGGCGCCGAAGTACCCAACAACCAGCAGTTGAAGCTTTACGCTTCCTTCGTTCCCAACGGCGTCGACCAGAGCACCGTGATCAACCAGATACTTACTCAAGTGCCACAAGGCCAGACGTTCTCCACTGCTAACACTTACAAGATAGCTGCAAACCAGAGGTCCTCAGGGATAGAGCACTACTTTAGGATTCAAGTGCAGTTCCAGCCGCTCCTGCAGGCCATGTTACAGACTATAATTAACAACTACGCCAGCAACCAGATGACGCTAGAAGATATAAACCCAGGGATAGTGAAAGTCGGCAAAGGCGGAGCGGCCTACGTGCTACCTCCCTCGATAAGGTACATGAGGAACGTCAACATGTTCTACTTCAGGGGATGGGGTGCGTTCATGCCTGGAGGCTACGGTAATATTGGCCTGCCGTGGATCCACAGGATTTACTTGGAGTACCTGCAGAAGTTTAGGTTAGCAGCAGCAGGGAAGTGGAAGGGCTACAACGCTGCCTATTACTATTACTACAAGCAAACCGGCAACAGCGCCTTCCTAGTTCCCTCTGTGTTACCAAACGACAGCTACGGTAAAGCTCTAGCCAAGAACATACTGGACTACCACAGACCTTTCGGAGGCTACTACCCACCACCAACCTGGATGTCTGAGATCACAAGCGACGGAGTAAACTTGAGCGAGTATCCGTTGACCTTCTTTGTGAGGAGGCACGACAGGACTTATCACACTTGGTCCTTCAACGTCCCATGGTTAATGGCAATGATGCCATACACTCCAGTGATGCTGAGCGCAAAGGACCCATACGTGCAGTCCATGGGGATTAAGAGTGGGGACTTTGTGACCTTCGAGGCAATAAACGAGCCGTGGAGCGGAGGACTGAGAACTCAGCTCACCGCCGTGGCGTTCCTAGACGAGGCTACTAGGCCAGGGGCAGCGTGGGTCGTGGTGTCGGCGCAAGCGCTGCCAGGTTTCAGGGGAATGACGCCAGACTCTCCACAGGTAAAGTACAGCGTGCTTAACAACTGGGCCAATATAACCTATATGCCTCCTTCTAGGGGAGGGATGCTATCGCCAGACACCGACAACGCTTTCCCGATAATGAACTTGGACCCCATAACTGGGCAAACCGTGTGGCACGACTCCAGGATAAAGATCATAGGCAAGGCCAACGTCAACCAGGTGCAGGTAACTGCAAACAAGTTCGTCTATATGGGCAAGGACTTCAGCAACCAGGATATACTGTCGGCAATAGTGTCGCAGATGGGCGGACAGATCTCGGTTAAGAACGCTCCAACAACGCCTGCCTTCGCCCAGCAGGTCACGGTCCCGCACTTGAGATTCGACGCTAACAACATACAGAGCACCTCCCTGTGGAGCTACGTGGCGCCCAGCTCCTTGGCCCAGAACAACTACGTAATAGGCAACTACAAGGTGAGGTATGGGTTCGCGGCAGAACCCACCACCTCATCTTCCTCTTGAGGTGACCTAAATGTCGTCCAACCCTAATCTAAACATATACCAAGGAGGGGTAGAGTACTCAATACCCTTCCACCCCAAAGCAAACTACGCAATAATAACTGACTTGAACAAGTGCTTTGGCTGTGGAGGCTGTCAGATGTCATGTAAGGAGTGGAATACGTCCGGGATGTTTGGGCCTCTTCCAGACCTAAACCCCTACGGAGACCTAGACGTGATGTTCTGGCTGAGGGTGCTTTACATAGAGATAGGAGAATGGCCCCAGACTAAAGTGTACAACATACCAATAAACTGCTTCCACTGCCTCCACGCCCCATGTGTGGAAGTGTGTCCAGTAGGCGCTACCTTCAAGAGAGTAGAGGACGGGATAGTGCTGGTAGACTACACCAAGTGCATAGGCTGTAAGTACTGCATCTACGGCTGTCCCTACGGGAACAGGCTGTTCGACCCAATAGAGGGAGTGGTCAAGAAGTGTACCCACTGCTTCGACAGGATCAACGATCCCAACTTGCCGCCAGAGGAGAGGATACCAGCGTGTATACACGGATGCATGGTGCAAGCCAGGACATGGGCTAACGTGTTAGATCCAACAGACCCTGGAACCATATTGTTTGTGGACAAGGGAGGTTTCGTCCTAGGCCCAGAGACCGGTGCCAATCCAGCTAGCGGTTACCTCCCGTGGAGGAGCAATTACGCTGCTGATAACGACGTGCCTCTGCTATCACAAGCCGAGTATTATAACGTCTGGACTGGGAACGGCGTAGTACAGCTTGGAGCACAAGGTAACAACTCCACGTCTACAGAGAAGAACCCACCCTCCAACTCTTCCAACTCCTAAAGGTAGGTTTTTTATGTCTGATCTTCCGGTAATTAGGTTTTACGTATATGACACCTTTTCCGAGATATTTTTCTATAAGATTAACGACGACGAGTACAAGGTAATGATAGACAAGGTTAACAAGGTAAGCGAGAACCTAGGCCAAGCTATAAAGGAGGTAAGCGGAGTAGACTTTCCCAGGATCGCGAAAAAGTTCTCCGAGATCAAGAAAAAGGATTACGCCATAGAGTACACAACATTGTTCCTTACTGGTCTTGGATTGAAACCTCTAATGCCAGTGGAGAGTAGGAGAACTTTCGCAATCTCTGGTGAGAAACAAGCTCTTAGACAGTACTTGGACATAACCTCCTTTTACGAAAGAAGGGGTGTGGTCCCCAAGGTCGCAGGGAGCTTCATACATGAACCGGACCACATAACTACGATCCTGGCCTTCATGGCCCTGCTGGCGAGGGAAGAAATTGAGGAGAGGAAGGAGGGGAAGGACTTCATGAAGACAGTGAAGGAGGAGAGCGAGTTCTTGAACAGACACGTGGTGAACTGGGTCATAGACTGGGCCAGGGACGTTATGAGTGACCCTAGGGCTAACTTGTTCAAGGTGGTGTGCGAGGAACTGGCAAAGTGGATAGAATTTGACTACAGGGAGATATCCAAGGTGTTGCCAAAGGTCGTGTAACTTCAGCTTTTTACTAGTTGTTGGCCCAAACCGTCTTGAAGTCGTAACCGTAGATGAGCATCATTTCTGCCTCCTTGTCAACCTCACTACACTAACGTACTTCTTCACGCCCTCCATAAAGGCATCTTAAGGCTAAAAAACAAGTCCCTTGTGGAGAAGCCCCCTTTCCTTGAAGCAACCCAACAAAGTTAGCCTTATTTTTTCCTCCTTAAAACCCACGCACTCCACGCTTATTACCCTCTCCGTCCTGGTGTCAACTTCAACGTTGCAATTCACCTTATAGTTGGCGGACTTGAGCTTCAGTTGGGTAACAGCACCTAGGTTCACTTCCACGTTGAAGAGTACCCTAATCCCGTCAACCTCTACGCAAAATTGTCCTGTCTTCAAGCACTTCACTGCGCCGCAGTTGAGGAACTCCTCCAAGTTCACTTTTCCACCACCACAGTCACCTCGTCCCTGCACCCCAGTTTCTTGTTCTTATAGAGAGGCTTCACCTCTTCCTCCACCTGCCTAGCTATGCACTTGAGGAAGGGCACGTAATCCTCTGGAACCTCTATCACCTCGTAGTAGAACACCTTCCCAGAGAGGAAAAAGGGAGGTTCGTAAGAGGCCAAGTTCTTATCAACGTAGTCCACAAAAAGGGGTCTCCCTTGAGCCCTTATGATTAAGATTACGTTCTTGAGGTAGGCTAACCTGCCCCTCACTTCAGCCGGGTATAATTCCTCGCCCTTTAGCCTTACCTTTACGAGCATTACCCGAACAGCTCCTTTATTACCCTTGCGTATAAGTACAAGACTCCTATTTGGGCAACGCAAAGGGCCATAATAGGTATTATCAACGCGAGGACGTCAAAACCAGGTTTAAACGCCAACCAGTAGCCAGAGTATATGATCAACGCCAAAAAGGACTTGGCTATGCCGTAGTACTCTGCGTACTTAAGGCTCATGGAGAGCAATGCCAGGATTAAGGCGTTGAAGACCCCTGATATTAGCGGTACTGCAGTGAGTATTGCCCTGGCGTCCAAGTTGGATACTGGCAAGGGCGAGATGATTAGAAGAGTGAAAAGGGAGATGGAAAGGATCACGTTTAACGAGTAAAGGACGGAGCCCGCCAATAACGTAACCCTTTGGGTGCTCTTTAAATCCATTACATCACCCTGTAATTTAATATGATAAATCTAGTTAATATAACTTTTTATTAAATGAGAATTACATGTTTTATCCCAGATAAATATAATGATGAAAATTGCTCAACTTCAACGCACTAA
>ASRH01000007.1 GCA_000565255.1 Candidatus Aramenus sulfurataquae | reverse complement strand
GGTAGAATGCGCAGGTTCCGTAAATAAAAGTTATACCCTAGTGGAAATGCTGGAAGAATTTTCGATTCCTCTCCTACTGTATTATGATTTGGCACTAGGTAGCCTTAAAAATTATCTCGGTGAGGATTATTTGGTCATGAAAATGAATTCTAAACACGACGTCTCTTGGTCATGAAAATGAAGCCTAAACACGACGTCTCTTCCTAGGGAGTGAGATTAAATGAGTAAGGAGAAAAATACAAGTGATGTAGAAGAAAGCAAAGACGAGTGGTATTATCATGCAAAAAAGCGTTTTGAAGAAGAGAACAAGCTGAACAACTCAACGCTAACGCCCAATCGAACTGAAACTGAAAATTCTCACAACGCTGCTCCGCAGGTTGAACGCGTAGAGAGAGGTAACGAGACAACTTCCGACCAAGTGAAAGCGAAGTTCGTGAGCCTGAAATTCCCTAAGGCTCCAAAAGTAAACTCCTCTAGCGTAGACATTGAAGGCCCTGACTTTAGCAAAATAAGCAGATTATCAGAGAAAGTAAATTTTGTGAGCTTGAAGTTTCCTAAGATCCCAAAAGTAAACTCTTCTAGCGTGGACCTCAAAGCTCCAGATTTTGGCAAGACAAGCAAATCGTCAAATATTATACCACTCAACTTCCCATCTCCTCCCTCGATAGTTGTTTCAGAAGTTGACGTAAATAATCGCTTTACCAACAGAAGTACTATCGCTACTCACATACAAATCGTACCTCTTCAGTTCCCTGCCAAACCTCTCGTTGAAACCACCTCGGTGGATGAAGAGGTATACCTAGGAGTAAAGCGCGAAGAACCTCCACGTCTAACTCCTCAGTCAGCACCTGCAGCCTCCTCCAGTTATGAAGAACAGGAGGAAAAAAGCGAAAAGACGCAAATTACAAACGAACTTTACGACTTCATAGAAAGGGGCGTTGGAGCATTTACGTATATTAAAGCCACTGGCTCAACTGTAATCGTTTACGACGAGAAAAAGGTAGGGATTCAAAGCAGTTTAGCTAGATTGGCAGCTGAAATGGCGAAGATTAAAAGTGTCAGCGAGAGAGACTACGATCCCGTGTTAATAAGTAATCGCAACAGTCTCAACTCAATAAAAACTGATGAGGCCGGAGTTAGGGAGGGCATTTACGTTTTCGACGCCAAACTATTTAACGATAAGGAAAGCGACGAAATTGAGAAAGCTTTCGAGGAGGCTGCCCCCAGCCTTATGGGTTACGGGTTCAAGGTATTTATTGTGCCTTTCAACGCTTACAGAAAGTACATGCTTCACCTTACTTCCCACTTCCTGCTTATTGACGAAGAGCTCTCAAGGGAGAACAAGAAAGCAATTCAATATCACCTCACCAAGGAACTATTAACTGCCCTAGCTTACGGAGCCTCTGGATTAGATGCAGATTTCATAAAAGGCAAGTCCTATGACGCACTAAGGCATATAGATACTTCTTTTAATCTATTGTATATTACCGCGGAAAAGTACTTGAAGAAAAAATACGGCCCTATCTACGACGCAATCCTGAGCGAGGAGTCGCCAGTAGGAGTAGAAAGCTCGCACCATAAAGGGTTGAAAGACGTTATTGTTTACCACTTGCTCAAAAACGAAGGGCTAAACTTGGAGGATATCAAGGTAGAGCAATTATCGGAGTGCGGCAATACGCCTGACGTGCAAGCTACAATTGATGGAAAACGCGTGGCCATTGACGCTAAGACAAGCTTCCACAAAGATCCCATATCTGAAATAAAAGATGCGTATAGAAAGTACTCCCAGTGCAAGGACGAGGTGTGGGTGGTCCTTAGACCTCTGCCTGCTTTGCTTTACGCCAAGAGCATTGCTGGACTCCTCACTCTCGAGGAGTACGATAAGCTTCAAGTGCTGATTCCAGTTAGGGACAAAAAAGACGAAAAAAGCGTAAAGTTAATTCCATTTAAGGACTTCTTGAAAGAGGTTAGGAATGCCTACAAACAACTTACGGGGGCTTCTTGAATTTTTTAGCGCGTTGTTTTACTCGTGAAACTGTCACAACTTAAGCTATTTACCTCAGTCTCTTGAATTGGACAAACGCGTCACTTAACTAGTGGTTTCATACTAGTCCTATCGGACTAGTCTCATAAGACGCCAGAGGACAGGCTGATGAAATAAATGGCGGGAGTAGTTAAGTAAATCCCAAGCTTCTAGAAATCCTAACCTCTCAGTTGCGCCCTGCCTTCCTTTGCGTTAACCACCCTAAGGACAGCTAGGAGTCCAACCAATCCCGCAATCTTCACTACGTCGCCTGCAATGGCCAATATTCCTAGATTCACCAAGTAAAGGGGCAACCCAGCTGTGAACGCCACTGCCCCCCAGAAGAAGAGAGAAGTGTAGAGGGGAAGGAGCTTCTTTGCCGTTAAGTAGATGGGAATCCCAGCTACTGGCTCAAAGGCGTAGCCCAACAATATTAACTCTACTCCGTACATCTTCCCTAGAGAGAGAATTGCTAATCCCACTCCCGCTATTGCCACAGCTAAAGCCCCAAAGGCGTCAAGCATCCAATTCTTCTCTAGCCTTGCCCTATGGTAACTTAACACAGAAGGTATCGCCATTGCCCATATTGCCCAGAGAATTGCCAGCGAAAGAGGGGAAGAGATGAAGCTTAAACCTAAACGTTCTAAAAGGATAAGCTCGCTTAAGATAACTAGGGAGGCTACAAAGCTTACTAGATTGCCAGCATAGAGGTTTTTCAAGTCCATGAATACTTCTCTTTTACGAAGGTAAAATTGATGCGTTAATTTGAGCTTAACTCCCAGCCGTTGGCGAGTTCGCATTCTCTTCTAAGATCCCTCTGCACGCTTTCAGCTCCTTCTTCACAAGCCTTAAGGCATGACGCGCTCTGGGCGCGACCTTCTAGGCCCTCACAGATTGCCTTTCTACCTAAAAATACTTAAACTCGCTTTCAGAGGATTAAGATGTGAGCGCTGAGGAAATCTACAACAAGCTAAGGAACGACCAAGAGTTCATACAGAAGTTAGCTGACGCTCTGGCAGATAAGGTCGTAGTGAAGAAACTGGAGGAGCTTATAGTAGAGATAGCCAGGCTGAGGGAGGATCAGAACAAGATGAGGGAGGAGTTTGCGAAGGAAATGGAGAAGTTGAGGGCTGACTTTTCTGCAGAGATGGTGAAGTTGAGGGAGGAATTCAACAGGGAGATCCTCAAGTTGAGGGAGGAGTTTAATAAGGAGATGGTGAAGTTGAGGGAGGAGTTTAACACTCAGATGGAGAAGCTAAGACAAGAAATGAACACTCACTTTAAGCAAGTCGCCTCAATGGTGGAGAACTTAACCACGAGCATTGAAGACGACGCTCAGTCATATCTAGAGTGGCTTATAGAGAAGGAGATGGGCGTTTCCGTGAAGATCAGTAGATTAGAGGTAGAGGGGATTGCTGAGATAGACCTCTTTGCTGAGTTTGGCAACTACGTGCTACTAGGAGAGGTAAAAAGTAGGGCAAACAGAAACGTGTTAAACGATTTAATGAGGAGGGTGGAGAAGCTTAAGATGGCTAAACCAGAGCTCTTCAAGGACAAAAAGACGATTCTCGTAATATTTACTCTGAGCCCCACCTACGATTTAATTCAAGCTTGCAAGGAGAACAAAGTGTACCTAACGACTGGCAGTAGGAACCTCACAGAGTTCAAGGACTCGCTATAAAAAGCTCTCCCTAGAATTTCGCGTAAGTGACGATTCTACCCCTTGTTAGGTTTTTGAGTTGCAGAAGTCTGTGACCCTTGCTGACACACCCTTCGCTTTACTTCCGGAAAAACTAGCAACGGCGTTCCCCAATTAGGTTCGGAGAGTTTTTCCCTAGGAAGAGTTTTTCCTTCCTTGACCCTACCTTAAAGGCGACTGTAGTAGGCTTAGTGAACTTAGTGAATCCCCCTGGATGCATCTCCATGCCTTAACAGCTAGTATCTCTATTTCCGGCGTTGTCGCTGTACTTCACTATTCCTTCATGGTCCTTCACTAGCCAACAAGGGACCTCTTCAACGTTCCTCTGGCGTGCAACAACGTAATTAACACTGTCTGCTTATAGGAGGCTTGTCTACTCTCCACTAACTATTTCAGTCCAATGAGATATCGCGTTCACATGAGTTAACATGGGCAAACTGGAGGGTCCTTTGGAAACGACCTTTAACGTCAACGAGTCTTCGCATGTAGAAGGGAGAATCTAAAAGGGAAAAGGCCTTTAGGTTACAGGTTCTTTGTACATCTAAAGACGTATTTGAACGCTTTCCGAGGTTCGCTTTTCTCATGTTGCGCAGTTTAATCTAGAGAGGAAGAACGCAGAAGAAGGGGCTACTGATACAGCTTCTTTGCTAATCTCGTCATGGCAAGTAAAAAATTCGCACTTCATTCTGACGAAAGCCAAAGTGCTACCTACTCGATATTAGAACAGGGCTACGTCTACCTAAAGTTCTCGTTTAAGGAAAAGAATTCTCCTTTCTCCCCCTCCTTAGTACTTCCACTCCATGGAAAATAGTGGGTCAAGGGTTATGAGAGTTTTCGTGAGTACCGCGAATTCTCTTAACGACTTTCTACGTTTGTCCACTTCCTCCAGTCTCCGAACTTCCTATCAAACTCCGGACAACCTCGTCTATAGTTGAACCCTCCTTCCCAGTCCACGTTGACGAAAGCGTTAAAGAAAATCCTTTCCTTAAAGCTGGGTTCCTTAACCAAATCCCTCAGCTCCCCCATTGCCTTTTCCATTTCCTCCCTGCTAGTGAAGTAGAGGATAAAGACCCCCTTTAATGCAAGGCTAACGGGAAAGGGGAAGAGCCCGTACTTGGCCACATAACCTCTCCTCTTAACCTCCTCCACGAACTCGTCTAGGGACACCTTAAGGGAAGATATTGGAATCCCCACCTTGTAGCAGGAGAGGGAGTTGGGGTGCTGAATTCCCCTCTTGTAGGAAAGCCAGCACTCCTCGCATCTATCCCACGAATTTACGTGAACCCACACGCTTTACTCTCTCAGTCCAAGGATAAATGCTCTTGTTGGCGTCCACATAGCCCTTCAGTTTGAAGAGAGTCTTTTTTTCCCTTGCGAAGGGCTTCGCAAAAAGTTTAGAAAGGCCTTCAACACACGAAGTCAGCTATGCTGACCCCTTCTGTTCAAGGAGAGATAGCGGCGAACGCGTCGCGTTATTCTAACGCGTAAGGAAAAAGCGTAAAAAAAAGACTCGTCCTTTAAGGCGAGAAGGAGGCAAAATCTCTCGTTACGTAGCTTAGGCCACCCTAGTCCCGCTCTTTGGCCAGGTTATTACGCTCACAAAGACCACGAGGATCGCCACGAACTGCAGTGCAAACATGGCGTTAACTAAAGCGGAGAGGCCGTAAAGCGAGTCCACCACGCCTAAGGCAACGTCTGCCAGCCCTCCCACAAGCCCTCCTATGTTATAGGAGAGACCTGCAAGGGCTCCCCTCACTTCCATGGGCACAGCCTCGGCTATGAGGAGGGGCATTAGCGGCCAGAAGCCATCTGAAAAGGAATAAACGCTTGTGCCTATTAGCACTGAGAGACTGTCGTGGGGCAGGAAGAGGGGTATGGCGAAGGGGGTTGAGACGGTAAGAGTAACTAACCCCGCGTAGATTAGCCTGCTCTTACCCACGTAGTCGGCTAGCCTGCCAAAGAGTAGGAAAGAGAGGGCTAAGACCACGTTTGCCACCGTGAGTATTTCGCCAACAGTGGAAGGAGAAATGCCAAAGAACTTTTCCTCCACGGTCTCGTAGTTGCCGAAGAAACAGAAATAGGCTACGAACATCCCCGACATCCCAGCTGTAGCCCTTATCAACACTGGCAGGTAATCCTTGTACTTCACCTTAGCTGTTCCTGTGGAGGTAACCTTGGACTCCTTTACCTTGAGGTGGGCGTAGGGTACAACCAGTAAGGGTAAGGAGCCAACCAGGAGGAAGTACCTCCAGCTTTCCTCTATGGTAGGAAGGAAGGCCAAGTACGTGACCCCAGTTAGGGCATAGCCTATACCGTACCCAGTCTGCACTATCCCCGTGACTACTCCCTTCATTGACTGAGGGGCCTGCTCGTAGGCAATTACTGTCCCGGCAGTCCACTGAGCTCCCATGAACACGCCCTCAAGGAAACGAGACGCGAAGAGAAGAAGGGCGTTGGGGGAGAAGGCTAAGACCCCTTGAAACGCTGCATAACCGCCGGTGCCAAGCAAGAGGACTGGCTTCCTGCCAATTGAGTCAGCGTACTTGCCAAATGCGAACCCTCCAATGACCCTGCCTATGAGGCCTAAGGCAAAGAGCACGGAGATGAGGAGGTAGTTGAGGGAGAACGCCCTCATCAGTTCAGGGTAAACGTAGGTTAGAAGAAGTAGGTCGTATATATTGCCAGCCCACGCAATGGTGGAGGCTATGGTGGCGTGAATGTATTGCTTCATGGCAAGTTATCTGGCTGTACCATAACTTAAGCATTTTCTAGAAAAAAATCGGGTAAACTTACTAAACCCGCAAAGGGTACGAAGAGAGCAGGGAAAATAGCTGAAGCCTCCACTACTACCCCTGCCTCACGACCTCTATAGGTGAGGCCCTTGAAAGCTGATAGAGAAAGTGAGAAAGTGCTTCCTCACCAAGTGCTCTGCAAGCCCGTCGTTCCTAGAGGTAAACCGAGGTCATGAGGGAGGACTTGAGGGCAGTTGCAGGGGAGGAGGTGATGAACGCCCTCGCTTCCATGGAGGCTAGCGTTTACGCCAGTAAGGACAACGTGAGGCGGTACTTCCTCAACTTGCAGAACTCCTCCTTCTACCTAGGTAGGGCAATAGATGGCGAGCTTGGACCCAACGTGTCCTACTTTCCGCCGAAGAAACAAGAGGAAATAGGAGGACAGTGAAAGGAAAGAGAAGGAAAACGTTAGCAAAACTGACCCATTACAGCCCTAAAAACTTCATCAGTTCCTGAAGAAGATAAGGGAAGTCCTCAAGTCGCTTTTCTTTGTCTCCTGGATCATCTTCCACTCTTCAGGGTACTCCAGCTTTAAGTACTCCTCCGGTAGGTCAGTGATCTTTACTTCCTCAACCTTGCTTCTCAACTCCGTCACCGAGTATATATTTTCCTGAGTATTTTTAAAGTCATCCCACATTGTTTAAACAAAAGAAGGGAATTTTAAACTTGAGTAAAACTTGAAGGGTTTACTTAAACTCCGCCTCTGGTTGCTTTAAGTCGTGAAGCTTGAGGTCGTACTTCTTCGCTATCTCCTCCAAGTAGCAGGAAGGATCCTTACCCCAGAGGTCGCCAGTTACCGCCAAGGCCCTCCCCCTGAGCCCTCCATTACATACGTCAAAGAAGGGACAGGAGGAGCACTTCAAGTAGTTCTTCCTTGCCCTCAGCTTGTCCACCACCTCGTTTGGTTTATCCCATATTTCCTTTAGTCTCTCTATCCTTCCTATGGGTATTGGGGTGAACTGATCTGGGTACACAACGCCCTCTGGGCTGACGTCGGCTATCCTCTCTCCCGACTTATTTCCGCCGTTCCTCCTCAAGAGCCTAAGCACTTCCTCGTTCCTGGTCATTGCATATATAAGTACCCCGTCCACCGGGTTGTCTGCAGTTAAGACTTCGATCTCCTTGTTCTCCCTAGTCCTCTCCACTATCCTCTCCACGACTCTCAGCCTAGTCCAATTGTCTATGTCCAACTTTACGTCAGCCCTTCCTGCGTAAGCTAAGTGGTAGAAGCACACCCTGTCTATCCCCTCCTTCTCCATCAAGTCGAAGACGAAGTCAACGTACTGGTAGTTTAACTTTGTGAGGGTGAACCTCAGCCCCGTCTTTACGCCAGCCTCCTTTGCAGTCCTTATTCCCTCCAACGCTTTTTTGAAGGCGCCCGGTACCCCCCTGAACTTGTCGTGCACCTCTTCAGGGCCGTCTATACTCACCCCAACGTAACTTACGTACCTCTTGAGCTCCTCCACCCTCTCCCTTGTGAGCATTGTGCCGTTTGTGGAGATCTCCGCTGAAATCCCAAAGTCGTGGGCCTCCTTGGCTATCTCCACTAGATCTCTCCTTGCTAAGGGTTCCCCTCCAGAGAGCAGGATGTGCCTAACTCCCATCTCTGCTGCCTGCTTTACCGCGTTGAGCCACGTTGAGAGGGGCAGGTCTTGGAACTTGCCAAGCCCGGAGTTGGAATAGCAGTGGACGCACCTCAAGTTGCAGTTCCTAGTGACGTTAAACACTAACACCTTTGGGTAGACGTCCTTGGAGGTGGGGAACCTTATTTCGTCTGACCTCTCCCTTTTCCCGTTAACTAGCCTGGAGATGCTTATCACTCAACCTCACCCTCAGGGGAACGTAAGTACAGAAGGGATCTTCCGAGAGGAAGTCCCCCGTCAAGGAGTACGCCCTCGCCCTGCACCCACCGCACACAGTAGCGTACTCGCAGACCCCGCACTTTCCCTTTAGCTGCCCCCTCAAGGCCTTAAACACGGGGGAGTCGTTGTAGATCTCGCTGAACCTCTTTACCCTGACGTTGCCTGCAGGGACTGGGAGGAAACCGCAGGGGTAGACTGTGCCGTCGTATGCAATGAACGCGTAACCGTTGCCAGCCATGCACCCCCTTGCCCCCTCAACGCTTCTCCTCCCGTATTTCTGGTCAGGCGGCAAAGCCCTACTACCCAGCTCGTTTGACACTCTCACGTAGTAGGGGTTGCAGGTCATCCTCACGTTTATCCCCTCCTCGTGCCTCCACTTGTACACGGTCCTCATCACTATTTCGTTCTCTTCTGGGGAGATCATCATGTCCCTCGTTGCCCTCCCAGTCGGGATGAGGACAAAGACGTCCCAGCTCACTGGATGGAAGGATAGCACAGTCCTTTTAACGTCCTCTAGCCTGCCAACGTTGTACTTGCTTATGGTGGTGTTTACTTGAACCGGTATACCAGCCTGTTGTAGGGACTCTATGGCCTTCTTGGCTATTGCGAAGGCCCCCTTCACGCTCCTGAACTCATCGTGAACCTCTTCAGGGCCGTCTACGCTTATTGAGGCAATTGCAACTCCGCTCTCCTTCAATCTCTTTGCCACATGCAGCTCAATTCTACTACCGCTGGGCGAAATTGCGGTGGTTATCCTCTTTGAGGCGTACTCCGCTATCTCGAAGATGTCGTCTCTCTTCAGCGCGTCCCCTCCGCTTATCACAAACAGCTTCACCCCTGAGCTGGAGAGGTCGTCAATCAGGGAGAACACTTCCTCCTTCGTGAGTTCCTCTGGTAGCCTATTTGGTATGGCCTTTGCCCTACAGTGCTTACATGCGAAGTCGCAGGCCTTTGTGCTCTCCCAAACCACTACGTAGGGAGCTAACACTTGGTCACTACCTCCCCGTGGTAGGGTATGAGGAAACGGTAAGGCAAGTTCAAGAGGAAGTGGAACTGCTCCACCGACTTCTGATAGTCCCAGCAGAAGAACTTCACCGGGGGCTTGAGCCCGTTGTAGTTCCTCACGGCGTCTCCAGTTACGAGCACTTGACCGTCGAAGAGAACTACGTGCCCCTTAGTGTGGCCCGGCGTATGTATAACTTGGAAGTCGCCTATCCTCTCCCCTCCCCTCAAGGGCACGTCAACTGTGGGCTTTGGCAACTTGTAGGCGGATATCCTCTTTGCAGTCCTCTCAAAGTCCTCCTCGCTTACGTTGAACTCCTCCTTTGCTTGGGAGTAAGTTATCTTCCCCTCAACCACTTCCTCCAAGTAGTGGGCGTAGACCTTGGCCTTTGCCCTCCTCCTTATCTCCTCGGCGTTGCCGTAATGGTCTGGGTGGAAGTGGGTCACAACCACGTCTGACACGTCCTCAATAGAGTGCCCCCACGCTTTCAGCCTCCTCTCGAGCTCGTCCAAGTTCTCCGGAAGGCTAGTGTCTATTAGCAGGAGCCCACCCCCTGGGGCGTTCTTGGACACTACCACGTTATGGTTAAGGGTGAAGCCAAAGAAGTCTGGCTCCAAAAGCTCTATTACCTTAACCTTGTTATTTATGGTGACCATCTCCCGCAAACCTCGGTATGAGTTCTATTGGAGGGACGACCTTCTCTAACTTGACGTCAGACAAGGGCTTTCCGTTAACAGTGATCACCTTCATCGCTACCGCGTCGCAGTACCTACACTCCTCGCAGCTCCTAGTGTCGCAGTCGTTGGTCTCAAAGTAGTTTAACCACTGAGGTGGGAACTTGGCGTTGTCAACGTAAACGCTTTCAAGCACATCGTAGTAAGAGGGACCGCCTACCATCCTCATTACCTTTGGCACGGCCCTCCCCTGGGGGTAGCTGACTATGTCCAACAAGTTTCCTTCGTACTTCCTCTCGGAGTAGGCTTTGACTGCCCTCACTATCCAGTCCGTCTTTTTGTTCCTCCCAGCTATTTTGAACCTATCTATGCCTATCTCCTCATAGTGCGAGAGGTCCTCTGGCCTTATCCACCTCATCCTAATTAAGTTTGCCAGATCGTTCCTCACGTCCGTGGCGCAGAAGAGGAGGGGATACTCGAACCACGCGTCCTTTATGCCGTCCTCAGAAGAGCTGAGGGAAGCGACTTGATCGTGGGTGAGCCTATAGGGGCAACCCCAGAGGCAGGAGTTGTTGAGGATGAGCTCTATGTCCACCTTCTTCCTGAACTGGGCCAAGGAGCGAAGCAGCTTGAAGTTCCTGTTGTCGTCCTCGTGCAAAATGACGGTGTCCGCTCCCATGTTAACGTAGTTCTCGAACTCCCTTATGTTCCTCACCCTCGCGTAGGAGGAAATGGAGACTTCGGTCCAAGGGTACTCCCTTTTAACGTAGTGTACCAGGAAGGGGAGGGCTACGATAAAGCCGTCAACGCCCAAGTTCACCAAGGAGTCTACCTCCTTTTTGAGGGCCTCGTGGAACTTCTCGGAGTACTCCTTGCCCAAGAGGTTGGCGGAGTTCATTGTGTAGAGGAACTTGACGTTGTAGGAGTGGGCGACTGAGATGTGTTCCTTGAGCCTCTCGTCGTCTACTTGCGGTAGGACAAAGGAGGCCCTACCGTGGCCGGTAAGCGTCCTAGTCTTGCTCCCAAAAAGGTACCTAACAGGGTAGCCCTTTAACTTTTCTAGGAGGGCGTCGTCGAAGTTTGTCCCGACAACGAGTTTCATACGAATATGTTGTCGTCAAAGTTCTTAAGGGTTTTACGTTGGACTAATTTGAAGGGGCATTCAACTCAGTTAATTTCAACTCTATTGGCGATTAACAGCAATTACAAAATGATGAAAGTCTAGTCATGGCGGGGACTAGATCTAGAAGAACGAAAACGTAGGCAATTTAGACGTGTTTCGTGCGGTTACGAGAACTACCGCGACGCCATCGTGTTATGAACCTTTATGGGAGGGGATCTTGGTCCTCTCGACTGCTGGGCAAATGATTGGCCAAAGGTCTTGATGCCGGAACCCTCGCTTAGCAGGAAGTCAGCTTTAAATTCTTGAGCGAACAGCCAAAGAAAATGAAACCACTGCGTACTTATACTTTTCTCAAGAACTTCGCCCTCCAGCTCGTACAGCCCTTCATTTCCTTTGTCTCAGCCGCTAACGGCATAATGGGGGAACAGTTGGCGCTCATTTCCTCAGCAAGCACAGTTCTGCCTTCTTTGGCCCAGTTCGCCTTGGGCTTCCTCAGGGTAAGGGCGAAGACCTTGGTTACCTATGGCACAGCCCTCACCGGCCTCCTCTGGATCGCCCTCTCCTTCTCGCCCTTCAACTGGACCTTCACCTCCCTCTATCTGGCCCTTGAGGTGTCCCTGGGCGTCAGCTCCTTTGGGTGGTACCTACTAATGGAGAGGATGAGCGCAACCGCGAGAGGCAGGACGCTGGCTCATTTCTCTTTTTACGCAACCATAGGTGGGCTCATAGCCACAGTAATCACCGGTTTCGCGGTGGGGGACAACTTCTCCCTGGTGAGGCCGTTCTTCCTTGCCTCCGGCTTACTCCTGCTAGCTGATAGCCTAATTGCGATGAAGTTCGACGTAGACTCCCTGCCCTTGGAGAGGAGGAGCCCTACCCTGGAGCTAGAGGTATTGCCCTACCTTCTCATCACTTTCCTCTTCAACGTGGTCTGGTCCCTGGCGTGGCCCCTTTTCCCCATAGCCCAAGTCTACATATTTCACATGGACTTCACTAACTTAGCCATAATGAGCGTCATCTCCGGAGTCTCAACGCTCTTAATGCAGAGGAAAGTAGGGAAGCTAGTGGACGAGCACAGGAGGCTCATGATGTTCCTCGGCAGGTTTGCCCTCTCTACCTTCCCCTTGGCCTACGCCCTCTCTACTTCCGTGTACGAGATCTACTTGGCTGAAGTAGTCGCGGGCTTCACCAACTCCGTGGGCTCTACTGCCTACATGGCTTACTTGTTTGACTCCTCAAGGGACGTGAGGAGGGGGATTGGAGCCTACAGCGTTATGGTTGCAACAGGCGACCTCGTCGGTTCGAGCGTTGGGTCCCTAGTTGCAGACGACGTGATGTCAGCCTACGGCGTGGGGGCAATAAGGTGGCTCTTCGCAGTCATAGCAGTGCTGAGGATGTTGGCGTCTGCCTTCTACTTGATTTTGAAGGAGAGGAAGCCCTTCAAGGAAGTGGTTAGGGCTTGACCAGTTTTTATTGTCGAGGCTCTTGCACTTCCCTTTCTTGTGGACAAGGAGAAGCTGAACGACCGTGGAAGGAGATGATTTTTAGTTTTTGACTCTCAGTCCGTTTAAAGACCTCGAATTCTGGAGGACAGAGTTATCCCTTGGGCAGACAACACGCAAGTACAGACCACCATGCCCTATTACTCGAGTTAACACGTTAGGACAACTGGAGGCGCGCTAACTAAGTTAGAAGGCTAAGGGACAGCGCCATAGGTTTAGCGTTATCTCAACGCTTCCACGTGACCGGACGCTTAACCTTTCACTAGCTCAACCGTTATGTAATGGTGTATGAATAATCCTGAGCGCTAGCGTGATATAGGTCTAGAGAACCTTTATATTTGCACATAAATTTGCGAAAATATTTCAGACTTACATATTTAACTTTTTCCCACTTTCAAACGATTAAAAAAGAGGAAAAGAGAGAAGAAATGTGGAAAGGCTACTCCACGTCCACCTCTATCCAACCGTTGTTGTCCCTTATGTTGTATGTCCTTAACCCAAGTTTCTCCTTGGGCGTGTCTGGAGCTACGTAAGGTGGCTCTAGCATCTTGCCAGTGGTCAGCTCGAACAAAGCGTGGTGACAGGGGCACTTCACCGTAAGCCTCTGCTCGTCCAGCTCTCCTAGGATACATCTAGCGTGGGGGCAGACTGCGTCCATAGCGTAGAGCTTCCCTCCAACGTTAGCTATGAAGACCACCTTGTCTTCTACCTTAACTGAGGCATGCTTTGCCTTTTCAAGTGCCTTTGCGGAGATAGTTCGTTTCCAAACCATGAAAGAAACTATTCGTTTGAAATTTAAGCTTGTCTATTAAATCGTATATATTCACGAGGGAGAGATGTTTTCTCTCATTTTTAACTATAGTTTAAAAACTTTCACGGAAAAATTTATCATGGTAGATTCCGTGGAACCACTACTTGTGGAAAACGTAAGGGAGTTCGTTAGGAAATATGTCCAACCAATAGCCGAGAAGGTGGACAGAGAGGACTGGTACCCTAAGGAGGTAGTGCTGAAGATGGGAGAACTGGATATCCTAGACCCCCCACACTACGGCGTTGACTTGCACGACGCCATGCTCTCCCTCTTAGAAATAGCAAAAGTAAGCGGTTCGCTGGCCCTAATCCAAGACGCGCAGGCGGAGCTGGTGAACGCCCCGCTTAGGAAGTACCTAGACAGTAGGATAAGCGACGACCTGGCTTCAGGGAAGGTCATAGGCTCTTTTGCCCTAAGTGAGCTGTGGCTCAGACGCTAAAGCCATGAGGACGAGAAATTCTTCGTGGGGAAGAAGCGACGACGTAGTCAAAGTGTCAGGGAATTGGACCAGGGGAGATAGAGGCTGTAATAAACTCTCACCCCTTTGTCGTGCACGTGCGTCGGCGTCCCGGACAAGGTAAAGGGCGAAGTCCTAATGTGCTTCGTTGTCCCAAAGGCCTCAAAGGAGAGGTTGGAAGCGGAGTTGTTGGAGTTGGAGAAGAAGCTGGGGAAGGCCTTGGTCCTGTCACGTATCATCCTGGTGAGGGATTTACCGAGGACGAGGAACGGGAAAATCATGAGGAGGCTAATAAGAAACGCGTTGCTGGGAAAGGAACTAGGGGACACGTCCTCCCTGGAGAACCCGCAGTCCCTGGAGGAGATAAAGAGGGCAGTGAAAGGAAGTTAGCCTACTTAATCCCCTTCCTTGCCCTGTCTAGGAGTAGCATTGTTGCAGTAAACAGGGCCACTAGGCTGGAACTGTAAATCGCCAGTTCTGCGTTCTGCCACACAGCATCTACCAAGTAGCCCAACGCCCACCCCGCGTCTCCCAGCGCCACTACCACGGCATACTCGTCAACTGAGCCCGTCCTCCCAGCAAACACTTCTGTACTCAAGGGAATCACGGCCTCCCACAAGCCAAAGAACACTGCGAAGAGGGGGCTCACGCGTAAAAGCGACACTAGGGAGAAGAGGAGTAAGGAGAGGGCCAGAGATACCTCCTTCCTCTTGGTGTAGGAGGAGAACAAGGAAAACGCCATCCCCACCACTTCTGCCAACGTCGAGAGCTCGCCCACTTGCACCTTCGTTAGGGAGAAATCGACGTAAGCCAGGAGGTAGACGTATGGCGAGGCCATTGCCACAGAGAGTATCATGAGGGGAATGGCGTAGGCGCTCCTTGGCAGTCCAGTGGCCTCTCTTTCCGCTGCTTCGCAGTGGACCTTGAGCACTGGCACAAACGACGAGGCCAATATGACGCCAGAGAGGAGGAAGAGTCCCCTAAAGCCCAAGGCTTCCGCTAAGAAACCTCCCACTGAGGGCATGAAAAGCGAGGGAAGTATGGAGAAAGCCCACACCCTGGTTATCGTACCCTCTCCTTGTCTTCCCATCAACAAGTAGTAGGAAGGTAGGGCAAGGTAAAAGGAGTAATTTACCACCATAAAGGCCACTACTTCCAGTGCGTTCCTGGCCAGAGACAGGAGGGCAAGCCCCAATCCTGACAACCCCATTCCAACGACAATTGCCAATATGGGGCTTCTCCTGTGTAGCCTTGCCCCAACGAACGGGAAGGGCAAGGATGACGCTTGGAATAGGAGGTAAAGTAAGCTCACTTCTCCCTCAGGGACGAATCTAGAGAAGAATATGGATAGAAAGGGGAAGTACATGTAATATGCTACGCTCCAGAACATCCAGCTAGTCAGCAGTAGCCCCTCTTGAGACCTCACATGAATGCCTTGGACTTCCAATCCTTTAAGTTCTTGGATAGGGCAAAAGTTAATAAAAACTAGGTAATATCAAGAGTGTGTCGGCAAAGAAAGCGTTAGACTACGCGGTTATTGCCGTAGTTACCGTCGTCCAGATCGTGGTGTGGCTGAAAGGTGGAGTGCTCTTCGGAGGGGACCAAGCTTTCTTCTTGGACAGCTTCGTCCCTCCCTCAAATTACTTAATAAGTATAGAGTACGCAATTGAAAGGAGCTATCCCTTTCTCCTTGGACCAATTAACGCAGTCCCCTCCATCTGGTACGACGGGCTAGCTTTCGTGTTCGACAGCTTAAGATGGCACTACAGCGAGTACGTTCTATTCTCCTTGCTATTCTTCATGGGCTCCCTCTTCACCTTTAAGCTAGTGGAGGTAACTTCTCCCATAAGGCTCAGCAGCCTTAAGCTGAGGATTCCCACCTTAGTCCTCAGCACAGTAGCATTCATGGACAACTGGGGCCTCTACTTCGCCAACTACCAACAGATGGAGCCCAATTTCCCCCTTCCAGGGGTAGTGGTGTTGAGCCAGTTAAACTACGTCTTCCTCCCCGTGATGGTCTACTTTATCCTCAAGCTCTTCTCCTCCCAGAGCCTTGTTGACAAGCTCTCCTATTTAGGCCTCTTGGTAGTAGTGTTCGCAGTGTCTGGGGGGCTGGGCAACATTGCTTACTTGGTGCAACTGTTTGGCGTTGTGCTATTAGCCTCAGTTGGTTTCCTCATAATATATAAGAGGAGGGAGAACTTGGCCTTCGCTATAACCTTGCCCGCTGTCTTCCTGGCCAGCAACGTCTACTGGATGTTTTCTGTTCTCTCTTTCGTAAATCAGACCTTGAGCAGCGAGTCCTTCGTGAGCGGTTCCTTTGGCATCCTAAACTCCACCTCTAAGCCCTTTCCCCTTGTCTTCAGCACATTATATAACCCGCCCTCTTATCTGTACTTTATAGCGTTAGTAGCCTTACTTGGGCTCGGCATGTACTTAGCTAGGAAGAGTAAGTTCGTGATCATGTGGTTCCTCATTTACATCGCAGTGACCACGTTTTACGCTGGAACCAAAAGCCCCTTTGGTGCCCAAGTTGAGTACTTGTTCTTTAAGGTTCCCTACTTCGTCGACATAAGGACTGAACCGTGGGCTCTAGGCTGGGTCCAAGGGTTCTTCTTCTCCTTGATAGTTTCCTCCCTGGTCCCACTCCTCGTGGATGAGGTTAAATGGAACTGGGCTAAATTGATTGCCCCCTTAGCCGTCTTGAGCGTCTTAATCTTCTCCATTGCCCCAAGCGCCTACGGCGTCCACTACTCCTCTATTCACCCTCCACAGCAGTTCGTGGAGGCAGTGGACTACCTCAACTCCCAGCCTGGAGAGTTCAACGTGATCGCCCTTCCCCAGTCCTTCACGTGGATGACTACCACTTGGTACGAGGGAAACAACATCCTGGTCTTCTCCCTGAGCCACCCTGTCTTCGTTGGAGGACACTACGGTAACGCCAACGACTACGAGAGCTATGCCTTTAGCGAGATATGCGACGCGTTACAAGTGTACAACCAGCCAAACGACATGTTGCTCTACAACTTGTTTTACGTAATGGGCATAAAGTACGTTTTCTTACAGGGAGACGCAACTCTGGGTCCCAACGTTTCCACAATACTCTCTGAGCTCATGAATTACGAGCAACACGGGTTGTTAAAACTTGTTGGGGACTTCCCGCCCTGCTACGTCTTCGAGGTCAACTACGTTCGCCCCTCCCTGTTTTACGGAAGCAACTACAGCAACTTCTCCCTGAGCTTCCTCTCTAGTAATAACGTCTCCAACTACTTGTTTCCCCTGAAGTACAAGGAGATAAACCCCTCTGAGTACGTAGTATACAACAACGGTAGCTTCAAGTACGTCTTCTTCAACTATGCCTACAACGACCTTTGGTTAGCAAACGCGAGTCACTTCCAGTTCCTTTACGGAAATGGCTACGTGGTCAACGGGAAGGGGCTGGTGGTGAAGAACGAAGAGTACTTGACCCAGGGGAAGTACTACGCGATTATGGCCATTACGCTTTTTGTGGGAGTAGCCCTGGCGTTGACTAAGTTCACGCCGTGGGCGAGGAGGGGAAAGCTCAAGGCCTAGCCCTTTCCGTTGCCCTTCATTCCCCTGGATATCAGCTCCCAGAGGTCCACCTCTTCCCCTTCCTTTAGCTCAGTTTTGACAAAGAACCGAACCATTGGGTATCCCCTAACGGAGAGGACTGCCTCGAAGAAGGCTTGGCCAAACACTGGCCTTCCCTCGAGGACCTTGAAGACGGCCTCGTACTCCCATCTCCTTATTAGCCCGGGGTAGGACTCAAAGAGAGTGTAGTTCCTCCTTGGGTGTGGGAAGAACTTAACCCCTCCTACCTCGACTTCCCCCACTCTTGCCCCTATGATCCCGCCGTAGCCGGCGTAGGGGAGGCTAGCGTTAAGCAGACCACCACAACAACCTAGCCCCCTGTAGGGGCCTGCTTCAGAGTACGTCTTGACCTCGACGTCGAAGTAGTCCTTTGTGACTTTAACCACCTCTCCCGCCCCCCTTGGGTCGTACCTCTTCACTGGGTAGAATCTAATTGGGATACCCTCAACGTGGGCGTGGGGGAAGTCTCCGCCTGTGTAAGGGTTCTCCAAGAACTTCCCTATGGCATCTCCCTTCTTTACGTAGTCCCCCTCCTTCACCCAAGGTTCCACGTGGAGTACCTTTACCTTTCTCCCCTTGCTCTCAATGAAAATAAGGTAATCGTAGTTGACTTTAGCGAACCTGTTGGGCCTTCCGATGTAGAACTTCTCTACCTTTGTCACTACGCCCTCTACTGGTGAGAGGAATGTCTCCATGTCTGGAGAGGAAATGTCGATTGCCCTTTTCTTCACGTGGGATGGAAATCCGCTAGAGAAGAAGCTGACCAAAAAACCGGTCAGTTTACAAACCTCTTTATGAGTCCTTCTAGTTTGGAGGCCTTGATTGCGGATATGACTTGCTTGTTGTTGGGGTACCAAGGTATGTTCTTTAGCCTACCTCCTGGCCTCTCGTTGGAATATGGCCTATTGCATCCTGGGCAACCGCTCGTCATAAAGGCTGGAGCGAGCTCGTCAAGGGTGAGGTCGCTGGGTACTTCCACGTCAACTAGCCTACCCTCCTCGTCGAACTTGAAGGAGCTTTCGTTGACTAGGTCGTTCTCTATTAGCCACCTAGCTATCTGCATCCTCCTGAATACGCTTAGCGGGACGGGGCGCTTGTTCTCCATGAATGTTCCATCCTCAGGGTAGAAGGCGAACAGGGATATCTTAGCCCCTCTGGAGTGAGCGTATAGCATTATGTCTACTGCCTCCTTCTCGGTCTCGCCTAGACCTATGATCAAGTGTATCCCAGCGTTCTTCCTTCCAAACACCTCCACCGCCTCGTCTATTGCCTTCAAGTACCTATCCCAGGAGTGTATGCTCCTCACTGCCTTCCCCCTCAATTGGTCGAACACCCTCTTGCTTGCAGCATCAATGGCTACATCTATCATGTCTGCCCCAGCTTTCCTCATCTCAACCATGTGATGCTTGAAGGTGTACGTGGCTGTGACCAGCTCAGAGATCTGGAGCTCTATGCCGTATTCCCTTATCCTCCTAGTTATCTCTATGGCGTCTGGCGAAGCCCTAGGGTGGGCTAGTTGACCTACACATATCCTCTGAAGCCCGTACTCAGGGTTCCCTTCCCTTTCCTTAATCCTCTTCAGCACTTCGTCTAGCCTTCTGAGAGGCCACTCCACCCTTATGAGTGTCTTGCACTCTGGGCCTTGTGCTACCTCTCTGGCTTGACCGCAGTAGGCGCAGTTGGCCTTACACCCGTCTGGATAGTACTGCAACAAGTTTATTGTAGTGTTTAGGGCTCCCTTCAGGAACTTCCCTGGACTGAAGCCCAGTACCATGTCTGCCCCGAAGCTTAGCCTTACCCACTCTGGACTACTTACCATTTTGTTTGGTTCCAACCTTAGGGTCATGTGGACACCCGTGAAATGAAGTCATAAACTACGTTCCCACAACAGGCGTTGCTTAACTTTACCTCCCTCCTTCCCATTGCGTACTCAATGGTTTCCTCTTCTGGGAAGGCTATCCCGTCGATGTCGTAGTCAACTGCAAACCTCTCCACCTCTAAATACTTGGTTCCCCTGGGCCTAGCACAGCCAAGCATTATTGGCACGTCGTCAAAGAGGTCCCTTGCCTTCTTTAACCCGTTCACAAGATGGGAAGGAGAGGGTACTTTCATTGGCTTGTTGAGGAGGGGCATGAGCCCTACAATTATCACGGCGTCTGGCTTAACCTCCTTTAAGAGCTCAATTGTCCTAAGGTCTCCCTCTTCTCCCTCTAGGCTCATGCCCATTATCACGTGAGGAACTATCTTTATGCCTTGAGACTTGAGGAAGCGGAATGAGTTCAAGTAATCTTCAACGGTGAATGGTTGCCTTAGGAACTCCTTTATGGTCTTGTCGTCCCCCACCATGTCTAAGAGGGCTATCTTCACCCCAGCCTCCTTAAACTTCCTAGCAATATCCTCGCTTTTAACCACTCCCGTGTGGGCTATTATGGTCATGTTGTTGTACCTCTTCAATACTTCCGTATACTTCCAGATGGGAACGTCTCCCCTAGCCGTGGAGCCTCCAGAGAGAATGATCCCCCCCAGCTTGGACGCCTCCTCCAGCTCCTTTTCAAACTTCTCCATAGTTGAACCATCAGCCATTGTGTTCAAGATCTTCCCCTCGCAGTGAGAGCAATTGAAGGCACAGCTGTTCCCAGTTACTGAGATGGCCTTCCATCCCGTCTCAGACGAGATGTAGGAGGTCTCGTACCTCTTTAAGGCAGGCGCGTAGAAGTAAATGGGCCTCATTTTATTGCCTCCATTATCACCTTAACCAGGTCGTCCTTAGTTATCCCAAGGATCTTGACTCCCTTGTACCACTCCTCTACTTCCCTCGGCACGTCCTCCACTTTGCTCCACTTAAGCCTCGCCTCGAGGTCGTAGATCGCCCTCCTAGGCTCCACAAAGAAGTCCCCAGTGATGAGCACTGCCTCTATGATCCTTCCAGTGACCTTTGCTTGAACCTTCACCAGCCCTCCTGGGAACTTCATCTCTGCCTGCCTTATATCCCCCTTCAAGGTCTGCCTTGCGTTAAAGATCCACTCCGGGGAGGCGTACTTCAAGGTGAGCCTCTCTATTTCCTCCTTCTCCTGCGGGGTGTAATCGGCGTCAACTAGCTTTACACCAAGGGCCTCCTCAAAGCCCTCCCTCGCTAGAGGAATGAGCTGGGACATCTCTATTGGCGTATTAAGCTCCCTGTTTACCCACGTTACTCTCTCCCTGTAATCCTTAACCAACTTGTCCTTCATCTTCTCTGAGCTGAGCTTGAGGGTCGCTACCATGTCGTCCACGTTAAAGTCTAAGATAATCGTGCCAGTCACAGCAACGAAGTCGCCAATTGAGAAGGCCCCCATACCGCTTATTTTCCTCCCGTTTATCTCGACGTCGTTCTTAGGCCTAAACCTAGCGTCTAGGTTCAACTTCTTTAAGGTGTTTATTACCCCTTTTGCCCCCAGCTGAATGGGGTCCTCCTTTGTCCTAAAGTATATCTCCCAGCCCAGCTGGAAGGGACCCATTATAATAGTTCCTCCCCCAGTGGGCCTCCTGCCTACTTCCCAACCCCTCTTCTTTACCTCCTCCAAGTTCACCTCTAGGTCTACAGCTTGATGATAGCCCAAGAGCACTGCGGTTGGATCAAAGATCACAAAGCGTAGAATTGGTTCTGCCCCTGACGACACTGAGTCCAAGAGTGCCTCCTCTCCCGCTAATATTTTTGCCTGGGAGCCCCTCTCGACTAAAAATCTAAAAGTTTGCATTAAAAGGAAATGAAGTTAACAAATATATAAAAATTATTGTTCTAATACATCTGTAGATAACATATATATCTAAATATCTAATTTACCGTAAACCCAGTCTCTTACCGCGCCTCACTAGCTAAATTAGCTTTAGCCTCCTCATGCTCTCATAGGCCTTGTCCAAGTTGGGCTCCTGAAGGTAGGGGGAGTACTTGGAGCAGTCCCTGTACCTGCTTACGCACACGACCTTTATCCTCGAGTCAAAAAACCTAGCCGAGAGGAGGTCTAAGGGAGAGGTACCAATGACCACCAAGTTTAGGGGGTCCTCGTTCACGTCTTTCATCGCTTCCCTGCTCGGCTTCGTCTTCCCCTTGTTATACGTGAACTCCTCCCTGAGCCCTATTGCGGACAATAGCTTCTCTGTGGTCTCTTTGTCGTAGGGAGAGAGGACAATTACGTTACCCTTAACCTTCTCGTAAAACCTCCACCAGTCTTCGTGTACCTTTTCTGTGTACTTCAACTGAATCCCTGATTTCCCCTTATATATCTCGTAAAGCTGGTCTGTCAAATCAACGTCAAGCACGACTCCGTCAAGCCAGACGGCGTATTTCATAGATTGTCTTCTAAAATTAAGATTTTTAAGTTTTAACAAATCAGTGATAATCATGAAAATTTTGGACTTTGAGTTTCCAGACGACCTCTTGTACGACGAGGAAAAGCACGTGTGGATAAAGAAGGAAGGAGACGAGATTCTGGTGGGCATAACCAGTTTGGGTCAATACATGGCTGGAAAGATCTTCCAGATATCAGTCAAGGAGGAAGGGGAAGAGGTAAACCCTAGATCCACCATCTTTTCCATAGAGAGTCCAAAGTGGGTGGGGAAGTTCCGCCTGCCTGTGGAGGGCAGAGTAGTGAAAGTCAACAAGGAGGTAGTGGAGAACCCCTCCCTAATAAACGAGAGGCCATACGAGGCGTGGATAGTTAGAATAAAGGTGACGAAGTTCCACAAGGAGTTCAAGACCCTCAAGGAGGTTGAGGATAAGTTCAGGGAGGAGGTGGAGAGGGTTGCAAGATAAGGAAGTGGTGATGAAGGTAGTTGAGGACGTGGGCAGATGGGAGGTAATGCTAGCTGGAATCAACGGCGACGAGATCTTGATGGTCAAGAAAGGGAAGTGCGCAGACAAGGCGTGCGTTGAGGGAAAGGAGTACAAGGTGAAGTGGTTTGACCCAGAAGACTACTTGAAGAGGATCTTGGAAGACGAGGAAGTATTCAGGAAGTACAAGGTAGTCTACTTTGTTAAGGCCTACTTGAGGAAAGTCCTCGACGTCCTTGCGTCTGCAGAGGTGCAGAGGATGTCGATGGACTTAAATAAGCTCGACGCTTAATACGTTTATGGACTGCAGAACTTCCATCCTCTCTTTGTTGCCGTCTAGGGAGGAATGTTTCTTCGACCTGTCGCACTTCTTCAAGTACTCACTCGTTCTCTCAATCAAGGAGAACTCCTTCCCAATGGATAAGTTCACGTATGTGGAGACAAAGGACCCGAGCTTTGACTTCGTTGTAGGGTTCGAGGGAAAGGGCTTCGTGAAGGAGGTAGAGAAGGACTGCGTCAAGCTGGGGAAGGACTTAAGGAAGTGCCTAGGCTTCGACTACCTCTTTTCAGAGGAGTACAAGGTGGAGGAGGGGAAGAGAATCTACTACCCAGACTTGACCGTGGAGGTACTCAGAGTCCTAAAAGACGAAAGGGACGTGGACGACTTCCTCGAAGAGGAGTTAAAGAACTACGAGGCCAAAGATTACGCCACAAGCGAGGGCGTTGAGCGCTTTGTTAACCCCTACTTGGAGTTTACCTCCACCTTGAGGGACAAGGATTTGGAGGAGCTAAGCCTCCTCTCCTCTGTTTACAGTTTGGCAAACAACGTTAGGGACAGAGCCATCGAGGAGAACGAAGAGCTTGAAAGGGTGTATAGGCAAATTGAGAACAAGATAATCTCCATAGCGTCAAAGTATAACGTAGAACTGAGGAAGGGAAAGCCCATAAAGTACGAGATGGAGGAGAGGATATCAGAAGATGAGGAGCACGTAGAAGAGGAGATGAGGGAGCCAATAGATGTAACAGCGTTGTTGGTAAAGGTGAGGGCAATTAAGGTTAGGGAGAGGATGGAGGAATTCAAGGAATTCGTCAAGTCCAAGAACAAGGAGCAGGAGGTAAAGCTGGGGAAATACAGCGTGTCCTTTCACGGCGTCCTCCTAGACAAGTTTGAGGACAAGAACGTGACGGTACTCTCCATGGGAAAGGGGATGAAGCTAAAGATGGGATCCCACGAGTTCGAGCTCAGACTACAGAAGCCAACTGTTCTCCTCTTGAAGAGCTCAAGGGGAAGGTATGAGGTGGTTATTTAGAGTTAGATCTCTTTGGCTTAGCGCCCTTACCCTTGGTACTTCCCCTTTGCAGGTAGCCTGCCACGATGCTTATTGCCCCAAAGGCAAAGAGGACTTCCGCTGTTGAGTAATACACTGTACTGGGCGTGGGAATAGACCTCTCCAAGTAGTTTAACTCCGCTGGACCAGACGAGTTGTTAATGAAAATCACCTTCCCGCTCCCGGACTCCACGATGACCTTCGATTTCTTGTCAAGTATCGTTTCTGAAGTCGAGTAAAGGGGCGCGGGGTAAACTACCTTTACTGAAGGAGAAGTGTTAAAGGCTATTAACGTAAGCGAGTGCGTGGAGGAAAAGCTTATCGTGAAGTTTTGTCCCTCTGGCAACAAGTAGCCGTTGTAGCCGTAGAACTGCTGTTGTTTCACCTCAGACACTACTTCTTCGTAGTAGATGTGGGGAGCGTAGTAGAAGTAGAGGACTGCTCCAGCAATTAGCAGGACGATCCCCAGGAATACTAGGTTACCGTTCATGGTTAATGTTAGAACAAACCCCTAGTAAAAAATCTATTCCGAGATAGAGGAGCGTAAATTAGACAGGGCCTTGTAGCCTATGGCCAGGGCGTTCAGCTTTGCCAGTCCACTCTCCTTCATGTTGTAGAACGATATGGACACCTTGGGATAGATAGTCATTCCCTCGAGGCTCACGTTAAAGTTCAATGTCTCCACTAGGGAGGTAAAGGTCTTATTTGAAGTCTCGGTCACTGACAGCGAGTAGTCGAGGCCTTCCAACGCTGATTTAGCCTTCTCCACCTCCTCCCTAAGTTCCTCCTCCACCTTCTGTAAGTTCTCCCTTGAGAAGAGCCTCATGTAGTGCCTAAGGAGGCTCTTTTTCTCCAGCTTAACGTTCTTGAGAAAGCCTATCTTTATCAGCCAATCGTTGCAAAGCCTCTTACACTTCTCACCGTAGCAGAGAGAGCAGTACTTTCCTAACAGTACTTTAAACAAGACTTTCCCCATCTCCTCCACGTCATAGATGTAAAGGACTTTCCCGTCTCTCATTGCCTTTTCCACGTATGTGGTGAAGCTCCCCTCTTTCCCCGACACTGTGGAGGTCAAGAGGTTGAAGAGGAACTTGTCCTCGTCGCCGTCAGCCTGTAGCTTGACCTCCTCGTCAAGGCTCTCAAATGGCACCAAAGTACTCCCTTGTTCCCTCAAGGCGTCCAGTACCCTGGCCGTGGGCCCCTTGTCCTCCTTCTTCTCGAGGATGTAGGACACGTCTACGCCCTCTGCGTAAAGGTTCCTCAGAGCGTCGTCCAAGTTATCGTATTCAGGGGTCTTTGGGGTTAAACTAACTACTAAGTACTTCTGCTCCTCCTCCCTCTTGTTCCTTATTAGCCTGCCGAGCCTCTGGTAAAACCTCAGTGGGCTCTGGGGCACGTCGGTCATGACTAAGAGCTTCGCCTCAGGTATGTCAATCCCTTCCTCCCCAACAAGCGTGGAGACTATAACGTCAACCTCCCCCTTCTTCGCCTCTTCAACTAGACTCTGCCTCTCTTCCTTGGTCAAGTCACCAGTGAGCACCTCCACCCTCGCTTTCGCCACCTGCTTTATCGCCTTCTCGAACTCGTAAGCCGTTGACTTCCTGGAAGTGAAGACCAATACTGGCTTGTAGTCCTCCACTTTGTAAATGGAAAATACCTCCTGGAGCGTCCTCGCCTTGTGACTGAAGCCCTCCGAGTCGCAGAGCACGAAGAAGGAGTGGTCGTCCTGCACCTTGTCCCTGAGCCTCTCGAGGCTCTCGCAAAACGCTACCTTGCCGTAGCTGTACAAAGTGTACTCCAGAAACTTTGCAGTCTCCCTATTCCCCTTTACCTTCCCCCTAAAGAAGACCTCGAAGACGTTGTTCTCTAGGGAGTCCATTTCTGCGTCGAAGAGGTCAGCAATAGCCTTTGGGGGCTTAAACGAGGGGTCCACTTTTGCCAGCGTCCTAAAGTCGTAGTTCATTGTCACTGGGTCACCTAAAAAAGAGGAGATCCTAGGGTCTAGCTTGTACTTCTTGTAACTAGGCAACAGGGCGGTAAAGCCCAACACCACCTTGGGCGTTGCGTTTATTAAAGCTTCGGTGTACCTAGGGTCTCCGAAGGCGTGATGTACCTCGTCGAGGATTACGACGTCTGCCTTTGCGTTGCACTTGTTGGCGGTAAATGGGGTCGAGACTACTACGCTCTTCCCCTCGTTGAAAGCGTCACACTCCCCCTCGTACTCCTCGCCAACGTCGTCGAACACGGCCTTCCAGAACTGGCGGTACATCTGGTCGCAGAGGATCCTCGTGGGTTCCATAACGGTGGCGTTCTTGAAGCCCCTCTTCAAGAGGTAGTAGACCATGAACAGCTCCACTACTGTCTTACCGCTCCCAGTGGGCATGGAAACAATTACGAACTTGTAGTTCAGCTCTAGCGCTCTTATTAAGTCCCTGCTAACGTACTCTTGATAGGGAAACATCGAGAAGCCTAAGCTCTTCTTAAGGCGTTCGTTAAACTCGGAAAACTCCATTTCTCAAAAAGGCTACTAATAGACAAAATATAGGTTTTGTGGGGCTCACTGGTAGTAATCGCTCAAGTTCCTCCTGACGTTCCATCCTTCCTCGTAAAGTTGCCTAAGTCCATCCTCCACTAAGTCCTTGTAGTTCCTTAGCGTGTCCACTGGCGTCACGTTTGGTCTTATGTTAACGTTAATGGGGGTCGAGATTTCTGAAGGGTCCTTCTTGAGGAAGCCGAACAGGGACTTCTTAACGCCCTTATACGTCTGGATAGAGAGGTAAGAGTTATCGATGATCATGAAGGGCACCACAAACTCCACCACTTCCTCCACTGTAGAGAGGTACTGCGAAAGGGAGGAGAGCTTCTCCATCGTAGCCATTTCCCTGTTCTTCAGCTCGTTAAACTGGGCTCTGACCCTTTGCTCAGCCTCTTCTATGGTTTTTATTTTCGCATCAATTTCAGCTAAAGCCTTTTGCTTAGCCTGGTTTAAGGACTCTATCTCGTTGACTATTGAGAAGATCTTCTGCTTGTACTTCGCCTTTACCTCGTCCAGCTTTCCCGATATCTCGTTTAAGTAATTTGCCTTTATTGAGGCAACGCTGTTTATGTTAGGTATGTGACCTGCAGTGTAGTCTATCTCCGCCTTTGCCAGGAGGACTTCTATATCGGCCATCTTTGAGTATAGCTGGGAGCTCAAGCTCTTTACCTCGCCCTCAACTTCCTTCTTGACCTCCACCACTTCCTTTTCTAGCCTATCCTTTGCCTCCGCTATCCTTTTGTCGTACTCCTCTTGGATTTGCTTCTTCTCCTCTGCCCTTTTTCCCTTCCATATGGTCAAGGTTGTCACTATTCTCTCAAGTACCCTGTCTATCATGGCGAGGTTAGCCTTAACCTTTTCCTTTGTCCCCTCCCAATCCGACAGCAAGAGCCTCACTTCCACGTCCTTAAGCTTCCTGTCCAAGACCCTCAAAGGTATGTCTGAGGCTCCGTACTTAAAGACGTCTTTCATGTTTTGGCTCACTATGCCCTTTAGGTTTATGCTTGAGAAGCCCTTAGACTCTCCCCAGTTCACAGAGTTTATGTAATCTAGAATGTCCTTTTCCTCCTTAAGGGAGTCAAGGACTGAGAGTATCCGGTCGTAATCTTGGAGTATGTTAAGCTGTACTTCGGTGGATATTTGGGCAGTCTCGTCAAACACTACATAACCTCCGTCTTGGATTCTATAGGCCAAGAACGGCCAACCCACTATGTCTATTACCTTTGCCCTGTACCCTTTTCCAGTACCCCTGACTAACGAAATGGCCAGCTGTTTCTCTTTGGGTAAGGGGACTCCGTTCTCGTCTACTACTAGGGGTAATATGATTGTCTTCATCTAAGAATAATACCTCCATGATAAATATAAATGTTCCATCCTCTGCTGAACCCGTCACGTCAGAGCCAGAATCCCTTCCCTGCAAAAAACACCTAACGCAAAGTGAGCTCAGGGAACTGAGCAACAGTTAAAAACTGCATACGTTTAATTAGACGGACGATTTGGGAATACTATTTAAATGTACTGAGGCTTTCAATTTCCTATGAAGGCCTTCAAGTCTAAGTGCGACTTTGAGACTACGTTAAAGATGCTCGAGGGGTCCGTAATTTCCAACGACATGAAGATAATCTCAAGGGTGAACGCCCAAGAGAACCTGAGGAGGGCTGACTTCAAAACAATGGAGAACTACACATTGACGTATTTAGACCGGGCTATACATTCAAGCTCTTCTCCAGGAACTTGAGGGCAGGCATAGAGAGTCCACTGAAGATACACGCGTTTGAGAACAACGATGGGACATACGTTGAGTACTACCGCATGTTGGAGGTCATGAGAAAGTGGAGGCCGAGAACATCTGGAAGGAACTAGACAACGCGTTTAAGAGGATAGTATCTATAGTCAAGTAATTTTTAAATTGACATATGATTTGGGAAAAGATATTTTTATATTTTAACTATTTTTACTTCAATGGCAGAAAAGATAGGAATGGAAAAATTGGCGCTAAGATGGACGGGAATGCTGCTGTCGGCGCTATGGGCAGGAGTTCACATGGACTTGACTTCTGCGGTGTTGCCTAACCCAACGGCGACGCTAATATACAGAGTGTTCTTCGGCTTTACAGCTGCCCTAGCAATAGTTGCCGCAATTGCCTTCATCCAAGGGATTAGGGCACTCTACCTTCCAGCAACGGTCTTCTACGTTATAGATACTCTACTGCTCGTGGAGACTAGGACTGCGCCTGCCCTCTTCGTGGGGAAGAAGCTACCAGTTAACCCATACGTGGAGATATCCCTAGTGCTTGACGTCATCTTGATAGTAGTATCACTGTTGCTCTGGAGACTGGACAGGAAGTGACGGAAAGAGATTTTTCCTTTTTTCCACACACTTTAGGTGTGAAGTTTGAGCTTTTAGAGGAAGTAATTGAGGGAGAGAGCTCCACCCTGTCCCAAGGTGTGTACAAAAGAACTTCCTCGCTCTCTTTGAGCCGGTACCTATTCAAAGGGAGGTGGCAAGTGGGGGACAGCGAAGGAGAGGAAGTGCCCTTTAATTGCGCTAGTTACGTCAGGGAAGAGGTAAAGGACTGGGAGAGAGCTGAGGAAGTGCTATCTACTTTCTTGCAGGAGGGAGTCAAGGTAAAGTCAAAGAAGGTAACTAGGAGGATAACCTACAGGGGGAACGTGTGTGAGGAGGTAAAGGTCGTTAACTACGTAAAGGTAGGGGAAGAGAGCTTTGGTTTTACAGGATCGCCAAAGGACGTCAAGTCTGTCATAGAGTTCTTAAAGCTGGTGCCGTCATTACCACAAGGCAGACCTCGCTTTATGGAGTCGGCAAATGTCATCCTCGATCCCGAGGCCACTGCAAAGCTTTTCCACGTTATCCTACAGCTCATGAGGGAGGACTCCCGTTTCTTTAACAAGGGAGAGAAGCTGTTCGGGGAGGTCACAGTGTACGATAACCCGAAGAACCCCTTCTCAGTTGGTTTCTCAGCTTTTGACGACGAGGGGACTAGGACTGAGGCCAAGGAACTAATAGGGGACGGCTACGTGGTGAACTACATAGGATCGCTCGCCACCGGAACCCCGGGAAACGGTAGGGGAGCCCTTCCAAAGCCCGACTACTTTACCGTGGAGCTAAAGAGGGGTGACTGGAAGGTTAACGAGCTGTTGGAGGAGACCAAGGACGGTATACTGGTGCTGGGGACAAACTACGTAGAGGTGGTGAAGAACAGCGTGAGGCTCTTCCCTAGGACTGCAGTGCTAGTGGGCTCGGGGAAGGTGTTCCTTAGGGAGGTAGCAATACGCTTCATGGACCTAGCCTCAATTGACGCCGTGACAAGCGACGTCAAGAACGTCATGGTGGACGAGGAACACGGGGGGCTAACCCCCTTCGTGAGGCTGACCGCAAAGCCCCTGTTCTTTTAAGTGCGTCCTCTTGTACCACTCGGGAACCCTTGGGTTCTGCACGGAGTCCCACTCGTCGTAGGGCTTTACGTCCAAGATTGGGGTACCGTCAAAGGCGTTTATCCCCCTTACCTTAAGCGCGTTGCCCTCCACGGACAACAACTCCACGACGGAGAGGCCTATCGGGTTTGGCCTGTTAGGGCTTCTGGTGGCAAATACTCCAACCTTTACACCGTCCAGCTCTCTAACGAGCTTGTCCTCCTTGGCCAAGTGCATGAAGTAGAGCACGAAGAGGTGGGAGAACTCCTCAATGCCCTTTAGCCCTTCTGCGTACTCCTCTAGGATGACTAGGTCAACGATTTCCTTCCTAGACGCGCCCTTGCCCCGCCTTACGTAACCAATTGGCTTAAAGTTCATCGAGCATCCTCTCGAAGCCCTTAACTTCCCTTAGCGGTCTACCACTACCTCCCCTTTCTACTGCCAGTATCTCAGCTACTATACTTAAGGCGACCTCTTTCTCGCTCTTTCCTCCCAGGTCGAGTCCCGCGGGTATCCTGAGCTTCCTAAGCTTCTCTTTCTCTATGCCCGCCTGCATAAGCCTCTTCATTATCTCCTTAGCCCTCCTCAAGCTCATCACTACTGCGATCTCCCTGGCCCCTCCATAGATGGACTTCATTATTGCCCAAGTATCGTAGACGTGCCTCGTGGCAACTACCACGTAGCTGTCCTTTACCACCTCGTCAGGGACTTGGAAAGTGGTTCCCTTTATTACTTGGTCTGCCTCATAGGACTCGCCAAAGGGGTCTACTACCACAACGTGAAACCCAAGGTCCTTTAAGTACCTAGCCAAGTGGGGGGCAATGGTTATGCTACTCCCTGTGCACTTGCTTGCGTCCACCTTTACTGTATCTCTATCGCAGGAGACTGGCTCCTCCATTGCTGCCTCCCTACTTGAGGTAAAAATGACGACTTTCATAGGTAAACTTTGATGGAAAAGCTAAAAAATCTAGATTAGACCGCTAGTCAACACCACGAAACCCACGAGGTAAAGCACGGAGACCGCTATCGCTTTCATTACTTTCTCCTTGACCCTCATTGCCACAAAGTACGACAGAAGGAGGACCCAAAAGAAGCCCAATGATCCCCCTAAGAAGGCTGGCAACAGTTCCCCGGTCATGAGGTACGAGGAGACTTCAAAGAGGTTCACCTCAACTCCCTCCGCTAGGACTCCCACTAGTCCAACTATTAAGGCACTGGACGGCTTGGGGTAATCGCGAAAGACGAAGGCTGTGGCAAAGGCCAGGAAGGTAAAGCCTAGCAACAGCTTCATGACGTGCTCCGCAACGTCAGTGATCAGGATAGTAGGAAGTAGTAAACCAAAGTGCTCGTTAAGAGGACGCCAACTACGCCCAGCCACGTCCCTAAGTTCTCAGCCTTCCTGTCGCTTTGCCTCGCTAGGTATGAGAACATGGACATCTCAAGGCCCTCAAAGGAACAAGGTAAAAAAGAGGTTAAGAAAGCAGTTTCCGCTACTTCCCAGACCACCTTCTCGACCTCGCGAAGAGGGCTCCTCCTGCTAGTAGCCCTATAAATGACGAAGCTAGGTAGTACTCCGTGACGAACTGGTAGATGTTGTCTACTGCGTAAACCACGCCAGAAACAATGGACGTAGCTAAGAGGAGTAGCAAGGAGTACTTGAGGAGAAACTTGAGCCTAAATGACGCAAAGAGAAGTGCGAAGCCCAAAGCCTCAAAGGGAAGGAGTAGCGTCAACTCCGGCACTTGATTAACAGAGGCATAGCCATTGTAGTTGGGCACGGTAGCTATGAACCCATAGTGCACTGGGTACTGTAGGGGGATTGGGTAGGTCCAGTTAGACGGCGTCAGAATGACTGGAGGCCTAGCAAAGGAGAAGTTAAAGCTCTGCAGTAGTCCCTGTACTCCCTGCTCTGCGTAGCTTGAGATGTAAGGGAGGCGGAAGTTGTAGTCTATGAACTCTAGAAGAGTGTACCCGGACATTGTGTAGTTGTTAACGTAGGCCTCCTTGGCGTAGGGAGAAATAATCAACAGGGATATCCTCTGCCCTAACCCGTAGTGGTTCACTGCAGGAGGAACTACTTGGTCAAAGTAGCCCCCTCCCTCGTCAAACGTCACGAAGATCACAGAGGAGTTCCAGTACTTGCTCTCCATAACTGCGTCTATTACCTTGACCAGCTCAACTTCTCCCGCTGTCACATTGTATGGCGGGTGTATGTCGTACTTGTCGTCGTTACAGCCTATGAACATCACCCACGACACCGAGGGAAGTAGGCCATCCTTCAAGTCCCGGTAAAAGGCAGAGATGTCGTGGAAGTGGGAGGAGTACTGGCTTATGCCCACGAAAGCGTTAAGTGGCCAAGGTATCCCTCCGCTATAGTCATAGACGAAGTAACCCCAGGATACGTTGTACTCGCTGAGCTGGTAAAAAATGCTGTAGTTTACGGGTATCACGTTAGAGGCGTCGTCTGTGTAGAAGTTAGGAGGGAAGCCGGTCAAATAGGCAATTCTGTTGGGCTCCGTTAGTCCCATTACTGGGGCGAAGTAGTCGTCTGCCAATACGTACTCCTCAGCGTAGTCCCAGAGGGGGGAGAGCTGTTGATAGGAGAAGTAGGCCATGGACTGGGGGCCGGAATAATAGACAAAGCCGTCGTAAGTGTCGAACCAGTAGTCCCCGTGGTAGGCGCTCCAACCCTCATAAGGGTCTACGGTGGAGTAGGCGTCTGCGTAGTAGGGGTGGGAGTAGCCCAAGAAGGGAAGCCAAGGAACGTTGGGTACTGAGATGTAGTCCAGCTCTCCATTGCTTGACTCTAGTAGCTGAGTGTAGTTCTGGTATAGGCCATATGGTTCCATGACTGAGAGGGTGACGTTGTTGATAATGGGAGGATAGCCAAAAGGATAAGTGCCAAAGAGGTTGTCGAAGGAGTGGTTTTCCTCTATTATGATGATCACGTGCTTTATGGGGGTTGCTGTGGACTGAGAGTGGGCACTAACGGGGATGAGCAGGAAGAGGACAAAAGCCAAGAGGACTAGAGACGAGCTCCTGCGCATAATAAATTGTTGGATTTGACTTTATAAATTCACTTTAATTTTCTCTTTCTAGGCGTCTATATAGATTTTTTAGACTCTATAGCCTCAATAATTTCCCTCGTTACCTCCGGGTCCTCTAGGAGCGTCTCGTCGAACTTCTTGCCCAACAAAGCGTCCCTCAAAGCCCTCCTCATCACCTTCCCGCTCCTAGATCTGGGTAGCCTGTTGACTTTGAAGACCTTGTCCACAACGTATATTGGGCCGAGGGAATCCCTCACCTTCTTTCTCACCTCTTCCTCGTTCACCTCGCCTACAACGAAGATATCAATCACCTCCCCCTTTACCTCGTCTGGCACGCCAACTGCTGCCACTTCCACAACTCCGGGTATGCTTTGAATTACTGCCTCTACCTCCCCGCTTGTCAGCCTATGCCCGGCCACCTTGATCATGTCGTCAGTCCTCCCCACTATCCTGACGTAGCCCCCTTCAATCACCGCTAGGTCCCCAGAGTGGTGGAAGCCGAACCTCATGTACTCCTTGTACTTCTCTTCGTTGTTCAAGACGCCGATAAACTGCGTAGGGAAAGGGGTTTTGAGCACCAGTTCTCCCACCCCGTCCACGTGCTTTCCCTCTTCGTCCACAGTGTCCAACACTGCCCCAGGGAAAGGTACTCCCGCAAAGGGCTTCTTGGGCTCCACGCCTAGACTAAAGGGAGTTCCCACGACGTAGCCCATCTCCGTCTGGCCGTACACGTCAGTGTAAAGGTCGGAGAAAGTCTTAACGAAGTCCCAGCTTGCCTCGTCCATGATCTCTCCTGCAGTGGCCGCGAACTCAACCCTTGGGGGCTTAACGTTGAGCTTCCTCAGCAGCCTCAAAAGCGTGGGGGAAGTAAAGAAGACCTTTGGCCTAACCTCGTCGATTATCTTTGCCACCCTGTCTTTGGGGTAGTCCGGGGCTCCCTCCATGAAGACGAGGGTGGCACCGTGCAACAGGGTAGCGTACATAATCCTCGAGAAGGTTATCCAGCCTATGTCTGCAGTAGTAAACACCACGTCACCAGGCTTTAGGGAGAACATTAAGTTGAACACCACGTAGTCTCCTACCATCCACGCCCCATGGGGAAGGATTATACCCTTTGGCCTTCCCGTAGTCCCTGAGGTGTACATAACCTTGAGGGGCTCGTTGCTCTCCACCTCCTCGAAGCCCTTGAACTCCTCAGGGAAGTCAAGCGCTTTCTCCCTCTCCAGCACTACGTCCCCCTTAAAATATAGGGGTATCTCCTTACCGCGCCTATAGGTCTTGTCCGCTTTGACTAGGAGATCTGGCTTGAAGTCGTCTAGCCTAACCTTGACCGCCTCCTCTCCAAGCCCAGCGAAGATGAGAGAGTAAATCACCCCCTTCCTAGCACACGCTAGGCCAGTGGCTATGGCCTCTGGCGTATTTGGCATGTAGATTGCGACCCTCTTTCCCCTCCCCGGCAATCTCGAGGCTATCTGCCTAGACATCCTGTCAAGCTCGTCGTAACTGACTTCCCTGTAGCCCCTCTCACCGTACCAGATGAGAGCCTTTCCTCCATGGGAGAGGGAGTTCCACGCTATGTTAGTTTTCCCGTTGACAAACCACGACCTGCCATCTAGGGCTTTTTCCCACCCCCTAAACCACTTGAGGGAGGAGGCAAAGGGTCCCCAGTAGTTCTCTGGCCTCTCTAAAGCCAATTGGTAAACTGTGCTATAGTCCATGATATAATTCGTCCACGCTCTCTATAAAAAGGTACTTCCTCAGCCTCTCTGGAGGTAGCCTTGCCAAAGCCCTGTTTACCTGCCTCACCAGGTTATCCCTTGTCTCCTCGTCGTTTACCTTCAACAACTCAACTACTCCGCCCACAACAGCGTGGTACCCCATGAAGTGCCTCACCTTGTTCCTCAGCAACCTCCTCACCGTGTTCGACCTCATGACCCCTCCCAACAAGTAAACGTTGTCCACCTCTCTCTTAAGCCTCTCCACCATAGCATCTATGTACTCGCTCGCCTCTTTCATTACCTTGAATGCGAGGGCGTCAGTGGCGGAAAGTTGATCTACCCTCACAGCGAAACTAGCTATCTCCCTCTTGTTCTGCTCCTTGCTGAGCCTAGTAACGACTTCCCTGAACTCGTCGCCGAAGAACTTCTCCACCTCCCTTGGAAGGACGCTCTCCACCTCTACCCCGTCGACGCTCCTGGTGGCGTAGGTTATGGCCCTCTTGGCTATCCACGAGGCGGAGCCCTCGTCGCCGAAGAACCAGCCCCACCCCCCGATCCTCGCCACCTTACCGCCCTTTTGGAGGAATGCCACGCTACCGGTACCAGGGGCAAACACCGCCCCCTCCTTGAACATTGCGGTTGCCCTCAAAGCTCCATAGCCGTCGTTCTGCACCTTTGCGTTCCTAAAGATGCTTTTGACTATCCTTTCTCCAACCTCAGTGAACTTCCTCGAGTCGCCTACCCCAGCCAGGGAGAAGGTAGCCTCCTTGACCTCATCAATGGAGGCGGAGGCGTTCATTAACGCCTCGTTTACGGCCTCAAGCAGGTTCTCCTTCGCCTTCTCTTCCCCTACTTCCACGAAGTTTCCAGAGGACGACACTCCAACCCCAAGTACCTCGTCCTTGAACACTAAGGCTACGGTCTTGGTTGCCCCTCCGTCTACTGCGAGGATCACACGTGTAGAAGGGAAAACGCAAATTAATCCATTTCGCCACTAATCCTCAATGAACGACTTAAAAACGCTTAGGGACGTATTGGTGGAAAACCTGGAAAGGAACATGATGCCTTTCCCCGTGGACAAGGGAATATGTACTGGGTGGACGAGGGACCTACCTAGGTCTGGGGAAACCATAATCTACACCTCATGTATGTACCAACTGGCCCCGCTTTTTCCCATTTTCAATAGGTTCCTCCCCTACCTCTCTGCCCTTAAGTCTTTGACCCCCCTTGCCTCCAAGCTAAAGCCATCTGAGGCACAGCTCAACAGGGCTTACAACGTACTGAGGAAGATCTCCAACGCGTTGACCGCAAAGGGAATAAAACTTGCCTACCTATACGATGACGAGCCCTACAGCGGCGCTTTACTCCTTGAGCTTGGTTTCCTAGACGAGTTCCAGGAGTACGCTAAGAAGGTCTACGAAAGGTTCAAGGAAAGGGGAGTGAAGAGGATAATCACCGTTGACCCACATACTCACCACGCTTTGACTAGATACTCTGAGTTCTTCTCATTCGACGTGGAGGTGGTTAACTACATTGAGCTCGTGGAGGCGAAGGAGGGTGACGGCAACGTTTACACCATACACGACTCCTGCCTATACTCAAGGTTCCTCAACCTTAGGGACAAGTTCAGGGAGAAGATAAAGGTAAAGCTCGTAGAGGACGAGATGGTGACGGGAAAGGACACGTCGTTCTGTTGCGGTGGGCCGTTAGCTCCTGTGGACTTCAAGGCAAGCGAAGAGGTCGCCAAGGCGAGGGCCAAGTCCCTGTCCAAGCTGTCCAAGAATCTCCTCGTTCAGTGCCCCATCTGCTACGTCACTCTATCGCCCCACTTCGAGGGCGAAGTAAAGGACGTGGCTGAGGTGATTCTATGAGCTGGGAGATCGCTGTGGAGAGAGCAATTAACAACAACGTACCTAGGGTATATAAGATACTGAAGGAGCACCCCTATATCCTGGATCTGGCAAAGGAGCTGAGAGAGGCAAAACTCAAGGTGCTGGAGAACCTTGACTACTACGTAGACAAGACCCTGGACTCCGTGAAGAGGGCTGGCGGTCACGGCTACCTAGCCTCTACCCCTGAGGAGGCAAGGGAAATCGTGGGGAAGATCGTGGGGAAAGGGAAGACGGTAGTCATGGGCAAATCCATGGTAGCTTACGAGGCCGGCATCAGGGAGTTCCTCATAAGGCAGGGAAACGAAGTGTGGGAAACAGACTTAGGTGAGTTCTTGATACAGCTAGCTAACCAGCCTCCTTCCCATATCATAGCCCCAGCCATTCACTTGACCAAGGAGGAGGTGGAGAAGCTACTCAAGGAGAAAATAGGTGGGGTGCACGAGGGGTCGACGCACGAGGAGCTCGTGGCCAGGGTAAGACAGTTCCTCAGGGAGAAGTTCGTTAATGCAGACGTAGGGATAACTGGAGCAAACGCCGTTGCCTCAGACACTGGGACTATAGCGTTGATAGAGAACGAGGGAAACATAAGGTTTTCCTCAATATCCCCTGCAATGCACATCGCCATCACTGGCGTCGACAAGATAGTTCCCACCCTAGCTGACGCCACAAAGGAGGTCTTGGTACAGTCAGCGTTTGCCGGCCTCTACCCACCTACTTACGTTAACTTCACCTCTGGGCCCTCGTCGACCGCTGACATAGAGATGAAGAGAGTATCCCCAGCCCATGGCCCCAAGGAGTTCCACCTCATTTTGCTGGACAACGGAAGAATAAAGGCATCCAAGGACCCAGTGCTCAGGGAGGCTTTGCTTTGCATTAGATGCGGAAGGTGCCACCTCCACTGTCCCGTCTACAGAGCACTTGGAGTGAAGTGGGGTGATCCGCCATTCACTGGACCCATGGGAGCTATGTGGAGCTACGTAGTATACAACGACCCAAAGCCAGCAATGTACTGTGCCCACTCGGGGAACTGTAAGGAGGTTTGCCCTATGAAGATTAACATCCCTAAGGTACTAGAGTACATAAAGTGGAAGGGAAACAAGCAGAAGGCATAGTTACTTGACTGACTTACTTAAGTCGTTTTCGTTGATTTTATGAATATTTTTAGCAGCAAAACTAAGGCTGTGCCGACTGAGTGAGCTGTTGAGTTATGGGAAAATCGAACCCACACCTCATACAAAATCTAGCATCGTCTAGGTTCTGAGCTCCTTATCTTGGACAGTACTTTACCATGTCTATCAATTTTTATAGTCTATTTAAAAACTTTATTATCAACTAATCTATTGGAAGAGATTTATTAATATATTACCCTCATTATTTTTCTGTGGACTTAGCTCTCACGTTGAACCGAGCAACGGGCAAGGCCGTCATGTTCCTCCTCTTAGTGCTTTCCAGGCTAATCTCAATCCCGTGGTTCTACCAGTTCATGGAGTACTTGTTCTCTTTTCCCGACTCGTCATTCTACGGCTTTTTCTTAAACATAGCCATGATATTGATCCTCTGCCTCCTGATCATAATGGCGTCTATTGTGAGACTTAACGCTATATTAAGAAATAAACAGAGAACTTTCACTCAGTAAGTACACCCCTTGAGGCCAAAGAGCCTTCTTGACTTGGCGCAAAGAATGCAGAAGGTTGACGGCTCTATTCTCTCTCCTACAAGTATCCTTGACGCTAAAGCCTCCACCATATCCCCAAGCTCCTCGTCTTTGATTATCTTGTCAACCCTCTCGTCTTGAGCGTGCTTCTCATAGGCTGTTGTGGACACGCCTAACACTTTCACGGCCTTCTTTACTGGCAATCCCCTTCGCGTCAAGGTTTTTATAATCGCAGCCCTCAAGAAGGGGACCACGTTAACGTAGGACTCCTCACAATAGGTCTTTATCTCCATAACATAATATTTACTGCGTTTAATAAAAACACGATTATTAATGCCACGAGAGAGAAAGTTTAACTCAGTTAATATTAACGAAGTTTACCGATTAATATAAATGTAGATATTTCACCACATACTTCATGTAAATATGTATAGAAATGTGAACAGATATATAGAAATAGATTAATTCTACTATTTTCTCATTTTATCATATGCTGATTTTTTAAGTTAAAAAAAGCCCAGATGAGATTTGGGAATAAATATGTCGGAAAAGATAAGATTTCCAGATGGAAGGGAAGTAGAACTACACGAGCTAATAGCGTTCCTCTACGGCGTTTCAAGGAGCGACGTAGAGGTACTCCACGTACTCATGGCCAAGGACAAGAAGATGAACACAGACGAGCTGGCGAACGAACTGCACGTGACCAAGGCGTCAATAAGCAAGTCCATAAACGGCTTGCTTTACAAGGGATTAATCAGCAGAGAGAAAGTAAATGAGCAGGGCAAACAGAAGGGTAGGCCAAACTACGTGTACTGGGTTGAGAAGGAACGCATGTACAGAAAAATAGTTGAGGACTTGGAGAGACTAGTGAAGACTACAAGGGAAGAGCTACTGTCACATCTACAATTAGTAACAGCGTAAAGTTTTTAGGAACTCTGTTCCTTGTTTTCAACTATTTTTTGTTCTGATTTCTTTTCTTCTTGTTTCTTTTCCTCTTTCTTCTCGGTCTCCTTCTTTACCCTCTTTATCCTCTCCTTCTTGACCTCGAAAAAGACCTTAACTGAGTTGCCCTCGCACTGCATTGTGTAAGTGTCCCCAGCAACGTTTAACTTTGAGCACTTTGCGCCCAGCTTCTCGGCAGTCTCCTTCATGTATTTCCTTGCGTTGGCTAAGTGCCTAAACGTTGACTCCTTTACCTCTTCTTTCCCTCCCGCCTGAACCTTGGCCTTGAGATTGTACTTAACAACCTTCATAGGCTTTACCAAGACGACAAGATTTATAAGATTGTCTACAATATTATTCTGAAGAGTGAACTATTTATGTCCTTTGATCTTTCAATCTCTTCCTTAACTACAGTAGACGTCATCTCGCTGATAGTCGCCTTCGTCATAGGCCTTCTAGTAGGTTACATAGTCAAGAACGCCGTGAAGATAGGCTTGGCGATACTTGCCATAATAATTATCCTCATAGTGATAGGCGCCCTGTCCCCCACAACGGTTGAACACGCCCTTGTTGCGCTGGGCCGGAAGCTGACGCAAGCTGAGGGAGAAGTTAACGGTTACATTAACCTCCTTCCGTACAACTCCATAGCGTTCATAATAGGCTTCGTAATAGGGTTGATCAAGGGATAAAGACTAAAAACAAATTTACTTTTTCACTTCAGCATCGACCTGAGGCGATCGATCTCTTTTTTGACGCTATCTATCTCTTCCTTGAGCCTCTGGTTCTCCTTTACTACATCTTCCTGCATCTTCTTGCACTCTTCCTCTGTGTAGAACCTTTGAATCTGTACGTTCTCGAACTTGATCTTCTTCTCTTGAGGATCGTACTCTGCCACAACTACTAACCTTATCACGTCTAATTTGCCTATGTTCTTCTGAGTTATCTCCTCGAAGAGCTTCTTGTTAAGCTCAGAGATGTCCCTTATGATCACGTCCCTGGGGGCTATCTTGCTTAGGGCAACTAGCGCTACCCTCCTCAGCTTGTCGGCGTACCTAGCAGCAATTATAAGCCCAGTCGATAGCTCGAACCTGTTCCCGCCCAGAGCAGTAGTTCTAGGAGTTAACTGGACGTATTCTTCAGCCCTTTCGATATCTCTCTGTTCTTCTGCCATAGTTATATATTCTTCATGAAGAATTAAAAGGTTTTATCTCTTCCCGAAAGCTTCTTCAGCAGGAGAAGGAAATGGGAGTTCAACATACTTCTTCAAGACGTTGTACAGCTTGTTTATGCTCCAGATCGTTATTGGGGTCTTGGTATCCCTCAGCCTCAGCAGATCCTCGAAAACGTCGCACTCGAGGCCAAGTTCCCTGCACGACTCCTCCAAATCTGCCCTCGACAGAGGTATGTTGTCGCTAACCAAGCATTTTTTCCACTGGATCAGTGATCTGAAGCTCTTGAAGGCGTTATTGAGAGCGCTCACCTCGTCACCTCTCTTGTAGCCCTCAATACTCATTTTTAGAAAGCTCGGTATTTGCTTCCTTAGCCTTTCGCAAGTATAGGGGGTCTTAACGAAGTTCGCCTTCAGATCGCCGCAGACAACCTTTGAGTCCATTAGCAGGTAGTAACAGATGGGGTCTCCTTCCCTACACATTCCTTGTAACTCCTCCTCCGAGACCACTAGTGGGGAGTAGCCCTCGCTTGCCAACTCCAAAAGGACAGACTTGTCGCTGGTTATTGCGAAAACGTTGACGTCTGAGATTCCCTCCACGTATTCGTCCCTGGCAAAGGAGCCGAAGTAGCCCAATGCCTTAACCTTGTTGCAGAGGCTTGACAACTCCACAATGTATGGTACTCTGCCTAGAAATTAAGTTTTCTAGAATTTACTTTTTAACTCCGTGCCTAACCTACTCTTATGGAGAAACTTGGGAACTACGAGTATTTCTCCATCAAAAAGCTAGGAGTTGACAACTTCCCCTTCTCCCTAAAGGTCCTCGTGGAGAACGTTGGCAGGAACCTAGGGGAAAAAGTGGGAAAGGATAGCCTAGAAAACTTGTTGGATAGGAAGGTGGGAAAGGACATAGCCTTAATGCCTACTAGGGTGATAATGCAGGACTACACTGGAGTGCCCCTCTTAGTGGACTTAGCTGCAATGAGGTCCGAGATCAAGAGGCTTGGGAAAGACCCCGAGCTCGTGAACCCCGTGGTCCAGTCAGACTTGGTCATAGACCACTCAGTGCAGGTGGACTACTACGGCACAGAGTACTCCCTGAGTCTAAACATGAAGAAGGAGTTCGAGAGGAACGCCGAGAGGTACGCGTTCCTCAAGTGGGCACAGGGGGCGTTCAAAAACCTCAGGATCGTGCCGCCTGGTAAAGGTATAATCCACCAGATCAACTTGGAGTACTTGAGCAAGGTAATTGCGATAAAGGATGGCGTAGCGTTCCCAGAGGTAGTCATTGGCACTGACTCCCATACAACCATGGTAAACGGCTTGAGCGTCCTAGCGTGGGGAGTGGGAGGGCTGGAAGCTGAGGCCGTAATGTTGGGCGAACCGTACTTCATGACAGTCCCAGAAGTGTTGGGGGTAAGGCTAGTCGGGGAGATCAAGGAGGGCGTAACTCCAACTGACGTCGTCCTCTTCATAACAGAGGTGTTGAGAAAGAAGGGAGTAGTGGGCAAGTTCGTGGAGTTCTACGGCCCCTCAGTATCCCTCCTCTCAGTCCCTGACAGGGCAACAATAGCCAACATGGCCCCAGAGTACGGGGCTACGGTGGGCTACTTCCCAATAGACGAACAGACTATCAAGTACTTAAAGGCTACCAACAGGGACTACGAGATAGTGGAGAAGTACGCTAAGGAACAGGGGATGTTCTACACCGGAAAGGAGGAGCCAGACTACAACGACGAGGTAGAGATAGACCTAAGCGAGGTTGAGCCCTCCCTAGCGGGGCCGAGAAATCCGGACGAGAGGGTCCCGCTAAGGGAGATGAAGAAGCTGAAGGTGGGCATGAAGAGGGGGAGGATAGTGGAGGACGGGGGCGTCGTCATATCTGCAATAACCAGTTGCACAAACACCTCCAACCCCACCGTAATGATAGGTGCAGGTCTACTGGCAAAGAAGGCTGTGGAACTAGGTCTGAGGAGCAAGCCCTACGTCAAGACGTCCATGGCCCCAGGCTCTCCTGTTGTTTACAAGTACTTAAAGGAGGGTAACCTCATCCCCTACTTGGAGGCCCTAGGGTTCCACGTTGTGGGCTTTGGGTGCACTACCTGCATAGGCAACGCAGGACCCTTACCCAGCGACGTGGAGAAGGACGTGAGGGAAAACAACCTAGAGGTTTACGCGGTAATAAGCGGAAACAGGAACTTCGAGGGGAGGATAAACCCCTTACTGAAAGGCACTTACTTAGCGTCTCCAATACTTGTGGTGGCTTACGCCATCTACGGGAAGATAAATCTAGACCCAGAGAGCCCAATAGCCGTTGATCCCAACGGGAGGCCTGTTTACCTAAGGGACGTGTGGCCCTCGCTAAAGGAGATCTCGGAGTACATGAGCTTGGCCTTGAAGCCTGAGTTCTTCAAGGAGATGTACGCAAACGTATTCGAGGGAGACGAGAACTGGAAGGGCCTTAGCGTCTCCCCAGGGAAAGTATACGAGTGGAAGGAGAGCACCTACATAGTTGAGCCACCTTGGTTCAAGGAAGCCCAACCCTTCAAGGAGGTAAGGAACGCCAGAATACTCTTACTACTAGGAGACAAGGTAACCACTGATCACATATCTCCAGCGGGGCCCATTCTGCCGGACTCAGACGCTGGAAAATATCTCCGCAACCTAGGAGCCACGGAACTTAACACATATGGCGCTAGGAGGGGGAATCACGAGGTAATGCTCAGGGGAGGCTTCGCCAACCCCAAGCTCAAGAACTTCATGGTGAACAGAGAGGGAGGGTACACAGTGCACTACCCAGACGGCAAGGAGGGCACAGTCTACGAGGTGGCAATGAGGTACAAGCAGGAAGGAGTGCCCCTTATTATATTCGCCGGGAAGCAATACGGCACGGGAAGCTCTAGGGACTGGGCGGCAAAGGTCACCGCCCTCCTAGGAGTGAGGGCTGTAATAGCTGAGAGCTTTGAGAGAATCCACAGGAGCAACCTCGTAGCCATGGGAGTAGTGCCAATAGAGAGCGTGAGCTGGAGGGAAATGGGTATTAAAGGCGACGAAATCGTTAACCTGCACTTCGAGCTTAAAGTGAGGCCAAAGGTAAAGATAGAGGTAATAGGCAAGGACGGCAGGAGGGAGTTTGAGGGAGTAGCTAGGATAGACACTGAGGCTGAGGTCAACTACGTTAAGTACGGGGGAATCCTCAACTATGTCTTCCAGCAAGTTAAGGGTAAGAATTAGGGGGATATACGCTACAGCTCTAACCTACTTGGCAAAGGAAAGGTTTCAAGTAGTTCAACAGAGCCCAGAGATAGCCCAGAGGTTTAACGAGGAAATAGTAATGGCCCCTGCTGACGTTACCATAAAGAACAACGACGAGGGCCACTTAATCGCAATAGGTCAAGACGTAAATGACTTCCTAAAGGAAGTGTTCAAGGCGTCAATAGTGTGGAAGTCCCCAGTGAAGCTCTACTCAGTGATCGAGACAGGGGACTGCACGTATATGGGCTTTAAAGTGGAACCTTGCATGGAGAGGGGACTAGTGGTGAAGCCACCTTACGACGGGAAGCTGGGACTAGACGAGGTAAAGGCTGTTGGCAAGTACGCCTTTGTGTGGAGGGGAGAGGGAAGGACTTACTTCTCAGAGCACGTGAGAAAAAGGGACGTGTTGCTAAAGATTAGCCTACCCTTCAACAAGAAGGGCTACAACGTAAAGTGGAGGAGCAATGCCCCCTACACTGACGAGAGGGAGCTCAGGGAGGAACTGGAGAGGTTGGCCATGAGGTACGACAACGAGGACTTTAAGCAGGGGGAGGACTTCTCCATGGTACTGCCCTCTCTTGAGGACAAGCTCTACCTAGACGAAGTGAGGGGAAAGGTCTTGAGGACCCAGAGGTTCCACCACATGCTAAAGCTGAGCTTCAGCGAGGTCGACGAGAGGGAACCAAAGGACATGTTTAATGAGCTCATCGAGGACTTCATGGAGATAGAACACGTGAAGCTTGGGGGCACAATTAGGCTTAGGGGAGGAAAGGTGATAAAAAAGGAGGTTAGCAACGAGGGCTACAAGCTTTGGCTAATTAGGGAGATCTCCCCAGGCGGGCTCTATGACGGCCTCGGAATAGAGAAGGAGGAAGGGGACTACGACGTTATGGAAGTTGACTCGAGCAAATGGTACGAGGTTCACAACTACTACTCCAAGGACGGAAGGTTGAAGGGGAAGTACGTCAACATCTCTACGCCCCCAGAACTCTTGAGGGGGAAGATAAGGTACGTGGACCTCGAGCTTGACGTAGTGGTAAAGGACGGGGAGGTAAAGGTCTTGGACGAAGATAAGTACCTTGAAATAAAGAGATATTTTGGCGAAAAAATAGAGAAAAAGGTTTTGAGTTTACTAAAAGAGTTTACTATTGTTTTATAGGAATGATCTTTACAGTGTTGTTCTCCTCGTCGAAGACTACCTTCACTAGATCGCCTTCCCTTATCTGGAACTTCTGCCTTATCCTCGCGGGTATGGTAACTTGGTAGTTTCTACTTACCTTTACAATGTCTTCTACGGTCATATTCTCCTCGTATGCTATATAATAATTACCTAATATAAATTTTTTCTTCAAAGATATATGTCTAAATTTGTTACCTAGTAATGAAAATACTTATATAGAATGTCTGAGAAATTTGGTATTTTTCGTATATATGGAAAAAATCTGTGATTCCCCTGCTTTCAAAGTTCGATAAAAACTTTTTAATTTATGCCTTAAAATGATAATGTTAAATCACAATAATATTAAATAGAACTTATATCAAACTAAACTTATACGTTGTATAATGACGGAGTTTTCGAGAATATGTTTAAATCCTTTTATTTCATAAATGATGAATAGTGAAATTTTAAGTATAGATAAATGAAAGAGAGATTAAGGTCGAATGAGAAGTATTACACATGAACCTGTTTGGAATAAACGTTAATTCTTTGATAACGCCTGAGGTAAAGTTTATCGTGAGCAAGATGAGGTTCGTGAGCTCTTTAGGAGAGGATTTTCCAGCGTTGGTCTCCTTTGATCAAAACCAGCAGGTCGTAAGGGAACTCATAGTGGTGAAAAAGCCCATACTGAAAGGGCACCAGATTTTACCGGGCTACAAGCACTTAGTCGAGTCAAGGGAGGACGGGAGGCTCTCTTCCCTGGCTGACGACAAAAGAGTGCTTATGGGGATCAAGGCAAGGAAGAGCAAGTTCGGGATTACGACGAGCCTCGTCTTTATCGGACTTAAGGGTGAACTGGACAAGATCTTGCTAGTCCACGACGTGCCATTGGTAGCCTCAAATAGGAGGGAACTAATAGAGGGAGTAAAGGAATTCATGAAGGAGTGGGCGGGGATAGAGATAGAAGACGTTCCCTGTACAATCAGGGGAGTTAAAGGAGAGAAGATAAAGGCTGAGAAGGTGGACGTCGACTACGCTACCCTTCTCCTCTGAGCTTCCTAGTGACTTCACTACTTACCTCCTTTGACAGCTTCCTGGTCTGCTCAACAGTACCTATTCTCTTTGTCGCCTCTAGTCCTTCTGAGAGCCTCCTTGTAGTCTCTATGAGCTCTATCCTCCTAGTCTGCTGGGCCAATTGATCCATTTTTTGCAACGTCCTTGTGGCCTCCACTAGGTTCCCCGCCTCCACGTCTGTGGAGTACTTCTGCAATGCTTTGTAGTACTCGTACTCTAAGGTTAAGTCCTTGTTTATCCCTGAAACGAAGGTCTGCTGGTCCCTTGCAGGAGTCAGCGATATGACGCTCATAAGCGCTTGTTGCCTTGAGGTAGCAGGATCCTCGTAGTTGAGCTTCACCGTCAAGAAGTTGCCGTTAAAATTGGGAGGAATCGTTACCTCACCGTAGATCTTGACCACTCCTTCTAGGGCGTTGATGGTGACTGGGGGCCCAGAGAAGTTCAAGAGCTTCACGGGGCTCTCGGACACCACGTCCACAACTATGTTCTTTCCCGCAACCTTAGTCTTTGCAGCCTTAGGCAGGTTATTTGGTATCTGCATGGGGTCATCCACGTGGTAGAATTGCCCACCAGTTCTGTCCGCTAAGGTCTTCAGTATTTTCTCGTTGTAGTCGTCCCCTAGACCAAAGGCTATCACTTGTACCTTCTCCGGAATCTGGATCTTGGTGTACGCTACTTCCGACGTCTCGTCCGTGGGATTTCCGTCTGTGAGCAATATGACGTAGCTTGGCATCTCGTACTTCTTTGCTAGGTTAAAGGCTGTCAAGAGGGCGGTATAGAGAGCTGTTTGACCACCAGCGCTTAGCCCAGAGACGTATGAGGTTAAATCCTCTGGGTCACCGAACTCCTTGACCACGTTTACGTGGGTTGAGAACGTGATAAGGGATACCTTATTTCCTTGGGGAATCCTCTTGGAGAGTTCAATTGCACCGGTTTTGGCGTTCTCAAGCTTTAGCCCCTCCATTGAACCGCTTGTGTCCAAGAGGACAATGTAGTGGAAACCCGAGGCAGTGGTTACCTTTTCCGGGACCAACAGGATCTTGAAGACAACTCTAGTCTCCGTGCTGAAGGAGTACTTGTGGCTCACCTCTACTTTCATAGATATGGTCATGCAAACCACCTTTAAGGAGTAATGCGGTCATAACTTACGTAATCGTAGATAAAACTCTTTTTCTCTCCATCCCAGACGAGAGCTCCAGCCCTCATCCCGTGATATGCGCTGGAGAACACGGTGATTACCTTCATATCTCTTTGATCGTCAATTACGTCCACCCTCCAGCCGTCCGCTACCTCGTGGCCCCTGATTATCCCCTTCAGGCCGTTCTCCTCTAGGAACTTCTTGGTCACGTCTTTGCCGTAGAAGAAGGTCCCGTCACCCCTTATGTTGGGGACAAAGCCGTCTAACTCCTCCCTAGGGTCGTTCCAGAGGAGCTCAAAGGCAATAGCGTTATCAGGGTTAACGTCTGGCCTAGGCAACGTCTTTATTTCCTCCACCTTCTTCAGATCTCTCGCTATCCCCCCATGTACTACTAAGTATTTGTCATCTGGCCCTCCGTCAAAGAGGGCAGCGTAGGGCATTACGGCGAACATATTCTTAAATTCCTCGTAGTACTCCTCCTGGCCCATCTTTCTCTTGACCTCGTTGACGAAGCCGTAGTAGTAGTTGGTCAGAGGGCTCTCGTGGTTTCCCCTCAGTAGGATCACCCTCTTCGGGTTCTCTAGGTGCTCCTTTAGGAGAAGCTCCAAGTTTTCTATGCCGTTGGGCCCCCTGTCCACGAAGTCGCCAATGAACACGATCACGTCTGCGTCCTTATGTACCTCCAAGACAGCCCTAGTTATGAAGTCGGCCCCGTGTGTGTCTCCAACAAAGACTGCCTTTTTTACGTTAGATATCTCTATGAGGGAATCCTCACTTTCAAACTGTTCCTTTGCCTTCTTAACTAGCTCTAGGATCTCTGAAATCCTACTACCCTCAAGGAGGCTCATTCTCTCACAATTTTTACGATGGTACTGTTGCCCAGTTTGATTATTGAGTTCGCCTGGATCTCCTGCTTCCCCTTCACTGGCTGGAAGAGCTTGCCATCGTAGACGTAGGTGCCGTTTGTGCTGTTAAGGTCCTCTATGTACAGCTTGCCGTTGCTGAGGGAGAGGACAGCGTGTCTCCTAGACACTTCGGAGTCTGGAATCACTATGACGTTCTCAGGGCTCCTTCCTATGGAGATGCTCTCAAACACGTCAAAGTCCAGGGGAACCTTCATCTTGTTTAGGGCGGAGGCTGGAGTTGCTATGAACTGAAGGTAGTACTTCTGGGCTTGCTGTTGAACCTCTACCTGCTGAGACAGTTGTGCAGTAGGTGGCTGTGGCGTGGTCTGTTGTGTTGCCTGCGGTGCGGGCTCAGTAGATGCCACAGTAGGTGAAGCAGGTTGGGCTTCAGCCTGTGGTTCTGCTGGCTGTGCCTCTTGCTGTGCTTGTTGATCTATAGTCACTTGCTGTGGGGCTTGCACCTCAGCGGGTTGTGATGCCTCAGCTGGTTGGGCTTGTGGCTGCTGAGCTCCCTCTGGTCTTTTAGCGCCGCACTGTATACAGAACAAGGCGTCGTCTGTGTTCTCATAACCGCAAACAGGGCATTTCCACGCCATGGTTTGTATATTGGATGGAAAGCTTATTAAGGATTTCTACGCATAACAAAAAGGTATAACCCCTTGACCATATCACTAAAAATAAGAACTTCTAATCAATTTATATATTATTCCAAAGATTCCAAAATTGGCGTAATCATTTATTTAATACCAGAGAACTCCTCCCAAGTAAAGAACATACACTTCATCATAGCTGTCGATAACAGTCCCTCAATGATGAAGGACGGCAAGTTCCAAACTGCGGTGGAGTCGGCGCAGAGGTTAATCTCAAGCCTCCCAAAGGATAACATGGTTACCTTAATCCTCTTCTCCAACCACCCAAGGGTAATCTACACAGGGAACACGGGGATCTACGTTCCTGTGCCCACAGAGAAGGGAGCTACCACGAGGTTCCACGAGCTAATAAAGTATGTAATTGAGCTGAGCTCTAGGTATCAGATGCCCACTAGGGCCATCCTGCTGACTGACGGGAAACCGGTAGATAAGAGGAACGTTAAGGACTACGAGAAGCTATCCTTCCCAGCAAATCTGCAAATAATTGCAATAGGCATAGGTAGGGACTACAACGAGGTAATACTCAAGAGACTCGCCGACATGACCGCCGGGCTCTTCTACCATATAGAAGACCCTTCCCAACTTCCCCAGCTCTTTCAAGAGCAGAGCTCAAACGGCGTTTTCGCCACCAAAGTAAGGGTAAACGTACCCCAAGGCTTCTCTCCCCTGAACTTCGACATGCCCATAAGGATCCCAATAGTTGAGGGCCTAGTGGCGGTGTACGGTGTAATGAACGTCCCTCCTGGGGACAAGGACTTCGAAGTGCCCATAATCGTTACATACAACGACCCGTCTAACTCACAAGAGAGGACGTTGAACCAAACGGTAGTGTTAAAGAGGGCGCCAGACCAAGTGGTGGAGGCAAACGTCAACAAGGAGGTAGAGGCGGAAATCCAGTACTACACGCTACTGAGGGACTACACCAACGCCCTTGAGAGCGGTAAAGAGGCTACGAAGATCTTGCAAAAGCTTAGGGAGGCAGCTGAGGCGACTAGAAGGGAGGACTTAATAGAGGCAACCCAGAGGCTAACGGGAGACTCAAAGGTAGACCTCTCCGAGGCAACTAAAAAGATGAGGAAGTGATGATCCTAGCTAGGTTGCTCTCTAAGGAGCTCTTGGAACTAGGGATAACGTCGATTTACTCCAAGAGGGACAGCCTCCAGAGGATCGCAGTGGACGTTCTAATCAAGGAGCTGAAGCTAAAGGAAGGGGAGTTTCAAGGGAAGGCGAGGAGGGAGGAACTGGGAATAAGGATAATCTCTGGAAAGGGAGAGGATAGGGCACAAGCTACGTTATCGCAGGAGGGGAGAGAAATACTAAGGGAGTTCCCCAAGACGCCACTCTTCGTCATAGACCTAGGCTTCTGGAACTACCACTCTGAAAAGGAGAAGAAGAGGCTCTACGTACAAGTCCTCTCCTCTGTGGACGCTATAAGAAGGTACTTGTGGGACTACAACATTTCCCTCAATCACTCCCCCTTTAAGCTCACCTCTATACCCAACAAGGTGAGATACGACGTTAAGCCCTCGGGAAAGGCAATAGTCCTAAACCCATACGGTGACGTGGTGGCCACGGATGAGCTACTTAGAAGTGCTGACACCTTTATCCTCGGGGGGATAGTAGACGAGAGCGGCTGGAAGGGGGCTACCACTGCCCTCTCTGAGAGGTTTGGCTACGACTTCCCGCAAGTGAGGATAGAGCTAAGAGGGTCCAGGGTAGGAGTGCCGGACAGGATAAACAAGATAATAGAAATAATCATGGAAGTAAGAGAGGGTAAGAGCCTAGAGGAAGCCATAATAGAAAATCAGTCCAGCGCCGACAAGTACCTCAGGATCCTCAGGGACGGGAACCCCGAGGAGACGGGGAGGTGGCTAAGGGCGAGCGAAAAAGTCATTAAGAGAGCGAAAAGAATCCTCAGTCGAACTCGGCCTGGATCTTCTTCTTCCCCTCAATAAACTTCCTCGGGAATGGTAAGCTATTTTCCTTGACTTCCTCTATCTTTATCCCCCTCTTCCTAAGCCTCTCGACCGCCTGCTTTAGGTCGTCCTCGTGGGTGGCGAACTTCACCGCTTCCTTTATCTCGTTAAATGTGGCATCGTTTGACCTAAACCTCTCTGCGCTCACGGCGTTCCAGTTGTTGCTCTGCTTGTATATTACCACAACGTCTTGCAGGTAGCCCTTTACTACGTGCTCCACTCCAGCTATGTAGTAGTCCAAGTACTTGTACACCGCCATGAGCAAAAATATTAGCTTCTAGCTTAAGGGTTTAACTATGATAGACTACATCATCAAGGCCATTGCCACTAAGCTAGAAAACGGCGAGAGGGTCTACGTCGGTCTGAACTCCATCCCAGCGCTCATAGCCGCTTTTATGGCCAGGGACTTGTACGGGAAGAGGATTAGAATTCTGGGAGTGGCAGAGGCGGATAACCCCTCAAGGGTAGTGGTGTCTCCCTCAACGGGGAGCCCGTTTTTCGTGGAGGAGGCACCAGTGATGATTACTGTGGACTCCTTCGACTTGGCGCAAAAGGGGTTACTGGACGTGATGTTCCTTGGTCCCGTACAGATAGATGAGGAGACCAACGTAAACCTCTCAGTCATAGGCGACTATAACTCCCCAAAGGTGAGACTACCGGGAGGCGCTGCGACGGCCTTCATAATGCCCTTGGTGAAGAAGGTGGTGCTCTGGAATTTGAAGCACTCCAGGAGGTCGCTGGTCAAGAAAGTTGACTTTGCAACCGGGTCGGCAAAGTACTCCAACAACAAGGTCGTAGTCGTGACCAATCTGGGCGTCCTCGAGTACGACAGAAAAGGAAAGGTATGGAAGGTAACTGATCTCTACCCATATTCCACTGTCGAAGACGTTGTGAACAACACTGAGTTCAAGGTTATAGTCCCGGAGAAACCAAAAACTATCGAGCTAACTGAAGATGACAAAAAGTTCATAGAGCAGATGGACCCGTACAACCTCAGGCTTGCCCTAGAATAGCCAAGATCTTCTCGTAGTCTGCGTCGTAGAGGGGAAACATACTGGTGGGCTCAGCTCCCCTGGGAGCGTGTACTACAGCTGTTACGTACTCCGCGTTTATTGTGGGCCTTCTGCCGTAAAAGTAGCTCTTGGGCACTATCTCCTCAGCGGTGATTATCACCTTCTTGGACGCCTTAGCCTTATACTCGTCCTCGTATAGGGGGCCGAGTATCTCGCTGTTGCCCTCCTCGTCAGCCTTGTTCACGTGTATAATTGCCACGTCTGGGGTTATCGCCTTGACGAAAATTAATTTCTCCCCTGTAAAGGGGTCCTCCCCAACCTTCCACGTCCCTGCCCTCTCATGTAGCTTCACTAGGTCTGAGCCTAGGACACCCCTCACAGGCATGAAAGGTATCCCCTGGGCTCCTGCCCTTATACCCGCCATAAACGCCCCGCACGTGTCCTCAAGTAGCTCCACTTCTCCTTTCTCAATCTTACTCCTAAACGTTGGGAGCATGCCGAACCACTCAAGCGTTGCCATTGCCACCCTGACCTTCGATAGGACGTTATGCTGTAGCAGAACTTCGAGGGCTAGCCCGGGCTCCCTGTCCACGAAGGTCAAGTTCCTCACCCCGCTCTCCGCTAGCTTAAACACGAAGTACATAGGGTTCCTGTGTATCGACATTCCGCTTACCGTTATCGTGTCCCCGGGCTTTACTAGGCTTAAGGCCTCGTCAATTGAGACTATCAAGGCTTCACCACCCTCTTTAACTCCTCTAGCGCTTCCGCCTCTTCCAGAGTGCTCACGTCCCCCACTTCCTTTCCTGACACGACTGCCCTCAGCACTCTCCTCATTATCTTCCCCGTCCTAGTCTTTGGTAACTTGTCTAAAAATATTACGTCGTCCAGCGACGCTACGGGTCCAACCAAGTTCCTCACCGTTTGCCTTATCCTCTCCTTGAGCTCCTCCAAAGGCCTAACTCCTTCCTTCAGCGTCACGAATGCCACTAAGACGCTCCCCTTTACGGGATCGTCCTTGCCCACCACTGCCGTCTCAGCTACCTCTGGGACTTCCAGGACAGCGTTTTCCACCTCTGCGGGGCTCAGCCTGTGTCCAGCGACCTTAATGACGTCGTCTCCCCTCCCCAAGATGTAGAGGTAGCCGTCCTCGTCCACGTAGCCGTAGTCTCCAGTGTAGTAGTAGCCGAAACGGGAGAAGTACTGCCTATACCTCTCGTCGTCCTTGTATAGCCCTACCATAAATGCGGGGGCGGAGGACTTTATTATGACGTTACCCTTCTGGCCTGGAGGTAGCTCGTTTCCGTTGTCGTCAACTACTGTCACATCAATGCCAGGTAAGGGAATGCCCACAGAGCCCTTCTTGTAACTTATTCCCCCTACGTAGAAGCCACCCGGGGAAGTTATGAACCCTGAGTTCTCCGTCTGCCCCCAGGTCTCGATCACGTAGGTCTTCCCCTGGGTTAAGTCTACGAGCCACTTCCACGCCTCTTCTCCAAGAATTTCCCCAGCGCTCACGATGGTCTTCAGAGAGGAGATGTCGTACTTGGTTTTCACGTTGTGCTTCACCAGTAGCCTCACTGCAGTAGGCGCTACCCACATGTGCGTAACCTTGTACTTCTCCACTAGGTACCACCAGACCTCTGGGTCTGGGTAATCTGGGACACCCTCATACCAGAGCACCGTTGCCCCGTTGAGCAGGGGACCGTAGGTGCTGTAAGAGTGCCCGTTTATCCAGCCTATGTCTGGGGTTGAGAAGAACACGTCCTCCTCTCCAAAATTGAAGAGCCACTTAACGTGGAAGTATGCCCACACCGTATAGGGGCCCACTGCGTGCACAACTCCCTTTGGCTTCCCCGTAGTCCCGGAGGTGTACAAGATGAAGAGAGGATCTAAGGAGTCGCTCCTCTCTGCCTCCACCTTCTTTAGCCTAGACGTAAAGTCCTTAAAGTTGTAGCCCATAACCCTCCCCTGCCTCTCGAGGGTAACGACCTTTACGTCCATTCCCTCTGTAGCCTCCTTTACGGTCTTCAAGTAATCTATTGTCTTCCCCCTCCTGAACCCAGCGTCTGCCGTGATGAGAAAGGAGCTGGAGGACATCTTTATCCTGTCCCTCAGCGCTTGGTAACCGAAGCCTGCAAAGACCACGTTGTGCGCTGCCCCTATCCTCGCAATTGCGAGCATTGCAACCATTGCCTCTGGAACCATAGGCATGTAGATGGTTACTACGTCGCCCTTCTTCACGCCTATTTCCTTAAGGGAGGATGCAAGTGAGTTGACCTCAGCGAATAGCTCTTGGTAGCTTAAGGACCTCCTCTCCCCGCTCTCGCTCTCCCAGATTAAGGCTACCTTGTTCTTCCTCTCTGGGTGGGCGTCAAATACGTTGTAGGTAGGGTTTATCTTGCCTCCCTTGAACCAATAGTAGTATGGATGATCTGCCTCCACCACCTTCTCGTAGTACTTGAACCAAGCTAGCCCCCTAGCTACCCCATCCCAGAACGCCTCTGGATTCCTTATCGAGAAACGCCACAGCTCCCTTGCCTTAGCGTAAACCGGGTCCATGAGTGAAATTGCTCACTTCAATTTTTTACCTTTTATCACCCAGTACTTACCCCTCAGTAACGCTCCTTGGACGTGGAAGCGAATCAAAAACTTTAACGCAATGCTAGGGTTCACCCCTCCGTATACCTCGTCCCTGACCCAGAGCTCCACCTCTCCTCCCTTCCTTAAGACCCTGTTTGCTTCCCTAACCATGTCGTAGTCGAGAACCTCGAAAAAGATAACCTTGTCCAGCGACGAGTCTCTGAAAGGGAAGGGGTAAATAGAGCGAACTGTGTTCTCTCCGGGCACTGACGTTAAGCAAGCAACTGCCCCCTTGGGACATATGCCAACAGCCAGGGTCCTTCCTGACACCTTCACCTCTGGGTATTCAAAGGAGAGGAGCTCAACCTCTCTCACCAGTCTCTTCCCGTCTACCACAAAGTCGGCTACCATGTTTAGGACGTCCTTCTCGCCCGCAAGTAGGGAGGAGGTAACCAAAAAATCGTAGTGGCTAAGCGAAGAACTCCTAGTGAGCCCAAAGTTTACTTCCTCCTTGGCCCCGTCGCATACCACTAATTTCAAAGCGTTCCAGAAGGCAGACAGCTCTCCGTCCCTAGTCAAAAAGGCAACTTTCACGTGGTAACTATTGTGTGTGGAAGTAAATATTTTTAATTGATAATTAGAGCGAAAAGAAATATTTCTTTACTTACTTAAATCACTCATGGCCTTCGATGCGTCCAAGATGGACAGCATTCCTATTATGTTGCCCTCGTCGTCCTTAACTGGCAGATGCCTTATCTTCCTCTTGGTCATTATATCTATGGCCTTGAGTACATCGTCGTCCATGTGTATTACCTCTAGGTGCTCCATGGTCGAGGCAAGCCTAACTTCATCTGATGGAGAGAGGCCCATGGCGAACGCCTTGATTGCGTCCCTGTCCGTGAAAATGCCCTTAGGTTGGCCCTGCTCTGTTACTAGTACTGATCCAACTCCCCTCTCCACCATTAATTTACATACCTCTTGGATCGACGTATTTGCCTCTACTTGGAAAATCGGTGACGACATATAGTCTTTTACTTTTGGCATATTCATATTCTCTTCATTGTTCCCAATAAGCTTTTAGTTCAACAGCCTTTGGCTCGCCGTTCTTCACGAGGTCCTCTATCACCTTCCTTAGGTAATCCTCCGTCTGCAGGCCCCTTATCAACCACTTGTCGTTTATGAGGAGAGCTGGCACTCCCCTTATGCCCATGGCCTTTGCCTCTGCTTCGTCCTCCATTACTGCGAGCTTTGCTTCCTTTGACTTGAAATCCCTCTTAAACCTCTCTACGTCTAACCCTATTTCCTTCGCAATCTCAATGAGCACTTGGTCGTCGGCCACGTTCTCCCCCTCAAGGAAGAACTTTTCCTGCGCCCTCGTGAAGTACTCCCAGTGTCCCTCGTCTCCCTTCTGGAACTCCGCTGCCTTACAAGCCATAAGCGGAGGGAGGGACCAGACGTAGCCTATCTTGCCCTTGGATATTGGCTTCTCAGGGTCGTAGTCCTTCATGTACCTCTTCAAGATGGAGAACTCGTTCTTGAACACCTCCCTGGCGTCCTCCTCTGTGGGAGCTATTGCCTTCAAGTCGTCCAAGGAGGAGATCATTATGAAGGCTTTGTGCTTTAGTCTCACCTCTCCCTTGAAGTCCTTGAGGACGTTCTTGAGCCTAATGTTTGTCATGAAGCAGAAGGGGCAAAGGACGTCGTGGAAGAACTTTATCTCTATCATTTCAGCCCAGACAAAAATAAATGGATAAAAAGAATATAACGCTAACTAAAACCTGCTTCCTTCCTCAGCTCCTCTATTTTGTTAACCATGTTCAGAATGTCGTCCATCTTGTCCTTGAGCTCCGGGGAGTTCGCCAGATCCATTATGGCTGACTTGAACTGTCCCCAGTACTCCCTCATTACTAGCTCGAGGTTGTACCTCTGCATGGTCACTAGCTCGAGGGAGACCAGCAGCTTAGCTCCTACCTTGTTCACTACTTGTCTGTTGGACTCCACTAGGGAGTTAACCGCGTCTAAGAGGTTGAACAAGTAGCTCCTTATCTCAACTAGTTGTCTTTCTCCAGGTTTCATAAGTTCCTCAGAGTGGGAGGAAGACATAACTATCAGTTATTTTTTGATAATTTATTTTATAAAGTTAACTTATTTTGAGATGACAATTGTCCCCCTAGGTGAGTATAGGGATTACGAAATGTAAAGGCCGTATGCCATCAATGCCGTAGACAATGATACTTAACCTTTTCATAAAACTTTAGAGATAGAATTTAAACTCAGAAAGTTACTATATGCCATGTCAAACATTAAGAAGGATCAGTTTATGTAGGGATAATAGGCGGAGCACTGTCGTTTGCGTGGGCCTACGTCCACCTCCAGCTCTCAACTAGCCCCTTAGTACCTATAATCTTTAGAACATTCTTCCTCGTAGACGCCGTCTTGGCAATAGTTGCTGGAGTCCTCTTCATCCTAACTTTCAAGCTGCTGGCGTTCAAATTCGTCTACGCCCTTGAACTTGTTTACTGGTGGGCGAACTACCTCCTCTTGGGACTCACTAGGGTGCTCCCAGCCCCTTTTGTTGGCAGACCGCTACCCATCACTACGGGGCCTGCCCTCACTGCCTTCGTCTTGGACGTACTCCTAATAATTGTAGCTACCTACATTTTCATCCAACTGAGAAAGTGAGGCTAACTCTCCAACGACCAATTTACCCTTATCTTGACTGGCCTTGACAGGGTATCCTTTAAGGGACACCTTTTTTCCGAGAGGTCTATTATCTCCTTTATCCTCTTGTCCCTGCTCTTGACCTTTATGTCGTAGGCCACCTCAAGTAAACCTGGAGGAACCCCAGGCTCTCCCTGGAAGCCCCTAGGGTCCATTGTGCCCTCAATGTAACCGCTCAGCTCTTCTATCTCCACTCCCTTCTCCCTAGCCACGTACCTTACCGTAAGCAACATGCAGGAGAGGGCTGAGGCAAGGAGAACCTCCTCGGGGGTCGGATAGTCTGAACCGAAAAGCCCTATCTCCATCTCCCTACCAGCCACGCAAACCTTTACCACGTCGCCCTCTAGCTTTCCCTCAACAGTAAACGTCATCATGGCCATCACTCAGTTCAGCAGTCCAACGTCCCTAAGAATTGCCAGCTCCACAGCGTACCTTATGTAGAGAGAAGTTTTCTCCTCCTCGCTTAACCTCCTCCCTATCTTCCTCTCCAGCTCGTTTATTTGGTCGGTCACCACCACGCTTACGTTGGTCTCTATTGATGGCTTGTTGACCTTAAACGTGTTGTACACCGCCATTACCAGCTCGTACATCTCCTCGTCCAAGTTTAGCAAATAGTTGCCCACAGCTGGGATCAGCATGCCGTTGAACTCCACCATCTTGCCCTTGAAGTAGGGCCTCCAGTTAAGCATGTGTGACTTAACGAACTCCCACGAGGGAGGAAAGCCCTTGTACTCGTCGGCGTTTGGCACGTCAACGACCTTGTACTCGTTTCCGTCTACGTCTACTACCGCCTTTACCTCCAACTCGAGGTTTCCTACCTTTTCTTTCAACACTGTGACACCTCTTAATAAAATAAAAATCGACATAAAGATTTTTTTCTTTAATAACACTACCTAAAAGTGGTGATGTTATGTCAATGGTGCAAGACCCATGTGTGGCCGAGTGTTTCAAGCCAAACTCACAGTGGAGGTTCACGAACATCTCAGAGTGCCTAGCTAGGTGCAGGGAAGTCGTGATAACTAAACCGTGATCTATATGAGAGTAATCGACGTAATGTCTACGAACGTTCTATCAGTATCCCCTGACACAAAAGCGAAGGACGCCATCCAGAAGATGATATTCAACAACGTGAGGAGGTTAGTGGTAGGCAACGACAGCATAGTAACGATTAGGGATCTTGTGTACAATTGGGACAAACTAGACCAAGAAGTGGGGAAGCTGGCGTCAAAGGACCTCTTTTTCATTTCCCCAGAAGCTGACTTAAAGGAAGCTTGTAGGATAATCACGGCGAAGGGTGTAGGATCACTACTGGTGGGGGACGGAGTTAGAATTCAAGGTATTATAACTGAAAGGGACTTGATAAGACACTGCCGCGTTGAGGCAAACGGTAACGTGGGCGACATAATGAACGTTGACCCAATAATATCGTCGCAGGACGCCACGCTGGACGAGATAGTACAGTTTATGAAGGAGAAATACAAGAGGCACGCGGTAGTTATAGAGGAAAGCCTACCGGTGGGCGTAATCTCGGTAAGAGACATAGCTAGACCACTTGCGTCAGGAAGGGACATAAGGAAGATAAAGGCCAAAGACGTTATGACCGTCTCCGTCTACAAGGTGACCCCAGACTCCTCCATCGAAACTGCTAGGTTCTTGATGGCCGAGAAAAACATAGGTTACCTTCCCGTGGTAGACGCCAGGAGCTTACTGGGAGACGTCAGTGAAAGGGAAATCCTAGCCGTCCTGTCTATATAACCTCTTGCACTTCCGGTTTTTTCAAGACCTCATTGAACGCGTTCTTTAAGTCCTCCTTCGTGAAGCCGAAGATGACTGGCTTCTTCTCCTCAAACGCCTTTTCTATCCTTTCGTTTATCTCCTCTGGCCTAGACCCCCTCAAGTAGTCCTCTAGGTACTCGACGAATCCCTTAGGCGACATGACGAAGAAGTCTCCCGAGATTGACACCTCCTCTAGCTTCCCCTCTACGAACTTCACTGTAAGCCTTATGAGTTTCCTGGCCTTATAGTCGAGGTGACATAGCGCTACGGCAGAGGATATCTTTACGCACCTTTCCGTCCTCAGATCGGGGTGGCGGTTGTCCTTGTAGTACACCCACTCTTCTCTCCTCTTGTCTTCTGCCAACTTTTCCCAAGTCTCTATTTCCTCTGGGGTAAGCTGAGAGTCCTCGAACTTTATGCCGAGGTCCCTCTCAAACGCTTGCTTTATCTTCTTGTTTAGCTCTTCTCTCGGAGGCACGTAACCAAGCTCATCCTTTAACGAAGTGAGCCAGTCCCTCATGTCCTTGGCCATCTTGTCCCTGAACTTCACTGAGGGTACCTTAATGCACTTGCTCATCAAGTCCACGTCCAGCTCCATTAATATGTTCCCGGCTATCACGACGGCGTTTTCGTAGTTCATGGCGCCGTTACCGCTTATCTTCTTTCCGTTAACCACTATGTCTTGGTCCCTCAGCGACGCGTTTAGCCCGTAGTCCCTCAGCACGTTCACTATTGGCGTCAAGTAAGTTGAATAGAGCCTTACTGGGTCCCTAGGAGCCTCGTTTGCCTTTATTACGATAAAGTAGTCGTGCTCCCCCTGGGTAATTACTACAGTTCCCCCTCCTAGGTCTCTCCTCACAACTGGAATGTTGTGGGCCTTGGTAAAGTCAAGGTCTACCTCAAGCCATACCTCTTGGTGAACACCCACGTTAACGAACGGTTCCTTTACGGAAAAAAGGAGTAGTGTGTTTTTCCCCCCTTTGCTCACGTAGTCAGCTACCGCTACAAAAGACGTGACCATGTGGTAGCCGTCCTGAGGGGGGAGCTCAACGAAGCGCCAGCTCATTTCATAGCCTCTTGCAGGAGAGTTTCTCGCTGGCGATGAGCTCCTTTAGCTTGGAGACTGCCGCGTTACCGCTGTAGAGCTGCTTCACGTCCTCCATGTTGTTTGGCTTCATCTTTACTATCCAACCCTTGCCGTACGGATCTTGGTTAACCAGGATAGGGTTCTTCTCGACTTCAGCGTTTGACTCAACTATTTCCCCGCTTACTGGTGCAGGAACTGGACCTGCCCACTTACCGCTCTCCATAGTCGCAATTGGCTTGCCTTTCTCGACCTTTGTGCCCTTCTTCTTTATCCTAACCCTCACGACTTTGCCAGCCATGGTCTGGGCGATGTCAGTTATCCCAACTATTAGTAGATCACCTTCAAGCTTTGCCCAAACTGTGTTTTTACCTTCTATGTAGTAGAACAAGTTCTCGGGTATCTCACAGTTCGACTCAACTACCATTCAAACCCACTTAGTTTACTTATCATAAAAACTATACTAAAAAATTTTCCTATGTTATTCAAGTAATTTATTTACGGTTATTACCAAAAACTTCTTCTTTGAGTACCTCATACTTAACAAGTGAAGGGCTACTTGGTATTCTTTAGCTGTAGAGGAGGAGACGTGGTAACCAAGGGAAAGACGTTCCATCTAGAGGAGGGGTATTACGCATATGTGGGTTCATGTGGTAACTACTGCGAAAAAAGGGTGTCGAGGCACTTGAACAGGGAAAAGGGGAAGAGACATTGGCACGTGGACTTCCTCTCGGAACTCTGCGAGCCCTTGGGCGTACTAGTGATAAACGCTGAAGAGAGGAATATAGCCTCGTATTTGTCCAACTTTCCCTCAATTGAGGGCTTTGGCTCAAGCGACGACAAGACGAACAAAAGCCACTTGTTTAGGGTAGAGTCTGGACAGGCATTAAAGCATATTATCGCGTTGGGGAAGAAGTAGACTATGCTAGTTACCGCTCCCTTTGCCGGTCCAGTATCCTTTCCGTTACTCGTGGCCAAGGTCCACGGAAAGCTGGACTTCGAACTAAGGAACTCCTGCGAATACCAAGGCATAGGCGACGTAGTCCTAGACTCCATAACAAACGTGGCCAAGATGGGGGCAAACTACAAGCTTGTGGCAGGCGTGTACGTGGACATGTACTCCCTGCTTGGGAACAAGGACTCGAAGAAGATCTACACTATCAGGCAGGGAACTCTAGCAGACTACAACGCGAGGCTATACGCCCTGCTCACGGGGAAGGAGGTTGTGAACACTACTCCAGAAAGGGCTGTGGAGGAGAGCGAGAGGGGAGGGTTGGCGTTAGTGGGCATTGAGGTAAAGGTTGGGGAGAGCTTCGAGAAGGAGATGGAGAAGTTGGGAGCCTTAGCCCCATCCTGCGTTATCTACACCAGGGAAGTGGCGGACAACGTGATTAGGGCATACGAGGAAGGAATAAGGATAATTAAGGAGGACCCAAAGGCCTCAGCCTCCATAATCTCCTCTGCCTCTAAGTACTACAGCCTAGAGACCATGGAGAGGATAATACACATTTACAACCATCGCCTCACCACGAATAGAGAGGAACTAAAAAAGAGCGTTAGGATTTACTCGAGAGTGCTCCCAGAGGTGGACAAGCTCTCTTACTAGTCCGGAACTTCTTTATGTCGCGAATAACTGAGGACAGCTCGGCCAGTCTCTCATGCGTTTCATTTAGTGAAAGTCAAGCACGTAAACGTACCACGCAACCCTCCATGCTTTACGACTTCGTTGTTTCTTAACTGTCTAGCTATCGCGTTAGCGGATAGGGAAAAGGTCGGAAAAAGGGTTGAAAACTTTCGCGTCCTCTCTTCTCCAATACGTCCTGCAAGTTCAAAGACTTAGGAGCTTTATTGCCTTTTCTGCGTCCTTGTACTTCTCAAGGGCTTATACCACGTCTCCCTTGGAGAGGAGGTCTTCTGCCTCAGCCAACAAGACGTCAGAGGCTGTGAGAAGCTATCCATGACCTACAGAAGAGGTAAGGTCTTACGGCCTCCTTATCCCAACGAGGCTTAAGGAATCTAGACAAAGCACACCTTCCAGCTCCATCCCCCTACATATTGCCACTATCTCTACCCCTCCCTTAACTCCCTTAAGGAACGGCACTGTCCCCATTGCCTCAAGTTCCCTCAGCTTCCTCTTCACTTCCCTCTTCTCCTCTTTGCTAGCCCTTTCTAGTAGCCTCAAATCTTTAACGCTTAAGACGTAACCTGCCAGCGTACCTACCATGATTTGAATTTAGGGTTACCCTAATATATAAAAATTATTGAAAACCCCTTTTAAGTTCGCAAGGTGAATTAAGCTAAAGATGGTAAGAAATGATAATAGGAAAAATACAAGTGATCCCTGGTAGCCCAAACACGCTCATATACGACGGGAGGGTAGTGATAGATCAAGGGGGGAGAAACGCCTCCCTTGACTTAAAGGCAGAGGTGCAACTTGCAACCCACGGCCACATGGACCACATAGCTGGGCTCTTTAAGGAGGCTAAGAAGAAGTTCATTCCGAGGGAGGACTACTGGACGTTCAACTTGATAGGGAGGAGATGCATGACCTACGGCTTCAGCTCCAAGGACTCGGGGTTGTTCTCCTACGACTTGATCAAGGAGGAACTTAAGGCCGACTTTAGCGACCCAGAGGTCGAAGTAATCCCTCTCCCAGGGCACACGCCCGGGCACTCGGGGTTCATAATAGATAACGTGCTATACGTTGGAGACGCCTTCTTTGGACAAAAGGTGTTGGAGTCCTTCGTCTTTCCATTTTACGTGGACTTCTGGAAGGCTCAGGAGAGCCTAGAGAAGATCGCCGAGCTTATAAGGGGGGTAGACTACGTCTTCCTCTCCCACGGCCCTGTGTACACTGACAAGAGGAAGGTGGAGGAGATCCTAAAGTTTAACGTCGAGTACAACAAGAAGCTGGTGGAGAAGGTAAAGGACGCCATTACGGGCCAAGAACTTACTGCAGAAGAGGTAGTAGTAAAGCTGGGAAACAAGCTCTCCCCTGCTAACGTGTTCCTCAACGAAATAGTGGCAAAGTCGATATTGGTAGAGGTGAGCAAGGAGGTAAAGGTAACTGAAAAGGGAGTAGTGTTTAAGAGGTGAGCTTCTTGAACTCTTCCTCTAGGCTACCCTCTCCCAACTTGACGTTGACCACTCCCATCCTGTTTCCCTGCCTCACTGCCTCCAACGCCAGCTCCATTATCCCTTGTCTGACGTAGCTGTACTTGCTGAAGAGCTGTTCTGCCTTCATCGACCTCTCCTTGAGGACCTTTATTAGTACGTCAATTCTGTGGGCGTCCATAAGCTTTGTGTTGTCTTCTTGCAGATCCTCTTAACCTCAACCGAGTCCTCAACCTCATCCACGGAACAAGATACGTCCTCTCGTTGGAGTCCTTTATCTTTCAGCTCATTTTTTCACCCTAATCCCTGGTTTTACTAGTTCGCGCAAGTCCAAGATCCTATCTATTTCCTCGTCCTTAAACCCAAGTTCCCTTAGCGCCTCCCTTATTGACATGCCCTTGTTGAGCATCTTGCCAATTTGAGAGGCCTTGTCGTAGCCTATTAATGGCGAGATCACAGTGATGAGGGAGGGACTGCTCTCGGCGTACCTCTTCATCTTCTCAACGTTTGGTTGCATCCCATCTACCACTAGGGAGGCGAACTTGTTAAGTGCCTCAGCTATTAAGTTCTCTTGAGTGACTACGTTGTATCCCATTAACGGAACCCCCATGGAGAGCTCGAACTCCCCCAGCATTGACGCAATTTGGTTTGCGTGATCTAGGCCCATGACTTGCGCGGAAACTAGGAGCGTGGCCTCTACTGTTACTGGGTTAGTCTTTCCGGGCATTATACTGCTTCCCGCTATCTCCTCCTGCGTTGGAAGGTCTATCTCCCCAATGGAAGTGAAGGGCCCTGAGAACATTAGCCTGAAGTCCTGCCCGACCCTATAGAGCTCCGCCGCCACGTTCCTCAGCACTCCGCTGAGCAAGAGCATGTCAGTGAGGAACCTCATGGCCCTAAACTTATTCGCTGGTTTGAAGCCCAGCCCAGTGACTTTGTTAACCTCCTGTACCACAAGCTCCTGGAAGCGGGGGTCGGCGTTGAGCCCAGTGCCAACAGCGCTACCACCTATAGGCAACTCCTTAACGTACTCTAGAACGTTATTCAACTGCTCTAGGTCGTGCTTAAAGGCATCGTAGTAGGCCCCCAGCTCCTGCCCAAGCGTAACTGGCAGTGCGTCCCTTAAGTGAGTTCTCCCGGACTTTACCACGTCCTTGTACTCCTCTGCTTTCTTGTTTAAGGTGTAAAGCATGTTCTCCAAAGCTGGAACTACCTTCTCCACGGCGTTTGCCACAGACGCTATCCTAATGGCGGTGGGCACAGTGTCGTTGGAAGACTGCCCCATGTTGACGTGGTCGTTGGGGTGCACCTTCTTTCCTGAGAGCTCTGACGCCCTCTCTGCGACTACCTCGTTGACGTTCATGTTTAGCCCAGTTCCAGATCCCGTCTGGAAGACGTCCAGAATTACCTTGTCGTCATGTTTGCCCTCCATTAGCTCCAGTGACGCTTTCTCTATTGCCTCTGCTATTTCCTTGTCGAGGTAGCCCAAGTTAGCGTTAACCCTAGCGCAAGCTAGCTTCACTAGACCCATGGCCCATATTATCTTCCTAGGAAACCTAGTACCGGTGTTCATGAAGAGCTTAGGAGCAGTTTCAGTGTATTTCATGGGTATGAATAGGTCGAGAGGGTTTTATTGCTTTTCTTTAGCTAAAGACTCCTCTATTCCTCTGTAGTTTATCTCGAGGTGCCTCCTGAGGATTTCTCCTTGGATACCTCCGATGTCAACCTCTACTCGGTACTTCTTCTCGACCATTTGCTGGTAGTGCTCCTCCAAGTGGCGTCCAGGGGCAAGACCCCCGTGGGAGAGCCCCACCATCCTAGGTTTAAGGGAAATTTGCAACTTCAAGCTTTCCAGGTACTTCAAGTAGTCAAAGGGTGGTGGGGTGGTTGGGATAGGGATGCCGTTAAACCTACCTCCTGCAGAGTCACCAGTGTAAAGGACGTCGTTTATCATGACTGAGATGTGATGCTTAGCGTGGCCCGGCGTGTATACCACTTTCATCTTTTGCCTGCCAAGGTTTATCTCCTCCCCGCCCTTTACCTCTAGGAAGTCCGCTTCAACCCCCTCAACTTCACCGTAGATGTCTACGAGGTCGCCTAACACTTTCCTACCGCTCTCGTTCAACTGCCTCGTATCCCTTAAGTACTTGGAGTACCCCTGATATACTATAACTTTTGGCTTGTACCTCTGAACTAGCTCGGAGACCCCACCTACGTGATCCAAGTGGACGTGTGTGATCACTAGGTAGTCCAGCTTGTCCAGGAAGCTCAAGTCCATTACTGTGTTGGAGACGCCCGCATCAATCATTACTATCTTCTCGTCGCACACTACAAAGGAGTAAACGAGCTCAGGGAATTCAATTGGACCAGAAGCTATGGAGTGAATGCCCTCACATGGCATGGGAAGAAAAAAGGGGAAACAACATTTAATAGTTTACGTTATGGTTCCTTTGTCTCCTCTATTATCTCCTCTATTGCCTCAGTCCTTATCCCGCTCTTGACCGCTAAGTAGTGGAACACTAGGATGTCTGCAGCAGCCACTACTGTGTCCCACGGGAACGGTATTGGCGCTGTTACACCGTAGGGCCCGAAACCTCCAAAGTACGAGAACACTAGGATGGAGAAGATCAAGCCCAACAACCAGTACCCCGCCTTTATCTCGGTCCTAACATTATCTGGGACGACTGACATTAACGCGACAACGCTAAATATTATTGCACCAGCCATTACGAGCAAGTAGATGAGGAACGCTATAGGGTCTGGAACTGTTAAACCAGAGGTACCAGTGTAGAAGAAGTAGGAGTCTAGTACCACAGCTATCACGTCCACCACTCCTAAGAGTGTTGCCAGGCTTGCCTTAGCCTTGTAGACCTTGTAAGCATAGTAGCCGAAGAAGATCGGCAGTCCTATGAACACTGCAGTTACCACGTAGAACAAAGTCGTAAACCCAGACCAGTACACTATGAGCCCGGCAGCAAGGGTAGCTATTGGCGCTATAATTGAGGCCCCAGGGAGTCTATAGTTCCTCTTAAGGTCTGGCGCAGTCCTCCTTAGCGTGTGTAGCCCTATCCCTCCCATTATGTAGGTGAAGACGGTAGCGGAGGATATGAAACCCACTAAAGATATCCACGCGGGGAACGGTAGGAGGAATATGGCTCCTACGACGGTAGCAGCTATAAAGGATACCACTGGCACCTTGGTCCTTCCTATCTTGAGGAAAATTCCCGGCAAGTAGCCGTTTGCCGCGAAGCCGTACAACGTCCTCCCAGCCGTGCCTATGTATATCCACCCAGTGCCTGCAGGGGATATAACTGCGTCAATGGCCAAGATGTAAGACCACACAGCGAATAGCCCAACAACTTGCCCAACAACTCCAGAGTGCTGGAAGATGAAGAGGAACGGCCCATGGGTTATGTTAGAGTTTGCGAGCCCAGTCCAGTTGCCAACGGCTACTCCTGCTTCAGACCAGTTTATAGCCCCAGTGAACGCCACTTGCAGTAGAGTATATAGGGCAAGGCCTATCAAGAGTGACCCTATAACGGCGAAAGGTATGTCCTTCTTTGGGTTTCTCCCTTCGCCTCCGTACTCTATTGCCTGCCTAAAGCCCAAGTAGGAGAATATCACCCCAGTTGTTGGTATGGCGTAAAGGACAGCAGCAAGGCCAGAGAAGCCCTCCACAACGTTGTTTGGGGACGGGAAGAAGCCTCCTCCCGCAGTGAAATTAGAGGGATGATAGAGGAAGGCGAGGGCGAAGATAGCTGTAAACGTTGGTATTATTAACTTCCACCACCCTGCGCCGTGAGTCACTGCTCCCAGAACCTTGACTCCAGCGTATTGTAGGAAGAAGAATATCGCCAGCAACAAGTAGGAAAGGGCTATGCCCTCAGGGGTTAGCACGCCATTAGGGTAGGTTAAGCTCGGCACGAAATAGCTGAGGTAAGTAACTGTAGCGCTCGCTTCAATGGCTGGCACAGAAACCGCAGAGAGGAAGTACGCCCACGCTATTAAATAACCGGTGAAACCTCCGTGGCTGTAGTGTGGGTACCTTACTATCCCTCCAGTTTTGGGGATCGACGACGAGATCTCAGCGTACGCAAGTCCTATGAATATCACTAAGATTCCCGCTATTATCCAAGATAGGAAGGCAGCTCCACCAGCGTAAGCTGCAGTGTATAGAGAGCCGAAGAGCCATCCAGAGCCTATGACTCCTCCTAAGGAGAGGAACAACATCTCAAACTTGTTTAGAGATTTCCTTAATTGGGCGTCAGCCGACGCTCCTAGGTCACGTGCAGTTGATTCCGGATTTTTGGAAGCCATAAATAGAGTTAAGGGAAAATCTTTAAAAACTTAACTCAATTCTTCATTCAACTTATCGATTCTATTTAAACTGATTAGGTCTGTTTTTAAGAACTATTCAATCCAAAATTAAAAACTAGTCCTTGGGGCGAAGCTTGACTAGCGCGAACCAGTCGCCTAAGTCATATACCTCGAAGCCCATGTTCCTGGCTGTGTAGAACGTGATTCTCCTCAGCTTACTCTCGTCCCTTCTTTCGTCAGCCAAGAACACAAGACCTTTGGAGAGCTCAACCATCCTCCTTATTACTGAGATGGGAGCTTCTTCTCCGAGTATCGCGTGGAGTGAGACGGCTGAGTCGAAAACACCTCCTTTGGCTTCGCTTAAGGTCACTATTTCAAACCCGGTATATGGAAAAACGCCGTGGACTAGAACCCTCTTGCCTAGGGGAAAGGAAAAGAGAAGGTCTTCTACTCCCTTGGATATCATGCGGGACTCATGCCTTACCCAACTGCTTCTTTAGCTCCTCTGCAGCCTTCTTTATCTCGTCCATTGAGGCCTCGTCCTCTAGAGTCGAGATGTCGCCTATGTTACTGCCGCTCACCACAGCTTTTATGACCCTCCTCATTACCTTCCCTGACCTTGTCTTGGGCAAGGCATTAACGAACTGTATCTTGGGCGTGACTATTGGTCCCATGACTTGCCTCACGTGGTTCTGAATCTCCTTTGCTAGGCTCTCAGAGGGAGTGTAGCCCTGCTTCAACACTACGAACGCGTAGACCTCCTCGCCCTTTACTGGGTCTGGAACTCCAACAACTGCCGCCTCTGCCACTGCTGGGTAAGAGGTTATGGCAGACTCCACTTCTCCTGCCCCTATCCTGTGCGCAGCTACCTTGATTGTCTCGTCTGCCCTACCCAGCACCCACACATAACCGTCCTCGTCCACCATGGCGTAGTCTCCAGGATAGTAGAGACCAGCGAACTTGGAGAAGTAGGTCTTCTTCAACCTCTCGTTTCCTGGGTCTCCCCACATGCCCATCATCATGTTTGGCGGGAACGGTGGCCTCATAATTAAATAGCCCCTCTCTCTCGGCTTCGTTGGGTTCCCTGCGTCGTCGAGTACCTCTATGAAGTTGCCCGGCAGTGGGTAACCGGAGGCTGGCCCAGACTTCATCGGCATGTATATTATCCCAGGCAGGTAGCCCAGGTTGGGGGCGCCAGTCTCTGTCTGCCACCACTGGTGGGACATGAAGATCTTGCCCTTACCTATAACCTCAAGCCCCCACTTCCAAGGAGCGTAGTTAAGCACCTCGCCGTTCGTCACGATTATCCTCAGGGACGACAAGTCGTGCGCCTTTACGAACTCCTCTCCATACTTCATGAAGTACCTCAACGCAGTAGCTGAGGTACCAAAGGTGGTCGCCCTATACCTCTCGATTATCTCTGCCCACTTGTCAGGGTAGGGGTAGTCTGGGGCACTCTCGTAGATCACTATTGTCCTCCCCATGACCAAGGGGGAGTAGGTTATGTAGGAGTGGCCAACGATCCAGCCTATGTCGGAGGTGTTGAAGAGCACGTCATTCTCCTGGCTCAAGCCATAGCTCCAAAGCAACATTAACGAGGTGCCCACTAAGTAGCCTCCGGTTGAGTGGACTATCCCCTTTGGCTTCCCAGTGGTTCCAGAGGTGTAGAGGATGAATAGGGGGTCATTGGCGTCAACGGGCTCAGGGTCTATTGGCTTATACTTCCCGACGTCGTCAAAGTAGACGTCCCTGCCTTCCTTGAAGTTTATCTCCGTGCCGAGCCTTCTGTACACCAACACGTGCTTTACTGGATTCTTGTCGCCCAGCATGTCTAGGGCTTCATCTACAATTTTCTTGAGCTCAACTACCTTCCCTCTCCTTGGGTAAGCGTCAGCAGTTATAACCACCTTGGACTGGGCGTCCTCTATCCTGCTAGCCAAGGCTTGGGAACCGAAACCCGCAAACACCACACTGTGAATTGCCCCTAACCTAGCGCACGCGAGCTTGGCGATAATCCCCTCTGGGGTTAAAGGCATATAGATGGTTACCCTGTCCCCCTTCTGGACTCCTAGCTGTCTCAGCGCGTTTGCCCACCTGTTCACCTCGTAGTAGAGGTCTTGGTAGGTTACTATTTTCCTCTCTCCTCTCTCGCTTTCCCAAACTATAGCCGCCTTGAACTTCCTGGGGGAGTTCAAGTGCCTGTCCGCGGCGTTATATGAGGCGTTAAGCTTCCCTCCTATGAACCACCTTGTCATTGGGTCTTCCTGCTTCATCGTCACCTTCCATGGCTCAAACCAGTCGATGAGTTGCTTTGCAATGTCCCCCCAGAACTTCTCTGGTTGCTCCTTGCTGTAGTTAAACAAGTACTTGTAATACCTCATGTTATAGTCTACTTTCTCTTCCAACTGCTTCGTCTCGGCCTCAGACTGAACCTCGACCATAATAATCATATAAATTTGTTTAAGCAATATTAAAAAACATTACCTTGAATAGTGAGGTTTTAGGAATGGCGCGGAAGCAAAAGGGGCTAATAATATTAGAGAAGATTATTAACGTTTGATAGATAAAGATCTCATCCAACTCTTTTTTTAACTTGTAGTTGGTATAAATCTGGGAGACATGAACATAACGCAACTAGTGCTGCTCACCAACTTGGCTGAGGGAGAGCTCAGCTTCAAGGAAATGATGGAATACACTGGATTATCAAGGAAGAAGTTAGCAAAGAGCTTGAGGATGCTTGAGCATAACGGGTACATAGAGAAAAAGGCCTTCATAGGGAACGACGTCATCTTCGGAATCACTGACAAGGGCGTTGAGGAACTGTATAAGCACTACCTCTTCCTGAAAAAGCTGCTTGCCGACATGGAGTTCACTATATGCAGTAGGTTCGAGTGCTAGAACCACGAGAGGAGATGAAAGAGCATGTCCATGAACTTATCCTTATCTATCCCATAGACGACCTCAGCCTTTGGCTCCTTTCCCCAAAGGTCTAAGTAGTCTATCACTGTCATCCCCCTCGTTAAGCAGTCGCAGTTCTCCACATCTACGTATTGTCTTTCCGATCTTTTAATCACTTCCCTGTTTAGGGCTACTGCAGTGGTAATCAAGTCTGGGTGCGGGTTCCCCCTCATTTTCTGGTGCTTCATGGCGAACTCCCTGTAATGCTTGTAGATCCTTACGTAAAATTTGGCCATCTCTGTGTCCATTGCCTTTATCCTCTCCCACTCGTCCTCCTCCACTACGTAGTTAGTTATCAAGTCCCACGCCACCATGGTTATGTCGAACCCAGCGTTGAACACTAACTTAGCCGCGTCTGGGTCGACCCAAATGTTGAACTCCGCAACAGGAGTGATGTTTCCCCTTCCATATATGGTGCCTCCCATGACCCAGACCTTCTTTACCTTTTCAACTATGGACTTGTCCATGAGGTAAGCAAGCGCTAAGTTGGTCAAGGGAGATATAGCGAGAAACTCGAGCTCTCCAGCGTACCTGTCTGCTAGCTCCAGGATTGCCTGGGGTGCCCTCTTTGGCTCTGGCCTCAACTTCTTTGGCCTCACGATCTCGTCGCCAATGCCTCCCTTCCCGTGCACGTTCTCCACTGTTTTGAAGCTTTTAACTAACGACCTGTCGCTCCCAGGGTAAACCTTTATGTCCTTATTTACCTTCCCAGATACGAACTCGAGGGCCCACAGTGCGTTGTTCACTTCCTGCTCATAGGCTATGTTTCCCTCTACTATCGTGACGCCTTCTACCTCAACCCCGTTCCTGAGCAACATGTAGAGGCTCATTATGTCGTCCTCAGCCGTGTCACAGTCTATGACGAAGTGCCTTGCCATGCTATTTATTTAGTTAACAAGGAAATTAACGTTTAGCCCCCTTTTATTGCGCACCGCACAGCAAAGGCCTACAAGCCTCGATTTTCCTTTACCCAACCGCGAAGCTTTGGCATCGCAAAGACAGAGCTGGGAAATGCGTAAATGCTACCTAGACTGCTTCACTCAAAGATCGACTTATAGTCTAACAACTTCTTTAGCTTCAAGTAAACCTCACTAACGCTGTCTGAGGGGTAGTACTCAAAGCCCTTTAAGACCTCCTCGTCTGCTACGTAGACCTTGGACATCCCAGTCCCAGGGACGGTGTAAGCGTAAATTGGTGACGTCTTCTCCACTAGCTCAACGAACTCCTTCAGTCCCTCTGTCCTCACTACGTAGCTGTTCTTGTCCCCCTCCTCCACTACTGGCACTCCATCGTCCTTGCTGAACCCTGGGTACTCCACGTCGTTGGAGTAGGTCATGTGGAGCTTAAATTCCTTGTCATATTCAACTAGGACAGCTATAGGTCTGTCCTCAACCCCCTTCTTGAAGTCCTCCACCAAGTCCCTCGCGTCGGAGTAGCTCTTCTCCAGCGTAACTATCCTCCTAGGCTTCTGATATAGCCTCATCACGGCCTTCGATATGGCCCCGAGCTTACCCTTGGAGCCTATGAAGATCTTCCAGTTTATTCCCCCAAGGAACGTTATGGCCCTGCACCACACGGTGAATTCCTTTGGGGTACCGTAGTGGAATGAGATGGGAGACACGTGGTTCAATGCCAACATTCCTCCCACGCTTCCATCGTAGAGGCCTGGAAAGAGGAGCCCCTTCTCAGACGCCTCCTCCCTTATCTTGGGCACAGAGGCGCCAGCTAAGGCAACCACGTAATCGTCCTTCACCTCAAAGTGGTCCATTCCTTGAGTAGATATTGCGTTCTCCTTGTACTTGTGGGAGTGGCTACCAAAGCCTATGATTGAGACCTTCCTGCCCTCGAAGTGAGCGGACCTTATTTCCTTGAATAGTTCCTCCTCGCTAGATACCCTAATCATGGTAGATATCTTGCTCTGAAATCTTTATAAGAGAGAAGGCGGTTTTAGTTTATATTTCCGTCTCGTGAACTCTTTGTATGCCTCTAGTAGGCGTAATAATGGGGAGCAAGAGCGACTGGGAGTACATGAAGGAGGCTGTGGAAGTCCTAGAGAAGTTCGGCGTGAGCTACGAAGTCCGGGTAGTCTCAGCCCACAGGACGCCTGAGTTTATGGTAGAGTACGCCAAGAGCGCCAAGCAGAGGGGAATCGAGGTAATCATAGCTGGGGCTGGTGGGGCAGCGCATCTCCCAGGAATGACTGCCTCGCTGACCTCACTGCCGGTAATAGGGGTGCCAATACCCTCAAGGAACTTGAACGGTCTTGACTCTCTCCTCTCCATAGTGCAGATGCCCTACGGAGTGCCCGTAGCTACGGTAGCAATTGGAGGGGCAAAGAACGCTGCCCTCCTCGCAATAAGGATACTTGGGATAAAGTACAAGGAGCTCCAGGAGAAGGTAGAGAAGTTCATGGAGGAAATGAAGAATGAAGTCCTCTCTACCAAGCTATAAAGTGTGTATCTTGGGAGGAGGACAGCTAGGCTGGATGATGATACTAGAGGGCAGGAAATTACCTCTTACCTTTTACGTAATAGCTAACCCAGAGGAGCCTGCATGCAGAGTCGCAGATAAGTGCTTCTCAGAGGAGAACTACAAGGAGGCCATTGACCAGTGCGACGTGGTGACCTTTGAGTTCGAGCACGTAAACGAGGAGGCCTTAGAGTATGCCCAAGAAAGCGGAAAGCTCCTCCCTAAGGTGAACTCAGTGGAGCTCAAGAGGGAGAGGTACAAAGAGAAGGAGTTCCTTAGAGACCACGGGTTCCCTGTACCTAGGTTCAAGGTGGTCCAAGATGGGGAGGAGGCACTTAAGGTCTTAAAGGACGAGTTCAACAACGTGGGAGTGCTGAAGCAGTCCAGGGGTGGCTACGACGGAAAGGGGCAGTACTTCATAAAGGGAGACCCTGAGAAGTACCAGTTCCTCAAGAACGTAAAGTGCAAGTTCATGGTGGAGGAGTTCGTGAACTTCGACTTCGAAGCCTCAATAATAGCCACTAGGGGAAGGGGAGAGTTCAAGGCTTACACTCCCTCCTTTAACTACAACGAGAAGGGCATTCTGGTCTACAATTACGGGCCCTACTACAATGAGGAGATGGTGAAAATAGCAGAGAGGCTGACCAAGGAGCTCGACTACATCGGGACCATGGGCATAGAGTTCTTCGTTATGAGGAACAAGGTGTTGATTAACGAGTTCGCTCCGAGGGTGCACAATACCGGACACTACACTCTTGACGGGGCCTTTACCTCCCAGTTCGAGCAGCACTTGAGGGCTATCCTAGGAATGGAGTTGGGGGAGACCACGGTATTGAAGCCCTTCGGCATGGTCAACATACTAGGCAGACCCTCTTTCCCGCCAGAAGTACTCAAGTTAGGCAAGGTGTACTGGTACGGAAAGGAAGAGGCAAGGAAGAGGAGGAAGATGGGTCACGTCAACGTAGTAGGCGAGGACTTAGAGGAGGTAAAGCAAAAAATTGATAAAATTATGCAACTAATTTATCCAGAAGGTCTAGATTTATGAGGCTTAACTTCAAGGTGTGGATAGAGGACGAGAACGGTAAACCAATTATGGGGAAAGGGGGCGTTGAACTCGTTAAGAGTATAATAGAAACTGGGTCAATTGCCGGGGCTGCAGACAAGGTAAACGTGTCCTATAAGTTCGCGTGGGAGTACGTAAGGAGGATAAACTCATTTGTGGGAGGGATAGAGTTCAGGAAGGGTGGAAAGAACGCCGGAGGAACAGAGGTCTCTGAAAGGGTAAAGAAGATGATAGAGATCTACGAGGAGGCGGTAAAGGAGGTAAACCAGATCCTGGAGAAGTACAACAAAAAGCTCAACGAACTTAGCTCCTCGTAATTCGCTAGTTTTCTTCTCTCACTTTATTTCTAGGTGGCGGGACTTTCTATTTGAGCACGAGCTCTTCCAGGGATCAGATAACTACCATGTACAATGGTAACCTATACGGAATATTCGTCTACGGCTTTAACCCCACGTGGAACAGATAACCACCTTCCTAAATAACGCCGTGACGTGATCCAATTAAGTTACTTATCTTTTAAATCTACCTCCCCTTTTCCTCTATTGCCCTTAATGCGGACTTTACGAAGTCCTCCACCACTTTCCTTGGCTCCTTAGCCTTCATCACTGCGCTTGCTACCCCTATCCCAGAGGCGCCGAGCTTAATAGCAGTGTACACGTCTTCCCCCGTAGATATCCCCGCTCCAGCTATGAGCTCTACCCCTGGCGTTTTCCTTATCTCCTCTACCCCCTTTGTTATCACCTCTGGCTTAGCCCTAGACACCGAGATCCCAGTACCTATGAGCTCTGGTGGCTCGATGAGAACTGCGTCAGGGCCTATCATCCCAACAGGGGCTACCATGGTGTACCTATCCACACAGACTACTGACTCTAACCCTTCTCTCCTCAACTTTTTAACCGCGTCGTCGATCTCGTCAAACCTTATTCTCCTCTCGCTGTGGTTAAGCAAAGACCCTTTAGCCCCTGCCTCCTTGATCATCTCCACAGTTATGGCCCCTGTCCTTGCCCCCAGGTCCACTGCGTCAACGTGCTCCGCGTAGACTGGGATGGACACCTCTTGGGCTATTCTGTAGATCTCCGTGGCTGGGACTGAGATAATCACGTCAACCGAGTAGTCCTTGCTTACCCCCTCTATTACCTTAGCCATCTCCACTGCCTTTTTCCCAAAGGAGTTCTCGTATGCCTTGAAGTTTATTAGGACGATGGGTTTTTTCATAAAATTAGAGGAAAAGCCTTGGCTTTTATTTATTGTGGGATAGACCTAGCTGTGAGGAGGAAAACGGCTGTAGGAGTAATGGAGGGCAGGGAAGTGAGCGTTAACTTCGTTAAGGACGACGAAGAGATTGTGGAGCTATGCAAGGATTCGAGGGTGTCTGCCATAGACTCTCCCCTCTCTCCTTCAAGGGGTTTCAGGCACGTGGACAGGGAGATGCTGAGGCGGGGACTGAAAGTTTTGCCTCCCTCGTTCATGGAGTCTCTAGTAGTAAGGGCTTTGAGGCTCTCTAAGCATTTGAGGCTCATAGAGACGCACCCCACCTCCTCTGAGAAGTTAATGGGCCTGGACTGGAGGAGCTTCACGACGTCGAAGGACGAGTTCGACGCAGTTATCTGCTCTTTAACTGCCTTCTTCTACGACATGGGAAAAGCGTTGAAAATTAGCGCCGATGATGGAGAGATTTACTTGATAGACTTTAAGGTGGGGCTATCCAAGAGAGGAGGAAAGTACGTCCTAGAAGAGGGTGCGTATTGAGTTGGAGGTAAAGACTTTCTACCTCGAAAGCTCCACCCTGAGGGACAATCCCCTCGGCGATCCATACGTTAGACGGGTTGAGGTAATAGAGCCGGAGAGTCCCCAAGGGAGGCCCCTCTTGATCTACTTAAGCGGCTACCTTTCATCAGCTCTCTCACAGCTGAACTACGACCCACTATCCGAGGACATGTTGAGCAAAGCCAAGAGACTTAAGGCAGAGGGCAAGATACAAGGTAGTGTTATAGTGCTACCAGACACCTTCACGAAGGTCGGGGGAAACCAGTACATCAACTCTCCAGCTGTGGGGAACTACGAGGACTTCATCCTTAAGGAGCTAATCCCCTACTTTGCGGAGCGTTACGGCACAGACAGGGTAGGCGTCATTGGGAAGTCCTCTGGGGGCTACGGAGCCCTCGTCTTGGGAATGAAGAGCGATGCTATCAAGGCTATTGCCTCTCACTCAGGCGACGCCTACTTTGAGTACGTTTACCTCCCACTCTTCCCCAAGGTAATCCCCCACTTGAGGAAGTTCAAGGGACCAAAGGAGTGGCTTGACTACTTCTGGGCAAAGGTCAACAGGAAGAGGAGGGAGGACCTCAACGTGTTAAACGTGGTGGGCATGTCGGCCTTTTACTCCCCTACGCCCTCTGGCGACATAGAGCTACCTTTCGACCTTGAGACTGGAGAAATACTGGAGGGAGTGTGGAGGAAGTGGCTAGAGAAGGACCCAGTGAGGCTTGTGGACTCGCACTACGAGAGGCTAAGGAGGAAGCTCGTGTACTTGGACGTAGGTACAAAGGACGAGTTTAACATACAGTACGGCTTTCGCATACTGCGCAGGAAGCTCAAGGAGCACAAAGTGGACCACGTGTACGAGGAGTACGAAGACGGCCACTTCAATACGTCCTATCGGTATGACATCTCGATTTCTCTTTTAGAGAGTTATCTAAGGAATAATAAATAAAAAATTTTTAAGTTAATAATCGTTTAATAATTTGGATACACAATTATTTGCTGAGATAGTAATGGTCCTTATTGGTATTATTTCTCTCTTCTATGGAATTTCTTACGTAGCGTTGTCATTCTTTGACGTAGTGAAAATTAACAGAGGCCTAGTGAGGACAACGGGCGCGCTCTTAATTGGCGCATCAATAGCTATATTTGCAGTGTACGCAATTCTCTTTAGGTAAAGCCTTGATAGTGAGGTTTGACGGAGGAAAGGAGTTCGAGGTAAGGGAGGACGGGACGGCAAATGAGGTCGAGGGAAAAAGAGAGGACGTTTTAGTAGTGTCCTCCTTAGACGAGGAAACAGTGAAAAAAGCAGAGGCTAAAGGCGTGAAGCTTTTCCTCTGTAACAAGGAAGAAGAAGTTTGCATCTCCCTTCTCGTTAACGCAGTTTTTAAAAGGCCTAAAGCCTGCAAGTTCTCCTAGCAGTACCCCTCCACCATGTCGCTCCAGTCGTCTGTGAAGAGGAAGACGCAGTCGACTACCTTCCCTGAGAGCACCTTCCTGAGCCAAAATCTGTCGTCATGCCACATCCTGTCGAAGGGCAGTTCTTCCACTCCCCACCAAATGGGCTTAGCCTCCTCGGTCTCTCTTGGCTCTCCCTGGAACTTGGTGAACAAGTAGATATACATACTCATCACCCTACCGTTCAACTGTCTGAACAGAATTCTTCCGGCGAACTTAGGGTCGTAGCCCTTAACTCCTACCTCTTCCTCCAGTTCTCTTATTGCGCACTCCTCTGGACTCTCCTCCTCTACTTTCCCCCCTGGAAATGTCAAGTATCCTTTGCCTATTCCCCTCTTTTTCTCTATCATTAAGACCTGACTTTGATTGACGACTATCGAGAGACACGTTGGAATTTCCATATGCAATGAAACGCAAGATCGCTTAAAAGCCGACGTTCCCTTCTTTCAGAACATTTATAAAATCCTTATTCCAATATGTAAATATGATAGTAAAAACTCTTAAGATAATTAACCCTCCAATTGTTTCACTTGACGGAAAACTCCTTGAGGCATTCGCGAAGGTCAACGACAGAGGAATAGGAAGGGTTCTAGTGGCAAACGAGAAATTACACGGCATACTCTCTACGAGAGACCTACTCTCGGTGTTCCTAAGCTTCTGCCCCACAAGCTGTACCCAGGGCGACTTGTATAGACTAGGGAACGCTAATGCCGCCGACTACATGACGCCCAACCCTGTGACAGTGACAGAGGACACAGACGTGATGGAAGCGATGACCATTATGGTAACCAGGAACTTCGGCGCCCTCCCTATTGTAGACGTGAAGGGAAAACCCGTGGGCATCGTGACAGAGAGGGAGTTCCTCTTAGCCTTCCAAGACATGGACCAAATGTTCCCAGTTAGCAAGTTCATGTCTAGGAAGGTTTCAACGGTCTACTCCGAGACGCTCTTAGAGCAGGCTACTAGGCAGATGCTAAACAGAGGCTATAGGAGGTTGCCCGTGGTCGACGACGATGGGAAGGCCATAGGAATGATCACCGCAGCCGACTCCGTGAAGGTGGCTGGAAAGGCAGTCAACAAGCTTGACCCCGACGTTTTCTTCGGCAGGAAAGTAAAGGAGGTCATGAGGAATAAGCTCATAACGATTGAGGAGGACAGATCGATAAACGAGGCAGCGGCGCTTCTTATAGATAACAACATTGGCTCCTTAGTTATACTCGACAAGGACGGGAGGCCGAAGGGGATAATAACGGAGAGAGACCTCCTCATAGCCCTGCACTACCAAATGCACTTGGCCTACGTATCGAAGAAAAAAGTTATTTAAGGAGAAGGGCCATTTCCCCTTATCATGAAAGAAGTAGTCTTCTCAGAGAGGGCTCCTAAGCCAATAGGCCCCTATTCCCAAGCTATAAAGTCGTCAAGCCTAATTTTCGTGTCTGGACAAATCCCCGTAGATCCAAACACCAACAACGTAGTTAGCGGAGGAATAAGAGAACAAACTAAGCAGGTAATGGAGAACATAAAGGCGATTCTAGAGGCGAAGGGGCTTTCCATGGACAACGTTGTTATGGCGTTTGTTTACTTAAAGAACATGAACGATTTCCCAGCCTTTAACGAGGTATACTCCTCCTATTTCTCAAAGGAACCCCCAGCCAGGGTTACTGTAGAGGTTTCTAGACTCCCAAAGGACGTACTTATAGAAGTAGCGTGTATAGCCTCAGAGTGAACCCGGGAGTGTTTAAGAAAAAATTTTCTTCATTAGTCTTTCTACGTGGGGGCATTCAAAGTCAAACAACGCGTGATTTCCATGCTCTATGCAAGAGGACGCTACAGGCTTCCCCTCTAACAGTACCAAGGTAGCCTCTTCGTCCTCGTATATGCTGTACGCAGCCCCCTCAAAGACTTTTCTGTATTCCATCATTTGTATCACTTAATCTTTTATAGTAGCACTGAGTAGCTATAAGCTTTGTGGTTCAATCTACGTTGGAAAGCCCTGCTTAAAAATAGTATCTTAGAAAAACTCAGACCACCACAAGGGCGTTGTAATCTATACCATAGACCGCGGTGGCTATGTTCCTTAGTTCCCTAGCTATCTCCTCCATAGTGAGCTCCCCCCTTAACCCCTTCTCTATCAGCCATCTGTACTCGTTGGGAACGTAGTCCATCCTGGGCTCCGCGTTATAGAAGTCCCTCAAAGCCTGCTCCCTAGCTTGGGAGTTAGTGACAGCGTCTTCTATTTCCCTCTCTAACCACTCTGAGAACGGGAAGTTGTTGGTGAGAGCCACGTACAGCGAGACCACAAAGGAGTAGGCGTCCATTGAGTAGTCAGCTCTATTCCCGAACCTTTGCACGGGGTGTGCGTAGTAGGGTGTATAGTGTACTACCGGAACCCCAAGCTTTACTGCGCTGCCTAGGTCAGAGAGCTTTGGCGTGACCTCTTCGTTGAGCACAGCGTTTAGGGCCTCTTCACCGTACTTGGGCAACTTCGCTGTAAAGAGGATATTTGAAGGCTTTATGTCGCAGTGAACGTACCCCTCCTTGTGCATGTGAATAACTCCTTGAGCTACCTTGCTGAAGATAACTGCCACCACCTCTGGCCACTTCACGGAGTGCCTCAAGCTCATGTACTCGTCGCTTACCAAGACGCTCCTCAAGTCTCCTCCCTCCATGTACTCCATTACTATTGCCGGAGGGGAGGAGAAGTAGTCGGACCAGTTCTCGTCTATGAAGCTGGAGAGTATCCTGACAACATAACGGGAGCCCTTGGATATCTCCTGCATCTTTGCGACCTCGTAAAGCATTTCAGAGAACTTGTACTCCTTCTTCATTATCTTCATGGCGTACCTCTTACCGTTCTTCTCCACCATAAGTACGTAGCCCATTCCCCCGTTGCCAATGATAGACTTTACCTCGTAGCCGTAGAGCACGTAGCCTAGCCACTGTTCTGGGGAGAACTCCTTAGGGGAGTACACTTTACCGGGGTCCACCTTGTCGCAAGCCTCCACCACTCCTTCCTTGCAGGCGTAAATGAATTCCTTCTCCGCGTTCTTTGAGGCGTTCAACCCCTCCAAAGCCAGGCCCTTTAAGTAGGCGGAGTAGGCGGTTCTCCTTATCTTCTCAGCGTTGTTGATTAGGTCAAAGGCCCTCTTGTACTCCCCTTTCTTAACGTAGGCGTATGCCAACATTAGGAGGTTCTGGAAGCCGTTCGACCTCTTAACTGCCTCCTCAAAGTACTTGACTGCCTCTTCCCAGTTCTTCCTCTTTAAGTAGTGCCAGCCCAGTTTCAACGCTGGGGCGTCGTATGTAGGGAGGACCTCTAGGGCGTCCAACAGGGGCTTCACGTTGTTGGTCTGGTTATATTGGGCTATGAGATTGTCAACCCTCTCCCTCAGCTTCGCCTCGAGCTCCCTGTACTTGTCCTCGGAGAAGAAGGAGTATATCTTCAAGGCCTCCAGTTCCTTCCCGACCTTCTCGTAGCACTCAGCTACTGCCAAGGACTCCTCTGGGTACTTCTTGTCCAAGGAGGAGTAAAGAGATACGGCTTCCTCGCATTTCCCCAACTTAGTAAGCCCTATTACCGCGTTCCTCAACACTTCTGGGTCGTTAGAGTAGTTCTTGAGTGCAAACTGGATAACCTCGTAGGAGTCCATGTTCCTTATCAGCGCATCCCTGTCCCCCTTCACGATCGGCCTCCCAGCTACTATATCGTACCTATAGCCTATTATCTCTCTGTAGAGAGAGCCAAAGTACAGACAGAGGGCGTCCGGGGACTCAAACACGTAAAAGTCGTTAGCCTTTGCCTTCAAAGTGCCAGAGAAATTCACCTTGCTACAATCGTAGACCGGAACCTTAGTCTGTTTGAGCTTGTCCCCCTGAGGCGCAAGGACGTAGCCTATTACCTCGTCCCTTACCTTTAGCTTATCGCCGTACTCCTCCACAACACCGTTCTTGTACACAAGCTTCCTGTTATCCCTGATAAATGCAAAATACACGAATTACTCCTTCCAGTAAAACCTTTTTTGAGTTTGCACTTAATAATACCCGATATTTTCTGTCGTCTGAGCGTGGAGGTTATTATCAGGAAGTAAGTTTTAAAACATTCCCGCTAGGCTTTTTTAAATGTAATTACTAAGGTATTAGTATGAAAGCAATAGTTGTAAGGCCTCCTAACGTCGGCGCTGAAGTTAAGGACGTAGACCTACACGAGCCCGTCCTCCCGGGGAGGGTGAGGATAAGGACGCTGTACACAGGAATCTGCGGTACCGACAGGGGTATAGTTGGCGGTAAGATAACGTTCGCGAGGCCCCCAGACAACTCCGGAGAGCTCATCCTGGGACACGAGGGTTTGGGCGTGGTGGAAGAGGTAGGTGAAGGGGTCACCCACTTGAAGAAGGGAGACCTAGTGGTGCCCGTTGTCAGAAGGGGGTGCGGGGTTTGCTTAAACTGCAGGATAGGCAGGCAGGACTTCTGCGAGACGGGAAACTTCGTGGAGGCCGGAATAAGGGGGCTCAACGGCTTCATGAGGGAGGAGTTCGTGGACAGCGCTTCCTACTTAGTCAAGGTACCTAGGGCAATAGCTGATATAGCTGTGCTAACCGAACCCCTGTCAAACGTGGTAAAGGCAGTGGGGCAGGTGATACACATACAGAAGAGGATGTTGTGGACCTGCGGGGACTCCAGCTACGAGTGCAGAAACGCGTTCGTCGTCGGCACTGGCCCCATTGGCACTTTCTTTTCACTGATGTTTGCTACCTACGGGTTCAACGTTTACATGCTAAACAGGAGGGACCCCTCACCTGCAGAAAGTGTCATAGCGGAGACAATAGACGCAACCTTCTACAACACGTCAAAGGGATACGCTGAGCTACCCAAAGCGGACGTCGTTGTCGACACTAGCGGATACCCCTCGGCGTTTATCCCGCTCTTGGGCAAGATGAACAAGAACAGCATCTTAGTGCTATTTGGCACTTCCTCAAACGACTCTGCCAAGGTAGACGCTGAACTCGTGACGTCAATAGTGGAGAACAACATCGCAGTAGTAGGGAGCGTCAACGCCAGCAAGGAGGACTTCGCTGAGGCCGTGAACTACCTTACCATGTGGAAGGAGAGATACGGAGGGCTCTTAAACAAGATGATCACCAGCGTTATTAGTCCAGAACAGGCAACGGAGGCGCTTATGAAGAAGCCTTCCGGGGAGATAAAAACAGTGATAAAGTGGAGCTAAGCTAGTAAGGCTCTTTTTGCCTAGGTATACTCGCAAACGCACTTTAACGGTTTTGACAGAGACCCCTTGTCTCCCGTTACTAGCCTTGTGTTGACTTAGCCTACCTCTGCCAACTCCCTTAAAGGACAGCTCTGCCAGTGTAGGCTACAGTTAGCCGCCTGGCTCTCCGTTATCCTAAAGTTCAAGACCTTACAGAAGGGCACGTATTCTCCACCTTGATCCTTGAGGAGAAAATATGGGCAGTCGCTCTTGACTTTCTGCCTTAAGTTTAGCTCCTTGACTTCTATTACCTCGCCGAAGTACTGACATTTCCTAAAATTGGAGAAACAGAGGCGAGACGTGACGTCCTTTTTAGGGGCAATGGGAGAGTTACAATATCCATTGTTGTAATACGGGCAAATCACTAAATTAACTCTCTCGGAAGATTATTAAATCTATTTGAACCACAGAGGTTCAACGGCAGTTCCCGCGTTACCTCAGGGCGTAGGGCTCTCTAGCCTAGTGATGTTCAAGGTAAGGGAGGGCGCAGTGGACATGGAAGTAGAGGTGGAAGTGCCGTTGAACTTCGTCACGTCTAGAATACTGAGGAAGAGGGTGGAGAGATTCGCCGAAAGCTTTAACGAGGCAGTAAGGCTATACAGAATAGAAAAGAAGATCTAACTGGC
>ASRH01000006.1 GCA_000565255.1 Candidatus Aramenus sulfurataquae | reverse complement strand
GCAAAACGAAATCCTTCTTTCGAAAAAGTATTTTACTCTTGGCAGAGCTCTAGTTCTCTAATGAACAAATTAACTAAGATAGGAATATTAGTAGCAGTGGCAGGGCTACTTGTGCTCTTTATCCTCTCTCCTCTTTTGGCTTACCAACAGTCGACCGGCATAGCGTCACAGCTTTCCAGGAACTTGAAGGACTTAAACGCCACCCCCGGTACGACTATCGCGGTAAGTTACGACGGGGAAAGCAACAACAGCATCTTCGTTCTCGTCTACAACACGTCCTCCCTTTTACCCCTCCACGTAACTGTCCCCCAGTCGTCAAAGTACTTCGAAAACGCCCAGAACGGGACGTTTTTCTACTACGTTTACCCGTCCAACGGGCAGGTGAACATAACCAACAATCAGACGGAAGCGCAGAGGGTCTTTTACTCTTATGGCTACATACCGGAGAACGATTTAATGCTGATAGAGGTGACCGGGTACTTGGGCATAGCCCTTCTCATAGCGGGTATAGCGGTTGGCGCCTTAGGGTTCTTCAGGGATAGGCTTGGGAAGAGGCAAGCGTAAGCGACAAAGCGAGCAATGGGACCACGTATTGCCTATCCTGTCATCCCTCCTCTATGTACTTGAACAGCCACGCAGAAACGAAGAGGAGGACGCCAGCTAGGGCGAAGTCTGTCGCGAACTTGAGGTAGTGGGAGACGTAGCCTGACAGCAGGGAGCCCAAGAAGAGGGCTATCCCCACTAGAGTGCTGTAGACGCCCAGGCCAGTCCCCTGCCTCCTCTCCCCTACTGCCTTAAATATTAAGGTGTTAGAGGCTGAATAGTACAGGGAGAAGGCTAGTCCCGCCGCCAGGGGATAGAACACTACGTTAATGGGCAAGAGCAATTCCGGAAATACAGTCGACACGCCCATAACCACATAGCTCGTCCCCCTCAACACCAATGCCCTAAAGGCCATTTCTCTCTCGTCAAACTTCTCCAGCACCTTTCCCGCTAAGTGAAAGGAAACGATCTGCACAAACATACCACCCGTTATTATCCCCAGCACTAGAGACTTGTCCAACCCCTCTTGGTATAGCCCTACTGGGTACACAGTGTTGAAGAGCCCACTGGACACGTAAAACACGAATATCGCCAAGTAAAGCAGAGGCAGGTAGTTTATGGGCTTCTTGGTAAGCCTTGAGATCTTGAACATCTTAAAGTGATGTATTGAGGGTATATGGAGGAAGATTAAAGGGAGCATCTTCAGTCTAGTCATGAAGGACTCCCTGTGGTGGACTATGCTCATCCTCTCCATCCCTATGATTGATTTAGGCGTGTATACCAGCGATGTAGTCACTGCCAGGAGTCCGAAGCCAGTGAGCACCATGAAGATCTGAAATATCCTGAGGAGGTTCACCGTAACCGTGGAGATCACGAATCCAGCGAGGGAACCTATGGACGAGAGCATGGAGAGCCTTGAGAAGTTGTAGGCCCACTTGGCCTTCTCGCTAGTCTCCATCACTAACAAGTTCATTGGAGTAGAGTAGGACACGCTGAAGAACGTGAAGAGAGCGTACAACGAGGTTATCGTCACTATCGTCCTAGAGAAGGACATTGCCAGGAGTGAGAGCGTGGAGGCGACGAAGCCAAGGACTATGAGCTTCCTCAAGTGGAACCTGTCGGCCATCATTCCCCAGAACATGGAAGCAGGTATTAGCACCACGTTTGATAAGGTGATAGCGTAGGCAACGTCAATGGAGTTCCCGCCGAGGCTTAGGATCTCCAGCGTAACTAAGGTAGATAGGGGCCCGCTGGCGACTCCGAAGAAAAGGGCGGAGTACATCCACCTCGTGTCTCTTTTAATCACATTAATTCAGGTTTAAACAAGCCATGAAGATTATAAAATAAACTATTTTAGGTTATTACACCTTGACCCTCACCTTGGCGTTGAGAACTGGACCGCCGAACTTTCCTCTTTTAGGTGGAACTACAGCGTTAACTGAAATCCCTTCGCTGTTCTTAAGCGAAGACTTAAACAGGAAGTAAACCCCGCTAGGGACCCCTTGTTCCCTTTTGAACTTTACCTTCACTTCCCCCACCTCCGTGACTAAGTAGCCCTCTCCCTCGTATCTAGAGTTGTAAACAACCGCAGTTCTGTCTCCGTAAACCTCCTTGAACTGGCTGTTGGTGTAATTAGGATGGGCGGAGTACACTAGAGTGTCGCCTTCAGGAACCTCTAGCATCGAGGGGGTTGGAATGAGGGGGTTAAAGCGGTACTCGACCTTTGGGGAAAGCTTTACCACTTTCTTTCTCTTGAGCTCCTCCGCCGTGACCCCAGTGCCCTTCAAAGCCACGTCTAAGGCACTCCAGGGGTCTTCCTCTAGGAGTGGGTGGGAGACCTCGAGTTTCCTCGCTAGCATAGCCATGAGTTCCACCTCGCTCACCCCCTTCTTGGGAAGGATGGGCTCGTTGTAGACTACGTATTGGTGCCAATAACTGTACACTACGTCCTCCTTCTCTAGGAAGGTAGGGGCTGGAAGGACCACGTTGGCTACCTTAGCTGTCTCTGACCAGAACGGGTCGTGAACTACCAAGGTAACATCGCCCTCCTCTACAGCCTCCTTAATCAAGTTACCTCCTGGCAAGGAGATTATGGGGTTTGCGTTCCACACGAAGATGAGCTTGAACTCCTTGATCCTTGCCCCCACTTCCGCCATATTTACCACCTTTGATGGCTTCGCCAAGTGTAACCCCCTCAAGTAGTTGAAGTCTATCCCTAGGCCTTGGCTGTTGGAGTAGAAGAACCCCCTATCTATGCCTAGGTAGTGGGGGATCTGAGAGATCACGCTTATTGCGTACCCGCCGTTGACGCTCCTGCCCAAGGCGAAGCCAATTACGGTTAAAGGCCTCATTTCCTGATACACGTCTGCCAGTTCCTCAATCTCCTCCACGGGCACTCCAGTAACCCTAGACAGGTGGTCTAGGTCGTAGAGCTCCAAGTTGGGCACTCCCTTGATTGCTCCCCTAGTTTGGAGAACCTTTAGCACGCCTATTGCCAAGAAGACGTCAGTCCCTGGTTTGACTATGACGTACTTGTCGCTCCTTTTCGCCGTCTCGCTCAGCCTGACGTCCACCGCGACCTTGTACTTGTCCCTGAGCAACGCCCACCCGTGTATGAAGCTTATCGCCGCCTCGCTTCCCCAGAACACCACTGCCTTGAACTTGGCGAAGTCCTCTGGGAGAGCACCAAAGCTAGTCCCGTATACTGCCTTAATTGCCTCGTGTCCCTCTAGACTGCAGATAGAATAGTCTGTACTGCTCGCCCCCAAGACGTTCCAGAGCCTAGCTGGGTAGTACCAAGTAAAGAGCCCCTGGTTCCCGTCGTAGTCCACGTGGAGGATCTTGGACTTGTCGTCTATGCCCTTGATTGCCCTTGCCACGTAGTCCAATGCCTCCTCTAAGGAGACCTCCTTACCCTCCACCATTGGCGATTCCACCCTGTTCTTGAAGTTTCTCTTTAGGTCTGCGATACCTCTAGAGCAAGTGAAGCCGTTGACTGGGAAAAGCTTCAATGGCCTGTACTTCTCGTCAAATATACACATATCATAACAGTCCCTAGTACACGCTATCATGATAGAAGCTGGACATGGAAAAATAAAAGCCTAAGTTGCTAATACCACGTTATGGACAAGGCTGAAGCAATCCTCGAGGCGTACAAACAGAGGAAGGTAATAGACCCATTCCCCTTGACGGAGGAGGAAGCAAAGGAGGTGGGGAGAAAGTTCGCTGAGGCGTTAGTTTCAATGGAGGGGCTTGGGGGCTACAAGGTAGCTAAGGGCGGAATTGTGGGAGTCCTCACCAAGAAGATGATAACCACAGAGGACGAGGTCGAGCTTTGGTTCCCCACGCACAAACTTGAGGTAGAGATAATAGCGCTAGTCAAGGGAGGAAACGTGGAGAAGACCTTCCTGGGATTGGAGCTCCCTGCTACTAGGTTCAACAAGTGGGACCTAGGAAAGGAGTACGTCATAGCGGACGACGCCTTTGCCGGTAGACTTTACGTTGGTAAGGAGATCAACCCTCCCTTTGGGACTTTCAAGCTAATAGTGAACGCCAAGTTCGTGGCTGAGGGAGCGCCAACCTATTCTCCCAGGGAAGTGGTAAAGCCTTACATGGAAGGTTACGTGGCGCTGGGCGCTTTCATAGGTCCCCTTAAGCTGAGTAAGGGGGACGTGATAAGGGTGGAGGGCAAGAAAACAATCAACGTGAGGGTGGTCTAGCTCTCGTACTCCACAGGGTCCTTGAGCCCGTTTATCCTGAAGGCTGTCTTCCTCATGTAGCATGGCCCACACTTACCGCAGTGCTTCTCCCCTCCCTCGTAACAGCTCCAAGTCAAGTGGAGAGGTGCCCCTATCTCCACTCCAAGCCTCACTATCTCGTGCTTCACTAAGTTCCCCACTGGCATTAGCACTTCCACCTTCTTGTTGGGTCCAGTAACGTAGGGGGAGAGCTTGTTGAAGAGCCTCATGAGCTCCATCTCGTTGTCCGGGTAGGCTCCTGACTCCTCCAAGTTTATGCCAGTTGCTACCGCGTCGTAGCCTTGAGCCTCGGCTATGCCTAAAGCGACGGTAAGGAATATTGAGTTCCTTGCGGGGACCCACTCGTGGGCGAACTCAGCTCCCTCTTCCCCGTTCCTGTCTTTCACTATCTCCCCTCCTCCCTTCAGCAAGGTGGTGTTCCCAATTATCCTGAAGAGCTCCGTGTCGATCTCTATTAAGGGGACGTGGAGGTACTCAGCAATCTTTCTCACTGCCTCCCTCTCCCTCTCCTCGGCCTTGTGTTTGTAGTTGAAGTGCAGCAACGTCACTTCGTATCCCTCTCTCAGTAGCTTTGTAGCTGCCACTGTTGAGTCGAGGCCGCCGCTGGCTATTACCAAAGCCCTTTTCCTCTTCTGCTCAAGGAGGGGCAACTCCCTGAACTCTTTCTGCCTAGTCACCTCCACTACGCTGTAGGGCTCCAGCTTCCTGACGTTGACTGGGTCGAAGGGACCTACTTCAAAGTAGTCGTCAAGCGAGGAAAAGAACACCGCTTTTAAGGAGACGTCGTATGCCATGTAAACTGGCTTGAAGTTCTGGGCTATGAAGATCCTGTCTGGCCTCTTCCTGTCGGCGATAATGAAGGCAAAGCTTCCTTTCACTTCGGATAGCAATTTCCTGAGGCCCTCCAGGCTTCCGTCCCAAGTCTTATCTAGGAGTGGGGGGATTACGGCTGAATCGATCTTGGTCTTCCTAGTTAGCTTATACTTTACCTCGAGTTCTTGGTCGTTGGCTATTATTCCGTTGTGCGTTACTATGTACCTCTCCCCCACGAACGGCTGAATGTCCTCTTGGGTCTTCTGTCTGACGTATTCTGTAGTGGGCTCTGCCCTGTTGTTTGCCACCACCACAAAGGTGTCTTCGCTCAAAATGCCCCTAAGCTTCTCCTCCTGAGTTGAGGGCCTACCGAGGGACTTTACAACGTTGACTGATCCGTCTCTGTTTACTGCCACTACCCCAAAGCTGTCCCTACCCCTGTCCTCAGCCTTGACTAGGATCCTAGCTAGCCTCCTCTCCACTTCCCTGTAATCCGCCCTTTCCAATAAGATAACTCCACTAACGCTGCACAATTTGACCTTCCGACACTTTCTCGGGGTAAACTAAAAAACTATCACTTCAGCTTTCTGTAAACCAAGTAGAGCTTCACGTAGCCGTTTGGCAAATCCTCTCCATCTACTATGGAGTAGTTGTACTTTCTGGCTATCTCAGGGGACGCCTCCAGTACGTCTTCTGTCACTACCACCTCAACCTTGTCTGTGCCTATTGCCTCCTTGGCCTGCAGGTAAGACCTCAGCTCCTCCTTGCTCTGGATTACCTCAGACATCGTTATAACCTTCGCAGAAGAGAGTTAAATATATGGACATTTTGGAGGAGGTAAAGGAGAGACTTGCCTACTTCAACGCTTCTGTAGCCCACGTTCACGTAGAAACAGCCCTTGAACCCGACGCTGGAGCATACGTGGATGAACTGCCACTAGACCCCAAGCTCAAGGAGGTACTGAAGGGGCTTAAGTATGCAAGGCTCTACAAGTTCCAGGAGGAGGCTGTCAAGGAGGTACTGAAGGGAAATAACGTACTCATCGTCTCCGGTACTGGGACTGGAAAGACTGAGGCTTTCCTCATCCCAGTACTACAGTTCGCGTTAAAGGGCGAGAGGAGCGTCTTGGTCTATCCAACAAAGGCCCTGGCAAGGGACCAGCTCTCCAGGGTAATGGAGTTCGCCAAAGGCCTAGGCGTAGGGGTTGCGGTGCTAGATGGGGACACCCCAAGGGAGGAGAGGAAGAGGATCTACTCCGACCCTCCGGAGGTGCTCATCACAAATCCAGACATGATACATAGGAGCTTGACGCTAAGCCCGGACTTCAGGGAACTGATAAGAGGAAGTAAACACTTCGTCTTCGACGAGCTCCACGTTTACGAGGGCGTTCTTGGTTCCCACCTCAGGATGTTAATGGACAGAATTAGAGAGTTCCAAGGGGACGTACAAGTGATATCCTCTAGTGCCACAATAGGCGCTTCCCCCTACATGTTCGAGGGGCTCTTTGGCCTGCCTGGGAAGGTGATCTACGGTAGCACCAGAAGGAAGGGGACAGCTTTCCACGTGTTGGTCAACTCCAATGGTATCAGCAGGTGGACTTTGTCTGCCTTCCTAGCTTCCTTCCTAGTGAACAAGGGAATGAAGGTCCTAGCGTTCGTGGATTCGCAACAAATGGCAGAGCTAACTGCAAAGATAGCCAAAAGGTTTGGCGTAGACCTTGAGGTGCACAGGGCAGGGATCCTCCCAGAGGAGAGGATAAAGGTAGAGGAGAGGCTGAGAAGGGGAGAAATACCCGGAGTAGTGGCGACCCCGACGTTGGAGCTCGGGATAGACATTGGCTCAATTGACGCAGTAGTGATGGCTGAGAACCCCCCAAGCTACTCCAAGTACCTTCAGAGGGCAGGAAGGGCTGGGAGGAGGAATAGGGCTGGGTACGTGTTCACGATAATGGGTGAAGACCCAATAGACTCCTACTTCCTCAGGAGGCCAGAGGAGTTCTTTAACAGGAAACTGAGCCCTTTGCCCTTTGACACCTCTAACCTCGAGGTAGTAAAAGTCCACGCCTTAGCCTTCTTACTGGAAAAGAAGGCTGAGAGGCTTGAGGCGTTCCCCGAGCTCTGGAGGAAAGCCTTACTCCTTCTAGAGAAGGAAGGCGTAGTGAAAATAGTCAACGGCGTGGTCTACTCAACGAGGAAGGCCATGGAGGTATTCCAGCGGTCGTCCCTAAGGAGCTCTGGGCCCATAGTAAAGGTATACCATGGAGACAAGAAGGTTGCAGAAAGGGAGCTCCCAGTCGCTTTATATGACCTCTACCCCAACGCCGTTTACTTGGCATCAAAGAAGACTTACGTAGTCGAAAGCCTAGACTTAGCCAGGCTAGTAGCTAAGGTGAAGAAGGTCGAGGAGGACCTTCCTTACTACACTAAACCGCTTTACTCAGTGGACTTGAAGGGGTTCAAGGAGCTCGAGAGCAGGAAAGTGTACAACCTACCAGTGAAGTACGGGGAAGTAAGCATAGAGATCTCGGTGAGGGGATACGTAGTCCACGACATTTACTCCAAGAGGGAGAGGAGCGCGGGTGAGTTTGAGTACGACGATCCAATAACCTTCTCTTACACCACAAAGGGCATGATAATAAAGCACCCCTTGTTGAGCGAGTTCTCCTTAGTGGATGGAATAGAAGCGTACCACGCCACCGAACACGTGTTAATACATGCCGGCAGGGTGGTAGCTGGAGCTTCCCTAACTGACCTCTCTGGCATAAGCTACCCGAGTGGACACGTGGTAATATACGACTCCTCAGTGGGAGGTAGTGGGGTCTCCAAGCTTCTGTACGAGAGGTTAGAGGACGCGTACGAAGTGGCAAAGGACATAGTGGAAAAGTGCGACTGCGAGGACGGTTGCCCCAAGTGCGTTTACGACCCGTATTGCGGAAACAACAACAAGTTCCTGTCAAGGAGGAAGTCCCTTAGACTAATATCGGAGGTAATGAAGGGAGAAGTCCCCAAAGAAGAGGACGTGTGGGGAGAGAGCGTTAGGTAAAAGATTTATTCCCACAATGGCTACATTCTAACATGAACGAGGAAAGCTTGCTTTTTTCTGCTTTGTCACCTACAGTAGTGTCATTCCCCCCAGAGATCGTAACCAAAATAAGGGGGGAGGAAGACTTAAAGGTTCTCTCAGACTTCGTGCCTAGGTATGAGACGTTTAGGGGAGTTGAGGGGAAAAAGGTAGCGGACTTAACGGGATTAAGAGGAATTGAAGACTTAGGGGATAAATTAAGGGTGCTTGCAGGGACCAAGTGGAAGGAAGTGCTTAAGTTCAACCCTGAGGTTTACTGTATTTCCGACTTCAGCGTGGGTGGCTCTATCCAGTTCGAGGATGCGTGCTTTGGCTACAACGAGTTCGGCAAGATCAACAACAGGGTCAAGGTAGAGGCGTACCTAAACGGAGAAAAATACAAGGGGAAATACAGGGGAGGGATAGTCTACTCAATCTTCATTAACAAGGAAACCAGACCCCTCATGTACAAGGTACTTGAAGGAGACTATTTATATCTTGCAAACAAGGCTAGGGAGTGGTTCATTACTTCCTTTCCCGTCTTCAGGGACGTTACGTTGATAAAGGAGGGAAACAGAGCCAAGCTTTACGTGGCGTACCCCTCAATAAGGGAGGCGTTACTTAGGGGTTACCTAGTTGGTTTCAGCGATGCTGACAAATACAAGCTACCCGTAAAGGACCACAAGTTCAGGTACGTTGGCACAGTCCCCCTGCTCAACTTTAATCCAAAAGACTTTGCTAACGTTACCAACTTGTACCTCCTCTTCAGGAAGGGGGAGGTGACCTACTACGCGTTTTCTCACTCTCCCCTGGTCTTGGAGTACAATCGAGGCTTCTCAGACGTCAACGACAGAACCCTCTTTAACAATTGCATATTATGCGGAAGGTGCGTTGACGTCTGTCCTCACGCTGAGCAAAGGGGGTCAATAGCCTACTCCCCCTTGGGCTTCTACGTCTTATCCTACTACAACCAAGGCGAAAAAGTAGCCAACTGTCACATGTGCAGTAAGTGCGTTTCCGTTTGCCCCGCAGGGCTGGACATAGTTGGAGACCTCAAGAAAAGGGCAAAGTCCAACAATATCTCCCAGACGGTTAACCTCGATCTGCCTGCAAAGAAGGTCATAGCGATAACCCCCATATCCAGCGGTTTGGTAGAGTACGCCCTTAAGGTCATTAAGCTGCTAGGCAAGGAAGGACTAAAGGTAGGCTTGATTACGTTGAACGTGGGGCTCGACGACATGATAAAGGGGAACTTCTCCGGAATCGCAAACCAGATAAGGGACGTAGACGAAGTAATAACATTGACCCCAGAAGAGGCCTACTACCTTAGTGAGCTAAAGAAAGTGAAGATTATCGACGTAACGTTTGTTTACGAGTACCTAAAGGGGAAGTTAAAAGACAAGATGAAGGAGCTAAGGGTCCACGTACCGTGTTTCGCAAACTACAAGTTCGACAACGCGGATACAAACTGTAGCTTTGAGCTGCTCAACATGGTCAATGGGGAAGGCTACGGGAAGAAAGTCCCTAAGGCTGACGTGAGTCTGTGCCCGCTAGCTTCAAAAAGGCTGGGCATAAGGAATCTAACGGACCTGCTGTCGGTGACCCTCGATTACTCTGCTGCGGATAAGCTCATTGAGGACTTCAACGTGTACTCGAATAGTTTCTCGAAGATACTAGAAGACGTGAAGTGGTACGAGGGCGTTGCCGACGACGTGAAGGGCTATTTTGAGCTGAGGATGGTGGAGTCGTTCGTGAAGGGCAGGAGCAGGGACGAGTTGCTCCTCTTTTACTTAAACAAGGACAAGTACGCAGACAAGGTGAAGAACAAGAACCTTTTCGAGAAGCTGGTAAGCTACGCAAAAAAGGAGTTGACTACTTAGATCTAACAATGTACACTAAGTGTGGAGCCTCAGGGAGGATTAGCTCCCTCATGGCGAGCTCGACAGCCCTAGGGGAGCCCGGCAACATGTATATCACTTTCCCGTTCAGCACCCCAGCAGAGGCCTTGCTCAAGTAAGAGGCAGACCTAACCTTTGGGTCGTTGTAGCTGAGTAACCTAAACACGTCCCCGAAGCCCTCCACTTCTCTGTCCAAGACTTTCCTCACTGCCTCCACGGTAGTGTCGCTGGGCGAGTACCCGGTCCCCCCAGTTGTCACAACGACGTCTACCTTATCGTTATCTACAGCGTTGAGTATAGCCTTCAATATCTTGACCTTGTTGTCCGGCACTAGCTCGTAGCCAACAAGCGAGTGATTGGAGCTTATCACCAATTGTTTTATCACGTCCCCCGACTCGTCCACTACTGGCTCCTTCCTCTGCATCTTTTCGTACCTAGAAGTGCTTATAGTTATGACGTAGAAGTTGAGCACCTTTGGTGCGTTGTGCCTATGGGTCTCGTGGGCTTCCATAAGTGGATTAGGACAACGGCTATAATAGCCTTACCTTGTTTCTAGCACTTTCACCTCTCTCGACACGTCTAGGTCTATGTCCTTGAAGTCCTCCCTTACCAGTAACTTGCCCTTAACGTAGAGTACAGTGCCCTCACTGAGCTCCGTGAAACGCGTCCTAAAGCTCGTGAGCAAGTAATCCTTGAAGGAGTACACAGCGGGCAAAGTGTAGGGCCTTATGGCCCTCTCCACGACAATCTTCCCCTCGAAGTCTCTAACCTCTTTTACCTTACCGAAGTCCACGCAATCTACTATCTTGAACGTATAGGGGACGCCCTTGTACTTGCCCTCCAAGTACCTTTTCCTCTTTAGCTTTAGGAAGTCTCCCATGTCTAGACTCTCTACTTCAGACTCCTCTACCTCGTCTAAGGGCGTGATGACGTTGGCGTTCCTGAGCTCCACGAGCTTGCTGTAGTTCTCCCTGTTGAAGGTCAAGACGTCTATGTCGTTTCCCCTGCCTAGGTACAAATGACTGCCTGTAACGCCCACGTCGTGGAAGAGCTCGGTAAACTCCTTCACTACCCCCTCAGTTCTAGCGTTAAAGGGGTCAAGTATTTCGCTCTCCTCCAGGGGGACTAAGGGAACGTCAAACCCTATCTCCTCCACGTACTTAAGAAGGTGAGGAAACTTCTCCTTCACGAGACTCAAGGCGTCGTTTAACCTCTTTATTTTGACTCCCTTATAGTAGTGCGGAACCGCGACTACAAAGTTCTCAGGATGGAAACACCCCTTCACCGCCCAAACCACGTCCATGTACTTGACGAAGTAGCCCTCCACTGGCTTCCTTGCCATAATTTTAAATTTTGACGCCGGACTAAAAATCCCGTTGAAGATAGCCATTATAGGTGGAGGAATAGCAGGGTCGTCCCTCTACTATATGCTGAAGAAGAGGGGCCACGAGGTCAAGGTTCTAGACCCTAGAATAAGGAGGATCTTCCCTTCGCTCATCCACTCGATGCTCTTGAAGGGAAAGGACGTATACTTGGCGAAGAAGAGCCTAGAGTTTTACAGGGAGTTTAACGTGGCGACTAAGGAGTTCCCTTCCGTTACTATAGGCAGAGTGGACGACAGCGTTGTGGAGTCGTGGAGAGAAGTAGGAGTAGAAGTGAAAGAAGAGTACGTACCTTGGCTTAGCGCGAAAGGACTAGTAGCGAGAGGCGGGGACAGGCTGGTCTACGTAAAGAGGCTAATAGACTCCGTCCCAGTGATAAGGGAAAGGGCCTCCATAGCGCAAAGGGGGAACAAGGTGGATGTCACAATCAACGACAAGAGCCTGGAGGCAGAGGTATATGTTTTAGCTACGGGGCCCTGGAACCACTTGCTTTTCCCTGTCAACACGAAAAGCTACTACTGCTGGGCTTCACTCGTGCTCAACGAGAATAGCCTATTCGACCAGACGTTCGTTTACGACTACGAAAAGGGCTTCTACTCCAGGCCGTTTCTAGGAGTGGGCATGAGGCTATCAATAGTAGGGGACGGTAAGACCGTCGTAGCCTCTCCTGGGACAAAGGTGAAGGTGAACCCACTGGAGGTAATAGACAAAGCGAAGGAGAGGCTGGGCAAACTATACCACGTCTACACTTCTGGAGAGTTCTGCGAAGGTACTCCTGACATGAGGCCGGCGTACGGCAGGCTACTGGACAACTTGTACTATATAGGCGGCCTCAACGGCTATGGAGCTGAAGTAGGCCCAGGGGTTGCATCTCTTCTTGTGGAGATGATCCTTGAGGGAAAAGAGGATAGGGAGTACTTACTCGACAGATTCAACGGGATTAAAGACTTCGACCTCGGTAAGGAACCTCACGAGCTCTAACGCTACTTCAAGCCTTTTTCGTATATCCTCAAGTGCACCTCAACTGGATCCTCTACTTCCCCCACCTCTAGGTGAAGTCTCTGCTTCTCTTCACATCCCTCACAGTCGTAGACTACCCAACCCCCTTGGAACTCCTCCCCCAAATAGTACTCCATAGCCCTCCACCCCTTCCTCTCAACGAGTTTCCTTATTGCCCTTAGGTCAAAGAGCGGGAAGGCCACGTACTTCTCCAGCTTTAGGTAGAAGGGCTTCAAGGACTTTAAGCTCCTGGGGTGTATCAAGACCCCTGTTGGAAGGAAGAAGTCGTCGAGGTCGCTTACCTTCACTAACTCAATCTCGCCCCCTTCATTGACGTAAACCCCCACGTTGCGGTAATCCTGAAGTAACTCCTTTAAATAATACCAAGACTCGGCTTTAGAGCCGATCAGCCAGCTTATCATGAAAAACAGATATATTTGCGGGATGTTAAATTTTCACCAGTAGTGATGAAGTGACGGTTTTCTGATACGTGAGGAGCGATTCCCCACACTGAGGAGAATGGAAATGAAAAAGACGAGGAACTTCGTAAAAGATCTGGTAGGCGTAAAGAACAAGATCATGTCGCGCTACGGGATCTTAGACATAGACGACGTGTTCAACAAACTCCTGGAGTTTCACAAGCTCGGGGTCATAAACTCTATCCACTCTATCCTCCAACTCATCGTGGCCTCATTCCTAATTAAGGAGGGCTATAGAACGTCGGTAGAGTACGAGACAGAGGGGAGAGTAATAGACGTTTACGCAGTAAAGGGCTACGACATTGGAATAGAGGTAGAGACGGGGTTCGTTCCACCCAACTTTGCCGACAACCAAGAGGAGTTTTTGATGAGCAGGACGTCCCTGAAGATAGCGAGGTATAGCAACTTGGCGAGGGAGTTCTTCATTGCTGTACCTTCCTTTTACATACCCCCTATCCCTGACGTGTTCTTCGAGAGCCAAGAGGAGAGGAGGGAGGAGGAGCTCAGGGAAACCATGAACTTAATCAGAAAGTACCACAACGTTTTTGACGTTAATCTTAAGTCCCTTAAGGGAGCGAAGATAGATGGGATCATGGTAATCAACACGAGCGACCTAAAGGTTAAGGTGTTCGGTCAAGAGGAGTTCTCAAAGCTAAAAAAACTTTACAGCTAAGTAAAGGAAGGCGAAGGAGGTCAAGGGCACTGTTATGTTGTCGTCCAACTTGGTAACTCTTTCAACTAACGTTGCTAGTACCCCTGATATGAAACCAGGAATGGAGAGAAGTGCGTAGCCCAGGGAAGAGGACACCAGGAACATCCCCACAGACCCCCAGAAGCCCTTAAACCTCCTCTTGTACACGTAGTTTCTTATTATGCCCGTAACTCCGTCACCAAAGGACATATAGAGCAAGGGCAGTAGAGCTACGTAGAGGAACTTGTTGTCGAGCGACCAGAAGTTGGGCTGTAACACCCACGATGCTAGGAGAACAGTGCCAAAGGAGAAGGTGAAGTGTACTTCCCCCATGTCCTGGCTCTCCTGGAACCAGGAGAACACCTTACCCGACTTTCTCCTTGCCAAGAGAAATGCCGTTAAGGCGTAGGAGGCGACTATGGGTATCAATGGCGATGAGAGGAGGAAGGGGCTAACAATTGCAACGACGCCCCCTCCCAGCATATGTATTGTCTTCCTGGCAACGTAAATGTTAGTTACCTTGGCCACAAGCTTGGAGAAGTAGAGCGTGACTACGGCAACCCACGCCACTAGGACCGATCCCCACATGACGTCGCTTGGTGTAACTATCACAACCTTTTTAGGTTTAGATCCCCTTATAAATTTGGTGAAGATTCTCCGTTTTTCTATAAAAGAAGGGGAACTTGTCCACGACGAAAATGGAAATGTAATTGGAGTGATAGACGAGGGATTTGTAAAGTTGACAACAAAGGACGGTATCGAGATTGATCCCAAATCCGTGAAGCCAAAGTTGGACAGGGAAGACCTAGACCTCGTATCCATGATAAAAAGGATTAAAGAGGTGGACCTGCTAGACGCCCTCCTATTAGAGAAGAGGGAAAGGAGGATGAAGCTCATACACACCTTGGGGGAGGTCTTCGAGGAGTTTATCCTTGGAGAGTTAAGCAGGGAATTCAAGGTTGAAGCACATCCCAGGCTCTTCTTAAGCTTAAGCAAATTCTCTGGCAAAAGGCAACACAACACACCCGACTTCTTGGTTGAGGGCAAAGTTATAGTCGAGGCTAAGGTGGGCAAGGTAGACTACGCCCAAATTGAGGAGTACTCGAGGTTCTACCCTGGGGTTGTAGCCCTACCTTACGCTGGTTCCTGTTTCGTGCCCAGGGGTTGGCAGTGCGTGAACAACGTTGTACTAGACCCCAAAAGGCTCTTGGACAGAGTACGTATTTACTTGGGTAAGTAATAAAGTAGGTAGGCTTCATCTTAACTTTTTAACTTGGGCAAGTTTAACTCAGTCATGCAAATAGGCACTCCTTTATTGGATGGAGGGAACAAAATACTCCTTCTGGGAAGCGGGGAGCTTGGAAAGGAAATGGCAATAGAGGCCCAGAGGCTGGGCGTAGAAGTGGTGGCCGTAGATAGGTACGACATGGCTCCAGCAATGCACGTGGCCCACAGGAAATACGTAATGGATATGCTGAACAAGGACGCGGTAAAATCCATAGCGAAAAAGGAGAACCCAGATGCAATAATAGCCGAGATCGAGGCGATAAACACGGATGCCCTAGTGGAGCTAGAGGACTCAGGCTACAGGGTTATCCCAAATGCAGCGGCAGTAAAAACATGCATGAACAGGGTGGCCCTAAGGAGGTTGGCGGCAGAGAAGGTAAAGGTTCCGACCACGGCCTACGCCTTTGCTGAGAGCGCGGAGGAGGTAAGGAGGGCATGCCAGGACATTGGTTACCCGTGCTTGATCAAGCCGGAAATGAGCTCTAGCGGTCACGGTCACGTGCTCATTAAGAAGCCAGAGGAAGTGGAGGAGGCGTTCAAGGAGTCAATATCCCACGCTAGGGGAAAGAGCAAGACGGTAATAGTGGAGGAGTACGTAAAGGTAGACACGGAGCTTACGATCTTGACGTATAGGTACCTGGGGGACAACGGTATAGTAACAAACACCATGCCAGCGGTGGAGCACCAGAGGCCTAGCTACTACTACGTTGAGTCGTGGCAACCAGCCAACGTAAGCGACGACGTGCTGGACAGGGCGAAGGACTACGCGTTGAGGGTAGTGGACGCGCTAGGGGGGCTCGGGATATTTGGCGTAGAGATCCTAGTGTCTGGGAACAGGGTGCTGTTCAGTGAGGTCTCTCCAAGGCCACACGACACTGGTCACGTGACTTTAGTGAGTCAAGACATCAACGAATTCCAAGTTCACATTAGGAGCGCCCTAGGGCTCCCAACTCCAGAGGTCAAGCTATTGACTCCTGCTGCCTCCCACGTGATCTTGGCGCAAAAGGAGACGTGGGCTCCCAAGTACCTTAACGTGGACAAGGCTATGAAGATCCCAGGAGTACAAGTGAGGCTGTTCGGAAAACCCTACACGTACGAGAAGAGAAGGATGGGAGTGGTGTTGGCAATAGGAAACACAGCTGAAGAGGCTAGGCAAAAGGCAAGGGAGGCCTCTGCTTTAATCCTTGTCACCTAATCCGTGGATCTTTTTCAGTTCCTTTATCACTTCTTCTACCTTGTTTTTCACGAATGGGGTACTAGAGGTAAAGCAACAGTCGTGAAGAGTCTCAACTTCCCCTTCTTCTATCCCCGCTATTTCCGCCACAGATAGAGTCCAGATCCTCGCAGTGGCGTCGTAATTATACCCGCCAACGCCCAAGAGTATCAACTTCCCGTCAGCATACTCGTGGGCTAGTCCATGGATCTTCTTTATCGCTTCCAAGTAACCTCTGGTGGAAAGCTTTAGCTCAACTAAAGGGTCTCCAAAGTGGGAGTCTCCTCCTTCAACTACAACGAAGAGCCTTGGCTTAAACTGCCTTATCTTCTTCACAACTACTTCCCTAAACGCCTCTAAGTACGCGTCGTCCCCTGTGCCCGGGGGGAGGGGTACGTTTAACGTAAGCCCCTTAGCCTCTCCCTCCCCAATCTCCTCAGCGCTTCCAGTTCCCGGAAAGAAGCCTCTGTGGTACATGTGTAGGGACACCTTTAGAACGTTGGGATCGTCGTAAAGTAAAGCTTGAGTCCCGTCTCCGTGGTGGCCGTCCAGGTCGATTATTGCCACTCTCCCGTACTTCTCTTCAGCGAGTTTGGCCACTAACGCAACGTCGTTAAAGACGCAGAAGCCTGACGCCGAGCTCCTCTTAGCGTGATGGAAACCGCCACCTAAGTTTACTGCGTGGTCGTACTTATCCAAGACCTCAAGGGCCTTTACCGTTCCCGAAACCCTAATCAGAGACGCCTCAAATATGCCCTTGAAGGCAGGGGTGTCCCCGGAGTCAAGATAGCCCTTTCCCTCCTCGCTCAATCTCTTCACGTGATCCACGTACTCCTTGTCGTGAACCTTCAGCAGCAACTCCTCGCTTATAGGGGTTGGCCTCACCACGTCTATCTCGTGGAAGAAACCCCTCTCTTCCATCAGCTTCTTCGCCATACTCTCCCTTATTGACTTAAAGGGGTGATCTCCCGGAAACGAGTAGTCCAGGTACTTCTCGTCCCATACAAAAGCCGTCTTGTGCAACCTTGGGTACCTAAGATATTTTTAATACATTCTCTCATTAAAATATTACACGTGAGATCTTGAAACTCGGAGAACTCGCGGATGAGCCAAAAGTCGTGGCTCACGTTAACACGAGACTCGGGGAAATATTAAGCAAGATGAAGGAGGAGAACCAGTGGGTAGTACCCGTGCTAAAGGAAAAGAAAGTAGTAGCAATGCTCACAGACAAGAACCTCATAAGAAGAGCGGTGAGTCTAGAGACTAGAGTCTTTACAATAGCGTCCCCAACGGTCACATTAAACGAGAACGACGACTTTGGAAAGGTCGTTGCTAAGTTTTACACAAGCAAGGCTAGGGCAATCCCATTGGTCAACTCCTCTAGGGAGCTAGTGGGGCTTGTAACTAGGGAAAACGTGCTCAACTACCTCCTGGAGTCTGGGGAAATACCTAACGCAAAGGCTAGGGAGTACATGTCGTCTCCTCCCATTATGCTCTCCTCATCAGATTCAGTGGCCAAAGCCAGATGGGAAATAGTCAGGAACCACGTGAGCAGGATCCCCGTAGTAAACGAAAAGAACCTGGAAGGCATTGTAACGACAAGGGACATAGTCAACGCCCTCTACTCAGTCTCCGGGAGGAAGAGGGAGTCAATCATGGCGGAGGAGGAAAGGATAATGGCAATGCCCTTAAAAGACATAATGGTCTATCCGGTAATAACGGTCAACGGAGCTGACTCGCTCTCAAAGGTAGCTGAAAAAATAGTGAAGAACAAGATCTCCGGGATGCCTGTGATGGAGGGAGACTACGTAGCCGGGGTCATAAGCGGTATAGACGTAATAAAGTCCTTGGAGTCAAAGTATCAGCTTAGCTTACCTCTGCAAGCCAAGCTCACCACCGGGCTTAGGAACGCGGAGATTAAAAGCATGATAGACGGAGTCCTAGAGAGGTACTTGAGCAAGCTTGAGAAGCTAACTGAGATAATAAACTTCAGAGTGTCCTTCAAGGAGGAGGCAGTTAGCCAAGACAAGACACTATACAAGGTCACAGTCAACGCTACCACCAAGATAGGCAACTTCGTCGCCAACGAGACTGACTGGGATCCAGTAGTTGCAGTAAAGAAGGCTGTGGAGAAGGTCGAGGAAAGGCTAATAAGGAAACTTAAGAGGATCGAGGAAAAGAAAGTGGATAAGAGAGAGGAAATTTGAGGATAGGCATAGTGCAAGCTAGTAGCACCAACTCCGCCCTCTCGCTGACCGAGCAGGCCCTAGCTAGTGGAGCCCAGCTAGTGCTACTCCCGGAAAAGTGGGTGAAGACTCTAGACGAAGTCCCCCTCTCCGAGTTCCAACGCCTTGCCCTAAAGTACACAGCCTACGTTATCCCAGGAGCCTTTGAGGACGGGGTCTCCGTCATATCGCCCATCATAGACGACAAGGGAAAGATAAGGGGGGTAGCGAAAAAAGTACACCTCTTTGGCTCGGAGAGGGAAAGGCTTTTCCCGGGCACAAGTTTAACTGTTTTTAGTTACAACGGCATTAAGTTTGGGATCGCCATATGCTACGACGTGGATTTTCCAGAGACCGTGAGGTCGCTGGTCAAGAAAGGTGTTGAAGTACTTCTAGTTCCCTCCAAGATAGACAAAGAGGGGCTTCCCATATGGAGGGAGTACCTCAAGGTGAGAGCGTTGGAGAACAGGATAGCGGTCATCAACTCCAACGCTCTAGACTTGCCCAACTACCCTGGACACAGCGTTGCCCTATTGCCATACAAAAAGGGTAACGTAGTGGACACAATGACAGCGGGAGAGCTTGGAGAAGAAGAAGGGTTCATGGTAGTAGACGTTGACCCCCTGTCCTACTTCTACTTGAGGGCATCGAGGCTCAAGGAAATAGTTGATGTTGAAGTAAATGAAATTCAGTCTTAGGACATTTCCAAGAGCATTTTATTAACTATCCCTTATCTTCTATTTACGAATGCAGGCATTGTCACTTGACAAGCTCTCGAGAGGACCCATCTCCACTGCAGCGGAGGCTGCTAAGAGGTTCTCACAAGAGAACGGTTTCGTCCCCTTAATCTCCTTTTACTTGGAAGAGAAGTTGCTTTCCTCTCTTGTAAAGTCTCTAGAGCCTTCACTGAAGAGCGTTTTCAAGGAGTACCACTACGAAAGGACCACGTTCATCAGGAAGGCCTGCCAAGTCTTAGCATGCAAGGAACTGAAGGCAACGGAGTTCCCCTACTACGCGATACCCGTGAGCGAAAGGAGCGAGGTTACCTTTGTAGAGAACAACGCTGTTCCACCAAAGGCGATCGTGAACTACGGCACGTTCCGGTTCATCTTCATGCCCCACCCAACTTATGCCTCAATTGACGAGGCAATTAAGAAGCAGGCTGAGGACAACATCATAGTGGAGTTCAAGGACGGGAGGATAACCAACGTGGAGAAGAAGAGGAGCATATTTATAGAGTCCAAGTCCGTGGACAGAGTAGTGGAGGCTGAAAAGGTAGTGGTGTATTTAACCTCAACTCTCGAGACCTTCCTCATACCTCCCATAGTTGCAATGAACGTGAGGTTGCTCTCCAACAGGGTAGAGATACTCAGGAAAGAAGAGATCCTAGAGTACAGAGTCATTGAAGGAAAGGCAAGCCAGGAGGAAGTACTAAAGGGAGACACGTTGAGTCCCTCTACTAAGGCTGGGCTCTATTACGACTACAAGAAAAAGGCAATAATAGAGGAGGAGATCATACAAGGGATAGTGTCAAAGTTTCCCCTGTAGCGCTTGCAACTTGACCAACAACTTCTCCAAGTGTTCCTTCCTCACCTTGAAGGCATCTTCGCTCTGGGGCCTTGGGTGGAACTCCCCGTGTAGTCTCTCGCTGTTCACGAAGTGGACTACCAGCTCTCCGTCTCCCAGCTTGTAGGAGAGGAACTCTATGAGGGAGAAGTAGTCTTGGTAGCTGTCGATCTTGAAGCCCTGCTTGCTGACTATCCCCTTCAACAAGTAGGCCAAGCTCCTCCAGTACGCCTCCCCAGCATCTACCAGCATTCCCCTAGCCTCCAGCTCCTTCCCAAGCTCGAAGTATTCTCTAGACACTTCAGAGTAGAGTCCATAGTCGTTAAAGGACTCCAAGAGCTGGTCTAGTAAAAAGTCCTCCACTGTTACTCCCTTACCCTCCAGCTCCTTCTCCAGCCTATGGTACAATGCAGAAGGTATGTTGACCTCTTTCATTGATTACGTTTAGTCTCCAAAGCTAAATACTTTAGCTTATGCCGTGAAAGGCTAGGCCTATCAAGTGAGTCACTATGGCTGCTCCAATAGCAAGTCCAGTCATCTGTGCCCCTTTCCTCGCAGGACTAACGTCGCTCAAAAGACCTATTATGCTCCCAACCGCAAAAGTAGCTATTCCAGTGAAAATGTAGGCAAGCAAGACGCCAAGTATTCCACCGAAGCCTAAAAGGAAGGGGGCCACTGGTATAATTGCACCAGAGATGTAGGAAACGGCAGTGGTGGTTACGCTCTCCTTAGACCTCCCTTCCTCCTCTACCCTCTGTCCCTTCCTTGAGGCGCTCTTCTTTATGTCCTCCTCTGACTTGGAGGAGAGGAAAGCCCCTATTGACATTGAGATTGTCCCGGATATTCCAATTATTAGCCCCCCTAGGCCCACCAATAGAGGGGTAACGAACACGCCAGAGAGGCCTGAGACCCCAGCTAGGACCTCTATTAGTCCGTCGCTCATACCGTATATGGCGTCCCTAATTTTCTCCACGTTGACTTGCGCTTGAACCAACAGTTCCTCGTGGTACAGTTCCTCCATCTTTATTTTGTTTATCTCCTCCTTCTCGGTGTCCGAGAACACGTCCATCTTGCTCAAGGCGTCGTACTTTTCGGAGTCTGAAATTTCACCTAGCTCGGAGAGCTTAAGCGTCAGCGTAAGTCCTATCACTCTTCTTAGGAAGAGAAAGAGAAGGAGCTTCAGCCTTAACCACGTACTCATCTTCTTTAGCTTAACGTTGAACTTTGAGGCCAAGTTCTTCCAGAACTCTGCGTGCCTTCCTTCACCTTCAGCTAACTCCTCTAGAGTCTCCTTCACCTTCAAGTTCTTCTCTCTAGAGGCTAGACTCCTGTAGAGCTCGTGCCCAAACACTTCGTCTTGGTAGTTCTCCTGGATGAGTTTACTAATGTCCATAACTCTCACTATAATTTCTATTTGCTAGTATTTAAGAGTTATTCCAGATTTCATCTATGTAAATTTTTTTGAAGGTCTGTGGAACTTCCCTGTCTAACGTGGAGCCTATCAATACGCAGCACCAGTCCTTATACTCCCAAGGGTCTTGATCCCTCAACACGTAGTACTTCAGCCGGTTTGGGGAGGCGTTCTCCAATAGCCTGAACTGGTCCTTGTCCTTAAGCACCACGTAAACGTTATCCGCAACAATCTCCTTTCCCAATATGTACCACTTGACTTCCCTACTCTTTATCTTCTCCCAACTTTCCTTTGGCTCCGAGAGTACCATACCCGCTATTGAGTTCCCTATTATCCTCTCTATTTCTTTGAGCTCCACTTTGTCCCCCACAATAAATACGGCGTCTCCCTTAGGATAGTAAAAATAGGACTTGTTGGAGTTTCCTCCAAGGAATATGACAAACACGCTGTCGCCGTTGTACTTCAGGAAGTACTCTTGAACTGACATCAAGAAAAATAGAAGAAGGAGAATAAAACCTTTGGAGCTTAGGATTCCTCACTCTAGTTTCTAGACTATTTTCACGGCAATACCTTATAAGGGATAACACCAAAACCTTAGGCGGAGTCTAGAGCCTAGACCACATCAATCCAGAGGGGAGATATACCATATTACGGGGTCTCGCCCTTTAACGGAATCTAGTAGGAATAGTCTAGACATGATAGTAACAGTCATTAATCAAAAGGGTGGCGTTGGCAAAACCACTACTTCAGTTAACTTGGCCTACGTGATGTCTAAGACTAAAAACGTGGGACTAATCGATCTAGACCCAGAGGGAGGCACTACTACCTCCTTTGGGATGAAAAGGGAGAAGAAGGAGCTACCTCTTGGAGGGAAGAGCGTGAACATCTTCAACGTAGAAGTGTTTCCCGCGCACATAGGCCTCCTGAAGTTAGAGCTCAACGGGGACGTGAACGAGATCGTTAACTCCCTAAAGGAGATCTCCAAGAACTTCGACGTATTGGTGATCGACACTCCTCCTAACCTAGGGACGCTAGCCGTGTCTGCCATGATCTCTGCGGACAAGATTGTGTCCCCAGTTACTCCACAGCCCTTGGCTTTGGAGGCTGCGAAGAACTTAGACAGTAGACTCCAGAGCCTAGGGAAGAAGGCCATAGCTTACACAAATTTCTCTAAGAAGAGCGTAGAGATGGAACTGAAGAGTATACAGTTCACTAACATTGCCATACCCCAGTCTAGGCTCTTCATTGATGCGTCTAGACTCGGAGTTCCAGCTTCTAGATACGAAGAAGTAAGGGGAAAGAGTAGGAAGTTAGTTAAGTACTTTGAAGAGTTATCAAAGGTGATTCTAGAGTGAGCGAACTAGATTTCCTGCTGAATAGGAAGAAGTCTACTCCACCAACTCCAGGCTCTATAGAGAAGAAGGAAGAGGTAATGACGGAAAAGGAGGAGAGAGAGGAGAGTAGACAGAATGAGTACGCAGAGAAGGGGAAAGAGGGAAGAGAGGAGAGCGTACAGAAGGAAGAGAAGAGAGTAGAGAACGCTGGGAACGCGGAAGAGAGTAGAGTGAAGGCTCTTCGTGAAGAAGGAAGAGAGGAGAGTAAAGGCTCTTCCTCTAGCGTAGAGGAGCTGATGTCGTCGTTCCTAGACAAGGACCCAAAGATAGGCGTGTGGAGCTACCCTGCTTTCATGGTTCTGCAGTACCTTTACAACACAAAGCCCGGGTTCAAGATGAGCAGGATCGCAAAGGAGGCCCTAGAGATGGGGCTTAGACAGCTCTACCCAGAGCTGTTTAAAATAGCCGAGAAGGTCTACAGAGAAAAAGCGGAAAAGTAATACACGACCTTAAGTTTCCACGAATGGGTTTTCCAAAGTGGTTTGGTTGCGCGCTCTTCTTTACTCCTAAAGGCTTTCTTGAGATATTACAGTAGCTTCCCGGTTAACGTCAGCCAGTAGAGACCTATGAAGGCTTTCTTGGCCAAGTAAAACGCGGTACTTGGACCCAGCGCGAAGCTCTTCTGGTAGTTCATCTTGATGAACATTCCCTTATTCCCAGGACCGTAAACAGCACACATGGCGGAACCGTCGAACTTCTCCTTTCCAAAGCCGTTTACGTCAGCGTATATGTTGTTGGCTACAAGCTTAGCCTCAAAGTGAGCCAATGCCCCAGTCTTAGGTGGGACCATTATGTTGGTTATGTCCCCCACCGCGAACACGTTGTCGTAGTCCTTGTACCTCAAGGTCTCTTTGTCGACTGGTATGAAACCAGAGGAATCCACTAGGTTGTCGAACTCCTTCCCAGCCCTTATAGGAGTGTCTATGAGAGCCATATCGTATTCCACCTTTTGCCCGTCCTCCGAGAAAATCACGCGATTGCTCCTGTCGATTTCCTTGATCTTGAACCCCCTAATTACCTTGACGCTAAGCTCCTTGCTTACCTTTCCTAGGATCTCCGCCATGGGCCTCTGTATCTCTGGCGGGTTTGTCACCGGGTTAACAAGGGTAATATCGGCATTAGGAAACCTCCTCCTCAGAAGGTAGGCGAACTCAAAGGGCGCTGCGGGGCACTTTATGACCCCATAATACCCTACTACTATCTTCTTTCCGGAAAAGCCATTTATCATATCCCTCAGCTTAGTCACGCCTTCTAGGGAGTGCCACTCAGGGAACCCCTCTAGCTTGGCGTTCTCAACCCCTGCAGACACAACTACGTAGTCGTAGTCTATCTTCCTCCCGCTCGCCGTGACAACTTGGTGGTTCTCAACGTCCACCTTTGTGACGCTATCCTTGACCACTTTTGCTTTTATTACTTCGCTTATGGGCTTGACTATCCTCTCTAAGGGAACCTCTCCAAACGCAACATCAGGTATCCCGGGCTGGTATACGTGAACGTCCGACCTTTCCACCACAGTTACGTCAATTCCCCTCTCGCTGAGCACGTTAGCAATTATGCTGCCTGCGTTTCCTCCTCCTACTATAACGACCCTCTTGGTCATCGACATTTGTTAGTGAAATATATTATTTAAGTGTATCCCTAAATTCTATTATATCATAAATTCTATCATACTCTTTCCGTTTTCTTTAAAAATATTAAAAATAAAATAAAGTTTATTTTAACTATAAATAGGGGCGACAACGTCAACGAGGCTAAAACATTTAATGTTAAGTGACCATTTTTATCATGTGAAAATGAACTTAGAGAGGCTAAAGAAAGGGAAGCTAAAGTTCTTAATACTGGAGTGCCTCAACGAGAAGCCTATGCACACATATGAGATAATAAAGACCATCGAGAAAAAGTTCGGTGGGATATACAAACCGAGCCCAGGTTCGGTTTACCCGGTACTGAAGAACTTAGTAAACCAGAAGCTAGTAGGAGTAGACGAGAGGGACTCCAAAAAGGTCTACTACATAACTGAAGAGGGTAGAGCGGAGTACTCTAGAATGAAGGAGAAGATAACCTCGTTCTTCGCGACGCACAACGAATACAGAAAGCTCGTGTCTAAGCTCATGGACGTGGGCTTACTCCTTTACTCTTATAAGGACGAACTCCGTGGAGAGAAATACGAAAAGGCCTCCCAGATAATCGACAAGTGCAGAGAAGAAATAGAATCCATACTTAGAGAAATGACGTAAGTTCGTTTGACTTATTTTTGGATTAGATTGACAAAGCTAAGGGATGTCTTCACTACCTCCACTGGGTCCTTTCCAAGCACGAAGATAGTGGGTTCCTTTCCGTAGTCTCCCATGTCCACTATGTACTTTGGAATCCTCCCCATCTTCTCGTGAGCTAGCTCCACCATCAAATTCATGGTATGCCCTTCCTTTGTCCTAGACTCTAGAGGCTCCAGTCTCCTGTCGAACACGTAGACGTCGTCCAGCCGTTCCACTACCTCTTTGTAGTACTTAACGTCTATGGCACTCCTAACTTGCGGATCGTACTTCATGGCCGTCAATATCACCCTCGCTACGTGGTCTGAGGCCCCAAAGGCAGGAGGCATGCAGTAGAACGCCCTGTTGAAAGCTGCGGTTATCCTTCCAGGGATGGCGGCAACGTCCTGAACTCCAGAAGCGTTAGAAACCGCGTAGCCTATGTTAACCCTTATTTCGGGCACAAGGAGGTAAGCCTTAGGTTCAGAGACGAAGATATCTGCAGCCTCCTTTAGCCTCTTGAGGACGTAGTCCCTTTCACTTTCCATAAAGTTTTTACCGAGGAAACAATTTAAGCCTTGACTCCCAATACTATCCTTGATGGTAACCAAGATCTATTTGTTTAAAGCCCCTAAGAGGTACACAGAGAGGGAAGAGTACGAGATCTCGATTCTAGAGAAAATAGGGGAGAAGTTTAGATTGGGGGAGTTACTTGACTACGACGTTTACTATCAAGGAGACATAGCTTACCTAAAGGGGAGGTTCTCCAGAGGAAAGGTAATGGCGAAGTTTGTAGAAGGCGGAGAGGCAATAGCGTTGTTGAGGACTAGCAAGGTCAGGGTAGGGAGGTTTAAGTAAGGTTTACGAGAGTCTTTTTCCTTTGGAGAGGGAATAAGGAAAAGGGCGGTGATGCTGACTCTTTTTATCACTAGACGACGCCTGTAAGAGTACGCACTCTAGAGTTTACGGTCTGTAGGTGGCACTCCAAAATCTTCGAATGAAGAAATAGCTGGGTAGCCGGGACCTGACTCTTATCTCTTGGACTACCTGCTTGTGTGGTTTCCCCATCGGCCACGTACTGTCTGAATACTATGTTCATGTCGTTCTCTCAAAGAGGAAGTCGCGGCGAAGCAAAATGATTAGCACTATATGCTAGGCCACGACGTGGAGAAAAAAAATCTAGCGTCGTAAGCTTATTTAGCGCTCATAATGAGATCAATAATTCCGCAAGGATTATGCTGAAGAGCCCGGAAAGAAATATACCGTCAAAGCTCCCTGCACCACCTATGCTCACAACCTGAGGATTCGCCTCTATAATTTTCCTTAAGTTTAAAAGGTCCGCCCCTATAAGCGTGCCAAATACGCTACCAATGTAGGCCGAGACAGGGACAAGTAGAGGATCCCTAAACAGGAGAATGTAACTTATTAGCGTCGAAAATATGGGCGCTATTAAGGGATGCATTACAACCCCAACCCCTGGGATTACCTTTGAGAAGTGCTTGGAGACCAAGATTATCGCAATTACGTTAACCAGCACTAGGTAGATCCTAGACCCTAGAAGGAAGAGTAGAGTGAGGGAGAAGAGAACGGGGATAAGCGCTCCCCCTACGTTTACTGCTATTAATGTCACGGCGTAGTCCCACGACAGCCTAGGTACGTAAAAGGGAATACCGAAGACATATATAACCTCTTGATATGTCTGGAAGTACTCCCTCCTTACCTCCTTTACCACTATGTTTACTGGGCTCATGGCAAGGCTTAGGAACGATATCTCAAAAGCGAGGAAGTAGCTCACCTGCCTGTTGACGCCGACTAGCGTAAGCAAGTCCTTAAAGTAGCCTATAGCTATTACCATCAGCAGAAGCCCTAAAAGGAAATATAAGGGCATTAGTATACCACGGTATGGGGAAAATATTACTATCCTCTTCATCTACAATATCCTTTCCTTGCACAATATATTTGCTTTTGCCAAGTCGTCTGGGGTGTTCACGTTAATTACCTCCTTTTCCACCTCCACGGAGGAGTAGTCCCTCAAGTTGTCAGATCTCCAGAGGCTCACGCCAACGAACCTCCCCCTAGACAGTAGAGTGCAGATGGAAGACTTACACTCGAACAAGGGCTTGACGTCGTCCCAGCTCAAGAAGGGGGTATCTGAGGGGAGCACTAGCGCGGGAAACCCAACAGTCCTCACAGCTTGGACTACGTCCTCCTCGTAACCTCTGCCGTCTGTGTACACGACCTTGAGCAGGCGTCCCAGCTTCTCGTCGACTACGTGCCCCTTTATAGTCGCCACGTACACCTCGTCAGTTAACGACCTAGCGAAGCTGTAAACCCTGAGGATCATGGGAGTACCGCACACCTCTAGGAGGGGCTTCTCAGGGCTTAGTCTAGTCCCTTTCCCACCAGCCATTATAATCGCTTTCAATCCTCGCAAGTTCCTCCTCCACGTCGTCGCTTATCACCCTCCTTTCAGTGACAACGACGGGGTCTCCCCTTTCTACCCTACCTATGATTTGCGCCCTCACTTTGCTCTTAACTGCGTTGGGGTCGTCAGTTATAACTAGGAACGCCCCCGAGGAGATGAACTTCAGAGGGTCTATGGAGAGCGCGTCCACGATCTCCTTCACTTCCTCCCTGAGCGTTATTGCCTTCTCATCTATCTTGATGGTGGAGTTAAACCTCCTGGCCAACTCAAGTGAGCATTGAAGGAGACCTCCATCTGTGACGTCGTGCATGAACTTGACGAACCTAGATACCTTTAGTGCTTTTTCTTGGACGCTTAGTTCCTCCCTGAACTCCCTAGCCCTCTTGAGAGTCTCATCCCTGACCCCCTTTGCCTTAAGCAGGGAAGCGAACTGCGTTGCAAGTATCCACGAGCCCTCAAGTCCCAAGTCACCTACCAAGAGAACGTAGTCCCCCTCCTTTACAGACCTCCCGTCAATTAACGCGTCAGTCTCCCCCAGTGCAGTTGTAACCACTATGTCGCGTTTTGAGTCTATCACCTCAGTGTGCCCCCCCACAACACTACAACCTATCTTATTACACGCCTCGTTTATCCCTCTCAGCACGCCGTTCAAGTGGGCCTTGTCGGAGAGCAGTATTGTGGTCAATATCCACTTACACTCTACCCCCTTCATGTTTACGTCGTTGCAAGCTACTACAACGGAGAGGTAGCCCGCGTCCTTCCCTGACTCCGTTATAGGGTCAGAGTGCACCACCAAGTATTTTCCTTTCACCTCTATCACAGCGTCGTCTTCTCCAACCGCTGGGCACACTACGCAGTTGCCAGTCTTTACGCTGTTTATAAAGCTAGGTAAAGGTAGCTTACCAAAAGACACATTATATACTCCACGCAAAAGTAAAATAAGCCATGCTAAGCGTTGAAGTCAGGGACCTGTGGAAGGTATACAAGAACAAGGTGGAGGCCCTCAAGGGCGTCACCTTCTCGGTCAACTCCGGCGAGGTTTTCTCGCTACTAGGCCCAAACGGGGCTGGCAAGAGCACTACCATTAAGGTTATCTCATGCGTACTAAAGCCGACTAAGGGAACTGTCAAGGTTCTTGACCACGACGTCCCTGGAGAGTGCAATACTGTGAGGAGCTTAATAGGGATAGTGCCCCAGGAATTCCAAGGGTTCTCTGACCTCACTGTGGAGGAAAACGTCAGCTACTTCGCTAGCTTGTACAATAGGAAGGTTGACGTAGAAGACGTGTTGGAGAGGCTAGACTTAATCAAGTACAAGGACAAGAAGTTCAAGGAGCTCTCTGGGGGCTACAAGAGGAGGGTCGCCATAGCTTGCGCCTTAACTGGTGGCTCAAAGGTTATCTTCCTTGATGAGCCCACGGTAGGGCTTGACCCCAAGTCCAGGAGGTCCCTCTGGGAGATTATAAAGGGGCTCAGGGAAAGCGGTACGACAGTTATCCTCACAACGCACTACTTGGACGAGGCCCAAACGCTGTCAGATAGGGTGGCGATAATATTCGACGGGAAGATTGTAAAAACTGGCACCCCGGAGGACATAATGAGAGAGTTCAAAAAGGAGAGCCTAGAGGAGGCCTACTTGGCTTTAATGGAAAGCTTAGGTGAGGTATGATGAAGAGGATCCTCCTCACCACTAAGGCCGTGATAAAGGACAACTTGAGCAGCAGGGCTACGTGGTTCTTCATCATCTTCTTTCCCCTGTTCCTTACCTTAATATTCGCCCTAGGTTTTGGCGCGGGGACTCAAGTGCACCAGTACGTAGTCGTGAACAACCAACAGCTGGGGAAGTACATAAACCAGAGCCAACTCTTTACCGCCATCTACGGCACGAATGAGAGGGAGGCCATGCTAAGAGGTTACATCTTCGTCAACGTGACAAACGGGAAAGTGAACATCTATTACCCACAAAACGACAAATACTTAGTTCCCTCCCTAGAGGCGATCATAACTGAGTATTACGACAAAAGCTCCCCCGTTATCTTTAACGAGCACCAGAGCTCAGCAAACGCCTACTACGTCTACGTAGTGTCGGGGATGATAGGGGTAATAGCCCTTTCCAACGGCGTTTTCGGCGTCACTGGGGTGGCCTCTGGATATTACAGGGACAAGCTAATAGACAGGCTGGCCGCATCTCCGCTGAGGAGCTACGAGTGGGTAGTGTCCTTGGTCATCTACGAGATAGTGATCACGCTAATATCTACAGTTCCCATACTGTTGCTGTCGATAGTCTTTGGAGTAATACCCATTGTGGGCGTAGCCTTCTTAGGCTTCCTAGTGATCTCAACTTTAATGTTTTCTGGACTAGGTGCGATAATATTTGGCCTAACGCCCAAGGACAAGCTCTTTGTTGCTAACGTGGCCGCCAACGTCATAACTATACCGCTAATGTTCCTGAGCACGGCCTTCTTCGAGATTGACGCATTTCCCTCCATCTTGAGGCCATTGGTTGAGTACCAGCCGGTATCCGTAATTGACGCAGTAATAAGGGATGTAATGGTATACGGCCAAGTTCCTAGCCTTTTTGACGTATTCTACATAGTGTTGCTTACCTTGGCGTTCATAGCGGTTGGAAGTAAACTAATGAAGTTGAGAGAAACTGACTAGGGATAGGTTAGGTTATCCCAGCTAGGTTTAAGCTTGGCCAAGAAGGCGTTTATCCCGTTTCTTGCGTCGTCAGAAACGACTTGAGATATCAGATCATCGAACACCCTGTCCAGTACTTGCAGGGAGTCGGCAAAGATGTTTCTCCTCATGACCGCTAGTGACGTTGGGGCAAAGCTCGAGAGCGCCGCTACCACTTTCTTGGTCTCCTCCTCCACGTTACCGTACGAGTGAATGAGTCCTATCCTCTTGGCCTCCTCCGCCCCTATCTCCTCCCCTAACATTGCAAGCCTCCTCACGTTGTCGTAACCTATGATACGAGGACCTAGGCCTATTAGCACTGGAGGGAATACTCCTATCTTACCGCCAGGGGCTGCGAACCTAGCCTTCTCATCCGCGACCGCGAAGTCCATAACGAGTAGCATCTCCAGCGAGGCGCCGTACGCTATGCCCTCAACTTGGGCTATTGTGACCTTTTCGAGCTTCATTATACTCTCGTACATAGCCTTCATGGTCCCGAAGAAGCTTTTCGCAGAGGAGAGATCCCCAGAGACCTTCATCAGTTCCCTAATGTCTGCACCAGCTCCGAAGTTGCCGTTCTCCCCCTTGAATATTACGAACCTTAATGACCTCTCCTTGCTTACCCTCTCCAAGGCTTCTATCATTTCTAACATGAATTTCTCATTTACCAAATTATATCTAGTTTGCGTATTAAATCTTATTATTGCGTATTTTCCCCTATCCTCTAAATTAACGTACATAATTCTCTATGGCTAGAGGTGGCTTATTTTACTTTCCTTATCTAAAGGACGTGTAATCTGATTTTTTAAAAAAAGAAAAGTTTTTATACAATAAAACGAGAATTAAAGTCCTAGAGATGAACGAAGTGGAAATTAACGCCGTTTTCCTTGCAGTGGCGTTGCTAATGGCGTTGTTCTCAACTTACCTCATCTACGCAGTGAAGAGGGGAACTAGGGGAGTTGGATTCCTGCTCGTGCTCTACTTGTCTGGGAGCATGGTAATAATGTTCCTTACCCTTGCCTTCTTCTTTTCTACTCAAAGCAAAGTGACGGAGGCAGTCGCCTTCTTGGCCAATTCTCTTTACATGATACTCGGATTGTTTGTAATCCTTACCCTAGCCCAGAGGAAGGTAGAGGTAAGGAACAGTTACACAGTTGCCCTCTTCGCGTTCACGATGGCTGTCTCTGAGGCGCTAATGGGAGAAACGTTTTACGCTATAGACACGAAGACCTTAGGGAACCCCCTCCTAGGTGTGGAAAACTTATACTACTTGTTGACAATGCTCATAGAAATGGGCTTCGCGGTGTTCATCAGTTTCAGGAACATGACGACGCCCTTGAAGTACTACCTCCTGGTCCTCCTACCAATAATGGGGCTTTCTCCGGTGACCTTCCCAGATAACACTCCCTTTATTTACGATGTAACTTGGGCCTCCACAAGCCTAATGATCGTAGCTACCATACTGATCTACGAGACGCTTTACAGGGACAGGCTCAAGGCTACGCAGGACACTATGACCTCATTGGAGCTAATGGTGATCTTCACCCTAATGATGGGAGGGGAGTTCCTCTATTTCCTTGTCGGCAGCTGGTACTTGTTTGACTTGGCCTCAATCTTGGGGATGACGTGGGCTATCTACAGGGCGATAGAGGGGCCGAGCAAAATAAGGGGAAACTACTTGAGGGACACGTGGTGGACTTTCGCCTTCATAAGCCTCACGTTCGTCATGGAGTGGTTTATGGGAGGGGTACTAGACTTCGTGACGGGGGTAATTCAGCCCGGGGTCTCCGGCTTCCTTTCCTCCTTGAGCTTGGGCTTCGTCAGTCCTTCAGCATACTTTGGACTTGGGACACTATTCGACTTCGTTTCCGCATTTTCAACGGTAACTGGGTCAGTGTGGTTCCTCGTGATGATGGGAACGGAAATGGGCGCTTTGGCCACAATGAGAATACCTCAGCTTAAGAACAAGGAGAACAAGGTTAGGTTCGCATTGATGATCTCCGCTTACGCTATTTACACAATCTACCTACCGTCGTTCTCTCCTTGGACCTCTAAGTTACCCTACATACCCTACATGTGGTCCATGGGCTTGGGCACAATGGGGCCAGTATCGCCCTCATATCTTCTCACGGGGATAATAGGTACGTACGTGGTAACAGCTGTGCTCTCCTTCCTCTTTGGGAGCAGGCAAATATGTTCAGTGACATGTACTGCGCCCCTAATGTATCAAGGCACGTTCTACGACTCTCTGAAGACCTATAACAGGAAGTCCGGGTTGGGGAGAAAGACTCTAACGAGCAGGCTTAGGCCATGGTACAAGGCAATTGTGATTGGAGTGTGGGCTGTCCTGCTGACCTCGGCTGTTGTCTCTTACCTAACCCAAGTGGGGGTTATTAACGTGACGATATTTGGAGTAGACACCACTGTGTTCCTCTACTCCTTATTCTTCAACATGCTATGGTACGTGGTATTCATATCCATACCATTCTTGGGTACCTACGCTTGCGCAACTCAGGGATGGTGCTCTTGGGGAACCTTTAACCAGTTCTTTGGAAGCCTAGGTTTCTTTAAGCTCAAGGTAAGGGATCCAAGCGTTTGTTTGAAGTGCGAGACGAAGGCTTGCGCAAACGCCTGTCCAGTCGGGCTCACCGACATGGCAGGGAGCTTCATAAGGAAGGGAGAGTTCAAGTCCATGAAATGCGTGGGCGTTGGAGACTGCGTTGAGGCTTGTCCTTACGACAACGTGTTCTTCTACGACGTGAGGCACAAGCTAAGGGATATTTTTCATAAAAGGGGATAACTGGAAAAGTTTTTAAAATGCAGTTTAATAAAATAGATATAAATAACTAATAGTTTTTCTAACTTTTATAACTCTTATAAAAGAAACGTATAAATGCGATAAAGGAGAAAAAGGGTCTTATGTCCAGGTACAACGTGCCTATGGCTAACCCAAATTGTAACGTTATTGAACGCCGTATTCCAGTTAGACAAGGACTGGATATCTAGGATGACTATGAGCATGACAGTGCTAAGCCTCGTATGGGGTATATTGGGCATAATAGATACCCTAGCGGCAAGGCTGCAGGAGGCTGTGTGGGCCACTTCCCAGTCGCTTGTCATTACGTCTCAAGAGTACTACGGCAGCATTACTCTCCACGGCGTGAGGGACCTATTCGGTTTCGCAGTACAACTGGAAATGGTTATAGCTGACGTAGCTACCCTACTCTGGCTAGGAAACCTAGTGATAACCTTACTTAAGGGAAGGACTACAGGGCTTGAAGGGCTCTCTGTTGGCGAAGTAATAAGTACTGTGGCAATGCAACTGGAGGTCCCCAAGGAGATAATGGCAGACATAGGAAAAATAGGGGAAAGGCTAAACTTGGTGAAGATATTTACTAGAAAATAAAAAATTTAAGATGATGCAACTTTTTTGAGTATTTCCTCGTTTTCCGGAAACCTCCTCTCCTCGTAACGGGAGAATGTCTTGGATTCGTTTAGGTAAACATCGAAGATACCGTTTTTGCCCTGCTCTAGTTCCACTTTTACGTCCTCGAAGTACGTCAACAAGTCCCTCGCGAGGCTCAGTGCCCTATCCAAATAGCCACAGGGTCTACAGTACACTATCTTAACGATCTTCATAACGGCAGTTTCTGAAATTATAATTTAAATGTTTCTTATGAAAATGAAAGAAGCCAATTAAAGGAAGATTATTTAAATCGAGACTACTTATGAGAAGGGAGAACATGAGAATCGTAGCTACATATGACCAGAACCAAGCGTTAAAGCCCCTAGACGAGGCAGACATAATAGCCGTAATAGACGACGAGAAGAGGGAAGTGGAGCAGTACGAGAACCCTGCAAAGGGAGTTAGCAAGGAGGCAGCAATAAGCGTAATACTAGACCTGGGAGCAGAGGCCTTAGTTGTCAAGAGGCAGTTCCTATGTCCCGGTTCCTACATGATGTCACAGGGAGCGATCAAATACATCCCCACGGAGTACAACACCTTAAAGGAAGTTCTAGAGAATCTGGAAAAGCTGAAGAAGAACGCCGTTGACGAGCTAGACGAAGAGATGTACGCTGAGGCTTATCCAGAGGAATGAATTTTTTACTTCAAATCCTTAAATGGTCTGGGAACCATATGGTGGGTCTTTCGCTGGAGGACGTCTTCTTATTCCTCCTGTCATGGGTATTGATTTCCATTGTAGTCTACTTCGCTTCCAAGTTCTTTACTAGGGACTCTACGCTTTCCAAAGCCTTCCTAGCTACCCTAGCAGCTCTAGTTGTATTCGCCGTACTCTACGGCATTTCGTCGTTTTTTCTTAAAGGTATCATTCCACAAATAATTGGTTTCATAGGTATACTGTGGGTATTCAAGACTGTGTTCAACGTAGGGTGGCTGGGAGCGTTGGGAATAGCGGTGTTGTCAGCCGTAATGCTTATCATAGTCGAGTTCATTGTAGTCCTTCTATTTGGAGTTGGGCATAGCTTACTACATGTGTGATTGGAAAAACTATAAAGGGTTTTAACGTAAATAATAAGAAAATCTTTGATTTTCATGAATTTAGACACTGTAGGAAAAGGGATTTCTTTCAAGTTCTATTCTGCTTACTACCCACCCAAGTACGCCAAGCTAAAGGCCAACTCCCTTGAAGAGTTGTACGACAAGGTGTCAATTGCGGACAAACACTCCATATTCTACCACGTCTTTCACCCCACGCTCTCGTCGCACGCAGTACCTGAGGACCTGCCTAACGACTTCGTCTTCTGGGCTAGGGATTCCCTTCACGACGAGGAGCTAGCGGACATACTGGCAGACTTACCAGGGGCTGAACCGCTAAACGTGGAAGACATTAGGAGGGAAATACTGGAGGTGCTCAAGACTTGCGGTGTGACAAATAGGGTTGGAGAATACCCATTCGTTTTCATGAGCTTCGTTCCAGTGGTCTACTATACTGGAGTTGAGGTAAAAACGTTAGCGGAGTTTTTGGATGCTGTGACTACAGTTCATGCCAGATCGATCTTTTACCACTTCGTTTACAAGAGGGTTATAGGTGAGAAAACCAGGAACGACTTCAGCGACTGGTTGGAGAGCAACTTTGGGCTAACCGCACTGGCCAACAAGCTATCAAAGCTCAACCCACAAACCTACGCAGTCGAAGAGAAGTTCAGAGGAGATCTCCTGGAGGTTTTAGAGAGGTAGCTGTTGAGTTGATAGAGAAATCCCTTGACTATGGAGAGAGCTTAGCTATGAAAAAGCCCTCAGTCCCATGCACGTGGGGATACGTTCTGATCACCCTAAGCCAAACCTTGCTTTTCCTATACCCGAACTTAGTTGGGTCATCGTTTACCTTGACCAACTTATCTTGGTATTTCTCCACAGCCTTTTCCCCTTCCTCCGGGAAAAGGGAACATGTGGTGTAAACCACCTCAGACCCAAACCTCATAGCCTCGCTCAGGATCATCCTCTGTAGTCTGATCAAGGACATCAGCTCATCCTTGGTCAGCCTCATAAAGACAGAGGGGTCTACGTTTACAGTACCGCTGTTAGTACAAGGGGCGTCGATGAACACTTTCACCCTCCTGCTCAAGGGCAAGTGCGCCCCATCTCCCACCAATAGCTCCACGTTTCTGACCCCCCACTTGTTCAACAGCTTCCTCTGTACCTCTACCCTAGAGGCTGAGACGTCTATTGATACCACGTTTGCCCTATTGTCTGTCATCTGCTGGATCAAGGAAGTCTTCACTCCAGGAGCTCCTCCGACCTCCACTATGGTCTCGTAGGGCTTTGGGTCTAGGACCTTAACGGAAATTACAGATGCCTTGTCCTGGGGAATTACTAGCCCCTGGGAGAACTCCTCGGTCTTGGATACTTTGTGCCAAGGTTCTACCTTGAACAGAAAGGGGAACTCGTCGTCCTCCTCTAGGTAGAACCCCTTCTCCTCCAGGGATCTTCTCACCTTCTCGACGTCCGCCTTCAATGTGTTAACCCTTATCCAGTGGTACCTCCTGTATATGCCCCTCAAGCCGTCCTCCCCTAGGAGGGCTAGTAGCCTCTCCTTTACCCACTCCGGGAACGAGAAAAGGGGATCTGGCTCGCAGTCAAAGGACTTCTCTACCGCCTCCTTTAACGAGAGCTCAGGGTACAAGTAGCTCACGTGTTGAAAGCACTTTAAGACGTCAAGGAACTTAACGTAAAGCTCCCTCCTGTCCCCCTCAGCTCTCACCTTCTTGAAGGCAACGTCGAAGGCCCTCTCTGGGTTCATCTTCTGGAACAATATGTTCCTTATTGCAAGTTCATATAGCCTTACTTCGCTCAAACCAACAGTTTTCTTCTAAGTGGAAATAAAAAACTGACTCAGTTGGACTAGGACTACTCACAGATCGTTTGGTGATCTCCTCATCATCACGATATCTGAAGAGCTAAAATTCCTCTTTATTTTTGAGAACAAAAGCTTAGCGTAAGCGTCGGCCTCGACCTTCTTAATCTCGGAGAGGTCGTCGGCTATTTTGTTTAGAAGCACTACCTCAGGGTAACCGCTGACCCCCCACGTGGACACAAACCTTAGGTTTCGCTTTCCCTCTTTCCCTAGGACGTCTATCCTGCTCACGGGAGATATCTGATCTTGTTGGTAATAGGCGGAGAGAATAGGATAACCTAGTATCTCCCTGTACTTTAGGTAGGCCATCTTTGTCCCCTCCAAGTCCCCTGTCACTTCCCTTGACGCAACTTTGTCCCAGTCTATCCATCCCAAAGCCACAGGCTCCTTAGGGTGAATGGAGTACTTTTTCCTCAAACTGTCGAAGAGCCTAGTCACCACGAACCTCTCGGTGGCGTCTTCAAGCCTTGGATAGTTACCTACAAGGTTCACTAGGAACCTCTGGCTGAACCTCTTTACCACCCCTATGAACTTCTCGGGCTTCCTGTTGAAGATGGAGCTCCTCTTGGATATAAGCTGGTCTAAGGCCTCCTTTCCGAAGATCTGGTCACTGTACACCGGTGGATCCACTAGAGGCCCATCCACGAAAAGGAGGTCTGTGTCCTCTTCCTCCATTAGACCGGTCTCCACGCTCAACATCAAAGTAATGGCCATTTTCTTCACGGCGTCTAAGCCGTAGTAATCTCCCACAACCCTGAAGTCGTCTACTACCTTAGGTGGTACTTCCCTCTTGTTGGCGAAATAGCCGTAGACCTTTACCGCCCTGACCATGATGAGGAACACGTCGCCTACGTACACTTGGTACATACTACCGTCAACTGCAGAGGCCGAGTGAGGTCTATCCTCCTTCTCCACTTTGAAGAACTCAAGCTCCACGTTGCCGTAATATATATCCTCTGCCACCATCTCAACTGATGCGTTCAGCTTCCTAAGCTTCTCAGACTCCTCCTTAGCTAGGGCCTCAATCTTTCCTAAGATGTCTTTTGTCCTCAAACCCTCACCTTCACCGGCACTCCCATCTCTACTAGGAACTCTACTACCTTTATGAACCTCTCCTTGTTCCTCTTGGTTAAGGTTACCTCCCCCTTGTCTACCATGTCCACTAGAACGTCCACGTACTCAGGAGGTAATTTGGAGGACTCTAGTTTCTCTTTCAGCCTCTTGTTAAGCTGTGTGACCATGTCCTCAGCCCTTTCCACCTCTTTCTTGGCCTCCTCGATATCGCCTTTGATCTCAAATGCTTCTACCTCTACCTCCTCCTTCAACACATTCCTGAATATCCTGGCGTATACCATTACTTTCCTGTTGAGCTCCTCCACTCTTTTCTTGTACTCCGCTAGAACCCTTTCCTTCAGCTGGTTCAACGCGTCTACGCATTTCTGGCTCCTCTCGAATAGCTCTTCCACAAGCTCTCCTAAAGCCTCTGGGTCGTCTGGGACGTTAATTAGGGCCTCAATTATACTCATGCTTTCCCTGCTCACTTCCTCAAACTCGTATCTCCTGCAATACTCCAAGTTAGCCTTTAGCCTCCCTACAAGATCTTCAGCCTTCCTCAACTTTGTCAGAACCTTGTCCAACCTCTCCTTCTCGTCTTGGAGGGCCTTGACGTCGGAGCTGTTCTTTACCTTTTCTAGCTCACTTATTAGCTCCTGCAATTTCATCCAACTTCACCTTAAGCCTTGAGTATACCTCGCTTATCTCTTCTCTTTCCTTGTTAACGCTCTCCTTTAACTTCCTCAGGCTCGGGTCCTGCCTATTTACCTCCCTGATCAATTCCTCTAGTCTCTTAATCCCTTCCCCAATACTTAAGGCCTTAACGTAGAGTTTGTACAAGGACGTCTCCTTAAGGGACTGGGGAAAGATAAGAGGGTAATTTTCTAGGCTCATCTTCGCTATTTCCCACACTAAGAGGTACAAGTTGTTGCTCTCTTCCTGAGAGTTTTTCTGGACCATTTCTATTAAGTTCCTTATGGCGTCGAACTCCTTGTTGTTGGCCTTCTGTATGGCTGAGCTTAGTTCCTTTATGAGGTCATCGAAATTCTCGTCTAACCTCCTTAACCATTCTCTGAGCTCCGCCTCTTCCTCTACCTCTCCCCTGACGCCCGCCAACTTCTTTGCCTCCTTAATGACCTCTAGCTTCTTCTCTACTTCCTCTTTTATTTTGGACGCCTTGTTTCTTGCCCTCTCTGTCTCCTCTAGGAAGTCCTTGTACAAGGAATAGAGGTTGAAGAAAGCGAAGTAAAGCCTAAAGTAGTTCCTTACGTCTCCTCCTTTAGCAGCTTTCTCCGCGTTTTCCTTGAACTTCAGCATGGACTCTTTCATTTCGCTCAAGCTCCTTATCCCTGCACCCCTAGCCTTTGCCGTTATGAAGTAACCATAGCTCACGTCGTAGTTTAACTTTTCCAATAACTCCTTTGCCTTCCACTCAAGTAGTTCCCTGAGCTTCCCCACTTCCAAGTGCCTAGCTATCTCCCCTGTGGCCAGGGACGCGTAGATTAGGAACTCGACCGAGGAAGACCTCCTTGGGTCAAATACCTTGCTTAAGTTCAGCTGGACCTTCTCCTTCAGCTTAGCGAGGAAGAGGATGTAGTCTACCACCACTTCTTCTACCTTTTCCCCGTACCTTTGCCTCAAGTAGCCAGAGAGGGTCTTGGCAAACTCCTTTAGGTAGCTCCCAGCCAAATCCTCATAGTTCACCACCCCGTTAGAGGAGTTTACAATCCCGTTCTCTGCCAAGTAGTCAACAATCTCACTCAACGATTCCTCCGTCTCTATGTCCTCAAGCTTGAACTGCTTAGAGCCAAAGATCCTGAACTTCTCGTTGACTAGCTCGTTTACCTTGGAGAATATTGAGGACACTTTCTCTGGGTAGACCTCGTAGTTGAAGATAACCCAGTTCAAGGACTGTATGGGCCTCTTGTTGCCCTTAGCTACGGGCAGTAGCCTCACTTCCACCTTTTTCCTCACTTCTTCGCTCAGCTCTTGAATCTGCCTCTTTACGTCACCTAGCCTTAAGTCCACTCTGTCCTCCTTTAGTTCCACTGAACTCCTGTTAAGGAAGTAGTAAAGTAAGTATAGCAACTGCCTCTTAACGGGAGTCGTCAAGTCCAGAACCGTCAAAGTGATCGAGAGCCTATCGCACTTCTCAATTATCGCCTTAGAGACGTCCTTTGCGTTTATGTAGTCGCTTGAGACCAGTATAAGCCCGTCCAAGAGGGCATCTTCCCTGTGATCAAGGAACGACATGAGAGACTCTAAGTCTGACTGGTTTAGGACTTTAGCTAGGGCAACTGTGAACTTCCTCTCTTGGTTGCCCCACTTAAGCACCCTTAGCCTGTCGCTGATCCTCGTCTCCTCTACTTCGCCGTTCAGTAACTTGACCAAGGATATCACTCCGTCGAGCTCCTTTTCTACGCTCAACAAGTTCTCGTTTACGAACTTGATCGCCCTCTCCTTAACCTCCCTGGACTTAAACTCCACGACGTAATTGCCGACGTTTGTGTTTACAAGGCTCTCGAAGAAGTTCCAAGTGTACGCAAACGCCTCTCCCCTCTTCCTTACCAAGAGCCTCTCAACAGCTTTCTTCATCTCCTCCCTTTTAACGCCCTCCTGTAGTACCTTGTCCATGTCCTCTGACACGAAGACAAATAAGCTCGAGTCGAAGTCCTTCCCAGGGTTGTATAGGAGGAGGAAGTCGTCGAGGTTACTGTCCCCCATTACCTCCCTCCAAGAGTCGTAGCTCACAGTGAAGCCCTTTACCACGTGTGGCGATAGCCTTTCCACCAAGAGGCTGCCGTCGAAGATCCTCGCCATCAAGCTCTTGTGGAACTTGGACACCTCCTCTTTGTCCAGCCCCTCTTCCACCTTCAAGAGGTTCTGAACCCTTATGGTCTCCTCTTCTTCGTTAAGCCACTTTGACTCAAGCACGCCCTTAAAGACGAACTCAGACTGGTCCTCGAAGGCGTAGGAGTTGCAGACCACGTCGTTGAAGAACTTTGCGTACCTCCTCCTCTCGGGGGTTATGGTCCAGAAGGGCAGGTCCATCCACTTCAAGACGTCGTCTTTGGCATTATTGAAGTCCAGAAGGCAACTCATCATTGCCAAGAACTCCAGTTTAGTCGGTGTACCTATAACCACTCGCTTCATCCTTTGGAGGATGGAGTAATACGTCTCTGGGAACATTGACGGTAGGATATTGGAGAAAAGCTTTGAGTAAGCGCTGGGGGTCATGGACAAGTAGACCACCTTGTTCCCCTTGGAGTTGGCCAGTTCCTTAACGAAAAGCCAGAATTCCTTAATCTGATCGGAGTACTTTGTGGTTGCAAAATCTATAGCGCTCTCCACCTCGTCTATTAGCACTACGTCGTTGAGCTTAACCTCCTCGAGAACCTTCAAGTTCTTCAAGACGTCCACGAAGTTTAGCTTAGCAAACCTCTTTCCCACCTCATTTAGGGCCTCGCTTACTATGCTCAGGAAGGTCGTCTTACCCTGCCCCCAGTCCGCGACTAGAGCTATAATTTCGGGGCTCTCCCTCGGCGATTTAACCCTCGCTATCTCCTCGCCTACCTGCCTAAAGAACCTGAGTCTGTCAACGTGCTTGGTCTTGGAGACCACGCACTTGTAGAGCTTAAAGATGCTTTCTGGGTCAGCTGAAGTCTCACTTAGCCTAAACTGGCACATTTTACTCATTAGTCTTCTAATAGTACTCTATCAACTCTTTCCAAGGAACCAGCGTATGATCCCAACTTAGGATCCCAAGGTATTCTCACCAGCGCGGATACCTTCAACGCCGACATGAGGCCGTTGACGACCACGTAACCCGTGTCCAGGGAGGGAATAGCCTTGGCCAAGGACTCGGGCAGACCACCGCTGGCAGACATCACGTAGCGTAGATCCTCGTGGTATATCCTGTGGAAGAAGAAGGTGTTCAGCATGGAGAGCACGTACTTGTCCACGAAGGCTGGCCTCTGACTGACGAGAAAGAGGGAGAGGCCGAACTTCCTTCCCTGAGTCGCTAAGGTGACTAGGATGTCCTTTGTAATGCTAGCGTTCACGGGGTAATCATTTGAGGGAATATAGTTCTGCGCCTCCTCTATGACGAAGCCTATTAGCTTCTGATTCCCTGAGTACTTTGCCTTGGTCAAGTAGTTCAAGAGGGACCTTGCGATATAGCTCACAATTAGTTGCTTCGTAGCTATATCAACTCCTGGGGACCCATCTGCTGAGAAGTCGACGATGAGTAGGCCCTTGTTTTTCCAGAGCAACTCTAGTGTGGACTCATTGAAGCTGGAAGAGCTATCTATTAGCTTATACTTCTGCACTAGCCTGTTCTTGAATATCTCGAGGGCACTAATCACTGCCCTAACAGTGCTGTAGTTGAAGCCCAAGTCCTTCAGCGATGAGTCCGACAGCTCCTTTTCGAGCATTTCAATGCCTTGCTCGGTCCCCAAGATGAGGTTATATTCCTTTACATCGTGCCTTGAGAGGATGAACTCCAAGAGGTTGCTCTGGAGAGAGTTTGTGGTCTCTCCGCTGAACTTGAGGGAAATTATGAAGTCGGCTAAGTCCTTAGGCGTGAAAAGGGACAAGTCTATGGTAAGCCTCGCCTCGTTCCTCGTCAAGGGGTCTCTGATCACGAACTTCCTAACGAAGTTCCTCCCTCCACTAACCAGAGAGTGATTCTGATCTACAAAGTCGGCATAGTCCCCGTTGGCATCTATGACTATCAAGGGTATAGCAGTCTTCTTCCCCCTTATCTCCAAGTTCGAGAGGATCGAAATTAAGTACCTCATGTTATAGCTCTTCCCGCTACCGGTCTCGCCAAAGATGCCCACGTGCATAGTTATTGAGTTTAGGTCCAGCAACAGGGGAATGTCGGAACCTGCAAGGAGCCCGTACTTTACGTATCCCGTCAGGTCGTTTAAGCCGTAAAACTCCATTAGCCCCTTCTCGTCCCTTATCTCCGGGAGGAGCTTGACTAACGAGCCTGGCATCGGTGAAGAGGAGTGGTTGTACCTCTTGATTATGCTGAGCGAGGCCTTTATAACGGTGTTCATGTTCAACAGTTCAAAAGACTCCTCCTCCGTTATCATAGACCTAAGTATGGGTATTTTCTCGTCGTAAAACTCGTTTATGTACTCGAAGCTGTCGAGCCTACAAAGCGAGATCTTTCCTCCATCCTTCACCACAAAGAGCCTACCGCTGGACACCTCCACCGAGGGGTCTATGATGGCGCTGACTGAGTTGGACTCCCCTTTCTGTAGGACGATCCCTACTGTTTTCCCTCCTTCTAGCATGTTTCCTCTATTTCGCAAATTGACTTAAAAAGGAGCGATCTCATGGAGGCCAAAAACCTTGACCCCTAGGAGATTGGGATCAGCTTCTCACGAGCTAATCTTGGAGGTAAGTTCAAAGAGGGCTAGAGAGAGGCCCAGCATTATGATAAAGCTTAGGTAATCCCCACTAAACAAGTCGTATAAGGCCAGGAGGAACAGTAAGTACTTCAACACATGCAGCGACGTAGGTACCTTCTCCTTTACGGGCATCTTTGGCGTTACCCGCCATTCAAACTTTAGCCTACTTAGCCCTTGTGCAAAACCCACCATCGAGGCGAAGATTACCAACACGCTGCTCAAGTCTATTTCCCCAGAGCCCTCCATCGACCTACCGTAGTAAAACGCAAGCGAGGCCCCGTAGATAGCTAGTGATAGCAAGTACCAGGGTAATGAAACGCTCCCGGGGAACATGGAGACTAAGATGAGCGAGAGGGGGAAGAACGAATAGATGCCCCACTGGGCTACGTATAGGAAGCCCTCTAAGCCCCTTATCCCTTTCCTTAAGAGCTTCAGTCCCTCCAGGAGCAGCTCCCCTGAACCGTAGGCCCACCTCTTAACTTGGGCGTAAAGGTCGTAGTAGGTAAAGGGCGAGAGTATCGACACCGTGGGCCTATCAAAGTACTTCACTTGAACCCCGTTTAACGCTAGCCTTATCCCCATTTCAAGGTCCTCCGTGACCGTTCCCTCTTTCCAACCTCCCAAGGCTAGGAGAACGGACTTCCTTATGCCGAATGCAGAGCCGTTGGGAAAAACGAACAGCCCCCTCCTTTCCCTCCCTCTGAACAACGAAGCCATTGAGAAATCAGTCATCCTGGAGTAGATTTTGCCCAACCCTTCCCTATTCCTCACGATTAGCCTAAGGGCAATAGCGTCGTAGTTTGTCAATTTTGCTACTTCCCTCAGGAAGTCCTTCTCGACCCTCGCCTCGGCATCTAGGAAAACTAAATAATCGCCCTTGCTTAGTTGGACTCCGTAGTTGAGGGCCCCTGCCTTCCTTCCCCTTGGCCTCTCCCTCCTGACTAGCCTGAAGTTTTCTGGCATGGGAATGGAGAGGAGTTCCCTAAATCTCTCCTCGCTGTCGTCAGAGACTATTATTACTTCGTAGTCTTCGTAGTCCAACTTGGACAAGTTATCCACAAGGCTCTTGACCGTCTCGACCTTCTCGTCCTTTATTGCCACTACGACGCTTATCTTCTCCTTCCTTTCCTCTCCTCTACTTACCTTTTCCTCACTAGCGTAGTAGATCCCTTGCAGAATAAGCCAAGCAGAAGAGAAAACCGACGAAACGAGCAACAGGAGCGATAAAAAGAGATTCATCCTTTGTTTTTCCTCTCAATCGCTGCCTTAATTTTTTCCTTTGCTACCGAGGCCGTCCCCCATCCTGACGTCTTTACCCACTTGCCTGGCTCTAGTTCCTTGTAGTGGTCAAAGAAGTGGTTTATCTTGTCTTTAATGGCTTGGGGCAAGTCCATGATGTCCTTTATGTTGGAAAAGGTAGGATCTACCTTGTCCTTTGGCACTGCGATAACCTTCTCGTCCTCTCCTTCCTCGTCCCTCATGTAGAGCATACCTATGGGCCTTGCCTCTATCACCGTGCCCGGGTAGAACGGGTAGTTGCTCAAAACTAGCACATCTATGGGATCGCCGTCCTCGCTCAACGTACCCGGTATAAATCCGTAGTTAAAGGGGTAGACCATGGAGGTGTAGAGTATCCTGTCAACCTTTACCACTTCTTCCTCGTCGTCAAATTCGTACTTTATGTTGGAGCCCATTGGTATCTCTATAAATACGTTTACCACGTCTGGTGCGTTTTTCCCTGGACCAACTTTCATAAAGGGTCATAATTGACTCTACAACGAGACTTTTATGTTTTATTCACTGGACACCTATGAGGCTCTGGACGAAGTCCTTCACTAGATCAAAGGGATGGCTGGACAACATCTCGTTGATCTCTTTGAGATAGCTCTCGGCTATCTCCCTAACGTCGAAGCCCAGCTTCGCGTACCTATTAGCTTGCACTATCGTCGACAGTCTGTCAGATAGCCTGGCTACCTTTGCCTCCACGGTGTTCCTCTCCTTGTACTCCTTGAAAAGTTCCTCCCCTATTCCCAGCTCCCTGTAGGCCTCAAGTTCAGCCTGGCTCTTGTCAACCCTACTGCTAGCCCACTTTGGGAGGTCGCCCAGTACGCTCTCTCCCACGTCGTGGAAGAGGGCAATTACTGCAGCGTGGTCCGGATTTACCTCAACTCCCTTTTCCCTCAACTTAAGGGAAATTGCGTAGGCAAGTACGGACGCCTCGAAGCTGTGGGAAGACACGGTCTCAGCCATTGAGGGTGGTACCCCCCTTTGCATCCAGCCAGTCCTAGCCAAGTTCTTACAAGCCGTTAAAAGCCTCTCCAGTTGCATGGTTACAACTCTCTGCAGAGGTACTCTAAAGAGTTTTTCATCTCATCTACTCCATTTGTCCAGAACCTTATCATTGCCTCCTTGCCCTTCATCCCTTTGTCGTATATAACGTTAGGCACCTTGCCGTAGTTTTCAACGACGTATTCCACTATCCATTGCATAGTCTTCCCCTCACCGTGTTGAGGCTCTAACTCTCTGTTTACCTCCACGGCCTCGTATCCCAAATTCCTTAACAACCGGATTGCCCTCTCGTCGTACCTAATGTTTATCAGCGAGTCAGCCTTAACTCCCTGGGAAGTAAGGGATAAGAGAAGCCTTGCGGTATGCGTTGGATAACCAAAAACAGCTGGGAAACCTACCTTTACCTTTCTATCCCACGTCCTGACTATCCTTCCCCTGAAAGTCGCAATGTCGTCGAGCCCTCTTACGTACTCGGGCGGTACGGAGTGGGAGAAGTTCGACTGCACTTCAGGGATGAGCTTCCAGAAGCACTCTAGGCCCTCAACGAAGTCCCCAAACTCCCTCATCTCCTCCATAATCTTGTACTTCATGGAGTCCTTCAGGAGGAAATATGGATCAACTGGCCCTATCCCTTTGCCTACCTCTAGACCGTAGAGTATGGATCCTTGCAGTAGCCTCCTTGCTACTTCTACGGCCGAACGCACGTCATTTCCCTTGCTTAGCTCTGCAGCGATGGCAGAGGCGAAGACTGAGCCGGTGCCGTGGGTGTTCTTTTGCTCGATCCTTGGGTATCCTACCTCGTAGAACTCCTTTCCGTCGAAGACCACGTCAAAGCTGTACTCTCCCTTTACGTGGCCTCCCTTAACCACAACATACGGCACGCCGAACATTTCGTGGAGTGCCCTCGCTACTACCTCCTGATCCCTCAAGCTCTCCACCTTGATACCGGTGAGCATTGAAGCCTCCACGGCGTTTGGAGTAACGATGAAAGCCTTTCTCAGAACAAACCTCTTGTAGTCCTCTAAGTCCTTTATTAGCTGTGTGCCGTCCTTTGCGTATATTACTGTGTCCACAACGAGCCTCTTATCTGAGAGCTCCTCGCTCACCACCTTGAACTGCCCAGAGTTGTACACCATGCCTAGCTTGGCATATTTGAAGTCAAAGTCCTCCTTGAGCCAGCCTATTTGGGAGGCCAGCTGTTCAGGGGACACCGGATACACTTCCTTTATTCCCCTTGTATTCTGGACAGTTATGGCTGTGAGTGCCATTATGCCGTGGACTTGGAGGAGCTCGAAGACCTTTAAGTCAGTCTCCGCTCCAGCCCCTCCGCCAGTATCAAGCCCAGCTACGCTAAGGGCTACCGGCTTTTTCGTCCCTCTTCACCCTTGTGTTTCCCGCTACAACCCAGAACTGACCGTCGTCCCTAACCTCTAGCTTCCATATGCCAGTAGTGTGCTTCACTAACTCTATGGCCTCGCCCACAGCGCTTATGGCGTCCTTTCTCCCCTTTCCCATTACCATTATGAGAATCACGTCGTCTCCAGGCTTCATCTTGTCAATTGCGTGGATTATCTTTACCTTTACTACGTCCTTGTACTTCTCCTTTATTGCCTCCTCTATTTCCCTTATCCTTTTGACCGTGTAATCCTCGTAGGCCTCGTAGTCAAGCTCGTAGACCTTGTGAGACTCTACAACCCCCTTAACGAAGCCCAAATATACCACCAAAGAGCCAGCCTCTGGAGGGGCATCCTCCCTGAACTTCCTGATCTCTTCAAGGAAATTGAACTTCCCCTTGACGAGCTCTCCTCCAGACGGCGGGGGCAGGAAGGCCACTTCGTCGCCGTTTTTCAAGGTGGACACATTGGCGACACCGTTGACTAAGACAACGACCTTTATACCTCCTATGCCGTTCTTCACGTAATTGAGGAAAGCGCTACCGTACTTCCCCGAGAGCTCAGCCACGAGGCAGTTAACGTCAGTACAGCTAGTCTCCCACTCCTCCTCCTTTTTCCCTGTGAGATCAGACATAAAGGCGAAGTACTTTAACTTAACTTTCATCCTGCACACTCCCTTCCTACAAAGCCCTTATTATACATGGAAGAGGACGATAAAATACTTGATTTTATAGAGGGAGGGGAGCCCCCAAGGAACTCCATAATGAGGAAGCTCGACGAGATAGAGTTCTTGCTGAGGACTCTGATGAAGGAGAAGAGGGAAAAGGAGGGGAGCCTCTGCGAGGTAATACTGGAAAAGACCTACGTAGTGACGAATAGAAGGATAAACCAAAACACTCACCCCAACCTCTTCGTCATGAAGTTGGACTCATCCAACTACCTCGTGACGTTTAAGGACACCATGGACCTCTTAAAGCTGTATATGAAGATGGGGGAGAGAGCAGAGGACGAGATGCCTAAGAGGTTAAGGCTTCTCTTCACCTTCCTAAAAAATAACGGGCTAGTCTACTATGACGCTGAAAGTAAGGAGTACAAACTCGTCTAGGAGGCAGAAGCAACCTCTACAATTATAGTCTGCAAAGTAGACGCGGTCGCAATACTCTTTAATACGTCTCTTAAAGCCTCCGAAAAGCTCTGACTTTCCACCACGTCCTTGTTCTCGAAAGCCAAATTCCTTGAATTGCTCACCCTTTGAACTATTTCCCTCACTATGGGCTCCACGTCGTAAGACCTCACTGCGTCAACGTACTTTGACACCTTCTCGTTGAGTAGAATCTGATCTTCTACCACGACCTTCAAGAATTTTACTACGTTGGCGTCTTCTGACAATTTCGCCCTCAAGACACTCGTGAACTCTTTCCTCACGATAGGTATTACGATAAGAACGAAGTAGTTCCTTCCTCCTACCTTCCAGAGGTCTACCTTACTCGCTATTTCGTCAACGCTTCTCAAGGAGGCGTCTCTAATAGCATTAACAATTATCTCAACCATTACAGTATCTGGCAATGTGACGGTTTCACCTGCGATAGCCTTTAGCTTGCTAGCCTCTGCTGAGTAGAACTTGCTGTAAACCGACCTCGTCCCGAACTTCCAAGTGGAGAAGGGACATACTGTGAGTATGTTCTTTTGCCTCATGTAGACTTGCCCTCCCATATAGGACGTTAGGGAGAGCCCTGCACACTCCTTGTCTTGGCCTTCAACTCCCAGTTTCCTAGCCCAACAGCCAGCGTGTATTGGCTCATCTATGAAGGGCTTTATTACCTCGAAGGCAAAATACCCCTTTTCTCCGCTTAACGCGTTGTATACGTAAAGCCCCTCTGGACAAAGGAAGTAGACCCCCTCAGCTCCGTTCGCCTTCTTTAGCTCCAAGATTCTCTGGACATCTCTCCTAGCCCCCTCCACGTCACCACTAATGTATTTGTCAAAGCCGCAACACATGCCGTCGATCAGCTTCACTCTGGGAGAGGTGGGTATCTTGTCGCCGTTATCCATTAAGAACTTCAAGAAGCCCTCCAGACCCACCGGGTCGTACTTCGCTGAACAGCCTACGAAGAGAAGGAACCTCGGATAGCTTCTGAACTTGTCTTCTAACTGTTTCTCCAGTTCCTTCGCCCTCAAAGAAGAGTTCTCCAATGAGATGGACACTTTTAAGTTTGACCCAATTCTCGGAAGGACCTCAGTGATCTTGGAGATCTTTATGCCCTCTGGGCACACGTCCTCGCATTCCTTGCAGCCAAAACACGCCTCAAATGCAGTCTCTTCAGTAACAAGTCTGTTTAGCTTACCCATGGCGGAGTAAAAGACGTTCTTCGTGGTCTTGTACGCTAAGCAAGAGTCGAGACACAGTGAACAGTTCACGCAACGCGTAGCGTCTATGTACTCGTCCCTAATGAATTCTGCGTGCTTAGGTATCTTGACTCTCCTCTTGTACTTGCTTAGTATTTGCTTTTGAAGGTCGTCGTAGTCTCTCAAGTTGGGGAATGGAATAACGCCAGGGTTCTTCCTGAGGAAGTTAAAGACCTCCTCTAACTCATCTGCTTTAACTGAACCACACATCACCGTGTACTTTGCTGGGCTATTGAAGTTGATTTCATACCCGATGACGAGTTCCCCAGGGAAACCGTTAAAAAAGGATGGATCTGTCGTCCTCAAGCATATGGGCACGTAGTCCTTCTTCACTAACCTATAGGAAGCCCTAAACACCTCATTGACAAGTTCCTTTACGCTGATAGATTTCCCGCCAACAAGCGAGGAGTAAATTGAGGGAACGAAATACCTCTTGGTACCGTCAATTATGAGGCTAGACCAGGAGAGTTTCTCCTCTTGGGATACCTCTATTACTTCGTCATACTTGACTAAAGTAACAATAGACCCCTTCTCTCCGTTTTCGTGGACTGCCTTCTTGTACTTAACGAACCCAAACTTGTAGCTCCCGAACCCAGAACCGTTTGTAACAATGAATCCCCCTACAGTACCCTTAGGGTAGAGGGGAAAGAGGGCAGGGTAATAACCCTCCTTGGCTAACGAGTTAAAGAGCTCCTCGAAAGTGGCCCCGGGAGCTACCCTAGCCTTTGCGTAGATGTCCCCTTTCTCTAAGATAGAGAACATAGATCCATCCTCCAGCCTATTCATAGCGCTCAAGTACTTGGGGTTCAAATTTCTCAGTAAGCTCCCGTCCAAAGATGTGCCTCTGCCTACTATCACCTCTCCCCCTTCAACCATGAACTTCTTCAGGGACGACAGGTCAAAGGACGTAATAGCCCTGCTAAAGATCGACGCGTCTAGTAACAACTGTCCTCACCACGTATTAGGATAAAAATAATAGAAGGTTTTGCCAAAAATCGAATAAATGGTACTTCTTCATATTCCAGTAAGTATTTCAGGAATTTGGTATCCAATAAAGTCGGAAATTGTAAGCAAGACCGGATCAGTAGGGCTAACCCTTGTGCTGGAGCCATATAGCGTCTTTGAAGTTAAGAAGTCCGACACCCCCGTGATTGTATTCAATGGGATTAAGATAGACTTCCCTAACGTTGCCGTTCTTAAGAGGCTGGGAGACTTAAGGGTAGAGGGAGAGGCCAAAGTCCCCCTAGGTTACGGATATGGGTTAAGCGGATCCATTAGCCTGGCCTACGCGCTGGGAGCTAGCGAGATCTACAACGTCAGTGAAAGGGTTGCTTTAGAGACGGCACACGAGAGTGAGGTACTTTTCAATAACGGCTTAGGCGACGTCATATCGCAGTACTACGGTGGAGGACTAGTGTACAGGAAAAGGCCAGGTGCGCCAGGCTATGGGGAGGTAGAGAGGGTGGAAGTTGAGTGGCAGGAAGTGTACTCCAAACCCATTGAAAGGATGTCAACCAAGGGGGTAATAAGGCAACTAGACATCGCAAAGGCCTTAATCCAAGAGTTTCTTGAGGACAGGACTCTTAAGAAATTCTTTGAAGTGTCCAGGAGGTTTAACGAGGAGCTAGGTTTTCACTCAGATTACAACGACTCCTTCAGGAAAAAAGGATTAATAGTCAAACTTGGAAATCCAGCTGAGAGCGGATGGATAAGTCACGTTCCAGCGATGCGTGGAGCCTACGTGGGCTGATCCCAGATAATCATCCAAGGAGAGAGTCCTTGATAGTCAGAGAGAAGCTGGTTGAAGCGTTAGAAAATGGAATCTTGGTAGCTCAAGGCCTAATCGCCCACGGTAGGGGCGAGTGCTTCGACTACCTAATAGGAGAGAAGACGCAGTCCTTCGCAGAACTTGCAGAGAAAGTTGCCGTAGCCATGTTGCTCTTAGCCAAGAATCCTGTAATATCAGTAAACGGAAACATGGCCGCCCTAGTGCCAAAGGAGATAGTGGAACTAGCTAGGGAAGTTAACGCAAAGGTGGAGGTGAACTTGTTCTACAGGAGCGAGGAGAGGGTTAAAGCCATCGCCGAGGAGCTAAAGAAAAACGGAGCAGAAAAGGTACTCACTGAGGGGGATGCAACAATACCAGAGCTCTTCAGCGAAAGGAGGAAAGTCAGCAAGGAGGGAATGTACTCTGCAGACGTAGTCCTCTTGGCGATGGAGGACGGGGACAGGACACAAGCTCTAGTTAACATGGGGAAGAAGGTAATAGCAATAGATCTGAACCCCCTCTCTAGGACTTCCCTTTCAGCCACCGTAACTATAGTAGACAACGTGATAAGAGCCTTCCCTAACATGATAAGGTTTGCCAGGGAAATGAAGGAGGTAAGAAGGGAAGAGATTAAGAAGTTGATCGACCAGTTCGACAACAAGAAAAACTTATCTGAGTCTCTGAAGTTCATTTCCTCGAGGTTGATTCAGCTCTCGGAGGACTTGTAGTTCTCCTTTCCGGGGAACCTGCCTAAGTTTACGTCGTCCACGTAGGCGTTAACCGCTTTCAAGATCTCCTCGCTCAAGTTAAGGTATTTCCTGGCGAAGTAAGGCGTAAACTCGCTTAGCCCCAACAAGTCGTGTATTACGAGCACTTGTCCGTCGCAGTGAGGCCCTGCACCTATGCATATGGTGGGAACGCTAACTGCCTTCGTGATCTCCTCTGCTATGTCGGAGTAAACGTTCTCCAACACAATGGAGAAGACGCCAGCTTCCTCCAACGCTTTAGCGTCTTCTAGAAGCCTTTCTCTGTCCTTTATTACTCTATATCCTCCGATCCTTAGGTACCTCTGGGGAGTGAGGCCTATGTGCCCCATGACCGGTATCCCAGCCTCAACTATCCTCCTCACGGTCTTTGAGATTTCTCTCCCTCCCTCTAACTTAACAGCGTCAGCCCCTATCCTGGCCAACCTACCGGCGTTCTTTACTGCCTCCTTTACGGAGTGCTCGTAGGAAAGGAAGGGCATATCCGCAACTATCAGTTGATCTAGCTTGGCGTTCACTACTGCTTTAAGGTGATGGACGATGTCCCTCATTGTTACAGGTAACGTAGAGGGGTAGCCCAACATAGCCATGCCGAGGGAGTCACCTACTAGGATGCCGTCAAGCTTGCTTTTTGCCAATATCCTCGCCATCGAGTAATCGTAGACCGTCAGCATAGTCAGCTTGCCCTTCCCCTTTCTCTTTAAGAAGTCCCTTATCGTTACCTTTGCCATTTAACCTCAATGACACTTTATCAGCCAAGCTTAAAACTCTCCTTATCCTGTTTGCAATGTACTGCGTCTCCTCGTACATCTCAGCCTTCTTATAGACCTCTATGGCTAACCTTAAGTCCTCAAATGCTATCCTCCTGAACATGGCCCTGTCAACTTCTGTAATCCTAGGCTTCTTTAGCATGAAATCTAGCCTCTTCTCTATCCCCTCTATGTCTAGGCTGTTTGCTTGTATCTTTACCAACTTCACTTCTGGATCCTCTTCCCCTTCCTCTAACGCGTTCCTCACTTCCTCGGCGTCTATGAACTTCCACCAGTGCTGGTTAGAAGACTTATACGACGTCTCGATTATGCCGAAGTCCCTCTCCAAAGCCCTCAATATCATCTTTGGATCCCAGGAGTAACCAAGGGACTGAAGCTCCGAGTATAACGTCTTGTAGTCGAAGTGCCCTAGCTCGCTCTCTCCGTTTTGGTCGTAGATACTCAAGGCTACCCTCAACACGGCCTTAGCCTTCTCGCCGTACTTCGTTAGCGCCTCTATTGTCCTGTCCCTGACTCCGCCTAACACTAAATGTAATCTTGCCAAAGGATTATATTATACTAAAACTACATTAAACGGAATATGACCAACGACAGCTTTGCCGTCAGTGTTACTAAGTTGACTAAGAAGTTCGGCGACAAGGTCGTTCTCGACGACGTTACGTTCGAAGTTAAAGAAGGGGAGGTGTTTGGGATTATAGGACCAAACGGAGCTGGGAAGACAACTACGCTGAGGATCATCGCTGGGATTATAAGGAAGTATGAGGGGGAAGTGAGAGTTTACGGACTAAAGCCGGTAGACGCTAGGAAAGTGGGCTACATTTCCTATATGCCAGAGGACGCATTCCCCTATGACAACTTGACAGGGTACGAAAACTTGGAGTTCTACGCTAAGATATATTCTAAGGGAGACAAGGCAAAGGCCAGGGAGTACGTGGAGAGGGGTATCACGATCGCCAACTTGGGCGACAGGATCTACGACAGGGCATCGTCTTACAGTAGGGGTATGAAGAGGAGGTTGTTGATAGCTCGAACGTTGATGGTGAAGCCAAAGGTGGCCATCCTCGATGAGCCAACTACCGCCCTCGACGTTGAATCTGCCATAAAGGTGAGGGAAACCATAAGGGGCATGAGGGGAGAGTCAACAATAGTCATATCCTCCCACAACATGCTCGAGGTAGAGTACCTTTGCGACTCTATAGTGCTGATTAACCACGGGAGAGTAGTGGCTGTGGGGAGACCAAAGGAGATAGTGGAGCTAACCAAAACAAATAACTTGGAGGAAGCTTTCATAAAACTCACGGTGAAGGAGAACGATAAGGGACTTATTGCTTAAGGAGTGGACTGACGTAAAGAGGGACAGGAAGCTACTCCTCGGCTCGGTTCTCCTTCCCCTCGTGCTACTCCCCCTGATAGGCGGAATCCTGTTCGCAGCTGCCGTTACTCAACCTCCAGTAGTGGAGATCATTAACGAGAACGTGAGCAACTTAAAGTACGTGAATTACCTAGTTGACTACATAACCTCACATGGGGGCTTAGTTTACGTTAACTCTTCCCCCGTGTTGCCTGACGTGAAGGTGGTCTTCCCTTCACAGTTTTACTACAACATAACAAACATCAACAGGACTGCTTCTGTGGAAATCACATATTTGATATCAGCGAATAGCCAAGCTTTTGACCTTGTGGAGAACGGACTCTACAACATTCTTTACAACTCGTCGTTGAACAGAATTGAGCAAATAGAGAAGATCTCTAACGTCTCAGTTCCTCCTCAAAAGATAAGGGATCCATTGGTCGTCTACATTGCTTATGTCCAGCCTACTGGTAAGGCAGCGAGTAGCTCGGAGAACAACCTGGCACAGCTAGCGAGGATAGTAGCAGTTATCCTCTTTCCGGCGTCTACTCCAGTGATCTTCTTTGTAACTGACGGCATATTGGGCGAAAAGGAGAGGAAGACGTTAGAGTCCCTCTTGGCCTCTCCAATCTCGGCAAAGTCATTCATAGCGTCTAAAGTCGCCATCTCCATGCTTCTTGGGATAATATCCTCCATAGGGGACGTAGCGGGCCTGGTGGTCTTCTCCTTGTTTGCGCCCTTCATAGTGGGGGCCTCAGTTTCCTTCTCCCTGAGCTTCGTTGCCCTTACTGTGGTTCTCTACCTCTTGATGGTGTTTTTAACCGCATCAATAAGCGTCCTCATATTGGTCTTAATTGGGGGATCGAGCAAGAACGTCCAAATAGTCAATTTCGTCATAACCAGCTTTGGTCTAGTCGCATCCTTTTCGTCCCTGCTGGTAAACTTCGGCAACTTGTCTTTCCCGCTCTCCACTATTTTGCTTATACCCTACGTCCAAATAGTAGCGTCCCTATTGCTATATGTATTTGGACTCGTACAGGAATCCATATTCTATATATCAGGAACAATAATAGCTTGTATACTGTTAATTTTGATCTCGTCTAGGTTCCTGGACAGCGAAAGGCTTTTGCTCAAATAAAGCTTTTATTTTTTGAAAGACTATAATAGAATATGAGCTCTGTAAAAGGATATGTCTTAATTATAACTTCAATTGGAAAAGAAACAGATATTTCAAACGAGTTGAAGAAGATTCAAGGGGTAAGGGAGGCAACCCCCGTATACGGCGAGTACGACGTAGTGGTGGTAATAGAGGCCCAGTCCTTGGAGGAGCTAAACAAGACAATTTCCCAGATAAGGAGAAACCCCAACATCATAAGGACGGTCACGTTAATTTCCATGTAATCAGAACCCTTTGGAATTCTCCTCATTTTTTTCAGTACGTCCCTACTACATCATTTCTTAAACGTAATAGAATTGGGACCCACCTATGCTCATTTGCTCCCGGGACACGGGAACATTTCACATAGGCCCAGATTTTTATGGGACATAAGGGGTTATTAGCTTTTAAGAGCTTTTTAGGAGTTCCCTCCGCTTATCTCTATTTCCTCTTCTTCCTCTTCTTCCTCAAGGGACTTGAGCTTCTTCATAAGCTCTGACACCATTGCGTCTAACTGGGCCACCTTAGCCTCGAGGAAAGCTACGTTCTCTTCGTACTGCTCTATCCTTTTGTCGTCCTGCTTTTCCAACTTACCCTCAATCCCTTGCTTTATGAAGAACTTTACGAGGTCTGTTATCTGTACTCCCATTTCTTCAGCCTTACTCCTAAGCTCCTCGTAAAGTTGCTCCGGCAACGATAAGTGTATGGTAGGCATTCCTGTATTTCCCTCTCTAAAAATATCTATGTAATCCGAATATATTAATCTTGTCTATGGAATCTTCCTCTTGGAATAGGAATAGTGTAATATCGCTCTAGAAAATACTTAAACCTTACAAGAGGAAGATATACTTTGAGAATCATGAGAGTAGTCACATTCAAAGCGGAAGAAGACCTGTTAGAGCTATTGGACAGGTACGCAATAAGGTACGGTCTAAACAGAAGCGAAGCAATAAGGAAAGCAATCGAGAAGCTTGTGGGAGAAGACATAAAGAAGGAGACTGTTCCAGTAGCTAAGGTAGAGAAGGTCAAACTCTGAAGATTATAACCCCTTTTTCGTTTCCCTCAATGTATTTTTTGTTTACCTCCTTTACTTCTCCTTTATACTCCTTCAGAAAGTATTCCAGAGGATCCAAAGGCATTAAGTGACCTTTAACCCAATAGTGCATAGGGATAACTATCCTTGGCTTCAACGCGCTAACTAGGGAAATCGCCTCCTTGTAGTCGATCGTAATAAGCCCTCCCACTGGTATCATCAGGACGTCTGGGGAGGATATTTCCTTAAGTATGTCCTCCCTGGGGATTTCCCCTATATCCCCTAGGTGGACCACCGTGAAGTCCTTTGTCTCTATTTTATATATCGCAGTCTCGCCCCTCCTTTTCCCCCTTTCTTTGTCGTGGTACCACTTATACCCAGTAATCTTGTAGTCCCCGTACGTTATTGTACCAGTGAACATGACCTTAAGGTCCTTGTACGTCAATATCTCATAGGCGTTGTGGTCGTAATGGTCGTGGGTGACTAAGACAATATCTGAGTGAGAGATCTCGGGCCTCTCTAATCCTATGCTCCCTCCGTCATGAGGGTCTATGACGATCTTGTCGTCTATTGAAAACATAGAATGGCCGAAGTACTTTATCATCAAAAAATTTGGGGAGTTAGGAGTTCAAAAGCTTAGTTGCTATTCTCTTAGCGTCCTCTGAAGTAATCCTTTGCCCGTTGTCTGCCATTTTCTTTATCTCCTGTAACACTAGCCTCAGCTTCTCATCGTCCAAGTATATCCCTTGATCTTCTAGAACTTTCTTTAAGCCGTGGACTCCGCTGTGCTTTCCTAGGGCTATCCTCCTGAAGTTACCCACTTCCTCTGGGCTTATCGGCTCGTAAGTTAGCGGATTCTCCACTACTCCGTGTACGTGGATCCCAGCCTCGTGACCAAACGCGTTGTCGCCTACTATTGCCTTAAAGAACGGTACTGGCACGCCAGTCAGCTCCGAGACCAGCCTACTTGTCTCGTACAACAACCACGTCTTTACGTTTGTGTCGTATCCCATTAACTTCTTTAACCCCATAACTACCTCCTCCAGTGAGGCATTGCCTGCTCTCTCCCCTATTCCGTTTACTGTCACGTGGACTTGTCTTGCCCCAGCCCTCACCCCAGCCAAAGAGTTTGCAGTAGCAAGGCCAAAGTCGTTGTGACAGTGGACGCTCACTATCCTGTCTCCTGCAGCCTTAACTACGTCCTTTATTAAGTCATGGAAAGTAAACGGCTCCATGACACCTACCGTGTCTGGTATGTTTATCCTGTCTGCCCCTGCCTCTACTGCCGTTCTGACCGCCTTTAAAAGGAACTCCCTCTCAGTCCTCGTGGCGTCCTCTGGGCTATACTCCACGACTAGACCGTGGTCCTTAGCGTACTTCACGTTGTCGTAAATCCTCTCCAGTACCTCTTCTCTCGTCATCTTAAGCTTATACTTCAAGTGAATATCGGAGGTGGCTATGAACACGTGAACGCTCGACAGCCCCGCGCTTATTGCTTTGTCAATGTCGTATTTGTTTGCCCTAGCTAGACCTATTACCTCTGTATAGTCACCTACTTCCTCAAGGATTTTCTTTGTTGCAATGAACTCCCCTTCTGATGCAGCAGGGAACCCGGCCTCAATTACGTCGACGCCTAATCTAACTAGTTGTTTTGCTATCCTCACCTTCTGTTCTACAGTTAAGTCTATCCCTGGGGCTTGTTCCCCATCCCTCAGGGTTGTATCTAATATCCTGACTTTAGGCTTGGAGAATACTCATACCTCAGCACTACTCTTAAAGAGTATATTATTTTTTAAAAACTTTACTTTAGAACCATATCGATAATTGCCTTCGCAATTTTAAGTTTCTCCCTCTTCATCCATGAAACTGGTACGTTATCCCTGAGGAACGGCTTTGAAAATTTTCCTATGAAATTTGATTCCAAGTCCATGCCATATAGGACTATTTCACGTGCTCCAAATCTTTTTGCTAACACTACTGCTCTGTCACCGTCCGTAAACCCGCCAAAGAGGTTCAGCCTACCGAACGGCATTACTTGACATGTACCTATTACGTTTTCCATATTGTAGACCTTCCCCAACAAGTGCACGTTATCGCCATGGGCAAGGACTACGTAAACGCTTTCCTTAGGGAAGACCTCTATCCCGTCGAGGTCAGTTACCACAAACTCCGGAATTATACCCCTCTTTACGAGAAAGTTGGTTGCTCCGTCTGCGCTTACAACAATGTCTGCGTCAATTTCCCTCACCTCTTCAAGGCTCGGGCCAGCCCCTACCACTGCGACTTTTCTTCCCCTTATCTCCTCGAGGAGGTCCAATGGGTTATCCTTCAGCATCTGGTTTAGGATGTGGGCTGACTCGTAGTCGTCTTTCTCGCTGAAACCTAGTACTGACCTTATTCTAGAGTAGAAGTTTAACCACCAGAAAGTATCAAAAAGTATACTTTGTCACCCTCTTTCTTCACGATTTCAATTTCATACTTTCTTTTTATTTCTTGATAGTATGGGTTATCCAGAGATATGGAAAACACTACTCCTTTTTTTCTAAGAAGGAAGCCCAAAGCCTCCAAAGGTTCTGAACTACAAGTTGACGAGTCTAGGTCGACAACCCTCTCCATTGATTTACACCAAAATCCTCCTTTTTCCGCAAGTTTATTAGTTTAGGTAAAGAAAATAACATTATGGAGAGGGCATACCTAACCGAGAGACCCTCAACGAAGATCAAGGGCGTCGAGATTGACGTTCCCTGTGGGACTGAGTGCATTATGAACGGTAAGTTTAGAGAGCTGCTAAACAACGAGGCGTTCAAGTCGCAGTTGGAGGTCGTGGACAGCTTGACTGACCTTATCAACGTTCAAGTGGCAACGCTAAGATCTAAACTGGAGGATATCTTTTCCGAGTTTAACGCAAATGTTGACAACTTACTTTACGCAATATATAGGCTAGTGGAGTACGGAGGGGACGTAGTCATAGGGAGCGAGATAAAGTTCGAGGAGAGGACTCTCGTCTCCGGTGACTTTAATCAACTGATGAGAGCCTACAGGAAAATAGAGTACAGTAGGAGGGATTCGGACATAGTATCCCTTTGTGACGAGATAAGATACCTAGGGGAAGCGTTGTGGGAACATTTTAATAAAAACATTGCTAAGTCGTTAACTGTATGAAAGTGAGAATTGGAATAGAGGGCTTCGCAATTGACTCAGCCCACTACACTCTGTCTTCTCCGGGCAACGCGCAACTCCACGGTCATACTTACGTCATTTCAGTGGAAATTGAGGGCCAAGTTGACCCATCTTCTGGGTTCGTGATGGACTTTGAGATCTTAAGGAAGACAGTATCTGAAGTCGTCAAAGAGTGGGACCACAAGCTAATCGTCCCCGCTAAAGACATCGACAAAATAAGGGTAGAGGCGCCTTTTCAAATGGAAATAAAGAAGATAAACGCTCCCTTCGCCACTGCCGAATACATAGGCACGGAGATCGCTAAAGAGGTTTACCAAAGGCTGGGCAATAAGTACAAGGTAAACATCAAAATATACGAGGGGAAGGATTCCTACGCTGAAATAGATTACCCCTAGGCGGATTTAATGGCCAACAGTTTCACACGATAAACCTTAGGCCTATATTGTCAACAGGGAGACAGCCTTCGCACTTGTCCTTGAAAAAACAAACAGCCTCATTGTCGAACTGGTAACAACCTTGGATCTCTGGAGCCAACTTGAATTTGCGGTACTTGTTCCTTACGCTCTCCACCTTAACAAATCCATCAAACTCGTATCTGACTAGGACAGAGTTGCCTCTAAGGACAATTATTCCTCCAAACAAGTATGGATAATACTTGACCTCGTCAAGTGATTTCAAGGTCATCGATTTCTTTAACTTCTCCACCACTTCCCCCTCCGTAATGCAGGGCATTACGGAAATGTAAACCTCTAAGTCGTCAACTGTCTCCTTTATTACCCTTGGCACCGCTACTAGCATATACCCTCTTAAATAGTGGCTCGTCCTGTATATAATTCTTGTCAAGCGCTAAGGCTATCTCTGCCTTGGCAAGTTCATATCCTATGTAGAGGGCGTGCTGGGGGGTGACGTTAACTTCGCTTACCAGCCTTCTGCCCAAGGATAGGGCGTCGGTCCCAGTCAACGCGATCCTCTTCTTCCCGTAGAACTCCACAGCTAACTTGTCCTTAGCCTTGGAGACTTTCACAAACCCGGAGGGATCCATACTAGGCGGGACGTAACCAACTTCCTCCCCCTTTACTTCCTCTTCCTTAACCTTCCTCTTGTCCTTTAGGATCAACAAGTCCATCCCCACGTCCTTTGGCGTTTTCTTCTGGACCATTGCCATACTAACCATCTTGCTGGCTATCCTCGTCTCAAGGGAACTCCACTTGGTCTTTCCCTTCTCCATTACCAGAAGGTTCGCTACTCCGAGCTCTCCAGCAATGGCAGTCATTAAAGCGTTGACGCCGTGGCTGTCTGCGTCAATTAACTCAGTGACGTTGAGGATGCCCATCAACATGGGTACGTCCGCTAGAGCTTTCCTCACCTTCTTGAACTCGCAGAGGCTGTCCATTAGCCCCTGTAGGGGAGGTGACAGGACTGGGTCAGCCAAGAGCCTTTCGAACCCCATTTCCCTGGCCTTCTTCACCAAAGATATGGTAACGTCACCCCTATCCTCTGTCGTAAACGGCGCAACAACGAATGCGGACTCTCTCCTCACCTCCTCCAATTTCTCCACGTTCAATTCGTTGAGATTGAAAGCAAAGGCCGCCCCTGCCTTAACTCCCTCTATCAGCTCCCTAGGTGACTCCGAGTCTACCCCAGCCACCTTTCCCTCGTCCAAGACCAGTTTCACTTTCCTCCTAACTTCCTCCAGGTCGTGGTGCCCTACTGGGAACCCAACGACGTAGACGTCGACGTAATCCTTGGTCCTCTCCACTTCCTCCTTAATCCTTTCTACGTCCCAGTTGGGGTCCAACTCCAAGAATATCCTAAAGGGCGGAGGATAGAGGGGTACCTTGATCCCAGCTTCAAAAGCTACTTTGGAGTTCACCTCGAGAGATTCCTCTATCCTTTCGAGCTCTCTTTCCTTTAACTCCTTAATTATGCTGTCAGCTGGTTCCACAGTTGACAACTCTACGCCGTTCCTCAACGCTTCCAATACTAGAGGAATGTCCCATGCGCTCTCGGTCCCCTTATAAGCCTTCACGCCCAACCTCTCCTGGATTTCCCTGGCGTCCCCACTCGCTAACCCAGGAATGAGAACTACGTCGTACTTCTGCTTTAAGTCCTTAATTCCCTCCAAGATATACCTAACGCTCATTAAAGCCGCCACAGGGTAGTCCAAAGCCTTTACCTCTACGTCTTTTATCCCGCTCACAACTTCCTTAACTATAGGGTACGCAAGTTTACCTGTGATTACTAGAACTTTCACAAAGATACTCTAATAGGTCGCAAATATAACATTGAATCTATACAACAGAGGCAGACCTAATAAGAAAGCAACAAGATTTAAGAGCCAAAGAGATATAAAAAAATGCATGAGCCTTTTACCAAAGTCATTTAACGTGGACCTGAATCAGATCTTTGACACGGTTATAATTGGTCTCGGACCCGCAGCTTACAGCGCTGCTCTTTACACAGGTAGATACATGCTTAAGACCTTAGTCATAGGGGAGACTCCAGGAGGTCAGCTCACTGAGGCAGGGGAAGTAGACGATTACTTGGGACTAATTGGTGTACAAGCGCAGGACATGATAAAGTTATTTAACGCTCACATTGAGAAGTACAACATACCCGCGATAATAGACACAGTTGAGTCCTTTAGAAGGGAAGGGGACATTTACGTTGTAAAGACTAAGAGAAAGGGAGAGATAAAAGCGAGAACAGTCATAGTTGCCATAGGCGTAAAGAGGAGAAAGCTTAACGTACCTGGAGAAGACAAGTTCACAGGGAGAGGAGTTTCCTACTGTTCTGTATGCGACGCCCCTCTCTTCAAGAACAGGGTAGTGGCAGTTGTGGGAGGGGGCGACTCAGCCCTAGAGGGCGCAGAGCTCCTTTCTAGGTACGCCACTAAAGTGTACCTTATACACAGGAGAGACCAGTTTAGGGCCCAGCCGGTTTACGTGGACACTGTGAAGGCTAAGCCCAACGTTGAAATAATCCTAAACTCCACCGTGACCGAGATCAAGGGCGACAAACTCGTTAGGCAGATAACCGTGAAGAACCTAAAGACAGGTGAGACCAAGGACGTAGACGTCAACGGGATATTCATTGAGATAGGTTTCGAGCCCCCCGTTGAGTTCGCCAAGGTTAATTCCTTGGAAACTGACCAAAACGGGTACATAAAGGTGGACGAGTGGGGGAGGACCAACTTGCCAGGGGTATTCGCGGCTGGGGACTGTACTTCCACTTGGCTTGGCTTTAGACAAGTGGTAACTGCAGTAGCCCAAGGGGCAGTGGCTGCACGCAGCGCTTACACTTACTTGAATGAGAGAAAGGTAAGGTAAAGTTGGAGAACCTTCTCCTAGAAATAGGGAGGAAAGCTGTAAGCTTTATCCAGGAAATAAGGAATCAGAGCGGATTAGACAGGGTAATAGGGAGGCACGGCGATGACGTCACCAGAGTCGTAGACAAGAAATCAGAGGAGTACGTGTTTCAGTTACTAAACGAGACTGGGTACAAATTCCTCTTCGTTTCAGAGGAGTCTGGAGTAGTGAGGCAAGGCGACGACTACGAGTTCGTGGCTTTAATAGATCCGCTTGACGGGAGCACTAACTTCGTTAGTGGAATACCTTGGTCGTCTGTGTCCATTGCCTTGTACAAGAGGGGCGAGAGGGACTTTAACAAGTCGTTTGCAGGGGTAGTAGCCAACGTGTTCACGGGGGACGTTTACTCCTACTATAACGGAAGGTCTTACGTTAACGGTGTGGAAGTGACTGAACCAAAGAAAGGGAGCAACGTTGTCTTGGGCTACTTCACTAAAAGAGATCTGGACAAGGCGCTAAAGATGCTCAACAACGTAGAAAAGGTGAAAATAAGGAGCTTGGGGTCGGCCTCCTTAGACATGATCTTAGTTTGCCTAGGAAAGGCATATCTATATTTTGACGTTAGGAATAAGCTCAGGAACATAGACATAGCAGCTTCTACTGGGTTCTGTTCTACCTTAGGCGTGTTCCCTGTCAACCTTAAAGGAGAGAGAATAAACCCGGGAATAGATAACGTTAACTTAGTTGGGGACGTTTTGGTTACTTACGATCAGAGCTTGTTGAGTAGGCTTTTTTAGCGGTGGATGGTTTTATTCTTTTGTAAGCCTCCATTATGTCCTCCTCAGCGAGTTCCCTGTTGGCGTTACCCCTTATAATGTCCTTGAGTACCCTTAGCTTAGCCTCTCTGGCCAACGCGGCCAAGTCGGCTCCTGAGTAGCCCTCAGTTAGTTCCGCTATCTTGTCGCACTTAACTCTTTCGCACGTCTCCTTTCCTAGGTACTTCTCTAAGATGTCCTGCCTCTCCTCCTTATTTGGCAAGTCCATCTTCACTATTATATCAAACCTACCTGGTCTCAGCAACGCAGGGTCTATGGCTTTTATCCTATTGGTCGTGCCTATGACCACTACTTCCTTGAGGTTCCTTATCCCGTCCATCTCCGTCAAGAGCTGGTTAACTATCTTGGAGGAATCGCCTGCACCCTTCCCAGACCTCTTGGAGGCTATTGCGTCCAACTCGTCCAGAAGGACTATGGAAGGCCTATTCTCCCTCGCCCTATTGAACACCTCCTTTATCGTAGAGACTGCACCCTCATAGCCCTTGTACATTATCTCAGCCACGCTTATGGAGATCAACTTCACGTTAAGCGTCTTAGCCAAGGCCTTGGCCATCATAGTCTTACCTACGCCAGGGGGGCCATAAAGGAGGATCCCCCTTATTGGCGGAACCTTCATCTTCTCCATAAGGGAGGAATACTTTAACTGTAGCTCCAAAAGCTCCTTCAACTCAGTCTTTACCCTGTCATAACCTCCTATATCGTCCAGAGTAATCTTGTCGCTTATTTCAGCCTGCAGGTCCTCTCCTTTTCTTGACCTCCTCTCATAATCCAGCCTGAACTTCTCAAAGTCCTCCAGCATTTGTAGAGTAATGCTTGGCTTGTACCTTTGTATGATCTCCATGAAGTCGTTCATTGTTATCTTTCTCTCCTCTTTCTTCTCCAACGCCTCCACTGCCACCTTTCTCGCCGCTTCCTGGCAAATGTTAGCCAAGTCTGCACCGCTGTACCTCTCGGTGATCTCAGCTATTTTCTCTAGGTCGACGTCGTCCGCCAGTGGCTTCCCCTTACAATGTATCTTTAGTATTTCGAGCCTCGTCTGCTTGTTTGGAGGACCTATGTAGATCAGCTTGTCGAACCTCCCCGCCCTAAGCAGTGCCTTATCTAGGAGCTGGGGAACGTTGGTCGATCCGACCACTATTACCCCGTCGTCGCTCTGGAGCCCGTCTATCTCTGAGAGCATGAGGGAGAGTAACCTAGGGGTAACGGAGTCACCAGTGTGGCTTTCCCTCCTCACTCCTATGGTGTCTATCTCGTCAAAGAAGAGCAGGCAAGGGGCGTTCTTCCTAGCGTTGGCAAAGAGCTCCCTCAGCCTCGACTCGCTCTCGCCGTACCACTTGCTCATTATGTCGCTTACGTTAACGTAAATGAAGTTTATCTTAGCCTCTGAGGCAAGAGCCCTCATCATCATCGTCTTTCCACAACCTGGTGGGCCGAACAAGAGAATTCCCTTGGGCGGTCTAAGCCCGTACCTCCTCGCCAGGTCCTTGTTCTTCAACGGGAACTCGACGTACTCCCTTATCTCCTTTTTTATGTCCTCGTATCCCCCTATGTCGTTCCAGCTTATCTTCTTCTCCTCTTCCTCCCTCTTCTTATTCTTTATTTGTAGCTGAGTGGCCTTATCGCTCGTCATGAAATTCGTGGTAAATCTTTTAAACAGTCCCATAAGTATGAATACGATTATAGAAAGTGATATAAAAAGGATGATTAAGGTTTGAAACTCACTGTTATTCATTGGTTTTCAAGATATTATTCTCTCATAGGCTCTATTTAAGTAAATATTCGGAAGAGGTCAACGGGGAAGTGTAGCTCAGTTTAAGGCTATTTAAGCCGTTACCCTTAACTAGGATTCTCCTACCATATCGTCATTGGAATCCTGGACAACCTAGTCCTTAAGGACACCAGCCTTCAAGTCCTCTAGTACCTTCTGCGACGCGTTATAGCCCGGAGCTCCAGTAACTCCTCCCCCTGGATGCGTACCTGAACCGCAAAGGTAAAGCCCCTTGATGGGAGTAGAGTAGTCACTCATGCCGGGCATTGGCCTGAAGGCGAACAGCTGGTCTGGAGTCATGTCCAAGTGGAAGATATTGCCTTCCCATATCCCAAACCTCCTTTCTATGTCCAAAGGCGTTAACACCTCGTACTTGAGTGGTTTGAAGTTAGGAGCGTACTCCCCTATCTTCTCTATGGTTATTTCGGCTATCTTCTCCTTGAGCTTGTCGAGGTCTTTTGAATATGGTAGATACTGTCCAAATATTGAGAAGGCGAACTTTCCTGGAGGGGCGACAGTGGGGTCTATGCTTGACTGTATGTTTATGGAGAGCCACGGCTCCTTGGAGTATCCGTAAGCCCTTGCGTCGTCGTAGGCCTTCTCTATGTAATCCACGTTAGGCATTATGAGCTCCGAGGCCACGTGTTCCGGCGAAAGGGCAGTGCCATTGCCAAAGTCAGGTAGCTCCTCTAGGTAACCCACGAGTTTAAACGAAACACCCTTGGTCTTGAGGGACTTAACCCTCCTCACGAACTCTTCGTCCAGCCCTTCCTTAACTAGCTTGAGGAAGGTAGTCTTGGGGTCGGCGTTTGACACTACAACTTTACTCTCTACTAGCTTTCCTCCCTTCAGTACTATCCCCTTTGCCCTTCCCTTTTCTACCTTTATCTCCTCCACTTCAGCCTCAGTGAACACGTCTACTCCTAGGCTAACTGCCCTCCTTAGGAGGGCTTGGGTCACTCCTCCCATTCCTCCCTCCACGTAGCCCCAAGCGCCCTTAATCCCGTTAACCTCCCCAATTACGTGGTGGGCCATTACGTAAGCGGTGCCGGGCATTGAGGGCGACGCAAATGTGCCAACAACGGCATCCTCTATGAGGGCAGACTTGACCTCGTCGCTCTCAAAGAACTCGTCCAGTAACGACTTGCCGTCTTGCACAAACACCCTTGCCAGGTTCAGAGCCCTCTCTTCGTCTATGTTAACAGCCTTAAGCAACTTGACTAGCTCCTCCAGCTCTCCCAACTTCGGTGGCCTGCTTAACATTAGGATGTCCGCCATATCATAGAGGGGGTCCCAGAACTTCACCCACTTCTCGTAGTTTTTGGCGTCGTTCTTTGAGAACTTCTCTATTTCCTTCTGGGTCCTCTTTACGTCGCTCCAGACGTAAAGCTTCCTCCCGTTGTCGAAGGGGACGAAGAGCCCGGGATCCTTTGTGTAAACCTTCAATCCAAACTTCTCTAGCTCTAACTCCTCGATTATCCTCCTCCTAAAGAGGCTAAGTACGTAAGCACCAGTGGAGGCCTTTATGGAGGGCCACAGCTCCTCGGTTACTGAGGCCCCTCCGACTATGTGCCTCCTCTCAAATACGCCCACCTTGAGGCCAGCCTTAGCTAGGTATGAAGCTGCAACGAGGCCGTTGTGCCCCCCTCCTACTATGACTACATCGTACATTACTCCTTCCTCTCCACCATCCACGCAAGCATTGCCATGGCGAGAGCTATTGATACAAATCCTATAGCTAAGTAAGAGAATATTACTAATACTTCCTGAGTTGCCACATGGGATATTTTATAAGGCAGATATTAACATTTATCCCCATGATCTTACCCGACTATGCAAACAACATTTTCTCACTCGCGTGCGGAGTGGCTGACTTCCTAGGAGTAAAGAGAAACTGCATAAGCAAGACACAACTCCAGGGAAGGAGACTCGCCCTCGTGCTGATGGACGGCTTTGGTTGGAACATCATGGAGAGGGCAGGCATAGTTAAGCGGGAGGCCAGGAAAATACAGACGGTGTTCCCATCGACTACCTCCACAGTTCTCACAACGCTTTTCACTGCGTTAACGCCAGGTGAACACGGGGTCTTAGGCTACAACACGTTTGTTAAGGAGCTCGGTGGGATAATAAACACCTTGAAATACACGCATCCAGCCGTGGACTTAAGGGACTCAATAAAGGAATCTGTGCCCTTTGAAAAGGCATTCCCTGAGGTTAGGGGGTATTTGGGCGAGGTAACTGATAGAAAGACGCTGGAAGTGGTCCCGAAAGGGTTAGAAGACACGGAGTTTTCGAGGGCTACCCACGCGAAAACCACAGACCACAAACCGTACGTTGACTGGTGGGACGGGCTTTACTTGTTCTCGCAGAGCCTACAGGGAGACTACGACTTCATTTACTTCTACTTGCCCTACGTGGATACATTGGCCCACAAGCACGGCCCTTACGCTGAACCCACTTTACAAGCAGCGAGGGAAATATTCGAGTCGCTTTACGAGCTGGCAAAGAAACACCCCAACTACACGTTCGTGATAACAGCAGACCATGGACACGTGGAGGTCTCCGATAACGTCGTCGTGAAGCAGGACGCAGAGCTCATGAAGATGTTGGACTTGCCTCCATATGGGGACTCTAGAGCGTTGTTTCTCAAGAGCAGGTACGATTTGAAGACCTACTTGACGAGGAAGTACAACGTAAGAGTGTTCCAAGGAGAGGAGTTGGCTAGGCTCTTGGGCAGGGTGGGCAATGTGGAGTTGCCCGACTTTGTAGCTGTTCCAGAGGACAACAAGGCCTATATCTACGACTACAAGGAAAAGGGAGAGTACGGAAAATTAAAAGGTCACCACGGTGGACTTTTGCCTGAGGAGTTTGAAATCCCCCTGGTGGTAATCAATGGTTGAGTACCACGTCCCTACTTGGGACGAAATAGAGGACGACATCTTGAACATAGCTGAAAAAATAGCCATGGACCGCTTCTACCCCGACGTTATAGTTGCAATATTAACTGGAGGCGTGATCCCAGCCAAACTCTTCTCGGATGTCCTGGGCGTCAAGAACACAAAGTACATAGACATTAAGTTTTACAGAAGTGTGGGCAAGACAGAGTCGAAGCCTGTAATCAGGGCAGTGTACGTCAACGAGCTTGACAACAAGAACGTATTGGTGGTTGACGACGTGTCAGACACTGGGGAGACCCTTGAGGCCGTGAGCAACGTTATCACCATGTTTAACCCAGCGAAAGTGAGGACGGCCACGATTTACGTAAAGCCGTGGTCTAGGAAGAGGCCAGACTACTACAGTAAAGAGATAGACAAGTGGATAATATTCCCTTGGGACAAGTGGGAAGTCGTGAGGGAAAATAGGGAGGCCCCAGTAAAAAACAAGGAGAAGTTCTTTAGGATTCACTCTTACTTTAAGGGCTAGAAAATTATGGGCTCCTTGTAGGTGCCCCAGACCTCCCTCAAGGCACCGCTTATTTCTCCTACAGTCGCCCCAGCCTTTATTGCGTTCAGTATATATGGGAACATGTTGACTTGGCTGTTCTCCGCAGCCTTCCTGACCTCGTTTAAGGCGTCTCTCACTTTTATTTCATCCCTCTCTGACCTATACTTCTTCAGCCTCTGTAATACCCTCTCCCTGACCTCTGGGTTTACTCTGAACACCTCTGTAGTGCCTATCCAGTCCTTCTCATAGGCTAAGTTAACCCCTACCCTCACTAGGTCACCTTCCTCAATCCTCTTCTGCAACCTATAGGCGCTCTCGGCGATCTCAGCTTGAGGGTAGCCCTTCTCTATTGCCTTCATCATGCCCCCCATCTCCTCTATCTTTTGTATTACCTTCCACGCCCTCTCTTCGATCTCGTCGGTTAGCCACTCAATGTAGTAAGAGCCTCCTAACGGGTCTACGGTCTCTGTCGCTCCGCTCTCGTAAGCTACTATCTGCTGAACCCTAATGGCTATCTTTGCTGCCTTCTCGCTAGGCAATGCCAACGCCTCGTCGTAAGAGTTCACGTGAAGACTTTGGGTACCTCCTAGCACTGCAGCCAGGGCTTGTAGAGTAGTCCTTATTATGTTAATCTCAGGCTGTTGTGCCGTTAGCTCAGCGCCTCCAGTCTGGGTGTGGAACTTAAGCGTCATTGAGTCAGTTTTCTTAGCGTTGAACCAGTCCTTCATTATCTTGGCCCACATCCTCCTTGCTGCCCTGAACTTGGCTACCTCTTCAAATATGTTAGTGTAACCCGCGAAGAAGAAGGACAACGTGGGAGCGAAGTCGTCCACTGGTATTCCCCTCTCCACAGTCCTCCTCACGTACTCTATTCCATCTGCCAGAGTGAAGGCCACTTCTAGTACGGCGTCAGCCCCAGCTTCCCTTATGTGATAACCGCTTATGCTTATAGGGTGCCACTTGGGTATGTTCTTGTAGGAGTACTCGATCAAGTCTATGGCGTACCTCATTGATTGCTCTGGCGGGTATATGAAGTTCTTCCTGGCTATGTACTCCTTAAGTATGTCGTTCTGTACCGTTCCGTCAAGCACGCTCTTGTCTAGGCCCCTGCTCTCTGCAGTGGCTACGAGCATTGAGAGGAGCTCTATCGCAGTAGCGTTAATTGTCATCGAGGTTGAGACCTTGTCCAACGGTATTGAGTTCATCACAATGTCCATTTCTTTCCAGTGGAACATTGAGACTCCTACAACTCCCACCTCAGTGTAGGCTAGCTCGTTGTCCGGGTCGAGGCCTAACTGCGTTGGGAGGTCAAACGCCATGCTGAGCCCAGTCTGTCCAGCCTCCATCAGCTTCCTGAACCTAGCGTTAGTGTCTTCTGCCGAGCCAAACCCTGCGTACTGCCTAATTGTCCATATCCTCCCCCTGTACATGTTGGGGTATATTCCCCTGGTGAACGGATATTCCCCTGGTAGGCCTATCTTTTCCATGTAGTCCCCTTTGACGTCCAACGGAGTGTAGAGGGGTTTAACCGTTATGCCAGAGGGGGTTATAAAGCTCTGCTTTCTCTCTTTTCTCTTAGATACCCAAGCCTTGTATACCTTTTCTTCCCATTCCTTTACCCTTCCCTCTACGTCCAATATAAATACCCAAATATACAAATGCTTAAACGATATAAAACCTTTGCTTTTTAATCAAATTTATAAACTTAAATGAAACTTATATCACATGCAAACCGAAAACATAGACCACATTGGTATAGCCGTAGAGGACATAGAAAAGGCAATTAGTCTTTATCAAGAGAAGTTCGGAATGAAGGTAGTTCACAGGGAGACCCTGCAGGACAGGGGATTAAAGGTAGCCTTCCTGGTAGGGGAGAAGGGAGAGACGGCAATTGAGCTTCTGGAGCCAATAAACCACGAGGACATGAACAACACTGTCGCGAAGTTCCTCAAGAACAGGGGTCCAGGGTTGCACCACGTAGCGCTCAAGGTAGGAGACATCAAAAAGTCGCTGGAAGAACTACAAAACCAAGGAATGACGCTAGTTGACAAGGAGCCCAGGAAGGGCGCTAGAGGTCACCTGGTAGCGTTCCTCCACCCCAAGAGCGCCATGGGAACGCTAGTGGAATTGGTTCAGGAGCACAACGTGCATTAATTTTAATAGATTTGAATGAGATAACATTAGGTGATCCAAAATGGCGAGCAAGAAGAAAAAGAGTATATTTGATTTTGACCCATTTGAGGACATGGAGGAAATGATAAAGAGGATCCAGGAGGAATTCGACGAAATAGAGAGGCAAATGATGGAAATGGCAAAGAAAGGCGGGGGAGAAGTAAAGACTTACGGACCTTACGTTTACGGCTTCAGCATAACTATAGGCCCTGACGGTAAGCCCGTCATTGAAGAGTTCGGAAACATAAAGAGGATGGGCAACAAGCCATTGATCAGCGAGGAGAGAGAGCCCGTAGTTGATGTGATAGAGAAGGACGACGAAATTAGGGTAGTTGCGGAAATGCCTGGAGTGGACAAGAACAATATCAAGGTTAACGTAGACGGCAACACGCTTATTATACAGGCCCAATCGGAGAACAAGAAGTACTACAAGGAAGTAGAGCTTCCAGCGCCGGTGGACGAGAACTCTGCCAAGGCGAACTACAAGAACGGAGTTTTAGAGGTGGTCTTAAAAAAGGTCAAGAAGAGCTCTGGGAAAGAGATAAAAGTTGAGTAATTTTTGCTTTTTCGCTCTTCACGAAGCTTAACCCTGATGGATCTTCTATAATTAACTTGAACTTGATCTCTCCCTTCATCGCTTTTTTCACGTCCTCACAAGCGTCGTTTTCCTCGCAGTAATCACCTAAATGGTCAAGGACGTCTTCCAGGAGTCCCTCTACAGTGGATATTATACCTTGAGAAGCGTTCATTGGGTAAACTTCTAGGTTGAGCTCAGGGATGTAAAGCGTGGCAAAAGCCGACCTATACACTATAACGCGAAGGTCCTCCTCGCTCTCCACCTCAAGTTCTATCCTCTTGGGCACGTATGTCTCGTAGGGTTTAACGTCCCTATACCTATAACCGCACGACTCACAGTACCAGTTAGATAGAACTAACTTTCCCGTCTCCCCCGTGTCGTACAGATAATCCACGGCGTTAAGGGTCTCCTTACCGCAAACGGGGCACTTCAGTTTATCCTTGAAAATTACTTGGGGCTCCATTTTGATCAACCAAAGTTTATTTGGTAGTTCCAAGTAAATTTAATTTGAGATAAGTGCAACGATGAGGTATCCACAGGAGAATGATATTGGGAAGATAGAATATAAGCTTATTCTCAGCGAGGTCTCCGAGGATAGGTTACAACAGCTAGCCTCTCAGATGAAGTTTAGGATTGAGGAGGGAGGAGGAGAGGCAATATACGTAATAGGCGTTAGCGACAACGGGAACGTGATAGGGCTCAACATGGAGGAGATAGAGAAGACCATAAGCGTCCTTGAAAGAATCGCAAGCATGACAAATGCCAGAGTTGTACACAAGAGGTTCATCGAAGTAAAGAAGTCAAAGTATGTGGCAGAGCTACTGATACGCGTCCACAAGGAGGACATACCGATTCAAGTTAACGTAGCTGTGATGGGGCACGTAAACGCTGGCAAGAGCACGTTGACCGGGACCTTGATCTTAGGTAAGCTCGACGATGGAAACGGCAGCCTTAGGGCCTCTATAGCTAGATATCTACACGAGGTAATAAGCGGGAGGACCTCTTCGATAACGATACGGATACTCGGCTTCAACGACAAAGGAGAGGTAGCAAACTACTCCTTGAGGGACCCGCTGGACGAGGCTGACGTAACGTTGAACAGCACCAAGATAGTGAGGCTCATAGACCTCGGTGGACACGAGAGGTACCTTAGGACCACCCTTAAGGGGTTGATGGGATACGATATAAATTACGTCATGTTGGTAGTTGGGACAGACGACGGACTAAGTGCCATGGGAAAGGAACATTTGGCCGTGGCTTCTGTGCTGATGTTCCCCATATTTGTTGTCATTACGAAGGTCGATAAGTTCCCAAAGGAAAGGGTTGAAGGAATAATTGAGGACATTAAAAAGGTGTTGAAGATTCCAGGGATAAACAGGCTCACCATGACGGTCGAGGACGAGGACGACATACTCAACGCTATAGTCGGCATAAGGACTGGAAGGGTAGTTCCCATCTTCCTAGTGTCTAACGTGACTGGGCTAGGTCTAGATAAACTCAAGAGGTTCCTTTACATGTTACCTCCTAGAAGGGTGTTCCAGCCGACAGAGGACCCCCTAGTTTACATCGATGAGATATATAACGTGCAAGGTGTAGGCACAGTTGTGCTTGGATCTGTGGTGAGGGGGACTATCAAGGCGAATCAAGAGGTGTTTATAGGGCCAACGAAACTAGGCGACTTCGTGCAAGCTAGGGTGAAGACCATTCAAGTCAACAGGGTGTTCGTGGACAAGGCGGATTCGGGTAGCATAGCCACGTTTGCAGTACAGGGAGTGGAGAGGGAACTTCTAAGAAAGGGAATGGTAATTACAACGAAAAAGCCAAGGGCTACGGACAAATTTAAGGCAAAGGTCATAGTACTTCACCACCCCACTACGATAAAGGAGGGTTACGTGGCCACTGTGCACCTCTATACGATAAGGCAAGCTGTTCGGTTCACTAAGATCTCAAAGGGGTTTCTGAGATCTGGGGACACAGCTGAGGTGGAGTTAGCCTTCCTTTATAGGCCAGAGTTCCTCGAGAAGGGCCAGATATTTATATTTAGGGAGGGAAGAACTAGGGGCCTAGGAATCGTCACCGACGTCGGCTGAGGAAAGCGTGCACTCTATTATTTCCGTAGCGATCTCCTTTGCCTTACGATCTATAGTGTTGCTAATTGCCCTGGCAAGGGGACCCGTGACGTCGTAGGATGCCTTCCACTCTAAGTAATCATCGTATACCTTCACCGAGGTGCTTATTGCAACGATGATACCGGGACCCGTGACTTCCAGTAAGTTAGAGACTTCGTTCCCGTTAACCTTGAAATCCTTAAGGATCCCTTCTACCTCCACGTTTAGGAGACCAACCTTAACTTGAGCTGTGAACTTATCCCCGTCGATCTCCTTAACCCCTGGCGTACAGCCTAGCAGGGTCTTCTTATCGCTCAGTGCCTCCAAGACCTTGTCCTTGTCCTTGATCTTCCTAGTTCCCATTACTTCGCTCATTTTCCCTCAATCCTCTGCTTTAAGCAGTCAAATAGTTCGTTTACTATTTTCTTTACTGCAGGCTCCATCAATCTACTTCCAACAGACGCTAGAACCCCTGAAACCTTAACGTCTGCGTCGTACTCTATCTTGCCATCAGAGACCTTTACTTGGGCTAGAATGTCAACGTTGCTGTTCATCCCCGTGCCCTTTGCCGAAAGTTCTAACCCGTGCTCAGTGAACTTCGTGAACTTTACCGTAGCCCTGTACTCGCCCTTGACGAAACCGATTCCCGCGGTACCAACTACCTTGTACTCTTCTCCATCTTTCTTAACCTCCTTGATTCCAGGAAAACACGTGGCTACGCCTTCTAAGTTTTTCAGCATTTCCATAATCTGGGCCTTACTTGCTTTTACTTCTATGGCCCCTTGGAACCTCATAACCTCTTATAGTATCTAAAGAATATATTTTTGATGAGGGTAGGCTCAGTAATTTTAGCTGCTGGAGAAGGGAAGAGGTTTGGGGGCAATAAGCTCACGGTAAAGGTCAAGGGAAGGGAAATAATACTAAGGGTATTGGATGCAGTGCCTACCGCGGAAAGGGTGATCGTAGCAGGGAAGTACTGGAAGGAGGTTATAGAGCTCTTGAAGGACGAGGTTATCATCTACAACCCGAGATGGAAAGAGGGGCTAAGCACATCGTTAAAGTTGGGCGTTCAGTTCTTCTACTCTTACGACGCACTGCTAGTACTCCTAGGCGACATGCCCCTCATAACTAGGGATCTCACAGCCAAGATAGTTTCGTCGTACCGCGATTCCTGTAGTGCTGTAGTGCCCACTTACAAGGGCGAGTGGGGAAACCCAGTTCTCCTTGGAAAGCCCCTTTTTGACGAAGTGCTTAAGCTAACGGGAGACGTGGGAGCGAAAGCAATTCTCCCAAAAAGAAAAGACGTTTGTGAGGTTGAGGTTGGAAAAGAAGTTCTCATTGACGTTGATAGGGAGTCTGACCTAGCCTTAATTTCTGAGATGCTAACTTAACGGCCTCAACTATGTTCTGGTACCCAGTACACCTACATAGGTTGCCAGAGATGCCTTCCCTTATTTCCTCCTCCGTTGGGTCAGGCTTCTCCTTCAAAAGCCAATAGGCCTCCATTATCATCCCTGGGGTGCAGTAACCGCACTGAAGTGCGTGCTTTTCCCAGAACGCCTCTTGTATGGGGTGGAGCTTCCCGTCCTTAGCTAGCCCCTCCACCGTTAGGATCTCGGAGCCGTCAGCCTCAACTGCAAGTACTGTGCAAGACTTCACGGATTTTCCGTTCATTATCACTGTACATGCGCCGCAGTTGGAGGTGTCGCAACCTATGTGGACTCCCGTGAATCCCAGTTCTCTCAAAGCGTGGACTAACAACTTCCTTGGCTCAGTCTCATACTCTACGTCTTGGCCATTTACTTTAAAGTGAATTTTTACTTTCTGGTCCTTTTCGTACACCTTCACTTCGTTCACCTCTTGCCTAGGGCAGTCAAAATTGCCCTCTTAGTCATTACCTTGGTCACCTTCTTTTTATACTCAGCTGTTCCCCTTATGTCGGATGTGGGATTCGCGTACTTTACGGCTAGATCAGACGCTACTTCAATGGTTTTCTCGCAGATTTTGTCCTTTAGTACGTTCTCTGCCTCGGTAGCCCTTACAGCCTTTGTGTTCACGGCAGTTAGGCCTATCCTGGCGTCCTTAATCTCCTCTCCATCAACCTTGAGGAGAACCGCGACGCCCACAATTGCAAAGTCCCCTGCTCTCCTCTCTAGCTTCTGATAAGAGTATTTGTACCCTGAATAGTCGTTAATGAGTACCTCCTTCACTAACTCTCCCTGGTTTAGGTCGGGAGTAAACATGTCCTTGGCAAAGGAAGCAAAATCGACTACCCTCTCCCCCTTAGTCCCAACCACCTTGACCTTAGCGTCTAAGACTATAAGCGCTGCAGGATAATCGGCGGAGGGATCTAGGTGAGATATGCTACCGCCTATGGTACCCATGTTCCTAACTTGCGGATCTCCAATCTTAGAAGCAGTCTCGCTCAAGAGGGGTATATTAGCCTTGGAGATTTCGTAGTGCGTGGACAAAGCCCCTATGGAGTATTGAGCTCCATCCTTCCTCAAGTACTTGAGCTCTTGCAATCTCCTTATTTCTACAAGGTAAGACGGTCTCAATAGCCTTAGCTTTAACATTGGTATTAGGCTATGCCCTCCAGCTAAGGGCTTAGCATCGTCGTGCTTCTCTAGGAACTCCAGGGCCTCAGTGACGCTATCAGGAATAACGTAGCCTATTTTTGGCGGATACATAATGCTAATCAAAACGACGTGTTATTTAATGTTTTTTATGTATTTCTCGGGGTTCTTCTTGAACTCGGCCATGCACATAGGGCTACAGAAATAGTACGTGACGGATTTATAGGTGTATTTATAGGTAGTGGTCTTTACTTCTTCACCGCAAACGGGGTCTCTCATATGATTTACTAGGACTGTTTCCACAATTTATTTCTTAGTTTAATGACCTCCCCCACCACTATTACTGCCGGAGACCTAACGTTGTTTTCCTTTATCGTAACGCTAAGCTTAGAAAGCGTGGTCACAAAGACCCTCTGTGAGGCAGTAGTGCCTTCTTGTATTACAGCCACAGGAGTCTCTGGATCTCTGACCTCAGCGAGTACCTTCTGTAGCTCCTCCACCCTATTTACGCCCATGAGGACAACTATAGTGCCCTTCTTTGGGATGTAGTCGTTGTCTATAACCTGCCCGCCAGCCCTAGTGCCCGTAATTACGGAGAAACCAGAGGAGTACCACCTGCTGGTCACTGGTATTCCCGCGTACTCTGGTACAGCTATGGCACTTGTAATGCCCGGTACCACCTCGCACTCTAAACCTGACTCAATTACGTAGGAGCACTCCTCCTCACCCCTTCCAAAGACGTATGGATCGCCGCCCTTCAGCCTCACAACTACTTTATCCTCCTTGGCCTTCTCAACTAAGATCTCGTTGATCTCGCTCTGGGTTTCTGACTCCCCGACTCCCTTTCCCACGTATATGAGCTCCGCCTCCTTTTTACACTTGGCCAACAATTCCCTTGGAATGAGCCTGTCGTAGACAACTACGTCAGCCATCTCCAGGATTTTAAGGCCTTTAACCGTTATTAGCTCAGGATCCCCTGGTCCAGCCCCTACTAAGTATACTTTCCCTTTCACGACTCCAAAATCAGCCCCGTTACAAAAATAAGTTTTCATATGGCGTTAACTTTCTTTATGACGTAAACGGCGAACACTATTCCTTCGGTGAACTTTATGCCGTATATGAAACCAAGGACGTCGTTAACTAACACGGACTGAGAAACCTGGAACAGGGTGGAGAATATGTAAAGTAACATGACATAAAATATGTCTCCAGCGAAGCCAAGGCTAAAGAGCACTACCTTTTCCATGAACTTCAAAGAAGATAAAAAATACCCTAAAACGAAACCCCCCACTAGTTGAGAGATAAAGGCTGTAATTGAAAAAGCAATACTATGCTCCACCACAACTGCCACTGGTGGAATTAGCCAAGGTGTTACTAGGACCGAAAACACAACAAAAGCTAGCCATGTTCTCTTCCTCAAAATGTAGGAAACTGCAGGCATCAGGCTACCGTCAACTTCTACCAATTGGTCTTTAGATACAGAGGAATTTAGCACATACCACCCAAGGAGTCCTCCTCCCAGTATTGGACCTTGATAGGAGAGGAGCCTCGTCAATGGGTCTCCAACAACGTATGTGACGGCTGATGAAGCCAAGAGAATCAACGATAGATAAAAAGCTACCTTTGTTGAGATATTCATGGTCTCACGGCAGGTACACTTCGTAGACTACTTTGCCGTCCACTAACTCCTTCTTAAGAACCTTTACTCCTCTCTCTTGCATTACTGTAGCCCACATCTCCACTTCATCTGCTTGAACTCCCTGTTGAGCTATGATCTTAACCGTCTGATTACCCCCGCTCTCCAGCCAGAAACGCATAAGCCTAACTGAGGTGCTATTGGAACCGCAGCCTCCAGATTGTTGACTAAGGTCTAGCTCTTTCATCATATATCATTCTCGAACTAATGGCTAATATTTTTGAGTCCTCGGTAAAGTACACTCTGTTCCAGTTCCTCTTCTTCATTTCTGAGACCAGAGACCTTATTATCGCCCTGGCGTTGCAGAAAGCCCCATGGCAACTGGTAGAATAGACACTGGTGAAATCAATCAGGTTTGCCAGTTCCTTCTCCCTCTTGTCCCCTGAGCTTAAAAGCACGAGCGTGGACCCCCTAGAGGAAAATATAGGAGAGTGACAGAACTGTTCCAGCCTCTCGTACCCAGACCTCTCCCCGAAGACCTCCGCCATCTTAAGGTAGGCGAAATAGGCTATTCCGAAGTTCTCCCCTTTCCCCACAAAGAATGGATGAGTAAGGGACACTTCGTCCCCTTGTCCCTTATCTTCTTCAGCGTTTGCAATCGAGTAAACTGCACTTAAGGACATTAGGAAGGAAAGTGTTCCTGGCAACAAAGCCTTTGGCTTGTAGGGCAAATGTACAACGTGGTCGGCAACTTTAGCAAGATCGCTATCCAAGTTTGAGGTGACCGCTATTACCTTAACCTTTCCCCTGAGCCTTTTTGCTAGAATGACGTTGCTTTTCGGCCTCCCGGACACGGAGACGACTATTAGTGGCTTGTCTATCCTGTAATTGATGGCGTCGTAGGGATCTACTGCTCTAAACCTACCTCCTGTCTTCTCTTGAACGGTAAGGGCTACAGCGTAGGAGTCGCCAGCCCCCGTTACGTAAGCTTCCTCTAGCTGTATGTCGGCTTTAACTCTGTAGTCAGCGTTTAGTTCCTCCTCCATGACCCTGACGTAATCCATGAATTTAATAGTCCCTAAGCGGTTTAAATCTTGACCGACTAGGTGATATGCTTTGAGGATTCTTCTGAAGGCTGCACTAGCAATGGCAGACGACGCCCCGGTTAAAAACGTTTACATAGGGATAAACGGCGAGAGGATTGATGTTATATCAAGGGAGCAGCCGGAGGACTATGAGAACGCCGAGCTATCCATTGGCGGTAACAACAGGATAGTTTCCCCAGGATTCGTAAGCCTTCAAACCTTCTTGTCCCTTTACCCGTTTAGGTACAGGATATTCTCTGGAAAGGTCAACGTTAACGACTTAATTTCAGTCATGAACGACAAGGACTTCTACTACTTTTCACTATTAGCCAGCTATCACCTGCTTAAAACAGGCGTAACAACGGTCGTCGTGGCCGATCCGGAGCCAGAACATTCCGCTAGGGCTGTAAACGCGGTTGGGCTAAATCCATTACTTGCTGTGAGCGCTGGGTGTAGCTGGGCAAAGGGGGACTGGAAAAAGGAGTTCAAGACCCTCTACTCCAGGTGGTCGACCAGCGAGGAGAATAAGGTATTACTGAGATTATGCGACGAGGAAGAGGCGGAGGAAGTCTTTGGAATATCTAGGGAGTACAAGGTTCCCGTGCTAGTGGAGAGGTCCGTCAACCTGTCCAGATTCAAGGACATACCAAAGAACGTCATCGCGTTAGGAGGGGCGTCAAGGAAGGACTTCGAGCTCGTCAAGAAGACAGGGATACAATTGTCCTTTACCCCAACCTACGAGGTGTGCAAGTTCACCTTAGGTGCCTTGAAGCCCTCCATCTCCCTTGACATCTCCCCTAAGTACGACATTAGGTCTGAACTCAGCTACGCCACCTCAAGGCTACTCTTGACTCCAGAAGAGGCGTTCAAGTCTGCCACAAAGTGGGGTTATTCCCAGTTAGGCATAAATGTGGCCCTAAAGGTGGGGAGCGTGGGAGATATAGTAGTGTTTGAGTTAACCGAGCCCCCGTCATACCCCTTAGACCTTGATAGCCCCTACGAGAGCCTGGTGTATTCCTCTTACACAATTGAGACGTCGATAGTAAAGGGAGAGGTTGTTCTGGACGGAGGTGTAGCCCTTAACGTCGGGACTAAGGACATAGAGGAAGCTCAGGAGAGGATCGAGGAAGTTGATGAAAAGTACAGAAATATGGAAAAGAATTGAAATTGTGGGAGACATAGCTATAATTGGAATACCCTTTGGAAAGTCGCCAGAGGACTTAAGGGAATACGCAGAGGAAATCATGAGGGAGCACAAGTACGTCAAGTCGGTCTGGGGAAGGTACAGAAATACAAGAGGGGAATATAGGTTAACGGATTATTACCACATAGCGGGGGAAAAGAGAAGCGCCACAATTTACAAGGAACACGGTTGCCTATACTACCTTGACTTCACGCGAGTCTTCTTCTCCCAGACTTTGAGCTACGAACACTTGAGGGTAGCTAAACAAGTGAAAAAGGGTGAGAAGGTGATAAACCTTTTTGCAGGATTTGGACCTTTCTCGATCCTGTCAGCAAAGCTAGGAGACCCAGAAGTAGTCTACTCCATAGACTTAAACCCGTATGCGTATTACTTCATGTTGGTAAACGTCAACTTGAACAGAACTTACAACGTGATTCCTATGTACGGTGACGCCTTCAAGAGGGTATACGACGTGGAGGAAGTGGACAGGGTAATATCTCCCTTGCCCGAAAAGCACAGGGAGGCATACGAGGTGGCAAGGCAAAAGGTAAAGAAAGGCGGAGTAATCCACCTCTTCGTTGAGGTGGAGGTAAAAAAGGGCCAGGATCCAGTCAAGGAGGCCATGAAAGAGTACCCAAAAGCCTTCTTCGGTAGAGTAGTAAGAAGCGTGAGTCCGTCGAGGTACCACATTGTTCTCGACATAAGGGAATAATGTTTATAAATTTTAAAAAGAAGGATTTTGGTAATGGACATTGACAAAATGATACTAGGATATAACGTATCGCAGAAAAAGAGAGTCGAAGTGGGAAACTACATGGTAAAGTTTCAGAGGAGAAAAGTGTCTAGGAAAAATTACGAGTATATTTACGTGGTCGAGCTCTTCTTTATGGGCAACTTGGTGAGGAAGGGAATATTCACAGAGTACAGTAACGCGGTATCGTTTGCTGGAGAGATAATGTACTCCCTCCTCTAGATGTGCAATATTTTTATTCCATGCGCTCATTGAGGTTTTAGGGAATAAATTGTCAAGGGAAGACGTAGTTGAGACGCTGAAATCCGGTAGGATAGATTACGTGAGGGTCGAGTTTATCGATCTCCTAGGAAACGTTAGAGGTAGGTCCTTGAGGAGAGCGGAGTTCGAGAACCTAATGCTTAAGGAGTCAGGAGGAGTGCCCTACGCAGAATCCCTAGTCTTGCTTGACTACAAGGACACTCCCATTAAGTCCAGATATGAAGACGTTATTGCTGTCCCCGATCCTTCCACCTTTATTGTATTACCTTACCTCGAGAGGACTGCCAGGGTGCTGTCATACCTCAATAACCCAGACCAGACTCCCTATCCGCTGTGCAGCAGAGGTTTGTTGAGGAGGGCGTTGCAGAAACTTGAGGAACTGGGTTTTGGGCTTAGCGTAGCTTTTGAGCCCACATTCTATCTCATCAAAAACGAGAACGGCATCTTCCCGGCTGATTACGCTAAGGCCTTCTCGCCGGAGGGGCTAATGGAAGAGCAGAACTTTCTGAGGGACGTAATAAAGTACTTGGAGGCTGTGGGCATACAAGTGGAAATGGTGAACAAGCATTACGGACCGGGACAATACGAGATTACTTTCTCCAAAAAGGAAGCTTTGGAAGCTGCAGATTCCTTGATCACAGCTAGGGAAGTCATAAGGGATACAGCAAGGCTGTACAAGTACTTTGCCACGTACATGCCAAAGCCCTTCGCAGACAAGCCTGGAAGCAGTATGGACATATACTTTATGTTAGAGGACTCTAATGGAAAGCCCCTTATTGACCAGTCGGATAACAAGGGTATTGGACTCAACAAGGTGGTCTACAACTTCATTGGCGGAGTACTAGAACACTTGGGCGCAATAATCAGCTTTGCTGCTCCAACCATAAACTCGTACAAGAGGTTTAGAGAGCTAGTAACGCCGAACCTAGCTGGCATAGGCACTGAAAGGCACTTCATAATAAGGGTACCGAGCAACTTCAGGGACATTGGCCTCTTGGAGTTCAGGCTGGCCGATCCCTTGGCCAACTCATATTTATTGCTCTCCTCAATAATATTTGCTGGCATTGACGGAATAGAAAGAAACTTGGACGTGGAAATTAACTCGGTCACGGCTGAACTACCTAATGACATAAACGACGCGTTGAACAAGTTGGAGAGAGACAACTACCTAAAGTACTCACTGGGCAACGAGGTTGTGTCGTCATTCGTGGAGCTCAAAAAGAGGGAGATAGAGAGCTACAACGCCTACATAACTCCTTGGGAACTAGACGCTTACCTCAAGGCCGGTTGGTAACGTGGCCGAAAATGAAGGCTGCCGTATTTAGCGGCGTGGGAAAGCCCCTCGCGATAAAGGAAGTGGAAGACCCAAAGCCAGACGGAGGAGTTCTGCTAAAGGTGCTCGCAACAGGCCTTTGCCACGGTGACGTACACGTAATAATGGGGGACTGGGAAGGTGATATATACGTTAAGGAGGGTAGGATCCTAGGACACGAGATCTTGGGGGAAGTGGTGGCTGGAGGGAAAAAGGTAAAGAAGGGAGATAAGGTACTTGTTTACAACGCGTTTGGTTGTAACACATGTAAGTACTGTAGGTCCGGCTACTACCAGTATTGCGAAAGAGTAAAAGTCCTCGGAATTCACGAAGACGGAGGCTTTGCAGAGTACGTCAAGGTCCCTGATGAGGACAACTTGGTTAAGGTAGAGGGAAATCCCGTCAACTTGGCCCCATTAGCTGACGCTGGTATTACAGCATTTCACGCCTCGGAGAGTATAGGAAGCGGGGAGAAGGTGGCTATCTTGGGCACAGGGGCTGTGAGCTTACTTGCCCTCCAGATACTGAAGAACTTTGGGGCAGAAGTAACTGTGGTTGGGAGGAACTTGGCTAAACTATCTAAGATGAAGGAACTTGGGGCAGACGAAGTTATAGTGACTAAAGGAGAGTACACAAGGGACCTCTCGGAGAAGGCAAGCACTAGGAAGTTCGACTACGTAATTGACTTCATTGGGAGCGACTTGACGTTAAACGAGTTGCCGTGGATGTTGAGCAGGCTTGGCGAGCTTAGGATAGTGGGGGAATTCGGAGGAACGTTAAAGGTACCAGAACAATTGCTAGTCCTAAGGGGGCTTAGGGTTAGGGGAATCTTATATGGCAAAAAAGAGCACTTGTTTGCAGTAAAGAAAATGTACGAGGAGGGGAAACTCAAGACCTTTGCTGTCCCCTACTTGCTGAGCGAAATAAACCAAGCGATAGACGACCTCATTTCAGGGAGGATAATAGGTAGGGCGGTCATTTTGCCTCAAACGTGAAAGGAGAATCACCCTTAACCTCTATTTGTCTATTAACGAACTTCTTAATTATCTCGTAATTAGTGCTGGCGTGGGAAGTGAGCTTGGCCCCTACAAATTTTCCACCGAAAAGACTAGCGTAAACCATTAACATGTCGGACATGTGACTGTCAACTGCCCCTCCACTCTTAAGTTCCGAGATAAGAGAGATCGCAGCTTCTTCCCCTACTTTCTCCGCCCTCTTTCCCTTCTCTCCTAGCGAGTCGGCCCCCATCGTGCTCTCTCCTATTGCGGCCAACGTTATCCCAGTGCCCTCGCTTTCGTTGATCCTGACGTCCAGTTCTATTTCTATGTTGTCTGTAATTCTCCTGAGAACTTGAACTGCGGAACTCCTTTCCCTCTCCGCTATGTGCTGTGGAAGGGAAGACACGTGGGCAATGCCGATGACCTTCTGCAACTCGCCAAACTTCGTGATCTCAAACTTGTGTGGATCTCCCTTGAAGTCCTCTAGCCTAATTATACCTCCTCCCCTGGGGTAGTGCCCCCTTTTCACCAAGATTACGTTACCCTTTACGCCTATCATTTCCAAGATCCTCATGTAAACTAATCTAATGTAGTCAATGGGAGGAGACTTGGGGACGTCGGTACCACCTATTAACGTCAACTTCACGTTTCTGTTGAGCAATATGGGGATAGCAGCGACAGAGATCAAAGTCACACTTCCCGCAGACCCTACGTCATAGGTTATCTCCCCCTCCTCCAGCGGCCTCCCTGGGACAAACACCAGCTCAGTCGAGCCGAGGTAATCGCCCTTAGTCACGGCGTTACACAACTGTTTCACTACCCTCACGGCTGCGAGATGTTGCCTTTGTAACCCGGGTTTTTCCCTTTTAGCCCTTATGTTGTACATCTTGAAGGGCTTGCCAGTGAGGGCTGAGAGCGTAAGGGAGGTTCGTAGAATCTCTCCTCCACCCTCGCCGAAAGACCCATCTATCTCAATCATACTATGTTGTAGTATGGAGATCAAAATTAAGCCTATACTCAACGTCATAGGCCACGAGGAGTTCTTCGCTATACCGATAGCGAGACAGAAGGACTACCTCCTAGCGCTGAACTTTTACGAGGACGTTGCTGGCGGAAACCTCGCTAGGTTCGTGTTAATTCTTGACAAGTACGAGGAGGTTAATTCCATAAAGGTTGTGGAGGGGGACAAGGGGGTAGTAGAGGCGTATCACGTTAAAGAGGCATTCGACGAAATAAAGAAGCAAGTTAGGCTTCCAAAGATCCTTGTAACCCCTAGGATACCCTTTTTCGTCAACATAAAAGTGAAAGACAAGCCTGAAACTATGGACAGGGGAGTCGTGGGATACTTAAACTACGTCAACAAGTACGGCGAGATAAAGGCAAAGTTGACCTTAAGCGACTTAAAGATTGAAGAACTTATCTAGCGTGGTCGACTTGTATATCTTCCCTAGCCTTACGCCTACCCTTCTTAGCTTTCTCTTGTCCTCCTGGAGTATCTTCTCGAGTAGCTTCCTCGCCTCTTCAAACGCCTTCACCTTGTCCAAGCCATAGGTGAAGCTCTTCTCCCTGCTGACTATGTCGAGGTCCTCCATTATAGCTACTACAGCAATGCTCTTGGGTATTCCATCGACTTTAGCATAGGCCTCTTCTATGGCCCTCCTTAGATAGGGAAGGATTTCCTCCAACTGCCTCGTGTTGGACTTGAGGGTTAAGTACCTTCCTTGATGCTTTACCTTCCTCTCCTTTACTGGCTCGTTATAAGTGTTGTTGGCCAATGACAACAAGTAATTAGCCTTCTTCTTGCCCACTGCCTTAACCAAACTTTCCGAGTTTACCTTCAACACGTCACCTAGCTTGTTAACCCCTACACCTCTTAGCCTCTCCTCTAAGACTTTCCCTACCCCTGGGACTTCAGAGATGTCGAGGGTGGAAATAAACTGGGGAACTTCTTCCTCCCTTAGTACTCCAAGCCCATTGGGTTTACTCCTCTCTGCAATGACCTTGGCGAAAGCTTTGTTCGGGGCAACGCCTACGGTCATGGTTAGTCCCTCCCTCTCCTTGACCTCTTCCTTCATTTTCTTCATCAAGGCGTAAGCTTCGTCGTAGTTCCTCGCCTTTCCGGTGATGTCTAGGTACGCCTCGTCTACGCTGGCCACCTCAACCTTGTCCGCGTACTTGGCCAGGATTGACATGACCCTCTTACTCACCTCCTTGTAAAGCTCTTTTCTCATTGGCAAGTAAACTGCGTCTGGCGCTATCTCCTTGGCCTTTATTATGGGCATTCCAGACTTAACGCCCAGCCTCCTCGCCTCGTAATTTGCAGTCGCCACAGCGCCACTGTCCTTAGTCCTCCCAGAGTAAACGCAGACTACAACTGGCTTTCCTCTAAGGGACGGGTTAAGGATTTCCTCAACCTGGGCAAAGAAGTAGTCTATATCAGCAAGAGCTACGATCATTTACATTTAGCCTTAATGCTTGTCTTTTTTAACTTTTGCATCACTTCCTCTAATGTAGGTGAGCTAGTACCGCCTATTCTGGAGACCTTAATTCCCGCGGCTACGTTAGCTAGTTTAAGCGTGTCTTCTAGACTGTTCTTCTCCAAGTAAAACACGTTAAACGCTGCATCAAAGACGTCACCTGCTCCTGTTGTGTCAACTACGTCAGTCTTAATTGCCTCCGAGTAACACTCCTCTCCCTCGCCTATCACCATTGCCCCTTCTCCTCCCATTTTCACTACTAAGAGTTTTGCATTTGCCTTCCCCTTAACGTCCTCGTACTCCTTTTTATTGACGAACAGTACGTCCACTTCCTCCCCTTCGTAATACTTAGAGTAAGCCCCAGGGTCGTAGGTTATCATCTTTGAAACCCTTGTTACTACGCTAGGATGTATAGAGGCAAAGTGAACTACGTCGAATATGCCGTTGTACTTCTTCACGTCCTCAGCCGTGGGGAGCAACTGGTCTATGGTCCTCCTGACTATTGATATCCCACCGTCTTTCCTTAGGAGGATTAAGGCGTAATTCGGGAGGGAGTTCAATTCCTCCACTAAGTCCAAACCTACCCCTTCCTCAGCAAGCCTCGCCATAAGGGGCTTTACCACAGAGTCCTTGCTTACCTTGGATAGCAACTTTGAGGTGTGGCCTAGTCTGTTCACAGCCACGCTGTAGTTTGTGGCAGAGCCTCCAGGGAGGATCTCAAATACGTCCGTGTTCACCGAGAAGTCGGCCTCTGGAAATTTGTCCAGCCTTACTATTACATCAACGTTAAACTTGCCGACGCTTAAGTGTATGGGTTTCATCAGTTAGCCGCCACCTCTTCACTTTTCAGGCTCAAAGGTCCTCATCACTATTGGTACTTTAGTTATTAAGAGTTTATAACACTGTGTAACTTAAGGGAGAGGTCAAAAGTTAATCTCAAAAACTTGTCCTCAAAAACTTTATTGAAACCAGGATGGTAGAAATAAAGGAAATTAGGAAAATAGAGAAGGAAAAGGCGAGCATCCACAGCCACATAACTGGTCTCGGACTAGACGAGAAGGGAAAAGCCATCTTCAAGGCAGACGGGATGGTGGGCCAGACTGAAGCAAGGGAAGCTGCAGGGATAGTAGTTCAGCTCGTTAAAGAGGGCAAAATGGCTGGAAAAGGAGTACTTTTAGTAGGTCCTCCGGGCACTGGAAAAACCGCAATAGCGGTTGCAATAGCGAAGGAGCTAGGCGAAGGAACTCCGTTTACCATGATTAACGCCTCCGAGATCTACTCCACCGAGCTGAAGAAGACCGAGATTCTGACCCAGGCAATAAGGAGGTCAATAGGCGTAAGGCTAAGGGAGAAGAGGCTAGTATACGAGGGAGAGGTTAAGGAACTAAAGCTCAAGGTAGCCAGGAGCAGGCTGAACCCGTATTACCAAGTTCCTAGAGAAGTTGAGATCACCTTGGCCACAAAGGACGACCAAATGAAACTTACAGCTGGAGACGCAGTTGCCGAGCAAATAGCAAGGCTTGGCGTGAGAAAGGGGGACGTAATTTGGATAGATGCCCAGACTGGGGAGGTGTTTAAAGTAGGGAAGGCAAAGGGCTCTGTACAGTACGACATAGGCAGGACTGTGGAAGTGCCTTCTGGTGCAGTCAAGAAGGAGAAGGAACTCGTGACCACCGTCACGCTCCACGACTTAGACCTAAATCTGGCATTGCAGAATATCTCCCTATCTGCAATCTTCTCCCTCTGGACAGAAAAGGAGATAAATGACGATGTAAGAAAGCAAGTAGACAAAATAGTAAAGGATATGGTAGGGAAGGGAAATGCGGAACTCCTACCAGGAGTCCTGTTCATAGACGACGCCCATATGCTGGACATAGAGTCCTACTCCTTCCTGACGAAGGCCTTGGAGTCAGAGCTCGCTCCAATCCTAATACTCGCCACCAACAGGGGTGTAACGAAAATAAGGGGAACTGACGTAGAGTCTCCCCACGGCATACCCCTGGACTTGCTGGACAGACTATTGATTATCCCGACGAGGCCATATAACGCAGAAGAGATCAAGGAGATCGTGAAGATAAGGGCTGACGAACTAGAGATTGAGCTGGACAACGAGACTTTAGAGGAGCTAACGAAGATAGGGACTGAGGAGAGCTTAAGGTACGCGGTGCAGTTGTTAGAGCCCGCCAGTGTAATAGCAAAGAGGAACGGAAGAAACGTGGTGAAGATGGAAGACGTTAGAGAGGCGTTTAACTTGTTCGTAGACGTCAAGAGAAGCGTTAAATACGTAAAGGAGTATGAGAACTTATTACTCAAGTGATGATTGGCGACGAATTTGAGCGATGAAATGGTCGTTGCCGGACTGAATATAGTCTCTTATTATCCTGTAGGTCATTCCCCATATTCTATATCCCTTGTAAATGAAGGCCGAGTCCCCCTCTATTAATTCCTCCTTGGTAACCCAGAAATAGGCTGAGATTTCGTCCTTGTTTATTCTTATTTCCTCGCCCTTATATCTTCCCAAGTACGCAGATACCTTCACTTTCACGTTATTTGGGGAGTAATAGCCAAGGAAGCCGATTATTTCGGGACTAAACCCTATTTCCTCCTTGCATTCCCTTAATGCTGCTTCCATGCAGTCTTCCCCTGGCTTTACCCTCCCCCCAGGGAGGGCCATGTCCCCACTCCAAGGATCTCCAGGCCTTTCCGCCCTCTTCACTACCAAGAACTTTTTACCGTCGACTATCAGCACTACCGCTGCTTCACAATCCACATATTTCTATTTTACCTTGAAATATATTCTTTTCTTCCACCTATCGTCCCTTTGCGGAAAGTCCTCCCTAAAGTGGTTTCCCCGACTCTCCTTCCTGGTATTTGCAGCTATAGCAGTTAGAAGGGAGACTAAAGCAGCGTTTGCCTCTTCGTCTAACGAGCATGTATCGGCACTGGAGTAGACGAAAACGGCTTTCTCTAGCCTCTCTTCGTTCCTAATTATGCCCACGTTCTCCCAATTAGTCTTCCTTATTTCCTCTATAGAGAATTTATTGCCATTCCTCAATCCTAATTCTATTACGTCCCCGTCATCCACATATAGGCCCTCCCACTTGTCTATGAAACTTGGTAGGTTTACTCCAAAGACCAAGGCCTCAGCCAAGGAATTACTGGCTAGCCTATTTGCCCCGTGGAGGCCGGTGTCACTCACCTCTCCTATGGCATAAAGCCCCTTCACGTTGGTCTCTCCCCTTAAGTTGACTCTTACCCCTCCATCTACGAAGTGAGCGCCTGGGAACACTGGTATCTTGCTTGACTGACTTAAGCCATGTCTCTTAAGGAAGTTGTTGAGCACTGGGAACTTCCTTTCGAAGTCGTAGATTTTCGTCAAGTCCATGTAGACCCTCTCTCCCTTAAGTAGCTCAGAGTAAATTGCCCTAGATAACACGTCCCTTGGTGCAAGCTCTCCCTTCTCGTGATACTTAAAGGCGAACCTCTCCCCCTTGCTGTTGACGAGTATTGCCCCCTCTCCCCTCAAAGTCTCCGTCAATAGGAACACCTCACCGTCTATGCTGGTAACAGTGGGGTGGAACTGGACGAACTCCATGGCAGATAAGAGTGCTCCCGCCTTGAAGGCTATTGCCATGCCGTCGCCCACGTTTGTTGGCTGGTTTGAAGTGTACTTGAAGAGATATGCGTAACCCCCAGTGGCGAGAACTATCTTGTCGTCGTAAACGACTCCAGATCTTTCAGCGATTACCCCCTCTACCTTTTCGTCTGATACCTTCAACGACACTACCCTGTCCTCTAAGAGTGGGACTTCCAGCTCCTTGAGCTTTGTCATTAGAAAGTCGTAAATATCCCTTCCCGTCTCGTCGGTCTTGTGCAATACCCTCCTCCTCGAGTGGCCCCCCTCAAGCCTAAGATCGTCCGCAAACTTAAACCCCCAGCTCTCCAACACTTCTACTGCCCTTGGAGCCTCCTTTGTCACGTAGTGCACAGCCTTCTCGTCGCACAGCCCGTCCCCTACTATCAAAGTATCCTTGGCGTGAATTTCAGGAGAGTCATCTTTTCCCACGGCAGCAGCTAGGCCACCCTTGGCTATGTAAGTGGAACCCCCTGTCAACTTCTTTGTTATTACCTTTACCCTTAGACCCGCCTTTTTTAACGACACTGCCGCGGAAAGACCGGCTATTCCAGTCCCTATAACCAGGACCATTTTTCCGAACATGTGTTCGATGATATAAAATCTTTTCTATAATAAAAAAGGTCTTTATTTATTTTAGGTTACTCTAAAGTCCCGCTTTACAGCTACGCTAAAACCCGTAAGTATTCCTCCTAAGTATAACGCTATTTGGCAACCTTAACTCGTCGCAGCGTAGTTTTTTACTTAATATTCCCCCAAGAATTTATGGAGCTAAACTTACCACTTTTCGACAACCTAGAGGACTTATGGGGGGACATCTCTGGAGTGAGGATGTCATTTGCGGGAAACCAGTGGTTCGTAGTCAGGGACCTCATAGAGTACATAGAAAGAGAGGGATTGAAGGTCTACGTGGAGACCATACCCCCTGGAATAGTAAGAAAAAGAGCTGAGGGCGAGCCGTTAAAGATAGGTAACTTGCTAATTTCGTTAAAGCCCGAGATAGTGTCCCTTCCACCCTCTATGCTTGAGGGGTTGAAAGTGAAAGAGAAGTTTGACTACGTCGAAAACGACCTTGCCATAGTGTTTTCCGGTCAACCAATCAAGAGCTGGTGCGAATTAAAGGGAAAAAGGATAGCGATACCTAACCCTAAGACAGAAGGAATTGGCAAGCTGTTCATGGAGATCTATGAGGAGAGCTGCGGCAATTACGAGGAGCTAGTTCGCTTGGGGGCCTACCTAACTGCTATGCACCACAGGGAAATACCCAACATGCTAAAGCTGGGTGATATTGAGGCTGGAGTTATGTGGATGACTGAGGCCCTTTATTGGGGCTTCAAACACGTTGTACCCGAGAAAAACAGAACCTCTAGACTAGCCTTTGCTCTCTTAGAGGGAGCTGGAAGGGAGGCTGAGGCGGTCTTTAATATCCTAAAAAATCCACAAGTTAGGGAAATCTACAGAAGGTACGGGTTTAAGGTAGTCTAAACAAACTCCCTTATTAAGTTCTTGAACTCCACGTCGCTATTGAGCTTGGTTACTTCGACCTTAGAGTTCATTATATTGCCTATGATGAACTCCTTCTGCACCTTAATGGGCAACTTGGATAAGACGTACTGTGCGCTTCCCTCCGGGTCTTGCCTTATTATCTCTATCCCCTCGTTATAGAGCCTCACGAACTCGTCCTCGTTTCTAAATACAGTAGCTCCACAACTCCCTGGAACGTTGAGTAGCTCCTCGAACGTCTTTCCCTTGGCTAGGGCCGAGGACACCACTACGCTGTCGACCTTTCCATCCTTAAGTAGAGCCATCAACTGAGGCATCTCGTCAGCGTAAACTAGTTCTGCGCTTATGCTTTTCTTTGCTAACAAAGCCCTAGTGAGGACGTCGGCTGCGCTGCCCTTTCTCCAGACGCCTATTCTTTTGCCGACGTCTGGGTGTATGACCATTAATCCCTTTATCGTCACATAGTCTATCCTTAAGTTCCTCCTAGCCAAAGACACAGTAGAGTCTAAAACTACGTCAACGTTTTCCCCGCTTTCCTTGCCGAAGGTTATCTCCACATCCTTGTTCCTCAGAGTTGAGGCTATTATTGGATAGGAGACTGGACCTGGTGCTGCCAGGATTCTCATAGGTAACATATATACCTATGTACCTTTATCCTTATAAATCTTTTTTGTACAGAACTGATAACCTTTTTCTTTCTACATAAATAATAATATTATAGAGTTTATTTGAGGATATCTCGAAACTCAGTTGTATAAATGGTCTAATATCCTCGCGCGGTACTTGAGTATCCTCAAGCTTAGCTCAACGTTCTCCTCTGCAACCTGACTAGTCATCAGTTTACAAAAGTTAGCATCCAAGACCTCCTTAGCGGAGTCCAAAAGAACTTTCCTAACCTCGTCGTAATTAACTCCCCTGATGTTTCTAACGCCCTCCATGAACGACTCTTGGTCGCTCCACAAGTTGAACCTAGTCACCGATGAGTCGATAATCTGTTGAACGTAGTACAAAGGCTTCCACGCAGTCAACGAGTGCCCGTGGTCTATTATGTACGCGAAGCCATCCTTAGCCAGCACATGCTCCTCCTTCAAGTCAACGTTAAGTATCCACTCCTCAAACGCTAACGCTTCTTTCACCTTTTGGAGGTTCTTGGCACCCCTTGTAGCCCTCTCGCCTAGGTATTCCATTTCGATGCCCTTCTCGCCGTTAATGTCCTTGAGCTCAAGCGTTAGCAGAGGATAGCTTAAACGTTGAGCTAGCCTAGAGGAAGCCAACTCGGAGAAGATCTCTAGCGCAACATTTACGTCTTTCTCCTTCTTAACCTTCTTGAAGAACTTCACGGCACGAACTTGTGAACTTATCTTATAAAGTTACCTAATTACGTAGGCGGTCAACGTAGTTCGCTAACCTTCAATTGTGAAAAGATTCTCTCTCGAATCATATACATTTTCTGGAAAGACTTTATAGTCGTTTTTCCATATTTCCCCCATGTCGGCTCGAAATAACGTCATTAAGATCTTTGCGATCCTAGTAGTCCTGGCTGTAGTGGCCTATTTCGCTAAAGTTATAACCAAGTTAATGGTGGAGCTTTTACCAATTCTAGCTCCTTATTCCGACGACGTAATCCTAGGTATAAACGCGGTAATAGTGGGGATAGGAGGATTTATAGTAGTCAAGATTGTCCAAAACGTCATATCCCTTTACCTCCTCTCTAGGATTGAAAGGTCTACTGCGCACACGATATCACTAATACTAAACATAGCCCTCTACTCCATTCTAGTCCTAGCAGTTCTCTCGGCCCTCGGAGTAAACTTAACAGGGGCGGCTATAGGCGGAGCAGTAGTGGGAATAGCGATAGGCCTCGCAGCGCAGACTTTTCTCTCTAACATCCTTTCCGGAATCCTAGTTACCACCAGCAAAACGCTGAGGCCAGGCGACGCTGTATCTTTGACCTCTTGGATATGGGGATCCCCAATAATAGGAGAAACGGAAAAAGTGGACATACTCTTCACGGAGGTTAGGACGATTTACGGCAATGTAGTTAAGATCCCAAACTCTGCCTTCCTGGGAAACACCGTTTTCACCAAGTTGGAAGGAAAGAACTCGTTGACCTTTGCGTACCAAGTTACTGTTAACGCAGACGTACCCGCAGAGAAAGTGCTGAGCCTTGCAAACAACTACATTAGAGACGAGTTAAGCAAGGCAAAACTTCCCTTCCCTGAAATTTACTTCACAAACAAGAACGGTGGGACAAACGTCTTCTCCGTGATTATTCGTTTTCAAGAAGTCACACAACTTAACAGTATATTAGACCTCATCAACAGGGCCTTCGATAAAGCCTACTGGCAGGCAAAGAGCGGTTGAGGTACTCGAAGAACTTAAATATTTCGATATATCTTTTTCCTTTTATGCAAAGAAACACACTAGTCTTAGCCTTTCTGGTCGTGTTTTTTGCCCTACCTGTTCTGTCCTCATTAACACAAGGCAGTAGTACACAGAGCTTCCTCGCTTACGCTAGGCCCGCAACCCTTATAGCTCCAGGGGAAACGGAAGTCCCAATAACCTTCACGCTAATAAACACGGGAAACACTTTAGTTAACGTAACCATATCCCCGCGCCAAACCTTCCCCTTCGAGCTCTACAACTACTACAACTCCACTGACGAGCTCACTATACCCGTGTGGCAAACTGGCGAAGCAATAAACGTGACGTTTCTCTACAGCGTAGCTCCCACTGCTAAGGACGGAGTATATAAAGCGTCTCTATTCGTTAACACTACCACATCTTCATACGTGGTCTACGCCCCCGTACCAGTACTGGGAAACGTTCAGATCTCGGCACAAGGAGTCTGGGGTTCCCCGTCATCCCCATTGGTGGTAAGCCCAGGAGAAACTAACGTACCCTTGACAATAATTCTGGTAAACCAAGGTAACGTGATAGCCAGCAACGTATCGCTAGAGCTCACGTCTAGCTTCCCGCTCAAGTTCGAGCAACAGAAAATAAGTGTAGGGTATTTGCCCATAGGAGAGCCTGTGGAGGTAACTACTTATGCCTCTATTTACCCTAACGCTACTATGGGTACCTACAATGTACCCATCACTGTGAACTACTTCGACGGAGCTAGCTTAAGGACTAACCTAAGCGTTAACGTAAACGGATACACAAACTTCTCAATTACCGCAGTTTGGGGCACCCCGTCTTCACCAATAACCGCCTCAGCAGGAGGCATCAATCTACCCCTGACCTTCGTCGTGAGAAACTTGGGCATCGTGGGCGCTACTAACGTTACCCTCTACTTCCAAAGTACTTATCCAGTTAAGTTCGCGCAGAGCTCCTTAAGCCTTGGCGTAGTCCCAGCAGGGGAGATTAACGAGGGAACTGTCACTGCAAGCGTTTACGCAAACGCTACAGGAGGGATATATTACATCCCCGTGAAGGTGCACTACTTCGACGTCAACTCGGTATATGAAGTTCCCGTCCTGATTTCCTCGCCATCTATATCACTTAACGTCTTTACAGTACCTCCGCAGGTGTTCCCAAGCTATTACGATGTAAGAGTGGAGGCTGTAGTACTTAACTACGGACAAGGTTACGCTGAAAATGCCTCCATAAAGATCACCTCTCCCTTTGAGGTAGTGTCCCAAGATAACGTTTCGCTGGGAGTGATTCCAGGCGGAAGGCCAATTAACGTGACGTTCCTAATTAACGTGCCTAACGATACTGCTCCCGGCAATTACCCCATAAAGTTCACGCTAGTCTACGACGGCGGCGTGGTGGAAAAGACCTTCAATTTAACTGTGTATCCTAAGGCCAATTTCGAAGTCGTAGCGATGTACTACACGCTCACTCCGGGCTCTTCTCAAGTCCCCATTACTATAACGTTAAAGAACGAAGGTAACTCGACCGCAAAGAACGTAATAGTCAGGCTGGGTCCATCTGACGTCATATACCCCTACGTCAGCTCCTCTAACCCATTAAGCGCTCTTACCGCTTCTACAGCGTACCTGGGAGACGTTGGTCCAGGGCAGGAGGTTAACGTAACTTTCGTAGTTGACGTAAGCTCTGGCGTATCGCCTGGCAAGTATCCTATAGCGTTAGCCTTAGAGTGGAACCAGACCGGTTCGCTGTACCCGTTAGTTCAAGCAATAGCTACCAGCGTGTCTGTGTCGCCTACCCTAGAGAACCAGCTATTGAGCGAAAATGTCGCTGGAATTCCGGTAGTTGCGTTCATAGTCATAATAATTATCCTTGTGATAGTAGTGATAGTCCTCGCTGTGAGAAGCGCGAGAAAGAAGTAAAAAGTCAACGAAAATTTTTATTTGACTCAATATCCTCATGTTTTAATGAGTAAAGTTCTCGATACTATACAGATACTTCTCGCGTACTTAAGACCTATATATTCGGGTTTAGCCTTGTTCTTGGCTATTACAACTATATTTATGGTCGCCTTCTTGTCTTTGCTCTTACTGTTTACGACAAAATTGATCTAGCTTATTGCAATTTCACAGTTCTTCAAAAAGTCCTCTACTCTGTAGAGATACTCCTTCGCGTACGCGGAGTCGATGTTCTCGAATAGGTAACCGTCGTAGTGAAGTTTTAAGCCAAGCTCCCAACCTTCCCTAACCCAGCCACCGAGAATGTCCTCCAAATGGGAAATGGCCTCCCTCAAATCTCCTTGTACCTCGAAATAGGCCCTCAACGCCTTTATTCCCTCCAATATTACCTTATACATGTCCTCAGAGGCTAACGCAGGAAAGTCTAGCTCACCCTTACTCTTTTCTAGGTAGAATTTTGCTGCCTTTAGTCTCATCTCGGCTATTTCCTTGTTATCTACTTTGCCTTCAAGGGCATCTGCGAGGTCTTGCGGGTTCTCCTTTCCTATTTCAAATATGACTTCTGCTAATTTCACGATATAGAGGTTGTAGGTAAAAGGCTATTAAAACGATCGTTTGAATATTACAGTGCTGATCGAACTTCTCGCTTTAATAAACATCTTTTCTTGTTTTGCGCTATTAGATCTCCTACCCCTTATTGGGCTTAAGATCGGGTTTCTTTCCTTGACTGTAGCTTGACCCCCATACCTTTGCCCATTTACGCAGAGCAATTATTGCGCTAACTGCCAACGTAGTGCCCAACGCTATGCCTGAATCCAACTGAAGGGGAAATAGGTTGGAGTAGACACCGTAAGCCATTGTCGCTGAACCTAAAGTAGCTAACGCTACGTCTACAACGCTTATCCCCTTAATCCTCCTAGAGAATAGAGGATACACGACTGAAACTATAAGGTGTGAAACGAAAAGCGTAACAAGCGAAATCTCCGTCGTTAGGTAATACAGCGGCAAGAGCTGTCCCGTAATTCCGCCCACTAAGTTCCATGCAAAGAAGAACAAGAAAACAATCACCACTGACCTAAACATGTCCCTCGATACTAGAGTATACGTTAGCCTAGCGAGGGCAACGTACGCTGCCACTGCTGATCCTATTAGGCTGTTCACAGTAAACGCTAAGAATACGGCCGAGAAGGGAGCACCGAACACTTGCTCAGAGATGTAGTAGCCGGGGAACTGTGTTTCGTTAAGCAACGATATTACGCCTGCGTTGGCGTAACCAACGAAAGCCACCTCGTAGAAGGATGCGAAGATCACGGCAACGGCAGCTATGGAAAACGCAAGCAAGTAGGACGTGGAAACTGTTTTTCCCTTTCCCTTAGCCTCGTATCCAAGAAAGAAAGACGCTCCTCCTCCAGCCAAGGTGAAGGCAACTGCCATGGCACCTGCGAAAAAGTTAGATGTTGGCACCGTGAGCGTGAAGGCCGAGTAAGAGAAACCCCTCAACGCGAATACCTTAACGCCCAGTGCGATTATAAGGAGGACCTCCACGCTTGACGTCACCAGTGAATAGAAAAGCGGGGGCTTTACTCCGGAGATCACCAAGAGAAAGAGAAGGACAGGCAGGATCACTTCAATTGCGGATAGCTCCGTTTGACTCACGCCCACAAAGGTTGGAATGACTGAGCTAACTAGGTACGTCGTCACGGAGGACAAGTAGGTGGCGTAACTTATCCAATAAAGCCACCCAGCAATCCTACCTACTAGCTCACCTCCTCCCTGCTTGGCGAATTCATAAGTTCCCCCAGTGGAAGCTATGACCTTGGAGTACCTATAGCCTATTATTACCCATACTAGGTAAACAAGAGAGCCAAGTATTGCGGAGAGCCCAGTTGAGGCCAAGGAATACGTCATGGCGAAAGTTAAATAGGCTGAGACGGAGCCCAGTGGTGCTATTGAGCTAAGGGATTGAGCAACTACAAGGTACTTCGGAATGGAGTCTTCCTTGGGCTCCAGCTTCTTGGATAGGCTAACCACATAACCCGTTTAAAGGGGGTTATATATAAAGCTTCTTCAGGAACTTCCAAAGCAAAACTGGTAATATTACCAAGAACGCTGTTATTACGCCAAGAACTATCATGTGAAAGTAATAAAGGATGAGCCCCATGTAATAGCCAGCGTATGTACTGTAAAATATTAGGGTATCGGAGAACCTCGGCCTCCTTATCAAGATGAAGGTTATTAGGGCAGTAGTGATGATGAAGCCGCCTGCCAACGCTGGGAGCAATACGTTCATGAGGAAAATATATCATTTAAAAAATAAAAACTTTCTTTATACTAATCGTTATACGGAAAGCCTTTTGAACGAGCAGAATAGTTTACTAGTAATGCTGAGGTTTACCATATATCTTCTTGGTTCTTCAATAGCGCTAGCTCTTGGAGGCGTCCTGCTGTTTGGTAAGGTACCCTTGTTGTTAACCGCAGGTACTTTAGTCGTAGTAGTAGTCCTCTTTCTCCTCGCTATCGCCATAGAGAAAAGTAAAAATAAGAGGCTGATTAAGGCAGGCGTGATCCTTGCACTATTAAGCATAATTACGTCGTCGATTTCCTCTGCCCACCAAGAAGCTTTGGCGCAATTTGGGAAGAACGCGTATTTAACAGAGTTAGACGTACTAATGATACTTGGTTTCTACGTTTTCCCCTTAGCGTACATAGTTGACTGGGCCTTCTTGCCCAGAAGATCGAAAGTTTGATAAGTTGAGATCGAGTAATGATATAGTGTGAAGGTAGTAGACCCTGCAGCAAGAATAGCGGACTTGATTGGGCTTTTAAATGTACTTAAAAACACCTTTGGAGGAAAGACGGATCTTTACAAGTTGGAGAAGGAAATGGAAGTGGACCTTGACGACCTAATGCCCATAGTCTACACCGCAAATTACTTGGGTTTCGTTACCATTGGAGAAGGGGACATAATCGTCACGGACAAGGGCATAGAGTTCCTCCAGTCTAACATCAGAAAGAGAAAGGAGATACTGAAGGAGAGTATCTCCAGCGTGGAGCCATTTGCTACTGCCAAGGAGTTAAAAGTGTTCAGCCTCGAGGAACTTAAGGAGGCATTAGAGAAAAAGGGCGTGGAGATCTACAACAGCCCAGAGGGGCTTTACGACCTACAGATCACGCTCTTGGAGTGGGGTATATACTCGGGGTTTATATCTAGGTACGGAGACGAAAAGTTCAAGGTAAACGTTCAATAAAAGGCTTTGCGATAAGGCGTAATCCAAGTATATTTTTTAAAGTAGAGGTACATAATCAATTTATGCAGGACTTTCAAAAAGAACCCGTAGTGCACTACACGGAAGAGGCTGACGTGTTTAGGACTAAGGTCTTCGGGATTCAAGACGGGCTAATAGGTGTGGGGAGCATAGCCATAGGAGCCGCAGGATACTCCCACGACCCCATGGTTGTACTTATAACTGGGCTGATAGCTACAATTGCCCAGGCTTTCTCCATGGGCATTGGAGAGTACATATCAACTAGGGTCAGGAACCAAGTGATCCTCAACGAGATTAAGAAGGAGAAATATGAGATAGAGAACTTCCCAGAGAAGGAGAGAATGGAATTAGTAGGCTTTTATCTAAAGAAGGGCATGAGCAAGGAGGACGCGGAGAGGATAGCAGACATAATCATGAAGGACAAAAAGGCCACCCTAAACGAGATGTTAATGAACGAGCTGAAGATGTTCCCAGAGGAGTTCGAGAAACCTACAAAGTTAGGCTTCCTAATGGCTACTTACTTAATAGTAGGTGGCCTCTTACCTCTGATACCTTTCATGGTGAGCGTGTTCTTCAAGGTCGACTTCTACTATGCTCTCTTCTCCTCCATCGCTTTAATCTTAATAACCTTGGGGACTTTTGGGGCTATGGCCACGAAGTTCACTGGTCTAAGCAAAAGCAGGGGGGCGCTAGAGCAAATAGGCACTGGACTTATAGCGCTTGTGGGCAGCTACGTAGGAGGGTTAGTACTGGCCCACTTCTTCCCAGTTAGCTATCTACCCTAAGCAGTTGGGCCAAGTTCCTAGGTATCCTAGCTGGTTTATTTTCCTCCTTAAACAGCTCCCTCCTCCTCGCCTCCAGGATTAGGGGCTCCACGTTCAAGTACTCCGCTGCAGTTATTACTCTGGCGTTCACCTCTCTCGCCTCCTCGTAGAGTCTCGATAGAACTTGCTTGTAGTTCTGATCCCTCAGCACGTGGTGGTCCACTATCATGGTTTCTAGACCTTCCTTCACAATCTTCTCCATGTTGTCCAAGGACTTGTTGAGGTCCTCCTCGGTTAGGGCGTAGCCCAACAAGTAGCTAAGGGGACCGTCAATGATGAGGACGTTGGGTTTGACCCTCAGCGTAAACTCCAAGTGGGAGTCCCTTGGGGCCCCCTCAATGTCTGAGGTCACTAGCAGCGTTTGGTCGCCGTCGCTTATTGCAACCTGCACTACGTAGCCCAACCTCTCATCTGCGCCGTGCGGTACAGCGTTGGAGAAGGTTATCTTAGTATTCCCTATTCTAACTTCTTTACCCTCTGCTACTTCCAAGGAGATGGGTAGGTCCTTTATTGCCCTCAAGAACTTAGGTGCCCTCACTCTCTTTTGGCTTGTGTTTATCATGTTGTTGGGATCCTTTATGAAGACCTTCTTCCCCTTGTATATCTCCTTTGGTATAACGTACCCTGGATCGTGATGATCGTAGTGGTAGTGGGTGACTATGATCACGTCTGCCACCTTTGCCTTGTCCACTATGACCTTGGCCAATTCGCTCAGTCTATCAACCTCCCTTTGGTGAGGGGGCAAGCCGAACCTCCTAGGCGCTAAGGAAACGGCAGGATCTATGAGTATCCTAACGTCTTTGGTCTCAACAAAGGTAGCTTGAGACCTAACGCCGAGGCTCTCGAAGGCTAAAGGTACTATTTCCACATGGTAATTATTTGTTCAAGGTTGATAATATCTTTTCCATTCCTAGGTGATTTTGCTTTACGTTTTTATTCCCAGTTGGCGTTACTTATTCTGTGGTAACATTAAGGTACTACAAGGGACTTCTGCTGTCCGACCACTACGCCCCTGGATTAAAGTGGAATGAGAAGTTCAACGCATATGTTTCCCTTGCCTATAAGTACAGGGAAGTGCTCAACTTCTTTAGGGAGGGAAACGTTGAAGTAGAGGACTCCGTCATGGACCCCTTGCCTTTTCCCCTCGTCGAGGACAAACTAACGCTGAGGGAATACCAAGAGAGGGCTTTGGGCGCGTGGCTGAAAACTAAGCGAGGAGTTATAGTAATACCTACAGGAGGAGGGAAGACTGCAATTGCAATAAAGGCCATGGCAAAGCTGAAGGTATCTACGTTAGTCGTAGTGCCAACCCTTGAGTTAATAGACCAGTGGTACGAGAAAATCCTGAGCTTTTTAGGTACAGAGCCTGGGAGGATAGGAGGGGGGTACGACGAGTTAAAGGGGATAACGGTGATAACTTATGACTCAGCCTACACTAGAGCTGAGGAACTGGGAAACAAGTTCTACTTTGTGGTCTTTGACGAGGTACATCACCTCCCATCAGAAGGGTACTCGCAGATAGCCGAACTAATGGCCTCTCCTTACAGGATGGGGCTCTCCGCTACCGTGGAGAGAGAGGACGGAAGGCACGTGGAGCTACCCAGACTGGTCGGTCCAGTTGTGTTTAGGTTAACGCCTAAAGACCTTGTGGGGAAGTACATTGCCCCATACGAGATAAAGAAAGTGTACGTGGAACTCACGGAGGATGAAAAGGAGAGGTACAAGGAGCTGAGGAAAAAGCTGAAGAAGTTCCTGGAAGAGAAGAAGATGAAACTAGACAGTTTGAGGGCGTTTCACAGGCTCCTCTATATGAGCGCGAAGTCCAAGGAAGCAAGGGAGGCCCTCCTTGCGTGGCACGAGGCTTTGAGGCTAGCTGTGAACTCTAAGGCAAAGATAGAGAAATTGAGGGAAATACTAAGGGAAAATCCAGACAAGAAGATCATAGTGTTTACCAGGGACGTGGAGATGTGTTACGCAGTTTCGAGGGAGTTCCTCATACCTGCAGTGACCTATGTGACACCTAAGGACGAAAGGGAAGAGATCATGAGAAAGTTCAAGGAGAACAAGTATAGGGTAATAGTCGTGTCTAACGTCTTCGACGAGGGAGTGGACATACCTGACGCCGACATGGCGGTGGTACTAGGAGGGTATGGGAGTTCAAGGCAATTCATACAGAGGTTGGGAAGAATACTCAGGAAGAGTGGAGAGAAAAAGGCTACCTTATTTGAGATAGTGACCAAGGGCACTTCTGACTACAATTTGAGCAAGAGGAGGTCCCGTGCTTCCGTCTGAACTAGGAAGGTTTAAGGTAGTTGGAGACAAGGTGTTACCCCTCTTCGCTACGGAGGAGGATAAGGACGTCGCAGAGGAAGTAATAGGACTGTTTACAGTAGGCAAGAAGTTCGGGGAGATCCAGGAAGAGGAAAAAATGCTGGAGAAGGCCTACTCGAGGAACTCAAACGAGGTAAAGCTAGTTAGGGGACTCTTTAAACTCATGGCTAGGAAAGTCACGCTTTCCGGCAAGTCCGACGTCGAACCCGTGCTAATTAGGAGGGATGTTTTCTCCAGGGGCCCTGCGTTAACGAAGGAGGAAAGGGAGAAAATACTAAGGGAGGTTTCCCAGAAACTAGGCGTCAACGCTGAGGAAAACTTGTACGCTGACCTAGACAGCGAAAAGGTGGTATCCTCGGTGCAACAGACCTCCCCAATCCAGTTAATTAAGGAGTACAACCTCTCCTTATTGCAGACGCTCCTGTTTAGGTGTTACAAGCTTACGGTTGAGGTCCAGGACAACTGGAAGGAAATAGTTAGGAGAATAAAGCTCCTGGGCCTAATGTACACAGCCTATAGCGACCCAGTGAGAATAGAGGTCGTCGGACCAGCGACGCTCCTAAAGCTAACCGAGAAGTACGGGAGGAACATGGCAGTGCTCTTGCCTTACATTGTGGCGTCAAGGAGCTGGAAAATAAGCGCCGAGGTAGTCCTTGGAAAGAAGAAAAAGAGAGTGTACACAATGGAAGTCTCCAGCTTCCCCTTAATAGATTCAAACACCGCGTTATACGAGAGCGAGTTTGACAGCTCGGTAGAGGAGAAGTTCTTCAAGGACTTCGTGTCGTCAATAAAGGACTGGAAGCTTAAGAGGGAGCCATCTGCCCTGGTAGTCAAGGACAGACTCTTCATACCGGACTTCTCTGCTACAAAGGGCAACTTGGAGGTCTATATAGAGATAGTGGGCTTTTGGACCAAGAATTACGTGAGAGAGAAGCTAGAGAAGTTAAGAGAGGTGAAAGTCCCCATATTAGTTCTCCTCAATTCCGAGTTGAGCAAGGAGGACTTTAACGGCTTTGAGGTCATTAAGTTTAAGGGAAAAGTGAACGTCGCAGAGGTCTATAAGTGGCTTAAGGAATACGAGAGGAAGAACGCCAACTACAACGTGACCTTTACCTTGGACAAGGACGTGGTGTCCTTAGAGGAGATCTCAAAGTCGTTAAACGTGCCGTTGGATGTGGTGAGGAAAAACGCAAAGCCCGTCGTTGGGTACACGCTCCTCAGAAACTACTACGTTAAAAACGAACTACTAGAGAGGCTAAAAACAAAGGACTTCCAAGGCAGGAGGCTCAACGATCTTGTAAGCGAGTACGGAAGCTACATAGTGGAAGTCCTAGAGTACCTTGGCTATAGGCTTAAATGGCTCAACATTACAGATGCTATAGTGCAGAGATGATCAAAGGAGCCATCTTTGATCTGGACGGGACTTTGGTGTCCACTGCTGTAGTTCACAAAACCGCGTGGGAACTAGCCCTAAAGGAGATGGGCATAGAGAGGGAAGTAAACCTTGACATGCTAATGGGAATGAGAACCTTAGAAATAGCTAAAATCCTAGCAAACGAGAGGTACATGGAACTCTACGAGAAAAAGAACAATCATTACAAGGAGTTAGTAAAGAGATTAGCTAACCCCACTTGTTGTGCAGAGGAAATACTCTGGGAGCTAAGAAAAAGGGGAGTAAAGATTGCAGTAGTGACTTCGTCAATAAGATCGTCGGCCCAACTTACCTTGAGCGTCCTTAACTTTAAGCCAGACCTCATCGTAGCAGGTGACGACGTTGAAAGGGGAAAGCCAGACCCCGAACCCGTCATTAAGGCACTAAAAGCCATGAACCTAAGTCCTAAGGAGGTCTTTGGAGTAGGCGATACATTACAAGACGTAATAGCTTACTACAGGGCTAACATAGAACGAATATTTCTAGTTATAAGCGAGTTAAACATAAACAGAGAAGAAGGCGTAAAGTATGGAGCAAAAATCATACGAACTTTATGCGAGTTAAGGGAGTTAGTCAATACATCTTGACCACCCTCTCAACTTCTTAACTTCCCGTAGTTCACCCCGCCCTGATAGTTCTTTCGTAGAGTGTTTCACGGCCCGTGTTTGCTGACCCTCTCCCCGCCCTAAAGGGCGAGGGTTTTGCCGGGGTCTTGAGCGTTACTCCCCTTTATGGGAGTTACTCCGTTAGATGTAACGAGAAAGGAAAGAGGCTTACTCAAAGCGTCGACAATTTTCTTCACTCCTAGTTTCATAATGTTTAACGCGCCGTTGACGTCGCTGTGAAGCTTATGGCCAAAAGGACAGTTAACGACTCCTCTAGGATTTCTGTCAACTTCAACGCCATGGAAGGCGCAGAGCCGCGAAGTGTTGTACTCGACGACTAGATATGTCTTTATGCCGTACTCGTGAAGCTTGTTCACTATAGCGTCAACTAACTTGCGATAGGACCAAACGTTCACAGTAAACTTGTTGCCTTTTTCCTGAGCGATAAAATAGGGATAGCCCAAATACACCGTTGAAACTCCAAGAGACCACAGCGACTTAGCCAAGTGAGAGGCTAAACTTCTGTAATAGTGAAGAAGCCTACGGTAAAGCTTCGAGAAAAGCCTCTTCCTTTCCCTCAACACCTCTTCCTTGGCTTCTTGTTCTTGAACCTTCTCAGCCTCGCTTTTCAACCTGTCAAGCTCGGCAATCCTTTTCTCAAAGTAAAAGTAGTCGCTCTTAACGAGGGAACCACGGTAAAATAGAACAGCACCGTCCTCAACTACTACAGTGGCCAACATGTTTACGCCGAGGTCAATAGAGGCTACCTTTTCACCTTTGGGCTTTTCAAGCTGAATCCTTTCTCTTTCGCCGTGGACGACAAGAGAGTCCTTCATTGGTTTACCGCTCTTCTTTGTAGTTATTCTGCCAACGTCAACTGGAATGTGGGCGTAAAACTTGTTTCCCATCACGTGAATCTCTAAACGACCTTGTGCCCCAAACCACTTTAACCTACCTTCGAAGGGTATCTTCATTTTCCAATCCTTCAGAAAGATTACGCACCTTACCTCATCAACCTCGTAACGATCTTGTCTAATGACTAGGATCAACTTTCTCTTTCCGCCTTCCTTCCAGTAGCCTGGCGGCGAAACGCGGTTAATTAATAGCAGGTCTTTTCTTTGTTTTAGCAACGAGAAAAAGAAGACCAGGCTTCGTTGTTCTTCTGCAGTATAGCCTGAGCGTTAACTCCTAGAACC
>ASRH01000005.1 GCA_000565255.1 Candidatus Aramenus sulfurataquae | reverse complement strand
ACATTAAGATGACATAATACTGGGTATAGTTAACTTCCGGTTATCTGGACAGTTTTGCCTCAGAGTTTTGTTGCCGTGGATGGCGAGGAGAGTCGTGGCTAGTCGTTGTTCTTGATCGGAAATACTCATAAGCTTTACTTCCACTCAACAAAGAATATAAGGAGGAGAAAAAGAGAGCAATACAATTACGGAAAGTTTTTGTTAGGACAACGAGATTTAATGAAATGTTCAAGAGAGTAGGATCACAACTCTTTTTATCTCTTCTCTCAAGAAAAATAACTCGTCGTTTTGTAGACTGAAGAGTGAAGAAGCCCTCGTTTTCTTATGGAAGAAAATTTTTCCCTAAGCAGAATTTTCCTCATAGAAAGTAAAAATGGTATAGGAATTCTTCCGCCACAAAGAAAAGAAACGGGTTTCCCAATTCTTGTTAAACCTCAGTGGTTGACTTCTTCCGCCTTATTAGGAACAGGGAAAAGAGGGAAGCCAAAATAACGGCCTCTTCCACAATAACCACAGTGACTAGAGGTTTTCCTACGTACGTTGCCTTTAGGAAGGGAAGCAAAACCGCGGAAAGAACGCTGGGAACCACCTCAGAGGTGTTAAAAACCAGTCCTGTCCCAGTGCTTCTATGCCTAGGGTCGAACTCTCCAACCATGTAGCCCATTGCTCCCCATCCTAAAGAAGAGGTAACGAAGAGAGGAAAAAGAGTAAGTGGGTCGTCGAGAAGTACTAAGGGTACAGTTAACGAGGTCGAGGCAACGGAAGCTATTGCAACCTTAATCCACGATAGCTTAAACGTCATGAGCGCCCTAGAAAAATAGAGAGAACTGAGAACGCAAATCCCAAGGCTAGAACAGCAGTTGCGTCTCGACCCTCTTGAGCGAAGAACTTGAAGAGGAAAGGATAAACGAGGAAATTTAGAGTGGTTCTGTAATACACCACGCTGAGAAACGCTAGAAGTACCTCCCTCCATTGGCTCAGCAGTAGGCTTTTAACGGGAAGGTCAGTTACGTAACCTTTCTCTTTAAGTGCTAAGAAATCTGGGCTCTCTATGAGCTTTGTCCTAAGGAAGGACCTAAAGGCGAGGAGACCTGCCCCAACTAGTATGGCCAGTCTCCAGCCGTAGTTTAGAAACGCGGGGGTTTTCCTCTATTCCTTGAAAAACGCTTACCACAACAACGCTAATAACTAGACCAAGCACGGGACCCAACTGAAGGAGCCACATCTTGTGCCTTGTCTTCTTCCCCTTAATCACTAGCTCGTAATTTAAGGTTAAGCTACTCCCGTGGTTTCCGTCAGAGCCAAAACCTTGGATAAACCTTAAGATGCTTATTATTAACAAGCTAAAGGCGCCTAGAGAGGCGGGAACTGCTGAAATGAGCCCTACTGAGACGGCAGACATGAAGACGCTCCAAAACATTGAAGTTTTTCTTCCCTTTACGTCAGCAAAGTGCCCCATGACAATCCCTCCCAGGGGTTTACTGAGGTAGGCAACTAAGTAGGCGAAGAGGGAAATCATAAGGGACAGGTTAGAGGAGTTTAAGAACACCTTTGGCCAAACGCCTACTGCTATGACTCCCATGACAAAGTAATCATAAGCCTCAACGAAGATGCCTAGAGTAGACACTGCAATAACCCTGTTAACTAAGCTGGAATGCGCCACATTACACTAAGAGAGAAAGAGGAATTTAACTAAAAAAGCAAAATCACTTCTTTGTCATTTCCCTTATTTCCTCCCACATCTTATCTACGTAATCCTGTAGCGCCTTCACTTCCTCTGGCGTCATCTTGGAGAACCTGCCTTGATACCTTAAGTAGGCTTCCACTGGCTTTCTCTTGCTCTTGTCCACCAAAACCTTGCTAATGCTCGTCAGCCTAAACTCGCCGTTCTCTATCTCGTATAGTGGCCATACCCCCGTCTCAACTGCGAGCTTTGCTATCTCCACCGTGAGCCCAGCGTCGAACCTCCATCCAGGGGGACAGGGAGAGAGAAGGTGGATGTACCTAAAGCCCTTTATGCTCTTTGCCTTTCTAACCTTGCTCTGGTAGTCGTTCAAATAGGCTATTGACGCTGTAGCTACGTATGGCACTCTGTGCTCGGCTACAATCAGAGGCAGGGGCTTCTTGAACTCCTTTTTCCCTGAAGGCGTCGTAGTAGTCCAGGCTCCATAGGGAGTTAGGCCAGACCTCTGTATCCCAGTGTTCATGTAAGCTTCGTTGTCGTAGCACACGTAAAGGATGTTTTCGTTCCTCTCAGCGGCGCCGCTAAGGGAGGCGAAGCCTATGTCCCCAGTCCCGCCATCGCCTGCCCACACCACTACCGTTGCGTCCTCTTCACCCCTCATCCTAAGCGAGGCAGCTACTCCAGAAGCTATAGCAGGGGCTGCAGCAAAGGCGCTGTGTATAACCGGTACTGTGGAAGGCTGACCTCCCTGGGTGTCGCCCAAGATCACGCTAGTACAACTAGCTGGAACTACCAACACGGTCTTCTTGCCAGTTACCTCTAGCAGGGCGTCAAGCTCCTTGGGTATTGGACAGCCTGGGCAGGCAGCGTTTCCCCTTAGGAACATCATGCTAACCACCTCTCCTCCTCCAACTTCCCCTCAGTTAAGTCCTCTAACGCTCCTTCAATATCCCTTGGCCTCACGTCCTTTCCCCCTAGCCCTGCCACAACTGTGTGTATTGGCGTTGTGAGGCCATAGGCGTTCGCTTTAACCTCCAGAGAGAGCACTCCTCCAGAGCCAAAGGAGTAAGCCCTGTCGAACACTACTACCCCCTTCCTGCCCTTCAAGGCCTCCCTCACTTCCTCCCTTGGGAACGGCCTGAACACCCTGATCTTTAAAAGGCCCACCTTCTTTCCCCTCTCCCTGAGCCTAGAGACGGCGACCCTCATATCTCCTACCCACGCTCCCATGCCTACTAATAGGTAGTCGGCGTCCTCGCACATGTAACACTCAGTGAGCCCGTACTGCTTCCTCCCCGTAATCTCCTCGAAGTTGGCCATTACCTCCTTTATCACGCTCTTTGCCCTTTCCATGGCTTCCATTGCCTTCTTTCTGTACTTAGCGTAGTTGTCAGGGGTAGCTACTGCACCTATTCCCAGTGGGTTGTCGAAGTCGATCAACTTGAACTCCCTTGGAGGGATGAACTCGTCCACAACGCTGTCTGGGAGGACTTCGACCCTCTCCATTGTGTGGGTTAAGATGAACCCGTCGAAGCCCATCATCACCGGCATCATTACCCTTGGATCTTCTGATATTCTGAACGCCATCAAGGTTATGTCGTAGGCGTCCTGGACGTTCTCCGCCATCATCTGTACCCAGATTGCGTCCCTCTTGCTCACGAAGTCTTGGTGGTCGTCCCAGATAGACCAAGGGGACGCTATTGCCCTAGTAGCTACTGCAGCGACTAATGGCACTCTCTGCCCTCCTACCCAGTATATCATCTCCGTCATGTATAGGAGTCCTTGGGAGGCAGTTGCAGTGAAGACTCTTGGGCCTGCGAGGGCTGCGCCGAAGATTGCTGCCATCGCCGAGTGTTCGCTCTCAACTTTTATTAACTCCGCCCTTAGTTCCCCTTTGTCTATGTACTCGGAGAGTTTCTCCAGCATTGTGGTCTGAGGAGTTATGGGGAAGACCGCGAGCACTTGTGGCTTTGCCTGCTTCACCGCGTATGCAACTGCGTGGTTTCCAACTAAGGCAAGTACTTTGCCCTTTTGAACTAACACGTCACTTCACCTCCGGGACCATGGCTATTGCCTTCGTGGGGCATACTTGGGCGCAGACTCCACAGCCCTTGCAGTAGTCGTAGTCTATCTTGGGGTAGAGGTTAGGCTCTTGGTCTATTGTGTTCTCCACGCAGTACATTATGCAGAGCCTGCACCTAGTGCACTTGTCGTACCTAATTACGGGCCTAAGCACCCTCCACGTGCCAGTTTTCCCTGCTGAGCCCTTAGCAGGTTTTGCCACTGGTATCTCGGAGAGGTCAATCAACCTTTTTCACCCCCCTGTAACCTAAGCTAACCGCTTCAGCGTTCATCTCCCCTAACTTCCCAGGGAACTCCTCCTTTACTACCTCCTCTAAGGCGTCTAGGTCAACGTACTCCTTTAGCAGATTGGCAAGAGCCCCTACCATTGCGGTGTTCACCACTGCCCACCCCGCTATTACTAGCCCTATGTCTTGGGCTATCTTGGTGGCGTCAACGACGTAGGTTTCTCTCCACACTTTCCTGGGGTTAGAGGAGTTCATCAACACTTTTCCGTTTTCCTTTAGCCCCTCAAGGGGGTTCATTACGGAGAAGAGGGAGGCGTCAAAGACTGCTACAACGTCTGGGTTGTAGACCCTCCTGTGCAAGAAGATGGGCTCCTTTGAGAGCCTCACCTCTGAGGTAACCGGAGCTCCCCTCCTTTCTCCTCCGTAGAAGGGGATGGACTGGCCATAGAAGCCCTCAGATATGGAGGAGGCGACAAGGAGTTCTCCAGCAGTTACAACGCCTTGTCCTCCTCTTCCCTTAATTGAAAGCTCTATCATAAGCAGATATTTCTAGTCAAGGGTAAAATCCTAGAGTATCTTGGAACCCACAGGGAAGCATTTAACAGTGTTAAACGTTAAGCGGTCTTCACAACCCTCCTCATTAGCGCAGTTACGTTCTCCAGTTGCGTGTGACTGACTTAACCTAGAGAGGTCGTAGGTAGTTAGCCTCTCTCCCACTGCTAAGGCCAGCTCGCCTATGATCAAGTCCGCGTCCTCTCCTACCACTTGTGCCCCGAGGATCCTCTGTGAGCCCTGCTCTATTACCACGTCTATCCAGCCCTCTGCGAACCCGTCTATCTGGGCCCTTGAGTTTGAGGGGATGCAGCCCTCGTAGAGGCAGTTGCCGCCGAGAACTCCCTTTGGCTCTAGGAGGAGGACTTTCCCCCTCTGGAGAGCTCAAAGGCAGCTGTGTACCCAGCGCCTCCACCGCCCAACACTATTACGTCGAAGTCTTCCATAGAAATTTGTAGATTATTCAAGTAAAAAGCTTTCAAACTCTAAAATCTCAGTGAACGCACTGGTGCACTGAACAGTGAACTGCATGAGATACCTTTTTTAGGCTAAGACTAGAAAAAATCGTGTTTTTGGTGCGAAACATGGACTACGGCTTTAAGTTTTTAGTAGCGTCTAGGGTTGCGAGAAGTATTGGGCTCATCTTCGTTACCCTTTCCTCCTCTCTTTACCTCTCGCTCTTAGGCTTGAGGCCAGGCGAAATAGGGCTGGTCTTCGCTGGGGTCATAGCCTCCACCACCCTCCAAGCCCTTACGCTGGGCGCCTTAGGGGACAGGAAAGGGTACAAGAAGGCGTTGTTAATAGGCGAGGGGTTTGCTGTGTTTGGGACCCTCGTCATCTCCTTGACTAGCTGGGTACCCTTGGTGGTGTCGGCGTTAATTGTGGCTGGGATTGGGGGGACTGCTGGAGGAGCTAGGGGCGTTTACTCCCCTGGGCTCACAGCATTGGTAATGAGCAACTGGAGTGAGGAGAGGGAGAGAGTAAAGAGGATAGGGCTCTTGACCTCAGTCTCCTCAATCTCTGCGATAGGGGGTAGCCTAATGTTGAGCTTAAAGTCATTCCTGCCGGTGAAGGACGTGGAGGCGTATAGGCTACTCTTTGCCGTTGCGTTTGTCCTCCTCTTGACGTCCTTCACCTCCCTCCTATTTGTTAAGGAGGCGCCAAGGCCCAGAAAGACCACAGCTTTCATGAGGGAGTCCAGCCTAAGGTACGTGGCCAAGGTAATAGCAGTGAACTCCCTTGGGGGCTTTGGCCTCGGCCTTGCCATACCTCTCCTGCCCTTGTGGTTCTCCCTGAGGTTTCACTTGTCCTCCTTTCAGATAGGGCTAGTGTTCACTGGCAACTACGTGGCCACCTCCCTTGGCTCCGTCTTAGCCACAAAGTCCCCATTTGAGGCGTTAAGGGTAGCGTCCATAACAAGGCTGTTAAATGGGGTGTTCTTAATGACAATGGCCCTCTCTCCCTTCCCCCTCCTCGCCTCAGCCCTATACGTGGCAAGGGGCTTCAACGCTGGCTTTGGCGCGCCAAACAGGACTGTGGTTAACGTGAGGGGAATTCACGAGGAGGACTACGGTACTGCCTCTAGCCTTCAGGGCGTCGCGACAAGGATATCGCAGCTCAGCTCTGGGCTTGGGGGGTACTTGATGGAGGTCTCCATTCCCCTCCCCCTCCTCTTGGGAGGGGCATTTCAAGCTGCCAGCGGTTACCTCTATCCCAAGCTCTTAGGCGGAAAGAACAAGGGGGAGCACCACGGGTACGACAAGAGTTAGGATTACCCCGTTTATCATTGCGCCTACGCCGTACTCAGCGCCAAGAACCTCCACGTAGAAGCCGAGGGTCGTGTCCATGGAGGTCGCCCCTCCTACCGCTATAGCCCCAAGGGGAGAAGACCTCAGTTTCAGGAAAACAGGGACAAGGGAGAAGGTTAACTGTTCCCTGAGGAAGTTGACAAGGAAGCCTATGACGCCGTAAACGGGGCCGTAGAACTTGGCTACCACTGGTCCGGTGTAGGAGTACCAGCCTGAACCTAGGGAGATGGCAAGGGCTAAGTTAAAGGGCTTTATCCCTAGGAAGTAGAGGAACACGGAGGAGACCACTGCCCCTGCCACTGCCACCAAGATGGAGAAAACGGCAAGCCCGGTTATCCTCCTTAGGACTTCCACGCTCAGCTCCCTCCCTACGCTTATCCCAATTACCACCGCGAGGAGGTAGAGCTCCCAGTCTATGATCTGGTCAAAGGGTAGCGAAAACTTAAGCGCTGTCCCCAATACGATGCCTATCACTAGGGGTAACAAGTACTTCAACTGAGTTAAGAGGTCTACCTTCGCTTTTCCCTCCTTTACCTCGAGCTTCACAAGGGAACCAATGAAGTAGGTCACCACTACTACCACTACTGAGGAAACTAGGGAGAGGTAGGCTATCTTGGCTACTGCTTGAGACGAGACCTCCACTCCTCCCCAATAGGATATGGTGAATATCAAGACCAGGACGACGGCATCTGACATCACTGAAGGTATCCTCACCTTCCTACCTAGGGCGATTGAAACTAAGTAGAGAAGTATAAAGGTTGCTGTGAACTCCACGGTTATAGAAAGAGGGCGTGAAATTAATAGTTTTCTCCCGAACCTTCTGCGTATTTCTTAGCTAGCTCCACGTACTTCCCAGGGTTCATTATGCCCTTTGGGTCTATGAGCCTCTTTATTCCCTCCATTATATCGAGGACTTCCCTGCCGTTGTGCTTGAGCAGCTGGAGGGCCATGACCTTGGCCTTCTGCGTTCCAATGCCGTGTTCCCCTGACACAGAACCGCCCAGCTCTATTGCAATGTTGGCTACCTCCTCGAACAGCCCCTCCACCTCTCCCTCGTTGTACAGGATATTGGGATGGAGGTTCCCGTCGCCTATGTGCGCAATGACTGGCAGTCTGACGTTGTACTTCCTCTCAACCTCCTTTAACCTCTTTATTGCCTCAGGCAACTTCGACACTGGAACCACTATGTCCTCAACCACCATGTGTTTTGCCTCAGCTCTAAGAGCTATTGCCGACTGAGCCCTAATGGAGTAGAGCCTCTCCGCCTCCTCCCCCTCGGCAACTACTACCTCGTTGCCCCTTAGCACGTCGAGGAGGTCTTCCAAGTGGTCCTCCTCCACGGAAAAGAGCATTAGACCTCCATCTGACTCCTTCAGCCCCGCGTTCAAGTGCTTGTTCAAGGCCTTTACCACTTCCCTGTCCAAGTACTCTGCCATCTCTGGGAGTATCCTCCTCTTCCTCACCTCCACTATTACCCTCCCTGCTTCCTCCATGTCCTTCACGTAGGCCATGACGGTGAAGGTCTTCCTTCTTGGCAATGGAGTTATCCTGAACCATATCTCAGTTATAACGCCGAGAGTCCCCTCGCTACCTACGAAGAGGCTAACTAGGTCATAACCTGCTCTATTCTTCCTTAAAGGCTCCCCAAGCTTCACCACCTTCCCGTTTGGCAACACTACCTTCAAAGCGAGGACCCACTCCTTGAAGGTACCGTACTTGACCCCCCTCATCCCTCCTGAGGAGTTTGCGGTAGCCCCTCCAACTGTGCAGAGAAAGAAGCTTGCAGGGTCTGGGGGGAGGAAGAAGCCCTTTTCCGCTAGCTTTCTGTTCAAGTACTCCAAGTTGACGCCAGGCTGTACCCTCGCGTACCAGTCAACTTCGTTTACCTCGAGGATCTTGTCCATGTACTTCACGTCTATCAAGATACACCCGTTGCACTCAACTGCCCCAGTCAAGGAGGTACCTGCTCCCCACGTTACCACGGGTATGCCTCGCTCGTAAGCGTACCTAACTACCTTCGCTACCTCTCCCTCGTCCTTTGGGTAGAAGATAATGGAGGGCCTTACCTTGTTCCCCACGAAGTCCTCCCTTTCCTCCCCCTTTGAAAACTCAACGCCTATGTCCATTTGTGATGTTCTAAACCTTAGCTAAAAACTCTTTTTAGCGCTGAGAGGACATCAACTTATGCAACTGGGGATAGCTGCCCACAGCGGAGAGTACAGCGAGGACATGAGGGAAAAGGTATACAGCTTCTTGACGACCTTAAGCGAGGAGTGTCAGGAACTGCCTATCCTCTTCCTTGGTGGATACTGGGGGCTCATGAAGGAGATCGTGGATCAAGCTACGGCGTTGGGCTTCACTGTGGTAATGATACTCCCAGTAGAGCACGAGGAGGTCTACCCACCTAAGGAGGTCATCCTGGTTAAGACGGGCATGGAGTTTAGGGCAAGGTCGGTCCCCCTGGTGAGGTCGAGCGATGCAATAGTCGCCCTAGGAGGTGGAGTAGGGACTGAGATAGAGGTGCTCATGGCCTACGGCATGGGGAAGCCAGTGTACGTGTTGGTGGACACTGGTTACAGCACTGACCTACTGCAAAAGGCATACCCAGAGTACTTCGACCACAGGGCGGTTGTGAAGGTGAAGTACTTCAGGGACCCCAAGGCGATGGCAAGAGACTTGTGCGGGCTGAAGGAAAAGGGAAGGACACTGGACTTTGGGTGAAAGCCTCTCGCCGTGAAGAAAGTATTTAGGGAATTAGCGGGAAAATAAATAGAGAGACTCCATAATGCTCATGTACGATATATTAGCGCTCTCAGCAATAACTGTAATCCTAGGCCTCGCCTCAGAAGCCCTAGCGAGGGGGGCAGAGGAGCTGGAGAAGGGGTTGAGCCAGGGGATTGTGGGGGGCTTGGTGCTTGGGCTTCTGACTTCCCTCCCGGAGACTATATTCGTAGTTGTGGCCCTACTAAACGAGAAGTTCTCCGTCGCCCTCGGCTCAGCCATAGGGGGTAACGTAGTGCTCTTCACCTTTGGTGTGGGACTGGTGGGGTTAGCGTACTTCTGGAAGTGGAGGACGAAGCTCAGAATGGTGGGCGACTACAAGGTGGAGAATAGGTTTCTCCTCTTGACCACCTTGTCCTTAGCCGGGGTAATAGCCTACGGGAGGCTCAACATGTGGGACGCCATACCCCTCCTCCTCATCTACTCCGGGTACGTGGGATACAGACTAAGGGCTGGAGAGAAGAGGAACAGCGAAGGAGAAGTGAACAAGAGGAAGGCTGTACTCTATTTGCTGTTGGGCGCAGCAACTATAGTTGCCCTCTCAGACCTCTTCGTCAATTACCTCTACGACACGGCAGTCACCTTGGGAGTTCCTCCGGTGTGGCTCTCCCTTGTCTTGACGCCTATTGCCAGCGAGATAGAGGAGAAGGTTTCAGCAATAAGGCTAGCTACCTCCCACGCCGAAGGGGGATCCCTGGCAATAGTGAGCTTCATAGGCAGTAAGATAGAGAACGCCACCGTCCTACTGGCGTTAATAGGGATTTTCACAGACTTCGACCTCCACCCAGCGCTACCTGAGGTGATCTCGGCGTTAATAGCCAACGTGATAGGGGTAGTTACCTTGTTGGACGGGAAGCTCGGGGCAAAGGAGTCTGTAATGTTGATAGTCCTTTACTTTGCAATGATCTACTTCTCCTTCCTATATTATTAGCAAAGCTAAGGCTATGGCTATTGCCAGGATAACTCCAGCGAAGGCCACGTTCTCCACTGTTCTGGGGTAGTACTGGTTCCTCTCTAGGTCTCTCTCGTTCCTCAAGTACGTGTATATACCGTAAGCTATGACCGCTCCTCCAATAAGTATCATCACCTCGCCGTAGGTCACTGATGATCCGCCCAACTGTTTACCCCCCTTAGTATTTCCAAGAAGAGGGCAAACTTAGCAATGACGAAGCCGAAGCCTATGAGCGCTATCGCAGTCCTAACCCAGGCTAGGAAGGTTCTCTCGTTTGCTAAGTGGTCAGAAGGAGATGGCATGAGAATAAGAAGAAAAGGAGAGTAAAAAAGAAAAGAGATTCTTATAAGTACCTCTTAAGGACGGACATGGGATTCGTCAAGTTGGCTGTCAGTAGCGTCTCATCGGGGCCGTGGCCGAAGGCGAAGGCAAGTAGCTGAGTGAAGTAGGCTAGGGGCATCCTTAAGTCCTCTCCGTACTTGGAGGCTATCTTGTTCATGTTGCTCTCTATTGCTACGTGTCCCAATGGGCAATCCGTCACCAGTATCTCTGCTCCGTTCCTCTTTGCCTCCTTCAGTATCCTAGCCTCTAAGTGCAACGAGGTCTCGGCGTCTGAGTAGACGTGTGGCCCTCCACAGCACATAGTCTTTGCCTCGAAGGGCACTACCTCAGCTCCAAGTGCCTTCAGTAGCTCGTCCATGAAGAAGGGCCTCTCTGGATCGTCCTTCATCCTCATATATCCTGTGAGCGTATATGCCTTAGGCCTCGCATACAGACAGCCGTAGTATGGGGCGACCTTTAACCCAGTCAGGGGCCTCTTTACCTTGGCTTTTATTCCCTCAGGGCCAACGGTGTTATAGAAGAACTCCACTGCGTGTATCATGAGGAGCTGCTCGTCGTACGGCTTCTCTCCCATCTTCTCTAGGTAGGCGTTTACCTTGGCGGATAGCTTGGGATACCTCGTCATGAAGTACTGCGTCCTGGAGAGGGAGTAGTGGCACCCTGGGCAGGCTGACATTATGGCGTTAGCTCCCATGCTCCTAGCCAGCGACAAGTTCCTCGCAGGCAAAAGTAGTCCTGCCATTGTGTTTACGTTCTTTACCTCCAGCGCTCCACAGCAGTTGTAGTCCTCGATCTTCTCGTACTCTAGGCCTAGATCCTGTGCCGCTAACTTCAGAGATACCTCGTATGGCTTACCAAGCCCGTCTAGTGCACATCCTGGATAGAAGGCTACTTTACCGTAAGTGCTCATTCTGGGGTCACCTCCTCATTCATTGCCTCCTCAAGTACCTTCTTTATTCTGTCCCAGTTCTTTACCTTACTTGGCTTCATGAGGTCCTTTATTAGTCCAGACCTTAACAGCGGTCCCGACATGGCTATCAAGTCCCTAATGCTGAGAGTCACGAAACCTGCCTTTGCTGACGCGCCTCCGAGTACTAGCTCGGAGATCCTTCCTCCGTTCTTCATAACCGCCTCGAGGAATATCTCGTCGAACACCGTACCGGGGTCCTTCTTTACTAGGCCATGCTTTAGCATGTAGTTGTGGATCGCGTGAACTACCTCTTCAACTAGCACTCCCTTTGGACACCTGTGGGTGCACTTCTGGCAGGAGACGCACCTCCATAGACTATCCTGAAGCTCCATCAAGGACTGCTTGTCTCCCTTCCTGGCCAGGTCTATGAAACGCCTCGGAGAGTATTTGGGGTCGTACTCCCTCATTGTACAGCCTGAGGTACAAGTTCCGCACTGCCAGCACAGGGAGATAGTGTTGCCCTCTACGGTGTTGGCTATTTCGTCCCACACTGAGGGATCGTAGCCGGTCTGAGTTCTCTCTATCATGAAGGCGTTCCAAGTGCCGTCTAGCTCTAGGCCGTCTATTACTACTTTATCTTTTTGGATTAGACCTTTAATTATGGGTTTTTCAAGCTCGGGTATTGGCAAGTTTGATCACCTTGAGATAGGGTTTTAGGCCCAAAACAAGGGCCGTTGTAGTTAGGTGCGTGGGGATCAACCCCGCGGCCTTTTTGTCCACCGCGAGGTGGGTTGTGTAGTCCAAATACCTCACGTACGAGTAGACTAAAAAAACGGAAGTCAAGTAAAAGTTCTCGGAGAAGAGCCCAAAAATCTCGAGGACCTTCCTGAGCTCCTTCACTGCCTCGAAGTACTGGTCCAGGGTTTCGATCCTTACGTTGTCCTTTAACACGTACGTTATCGACCCAGTCCCCCTGGCCTTGTTCCACGTCCACCTAGTCCAGAGGGGATACTTCTCTGGCTCTAGGAAGTGAATGACTTCCTTCGCCATGTCCTCTATGTCTTCCCTCTCCCCTCCGGACACGGAGCTAACAAAGGAGCTTACCCTTTCCTCGTAAGATAGGGATGAGTCCTTGAGCTTCTCGTAAGCCTTAGCTAGGACAGGGACTGGAGTCTTGGAGATAACGTCGGAAAAGCTCTTCCTAGCGTAGAACACGGAATCGAAGAGCTTCCTGGCGTCCTCCTCAGTAAAGATGGAAAGGGAGGAAAGCGTCTGAGACTTTAACTTCATGGCTTGGAGGATTGTGTCCAAGGACTTCTTAGCGTCCCCGGACACGGTGTTATTTACGTCTACATCTAACATCGCGTTGTAAATTTCCCTCACGTAATCAACGTTTAAAAAACTAGGCTAATGATGTGCCACCTCTACTTTTCTCTTGGCGAAGTCTGACTCCTCCCATACGCCCTTTGTCACGTACTCATAGGCCTTCATTGCAGCAGCGTAACCCTCGGTTATGGAGTCCGAGATGGTCTTGGGCCCAGTTATAGCGCCTGCCAGGAATATACCCTTCCTAGTCGACTGCACCGGTAGCCTATCTGGGTCGAGTGGTCTTACGAAACCGTGCTCCTCGAACTCTAGGCCTAGCGCCTTGGCGACCTGCTTTGAGCCAAGACCTAGCTCCATTCCGTTTGCCAAAATGACCATGTCATATGGAACAACCAACGCTCTGTTCAAGTTCATCGTGTCCTCTCCCTTTATGATAACTGTGTCGTTTGGACCCCTCATGAACTCGGATATCCTTCCCCTTATGAACCCTACCCTGTACTCGAGCTGGGACTTCCAGTACAGCTTGTCCTCCATTAGACCGTAAGTCCTTATGTCCATGTAGTATATGTGTACCACAGCATCTGGAATCCTCTCCTTTATCTCCATTGCCTGCTTGATGGATACGGCACAGCATACCCTAGAGCAGTAAGTGTTCCCGACAGTGGCGTCCCTGGACCCCACACATAGGAGGATCGCGACTCTCTTTGGAGGGGTACCTTTAGTAGTTACAAGTTTATTCTCCGAAAGCATCTTCTCTACGTCCGAGATCTGGTAAATGTTGGGGATGATACCGTAACCGTACTCGTACTTCCTCCTGGAGTCGAAGTGCTCGAAACCCGAGGCAGCTATTATTGCGTTTACCTTCTCGGTCTGTATCTTACCGCTCTTGTCCTTAATGGAGACTGTAAATCCATTACCCTCCTCCTTAACGCCCTCCACTATGCTCTCCATGTAGGTCTTTACTTTTCCCTCTACCGTCTTTATGAGTGGGTCAATGACCTCTGACGCTGGCCTTAACTCTGGGAAGAGGAGGCTGTACTTGAGCTTCTTAGGCGTCCCTCCTAGGTATGACTCCTTCTCCACCAGCACTACGTCTACTCCCATGTTTAGCAGTTCCTTAGTAGCGGATAGCCCTGCTGGACCTGATCCTACTACGAGGACTTTTTCTCCTGCCACCAAACTCACCTTCCTACATATTTTTAATAAAAATAATTAAAAAGATTTGCTTAACCTACATTTACTTTGGTACATCCTTCTTGTACCACTTTACTCTCTCTGGAACTGAGATGTAGAAGTCGATCTTCCTGTGAGGAGTGTACAGGTACTGTGGCTGGGCCTTGCCTTCTCTCAAGTCGGAAAGGTACTGGATGAACTTCTCCTTGTAGTCGTCTACTGGTACTCCTATCTTCCTCAGGAAGCCCTCCACGTCAGTTGCGTGCCAGTGTATCTGGGCGATGGTGTATGGGTCAGCTCCCATAGCTATTGCGGCAAACTGGGCGTCTGCCAGCACGGGAAGGTTGTAGTTGAAACCGTGGGCCTTTCCAGCCCACTGGCTCTTGTCCAAGGTGGTCACACATCCAGTGTCGGAGGTAACGAACACGTCAGCGTGAGCCTCCTCAACTGCTGGGATGACCTTCTTGAACAGGGCAAAGCTCCTGGAGAACTCCCTCTCCGTCAGGATGTGCCTAAAGCCGAAACCACAGCAGTCCCACCAGGTTGAGTAGTCAACCAACTTGGCGCCGAAGTTCTGGACAGTACCGCTTGGGGCTGCAGGCCTCCTACCCTGCCATACCTCTGGGTCGTAAATTGTGTCCTCTGGGACTAACTTGTAAACGTGGCATGGGGTGTGAACTGCGGCCTTTACGTTGCTCAAGTCGTACTTCTTCTGCTGGGCCGCCTTCTTACTCATGGTGTACAACCACTCAGAGTAGTGGACTACCTCTTCCGGCACTACAATGTCCATGTTGAGCTTCCTCATAATTGGCCTCAGCTTCTCCCTTATCTCCTTATGTAGGATGATCGTGTTTCTTACTTCCTTATAGTGCCCGAAGGATGTACCACAGTGGATCAGGGGGAAGTAGCCAGTCTCGTAAGCCCTCCACATGTTCCTTACGTAAACTCCAGCTAGGGCGACTGGGTTAGAAGCTCCGGAAGCGTGATAGTTCCAGCCAGTACACGAGGTCTGGTGCGGTTCATCTAAGTAGTCAATCTCCATCTTGTTCATCATCCAGAACACGGAGGTCGGGTAGCCCGGGATGTGACCACATTGCCCACAGCTTTTGTGGTTCCATAACTTGTCAGTTGGGATTGTCTTGGGTATCCCGTTCAAGCTCTGCATCTTCACTGGATTGTTGTAGGGCTTTATGTGGTGTACTATGATCTCTCCCTTATCCTCTAGCTTGTACAGCTCCTCCTTTACGTGCTGTAGGCCATGGGGAGTGCTATACCTATAGATTATCCTCTGGTACACTTCGTTCCAGTCCACTGTGTCCGCCATTGGGAAGGCGTTTTGCAACTCTTCCTGCAACTTCTTATCTACTTGCTCTTGTTCACTCATGCATATACCCCTATACTTCTGTAGACTTTTTAGAATAAAAACTTTACTTATTAAAGAAGCTATTTAATAATTTAGATAATTAGAAAAGTTTTAGAAAATTCGAAAAAAAGTAAATTATAAGTCCAGCCAACTGTCCGGCAGTTCGTCCTCGTTTAGCTCGCCCTTCTGCCACTTCTCCTTAATCTCCTCGAGCTGTGCTTTCCTGTCCTCATATATGTCCATGACCATGTCGTATAGGTCTGGGTCGACCTTCTTTATGGAGTCCATTACTCCGGACTCTATCATGATAGTCATCATCTCTACTGCGGTTTGAAGTGAGGGCTGCCAACCGACGTCAGTCCTCTGCATTAGGTCAACCGGGATTGCCTTCCTGTAGACGTCCATGTTCTTCGACTCCTCAACGGCTTGAGGACCCCAGTCAGGGAACGCCTCTGGCTGGATCATGTCTGGGGTAACTTGGTTCCCCAGGGTCATCACTGTGTAGAGGACTCTCCTGTAGGGCGCTAAGATCTCCTTAGCTGAGGGAAGCGCGAACTGAACTGCATACTCCCTTAAGAGCATTATCAACCCTGCTATCTCGTTGTTGAATGGACACCTCATGGAGCAGGTAAAACACTGGACGCAGGCCCAAACCTTCTTATTGGTGAACTCCCAGATCTTGTCCACCGCGTCCCTCATCATGTACTGGATCATTTCCCTGGGACCGTAGTCGTAAAACTTGGCTGCTGGGCAACCTGAAGTACAGACTCCGCAGTTTAGGCACCCTCTCAAGTACTCGTTAAACCTGAAGTCAGACTTGACTGCCTGCCAGAACTTTATTGCTGTCTCCCTCTCCTCTGGCTTTAGCGAGTCAAGATTCCTAACCTCTTCTGGTAGAGCTCCCTGTTCAAAATACGCCATGTCTAGGAATCTTGGATCGTCCGGCAACGACAATAATTTACTTTGTGACATATTTTCTACCGTATTAGAGTTGTAAGAAGTAACTTATAAATTTTCTTAAAAAATAAATAACTTAACTATAAAACTCGTGAGAGGATTGTTACTTAATTCTCTTAATTAATATCCTCGTAACTCCGCCCTGTTGCTGTATATCGAGGATCTGGTGTCCGGTTCTCCTAGCCCACGCCTCTATGTCGGGCTTGGCAGCGGGGTCTGTAGCCAAGACCTCAAGCACTTCACCAACGCCTATCTGCTTAATGGCCTTTGCAGTCTCCATTACTGGCCCCGGGCAGTACATCCCCTTTACGTCTAGGGTTTTTGCGATCTTCACGTCCTGCGCCATCCTACCTCACCTTCATATGAACAAAGTCATCCCGCCTGTAGCCCTGTCCAAGAAAGTAGCTGCTCCCACTACGTCATCAACGAACGGGGCTAAGTCCTCCTCCTTGATCCCGAAGAACTCCATTGTGGTAGAGCAAGCGTAGACCTTGACCTCTCCTACTTCCTTCGCCTGCTCAACTAGCTGGTGCCACATGGGGAACTTCATCTCCTGCATCTTCTGCATCATCATTGGACCCATCTGCTCGTAGTTTTTGTCGATCTGTGGCATCCCCTGCATTGCCCCCTTCGTAATGGCGTTTAGGCCCCAGAAGGTGAAAAACAGGTTAACCTCGTACCCTGCGGCTGCCGCACCACTAGCCAAAATTCCTACGGGCATTAACTTGTCTATTGTTCCAGAGAATACGATTATTGATAGCTTCTTATTGCTGCTTGACACACTTTAACACTAAAATAACATTACTCTCAAAAATATTTAAGCTTTGCGGTATTCTTAATTTTTTTAAAAAAAGTAAAAAAACCTTCGTCCTCATAGGTAAATATTTTTGATAAAAAATATAAGTAAGCTAAATTAAATAGTCTGGGGGAAAATATGAGCCAGACGACTGCTCAGTCGCAAGGACAAGAGGAACAAAAGAAGAAAATATTAATAGTGGTAACGCACGGTCCAGAGGACCTAGACAGAACCTACGCCCCGCTCTTCATGGCGTCCATAGCTGCATCCATGGAGTACGAGACTTCAGTGTTCTTCATGATAAAGGGACCGCTCCTGCTCTCAAAGAAGTGGCAAGAGGAAGAGAGGAAGAAAGGAGGCAACCCGTTCATACACTTCTTCGACATGGCAAAGGACAACGGAGTTAAGATGTATGTATGTGTACAGAGCCTCAAGGACATGTGCCACATGAACGAGTCTGACGTTGTAGACGGGATAGAGCTAGTAGGAGGGTCAACTCTCATAGACCTAACGTTGGACGCGGACAGAACGCTGTTCTTCTGATTAACATGAGGTATGACGCCGTCGTAATAGGCGGAGGATCTGCGGGATACGTAGTAGCTAGCGTGTTGGCTAGAAATGGGATAAGGACGGCGGTAGTGGAGAAAAAGGCGTTTGGCGGGGTCTGTGTAAACTCCGGGTGCATTCCAAGCATTTTTTTGTCTGACATTTCTTTTCTCTCCTCTAGGTTGCAGGAGATAGGGTACTATAAGGGGCTTAACGTCTCCGTGTCCCCAGGGGAGTTCTTTAAGAAGAGGGACGAGGTAGTTCAGTACTTGTCTGAGGCTGGAAGAAAGCTGGTCGAGGACGCAGGGGCAGAAGTGTACATGGGCGAGGCGATTATTGAGGACAAGGGAAAGGTCTCAGTGGATGGCAAGACCTTAGAGTACGACAAACTTTTCCTGGCGACAGGATCTGTACCGCTCCCCCCAAAGTACCCCGGCATAGACAGGGCAATAAGCGAAGACGAAGCTGTGAACTTGAGGAGCGTGCCCTCCAGCATGGTGGTTATAGGTGGAGGCTTCGCTGGGGTGGAGATAGCCCAAATATACGCAAGGCTGGGGGCAAAGGTGTCCCTCTTAACCAGGAGCAGGATACTAAAGGAGTACGCGGAGGACGTTAGGAGCGTGATAGCGGAGGCGTTGGACTGGGACGGAGTGGAGGTGAGAGAAAACGTAGAGGTGAGGGAAGTTAAGGACGAAAGGGTAGTGACAAATAAGGGCATATTTGAGGGAGAGGTAGTAGTATACGCCACCGGGAGGAGCCCGGCTTTCCCCAAGGGCATGGAGAGACTGGAGCTCATAAGCTCCGAGAACGGGATTTGCGTGAACAGGAGAATGGAGACTTCCAACCCAAAGGTATACGCTGTTGGGGACGTTGTTAACAAGAGGAAGAAGGTAGCCCACACGGCAATGCTGGAAGGTATAGTTGCAGGCCTAAACGCGTTGGGGGCAAGGGAGGAAGTGGATTACCTCCACGTCCCGCAGGTGATCTACACGGACCCGCAGGTGGGTATAGTGGGCGACTTCAACTTGGCCGTCAAGACGGAGAAGTTCCCGTTATCAGCAACAAGTAGGGCAACGGTGAGCGGGTTCAGAGAAGGATACGTCAAGCTGGGAGTGGACGAGAACGGAAAAGTGGTCTACGGCGAGGTAGTCTCAAACGTGGCTGAGGAGATAGTGAACGCCATATCGTTGGCTATAAGGACTGGGATGACGGTGAAGGATCTAGCTATGACCGCCTTTGTCCACCCCTCGCTCTCGGAGGCTATAGTCAATGCGGCGAGAAGCTTCTATAACCTAGACGTAGATAGGTTTAGGAGGATGAAAAATGATTGAGGATTTCTTGGCAAAGAAGGGGTACTCCGTAGAGAAGCAGGGGGAAAAGCTCTCGGTTAACATGGGGGACTACGCGTTCACTATAGAGGGCAACACACTCGTCCTTCCAATACCACTACCCACTGGGAGGGAGAGCCTAGACGACCTAGTTGCAATGGGCGTTAAGTACGCTAGGGCCTCCAGGCTAGTCCAAGGAATAGGGGAACCAGTAGAGTACAAGATAGAGGGGAGCACCCTCTTGGTGATCAAGAGGTTCCAGACGCGAGAAGAGCTGGAAAAAAGGTTAATAAAAGCCGTGGAAGGAATAGAGTCATTGAGGTACTTCTTATGAGTTACGACCCAGTAATAAGGCAGTACTTGAACGCAATCAACGGGATAACCATAGAATTCTGTAACGCAGAGGACTTCGTGGTGTCGCTGAAAAAGGAGGGGATAACGCTTGAGGCTATTAACTGCGAGAAGCCCACCATACGTGTAAGGAGAGGCAACAGGGTATACTTCACCTACAGGGGAATACCGCAGATGAACGAGCTGTGGCCCTTCTTAAACGCCTTAGTGAGGGTCTCTAACAACGTAGTACACTTGGACGAGAAGGAAATGGAAATGGCTAAGGTCATAAGGGGTAACGTAAAGCTTTTCGTGACCCCGGACTGCACCAAGTGTCCTCTGGCAGCTGAACTACTCTACCAGTTGCCGATAGTTAACGATAACGTGGACCTAGAGGTAATAGACGTTAACGACTATCCAGACCTTGCAAAGAAGTTCAGGGTTATGAGCGTACCAAAGATAGTGCTCAACGATAAGGCAGAGATCCCAGGCAGTTTCCCGCCCCACATCCTACTGAAGATGATGGCAAAGTCCTCGAGCTAAACCAAGATGGTCTTTACCCCCATCTTCTCCGCTTCCTCCTTTACCTTCTCGTCCCCTACTACTAGGACTGCCTCTATGTCCTTAGCTACAAGCAACGCTTCCGACTCGTATATGGACAAGTTAGAGATCTTAGACGGCTTATGGGAGTACGCCCTTACCTTCACCCCTAGGTCTAGGGCGAAGTCTATGTCTATTTTGTTCTCTAATGCATAGCTCACACCATAGGTAGTTATAATAACCTTCTCGCCCTTGAACTTCTCTATTATTTCCCTCAGTTTCCCAAAAGCTGAGGGTGATACTACAATCGTCACAAGTTAATGTTCCACGGGCGAATTAAAAATTACATGGCTCCTACTACGTGCGCTCAGATAAGTGTGGTTGAACTTCATAAAAGGTTATTTAACTTAAAAATATACATAATTGAGGAATACCTATGTCAAACGTCGAAGACACCCTAGAGGTGCTATTAAAGCCGGAAAACTTGCAGAAAGTAAACAAGTTCGTGCAAGTGCTTCCCACCGTGGAAAAGCTAGTTGACAAGATGGAGGAATGGGACAAAAAGGGACAGCTTGACCTAGTAATGAACCTCACGGACCAGGTACTCTCCATAGTTGACGCTGTGCAGAAGGCTGACTTGATAAACAGCTTGATAGCCTTTGGCATGGACCAGTTGCCGAAAGTACAGGCTGTGTGGCCGTTGTTAGAGAAGCTCACAAGCGAAAAGGCGCTGAACTTGATACAGCAGATGGACGTGGACGCAATGCTGAGCGCGCTGGAGAAGCTCACACCAGTGATGCAGAAGCTCACAAGCGAGAGAGCGCTTAAGGTATTGGAGAGCATAGACTACGACTCGCTCATAGACTATACTTCCAAGCTCACCCCCCTCCTCTCCAGGCTCACCAGCGAGAGGACGCTTAAGGTAATCCAGAGCCTAGACATAGACACCTTGCTTTCTGCCGTGGAGTCCATGACGCCTTCGCTCAACAAGTTGGCTACCATACTAAACGACATGCAGAAGAAGGGCCAGCTGGACGCTCTTCTCAACTTAATACAACAGGGGCTGGACCTCCTTGACGCTGTGCAGAAGGCTGACTTGATAAACAGCTTGATAGCCTTTGGCATGGACCAGTTGCCGAAAGTACAGGCTGTGTGGCCGTTGTTAGAGAAGCTCACAAGCGAAAAGGCGCTGAACTTGATACAGCAGATGGACGTGGACGCAATGCTGAGCGCGCTGGAGAAGCTCACACCAGTGATGCAGAAGCTCACAAGCGAAAAGGCGCTGAACTTGATACAGCAGATGGACGTGGAGGGACTAATCGGAGCAATGGAGACCGCGATGCCCTTACTGAAGAAGCTCACCGACGAGAAGACCATGAAGACGTTAATGCAGATGGATATAGACTCTATGATAGGAATGATGCAGAAGTTAGCTGAGTTACAGAAGTCCGGCGTCATGGACAGGATGATGAAGCTGATGGACGTGATGGCGGATCCACAGTTCCTGGACACCATGCTGGGCGTAATGGAGAAGATGAGTAAGGCCTTAAAGATATGGGCAGCCGACTTACCAAACGTCAAGCCGGTTGGAGCCGTGAGCCTGCTGAGGTTGACTTCAGACAAGGATACCTCGTATGCACTTGGCGTAATGACGTCACTACTTAAGGCTACTGGGAAGGCCTTCAGAGAGTAAGTACGAGACGATACTCCTAACGTATTCTCTTTTTTCCTTATCCTCAGTCTCTGGTTCTGTCCTTTCCCTTATCCCCTTAAGTCCCCTGACGAACTCCAACATACAGTAGGCAGAGTACTCCCCGTAACCTCCTCCACCGTAGGAGACTACCTTTGCACCTAGCTCCTTAGCCAACCTGCTTACCTTGTAACCAATTAGGTTGTAGGAGTTTGAAGTCAAGTTCAGCGACTTAAGGCCGTCGTCCTTGTGACCGTCTACTCCAGCCAAAACCACGAGGTAGTCGGGCTTAAAGTCGTAAACTACGTCGAGGACCTTTAGGGCCTCCTGGAACGCGTCGTCCCCAGAGCCCAGGGGGAGCGTGACGTTGAAGTTTAGTCCCTTTCCCTCCCCAACGCCTCTCTCGCTGTAGTGCCCAGTCCCGGGGAAGAACTTCCCGTCGTAGGCGAACACGTTTACCTTTAACACTGGTCTGTCGTAAAACAAGTGCTGTAGGCCGTTGCCGTGGTGGGCGTCCACATCGATGATGGCGACCCTTCCCTTCTCCTCTAGTAGCTTTACTGCAATAGCAATGTCGTTTACTGGGCAGAAGCCCATGGCCCTGTCAGGGAAGGCGTGGTGGAAGCCCCCAAGCGGTATGTAAATCCTGTCGAAGAACTTGGAGAGCTTGACTGCAGTCAGAGAGGCCCCCACTACCAGTAGGATGTCCTCCATCATCCCAGGGTAGTGGACAGTGTCCCCTGAGTCTAGGAAGCCTATGTGAGGCTCTTGGCTAGCCCTTTCTAGCTTTTCCAAGTACTCCCTGGTGTGGATCATTGTCAATGCCTCCCTTGGTGCCAGCTCGGGCCTCACTAAGATCACGTAGTCCTCGCCCTTTACGAGTTCGTAAAACTTTCTTATCCTCGCCTTCGCCACATCCCTTATCATTGGATGAGAAAAGGAGATCTCGCCAAACCTATCGTCCCATATTACGGCAACTTCCATCTCTACTCATTTCTATCAAAGTATTTAAGGGAAAAAACCCTTCTCATCTCGGGAGAATGAGCGAGGACAAGATCCTCCAAGTGTTAAGGTTCAAAAACATCGCCACAGTAGGGTTCTCAAAGGACCCGACGAAACCCTCTCATCAAGTGCCTAAGTTCCTAATAGAGCACGGCTACAACGTAATCCCAGTGAACCCCACTGTGGACGAGATCTTAGGCAGGAAATCCTATCCCTCCATCATGGAAGTCCCAGACCAAATAGACATAGTACAAGTATTTAGGCCATCCTCCGAGGTCCCCAAGATAGTCCAAGAGGTAATAGAGAGGAAGAAGCAGAGGGGTGACGTAAAGGCAATCTGGCTCCAGGAAGGCATAAGGAACGACGAGGCAGCTAAGCTTGCGGAGGAGAATGGACTAATAGTTATACAAGACAAGTGCATGTACAGGGAATACGTCAAGAAGATAATGGGAAAGACGCCAGAACCACTGACTAATAAAAAGTAAAAAAACTAAAAATTTTTTAAAGGAGCTTTCAGACTTTTTATTTATGGAAAGCGTTATTAACGACAAGGAAAAGAAGCACAGCATCAAGTGTTGCTACAAACTCAGTGATACTGACGTAGATGTACTATTTAAGCTTATCGAGTTGAAAAGACCGGTTAGTTCTATGGAGCTCTCTGCCATAATGGGAGTGAGTAAGACGACAATAGAGGGAAGCCTAAAGAAGCTCATCCAAGTTGGCTTAGTGGAAAGGATAAAGAGGGACGAGAAGAAGGTGGGGAGGCCAAAGTTCGACTACTCAGTAATAGAGAACCTTTGGGGCAAAATAAGAAACGACTTGCAGGAATGCGCAAAGAGGATTAGCTCAGCAGCCGTTTAGTTCCACCTTTTTGGGCTTCTCATCGTTGACCTTTTCTAACACAACCTCAAAGATATCGCCGTTTTGCTTGTGTTCTATTAACTTGCAACCCATTAGGTCTACTGCCCGCATTATCATCTCGTCGCACTTGGGATCCTTGTAGATTACCTTTAGTCTACCTTCCTTCATCTGCATTAACTTTCCCACTGTCCTTAGGAAAGGTTCTGGGCACTCTTTGTCAACGAGGTTGAGTTCCTCCATATTTTTATGAAAGAAGAAAAACTTAAAAAAGTTTGCATCAGAAGGAAAATATGAAAGTAGTTTGCCCCGTGTGCAATAGGCTTTTTGAGGCTGAATGTACTCCGTACAAGGTGCAATACAACGAAGTAACCTACTACTTCGACACGGAACTATGCCAAATAGCCTTCTCCAGAGAGCCTGAAAGATTCGTCGTTAACTGTAAGAGAAAACCAGAACAACAAACTCTCTAAGAGTAATAAATAGACGAGAAAATGAAATAAACTGTTTTATCTTTAAAAACCACCGAACGGCTACTTTAAAAGCTCACTTGGCACTATGCTGCCGAAGAGCTTAGCGCAGTAGTCAAAGTCCTTGGCTATCTTCTGAGTGATTACAGTAGGATCTAACGGCTTGTATATGTACCTAGGCCTCCCTCCCTTGGAGTTCTGATCCTTTACCCTCTCTACAAAGCCCACGGATATGAGCTTATTTACAGATCTGTTAATTGACGCCTTGCTGAGCTTCAGGAGGCTGGCGAGTTCGTCCTCTGTCTTCTCCCCGGCGTTTATGAGGGTCTTCAGCACTAGGAAGTCAGTGTCCGAAATGTCGTAGCAGAAGCTCAGTGCCTCTATTAGCCCCACCTCTTTACCCGAGGGTAACCTCACTTTTAGTTTCTCCACTTCCATACTTATCTCGCATTATATATGGAAAAAACAAATATATAAATGTTTGCTTATTTTAGCAAAAAACTATTATATCTAATTTATGCCCATACTCCTCTCCTTATGTCGTCGAGTTTGGTAAAGAGGGCTATCTGGAAGTAACGGAAGACCTCTACTGTAAACTTGATGGCGTCCTCATCACTCATTCCGGATATCTTATTCCGCAACTCGTTGATAAACCTGGTCATGTCGTTAAAGGTAGGGGTCTTCATCTGGTACTGCGTAAGGTCGAGGATCTTGAGGATATCGTCTTTGGTCTTGGCCTCCTTTATCTTGGCGTACATTAGCTGGACAACGCCCTTCCCACCGCTCCCAAACAAGGCATCCTCTGGGTCCCTGAGCCATCTTGCGTAAGTGGAGGCTAACTTCTTTGCCTCGTTTTCAATACTTGACATAAGTTTATTTTTTATACCAAGTATTTAAATAAGCGTGAGGAGCCTACTTCTCATTTCAGGAGGACTTGACTCTTCTGCAGCTGCGTATTACTTCAAGGACAAGCTTATGGACTGCCTCTACGTCAATTACGGGCAAAGGTCAAATGCGATGCAACTTAAGTCTGCAAAGGAGATATGCAGTGAACTGGGAAAGAAACTGATATACGTAAATATAAAGGACATGGGAAAACACTTCTATGACGCCGACTGGCTAAGGCCACACGAGCCGATAAGGCACAGGAACGTGATCTTGCTTAGCTTTGCCTTGGTCTTCGCGAAGGAGAGGGGCTACGATGAGGTCATATTTCCGACAGTGAGCGACGAGTGCGTCTACGAGACAAACAAGCCCAAGATCTTGGAGGAAATGAGGAGGCTGGGAGAGATCTTGGGAGTGAAGTTGAACATGCCTTTCCTCCACATGAGCAAGCCAATGGTACTAAAGCTGGGTGTTATGAGCGGGCTAGATCCCTCGAAGACGTACTCCTGCATTTTGGGGAAGAAGTACCACTGTGGAAAGTGTAGCCAATGCGAAATGAGGAAAATGGCGTTTAGGGAAGTTAAGATCGCAGATCCAACAAAGTACTACTCTTAGCCTTTAGCTTTGCAGCTTCCCAGGTCTCCTTCCTCAGTTCTGTCACCGTTATTATTGGGAGAATAGTATAGCAGAGTCCCAGAACCTCCAGTCCCATTGATATTCCTACCATCACAACCGGGACGTAATAGGCACCAGTCTCGCCAACCCCCGCTAGTAACAACAGTAGGCTAGCCACCATTAGGGAAAACGCTATTCCAATAAGGTAATTTACTTCGTTGAAGAACACTTGAACCTTCCTGAACTTCACCTCAAACCTCTCTAGGACTTCCACGGATTTGTTTAAGTAGCTCACCCCGTCCCTGATTGACTTTAGTTTTCCCTCAAAGTAGTCCATGAAGTCCTCGTCGGATATGTTCAAAGAGGAGGATATCATACTTTCCTCTAATAAGTCTTCTGAACCGAGGAACTCCACTAGCGACTTAAACACCCTTAACAGGAGCAGTTTCCTAATTTCTCCGTACTTTTTCCCCTAATTGGGAGGAACTTCTTCATAAGAACATAATAAGGGGACACAAACTCAATTAGTAGTATAGCACTCAGCTAGCATAAGGTAACTTTGACTGATGAGGCCGCAACTAATTTCATTAGAACAATTCTTTAGAAACGGAATTTATAAGCTCGTCTATTTCCAGTTGAAGCCTTCTTATTCTCCTTAGCCTCTCCAACACTTGTTTCCCCTTTTCCGTTATCTCGTACCTGCCGTCTTTGTAAGTTATTAGGCCCTTCTCCGCTAAAATCGACGTATATTTCTCCGCGAGGACGCTACTGAGGTTGGCGTTCTTCATTATTCCTGATTTGCTTCCAATACCGTCGCCTATTACTTCCAACACGTCAACAGTAATATCGAGCTGGTCTCTCCTGTACTTCACTGATCAAGTATCACACTGATTCTATAAAAACCTTTTGCTCTAACACATCAAGGCTTTTGCTCCCCTTTAAGGGCGTTTAGGGCTTTTTTAAGCATCTCAGCCTCTACCTCTCCCTTATACCTAGACACCAACGACAGGAACTTCTCTAACTCCTCCTGGGAAGTCTGCGACCCAAGCAGGGGCAGGGTCCTAGAGAAGAACTCCCTGTTCAGTACGTCAATTAACTCTACGTACTCGGGCACTGAGAACTCCGGCTTGTCCTTAAGTAGGGAAAAGAGACCTTGCGCCACTACGCTCAGCCCCTCCTGAGTTAGCTTCCTAAGTTCCTCCAGCTGAATAGCCTTGTCCTGCCTGGAAAGCTCCTCTGTCTTCTTCTTAACGCCTTCCAGGAACTTAGTTATCTTGAACTTCTGCAGCTCTAAGGCTATCATGGCGTTCCTTACTTCGTTGCTGGCTATGTACCTAACCTCCTGGTCGTCCTTCAGGACGTTGATATAATTGGAAAAATACAAGTTTTCCAAAATAGAGGACAAAGTGCCCTCAGACATTATGTAAGCCAATGACGTCCTGAGCTGACTCAAGGTCAGCCCACCTGGCCCTCCATGGGCTATCAGCTGCAACACAAGCCTGCTTTTCTTGTCTAGAAATTCCATGACTTAGTGTTATTAAGCCGGGAATAAAAAGAGCACCAGATGATCTCGGCACCAGGGAAGATCCTCTGGATAGGCAGTTACTCTGTGGTCTTCGGAGGTTTATCACATGTAATTGCAGTGGACAGAAGGGTTAGATGCGAGGTAGTAGGGAGGGACAAATTGCTGTTCGAGACGTCCTACGGCACCTTCACAGAGGGGAACGATTTAGTTAAGAGCGTCATCTCAGTCGTGAAAGAGAAGTTCGGCGAGTTCCCTAAAATGCACGTGAAGTTAATGAACGACCCAGGGTTCGAGATAGACGGAAAAAAGGTGGGCTTGGGCAGTTCTGCAGCAGCTACTGTAGCCTTAACTGCATGCGCATACAAGGAGGTTACCGGGAGAGTTGACGTGGACGAGGTGTACAAACTATCGCAGAAGGCAAACTACATAAGACAGAGAGGAATAGGGAGCGGGTTCGATGTAGCGTCTGCAACATACGGTAGCGTTGTATACAGGAGGTTTACAGACGTGGAAAAAATGGACTCCTACGTAGAACCCCTAAAGCTAGGTAACTACGATATGGTCTTGGGGTTCACTGGTAGGAGCGCTAGCACGGTAAACTTAGTGGAGAAGTTTGTAATGAAGAGCGAAGATCCCAAGTTTAAGGAGTACATGGAAGAGCTCGACAGAGAGAATAAAACTGCAATAAACTTGCTGAAGCTAGGCAAAGTAGACGAGGCATGCGTCCACGTAAACAACGCGTGGAACTTCTTGAACTACGTTGCAGAAGAAGTCGTTGGAGTAAAGCTGAAGTCTGAGAGGGACGAGGAGGTAATGGAGGTAGCGATGGAAGAGGGCGCGTGGGTGTCTATAATGCCCGGGGCGGCAGGAGGAGACGTAGTTTTCGCCCTAGGGAAGGAACTAGAGAAAGTAAGGGAGAGGTGGGCAAAGATGGGAATAAAGGTGCTTAATGTGAAAGAGAGTGAGGGGGGTCTCAAAGTTGAGGAGTGAGGCAGAGGCAGTAGCTCCCTCAAATATAGCTATAGTTAAGTACTGGGGAAAAAGGAACAAGGAGCTTAACTTGCCGTTAAATTCGTCGCTCTCAATCTCCTTAGACTCCATATACGCGAAGACAAAGGTAGTTTTCGACGAGGGGCTCGACAGAGACGTAGTGATAGTTAACGGGAGGACGCTTGACCAAAGGGAGATGAGGGATTACGCTGGGAAGGTGTTAGAGGCGTTCAGGAGGATCTACGGCAGAAGAATTTACGCTAATGTCTACTCTGAGACCAACTTCCCCGACTCCTCTGGCCTAGCGTCGTCAGCTGCAGGGATAGCTGCCTTAACCTACGCAGCCAACGAGGCCCTAGGACTCGGGCTCAACCAGAGGGAACTCTCCAAGATAGCCAGGCTAGGCTCTGGGAGCGCCTGCAGAAGCACCGCTGGGGGCTTCGTGATCTGGGAAAGAGGCGAAAGAGAGGATGGAGAAGACTCTGTGTGCTATCAGCTCTTCCCAGAGGACCACTGGCAGGAACTGGTGGACGTGATAGCTATAGTCAGCGAGGGGAAGAAGAAGATTTCCTCCAGGCAGGGGATGAACACGACCACTGAGTCCTCCTACTTGCTCAAGTGTAGGCTCGAGTTCGTTGAGAAGACCCTACCAGAAGTCGTGGACAGCATTAGGAGGAAGGACGCGAAAAAGTTCTTCGAGCTCACGATGAGGCACAGCAACAGCATGCACGCGGTAATCCTTGACTCCTGGCCCTCCTTCTTCTACTTAAACGACGTCGACTTCGAGATAATGCGGTGGGTCCAGGAGTTCGGCAAGGCTGGATACACATTCGACGCAGGACAGAACGCCCACGTGCTCACTTTAGAGCCTTACGTGGAAGAGGTTGTGGAGTTCCTCAAAAGCATTGGCGTAAACAGGATAATCACCTCCAAGGTAGGTCAAGGACCAAGGGTTTTACACTCCTCTAAGAGCTGAACTAACTCCCTTGCCTTGTCCTCCACGGTCTCGTGGTACCCTATGACCGCCTTCCTGATCTCCTTTAAGGATTTAGCTATCAACGAGATCGCAGTTAGCTTCTTCACTTCTCCTCCATCATAGACGTAGAGCGCCTCGTCTTTCTCCTCGTAATAGGGCACATCGTTGAACTCGTGGTATATTAAGAGTCCCTTGTACTCCCTCATTTTCTCGTATATCTCTTCCCTGCGAGAAGAGAAGAGGTCGAGGCATTTCCCAGTGACGTCCTTCTTCACCCTCTTAAACCCCTTGCGGAAAAGCACTGCGTTCCTCAGCCTCTCGTCCACATCACCCAGCCTCGACAGGACCATGTCGTCCATGAATACAGAAAACTCTTTCTCGTCTTCCGGTATCCTGAGCCCTTTCTCCATCAAGTTCACTATTGCGTGGGAAACAATAGCGTTGTAAAGCCCCACTACGCTGTGGAAGTAGACGTTCTCAAACATGTACATTCTTGCCAAGAGGAACTGCTCAACTATGGGGACAGCCTTGGAGATCACGGCGACTTTCCCGTCAACGTATACCAAGAACCTCTTCAACCTCTCCACGTCGAAGTAGCCGTAGGTCACTCCAGCGTAATAGGAGTCCCTCAGCAGGTAATCTCCCCTGTCAGCGTCCACGAAGTTGGATACCACTAAATTGGCTAACTTCTCCTCCTCAGTCCTAGGCCTCTCTTCCAAGACCCTAATTACGAAGCCGACAGGGTCAGACATGTTCTTGGAGAACTCCTTGTCTATAACGTGGGAAAGGAAGTCCTTCACAACCTTTTCCCCAACCCTGACGTGGGTCTTCTTGCCGTACTCCTCCACGTCCATGCCGTAGACGTGTTTCGCCAAGATTAACGCGTTCTCGAAGGTGTGGGAAAAGGGCATGTGACCAACGTCATGTAAGAGCCCGGCTAGGGCAACCAGTTCCACGTAATCCTCGTCGACGAAGTCTAACTTGGAGTTATCGGCTATGAACTTCACGAACTCCCTCGCTAGGTACATTACCCCAAGGCTATGCTCAAAGCGGGTGTGGTTCATCCCAGGGTAGACCATGTAGGCTAGCCCAGTCTGCTTAACGTATCTAAGCCTCTGGAAAACTGGAGTGGAAATGACTTGGAGAAACTTGTCTGAAACCTCAATGTAGCCGTGCACTGGGTCCCTAATGAGTTTCATACTAGTTATCCTCAACCCAGGTTAATACGCATTGAAGGACGTTAGTGCCCTCATCACTGCCTCTGCCCCTCTCATGACGCTCTTCTCTAAGTCTTCCTTGGAGATCCAAACACCTCCCTTGGCTAGGTTATCGCTCACCACTAATACTGCCCCCACTTTCACGTTCCTGAGCTTACCTAGGGAAAAGAGCGTTGCACACTCCATCTCAACTGCTATGTTCCCCCTTGAAGACCATCTCTTTACGAAGTGCTCGTCCTCAGCGTAGAAGGCGTCACTACTGAAGACGTTCCCAACGTGGAACTTTAGGCTGCTCTCTTGGAAGGACTTAACTAAAGCGCTCAAGAGCCCATAGTCGGGAGTCGCAGCGACGCTTGCTCCTTCGCCGAAGTATTGGTAAAAAAGCCCGCCGCTGTTGTACGAGGCTCCAGTGGGTATAACGTACTCTCCCAAGTTTATGTCCTCTACTAGTGCTCCGGTAGTCCCGTACCTAACGAACACCTTACCTCCTAGCATTCTCAATTCCTCAAGTACTATCGCAGCAGATGGACCTCCTATTCCGTGGGTAGCTACGCTTATCCTAGTGCCATTATAGTACCCAGTGTATATGAGGAAGCCTCTATTCTGGTTGACCAGCTTAGCTTCGCTTAGCAAAGAGGACAGGATAGTTGCCCTACCAGGGTCTCCCACTACTACTACTTTCTCCGCTATGTCTCCCTTCTTAGCCAGGATGTGAACAGGGTTCATAAGTCTAAACAGCGGTGGCCACTTTAATTTTTAACACGGGACCACAAGTTCCTGCCCTTTCACCGGCTCAACGTCATGTAAGAAGGCTGTAAGGTAAAATAATCTCATAAAACTTTATTAACCTTAATCTAGATAATAAATCTATTAATACTATACAGTCACAGCATTAATAAAATTCACATCAATTTTATTTGATCTCTAACTAAAGAATTTAAATCTTTCAAAATCAAATTAGTCGTACAGCAATCCTTTAAAGTACAAACGCGGAAAAGTTTTAAAAAGAGTAAATGGATATCGTATCTTATGAAAGAGAGAGAAGTAGAGGCAAAAAGACTAATAGGAAAGAAGTCAGTGAGGGGCAAGGTATACGAGTACGAGTACTACACCCTTCCATTAAACCTCTACATACCTAAGTCCATGGTGGAAAAGTTCGGCACAAAGTACACCTTGGAGGTAGACGAGGAGTCCGGGACAATAACGATAAAGCCAAAAGGCTCCTAAATTAAGTCTTTTATTTCGTAAGGCGTCTTGGCTATTTTTATACCAGTCTCCTTGAACGCAGACACCTTGCTTTCGTATGTGCCCATGCCCATGTACACCACTGCCCCTGCATGTCCCATCCTTTTTTCCCTTGGAGCTGTGCTCCCCGCTATGTAAGCTACTATCTCCTTCTTGATCTTCCCCTCCTTCTTCATCTTAGCTACCTGTTCCTCCATGGTCCCTCCAATTTCCCCTATAACCACAATCTTTTCCGTCTCGGGATCACGATCGAACATCTCCACCACTTCCTGCATTGTTGTGCCAACTATTGGATCTCCGCCTATCCCTATTACCGTGGACTGACCGTACTCCTTCAAGATCTCTGCCACCTCGTAGGTCAAGGTGCCAGACCTAGACACTATCCCTATCTTTCCCCTCCTAAACGCCCTTGTGGGCATTATGCCGATTAGGGTTTCCTCTGGTACTATTACGCCGGGACAGTTGGGGCCAATAACCCTCGTGCCCCTCTCCCTGGCGTACTTTACGACCCTCGCCACGTCCACCACGGGTATGTGCTCCGTCACCACTACGACTAACCTTATCCCGCTATCTACAGCCTCGTACGCTGCGTTGACAGCAAACCTCGCTGGTACAAAGACTATGCTGGCGTCGACCTCGTGCTCCTTTAGCGCCTCCTCCACAGTGTCGTAAACTGGAACGCCATGTACTTGGCTACCTCCCTTCCCTGGGGAGACCCCTGCTACCACCTTAGTGCCGTAGCTCAACATCAGCCCAGTGTGGAAGGAGCCTTCCTTTCCCGTTATGCCTTGGACAAGTACCCTTGTGTTCCTGTCCACTAACGTAGCGCATCCCTCACTGCGTCTAACGCGTTGTTATATACCTTTATCCCGTGACCTTGGAGTATCTTCCAGCCTTCCTCCTCGTTTGTCCCCACTAGCCTGACGAATATGGGCTTATTAACCTTGGAGTAGGCCTCCACGATCCCCCTAGCGACGTCGTCGCACCTCGTTATACCGCCGTAGATGTTTATTATAATCTTCTTTACCCTTGGGTTGCTCCCCACCTTTTCCACGCAGTACCTCACCCTCTCAGCGTCCGCCCCACCACCAACGTCCATGAAGTCCGCGGGGTTTCCACCTAGTAGCTTTACTAGGTCCATGGTGGCCATCGTGAGCCCTGCCCCGTTCCCTATTATGCCTACGTCCCCCTCCAGTTCCACATAGGAGTCCGGAGAATAGCTTCTGCCTAGCTCCTTGAGCAAGTCCTCGTGCTTATAGAGGGCGTTGTCGTCTAGGATGACCTTTGAGTCCAGAGCAACCAGCCCGGAACTCGTGACAGCTAAGGGATTTATTTCCGCTAGCTCGGCGTCGTAGTCCACTACCAAGGAATAGAGGCCCTTGATCACTGCATCAAGTCCCTTAACTTCCAAGTACTTTTCAAAGGCAATGACGTCGTAGGGCATTACTCCCCTCTCCATTGGAATGACTCTTTTGTATAAGTCCTTTGAGCTCTCCACGTCAATCCCTCCGTGTCTTGAGGCTATTACCATTGGTTCTCCAGTGTCCCTGTCCATTAACGCTGAGACGTAGATCTCCCTATCGTGTGGGACAAACTCCTCCACTAGTACCTTCTCTATCCCCTCCTTTTTCAGCTCGTCTATGGCAGAGTTGACGTCGTCGGTTACCTTAACTAACCCCCTCTTTCCTCTAGAACCCTCAAGTACTTGGGCCTTGACTACTGCAGTTCCCTTCCAATCCACGTGCCCAGTTGTCAAAACCCCCTTAGGAACTTTTATACCTACGCGAGAAAACAGATACTTACCTTCAAATTCATAAAGTTTCATAAATTAATATACTTGCACAAGTCCTTAAAAACGCATCTCTCGCACTTTGGAGAGGTAAGCCTACAGAAGGCCTTTCCCACGCTTACCATTCCCGCGTGAAAGAGCTTATAGTAGTACAGATCCCTTGGTAGGAACTTCTCTGCTTCCTCCTTCGCCTTCCTCTTCCCCATTTCCTTGCCCAAGACCCTTCCCAGTACCCTCCTCAAGTACTCTGTCTGAGGTAGGACTAAGTTGTTACCGGCAAATAGAAGGAGGGAGTCCGCCGTCTCCTCGCCCACTCCTTCCATTGAGAGCAGGAGTTCCCTGTTTTCTACCTTTAGAAGTTTCTGCAGACCCCCAAACTCCTTGACCTTAACGGAGAACTTCATGAGCCTTATTGCCTTCGTCCTGTGGAAGTTCACGGCCTTGATTAACTCGTCCAGCTCCTCAAGGGAAAGGGAGGAGATGTCCTCCACCTTGTGTATCCCCCTCGCCTCTAGCCTCTCAATTACCCTCTTTACAGTCTCCCACTTCGTCATTTGAACGAGAAAGGCAGATATGGCTATCTTATCTGGAGTATCTAGGCCTCCCCACCACTTGTACGAAGTTGCGTCTCCCACGATCCAGCCCATCTTAACCAAGAGTCCCTTGTTCTCCTCTAGAATCTCAAGAAGCCTCACTTAGGACCACTTTTGCCAGCTTTCCAGTGCCCGGCGTAAACGAGTTTGGCTTAGTAGGCCTCTCCAAGAACTCCAGCAAATCCTTGTTACTTCTCCAGAAGACGGGGTCTGGGAAGAACTTAGCCCCCAAGATCTTGGCGTACAGCTCCACGTCCTTCTGTGTAGCTGCCTTAACTAGACTGCTGTTGTAGACAATCGCAGTTGGCTTGCCGTACATAACTACCGCCTCCATGGCAGTCTTCCCCTGATGGGTTACCACAAGAGAGGCGTTTGCTATGTACCTCTCTAGGTCTGGGTCAAAGGAGAAGACCTTCCATCCTTCCCTCTTGTACTTGCTTGGGTCCACCTTTCCCGTCTGCATGACCACGTTCTTCACGCCCAGTTCAGCCACTTTGTCGAATAGCCTGAGGAACCCCTCTGTACCAGCCGTGACCAGAACATAACCCTCGTCCCTTGACTCGTACTTCGACTTCTCCACTATTGGTCCAACCACTAGGCCGTTCTTGTAAAGGCCCTTCTGCTCCTCCCAGTGCAAGAACACCGCCCTGGAGTACTTGGATATCACGCTCACTGCCTTACCCCTGGTCACTATCCTGTCTTGGCTCTCGATGGCAAAGACCTTAGCTCCCTTCAGGAACTGGAAGAAGGAAGGGAACAAGGAATGGTTAGACCCAGTGGCCACCACCACCTTGTACTTCCTTATCCTTGAGCTCGAGACTAAGGACTTCAACAGCTTCAACGCCGAAAAGGAGTTGGGCTCTATGCCCTTCTCCACCTCGTAGATCCTTTCCGCGTAAGGGGAGAGGATTTTCCTGCTTTTCTCGTCGCCCTTTGGGATAACGAAGTCAACCCTTTGCTCCAAGTATTGAGCTACCGCCCTCGCAAAACCCGTGTGCCCTCCTCCGCTGGCAATGATCAAGATGTCAGCCATTACCTAAAACTTATTATCGCGTTGTGTTATAAAGCTGTACTATGAGCTTAGAGCAGTACAAGGGACTGTGGCTTAAAGGGGGTATAACGCTAGCGCTAAACTTGATAGACGACAACAAGAGGGTAGTTGAGGTTGGATTAGGAGAAAGGGACTTTTACGTTGACGTGGAGTCAGAGAGCTCCATGAGCCTAGAGGAGGCAAAGAAGTACGCTGTTTTTAGGCAGAGCGACGTGAAGATAGAGGGGAATTCCTTTTCATATAAGGGGCAGACGGTCGTTGTGGCCTCTGACGTAAAGCCCGAGGGAAACCCTAGGTACTTTGAGATCCTAAACATCTCAGTTCACCACCCCTCCGCGGAAAAGCAGTACGTGAGGATAAGGGGAATAGCATTCGAGACCGAAGAACAGCTGAAGGACTACTTAGGCTGGCTAGAGAGGGCCACTGAGACCGACCACAGGATAATAGGCGAAAAGATGGACCTCTTCAGCTTCCACGAGGAAGTGGGGCCTGGCCTGGTCCTCTACCACCCCAAGGGACAACTAATTAGGAACGAGCTGATCCAGTACATGAGGGAAATAAACGACTCCATGGGCTACAAGGAGGTTTACACCAGCCACGTGTACAGAACAGTGCTGTGGAAGATAAGCGGACACTACGAGATGTACAAGGACAAAATGCTCATCTTTACTCACGAGGACGACGAGCTGGGTATAAAACCAATGAACTGTCCAGCCCACATCTTAATATACAAGTCCAGGGAGAGGAGCTACAAGGACTTGCCGATAAGGTTCTCGGAGTTCGGCAACGTCTACAGGTGGGAAAAGAAGGGGGAGCTCTACGGCCTACTGAGGATAAGGGGATTCACTCAAGACGACGGGCACGTCTTCTTGAGGGAGGACCAACTAAAGGACGAGGTAAAGACGCTGGTAAAGAAGACCCTAGAGGTCTTGGAAAAACTTGGGTTCAAAGGGGAGGACGTTAGGATAAACTTGAGCACGAGACCGGACGAGAGCATAGGCTCCGACGAGCTCTGGGAAAAGGCAACCAAGAGCCTAATTGACGCATTGAACGAGCTCGGGATTAAGTACGTGGTCAAGGAGAAGGAGGGGGCCTTTTACGGGCCAAAGATAGACTTCGACATAAGGGACAGCCTAGGGAGATGGTGGCAACTCTCTACAATTCAAGTGGACTTTAACCTGCCTGAAAGGTTCAAGTTGGAGTACAAGGATAAGGACGGCAAACTGAAGAGGCCAGTGATGGTACACAGGGCGATATACGGCTCCTTGGAGAGGATCATGGCTATTCTCCTAGAGCACTACAGAGGTAAGTTGCCAACTTGGCTGAGTCCAGTGCAGGTAAGGGTGTTGCCAATAAACGAGGAGGTGAAGGATTACGCTGAGAGCATAGCCAACAAGCTCAGATCCCTCAGGATTAGGGTCGAAGTGGACGTGGAGGATACCCTTTCCAAGAGAATAAAGAGAGCTTACGACGACGGAGTTCCCTACATACTGGTTGTGGGGAAGAGGGAAATGGCAGAGGGCAAGGTCACCGTGAGGGCTAGGGGAAACGTAGAGATAAGAGGAGTGGACGTGGAGAGGTTTACCTCAGAGCTCCTCAAGGAGGTATTAAATAGGAGCCCCACCAATACAGCTATTGAGAGCCTCAAATGATAGTTTACGGAATTTACAGAAGCTTTTTAGGACCTATTACCGTCGCTAGGGACGAAAAGGGCTTCATAATGTTGGACTTCTGCGATTGCGCAGAAAGGGAGTTATTGGATAACTCCGCCTTCACCGACTTCTTCTACAAACTGGACAAGTACTTCGAGGGTAAAGAGGTAGACCTAAGGGAACCTTTGTCCCTAAGAGTCAACGAGTTTAGGTTAAGGGTGTTCAAGGAGGTCATGAAAGTGCCTTGGGGCAAGACTAAGACGTACAAGGAGATAGCGGAGGCCATTGGTTCGTCGCCCAGGGCAGTTGGAGTGGCCCTGTCAAAGAATCCCGTCCTCTTGATCATACCCTGCCACAGGATCGTGAGCGAAAACGGTATAGGGGGGTATTCAAGGGGAGTTGAAATAAAGAGAAAATTGCTAGAACTAGAGGGTATAAAATATTCCGAAAACATTTAAAATATTCTACGACAGAGAATTTATCCGATGAAAGCCATAATCCTGGCGGGCGGCTTTGGGAAGAGGTTAAGGCCTCTCACTGACGATAAGCCCAAGCCCATGGTAGAGATAGCTGGGAGGCCAATAATTGAGTGGCAAGTTATTTGGCTCAAGAGCCTGGGAGTCAGGACGTTCGTCGTTTCTGAAGGCTACAAGAAGGAGACTCTGATCAACTGGCTCACTGATAACGAAGAGAGGCTAGGGGTTAGGTTTATTCACGTGGTAGAGAACGAGCCCCTTGGTACTGGAGGTGCGGTAAAGAAGGCTATGGAAGTGATAGACGACGACTTCGTAGTGGTAAACGGGGACATAATAACTAACATAGACGTTAGGAAGCTGAACGTGGATGAGTGCGTAGCTACCATATCCCTGGTACCTCTTAGGAGCCCATATGGCGTGGTCCAGACGAACGACGGGAAGATAGTGAAGTTCGTAGAAAAACCAGTGTTAAAGGAGTTCTGGATTAACGCTGGAGTTTACCTGTTTTCGCCAAAAATACTAGAGTACCTTCCAGATAAGGGGGACATGGAGAAGACCACCTTCCCTAAGCTTGCAGAGAGGGGCCTATTGTGCGGTAATAAGTTCGAGGACGTGTACTGGAGGTCAATAGATTCAATAAAAGACGTGGAAGAGGCCTCGGCAGAAGTAGGCCAGCTGTTCAACTTCGCTCAACAAGGATGACCTCTCCCTCCTCTCCTAACCACTCCCTTAATACTGCGTCTAGCCCCTTTCTTTTTATTTCCTTGAGTAACAACTTGTAGTTGTCATCCAATAACCCCCCGCAGTCCTCTGGCATCCTTTCCTTTAGTATTTCAATTAACACTCCAAACAGCCTTACCTCGTCCATGTGAGACATTGAAGCTTATAAGCACATGAGAGTCGACAAAAAGTTTTCCAGAAAAGGGCGCTAAAATTTTAAATGCCATCCCTTTACTAGTTATAAAATGCCGCGGTAGCTCAGCCTGGCTAGAGCGTTGCCCTGGTATTTGATTACCGGGGAGGCAAAGGTCCCGGGTTCAAATCCCGGCCGCGGCTCCTTCTTTTGGGAAAACCTTCTTAAACTTACGCAGTGTTCTAGAGTAAATGATCGCCATAGTTACTGGAGCTTCAAAGGGAATAGGCAAGAGCGTCGCTATTAGGCTAAAAAAGCTCGGATACACCGTGGTGGCAGTTTCCAGGACCCCCCCTGAGGTAGGTGACGTCAACTACGCGGCAGACGTCTCCAACAAGGAGGAGGTCAAGAAAATAGTTGAGGAGACCTTGGAGAAGTTCTCCACAATAGACGTGCTAGTCAACAACGCAGGCTTTGGAGTCTACGGTTCCTTCCACGAGACCCCGTTAGAAGAAGAGGAGTACATGGTGAAAACCAACCTCCTTGGGCCAATATACTTTACCAAGTTTGTGTTACCCTCCATGATCTCCAAGAGAAGGGGCAACATAATCAATATAATCTCCGAGGCGGCCTACGTCTCATCCCCTAAACTTCTCGTGTACTCCGCCACAAAGGCGGGGCTGGCCAGCTTCACAAACGGTCTTTGGGCCGAGGCGAGGAAGTTCAACGTAAAGGTCTCCGGAATTTACCCTGGGCCCGTAAAGACAAACTTCTCCTCTCATCCCTCGTTTAAGGGAGTGAAGAACTCCTTCGACAAGTTCGCAGTTGAGCCGGAGAAGGTGGCGGACGCCGTGGTGAAGGCAATAAAGACGGGTAAGAGAGAAATTTATGTACCCTCTAAGTTATTACTTGACCCATATTTTCTGAAATTCTCTAACCTTTTCCAGTCAATTACATATGGAATTGTAAGTAAATGGTTTAGCTAGAAATAAGTCTTTTTAAGGATATTTACCTTCGGAAATATTTTTAAACCATAATATAATATGTAACATCAGAGACACATGAACAGGACAGCCCTTGTAGGAATAATTGTAGTAGTCGTAATAATTCTAGGGATAGCAGTATATTTGTTGATCCCAAAGAGCCACACCACTACTCCAACCGCTACAACTACCGTCACGAGCTCTGAAACTCCGATCTCTGTGTGGGTAGCGGACGCGTATACGGCAGAGGCTGAGACCTTACTTAACGCCTTCCACAACTCGACTGGAATTCCAATACTGATGCCAAAAGGTGGAGGATCCTTTGGGCTAGCCCGCGAAATAGAGACGGAGGGATCAAGCGCCGGAGTGACTGTATTTATGCCAGTAGCGTTAAGCGCAGGAACGACCGACCTAGGCCAATACAACTCCGGGTGGGCAATAGCCTTCGTAGCAGACCAGCTTTCGATAGCGTATACTAATGCAAGCATAAACAACCAGTACGCCAAGATGGCCTTAGAGGACGCTCAGAGCGGGAACTGGTCTGGGTTCTTCACTGTCTTAACAAGTGGTAAAGTCAAGGTGGGAATTTCCGACCCCAACACAGACCCAGCTGGTTGCAGGGCGTGGATAGTTCTAGAGATAGCGGGGTACTTGTACCAGCACAACACGTCTTACTACTTCGACAGGATGCTGAATAACCAAGGCAACGTTACAGCCTCAAACGCTGCGGAACTCGTCCCAGACCTAACCGCTGGCAACATAAACTTCCTCTTCATTTACAAGTCCGCAGCAATTGCCAAGCACCTAGAGTACATACAGCTCCCAGACAAGCTGAACCTAGGAGACCCCGCTTACGCTAACTTCTACTACAACTTCACCTACAAGCTAGCCACAGGGATAACCCACGGCTCCCCCATCTACTTGTACATCACGATACCTAAGGCAACTAACAACTATAACGAGGCCATCCAGTTCGCGATCTTCGTGGTAGAGCACTCCAGTATACTGTCGCAGTACGGGCTAACCCCATTAAAGCCTGCATTCCTGTTCAACACTACCGCAGTACCACCACAGATAGCTCAATTAATCTCAGAGGGATACTTACAAGTGGCGAACTCTTCATGAGGATACTAAAGGCAATAGGGATTTTTTTAGCTCTCCTCCTTTCCCTTCCCGTACTAGTTCTAGTATACATGGGCTTTTTCGTTTTCAATTCACCACAAGCTTATTCCTCAACCTTCTTGGAGGGTGTCCTCCTCACGGTTACCTCCTCTGCCACCGCAGTCGCAGTGGACTTCGCCCTCTTTACCCCACTCTCCTACTACCTTTCCAGGAACAGGGACCTCATCGCTGACTCCCTAGCTGACGTCCCGGCCTCAATACCCCATCCCATCGTAGGGGTTGCTCTAGTGTTCTTGGACAGCCCTTACACCCCAATAGGGGACTTCCTGAGGAGCCTGGGAATAAACTTCTTCGACACTTACCTAGGCTTGACATCGGCGTTAGTGGTGGTCTCGGCGCCAATCTACATTAAAAGCTTGAAGAGCTTTTTCGACTCCCTCCCTAGATCATACGAGAACTACGCGAGGAGCCTTGGGGCTGGAGAGCTCAGGACTTTCCTTGCCGTCGTGCTTCCAATGTCATATAAGGGGATCGTGACGTCCCTCCTCGTTGCCATGTCTAGGGCCATGAGCGAGTTCGGTTCCATTGCTATTATAGCATACTACGTGTTGGGAGGGCCATTTAACGGCGTTACCCCTGCGCCCATCCAGATATACGAGTACTTTGGCTATTACGGCCCAGGGGTAGCTGTGACAGCCTCGGCGATAATGATCGTAATAGGCTTAGCTGTCCTAGCAACAGTAAGGGTAGTGCAGTACAAGTTAGGTGGGGCCGCCGGGATTTGAACCCGGGACCACCAGCGTTCTGGTGGTTAGGGAACTTATCCCCAGGCTGGCATCCTAGTCCATGCTAGACTACGGCCCCCCACATTAAGACAGATATCCCTGCATTTAAAAGTTATGATAGCCATAATATGATTACTTTCGGCTTACTCTCCCCCCATATAAGCCTTGGTAAGGAAAATAATATTGGAAGGGTAACATGTATAGTATATATTAAAGCGTTGGACTGGGAGAGTAATAAATAGGTGGTTAGAAATTCCCGTTGTCTACAAGTGTAAAAATTGTGGGTATGAACTCTACAGGTTCGAGAAAGTGGGTCAAGACTTTTACGGAGTTAGGACTCCATCGGAGATTAAATCCATTTACGGAGGTAGATGTCCCAAGTGTGGATATCAGCTCTCAACCCCGACTATGCAGGATATAAGGATCACTTTGAGGAAGAAGGTAGCAGTTTTGTCAAGGTAGAGAGGACTTTCCTTAGATCCCTCCCTTTCTTGTACTCCCTTGCTAGTTCGTACAACTTGAAGGCAGAAAGAACTTTAGTCACGTTGTTCGGGTTTTCCTTGACTTGAGAGGAGTCATAGTCTATTATGTAAGTCCTCTCCCCATTGTATAGTACATTCCTCCAAGGCCTTGACAGCTCCAAGTGTTCTATTTTTACCTCTTCCAGATACCTTGCCCTAACTAGGAGGTCTGGCAGAGCTCCAAGGTCCTTCGGCGTCAGAGTCCTGCCCCTTACGTACTCCATAACAATGAAGTTTCTCCCGTAAAAGTACACCTTTGGGGAGGAGGGGTATGCCATCTCTTGTATCCTAGCCTCCAGCTCTAAACTCTCCTTGGGAGAGTCCGCGCGTCTGATCTTTACTGCCTTGTCTCTATCTAAAAGAACTACAACTCCTGTCTTCCCTTTGCCCAATACCTTAAGCTTTCCGTACTGGACTCTGCCAAAGGAGTAAGCGTGGGTTATGCCGTTTTCCACTAACTCTCTGTATATTCCCTCGTCGAACTTAGGGTATATAAAAGCCCTTATTTCAACCAAGTTGGGGTCTTTTTCAAAAACTTCCTCAGGCAAGGCTCTTCTGGCTCCCCTTCCAACCAGTACTGCTCTATCCTATGTTTATACTTTAACGTTATTGAAGCTTTAACTATTTCCTCCGGTGATCCGTCCTTCCTCTCCTTTACGGAGTAGAGCTTACCGTCCTCGCCTACCCAGACGTTTTCGTTCTTTTCCACGAAGTCCTCCACAGAGCTTATCAAGTAAAAGGAGGGGCCTTGATTTAGCTTGTATTTGCCCACGTAGCGCGACTCCAGTTGCACGGCTATTGTTACAACGCTTGAGTCGCCATAGCCTTTAACGTCGATCACCCTATACCCCTTAGCCTTGAGCTCGTTCCTCGTCCTCTCAATGCTTCTGTAGACTTGCCCCCAGAGCACATCCTCCACGGCCTTCTCCTCTATGTACACCTTCGTGATCAACACATCTCCCATTGGCTTGGCATCCTTCACCTCCGGTGGGAAGAAGAAACGCATAGAGGGGTTCTTAAGGAAGAAGTGGCTGGCTATGACGAACGTGGCTAGACTCTTGAGGGAAACCGCTGCTGCTGCGTTCCTCCTGGGGTCAACTGGATCTGGGATTATCACTGGAGAGTCAAATTCCCTCTTTGGCTTAACAAGCTCTACCTTGACTGGGTTCCTCCACTTTCTAGCCTCCTCTAGGACTCTCACAAAGGTACCGTACTTTACTACGAGCAACTCGCTGACGTAACCCGAGAATCCTTGGACCTTTATCTCTGCTCCATACACCCCTATTCCCTTCAAAAACCTCTTGAGTAGCCTTACCTCGTCCTTTTGCTCATCTGACAAGTGAGACAACACGTATTCTGTGTGGAATGGCGTCCTGTCAACTGCCGTCAATGCCTCTTCCCCGCTCTCCACCTTTAGGCCCGGTACGACGTCAACTTCAACTCTCTCCACCCTAGTTATTAGGTATGGATGCTCGGCGTAGGCCATGTCCACTTCCAGTCCCTTAAGTCTCTCCAACAACAACTTTAGGGCCTCAGTCCTTAAGTACTCCTTACCCACTTCCTTGGGGAAGAAGACGAACACGTCTACGTCAGCGTCCCCTTTCAACCAAGTTCCCTTCCTAAAGGAGCCGTGGATTTGCGCGTCGAGCCCCTTAAGCCTATCTAGCACTACGTTGAGAGAACGCCTTATTTTGTGTTCATCCTCCTCAGTAGGCTTTACCCTAGAGAGGACTTCCCTAAGCACTTGATCTAGCTGAGTGGAGCTGCTCATAAATGGGCCCCCTAGGCGTCAAAGTGCTCTTAAAGAGAGTTATCTCCCTTACCTCCATCTCCCCCACGATTATATCGGCGTTTTTAGTGATGAATTCGCTCAACTTGGGCAAATTCCTGGGTCCCTTCACTCTCCCTAAGGTCACGTGAGGAAGGAACTCGTTGTCGTTCTCTGGCCTAACTCCAACCTTCTTGAGGTTTTGTACCAGCTGATCTCTGATCTCCTTCATCTGGTTGAACCCCTTCTCTATCCCGACCCAAACTACCCTTGGCCTAGAGAGGCTTGGAAAAGCTCCCATGCCCCTTAAAGTGACGTTAAACCTGTTGAACTTCACGCCGTCCATGGCCCTCCTTATCGCCTCGACCCTAGAGTCTTCCACTTCCCCCAAGAAGGCAAGCGTTACGTGCACGTTCTCCGGCTCGACGAGCTTTACGTCAGCCCCAATGAGCCTTAAGTCCTCGAGGAGGGAAAGGATTGTTGGAATGCCTTCAATTTTAATTGCTATAAACAACCTCATACTTTTAAACCTCTATTCACAAGATTTAGGTGGTCAATAATTAAAGTAATTCTTATTACTGGAATGCCGGGTTCTGGAAAGACTGAATTCGCAAAGATGTTGAAAGAGAAGGGCTTCCAAGTGATCTCTATGGGTGACGCGCTCAGGAAAAGGTACGAAAAGGAGGCGAGACACGGCGAAAAGCTAATGGACTTCGCCAAGAGGATAAGGGAGATCTACGGTGAGGGAGTCGTGGCGAGGCTTAGCATAGAGGAAGTCCCTCCCTCAGCCAAGTTAGTTGCCTTTGAGGGAGTCAGGAGCTTGTACGAGGTGGAGGAGTTCAAGAGGCTGGGAGAACCGATAATTGTGGCCATCCATTCCCCTCCTCAACTTAGGTACTCCAGAATGATGAGCAGGATGAGGCAGGACGACTCCAAAGACATCCAAGAGTTGAGGAGAAGGGACCTCGACGAAATAAAGTTAGGTATAGGAGGGGTCATAGCTATGGCGGATTACGTAGTGCTCAACGACTCGTCGATCGAGGAGTTTAAGAGGAGGTCAGAAGAAATTATACAAAGGATATTAAGATGACTAAAGTAACTTTCGTGGCAGAGGTTAGGCCCTCTGAGGACGAGGACAAGGTAAAGGTAGCGATAATGAACTTCTTCGACTTCGAGAGCATACGCGTTGAGGAAAAACCACTTGGTAAGGTGATTTTTGCTGAGGCCAATTCCCTTAGCAGCTTGAAAAAGATGCACAAAGTACTTAGGGAAGAGAGAATACTTGACGCTGCAAGGAAGTACTTGAGGAGGGGGATCCAAGGTAAGAAAATAACCTTCATGATACACAAACAGGCTGCAAGCGTTGGGGTGTTGTCCTTTGTAGACGACGAGAGGGAGTCGCCTTTAGGGCCCATTGAAGTGACTATTGAATACGAAAACCCCGAGGAGGTAGTGGACTGGCTTGCCCCCAAGACTGCTAGGGGGAGGCCTCTCTGGGAAAACCCTATCCCTGACGAAGTACGTAATAGGAGAGGTCCTTAGGCGCGAAGGACCACTTAAAAGTCTTTCTAGCTACCCTTTCCAGCTCCTCGTTGTCCTCGTACCTACCGCTTATGTGTACTAGAGCTAGCCTCTTTACCTCAGCCCTTTTTGCAACCTCTGCCGCGACCGAGACGGTGGAGTGTCCGTACTCCTCGGCGTTTACGTCGTCCAAGAACGTCGAGTCGTGCAGGAGAAGGTCTGCCCCCTTGACCGCCTCAACTACCCTGTCAGAGTACGAGGTATCGCCAGTGTAGGCGACCTTCAAGCCCCTCTTCTTGATTAAGTAGTCCTCAGGCTTTAACACCTTGTCGCCTAGCTTTACCTCCTTCCCCTCCTTCAGTTGCCTTATTACCCTCCAGTCCCTTATCCCTTCTCTCTCAAGCCTCTCCTTGTCTACGTTAACCCTTTCCTTTTCCTCTAGTATGTAACCTTGGGAGGGGATTACGTGTTTAGTAGGGAAAGGAGTTAGCCTCACCTCCTTGTCCTCGTACTCGCTGACGTACTCTATCCTGAACGTGGGGTAGAAGTGAGTGAGCTCAAACGTGGCCTTTAGGAGCTCTTGTACCTTGCTGGGTCCTATTATGTACAACTTCTCGCTCCTGTTGTACATACTCATAGTTTGCACCATTGCTGGCAGGCCCATCACGTGGTCAGCGTGCATGTGAGTGATTGCTACGACCTTTATGGCCATTATGCTCAAGGAGTGGTTTATCATGGTTATCTGCGTTCCCTCACCGCAGTCCATGAGGACGTTGAATGCGCCCCTCCTGAAGAGGTAGGCTGGAAGTCTCCTCTTTGATGGCGCGCCTCCTCCAGTGCCTAGGAAGAAGGTCTCTATCAAGGCTTCTCCACCACGTATATCTTCCTGCTGAGGCTCTTGTGTAGGTAAATAAAGTGTATGGAGAGTACTCTCAAACCAGCGCTTTTAATCTTGTCCCTCCACTCTAAGTTTGAGCCAGTAGCGAAGACTAGTTTTCCCTTCTCCATTAAAAGCTCCGCCGAGTTGAAGAAGAAGTCTTCGTATAACATGTCCAGGCTCTCCCCCTTGGCACTTGACGATCTACCATAGGGCGGGTCCGTAACTATGGCCTCTACCTCTCTGTATGGCATCGCTGTGGCGGAGGACTGTAGTAACTCGCACTGATAGCCAAAGAAATCCAAGTTTTTCCTAGCCTTGTCCAGAGCCTTGAGATCAACGTCGCTCCCCAAGCACTTGTACCCAATCCACGCTGACTCCAGCAGTATAGACCCCAGCCCCACGAAGGGATCACAGACCAGGCTCTTTGGATTTGCCAAGTTAACCAAAAGCCTCGATGTAAAGGGATCCATAGTTCCTGATTGGGAAAAGGGCTTTTTAGAGTGGACTAACATGCTCTTGGTGTCCCTCTCTTCCTCCCTAATTCCCGCTATGATTACTCCGTCCGTGAAGATTAGATCTAGGACGTCGCAATTTCTCGAGGGCTTAATTGCCTTTAGCACTTCGGAGTACGCTTGCTGGAACTCGTCCTTCCCTGAGCCCATTATGACGTTGGGCTTAACTGAAAAGCACTTACCCCTAACGGCGTCCACTATCTCCTTGGAGTCCTCAGATATGGCCAATACCTCCCCAGTGTACTTTATCGTAGAAGACCTCCTAGCGACGTTTCTGCTTTCTCCTTCAAAAACTGCAACTCCCGTGAAAAAACTCGCGTCCCTCTTAATTATAGCTAACAGCTCTGCCATAGAGACGAAGAGCTCGTCTGCGCTTAACACTGCGTACTTCATAGCCTCACTGCTATCAGCTCTGAGATGTCCACTACTTTAACGTCCCCTTGCACGTTTACAGAATTAGTAGAAATAATGTCCTTGACCCCTGCCTTCTTAAGCCTATCCAAAGCGTTGTTGACCAAAAGCGCGTGGGCAGCTGCAGCTATTACTTTCCTGGCCCCCAACTTGTACGAGACCTTAGAGGCCAACTCCATTGTCCCGCCTGTGCTTATTATGTCGTCTATGAGGACGACGTCCTTTCCAGACAAGTTCCCCTGAGGCAATTCCTTAATCCTTACCTCTCCAGTTGTTCTGTCCCTCTCCTTTTCCACATAAGAGAAAGGAGAGCCCAGTTCCTTAGCCAATCTCTCTGCCCTACTTAAAGCTCCCCTGTCAGGGGCAAGGACAAAGGGGTCCTCTACCTCCTTCTTAATTTCCCTGGCTAAAGCTGGAATTGGGTCTACAAGCTTCACTTCTCCTTTGAAGTACTTCAAGGCCTCAGGGTGATGGGGTTCTACCACAACTAGACTGTCGCAACCCACGTGACTGAGTATACCCAACACTGTCTTTACGCTCAATGCCTCCCCGTCCTTGAACCTCCTATCCTGCCTTAAGTAGGCCATGTAGGGCACTACTGCAGTAACTTTGCTTGCTCCCATGTCCTTGGCGGTTTCCGCCATCAGGAAGAGCTCTATGAGGTGTTTGTCCTGAGGGTAATAAGTGGACTGCACTATGACGACCTCCTCGTTGCCCAAGGGCCTCGGATACCTTATGTAGGACTCTCCGTCGGGGAAAACCTTGCTCTCCGCCTTTATTAGATCCGCTCTCAAGATTTTCGAGATAGCCTCATCGATCCCGTTCGAGGCTGGCCCTCCTACTATAATCATAGGTATTGGTCTCAGAAGAAGTTTTTAAGATTAAACCACTCATTACACTTTAATGTATTTCATCTTCTTTACTGGAACTGCAGGAGCCGGGAAGACCACTATCGTGAAGGAATTTCGCGATTACTTAATTGACCAGGAAATGGACGTGGCTACAATTAACCTAGATCCAGCTGTGGAGAACTTGCCCTACACCCCTGACTTCGACGTAAGGGACTACGTGGACGCCTTTGAGGTTATGCAGAGGTACCAGCTGGGACCCAACACCTCATTGATTGTGTCAATCGACCTAGTACTTTCAAAGGCTGGGGAGATAAAGAAGGAAATAGACGAGATAGAGGCCAACTACGTATTAGTGGATACTCCGGGTCAAGTGGAACTCTTTGCCTATAGGGACACGGGCAGACTAATATCTTCGCTGATAGCTGGAGAAAACAGAGCTGTGAACGTGTTCCTTATGGACTCCTTCCTCGCAAAGGAGGCCAGGAGTTACGTCTCCTTACTTCTGCTGTCGAGCGCTATAAAGTTCAGGCTAAACCTACCACAAGTAAACGTCTTATCCAAGGCGGACTTATTGAGCGAGAAGGAGCTCGAAAACATCAAGTCGTGGGGAGAAGGCGAGAAGATAGTAGACGACCTAGGGACGATAGACGAGTACTCTTTTGAACTCGTTAAGACGATAGTAGAGAACCTCGACAGTCCCCCGATCCCAGTGTCCTCCGTAACCGACTTTGGGTTTGACGAACTTTACGCTGAGGTACAAAAGGTATTGGCTGGAGGGGAGGACTACCTAACGGAGGAAAACAACCCCAGAATTTGACCGTGGGGCTCCACGAAGGGGACAAGAAACTGGAGCAAAAACAAAGGACCTCAAACTTTATACGCCTTCCTAGGGAAATATAAAGACATGAAGTTAAAGGCCATCGACGCGTCTGCGCTGGCAAATATCTTCGCCACAGTCGGGGAGTTCATGAACGAGGCCAGCATAGTTTCCACAAAGGACGGTATAAGAATCTCCGGCATAGACCCGTCTAGGGTGGTCTTCCTGGACATCTTCTTACCTTCTGCCTACTTTGAGGAATACGAGTCCGAGGAAAAGGAGATCTACGGCTTCAGTCTCAAGGAGGTAAACCAAGTACTCAAGAGGGTAAAGAAAAACGACTCCATTACGATCTACACCGAGCAAGAGAAGATCAACGTCGACATTTCAGACGGCTTCGAGAGGATATTCAAGTTGCCCATCCTAGGGTCTTCTGAACCCCAGAACCCCTCCATGAACTTGGAGTTCCCGTTCAAGGCAAAGCTTCTCACCGCTGTCTTTAGCGAAGTTATCTCTGACCTCTTCAACCTAGGAGATACCCTAATTATCTCCTCAAAGGAACAAAAGCTATACTTAGAGGTACGTGGCGACTTGGGAAACTCTACGGTAGAGCTCTCCACGGACAACGGCGGGCTTATAGAGTCCGAGGGAAGCGACGCTACCTCCATCTACGGAATGGAGTACGTCTATAACACCGCCCCCATGAGGAAGCCCTCAGATACAGTGGAGTTGGCCTTTGGCTCCCAGTTGCCCCTCAAACTACGCTACGAGTTGCCCCAAGGGGGCTACGGTGACTTCTACATTGCACCCAGGGTTGAATAATCTAGTGAAGGTGATTTTTAAGGAGTACTATGAGAGGGCTACCCTTGAACTTCCGTACGACATGGAGCTAAGGGAGTTCGCGTACCAACCCTTTGAGTCCGAGTCGTACGTGAGACACTTAAGCTTCTCCAACGAGGTAGAGCTCAAGGCCTACCTCGCGAAGAACGTTCCCCTCCACCTCTATTACTCCTCAGCTAAGTACCAACTGCCCTCTGCCAAGGAAATGGAGGAGAAGGGATGGATGGGCGCTGACATTCAGTTTGACCTAGACGCTGACCACTTTTGTAACGTGAAGAAGTTCAACTTTTGCCCCACGTGTGGGCAGGCGGTTGAGGGAGATGTGTGCCCAAGGGACGGGACGCAGGCAATAGAGTACGTTGAAGTCACCAAGGAGTGCATAGAGAAGACAAAGGAAAAGGCCATTGACCTCGTGGAGATACTGGAGGACGATTTTGGCTTTAAGCCCAAGGTCTACTTCTCAGGGAACAGGGGGTTCCACGTCATAGTGGAGTGCTCCGGCGACTGCGCCCTCTTGAGCTCCAGCGATAGGAAGCAGATAGCGGAGTACGTCATGGAGATTAACGTGCCCAAGTACCGGGGAGAGCCAGGAGACCCAGGATGGGTGGGAAGACAGGCTAGGGGGAAAAGTGGGGTTGAGATAGACGAACAGGTAACCACTGACGTGAAGAGGCTCGTTAGGATACCTGGCTCAATCCACGGCAAGTCGGGGCTCCTTGTCAGGAGGGTGGAGCTAGAGAAGTTTGAGTTTTCCAAGGAAGCCCTCTCTCCTCTTAAGGGGACAGGGATACTCATGCCCTTCGTTTCCGGGGAGTTCGAGTTAATTGGCGAGAAGGTCAAGCTGAGGGAAAAGACGCCCATAAGGCTTGACATAGCCTTGGCGCTTTACGCTTCGCTTAAAGGTCTGGGAGAACTAAAGATATACGAAAAGGGGTAAAAGGCCTTGATAGACGAACTGCTCTCCAAGGAGCTCGAGACCGACGCCCTACAAGAGATCCCCATAAACTCGTTCTCAAATGACCTTGAGGTACTAAAGAAACTGAGGTTGAGGTACAATGATGAACTCCACAAGAGGGAAGTGAAGATTTACGAAGAGCTGGCGGAGTCCTTGTTTGAGGTGAGGCTGGGCAAGTACCTCGAGGACGGAAAGGGAGGAGGGAGCTTCGACTCCTTCGTCTTCGAGTTATTGGAAAAAATAAAGGAACTCTACATCTCCCTCCTCACTGGCAACTTAGTGTCCAACAACGAAAGGGTAATGTGTAAGGTAACTAAGAAGGTCATCGTAGATGGCAGAACGCTAGACAAGGGGGACATAGCTTTCCTTCCAATAAGGCTGGTAGTGCCTTTATGGATAGCAGAATATATAATCCCCTGCAAGTTAGTAGATAACTGAAATGAAAGTCCCCAAAGTCATCAAGACGTACTGCCCTAGGTGTAAGACCCACACAGAGCACAGCGTCTCCCTCTACAAGTCAGGGAAGAGGAGGAGCCTCTCCGAGGGACAGAGGAGGTACGAAAGAAAGAACCTTGGTTACGGTAGCAAGAGGAAGCCAGAGCAAAAGAGGTTTGCCAAAGTCACCAAGAAGCAGACGCTCATGCTCAAGTGCCAGAAGTGCGGATACACCATAATGAAGCATGGGATTAGGGTCAAGAAGCTGGAGCTAGTTGAGGTGATCAAATGAGGAAGCTGAGGATACTCATTCCGGAACCAAGGAGCAAGTTCATAAGAGTGAAGTGCCCAAACTGCGGAAACGAGCAAGTTGTCTTCAGCCACGCCACTTTTCCGGTAAGGTGCCTCTCCTGTGCAACACAGCTCGTTTACCCAACAGGGGGCAAAGCAAAAATAGTCGGCGAAGTTATTAGAGAAATGGGCTAAAATGATCTACAACAAACATCCCTTACCAAGGGAAGGGGACGTTTTAATAGCCACCGTTAAACAGATCTTTGACTACGGAGCTTACGTCACCCTTGACGAGTACGGTGGTCTTCAAGCCTTCTTACCATGGAGCGAAATAAGTACAAGGTGGGTCAAGAACATAAGGGACGTGATCAAGGAGGACAGGAAGGTAGTAGTCAAGGTAATAAGGATTGACAGGAGGAAGGGGACAGTAGACGTCTCACTGAAGAAGGTAAACGACGACGAGAAGAGGAAGAAGAACCTCGAGTGGAAGAAGTTACAGAAAATAGACAAGATCCTGGAAATGGTCTCAAAGAAGCTTGGAAAGACGGAAAAAGAGGCTTGGGAGCAAGTGGCGTGGAAGCTCGAGGACAAGTACGGAGACGTGTTCGAGGCTTTACAGAGGGCTAGCAGGGAAGGGGAGAAGGTACTCTTGGACGCAGGTGTGCCAGAGATCTGGGTAAAGCCTCTGATGGAGGAGGCAACGAAGCACGTGGAGGAGAAGAAGTACAAGGAGTCTCAAGTGGTAGTGGCAAAGACTAACGATCCATACGGCGTGGAGAAGATAAGAAAGCTCTTCAGCGAAGCAGTGCCCAAGGAGGATGGAGTGAGTGTTAAGATCTACAGTATTGGAGCACCTAGATATAGGATAGACGTGGTAGGCACTGACCCAAAGGAGCTGTCCAGATTACTGGAGGAGGTAATTGACAGCCTTAAGGAAAAGTCCAAAGAGATAGGCGTAGAGTTCAGTGTGGCTAAAGCCTAACCCTTTTTAACTAGCTTTCTCTCCCTTTTCTGTATGAAGTGGAAGTTAAGGAAGTGCGTTTTCGACGGCACCTACACTTTTGAGGAGAAGTGCCCAAAGTGCGGTAGGCCTACTGTTGTCCCACATCCACCTAGGTTTTCGCCCGAGGACAAGTACGTTAAGTACAGACTGGAGGTAAAAAAGGGGAGGAAGTTTAACTGCTAGAGTTTGTCACTACTGTAACGTAGGGTATATACCCTGGCTGTACGAACTCGTACACCATGACCATTATGTAGACTATGTAGCCGTTAGGGCTATAGTAGAGCGGGTAAAGGGCTATGTAAACTGGGGCAAAGTACTGCATGTGGACTGGTGGCAACACTACGCCACTTGAGAGGCCAGTAGCCGTGAACGAGACGCTGAAGGGGGCTATCACTGGGTAACCGAGAGTTTGCACTGCCTCTATGAACATCTGTATTATCAACGACTGATAGGTCTTAGGAGTCCACGCCATCACGTAGGACTGGGCCACGTAGTTCTCCAAGGTGGCCGCTTCTGACGCCGTGGCAGGGTTGGAGCCATAGGTCTGGTTTATGGCTGATATTTGATCCTCGATTAGTGTCGAATTAATGTACTCGTTTATTGGGTACCCTGCTATGGTCGTCATAGCTCCCATAGCTTTGCCTATATCTCCCAAGCTAGTGGTGTAGCCTAAGAGGGGACCTCCAAGGTCCACCGGGTAGCCTATGAAAGCGTCAGCCCTAACCTGCCCGTTAGAGTAGGAATAGGCTACTGTTATTGCGTCGTACGCAACTACGTAAGCAGGGGTCTGCTCTGGACTCCCGTTATATGGCCTAATGTGGAAGTCGCTCATTAACACGTTTGCCGCAAAGCTCTCGTTGTTCAGGAACATCTCCGCCATCAACTTGATCTGCGTGCCGTTTAGCGTATTGTTCTCGTCTATCACAGACCTATTACCTACAACCTCTACCCAGTATCCGTAGTCCCACCAGCTCAAGATAAAGGAGTGCTGGGGCGTGTTCTCCCTTATCCAGTTGAGCGCCTCAACCCAAGCGTAATTAGGTATAGGGTAGGGAGAAGCTGAAGTGACTATTGCGTTGGGTTCGTTGCTGAACATGATAGCAGAGGACGCGTCAGCTACCATTGAAAGTCCCACGAAGGCCAGGAAAAGCACTGGGACTACTTTATTTCCGCTCTCCCTTATCTTTGAAACTATGAAGGCCACGCCTATTCCGGCCAGTGGAGCGACCATATAAGCAGTGTAGTTGAACAAGTAGGGCTGTTCGGAGGTACCGTAAATGCTGACCACCCCAAGCACCATCAACCAGATTGCGGACAAGTTACCGTTTCTTATTGCATAGTATATTCCGAGGATGGAAAGGAAGAGGGCTATGCCAAAGTCCTGCAACATGGCAGAAATTGACTGTGGAATGTACTCTGCCACGGTCTTGTCAATTGGGACGGTTATTTGGTAGAATGGGTTTATGATAGCGTAGTACCTGGATGGAATTGGGGTAACTCCTATATAAGATAGGCCTGCTATCCCTATTACGAAGAGGAACACCAGCACAGCGGTAATTATTAGGGACCTAGAGTCGGCTATCTCCTTTGGTATAACCTGCTTAAGGTAGAGATCCAAGAACAGCAGCAACCCCACTAGCAGTAACGAGAACCCGTGGGCTAAGCCAGACAAAAAGCCTATGGAGTTCGGGGCAAACGACGTTAAGAAGGCCGTAACTAGGGCCATTAACGTGAAGGACTTTGCAGTTGGTAGGTCGTTCCTGTTCAGGAGTATAATGAGGAATGCGCCAGCTAGCAAGCTTAGGTCAATGTACGTAGAGCCTCCCCAAGTTATCTCGGCCAGAAACAAGGGTACTCCTGCTAGAGCTCCGTAGGCTGGTTTCTTTTTCTCTATAGCGTAATTTAGCAGGTAGATGGAGAAGAGCACGAATACGCCTCCCCAAGAGTCCTTGGGCAGACCTCCTACTATGTTCTTGTAGGTCAGAGCTGGGGAGACGGCTACAACTATTGACGCTATTAGTGCGCCCACCCTACTTTTGGTTATCCCGTCTACTGCCAAGTAAGTTGCCACAACCCCCAAGCCTGCAAGTGCTACGTCCATGAACATGGTGACGGTGTAGACAGCGTTAGCGCCTAGGTAGGAGAACGGCAAGGAAAGCAACGAAACGATAAAGGGAAGACCTATGGTGTCCCCTAACTCTATGAAATAGCCCCATGGGTACCACGCGTGGACGTCTGGGGGCACCGCGTACCAGTTGCCGTGTGCTTGTGAGATAAGCAGAGCGTTGTAGAACAAGTACCACGAGTCAAAGCCGTTTATGGCGAGGGGCCAGTCGGCGCTGAGCGCCCTTATAAGTATGGAGACAAGGGCTATTGAGGTGACGGCCAAGGTGTCGATAACTGTAGTCCTTTTCAAGATTCGAGAAACGCCCTTTATTGACTGCATAAGCAAAATGCTGTTGCATGTTTTATAAGCTTATTCCAGAAGTGGGCCCGGAGGGATTTGAACCCTCGACCTCCCGGTCTCTGCCGGAGATATCAGCCGGGCGCTCTAGCCATGCTAAGCTACGGGCCCACTATATTGATTAGCCCGATCAACTTTTTTAAATCTTGTCATCTTTACATTACGCGTACATTACGAGCGAGTAGAGAAAAAACTGGACCAACAATCCCAGTTCGCGTGTTTTGTTTATACTTTACTAGTAACGAATAAATATGCTTATACTAAAATAAAGACGAATAACACTTCATCAAGAATATACTAAAAAATATTAAAAAAGAAGGATTGATAAACGGAGGATAGAATGAATGAATTTCAAATAATTGGGGAAATTTATAAAAAGTACTCATGAGAATTTAGAGAATTGTTTTTAAACAGTTTATAGTTTTTCTCTTCTTGGTACAAAATGGGAACCTCGTTCAGGATTGGAAACAACCACGAGAAACTGTCTATACTGTCCGTCCTTTTGTTGCCAATAATGTTCAGTTTATTATCAGTTTCTTCAACTGGAAACGTAACCCAAGAGATACAGTCACTAAACGCATCCATTGCAGCGTTAGCCAACCACACCGCTGACTACCCAGCGGTGGCAGTCCCCTCCTGGTTGGACACCGGTAGCAACGCGTGGGTGCTAACAGCGGCTACATTCGTAGGCCTCCAGAGCGTACCAGGAGTAGCCCTATATTACGCTGGTTTGTCCAAGAAGAAGTACGCCGTTAACAGTGCGCTGATGGTCTTCTACGCGTTTGCGGCCGTGTTAATAGTCTGGATGATAGCTGGATACAACTTCGGCTTTGGAAAGCCCACTCTAGAGATTGACGGCTACGGCATTCTAGGCACTCCCCTGCCTGCGTGGCCCGGTAGCTACGAGGGATCCCAGACCATATACGGGCCTGGAAACACTCCTTTGGACATCCCGACCTCTACCTACATATTCTTCCAGTTTGTCTTCGCCGCAATAACCCCTATACTACTGGCTGGTGGGGTGCTAGAAAGGATGAACTTTAAGGCGTGGATGGTGTTTGTGCCGTTCTGGTCTCTCCTAGTGTACAGCCCAGTTGCGTACTGGCTCTTCGCTGGTGGGTGGCTTAACCAACTTGGAGTTGTTGACTTCTCAGGAGGTTACGTGATACACGTTGATGCCGGAGTTGGAACGCTTGCAGCAGCGTTAGCAGTTGGACCCAGGCTGGCCTCTGAGAGGAAGCTCGAAGCGCATAGCTTACCGCTAGTCCTGGCTGGGGCAGGACTCATATGGCTAGGTTGGGACGGGTTTAACGGAGGTGACCCAGGGGGCGCAACAATTGACGCCGCAATAGCTGTACTCAACACCAACATAGCTACTGCCGCAAGCGCCATAACTTGGATGCTGATGGACATGGCGTTCTTCAAGAAGCCCACGCTTGTTGGGGCAACTAGTGGAGCAATAACTGGGCTAGTGGCAATAACCCCAGCAGCAGGTTACATCAACGGGCTCTACGCCATACTTATAGGCATAGCCTCTGGCTCCATACCGTGGTTGGCACTGTACAAGTTGGAGCCGAAACTAAAGGTTGACGACACCTTGGGCGTGTTCTCCACCCACGGAATAGCAGGTATAGTAGGAGGAATACTCGCCGGAGTTTTCGCAGACCCTAACGTGACAAAGTACGTGGACCCGGCCCTAGTAGGTGGGCTTTACGGCAACTGGGCGCAAGTAGGGATACAAGCCTTGGGAGCGGCAGTGGTGTTCGTATACGACTTCGCGATAACGTTTGGGCTATTGAAGCTCATAGGCCTATTCATACCTCTACAAGCGCCTCCGGACACCCTACAGATTGGAGACTACGCAATGCACGGAGAAGTGGCCTACTCTGAGCTACTTGCAACGCTGCCTATTGCCGAAGAAAAAGAGGTAAAGGAAGATGTTGCCGAGAACCCAAAGGAGGACAAACAAGAGGGTAAGTGAAAGTCAGAGCTGCAGTGTTTTCTTCACTACTCGAGCCGCCCATCGCTCATCATAAGTTATTTTCCCGCTTTTCCATTTTTGTAGATTCGTTTAAATTTAAATACCTTCTGTCCAAGAGTTGTGTAGTGGGCCGGTAGCTCAGCCTGGAAGAGTGCGCGGTTCGCACCCGCGAGGTCCCGGGTTCAAATCCCGGCCGGTCCACTTAGCGATAAATAGCCTTCTCTATTCCCTTGTGTCTTTACACGAAAACCTCGTGTAATTTATCCAAGTGATCGAGGTAACCCCTCTTTGCGTTCAAGTTCAGTGTTTTAAAACGCTGAAAATAGCGTTGGTGATCCCTAGAACTTCCCCAATGACCTCTAAAGCTCCTCCGCAATACTTCGCGAACGCGAGAACGTGCACTAGAAAGAGAAAGGAAGACCGGACGAAGAAGCGCTTAAGTCTTCATGTCTTGAACTTAGCTAACTCTTTACTACCTCTAGACTACCTCTAGTTGGCCAAATCCCTCATAGCTTAACCTTTGGTACTTCTCCGTTTATGTTTTAACCCCTGTGCAACGCAATAGTCATGCAGTGTATTCCTCCAAGCCCGCCAGTTATCTCCCCCACGTCTGTTACAACGTAATCTATCCCTAGCTCTCTTACCTCCCTTTTCATAGGGAAAAACGAGTTGCCGACCTTAAGCCTAGAGTACTCCCCTTTAACCTCCTCCAGTAATTTAGCGTACCCCCTTCTCTCTAGGTAGGATATAACGTTCTTTGAGTTTACCTCCGAGTCCAGAGCAAGGATCCTGCCGTTATCTACCGTAAGGAAGTTAGTTGAGTAAGCTATTTGCTCGAGTAGGCTTACCTCCACTAGTCTGAAGCCCTTCTCCTTGAAGAACTCAAGCAAGTTCGTCCTCCTCTTCATCACGTAGCCCTTCTCTCCCAGCTCGAAGACCTCAGTAGTCGCCATCTCAAGCGTCTTCCTGTTGCTTACCACCACCCCCTCCATTGGCGCGTTCAAGTACATGTCTAAGTGCATTGACAGCATGTAGTCGTTCTCGTGGACTGATGGGTTGTACACCACTGCGATCTCGTTAAACCCAGTAGCTTCAGCCACTTGAAACGCTCCTGCAATGCTAGTCCTGTCTCCAACTCCAAATACTGCAAAGTCGCCAAAGGGCATGTAGTCCCCGCCCTCCGCGAAGGCCGGCTCAGTTACCTCCTTTATCACGCGTTCCGAAAGCCCCTTTAACGCTAGCTTCACCAAGGTCGTCTCCCTAGCCCTTATCCTCTTGCTCATCCTCCCTATTACTATGCCCCTGTCGGTGACTATTGCTTGATCCCTCGTGAAGTACAAGTTGGCGAGGGGTTCCTCGTTAATGACCCTCGGCGTTGATTCCCCAGTGCCCAACGCCTTGTGGGTTAATACAGTGGGCTTGAGGAGGATAACGTTAAATATGGTCTCTGGGTCCAGCCTTTCTACGTCCCTCTTGAACTCCCTTGCCTCCCCCTCTAGGTCTCCCTCACCCTCGAACCTTATGTAGTTTAAGGCCTCTGAGCTGAGCTCGTGAAAGAATGGCTTGTCGTTTTTTGCCCTCTCCACTATGACGTCCTTAAGCTTATGCACCCTCGCTCCCATTTCCCTCAAGATTCCCTGCATCCTCCTGTGTTCCTCTACTGCCTTTGAGAAGTCGAACCTCCTCATGTAAAGGAAGGACTCGGGGTCAAGGATGCCGTAGAACATCTCTATGCCCGGCTCGTGGACCATCACTGTTCTGAGCTTCTGCCACTCTGCCCTTATTGCAGACATTATTAGAGAATCAGCAACATCACATAAAAACTTAGTTTACGCTACTCAATATATTGAAAATTTTGTCAGCGAACTCTTTGAATTCCTTCGGCGTTTCAGACGATATACCCTTGAAGAACAGCTCCTTGTTAAAGGGGATGACAAGCTTGTGTTTCCCTATCTCCTCTGTAGAGATTTATAGCGACGCCGAGGCTTTTGTGATCGTAAAGCTGGCAGAAGGTCTGGAGGTACTTCTCGGTGGAGGTGAGCACATAGGGGTTAGGGATAGATATGGCCAAGGCGAAGTACTTGGCCTCAACTGCCCTGTAGAACGCCACGTACTCTAGGGAGACCACGTGGTCCAGGTGGGTGGGGACGTCCACTATGGCCAGGTCGATGTCGTCGAGGTAGTGAGCGTAAACCTTGGCAACCTCCTCAACGTCTACAGTCTTTGGCCGTTTAGCGAAGTACAGGAAGGAGACTCCATCCTTCTCTGCGTAAAAGTCTCCCCCGTCCCCAGTCTATTAGGCTGTCCTCCACTCCAAAGATCTTAGCCAGTACGTTATAGGACCCAACCACGACTAGGATGACCTTCATCCTCCTGCTCAGCTCCCTAGCTAGGTAATAGGAAACTGTAGTCTTGCCCACGCCCCTCTTTACGCTCAACAGTGATAACCTTATCACAATCTAAATTTGCTTTTGTTCCCTTATAAAAAATAAGACCTTTTCTGAACAACTATACACTTAGATGAACTTTTCTGAATTTGCGCATTACGACAACCCTAAAGGTGGGAAAAGGTTAGTGAAGTCGTTAGCAGTTTACGCTTAGGCTAAAGAAGTTTGCATAATCTCTCGCCTACCTTTCGCTCAGTGGGAAAATACCGGCGTAAGATGATTAGCCATTAATACCGCGTTCTGACCTCTTAGTTTTATAAAAAACACATTCGAAGAGCACTTGATGGTTAAGCTCATAAATTGGAGGCTTATGAAGCTGGAAAACGAGATTAACGTGGAGAGCAAAGTAAAGGAGGAGGACGCAGACGTCTTGATCCTCCCAGCTGGGAGGAACAAGTTAATAGAGTACTTCAAATCGGAGGATATAGACACAAAGGAGAAACTGATAATAAGGCAAGTTAAAAGGGGAAAGCTGGTAAAGGAGGCAAAAAAGCTAAAGGGCGAGGGGTTCAGCGTAAAGGTCATTGTCGTCACTCAAAGTTATTAAGGGTATTTTTTGCATACTATTTATGATACGTAGCGTAGCCATTAACACCCAGACCCCTCCCATTAGGTTTACCGTGACTTACAGGGACATAGTGGAGAGATATGACATCTTGAACCTTCCCCTTGACCTCTCCTTGCTCTCCCCAGATGAGTACTACCCCTCAGTTGGAGGGGTGGCCAAGATGATGTTTGGCCTCCTCTCTAGGCTCAACGTCAAGAAGCGCTGGGTTTCCCTAGGGCCAGGGTATCCCCCTTCAGCGGTCATGGGCGACGTGGAGTTACACTTCGTGGACCTCCCAGCTGAACAACTCGCCTTGTACACAAGGTTTAAGGAGGGAATATACAACGAGAGCCACGGAATCTCAAAGTACGACATCAACGGCGAGGACTACATAGCCTACGCTACTTACAACTGGCTCTCGGCCCAGAAGTTGCTTGAGTTCTACTCCGACACAGACGTATACTTCATAAATGACTTCCAACAGCTCTTGGTCGGGGGGATTATTGGGCCATCAGCCCCCGCAGTACTCTGGTACCACGTACCCTTCGTGCCAGAGAAACTGAGCCCTAGGCTCAGAGAGTTCTTAATAAGGTCTTTTGAAGGCTTCGACTCGCTAATCTTCAGCACAAAGAGGGACCTAGAGGGCTTGATAAGGACTGGGGCGAAGGTAAACGTGAAGCAGATCTACCCCTTTATTGACCCAAGGAGCTACTCGCAGGAAAGTAAGAACGACGTGAAGAGGGTGGAGGAGAAGTTCGGCATAGGAGAAGACGAGAAGGTTGTCCTCGTAGTTGCCAGGATGGACCCAATAAAGAGCCAGGACGTGGCAATAAGGGCAATAAAGAACCTAAACGTGAAGCTCGTCCTAGCTGGCGACGGGAGCTTCACTAGCAAGACGCTAGGCCACAACAAGGCGGGAATGTGGGCTAAGAGGCTAAAGGACTTAGCAAGGGAGCTGAAGGTGGAGGACAAGGTGGTCTTCACGGGCTACGTCACAGACGAGGAGCTAATGGCTCTCTATCAGAGGGCTGACGTTGTAGCTTTACCCTCAAACTTGGAGGGCTTTGGGCTCACGGTTTGTGAGGGCTGGCTATACAAAAAGCCCGTAGTGGTGAGCAAGGGGGCAGGGGCCAGTGAGCTTGTGATCGAGGGAGGAAATGGCTACACCTTCTCCCCCGGAGACCATGAGGGGATGGCCAAGGGCATAGAGAGCGCGTTGAAGGGAGGGGAAAAGCTCGGAGAGATGGGCTATGAGACTGCAAAGAAGTGCTTCGTGAACAACGCCGTAAACGAGGTAAAGGCAGTTCTGGAGGAAGCAGTGAACTCCTACAGGGTATGAGGTCATGGCGAACTTCTACGCCTTCCTCTCCAACGGGCTCACCTCTGCCTTAGAAAACGACGGTAGCGTAGATTGGTTCCCCTGCCCAAGGTTTGACTCGCCCTCTGTTTTCACTAAGCTCTTGGACAGAGAAGGAGGACACTTCGCCGTAAGGCCCTTAGTGGAGTACGTGTACAGGAAGGAGTACTTGGGGAATTCCCTAATCTTGGAAAGCGAGTTTAAGGTAAAGGACGGGAAGAGGCTTAGGCTTGTAGACTTCCTCCCCCTCTCCCTCCCTGGGATAATAAGGATCTACGAGAGCGAGATATCCTTCTACGCTGAAATAAAGCCTTCTTTCAACTACGGGCTCATAAAGCCCGGGGTGGAGGTAAGGGAGGCAGGATTAATCTTCAAGAATCCAACGTCCAAGGAGGGGATAGAGGTGTTGGTACATGGAGACTTCCAGATAGAGGGAGACAGGATACTGCTCAACCCAGGTAAGGGATACCTCTACCTCCTTTACTCCAAGGACTTGAGGTACGGGCTGTTCAGCCAGAAGGGCTTCGTATACTCAAAACCCTACGAGGCCTTAGAGAGGGCCCTCAAGTATTGGAGGGGACAGCTCGAAAAGGCCAGGAAGGCCAAGATCTTTGAGGAGGAGTTCAAGAGATCCCTCCTAGTCCTCCTGGGGCTCATATACACGCCCTCAGGCGGGATAATAGCGTCCCCCACCACTTCCCTTCCGGAGATAATAGGGAAGGAGAGGAACTGGGACTATAGATACGTGTGGGTGAGGGACGCGTCGTACTCCGCAGAGGCCTTATTAAAGGCAGGGCTGGTTCTGAGGGGGAGGGACATCCTTAGCTTCCTCACGTCTATGATAGACCCCTCCTCAAAGAGCTTCGACCACCCCTTCTACAGCGTAGACGGCACTGCTCCCCCAGCTGAGGAGGAAGTCCCCTGGTTGGAGGGCTACAGAGGCTCTAGGCCAGTGAGGATAGGCAATGGGGCTTACCTACAAGTGCAGAGCGACATAGAGGGGGCCTACCTGCATGCCCTCTACGAGTACTACAAGGCAACCGGGGACAAGGAGTTCGTCAGGGACGTGTGGTGGGCAATAGAGGCAATAGCCAACTGGGTAAAGAACTCTTGGAAAGAGAAGAGCACAGACATCTGGGAGCAGAGGGGGGTTTACGAGCACTTCGTACACACCAAGGTGATGAACTGGGTTGCAATGGACAGGGCGTACAAGCTGGCAGAGGAGGTGGGGGTGAGTAGGCCGGAATGGAAGGAAGTTGCAGAGGAGATAAGGGAGGACGTCCTAGCCAACGGCTACTCGGAGAGGAAGAAGAGCTTCGTGAGGTACTACGGTAGCGAGGAAGCTGACGCAGCGCTCCTAACCCTGCCCCTCTATGGCTTCGTGGAAGCTAGGGACCCCAGGTTTATCTCCACATTGGAGAGGATAGAGAAGGAGCTTTCAGTCTCCAAGGGGCTCCTTCTGAGGTACAGGGAGGACTTTATAGGGGAAGTGGTAAATCCCTTCACTCTTGTCTCCACTTGGCTCGCAAGAGTCTACGTGAGGCTAGGGAAGACAAAGGAGGCAGTGGAGACGCTAAAGAGGCTGGTGGAGTGCTCCACTGACCTAAAGCTCATGGCAGAGCACTACGAGAGAGGGGCGTGCGAGCCCATGGGCAACTTCCCCCACGTCTTTCCCCACTCTGGGTTAATAATGGCAGTGACGGAAATAGAGGAGATGGGCAATGGAAACTATGGCTAAGAGGTACTTGGAGGAGGCAGTGGAGGAGGTGGAGAGGTACGGCTCCTTCTCCTCGATGTACTTGATAGTGAAGAAGCTGAGGGACGAGTTTGAAAGGCTCTCCAACGTTGAGTTCAGAGAGTACGACTTTAAGATAGACGACTTGCTGCTCCTCTCCTTAAAGGGAGAGATGTGCAAGGTTAAGCTCCTCGTCTCCTCCTTCTTAGTCCACGACTACCTTTCAAGGAAATACGTCGTACAAGATGGGCTCTTCTACTTCAGGTGGAACAAGAGGATCTTCGTATACAGCCCTAGAGTGGAGTCCCACCTCCTCTACCTAGTTAGACTAGGCTACCTAGAAGGGGACAAGAAGTTCAAGCTGAGCAAAAAGGGTAAAACGGAGGCAGATTCTATAATGTCCACCCTTAGTAAGGAGGAAGTGAAGGACATAACTAGCATGGTGGAGAACGTTATTAGGGCTAAGAAGTTAAAGGATTTAAAAAGGTACGTCAAGGAATACCTCTTTACCACAGTATAGTTAACCTTAAAATCTATATAGAAAATTAATGGTGATGTTTGAAAGAATACTCGTGGCCTACGACGGTTCAGAGAACGCCAAGAGAGCGTTATTACAAGGAATAGAGTTAGCAAAGCTATTTAACTCGCGTCTGTTCGTAGTGGAGGCAATAGACTTGACGGTGTTCTATAACGCAGGGATATTGCCCCCGCTCTCTGCCCTAAAAGACCTAGAGAAAAAGGTTAAGGCGGATATGGCTGAGGCAACGGAGCTGGCAAAAAGCCAAGGGGTTGACGTCATCACAGAGGTGATTGAGGGAGATCCCGCCACTTCAGTCCTAGACTACGCCGAAAAGAACAACGTCGACCTAATAGTAGTGGGTAGTCGTGGACTCTCCCGGTTTAAGAGGGTCTTCCTGGGTAGCGTGTCCACTGCTATCCTCAAGCACGCCAAGGTACCGGTAATGGTAGTGAAGTAGCTATTCTCTACTAGAATATAATGACGAAGGTAATATTTGCAGCTGAACTGAGAATTCGCTTGAGAGCTGTTAAATTCTAAATTCCAATTTCGACGTACTTGTCGGCGTCGGGATCTGGATGGGCTGTAACTAATATTAACTGATTGTTTTGTCCTTAGCAACAACGTACCTAATTTTGGCACAAGATTTAAAGTGAATAATCACTCTCCACCTCTCAATCTCTCCTAAGAGCGCGTTTGGAGTCTGTGGAGTTCCTTTTAACCTTTCTAAGAACGAGAGTACCTCCTTCCCTAAAGGGTCTACATCGTCACCAAACCTTTTCATGTAATTCTTTATGTCATCCAAGTGCTTCAGTAAATGTGGAAAAGATCAGCATCCTTTAACACTTTTTCGCTGTCCATTGCGTCCTTTATTTCCATTTTTAGCTGTCTGTATAGCTTGTCCAGTTTTATTATGACTTCTCCTTCTATGTGAGCCCAATGCTCTGCAATTCCGTCATTAAGATCCACGTATATCCAACCGTGTTCGGCTTTAACTTTTGACTTGGCCCTTATTCTCAACGCCTCGGATAAAATTTCTTCAGGGGTCAAAGGCGCATCTATGATAGGTTTGCCATTATTTTTTAAGTACTCAGCGTATTCCTCTAAAACTTTGCATACTTCTCCAGCTGTTCTTCCATAGCAAATATTTGGAAAAACGGATATAAAATTGTATAGTGTAGGTAAAGGGGTGGGAAAAAAGAAAACGAGATTGAAGGGTGAAAGCGTCAAGAAGGGCTAGTCTTGGAGACTTTACTAGCTAATTGGGCCACTGACGTTGATCGCTTGAAGATTTAAACGACACGATCAAACGACTTTTACGCTTTTGGGTTTACATCGGGGTGAAGAACGCCTTATCCACACTGGCACCTTAATTTTCCTTCTTTTAGCTTCTTCTCTAGATAGTAAATCCTCAAGTGGTTATTCAAGTGAGTATTTGGGAAAAGGATTACGTCCACAACAATATTGCGCTTCTTTACCTTTTCTACGTTCAACAACTTACTCAAACCTTTCAAGTAAGTCTCTCCGGCACACGCTACTCCGTATAAGTCAGCCAATATCTCCTCATTAAGCTTATATGCAATATAAAGAACGAGGGAAACCGCGTAAGCAATAGAAAAAATCCTGGAGATAACGCAGCAACTATAACGCTACCTATGACGTAGAAAGAATTAAAATACCTAGTAAAGAGCACAAACATAAAAACCTATCAAAAAGAGAAGGAGAAAGGCAAAGGCGATGCTAGTGTTATCAGCTAAAATTAATATGCCTGTTTCAACAATAAGCACTAGGAAAAGGTTAAACGTGGAAACTAAACCCTTAAGCCCTTTAGTACACCCACCAGTTACTGCAGTGGAGATAAACAAAGCTAAAGGATTAAAACCAGATAAATACCTTATCTTTCTCCCCTTCAAGGTAAGAACATGGGCATATTCGTGAATTAACGTCGCCTCTAGAACGTCTCTGTCGTTTAAAGTATCCTCAGTTAAGAAGATGTTGTCCTTATAGACAAACGCAAAGTTCTTTAATCCTTCGCAAATGTGGAAGCCTTGTATTGACTTGCCCTTGAGAAGGCTTCTTAACAACGCGAAGTTAATGAGAGAAGAAATTGAAAGAGCTAACAGGAGGGAGGCTAGGAGGAAAAAGCCGAAAGTAAAATACGCGGAAAGAAAGAAGACCACGTTAGACGCAGCGGAAGCCCAATAAAGAGCTTGCAACCTCGACGGCATTACGATAAAATACCTCTAAACCTTATAAAGGAGTTAAGGTCCTGGCACTGGGCCCCCAGCCACGTGCTCTCCTTTTTCAAACAAGCAGCTCAAGGTTGCGTCGTACCACTCGTCTGGAGAAGCTCCCTCCTCTATAACCTCTGCTAAACACTCGTCAACGAAGCTAAGGAGCCTATACTCCCTCATTTGGTTTAACTTATTCCTCACCTTGTCTATAACTGCCTTTGCTTGCTCAGCGTATGGGCGAGCCTCGTTGTAGGTTTTCTGCCAATCTGAGTACCAAGTTACTAGGTAAGCGATTATTGCCCCAGCAACTACAGCTGAAAGCCCTAGAGCGGAGATAATTGAGGCCTCTGCCTTGTTTGCGCTGCTGACTAATCTTTTGCTGATCTCGAGAACGTTTGACACGCCGAGTTGATTGGCGTACTCTGCAATTGCTGCGTCGCTGTAATCTGTGGGAGGTTTAACGAAGTTGAAGACTAGGAAGCCGTAACCTTTAATAGTTGCTGAAGTCCCGCGGTATACTAGCCCTGCTAGGCCTATGTTTTTGCAACCAGATGGACAATAGAGGGAAGTGAAGATAGGGGCTCCAATTAAAGCGTCCAACGAGTCGCTGAACTGCTGAATCTTATTGTCATTGCCAACTAGGGCGCTGCAATCGTCTTGAGCTTCTCCAGAAAATGCTAATAAGAACTGGCAGAGGTCGTTCATGATGCTTATTGGAGTTGGCGCGTAAATGAAGCCTGGAAAAGGAGAAGGCAGCTTGTCTCCTAGAGGAGGAGGGGTACTTTTGATTATTCCAAGGAATGGAAGGGGCGGAAACTTAGATATGGTTCTCAGAAATCCTTGAAAACTATCTGTAGTATATTTGCCGCCAGATTCATATATAAGTCCGCGATGCCCTACCTTTAAATTACGTATAGGCTCATCTAAAAAATAGGGCAAGTAGTTCATTATTACCCCTGCTCCTATGCCGCCCTCAAGCGCGTCCATGATCCATCCAATAAATGGGGTTTGACAGCCCTCTGGCGGTTTAGGCTGCTCCCAGGCTTGTGAAAGCCTCGATGTTCTCGCTTGAAGAACTATTATGTTTGAGGGAGCGTCCCTTATTGCTTCAAAAAGGTGAACTCCCTCTTCAGCTTTGAGTGTAAACTCAGTAGTGCCTTGAAAAGCGTGAAACGCCCTATTTTGTATCCAGTAATTCGACTTCCCGCCTATGTAGTAATAGTTCCCCTCGTTTGACTTAATTATTACTCCGTGCCTAACAACTTGAAATACGTTTTTAGTACTAGTTGAAACCCTGCCAGATACTGCAAGAGCCGGGAAAACCATGTAAGGTGATGAACTGCTAAGAATATTTTGCAGGTTCTGCGCAGTGCAAGTAGCTGTAGCCCTTGAAGTAGGGTAACCGATAGCGGTTCCTATTGCAGTTTCTATTAAAGTGCCAATTGCTCCTGCTTTAAACAACTCTGTAACAGGAGGTACGGGCTCAAGATCTGACATAAGGAAATATCTTACAATCAGATTTTAAAAAGTTATGCATGATAAAGTGGTAATATCTTGGTGGTTATGTTAAAATAAAAAAGCCCCAGCTTATTGAATGCAATTCAGCGTTTCAAAACAAGGACTGAAGAGAGCCTTAACCTCTTTTCGCTTCCTACTCTTACCGTTATCAGCTAACCAGTTGAGGAATCTAACTTTGCTCCACCCACGAGTTTTCAACGCTTTTTCTTAAGGCTTTTATTCTTCAAGTTTTAGAATTTTGTATGGCAGAGAGAGTTATTGAATCATTACTTTCAGAGGGAGTTGCTAAGGCCTTATGCGCTTCCACAGATTGCGCTAAGGTTAGAGACATTGCAACGTGTACAGCTCAGAAGGTTAAGGAAGTTTTGGGTTCCGACATTAGTCATGAAGTGTTCCCAGCAGTGGCAGTCTCTGAGGAGGTTTCTAGGGATATCAAGAACGTGTTTCAAGCAATGAGGCACGGAGTAATAATTAGGTCAAAGGAAGGAAACTATTACTACATAGGCGGAAAGTCAAGGTATTGGGAGTCAACGAGGTTTCACGCTTATCGAGGACTTACTGACTTTGTGTTCAACGCGGAAGGGGATGCGTTTGAAGCAATAAGGAACGCTCCCTCGAACGTAATAGTTCTTCAAGTTAGGGTCTCTAACCTTTCTAAAGCTTGGGTACAGCCTGGATTACCAGAGAGCTGCCAAACCCCAGTGATTGGCTGGATTATGGAAAGGTTTGAGGGCGGCATAGGAGCAGGGGTAATAATGAACTACTTGCCTTATTTTTTAGAACAGCCCATGGATAATTTAGAGGTAGGTCTTGGCGCATTTATATATGAATTAGAAGGCAAATATACTGCGGAGAGTCTTAAAAGAATTCTGAAAGGCATATCTAGGGCTTTACCCCTTCCATTCCTTGGTATGATGAAAAAATACCCCTCCTCCTTCAGGATATACTCTACCTCCTTCTCTTCCTAACTCCTTCATTTACGTGCCGACTCCAGTAAGCATCATGAACGACCTCTGCCAGTTCTTGCTAGTTGGAGAATCCCAGAAGCTCTGCCGAGCCCTAGTTGGTCACGACAATAAGATTCAGCAGTTCAGCGACTCGTTGGACGCTTTAATTGGAGCCCCTATCTTTACTTCCCTCTATTGCCCATCATATAGCAAAGAGATAGCCCTCTCAGATTGCAAAAACATAGGCCTAGCAGGGCTAGTATATCAAGGGGCTCCAGTAACTATCAACGCTCAAGGCTTCCTGTCCTTTAACTTCGTTAAACCTCCCACAGATTACAGCGACGCAGCAATTGCAGAGTACGCCAATCAACTCGGCGTGTCAAACGTTCTCGAGATCAGCAAAAGATTAGTCAGCAGCGCAAACAAGGCAGAGGAAACTATCGTTTCTACCTTTGGCTTTTCTGAGAGCGTTGCAAGAATGATAATTAACTACATGGTTACTTGGTATCCAGATTGGCAGAAAACCTACAACGAGGCTCGCCCATACGCTGAGCAAGCAAAGGCAGCTATTGAAAAAGCTAGAAACAGGTTGAATCAAATGAAGAAGTACGAGTTCCTTAACCGAGTTGAGGAATGCTTGGCTGAAGCCATAGGGGATATAGAGCCTTTGGAGTATTGGTACGCTGACACAATTAATTGCGCCTTAGAGAGAGTAGCCTTGAGAAGTTTAAAGCCAAAACGTCGTCAACGCGTATAGGGGAACAATTATCCCGAGGAAACTTCTTACCGCAGCGCATTACGCCTAACCTCAACAACGCAGTGCCTATTCACCACGAGAGGGCATTTCTACGTTTAGGCAAGCTTCACAACGGCGCTTATCTACACGGGTAACGTAGCGCAACGGAGCGCAATAACTTTTTGAAAAGCAGGTTGCTCTCCAATCAAAGGCGCAGGAAAAGATTGTGCTCAGCGTCACTATAACTAGGGCTTGGGTTACCAAGCATTTGACTTCCTGCATTAAAAGGCGATGTTTACCTTATTCTGGCTTACATGAGTCTAGGGGCTCAAAGAATCCAAGTTCACAACCAACGTCTCTCGTAACCGCATTTATGCCAAAACGCCTTCATTTCGTTGCCTCGCGCTGGGCAATGGGTAGAATAGGGAGCAGTTAAACCACCCTGTGAATTTTTCCCAGCTTCCCATCAATACAGCGGAAAACCGAGGTCCCTGCGCTGCATGAAACTCCCTAAACTCTGGCAACATCTGGAGCCGTTTCCTAGAGAAGAAGCTAAAAGAAGGGAGGGAAATTGCCAGCGTAGGTTATTAGGCGTTCCTCACTGATGTAATTCAAAAATACACAAAAAGAGTAAAAGACAGAGGAAAAGAAGAGCATGAGGCTAGCTACTACCATTTACGCAAGACCACCTAAGGGTGACTACCTTGGCTCGCCCTTTGGGAGTGGCGGGCTGAACCCCTCGGGCTTTCGCCCTCGAGGCTTACACCCCCACCCCATCAAGCCCATGTTTTTTGGGTGGGCTCCCGCAGGTCCCCTTTCGGAGACCTGCACGGCCGCCTCTTTTCGGGGAGGGGTTCTCGCTTAGATGCTTTCAGCGATTACCCCTTAGGGCGTGGCTGCCCGGCGCTGCCCTACCGGACAACCGGTAGACTAGAGGCCCCGGTACCCTGTTCCTCTCGTACTAGGAGTACCTTCCCCACAGGCGGCCCACACCCCCAACCCTTAGAGTCCGACCTGTCTCGCGACGGTCTAAACCCAGCTCACGTTCCCCATTAACGGGCGGGCAGCCCTACCCTTGGGGGCAGCTGCACCCCCAGGGTGGGAAGAGCCGACATCGATGTAGCAAACCGCGGGGTCGATGGGAGCTCTCGCCCGCGACGACCCTGTTATCCCCGAGGTAACTTTTCTGACATGCCCAGCCCCCACGTGTGGGGGCATGAGCGTTCGCTAGGCCGCGCTTTCGCGTCGAGTCCCCGTACTTTGAAGGGACTCGTCAGACCAGCTTTTGCCCTTGCACTCTACGGCGGCGTTCTGTACCGCCTGAGCTGACCTTTGGGCTCCCGTGTTACCTTTTCGCGGGAGTGCCGCCCCAGCCGAACTGCCCACCTGACGTTGTTCCCCTTTCGGGGTTAGGTTCTCGAGCACCCATGGGTGGTGTTTCACTTTCGGCTCCACCGCCCCCGAAGGGACGGCTTCGACGCCTCCCACCTACTCTACGCATAGGCGCCCGGGAACCAGCGCCAGGCTGCAGTTAAGCTCTACGGGGTCTTCTCTCGGGGTTGGGGGTTGCGGGACTGTGAACCCACTCTGGGCGTTCATGGGGCCCCGGTCTGGGACAGTGGGGATCTCGTTGATCCATTCATGCACGCCGGAACTTGCCCGGCAAGGCATTTGGCTACCTTGAGAGGGTCAGAGTTACCCCCGGCCTTCAGCGGGGCTTCGCCCGGTTGAACCCGGGTTTAACCGACCGCCAGTGGCCAGGATTTAGCCCCCGTTCACACCCTTACGGGCTAGCGGGGACCTATGTTTTTATTAAGCAGTCAGATCCCCCTGGTCACTGCGACCTACCACTGCAGGATCACTACAGTGGTAGGCATCCCTTCTTCCGAAGGTACGGGACCAATTTGCCGAGTTCCCTAGACCGAGTTAACCCCCAGACGCCTTAGGCTTCTCACCTAGGGGCACCTGTGTCGGTTCTAGGTACGGTCTCGGAGGATCGCTCCGAGCTCCCTTTTCATGGGGACCAGGGATCAGGGGAACCCCCCATACGGGAGGCCCATCGCACCTTCGCCCCCTTCTCACCATTACGGCTCTCCAGGGGCTTATGCACTTGGGTGGAGCGGTGGCTCCACTCCCCCTACCCCGATCCGTCAGGAGCTCGGCTTGCGTTGCCGCACCTACCTCCGAGGCAGGGGAATATTAACCCCTTTCCCTTTCGGCGGGTACCAGTTAGGCCCCGCCTTAGGACCGGCTCACTCCCGGCTGACGACCATTGCCGGGAAACCCTTGCCCTTCCGGCGAGGGGGATTCTCACCCCCTTTCGCTATTACTGCCGCCGGGATCTGCACCCGCGGATGGTCCAGTGGACCTCTCGGCCCACCTTCTGACCAACCGTGGCGCCTCCCTACCGAGTGGAACCCACTGGGTTCCACCCCCCGGGTCTCGGTGGCCGGCTTGAGCCCCGACCAATCTTTGGGGCCCCCAGCCTCGGCGGGTGAGCTGTTACGCACTCCTTAGAGGATGGCTGCTGCTGGGCCCACCTCCCCGCTGTCTATGGCTGGGGACGCCCTTCTGGTTGGCACTTAGCCGGCACTTGGGGACCTTAACCCGGGTCTGGGTTGTTTCCCTCTTGCCACCCGACCTTACACCGAGTGACCCACTCCCCCCTTCGCCGGCACCCGCAGGTTCGGAGTTTGACTGGGAGAAGGTAGCTTTCGCTACCCGCCCCCAATCAGTCTCTCTACCCCGCGGGTAACCTCCAGGGAGGCTGCGCTAGGACGCATTTCGGGAGGAACTAGCTATCACCGGGCTAGATTGGTCTTTCGCCCCTAGACCAGGGTCAAGGGAACGAATTGCACGTCAGAACCCCTATTCGGCCCTCCAGCGGGGTTTCCCCCGCCTTCGGCCTGCCCTGGTCTAGATCGCCCGGTTTCTAGCCTCATGCCAGTGACTTAAGGCCCTGGCGGACCCAGTCCCTCACCCCTCGCGGGGTTGCGGACTCTCGGTTTCCCTACGCCTTCGGGGTTTACCCCCTTAGGCTCGCCACTGGCATGAGCTCCCCGGCCCGTGTTTCAAGACGAAAAGTAGGACCCCGGTCTTCCTCCCTCGTACTTGGGACTTGCGTCCCTTTCCTTCGGGAGGATTCACTCCTTTCGAGCCCTACCCTGCCTGACCATCCGGTTTCAGGCTCTTTTCACTCCCCTTCCGGGGTTCTTTTCAGCTTTCCCTCACGGTACTTAGTTCGCTATCGGTCTCGGGACGTATTTAGCCTTGGAGGCACGTGTCCCCCAACTTCCCACCCCCAAACCGGGGGATGGTACTCTGCCTCCAGCCGCCTCCCACTCGCCTTTAGCCTACGGGACTGTCACCCTCTATGGTCCCCCATTCCAGGGGAGTTCGGCTAGGCGAGCAGGGAGGCTGGGTCTGACCCGGACTGGAGGCCGGTAACACCACATCCCCACCGACTTGTCACCGGCGGGTTTGGTTTGGGCTGTCCCCCTTTCGGTCGCCCCTACTCAGGGGATCTCGTTTGATTTCTCCTCCTCCTCCTACTAAGATGCTTCCGTTCGGAGGGTTCCCGTTCCCAACCCTTGCGGGCGGGAACGCCCTAACGGGCAGGAGGTCCCATTCGGGAATCCCGGAATCAAAGGCTGCATGCGCCTACCCCGGGCATTTCGCAGCTTGCCGCGCCCTTCGTCGGCGCCCGAGCCGAGCCATCCACCGGATGGCTTGGTGCCCTAGGCAGCCACCCCTAGGCGGCCTTTTGCGCTGGTAGTAGCTAGCCTCATTGAGGTACACAGCGGACCAGTAGCCCACTGCGCACGCTCTAGGCTCTTCGCTCCCCTCCCCGAGGAGGGGAACTGCACAAACAAGGGGAGCCGAGATTATAGTGAGCACCCCCTCCCCTTTTTGGGCGGGGGAGAAATCGTGAGGTGATCCAGCCGCAGGTTCCCCTACGGCTACCTTGTTACGACTTCTCCCCCCTCGCGGAGGAGAAGTTCGACTCCCCACCCCGAAGGGCAAGAAGCCTCACTTCTCCTCCACTCGGGTGGAGCGACGGGCGGTGTGTGCAAGGAGCAGGGACGTATTCACCGCACGTTGTTGACGTGCGGTTACTAGGGATTCCTCGTTCACGAGGGCGAGTTTCAGCCCTCGATCCCAACTGAGGCAGGGTTTAAGGGATTGCCTCCCCCTCTCGGGGTCGGAATCCCGCTGTCCCTGCCATTGTAACCCGCGTGCGGCCCAGGAGTTTCGGGGCATGCTGACCTGCCGTGGCCCCCTCCTTCCTCCGCCTTAACGGCGGCAGTCCCTCTAGTGTGGACCCGGTCCGGAGACCGAGTTACCAACTAGAGGTGGGGGTCTCGCTCGTTGCCGGACTTAACCGGACATTTCACAACACGAGCTGGCGACGGCCATGCACCTCCTCTCCGCGAGTCGGGTAAGGTCGTTAGCCTGACCGTCATCCTGCGGTCTCCCCTGGTAAGATTCCAGGCGTTGACTCCAATTGAGCCGCAGGTTCCACCCCTTGTGGTGCTCCCCCGCCAATTCCTTTAAGTTTCAGCCTTGCGGCCGTACTCCCCAGGCGGCAAGCTTACCGGTTTCCCTGCGGCACCGCGTGGACCCTAAGCCCACGCGACACCTAGCCTACATCGTTTACGGCCGGGACTACAGGGGTATCTAATCCCTTTTGCTGCCCCGGCTTTCGCCCCTCACCGTCGGGCGCGCTCTAGCCGGCCGCTTTCGCCACTGGTGGTCCTCCCGGGATCTACGGATTTCGCCCCTACTCCGGGAGTACCGCCGGCCTCTCTCGCCCCCTAGCCCTGCAGTATCACCCCCATTTCCCCGGTTGAGCCGGGGCCTTTAAGGGGTGACTTACAAGGCCGGCTACGGGCGCTTTAAGCCCAATAAACGTCCGGATCACTCGCGGGGCTGGTATTACCGCGGCGGCTGACACCAGTCTTGCCCCCCGCTTATTCCCCCACCTTCTTGGAGTGGGGAAAAGCCTCCAAACGGAGGCACTGGGGGTAGCGCCCTCACGGTTTCCCGCATTGGGGACGTTTCGCGCCTGGTGCGCCCCGTAGGGCCTGGGCCCTTGTCTCAGTGCCCAACTGGGGGCTCCCGCTCTCACGGCCCCTACCCGTTATAGGTTTGGTGGGCCGTTACCCCACCAACAGCCTGATGGGCCGCAGTCCCATCCTCGGGCATCCCTGAGCGGTAATAGCCCAGGGACCTTTCGGCAAGGGGTCGTTCCAGATCCCCTTGCCCGCCCCGGATTAGCCCCAGTTTCCCGGGGTTATCCGGGTCCCGAGGTTAGGTTGACCACGTGTTACTCAGCCGTCCGCCACGCCTCCTTACCGGAGGCGTACGACTCCCATGGCTTAGCCCTACCCCCATAGCGATCCGGTCCGGCAGGATCAACCGGAATTAGGGAGTGGGGTGCTTTTCACTATCTCGGCTCCCCTTGTCGGGAATGAGGAGTCCCAGAGTTATTAGCTCTGGGGTTCTCATCCCCCCACAGTTATCGTGAGCTCCCCCACCGGAGGTTTTGCCCCCGGGGGGAAGTGTGCAAGAATATAGTTGATACAAACCAGATATAAAGCTAACTTCTTGCTACTTTGATAGTTCCCCCTTGGGTCTGACGAGGGGGTTAAGGGTGGTCTGCTATATTAAGAGGATTTTAATGAAAACTTTTTAGCGAGAAATGAGAAAAGGTAAGCCCTGCAGTCCAGTAAACCAGAGAGTTGTTAAAAGTTTTTAGAAAAATCATGATTTTGTGAAAACCTTTATACGTAGTGTTTGATTTTTCTGTTAAAAAGTTTAGTAACTTGCGTTTCTGGAGAAAAGGGTTTTGACATTAGAGTCAGTTGTCCTTGGGACGTGTCCACTTTGTAGCCCGCACCAGGCAAAGAGCAGGTGAAGAGCAGCGAGGTTTATCGCTATCCAGATCGCTATCCCCAGTTCAGTAAGTCCCATGTTGGAACCCTTGGCCAATCCCTTGCCAGGGCTACGAAGAGGATGCCGTGAGGACACGGTGAGGACACAGTTATGGCTGAGCGTTGAACGCCACAACAAGCCGGACGCGAGGGACCCAAAAGAGAGTTTAAGTAGCGCCTAACGCGTGCATGGCGAGGAGATAGTTACTGTCCACTCCCTAGGAAGGAGAACACTGTGGCCTCTGTTATGTTCTCATGGTCAGCTACGAGGAGGAAAGAGAGCCCCCAAGGTAACGACCTATGGAAACTCGCGAAGTTCTGGAGCCCTATTCCAGAAGCGACCACGTCTTGCCTCTTAAGGAGTAGGAGTGGAACCCTAGGAGATGAAGAAGGCGTAGTGTTTCCCTGAAGGGAGTAGATACTGGAGAACATACCAATGAGCAGGTAAACTAAGATGCCAAGAAAAGGTACCACTAGAGCCTCTTAAATGCTATGGGGTAAGCGAGGAAGAGCCACCAGCGAGTAAAACGCCAATAACTGGTTCTTGTAAAGCGTCGGCTGAGTTTAAGAAAAAATTCGCCACCTCGTAAATTTCTTTTTAAGGACTTCCAATTTTTCCCAGCAGTGCCTCGATCATGAAAAAGCTTTTCAACCTAAATCGAAATGCTATCCATGGGACTTCTCCTAATACTTGGGATAATAGTGCTGGTGGTGGACTTTATCTTCTCCATGTGGAACAGCTACAACGCTGGTAGGATCTCCTCGTTAAGACCTGTTGCAGGAAAGCTCTTCTACGTCCTTGGCGGTTTCCTTCCTATGGGCTACGTCCTCGCTATAGTCATAACATTCATTGTGAGCTACTTGGGCTACATAAGCTACTCCTCCGCAGTATTCCTCCTCTCCTTTTCCTTTCTCTTCTTTGGTTTAGCCTTCATAGTCTGGGGAGTGATGGCGACTTACGTCACGGCGAGGACTGCGGTGAGGGGAGGGGGGTGGTTAGCTTGGCTTGTGACGATCTACGACGCCTTCGCCACAATATGGGACGCGTGGGACTACATCTCTGGGTTCTTCTCCAACGTCAGGAACTTGAGGAGGGCCATTGACTCGAGCGACTTCTCAGTCATAGACGTTGTCTTGGTCTTGGTGACAGCGTTTGCAGCTGCGTTCCTCGTGACTTACGCTGCTTACAGGGAGGGGAGAAATGCGGGGAGGTTGCTCTACTAGATGCATAGATGTAGCTCCTTTAGAGTCCTCCTGGCTGCGAGCCAGCCTTTGTTTTGACAAGGGGGTTTGGGCGCTAGCTAACCCTTCCAAGGGCGAAGTCAACCTCCTGTCGCTGCGGAAGTGAAGACGTTGAGGCAAGCCTTGACAAGACGCTTCCCAGAGACGCTACTTCCAGCGCCTTGCCTGCCATTTGCTAACCCTAGTCCTTGAATGCCCTCGCTATGAGCTTCTCAGCTGGACAGTAGACCTCCTTTTCCTCGTCCTTCGCTATCCACGAGGACTCCATGAGGCTGTTAATGTAGTTGTAAACCTCAGAGTCGTTTATTTCCCTGCCCTCGTGGAGCTCCAGGGCCCTCTTTATCTCACTCCACCTACTACAGCCCTCTGCCACCTTCCTCATTATGGCCAAGTACCTCCCCCTTGCTATTGGCCTTTTTGAGAGGAAGTTCTCGAACTCCTCCAAAACGAGCTCCTTCGCCCTCCTTATTGTCCTCCTAACGCTCTCGTCGAAGTCCCTGGTATTCGCGTGGTAGTAGCCAAAGTACGTCAGCCATCCCGGAATGCCCCCTAGCTCCTCGTACGCTCTCTCGTGCTCCCTGAACTCCACTTTGGCCTCCTCAAAGCCCCTCCTCAAGAACTCCACGCTTTCCTCCCTGGTAAAGGGCTTTAGCTCGACCTCGTTCATGGCCCTCCCAAAAAGTGGGGACTTGGGGTTATCAACTCCGAGGAAGCGGTAGAGCAACCTCATCTCGCTACCGCTCATGACCATCTTGACCTTCCTCAAGTTGTCGAAGGCGTAGGCCAGGGGGTTGAGTAAGTCTGCCCCCCTCAAGTTAATTAAGTCCTGGGCCTCGTCAAACGCCACCACTACCCTTTCTTCAGCCCAGTCGTTGAGCGCCTCCAGGAGGTCACCAAAGTTGAGCCTGTCCTTCTTTCCCCAGTTGAAAGTTATCCCGTTCCCCGCTACGTTGACGCCCTTAATCCCTCTGAGGAAGTCAAACAGAGAGGGGAACCTCTTTGTGAGCTTCCTCACCTCCTTCTCCACCTCCAGCAGGAAGTCCTTGTAGGGGATGTACGCCCTGTCCTCAAACTTCCTTAAATCCACGTATACGCTAGGCACGCCGAGCTCGTTGAGGGCTATTCTCAGCACTGACGACTTCCCTGTCCTCCTTAGGCCGAGGACAAGAGTTATGGGCGAGGACAGGGACTTCACGCTTTCTATCTCCCTCTCCCTATCGAAGAAGTCCCTTCTGTCCTCCTTGGGCGTAAGGTCGAAGAGCATTTTAACTTATACCCCCCTAAGTAACTTATACCCCCCTAAGTTAATAAGCGTTGAAGATGATCGTTCACCTCTTCGCGCGAGTCACATTAACTCTTACGCCCCTAACTGAAAGCTACTTGAGACGAAGCTTGAGACGAAGTAAGAGAAAGAGAGGGCCACGGTGACGTAAAACCGGAGGATAACAAAGTTAGTCAAAGATAAACGATTTATATTAAAAAATAAATTAAATTAACGAAGGAAAAATGGAAGAAACGTGGTATTCTCTACCTAAAGAAATAAGGGAGGGCATAAGGTACGTCTCGGCGATGTTCTACCCAGAGGGGCTAATGCCAAGGTGGAAGGAGATGAGGCCAATAGTGTTCTCCCTGTCGAAGCAGGTAAAGGGGTACTCCCTACAGCAGGTCATAGAGGAACTAGAGCACTTCGACTTCTTCAGGGAGTACTTCAAGGAGGAACCGCTGAGCGACGTGAAGTTGCCTGCCTCATACGTAAAGCTCTTCGACGGGCTCGTGGAGGACTTAAGGTCGCCCCGCTTCCTCGACGACGTGGCGACGAGGTTCCACGTGATAACAGAGGGCGTGTTAGCTACTGTGGGCTTAAAAATACTCAACGAGACCTCGAGAAAGTACGGGCTGGTAAAGTTCAACGAGGGCGTCAAGAACATCATTGAAGACGAGGCGAGGCACGTCAACTACGGGCTGTCCTTAATACAGGACCCCGAGTACGCAGTGAGGAGGGTCGAGGAGCTCTACCCCTTGGCGGTGCAGATAATGAAAGACAGCAGGGAGAAGCTGGAGCCAATGGGCTACTCCCTCAAGGAGCTCTTGGAGTTGATGGAAGAGCTAAAGAGAGCTAGAATAGAGAAAATAAAGGCGAGGATCACAGCTTAAAGGCCTTCTTGAAGTTCTCCTCAACCTTCTTTTTTACCTCCTCCAACTCCATTTCCTTAACTTTTGCTATGTACTCCAACGTGGGGATCACGTCTGTGGGCTCAAGCAGTTTCCCCTTGTACTCGTAGCCACCGTCGCTCTCCGTCAAGATAATCTCTGGCGGTGCCCTCTCTAACACTGCCCGGTGCTTGGCTTGAAAAGTCACTGAGGGATTTATTGTCACGAAGTACCCTGCACCCTCAATGTCCTTCAAGAGGTCAGTTGGCCCGGAGTACCAGTGCAGTATTGCCCTCTCCACGTCGTGATCTAGGAGCAACTTTAGGGAGTCGGCCCAAGCGTCGAGCGCGTGGACGTTTACAGTCTTGCCCTGGCCCTCCTCCAGGAAGGCCTCGAAGTACTTGACTTGTAGTTCCCTTGGAGCGCTGGAGAGTCTGTAGTCGAGACCTATCTCCCCTAGGAAGTCGGCCCTCTTCACTAGTGGCAACACCTCCTCTAACTTCTCCTTCCCCACATTCCAAGGGTGTATCCCAATGCCCTTCAAGACGTTCTCATCCTTGAGCTCTAGGTTGGCCAAGGAGGAGCGGTAGTCCATGCTGACGGAGGCTATCACGAAACCCTCGTACTTCTTCTTTAGGTTAACGTAGTGACAGTGGGCGTCGTAGTACACGGAAAGAAATGAGATTTCCAGAATAAAACCTTACTTGGCTTCCCCTGCTCTCAAAGCCCAAGAGCATTGGAGGGCGGGGATGGGAGGGCTCTCCTCAGTTACGCCCTCTCCCCGGTGACCTCAGTGGTAAGCTCCTTCATGAACTCCCTGTGCCTCCTCCTCATGGTTGTGGACGCGTTGAGGTGGAGGAAGAAGCCGTGAGTGCTATCCATAATTTCCCCGCAGATGGGGCACTGGTAGTCGTTGTTCAGCAACACCTGGAGTAACAAGGGGTATATAACCTGTTTTATGAACTCGGACTTTATCCTCCTTAGGTTCTCCGAGCCGTTTACCCTCATCTTGGCGGAGCTGAGCTTCTCCAGTTCCTCTCTGGCGTACTCTAGGCCCATCATAGACATGATCTCTAGGTCCTCCCTAGTCACGGCGTTCCTTATCACCAGCCCGTGGAGGGCTGACCTCTGACTGTAGTACGTGAAGGCGCCTGAGGGAGTCACCACTACCCACCTGACATCCCTCCCGAACTTGACGCTCACCGTTACCTCTCCCCTCTTTAACGTCCTGGGCGCCACCTTCTCGAAGCCGACAGAGATGAGGGCCTTGAATAAGCTGACCACAGAAACTTAGAGGAGAAGCCCACTTTAACTTTTTGGGGTATCGCAGATGTTGTCCAACTTTCTCATTAGCCTTCCTACCCTCTTGAACTCCTTGGAGTTGTGGCTCCTGAGACCCCCTCCCATCCTCTTGGGTATGTGGAGCAACTCGTGGAGGACCACAAAGGCCCTGTCTACGCACTCCAGTGGGTCGAATTTCTCGCTTATAACCTCAACAATGTAGACCTTCTCCTCCCCAATCACGAACCTCCACTGTGGGGGGAGGGAGAGCGTCCTGGCCACAGCTTTGGTCCTTGCTCCCCTGGATCTAAGGAACTCAACCCTTGTCAAGTCGAGGCCGAGCCCAACCCTTCTGTTTATTTCCTCTGCTAACCTCCTAACGTCTTCCGCTTTCTCCAGATCCATAGTATGCTCAAGCAGGTCGTGGGTAAAAACCATTTGGGACTCTCATGTAAATCTAAGGACCAAAATCCTGCAATATTAAAAATCTTCAGCACATAATATATATCTAGAAAAAGTTTTTATGTTTAAAAAATAGGGTGAACACTAAAGTGAAGGTTATAATAGGAATTGATATAGACAGAGTGGAGAAAGCTACCTTGGTAGAGGAACGTGATCTCTCTAGGTTTGTCGAGCTTAACCCACAGCTAGTGAAGAACGTGTATAACGCTGTTAAGTTCCTCTCTGCCAGAAACCGTGTTGTCATAGTTCCATCCAATTTCTACGGAGAGCACGAGGAGGAATTAAAGAGGTTGAGGAAGAGCTAAGCTGTAAGGTCTTCAAGAGCTATACAAGAGCTATAAGGAGAACAAGATTCTAGTATTTTACTAAATGCGGGAGCGGGGATTTGAACCCCGGACGGCCTTCGCCAGCGGATCGCTCAACTGGTCTTGAGTCCGCCCCCTTCGACCAGCTCGGGCACTCCCGCAATATCTAGGTTCTCGCGTACACTTAAAAATCTTACATCTTCTTGAGCACTAGGGAAGTTAAAGTGGAGGATACTCCCTTTACTGACCTTATATTCTCTATGATGGTATTGAGCTCAACTGAGTCCTTTGCCTCGACCTTTGCTAGGATGTCGTAGTCGCCAGATATCTCCATCACCTCCTTTACCCCCTGTATGACCGAGAGCCTCCTGGTGACGGCAGTAGTGTACACGTTTGAGTCGCACTTTATGGACACTATGGCCTCTATTCTCTCCGGTGGCCTCGGCTTGAGCACCTTCCCCGTCACTTCCTCGGCTATCTCTAGCAGGTCCACGTCCCTGAGGAACCTCGAGTTCGTGCTCTTTATCTTTGCCAGAACCTGCTCTAGCTCTTGGTCTGTGAGCTTTACCCCTAGCCTCTCGAACCTGTCCCTGACAGCGTGTTTTCCAGTGTACTTGTCTATGACGTAGTCCCTGCTCCTTCCAAAGGTCTCAGGGGGCATGAACTCGTAAGTCCTCGGATCGTTCAAAATTCCGGCTACATGTATCCCGGCCTTGTGGACGAAGGCGTAGTCTCCGGTAACGGGGTAGTTAGGTGGCATGGCTATCCCGCTGTACTTCTCGACTAGGGAGGCTACCTTCGGCAACTGGTCCAGCTTTACCACGTCAATGCCGAAGTGATACTTTATTGCAGCTGCGACTACTTGAAGGGGAACTATTCCTACCCTCTCGCCAAGACCGTTAACAGTGGCGTGGATTATGGTCGCTCCTCCCTCTACTGCAGCCAAAGCGTTAGCTACAGCCATCCCCAAATCGTTGTGGGCGTGAATATCGAACTCCACTCCCGGCACCTCTCTTGTCAAGTAGGAGAAGAGCTCCCTAGTCTTTGAGGGGTATAGGATGCCAACGGTGTCCGCAATGCTAATCCTGTCTGCCCCAGCGTCCCTAGCAGTAGTCGCCACTTTGACCAAGTAGTCCAAATCTGTCCTGCTACCGTCCTCAGCAGTAAACCTGACTTTTAAGCCGTGGGACTTGGCGTACGAGATGTGCTCGGCGATGATGTTAAGGGCGTCCTCCCTGGAGACGTGGTGTTTTGCCTTCAAGTGAATGTCGCTAACGCCAAAGAAGATGGCTACCCTGTCGACCTCAAGCTCTGCCGCTACCTCTATGTCCCTCTTTACTGCCCTACTGTGGGCCAGGATTTCTGAGGTTATTTCCCCTTCCCTCTTCAGTTTCATTATCCTCTTTATTCCCTCGTAGATGTCCGGGGACACTGCAGGGTGGCCGGCCTCTATCATAGCTACTCCCAGAGAGGAGAGGGCCCTAGCTATCTCCACCCTCTGGTCTACAGTGAAGACGACTCCTGGCGTCTGCTCTCCTTCGCGTAGGGTAGAGTCCAGTATACCAACCTTCAACTAATGCACCTAAAAGGTTTTAGAAAGGTAAGACCGTTATTAAATAATTCGGAGATTAGCGGTTCTATTTTCGAACTAAGAAAGGGAGTTCAGTATCAGTTGAGCTACGTTCTCGAGCCCTATCTTTGGGGCGTATTTTTCCAAGATTGCTGAAATTAAGTCGTAGAGCTCCTTGTTTCTCCTGACTTGCTCTATGTGGTTGGCATACACGAATATTAGGGAAGACTTGAGGCTACCGCTCTTGGCAAAGTCCTCCTCCACCTCCTCCAAGACGCTGTTGAGCTCAGCAGAGCTCACCTTCCCTCTGAAGCCCCTCAGCTTCCTGAACTCCTCCTCGTCTAGGATAGACATTCAAATCACGCAGGCTCCACTATACTAGCAACCTCTTCCCCTTTAATAATTTCCTTTAGCTTCGATATCCTGTTGTAGTTAGCGACGATGACCCTTATCCTGGACCTCTCCACTATCTTTATTGCAAGGGGGTCCAGGAGCTCGTAAGTACCTGCGCTTACGGATTGGGAGCCCTCTAGTATCCTCTTGAGCTCTGTCGTGGTAAGCCTCGACACGAGCTTTGCGTCTGAGTAGAGCCTCGGGTCCTTTTCGTAGACCCCATCTACGTTCGTCGCTACTACCAGGAGGTCCGCGTTGGTGGCCTCAGCGACCAGGGCTGAGACTGCTGCGGTAGACTGCCCAGGCTGGAAACCTCCAGTGACCACAACCTTGCCGTGAGACCAAGCTTGAATGAACTCCTCCAGGCTCTCGGGGACCTTCATGTACGCTACCTCAGGGAGGGAGAAGACAACAAGGTAAGCGTTTAGCCTGGACGCCCATATGCCCAGCAGGTCAAGGAAAGCCTCATTGCTCCCCATCTTCCTGGCGAGGTTTATGTACTTCCTAGCTGTCTGTCCGCCCCCCGTGACTATTCCTACCCTATATCCCTCCTTCACGAGCTGGAGAACGGAGTTCTTTAAGGCAAGGAGCTTTGCTGGATCCTCCTCGTCAAAGAACTTCCCACTCACCTTTAATATGACGTTCATCGCGTTGAAAATGCAAAAAGTAGGTAAAAAAGTTTAGACTGGGTAGTCGTCTGGCAACTTGTGCCTGAAGTACTTTCCGGTCTCTGGGTCCTTGAATAAGCCTATCTTTACGCCCTTCCTTCCCTTTGGCGCCAGCGTCCACACCTTCTCTGGCGAGAGCTCCATTTCCTTTCCTGCTGGAGTCTTTACTTTTACTGCCTTTTTGGAGGTCATTTCAATATCTATGTTGTAGGACTGAGGTTAAAAACCTTTCCGTGAATAATTTAATTGATAATACCATGAGTAAATAAAGGTTAATGTTGAAGGTCTGCCTTAATCCTCAGACCGCGTCGGTCAATCCCCCGTCTATTAGGATTGAAGTCCCGTTAACGTACCACGACTTGTCAGAGAGGAGGAACGCCACCAGTGGCGCTAGATCCCTCTCTGGGCTGCCTATCCTCCCAGAGGGTATAGTGGAGAGGACTACCTCTTTCCACAGCTCCTCGAAGCTCTTCCCCTCCTTCTCTGCTAATCTTTTTATGGTCCTCTTGGCTCCTTCTGTCTCGAAGCTCCCCATTAGGATCACGTTGAAGGTGATGTTGTACTTAGCGTAGGTCTTTGCCAAGATCTTTGCCAACTGGGTTAGCGGCGCCCTAGATACGTCAGCTAAAGAGAATATCCTCTGGGGCTCCTTCACTGTCCAAGAGGAGAGAAAGATCATCCTCCCCCAACCGTTCTTGACCATCTCTGGGACGAAGGTCTTTACTAACTTTACTACCCCAGTCAAGTACAGCTTAACTGAGTAGTCCCAGTCCTCCATGCTGGTCTCCTCGAAATAAGAGGGCTCTGAGGGAGGGTTGCCCGTGTTGACGACTACGGCGTCCACTCCTCCCATTACGTCCTTGGCGAAGGAGAAGAGCCTCTCCGAGTCCTCGTAGTTGGTCACATCAAACTTAGTTCCCCAGACTGAGGGGTTGACCTTCCTCAGTTCCTCGACTGTTCTCCTTACCTTCTCCTCCGTCCTCGAGGACACGACTAACTTGCAACCCTCCTTTGCCAACGCCCTGGCGATACCCTTACCTATACCCTCAGTTGAGGCAGTTACCACTACTCTCTTGCCGACTAGGTTTAGCTCCATGTGAGCTTTTTACTACTCATGGAAATTAAGTTTCGTGGAGTTCACGCTCTTTCACCACTCCTTTGAGGTACTCGGAGGGAGCGAGAGAGTAGCCGTAGCGGTCCTTTACACCTTAAAGGAACTGGGCTACAAGGTAACGTTAGTTACCACCAACTTCAACGGGGAGAAGGTGAGGAAATGGGACAGACATTACGTTGAGCCGGACAAGGTGATAATAAGGTCCTTTCCCCTTAAGTTCGGCATATACAAGGCCCTCTACTTATCTACTATGACTAAGAAGAAGAACAGCTTCAGCACTATAGGCGACGTCACTTGGAGTACCTTCAGCTACGTTCACTTCCCCTGGTCCCTGACGGACAACTTAAAGCTAGTGGAGAAATATTACTACTACGAGGACTACATTAGGGACAGGAAAAAGAGACTCTACTTCCTTCCATATAAGTACTTACACAGGACGCTCTTCAGGAGGTCTAAGAGCAAACTCTTGGCCAACTCCAACTGGACTAGGAGGCTGTTAGAGGTCTCCGGTTACTCTGCGGAGACCTTATATCCCCCAGTAGAGCTGAGGAGAGTTGAGGCAAGGGAGAGAAACTCGAGGCTCGTTGTCTACGTGGGGAGGATATCCCCTGAGAAGGACTTGGAGAACGTGATCGAGGTTGCCAAGAGGATGAGGGACTTTAAGTTCGCCGTGTTGGGCTCCACTGGTAGGGACTTAAAGTACGTAGATCAGTTCAAGTCCATTGCCAACTCCTTGGGCAACGTGATAGTAGAGGAGAACCCAGACGACGCGAAGATAGACGAATACTTCTCAAGAGCTAAGGTCTACTTTCACCCAAAGGTCAACGAGCACTTTGGAATATCCATTGTGGAGGCCATGAGCGCCGGGCTAATCCCCGTCGTCCACAAGAGCGGTGGAGCTTGGTACGACGTGGTGGCTGAGGGGAAGTACGGCTTGGGTTACGAGAGCGTTGAAGAGGCTGTGACTGCAATAATGGAGGCTAGTAAGTGGGAAGTTGACATGAGGGAAAGGGCAGAAGAGTTCTCATTTGAGAAGTTTACAAAAAGGTTGAGCTCTATTTTGGAGAGAACCTCTTAAACACCTCGTAGACTGACACGTAGTCAGCCTCAGAGTAGCCCAGCGCCTCTGCCATTCTATAAAGCTGTAGCGCCAAGGACGACAAGGGGGCTATTACCTTAAGGTTCTGCGACTCTCTTTGTATAATCTCTAGGTCTTTCCTCATGTGCTTTGTGGCAAACTGAGTGTTGTAGTCCCCTGTTACCAGCTTTGGTGCCTTGATCTCTGAGGTAGGGGACTTTGCGCTCGCCATCTCTGCGAGTATCTTGGCTACCTCGTTGGGGTCTAACCCCGACTTCACTCCGAAGTTAAAGGCCTCCGCCAACGCGGCAACGTAAGTACCTACAAGCAAGTTGTTCACTAGTTTTGCGTACAGTCCCATGCCATTCTTTCCCAAGTAGAGTATGTTGGAGGCAGTGCTCTTAAGTACCTCCTTTACTTCGTCAAACTTTTCCCTAGGGCCCCCCACGAGGACGGTCAATTTCCTCTGTTCCACGAACACAGAAGTGCCTATAACTGGGGCGTCGAACATGACACCCCCGGCTTCTGACACCTTCTTTGCTATTTCCACGCTTACAGAAGGGGAGATGGTGGACATATCGACGAAGGTCTTCCCCTTTGCCTCGCTCAACATCTCGTGGTAGACTGAGGAGACCGCGTTGTCGTCGGCCAGCATTGTAATAACGAGGTCCGAGTTCCTCACAAGTTCCTTCAAGTCAGTGAAGTACTTGACGTTGTACTTCTTGGAGAACTCCTCTGCCTTGCTCGTCGTCCTGTTATACACGTAGTCTAGCTTCCTATCTGACGCTAGGTTTGCTGCTATTCTCCAACCCATTACGCCCAGTCCAACTAGGGCTACTTTCATAGTTTAAGTTGTTCCAGGATTCTTTTATGTTTTCCCTCCGAATCAATGAGGTCTACCGTTAGCACGTCTCCCTTTATCTCCTTTAGCTTCTCCTTTAACTCATCGAAGTCCCTCGCTTCTATTATTAGGTCCCTTATACCGTCGTACACCTCTTGTCCTACTTCCTCCTCCGTGTAGACGGTCACCCTGTACACTCTCTTTTGAGGTAGCGACTGAGCTATTAAGCCCACTTCTCTTCCCGATACTTCCCCTACCTTCTTAATGTAGTAACCAACTGCCCTTATCTCCTCCCTGCTTTCCTCCTTCACCACCAAGGGATAGGGATCGAGAACCCTAACCTCAGATGGCTCGGAAAAGGGGACCACAATTGTCTTCTTTACCTCGTCCTCTAGGGAGGTCCCCTTACCGTACCAAGAGGATATGGGCACCCCTCTGCTTAGTCTGTTATACACATAAAGGGACTTCCTCACCTTGGACAGGGTGTACACTGACCTAGTGCCCACGTCATATATCACTTCTACTTCCGGGTTGTCCATCTCTGGGGGAAAGCCCTTGGCGCTCAGTCTCTTCCCTACCTCCCTTTTTAACTCGTTTTTAAGGCTCTCGTAATAGATCAGGCCGTTATCCACGGAGAAGGCAGTTTCCCTCCTCCTCAAGTCGTCTGACAGCCTCACTCCCAACACGTACTTTGGGCGATCCTTGAGTACCTCAATCGCCTTCCTCTCAAAGTCGTCCTTCAGTTCCTCGATTACGTCTCCGCATAGGTAACAGCTCCTCTTCTGGAACTCATCGCTGAAGTAGTTCTTGAAGGTGTTTTGTGCGATTGTACCCATGTTGAAGAACAGTTCCTTTACGAGTTCTAGGTTTTCCACTTTGTGTTCCTTTACCTCTTGGTCAACTTGCAGTAACAGGGATACCTTTAGGGCAAAGCCCCTCTGTGTATTTGTGAGGTTTTGTCCTAGCCTAGCAAAGCACCTTCCCAAGCAACTGTCGCAGAGAGGATACTTGGAGAGGAGCTCCCTAGCCTTGTTCAATATTTCCGAACTGTCCGAGGAGCTTTTCCACATCCTTCCTTCTCCTCTTTATTAACTTCAGCATCCTCTGGACGTTATTAAAGTGATCGAGAAGCTCCTTGACGTCACTCGGCTCTGTACCAGAACCTAGGGCTATTCTCCTCATCCTCGACTTGTCTATTATGTCTGGGTTGTCGAGTTCTTGGTAGGTCATGGAGTTCATTATGGCCAACCACTTCTTCATCTTTTCCTCTCCGACCTTCAACTGCTCCTCGGGAACTTGGCCCATCAAGTTGACGCCTGGGATCAACTGGAGGACCTTGGAGAGGGGACCCATCTTCCTTAAGGCAATCATCTGCTTGTACATGTCTCTCAAGGTGAGCTTGCCCTTACCACTCATTACCTCCTCCATCCTCTTCTGCATGGCATCGTAGTCCTCCAGTGCCTTCATTTTCTCTATGATGGCCTCTATGTCCCCCATTCCCAAAATCCTTGCGACGAATCTCCTTGGCTCAAAAACTTCAAGCTCCTCTATCTTCTCCCCTGTACCTATGAACTTAATCCTAGCTCCAGTGGCGGCTACGGCTGAAAGGGCTCCTCCTCCCTTTGCGGTCCCGTCCATCTTGGTAACGATTATGGAGCCCACCTTGCTAGCTTGGTTAAACTTAGAGGCCAGGTCGTACGCCTTTTGGCCTATTGACGCGTCGAGGACCAAAATTACCTCGTCCGGCTTCAGCTCCTCGTAGATGTTCTTCATTTCCTCCAGCAATTTGCTCTCCTCCCCGTACCCGTGCCTCCCTGCGGTGTCCACGATCACTATGTCGTACTTCTCCTTCAGGAACTTCTCCACTCCCCTCTTCGCTATCCCAACTGCGTCAAAGTTTCCGGGCTCGCCATACACTGGAACCTTTATCTGCTCCCCTATCTGCATCAGCTGATCTAGTGCTGCTGGTCTATACACGTCTGCCCCAACTAGGGCTACCTTAAACCCCTTCTTCTTGTAGAAGTAAGCCAACTTCCCCGCAGTAGTAGTTTTACCACTGCCCTGCACTCCTACAAGCATGATAATGTAGGGTACCTTCTCCGGGATTACCTCGGGTTTTCTGTCTCCCCCAAACAATGAGGAGAGCTCGTCGTAGACTACCTTTATGAACCACTCCCTTTTCTCCAAGGAGGAGGGAGGCTTTTCCTTCTTCAGCCTCTCCCTTATCCTGTTTGTTAAGGAAAGGACAAGCTTAACTTGAACGTCGGAGGAGATTAGGGCCTTCTGGAGGTCCTTTATGAACTCCTCTACAGCTTGGTCATAAGAAGAACTACCGCCCAAAAACTTCCTTACAGCGTCCTTTATGTTATCAAGCATAACTTACACAGGAATTTACTTAACTCTCACTATCTTATTTCTTCCCATTATAGTCCAGTACTCTATCTCGGCTCCTGGCCTTATCTTGCTTGCCAAGTCCTCTTCCTTTGGTCTCTCCATCTCGAAAGTTTCGTAAGTATTGAGGTCCATTACTTGAAGCTTGTCCCCAGTGTCGGCGAGTATCTGGCCCACGTGCTTCTCTATGATTGGCACCTCAACTTGTTGGTCAACCGGGGCCATCAAGGTCTTCTTTGCCCCCGTAAATATACTTATCGCGACTACGTTGGCCTTGGCAGCGCCGTGCTTTCCGGTCTTTGCCTTCTGTATCTCAACTACCCTGCAGGGCTCTCCATCGATAACTATGTAGTTACCTTCTTTCAATTCGCCAACTGTTGTATAGTTGACACCCATCGACCTTCCCTCTTGTTGATTTACTGCAGAGCTTTTAACTCTTGTGCTCCGAGCTTTGGCCCCTCATCATGTCTCAGCTAGTCTGAAGTCTTCACAGCAATTTTAATATAAAGAGGAGGATTTTAAGATATTATGCCTTGGAGAATAAGGTGCACTGAGTGCGGTACAGAGAGGGACCTGAACGTAAGCTTTGACATCAGCAAACAGAGGACCATTTACATATACTGCAACGTGTGCAGGAAAAATACTTTTAACGAGATATTGGGATATAAGGAATAGATGAAGAACCCAAGTACTTTGATCGGTGAAATGACCTGTCTCGGCTGATTTAGCTTATGTAATCGCCTTTTTGGATCTTGTCTGGGATATATTGGAAGGCGAGGAACTTGAGCCCCTTGCTCGCCATAGCCTCTATCTCCAGCTTTGCCTTCTTTTGGAGGAACAAGTCTATCTCTTCCTGCCAGCTCTTGGTCTTGAACCAGCTATAGTTCCTTATCTCCTGGGCCCTCTTGATGTCGAAGTCCTTTGCCTTGATTATGAACGAGTTCCTCTCTTTCTCCGTCAAGTAGGGCTTTTTGTTCTTGGTTCCAAAGATATCTCCCATTGAGACGCCCAGGAACTTAGCGTCAGGAGTTGCCAGCCTCTCGCTCTCATAGGACAAGTTAATAGAGCCTATCCTGAAAACGCTGTAGATGTACCATCCGTAAGGGTCGGCGTCTGTCAAGATGTACACTGGGAGGTTGAGCTCATCGCGTAGCCTCCTCACAAACCTCCTCGTTGCTCTGTCCGGCTGGCCAGCGCTTGTCACGAGGATACAGTTGTACTTCTTCCAGAACCCCGCCCTGTGCAACTGCTGGAACACTGCGTCCTTCTCTACTACAAGGACAAATTGAGCGTTTACCTCCACGAAGTCTATTAAGTCAGGGGTTGGCTCAATAGAGTAGGCTCCATGTCCCATCTTGCTGAGGTCTATTACGTCATTACCGCTCCTAATCCTCATGTCCCCCACAACTTTTCCCTTTTCCTTGCTGAGTATGAGCATGTCCTCCCTCAGTAAAGAAGTAAAGACCTCTATGTCCACTATGACGCTATCTGACTCCTTCTGCTCATCCCACGTGTTCTCCTCGTATACCTTCCCCTCTGGGGACTTGAGGACTATGGAGTGCTTTCCGCGATAGTAGAGGTCACGTATGGTCGGGTACTCGTCGTTGATTAGGGCTTCGTAAATTATGCTGCCCATTAGCGTAGTCTGCATGAACCTCTTTGCCTCGTTTAGGTCTATGAAGGACCTCTTGAGCTTCTCCTCGCCCAGCAGGAGGAGCTTCCTCTTCTCATCGTACACCGTATTGGCAAGGGTCCTCTTTGGTATCTCCATTACCGGTGGTTGTCCCTCCTTTACCTGTTCTATTAATCTAAGGAACTTGGTCTTGAGAACCTCAGCGGCTTTTTTCCTCACTTCCCTGTCTACCTTTGAGGTTAACTCGCTACTCATATTTCCTCAACCTTATATAATTTATATTGTTCTAGATCTTTTAAATTCAATTTCCTTACCACTATCTCGAAAAGGAGGTACTGCAACTCCTCCTTGTACTTGTCCTGCTCCTCTTTCTTACTATCAGCTAGGAACGTAGAAAGGCTCTTGGCTACCTCAGGGATATACTTTAGGTAGGTAAGCATCCTCTTCCTGGCTTCCTCCTCCTTCTTCTTCTGCGTCAAGAACTGCTTGAGTTCTCTCGCAACTTCCATGATCCCGTTCTTGATCTCCTTCTCTATTTCCTCCACCTCAGCTATGCTCTCCTTCCCTGCGCTCTTGTAGGGGACTTTTGTACTGCAGAGGTGTACCATGACCACAAGTGGGAACTGGTCTTCCTCTATGCCGTACCTCTTCCAGTCTATCTCAGACACCACCTTCCATATCACGTCAGACTTTTCGTCGTAGATCAAGGGGATCTTGTTGGCGTACCTCAACACTAGAGGCTCCGGAGAAGGCTGTATTTGGCCCCCGTACGCCAGCCCCACCTCGACTATGAACGGGTGACCTTGATAGGCCTTAGGCTTCCTGGTAACTGCTCCAGCGAACTCCGGGTTAAAGATTTTTCTCAAGCTCAGCTCTATTAAGTCAGATCCTATAACGGACAAGGCATCTGGAGATGGTGGACGGAAGTCTGGGAACTTCTTCATGGCCTCTGTAAGTCTTGAAAGCTCGTCGTCAGTCAACGAGGATATCTTCTTGCTCGGGCTCACGTTTGCCATTTCCAATACTTTTTGAGCTGTAACCTCCCCGACGCTCTGGAACTCCTTAATTAGAAATTCCTTTACTGTGTAGCTCGGGTTTAGATGGGTTATCATGTTCTTTAGTAGCTCTATATCTACGCCGTAGGGGTGTGGCTTTACCTCCTGTGGAGGTTTTGGTATCTTATTCGTTAGCCTTGGGTAAAACGTGACGTTGCCGTCTGGGTCCTTAAAGTAGAACTCAGCGTAAGGCGCGACTATATATGTCCTCTTTATGTAGTCGTAGACCCTTTGCTTTGACCTCTGCCAGTCGCCAAGCAAGTAGATTGAGACAGAAGTACCGTGGAAGTTCCTCTCATTTGAAGCGGAAATTCTCTCATATATGATTGGCTCGTTCTTGGTAACGTCGATCTTAAGCCTAAAGATGTAGATCCTCTTGGAGCCTATTGGAGACGTGATTATTTCCACTGGTTTCTCTTGATACATCTGGCTGTAGAGCACTGCTGCCTTTACTCCTAGCCCGTACATGCCCCTTGTCTGCCTTAAGACGTACTTTGAGCTATATAGCACCCTGCCAAAGGCGTCCGGAACTACGTGCGGAGGGATTCCAATGCCATTGTCCTCAACCGTTACCTTGTATATCTCCTTTTCCTTGTTGTCGACGTCTATTATGACCTTAATGGAGGGCAAAATCTCGTGGACGTCAGTGGCGTCAAGTGCGTTCTCGACAAGTTCCCTCACGGTTTGGTACATGGCCCTAGCCGGGTTGGAGAAGCCGGCCAGCTCCGGGTTCCTCTTGAAGAACTCTGCAGGCGAAATGCTGGTAAACTTCTCTCTAGCCGACACTAAATGTCACCGCAAATAAAATATCAAGCAGAATAACTTAATAAGGATGAAGCCAGAATAGGTAAGATAATCGTAGCGTCGCCGTAGATTATTTGTTGCTTCGCGTTAGGCAATACCTTGTTCCAAGATATCGCTTCCCTGGGCTTCGCACCGCTCAAACTTCCGTCATACTCCTGTGCGGTGGTTAAGTAGACTGCGTAGTCTAAGCCTTCCTTAAATTGGTTCCACCATATCGTGTGGTGTTTGCTTATCCCTCCTCCTATAATCAGGGCACCGGACTTCTTGCACGAGAAGACCAAGTCCTTTAATAGCCTCATGTCCTCGAAGAGGTTTATCCTAAGCCCCGTGAACTGGGACTGGACGAACAAGTTGGTACCAAAGCTTCCGTCAACTACCCCTGGGACTATCACGGGTACCTTCTTTTCGTAAGCTGCTCTCAGGATGGAGTTCCCGTCCTCGATCCTCTTACCGAACTCCCACAAGAGCTCGTACACTGGCCATTCCTTCTTCTCCCTTGTCAGCTCAGGGATTACCTTTCTAACGGCGTTCTCAATAACCTCACCGTAAGCCTCAAAAGGAATCAATACGTTTCCTAGTCTATGAATCTTTAGCTCCCTCAGCATACTGTCATCGTAGTTAAAGCTTCCCTTGTAGTACCTCCCGCCGAAACTCCTAGCTAGGTCGTGGTCAACTGTTCCCCCCGTGGTTATAACGACGTTAAAGAAACCCCTCTTTATCAAGTCAGCGAAAATCCCTCTAAGGCCAGTAGAGACCAAGTTGGCCGTAAACGAGAGGAACCTCAGGTCGGCTTCTCTAACCATTTCCTTTAAGATTTGGGAGGACTTGTAGACGGCCTCGGCGCTGAACCCATATATCTTGCCGTAAACCTCTATTGCCTTGTCGAGTCCCTTTAAGTCGTTGAGGGTTACGTCCTCCACTTCCTCTACAAGGACGTCCTCCCTCTTCATCCCTTGGTCACCCCTATTGGCCTAAGCCTTGCTACAAGTTTAGCTATTTTCACTTCGTGCGCCACCTTAGCTACCCTGTCCACGTCCTTGTATGCACCTGGGGCCTCCTCAGCCACTACCCTTCTGGTGGCTGCCCTAACTATTATACCCCTGTCCTCTAGGCTCTCAATAACGGCGTTGGCTGGGTAGTTCCTCACTGCGGCTTCCCTAGACATCCACCTTCCAGCCCCATGTGGAGCAGTATACCACGTCCTCCTACCCTCTGGTATCCCTGCCATCACGTAGCTGGCAGTGCCCATACTGCCTGGAATCAAAACTACTTGGCCAATGCTCCTGTGGTCTTGCGGGATCTCGGGGCTACCTGGCGGGAACGCCCTGGTTGCTCCTTTCCTATGAACAAGAACCTTTTTTCTCTTGCCCTCTATATCGTATTCCTCTATTTTGGCGATGTTGTGGGCAACGTCGTAAATTATGTGAAGGTCTAACTTCTCGGGGTCTGTCTTGAAGACCCTCCCAAAGCTCTCCCTTGCCCAATGGGTTATCAATTGCCTGTTAGTCCACGCGAAGTTGGCTCCAGAAACCATGGCGTGGAAGTAATCCTGTCCCTCCCTACTCTCGAACGGAATCGCGGCGAGTTCCCTGTCAGGGACGTTTATATTGTACTTCTTCATAGCTCTCTCCATTATCTGGAGGTAGTCGCTCGCAATCTGGTGACCTAACCCCCTGGACCCGGTGTGCACCATTACGGTCACTTGACCCTCGTGGGTTAAGCCAATGACCTTTGCCACCTCTGGGTCGTATATCTTGTCCACCACTTGAACCTCTAGGAAGTGGTTACCTGCGCCAAGAGTTCCCAGTTGGTTCATTCCCCTTTGCTTTGCGACGTTACTAACCTTAGAGGGGTCCGCTATGTCCCAGCTCCCTTTCTGCTCTATGTGCTCCATGTCCTCCTCCCAGCCGTAGCCTTTGTCTACCGCCCACTTGACGCCGTTGGCGAGCACTTCGTCGAGTTGCTGCATAGTGAGCCTTACCTTTCCCTCACTTCCCACGCCGCTTGGGATGTTCTTGTGCAACTCTTCCACAAGTTCCTTGAGCTTAGGTTTTACGTCATCGTAGTCCAAGTTAGTCCTTAGCAACCTCACTCCGCAATTTATGTCGTAACCTATACCTCCGGGGCTCACCACTCCGCCTTCATCAATGGCCGTAGCCGCTATTCCCCCTATTGGGAAGCCATATCCTTGATGGCCGTCTGGCAACACGTATATTGCCTCTTGAACCCCTGGGAGGCACGCAACGTTTGTTGCCTGCTTTAGCGTCAAGTCCTGTTTCATTTTCTCTATTAGCACGTCGTCCGCAAACACGGTTACCGGAACCTTCATGCACTCTTGAGTTCCCTTTTCTATCCTCCACTCGTACGAACCTATGCGTTTAGGAGTAATCTGCATTATTGCCCAAACATATTATAAACAGTTTTAGTTAAAAAACTGCCTTCATGGACGCTTTTAAACCAGGGGTAAAAGAGAATGCGAATGAAGAGTGTGGCGGACCCTGAGCAGTGATGACAAGACCTACGCTGATTCATATCTTTTTCTCTATTTTCCTTTTCTCTAAGGATTCGGAAAACTTTTTGTAAACGTCCTTTACTGCAGAGGAAATACAGTCTTTGTCGGCGTTTTCCAGGACGTTTTTAAAGAACTTGTAGGCGCAGGCCTTGCTGTGGAACTCCAACTTCCTGTCGGCAATAGTAATCACAACACCCTGCCCCTCGTAGAATGACCTACCGCACACTAAACACAAGAACTTTTGACGCATAATAATGAGAGCTGGGTTTAAATTTTTAAAAATATCTGAATTTGCTACTGTGCATCGAGATTGCGGTGAAAACTAGATGAGACAATTAAACCAGAGGATCGTAGAACTGATGAATGAGAGGAAGTGGGACAAGCTTACTGACATACAGAGGAAAGCATTAACGCCAATACTTTGCGGGAATAATACGCTAATAATAGCACCAACGGGCTATGGCAAGACGGAGGCTGCCCTTTTGCCAGTGCTTAGCCAAATGTTGGACACTAGGTCAAGCCCGGTGTCGTTAATTTACGTTACCCCCCTCAAGGCTCTGATTAACGACATAACCCTCAGGATAGAGTGGTGGTCCTCTAGGCTAGGCTTTACGGTTAGCAGGAAGCATGGAGAGGTGCCCCAAAAGGAGAAGAACATGAGGCTAAAGAGGGCCCCCCACATCCTCGTCACCACCCCTGAGGGCCTTGAAATAGACCTAGACTGGGCCTCCAAGTTTAGGGAGTTTTACAGGAACGTCAAGTGGGTCATAGTAGACGAGATCCACGAACTTATAAATTCCAAGAGGGGGGTCCAGTTAGCCGTATTGCTCGAGAGGCTAAAGGCGTACTCTGGTTACGATTTCCAGAGGATAGGCCTCTCCGCGACCATAACCAACGAGGACGTAGTTGCGTCTTTCCTCTCTGGCTCCTCCTCCAGGAAGACCACGGTGGTCAAGGTTAGGGATTCGAAGAGCTTCGAGCTAAAGATAAGGAAGATTAAGGGTGAGGAAGTCTGGTCGAACTCCGCAAGGGAGTTAATCTCCTCAATTGAGCCCCCAACCCTTGTGTTCACCAACTCGAGGTTTCTAACCGAGAGACTTCACGAGGAGCTCGAGAAGCTAAACGTTGACGGAATCTTCGTCCACCACTCTTCAATTTCTAGGGAGTCCAAGAGCAACGTTGAGGAGTTCTTGAGAAAGGGAAAGGTAAGGGCAGTGATTTGTACTAAGACCCTTGAGCTCGGAATAGACGTTGGTGATATTAAGAAGATTATCATGTACCGACCTCCTCCCTCCGTCGCTTCCTTCCTACAGAGGTTAGGGAGAAGCGGCCACTACGTCCAGGGCGTGCCTAGAGGGGAGATATTATGCGTTTACGACTTTGACGTAATAGAGGCCATCGCCATATACCAGCTGGCAAAGAAGGGAATAGTTGAGAAACCTAAGATAACCTCTCCCCTGGACGTGGCGACTAGGGAGATTCTCGGGATGGTTCTTCAGACAGATGATGTATCTAAGGACTACGTCTACGACGTCTTAACCAAGTCTTATCCCTTCAGGAACATGTCGAGGGAGAAGTTCGATGAGCTTGTCGATTACCTTGTTAAGAACAACCTCTTGATGGAGGACGGTGAGAGGCTAAGCATAGGAAAGTTCTTCTTCAAGCTCTGGAACTTCAACAAGAACAAGAACTTCACGTGGAGCAGGAACTTCTCCGAGTTCTTCTCCCTCATAAACAGTAACGACGCCTTCACCTTGAAGCATAACGACAACGTAGTTGGAGAAATAGATGCAATCTACGTTTACAAGCACATTAGAATTGGGGACGTCATAAGGGTTGGGGGAAAACTTTGGAAGATAACTAGGGTAAACAGCAGCAAAATGACCATAGACGTAGTGCCAGCGAACGCAAATGAGGGGGAAATCCCCGTATGGCGGGGGGACGGGATACCCAAATCGTATCTATTGCCCAAGCAACTCGAGAAGGTCCTAAGAGGCCTAGATAACTTGGATCAAGGAATTGTGGAGAGGAGCTCCGTTGAGGAGGTCAAGAAACTGGTCTCCTTGTACGCCAAGGAGAACCTCCCATTGCCTTCAAGGTCTACCGTAATAGTGGAGAGGAAGGACAAGGAGGTGATCTACACAACGCTCATAAACGAAAAGGTCTCCAACACAATGGCTCACCTCCTCCTTTACTTGTCCTCCTCTAAGGACTCATTGAACTCTTACGCTAGGGCCTCTATTTACGGCTTTTCGATTAGTTCGGACAGGGACTTCTTGGAGGACTTGCTCAAAGTAGAGGAGAGGAAGCTGAAGAGGTTAATAGTGAAGGCCATACTTAGGTCGCCTATGTTTTTCTCAGTTCTAAAGGAGATACAGGTCAGCTTCGGGAAAATAGGGAAAGTTGACCTAAAGGAAGACAAGACCCTTGTAGCAGAAGCCCTTAGACAGACGGTGAGCAAGTACTTCAGCATAAAGGGGACACTGAAGTTCATCGGAAAGATCAAGAGTAAGGAAATTAAGGTAATTAAAACAGATAAAAGGACTCCATTGGCAGACGCTGTGCTGTCCCACGCCCCAATAAAGCCTTGGTTGCTGAGCGTTTACTCCCTGATCTACGAGTCCCTGAAAGGAGGCGCTTACACTATATCGGAGCTATCCGAGCAGATAAGCATTCCAGAGAAGAGCTTGGAGAACAAGTTAAAGCAAATGAGAAAACCCTCTTCCAAGTATAGGATAACCAGCTTCATAGACGTCGACAGCGGGGAGACCAGATGGTGCGTTATGGACGAACTTCCCAAGATAGTCGAGTCAAACGATTACTATACCTCGTTCACTGTGTTAAACGACAACGAGACCTTCATAGCAGTGCTGAGGCAAGTTAACGGCGATGGAAACTCGGAGATCATCTTCAAGCCCAAGGACTTGCTAAAGGACGATATAAGGGTAAGGATACCTTACGAGGAGATAGCCGAGCTCAGGATAACCGATCCTGTAGACCCGCTGGTGAGCAATTTGTCGCCGAGGTTCTACTACGTCAACAAGAAGGTATTGCCTTACCTACTGCTGAACGCGGTAGCTTATATACAGAACTTAAAATACTCTTAGTAGTGATGAGCCTCACACTTAAGATGAAAGGTGATTAGGGCCCGTGTTACTGAGCGTGATTCCACAAGATTTATAATAAAAATGTGGAGTTTTGTGAGTGAAGTAAAATGGCAGATAAAACGCAAATTGTTATAACCAGTTCCAAAACAGTTGATGAACACGTCCTAGAGATCCTGTCCATGTTTAACCAAGGCGTGAACGAGGTAGAACTGAAGGGGTATGGAAGGGAGATAAACAAGTTAGTTGACGTCTATAACCAGCTCAAGGACAAGTTAGGTGAAGGGGTTAAACTTGAGAACGCTCAGACTGGAAGCGAAGTAAGGGAAAAAAGGAGGATTTCATACCTCTTGATTAGATTGAGTAAGGCCTATTGAAGTTGTCTGGGCGAGGATGCTGAATATAACGTCCTCCGGAGCTAACGAGCCCTTTGCTATTAAGTCCATCTTTTCCACGAGCTCAGACGTAGTAGACTCCGAGACCAAGTTTGGGAAATTGGTGGACAAGTAATCGAAGGCCTCCATGCCCTTTTTAGTGGCTATTAGGTATCCCCTCTTTTTGCTCTGCACAACGTAGCCGTGACGTATCAAGTTCTGGATGGTCTTGGCGTAGGTACTCGGCCTACCTATGTTCTTTTCCCTCATTAGCCTTATCACCTCAGCGTAGTTGAGTAGCCTTTCCTTTGAGCCTCTAACGACCTCGTACTGGGGCTGTAGCTCGCCTAAGGGCAGAGAGTGGGTTCTCGGTTTCGCCACCAACGAGAAGCCCCCAGTTACTTCAGAGAGAAACTCGACCTCGCTCACTACGTTGTCGTTAACGGTAATCTTGTACTTAGCGAATTTCCCTATTGCATTCTCCATTTGGCTTGCTATAAACCTCTTAAATATAAGGTCGTAGACTGCCAAGTGGGACCACGTGAGTTTTACGAAGAACTTGTTGGGGTTGTCTGATATTTCCTTTTTCAGCTCCTCCACGTCAACGGGGTAAGTTGGTCTTATGGCCTCATGCGTCCCCTCGTCTCCCCAGCTCCTCGGGGAGAAGTGGCCGATCCCCTTCTTCTCCAAGTACTCCTTAGCTACCTCAATACCCCTAGAGGACACGTGGATGCTGTCAGTCCTATGATAGGTTATCAGCCCAAGCTCAAAGAGGTCTTGGGCTATCCTCATTACTCTCTCCGCGGGTATCTTGTAGTAGCTGTAAGCGTCTATTAGCAGTGCGTCTGTAGTATAGGGAGGTAGCGGAGAAAGAACCTCCACCCTCTCCTCAAGCTTCTCCACCTTTACCTTGGTTACCTTCGCCTTCTCTTTATCGTCTAAGAAGAGGCTGTGGACGTAGTCGCCTAGCTTTACCCTGGCGATCCAGCCCATCGAAGCCTTATACTTTTTCGTTCTCTCCACTATCCATCCCAATACCGGCGTTTGCACCCTTCCAGCTCCGTGGTTGGGAGAGTTAAACCTTAGCTTTAGGGCCTTGCTCAACTCAAAACCTAACCAACGATCTTCTATTCTCCTAACTATTTGGCTGTGCACAGCGTTTAAGTCTAGGTAACCTTGGTTCCTCAAGGCCTCCAGTATGCCCTTTCTTGTCACCTCGTGGTACTTTATCCTAAACACGTTATCGTTGTATCCCTTCACGTTGACTGCTACGTCGTAGGCTATCTTCTCTCCCTCAGTATCTGGATCTGTAGCTATGAGTACTTTGTCTACCTCCATTGCCAATTTTCTGAGAGCATTTACGGTAGAAACGCTTGAGGTAAAGGTAGTGGAACCGCAGTAGGGACACTTGTCAACGTTAGCGCTGATCACCCTTTTGCAATTTATACATCTAAATAAAGGAGAATAGTAGGGGGAAATCCTATTGTTGCCTACCTCAACTCCGTAGTATCCCCTCTCCTCCAGGGTAAGATCGGTCAAGTGACCCTTGGTGGCTACGACGTCCAGCACATAAACCTTATTTCCATCCACCACCACAGTCTCATAGACAGGTATACCGCCTATTGTCCTCCTGGCAGGGGAACCAAAGAGCCTAGAGATCGTCTTAGCCTTCGTGGGCGATTCCACTATCATTAAGGCAGTAGACACGTCCACTGGGGTATTGCTATCCATCCTGCTCTTCTCCATTTCAGCTTTTACCTTATCTAGGTCCAGGGAAGCGAAGTTAACGAACTCAAAGGAATTCATCACATACCTTAGCCTCTTTGTGAGCATCCATAGCAACTTGAGCTCGTCCACTAGTACCACGCTTAGCCCAAGGGTAAGTCCGCCGTTTAGAAGCCTGCTACTGCGTCCTGACCCCTGAAGGTAAGTTATTGGATCTGGGAACTCTATGTACAGCTCCCTCCCCGCCCTCCTGATTACGAAGCTGTCTCCATCTAAGTCGCCGTCTAAAGACTTTAGCCTCTCTCTTACCTCCTCTATTTTGCCCTTTAGGTAAAGCTGAACCTCTCCCAGTTTACCGGTTAGCGTTTGGGACTTGAGGAAGGCTATCCTTAACGCTTGGGACTCGGCGGAGTTTAGGTTAAGGATTTTGTTCTCGTCTACTTCCACGTTCAAGAGCTTTGAGACCCTTAATAGAGTAAACGGGTTATAGAGGGCCTCCATTGCCTTTACTCTGCTTTTGGGCACCCCGTAGAAGATAACGTACTTTAGCCTCTTGGGCTCGTCTATTCCCCTGACTGCGACGCCGTAGTAGGAGGCAGAACCTATGATTACGCTTGTCTCCCCCTTGGAAAACCTCTCCAGAAACTTCCTACCGCTTATGGCAAGGTCTGCCCTTATTCCCCTGTCCTCTAAGAGTTGCTGGAGCTCCTTCATTTTCTGCTTGCCGTACTCCCTAGAAACTAACACTAGCCCTCCCTCGCCAAGCCTCTCGACGAGGTTTACGAAATCGCCCGAGTAATAGGCGTCAATTATGTTCCTGGCGTAGATCTGAGCAGTGCTCACATCAAAACCTGTAATGTACTTGAGGGCCTTTTGCTTCGCTCCTTTTGGCCTCATGGTAGCGCTAGCGACCACAAGTTGAGCCACGTTGCCGTGGAAAGACGCTATCTTAGCCTCTATTCTCCTTATCTTCTCCTCAATGTCCTCTTTATGTTCAGACAAAAGGACTAACCTCTTGAGGCTAACGAGTTTTATAGCGTCCTCGTATACGTCCTGTGATATCCCCATGATGGCTACTAACTTGTCGGTAGTTTTGCCGCTCTTTACTATGGCGTCGGCGTCGTCTACCCCAATGAACTTAGGCCTAAATCCCTTGATGCTCTCGAAGTTCCTATTTAGGTAGTTAACAGTTACTACACTTATCTTCTTCTCGTCCACCTTGCCACATGCCACTTGCGCAATCTTTCCCAGTTTGCTACATATCTGCTCTTGGAGGGATTTAGTTGGGACGAGGTAAAGTACGTTTTCCCCCAAATAAGAGGAGTAGACCATAATAGTCGTGGTCTTCCCTAGCCCAGTAGGTGCCGACATGGAGAAGCTTGCTCCCTCGGCCAACCTCCTGAGCCAAAACCTTTGCATAGACCAAGGCTCATTACCCGTGACCTTCTTGAAATAGGAAATCACCTCGTCGTAAAGTTCAAAGGAGTAGTAAAGCTCCCAGTATCCCTTTAAGCTGTTCCTGGACACTAAGATGTTGTACACAGCCTTTACCTTATCCCTAAAGGCCATACCCCTAAAGGCCTCAATGTTACCCGGTAGGCACCTACTGCAGGGAAGACCTTCTAAGGCATGTGTAGCTTCTAAGGGACCTCCGCAGTTAGGGCAAGATCCGATGTACACTGAATTTATCATAACGATGATTTTCTTAGCATGGAAACTACTTTAAAAGATATTAACCTAGATGTTACCGTGTAGGATAACTTTTTTAACTTTCCCATTACTACATCATGCGACAAAGGTGATAAAATGAGCTCGACCGCACCAACTCCAAGCAACGTAGTACTAGTAGGTAAAAAGCCAGTAATGAACTACGTCCTAGCAGCTCTGACTCTGCTAAACCAGGGTGTGCCAGAAATAGTGATAAAGGCTAGAGGAAGGGCAATAAGCAAGGCAGTAGATACTGTGGAGATAGTCAGGAACAGGTTCCTTCCGGACAAGATAGAGATAAAGGCCATTGGCATAGGCAGCCAAGTTGTAACTAGCCAGGACGGAAGGCAGTCCAGAGTATCCACTATAGAGATATCCATCAGGAAAAGGGCTTAAAGATAACGTCTAAGGTTTTTTAGCGTGTTTCCCATACATTTAATATCCTTAGCAAGATCATAGATATGTGAAGATGAATGAGTCAACCCGCGTATAAGATTGAGTTCGAGGCAAAGGCTAAGATCGGAGAGATAATGGGAAACCTAACCTCAGTTCAGCTAAGGCCAGAGGACTTATCAAGCCCGTTGGCCTTTCAAATGGCACTCTCGAGGATATACGATGAGCTTATGAAGGTAATGACGCAAGGTCCTCAAAAGCACTACGTAGCTGACGTCAGATTTACCGACTCCATGGGGAACCCCGTCTCTATCGGCGTGGACTTTGGCAACAACATTCCTCCGCTTTCTAAAAAAGAGGTAAAGGTCAAGGTTATCCTCGAGTTCTACGACGAAGAGTAGACCTCCTCTTTATGTACTCGTAAGAGGTTAAGTAAAGGAATTCCTCGAAAGGTACTAGGCTGTACTCTGAGTTTCCTAGGCTGTTTACGAGCCCCTTTTTAGAAAGGTATTTGATCACGCTCAATGATACCTTTTTAGAGAAATAGGGTTTGAGGGCGTCTAAAGCCTCCCCCGCGTTAAACTTGTCAAACCTAAACTTCCTGTAGAGCAAGTAGTATACAACTACTTCCCTTTTCTTAAGCCACCTCATGGTCATTAGCCCGGTTATTCATCACAGTCAGCCCTTACAAGTTCTATCATTCGGTAAGATTATTTAGAGCACCGTTAAAAAGTTTCATATGCCTTATATAGACGAGCATTACGGATTCTGTAAACCCCAGGAGAAAGGGATCGAAGTGGGGGACGTGATAGCAGTAAAGCCCTTCTTGGCAACCGTAAACGGCAGAAGCGTCGTTTTTCCCCCGCTAACTATTGCCTCAATAGGGTGCGAGAGGAAAGCACAGTTCACCCTTTGGGTCGACGGTGTAAGAGTAAAGGGGACCGAAAACATTGAAGTAAGGCTAGGAGACATCGAGGTGTCTGGGTGGCTTGAAGTGAAGAGCAAGGAGTTCCTTCCCGCCTTTACTGCCAGAAAATTATTGGGGGAAGCTAGACTTAAGGTCGACGGAAAGGGAGAGGGCACTGAAGTGGTGACCCTAGGTGGATTACCCCTCCTGAGCGTTAAAGATGGAAAGGTAGTAGTACACACGAGGGAGAGGCTAGACGTCTTAATTCCTCTTGCCTACTCGCTGTTCTACTTTTTATCGTCAGGGTACTCTGAGGACATTTGAAGCAGAATGTCGGTTAGGTCCTGCTCCTTCCTTCTCTTAGCTTGATACTCCTCTGGAGTACCTCTTACAAGGATCTCGTAAAGTAGCGCCTTCTTCCCCTCGTAAGGCCTCAAGAGCCTGCCAAGCCTCTGAATAAACTGCCTCCTGGATCCTGTGCCGGTAACGATGATACCGACGTTGGCGTCGGGTATGTCCAAACCCTCGTCTCCTACAGTGGTGAGCACTAGGATGCCGCTCTTCATGAACTTAAAGGCCTTTAGTACCTTTTCCCTCTCCGCCTTTGACATCTTCCCCGTTATGAGGAGTCCGTTAAACGCCTTAGCTATTTCCTCGGCTTGTTCTACATACTGGGTGAAGATTAGGACCTTGCCTTTCTCTTTTTCCAAGATTTCCTTTATTTTAGCCATCTTGTTTTGTGCAAATCCTACTATCTTCTTAATCTCGTTGTGAAGCTTCAGCGCTTCAATTGCTTTCTCGTCTCCGTCTTTGGCCATCTTAACGAGCTCCGAAACCTTTCTCCCCTTTGCTAAGGCGTTGAACTTTTTGAGGAGCTCGAAATACCTCTTTCTTTCCTCTGGCGTTAAATACACCTTTATTTGCACTATCTCGTAAGGAGAGAGGTACCCCCTGCCTATTAACTCGTCCACAGACCTGTAGTAGATAACTCCTCCCATGAGCTTAAAGAGCTCCACGTGTTTGCCGTCGTCCCTATAGGGAGTCGCGGAAAGCCCCAACCTCATTTCAGCTATAAGGCCTAGCGCGATCTCCTTGAACTTCTCGGCTGGAAGGTGGTGTACCTCGTCTATCACCACTAGCTCAAACTTGTCCGAAAGCTCGGCAATGTGCCTGAAGGCTGTTTGGTACGTCGAAATAGTTATTGGCTTAATGGTCTTTTCTGCACTGTAAAATAAACCTAACTCTGGCCTTTTTGCCGAAAACCTGATCAGCGTATCCCTCCACTGTAACATTTGTTCCCTTGTAAAGGTGACGATCAAAGTAGGCCTCTTTACCTCTTCTATTGCCTTAATTCCAACTACCGTCTTTCCAGCCCCAGTAGGTAATGCTATAACACCCTTGAAGTCGTTCTTCTTCCACTTATTAATAGCCTCTTGCTGATAGTCCCTCAGATTAACGTTCAGCTCCAACTCGAACTCCTTGAATCCTAGAGTCAGCTCCTTCACCTTTAGTCCGTTCTCGATAAAGATCTTCTTTAGCTGGGGATAATAATAAGGATACGTCTCAAATACCTTCCTCTGCCTATCGTAGGTCAAATGTAGCCCAGCGCGTTTAATGATGTCCATCACGTATACCCTAGGTATCACGTATAGTTTGCCGTTAACGAGTTGAAATTCAACGTCGTACTCTGGTAGAGCCTTAGCCAAGTAACTTACTTCGTCCTCTGTAAGTTCCACGCCCAGCTCTTCTAGAGTGCTCTTGATCTCCGATAGTCTAACCCTGTTCCTCCTTGCCCTCTCTATATCCAAGGCAAACTGGGAGCCGTTGGAGTCCCTGCCCAAGAACCTGGAAAACGTGAGTAGCCTAGAGAACGTCTCCTCGTCCAGCCAGCGCCTCAAGTAAAAAGTCTTCGAGAACATCCCTAACCACTTCCACTGATACTACTTCCAACTGACCTAAACTTTGTAATTGTGATATATCTATTATATCGTAAATAAAATAAGTGTTACCCCCCTCATATTTGAAAACTCCTAGAAACCTCCCTATTTCCAGCTTCCTAGGGGACATTAACAGTAGTGAGCGAACTTCCTCGGAGAACGGATCCAAGTAAAGAACTAGCCCGAGTCCGTTCGATAAAGTCAACCCAATTAACGTTTTACCTAGATACCTTGCCTCTTCCACGCCGTATTCGAGCGCTAAGTCCAAGTTCTTCCAACCCAACGCTAGAAGTTCCTTTACCTTCATTCACTCCACATTAGTTTTAACTTCGCACAAAAAAGAGTTAATTATGTCTGCTGTCGTCGTTTTGAGCACGGTACCGGAAATGGGGACTGGGAAAAAGATAGCTAAGGCATTGATAGACGAGAGGCTCGCTGCCTGCGTTAACTTGGTCCCTTACGTGAAATCGTTTTACGTATGGGAGGGAAAGACTGTGGAAGACGACGAAGGGCTCCTAATAATTAAAACCGACAAGGAGTCGTTGGAGAAGGTGATTAAGAGGGTCAAGGAGCTCCACCCTTACACACTCCCAGAGGTCATATCAATAGATATATCTGGGGGTCTACCGGAATACTTAAAGTGGATAGTTGAGAGCGTGAGAAAATGAGCGACCTAGTCGACAAGTTGCAGAGACTGTCCCTAATCGACTTAAAGGAAGAGGAGAAGGAGAGAATCGGGAGGGATGTCCAGAAGATACTACAATTCTTTAACAAGATTAACGAACTTGACTTATCAAACGTTGAACCCTTGTTCCACCCCATTTCGCAGGGCAAACTGAGGAAGGACGTTGCACAAAGCTCTCTAACGCAAGGCGAAGCCTTGTCAAACGTTAAGCGAAAGGAAAACGGGTTCATAGTAGGACCTAGCACCTACGGTGATTAGATGATCTCCCAAGTAGTAAAGGACCTAAAAGAAGGGAGACTGGACCCCGAGGAGTACGTAGAGAGATATTACGATAGGATATCTAAGTTCGAAAAGAAAATCAACTCCTTCATAACGCTGAGGAGCAAGGAAGAGGTAATAAGTGACGTGAAGGAGTCTATAAAAAGGGGAGGAAGGCTTGCCGGAGTCCTAATAGGAATAAAGGACGCCATTTCAACTAAGGGCATAAGGACCACTTGCGCCTCGAAAATGTTGGAGGACTACGTTCCACCCTTCGACGCTACTGTGGTAGAGAAGCTCAAGAGAGAAGGGGCAGTGATATTGGGCAAGACCAACATGGACGAGTTCGCCATGGGCTCAACCACGGAAACCAGCTATTTTGGCCCAACGAGGAACCCGTGGGATCTCGAGAGAACTCCAGGAGGTTCTTCTGGGGGGAGCGGAGCGGCACTTGCTGCGGGTTTCGTGGACCTGGCACTTGGGACAGACACAGGAGGATCCATAAGGGCTCCTGCTGCCTTCACTGCGACGTTTGGGCTCAAGCCATCCTACGGTACCGTAAGCAGGTATGGGTTGGTGGCTTACGCGAACAGCCTTGAGCAGATAGGTCCCATGTCTAAAAACGCCGAGGACCTAGGTCTGCTATACAGCATTATAGCTGGAGACGATCCAAGGGACGCCACTACGATACCTTACGAGGTCAAGGAGGTCCCCTCTGAGATCTCGGTTAACGGATTAAAGGTGGGAGTACTTAAGGACATCCTAGAGGCTTCAGAGGAGCCAGTTAAGGGGATTATTAACAGGATAATAGATAAGCTGTCCTCGGAGGGAGCGGTGGTAGAGGAGACTAAGCTGGGCTACGCTGAGTACGCTTTGCCTGCGTACTATATCATTGCCATGTCCGAGGCTAGCTCAAACCTAGCAAGATACGACGGAGTAAGATATGGCTACAGCAAATACGGTGATGGGAACTGGAAGGAGACCTTTAGCAAAAACAGGGGAGATGGGTTCGGTTTGGAGGTAAAGAGGAGGATAATGCTGGGTTCGTTTATCCTAAGTGCAGGGTACTATGACCAATACTACGTTAAGGCGCTTAAGGTTAGAAGGCTAATAAAGAACAGCCTAGACCAGTTGTTTGCCAAGTTTGACGTCCTAGTGTCTCCTACCATGCCCATATTGCCTCCAAAACTGGGCGAAATGGTAGATGACCCAGTGAAGATGTACGCTATGGACGTAAACACAGTTATAGCCAACCTAGCTGCGATCCCAGCCCTTTCCATGCCTGCTGGCTTCTACAACAACCTGCCAGTAGGTTTACAGTTAATGGGCAGGTATCTTTCCGATACCTTCCTAGTTGGTATCAGCATGTTTGTGGAAAAGCTGACTAAGATCTACGACGCTACGGCGCCCCTACAATAAACCTTTTTATCGTCACATAAAACAACAAGCAATCACGACGTTCTCAACAGAGTACGGGACAAACTGATTTCGTTATCTCTGGCAGTGAATAAGTTTTTTAAATCACGGGAAAAATGTTAATGAATACGCTCATGGAGACTCCTAAGTTTAGAATAGACACCTTAAGCAGGATAGTTGACGAGATGGAGAAGGAAAAGTATCATATTATAGGTAGCCACAGTGCTTATAAGAAGTGCTACTGGACTCACAAGGCTTTGACCGCTCACAGGTATTGTTATAAGGGAAAGTTCTACGGGATCGAGAGCCACAGGTGCGTCCAGATGACCCCTGTGGCTGCGTGGTGTTGGTTTAGGTGTATCCACTGCTGGAGACTGGAACCAGAGGACATAGGACTAGAATGGGACGAGACTAAAATGCCAGTCTCAGACGACCCGGAGTACATAGCAGAGAGGAGTATAGAGGAACACGTAAAGGCAGTTTCTGGTTACTACGGAAGAGAAGGCGTAGACAAGGAACTGGTTAAGGCAGCTTCAAGGCCCGCTCACGTAGCCATAAGCTTAACGGGTGAGCCAACGCTCTACGAGAGGCTAGGGGAGCTGATAAAGGAGTACCACAAGAGGGGCATGACTACTTTTCTTGTAACCAGTGGAGTAAGACCGGACATACTTGCCAGCCTAGAAGAGGAACCAACTCAACTTTTCGTGTCCCTCCAAGCTCCGAACGAAAGGAAGCATAAACTTATAAATAGACCGATTGTTGCAAACTCGTGGAACCTAGTAATGGAGACCTTGAGGATGATGCCTAGCTTCAGTTCTCCCACGGTAATTAGGATGACAATGATAAAGGGTTTCAACATGAGCGAGGACGACGCTAGGGAATTTGCAAAACTTATAGAGATCTCTATGCCCACTTACATCGAAGTGAAGGCGTACATGCACGTAGGTCCGTCCACCTATAGGCTCAGCAGAGACGCCATGCCCAGACACAGGGAAATAAGAGAGTTTGCCGAGCTACTAGCTAAGTACACGGGGTATAAAATACTGTCCGAGCACGTCCCAAGCAGAATAGTGTTGCTGAGTAGGCTAGATAGACCAATACAGATAGGTAACGCGTGGACCCAGAAATGGGACTGGAGGGCTAAGGACAAGGAAGACGACATCCACGGCGAGTACGAGGAAGCCGAGCTTGGCTGTACTGAGGGAACTTGAGCATGCTGGATTCTTGCTTAATTGCGAAGATCGTGTGTGCCTCTAATAAAAACAGAGGAGTCACTCAAGAGACTCTAGCTAGAGAATTATCAATGTCCCAGCAAACTGTGTCAAGGAAGTTAAAGGAATTGGAGGAGAAAGGGTTTATAAGGAGGACTATCACCCCAGTTGGGGAAATAATTTCCCTTACAGAGAAAGGTCAAGAAGTCCTTTCCCAATGCCTAGAGCTACTGAAAAACGCTGTTACCTCCGCACATGCGATAAAGATAATCGGAAAAGTGACGTCAGGACTAGGTGAGGGTAGAATATTCATTTCGCTACCTTACTACAAGGAGTCCTTCGAGAAGTTCTTGGGATTTACGCCGTATCCAGGTACCCTTAACCTAGTCATTTACGATAGAGTGTCCTTAGAGAACAGACTCATCTTGGACACAGAAAGGCATATACTGATCCCAGAGTTCAAGAGCGAGAACAGGATTCTTGGTGCAGTGAAAGCTTTCCCTGCTTCAATAAACGGACTGAAGCCTGCTGCAATAGTGTTCCCTCTAAGGAGCACACATCCAAAAAGCGTTATCGAAATTATATCACCCTATCACTTGAGGGAAAAACTGAACTTAAAGGACGGAGACGACGTAGAGATTGAGGCTTATGTTTAAGCTTTAGATCCCTACCTTTCTGCGGAGTTGGTGCAGTACCTGCTTACTATTTCCTTTATAATTGAAGAGGTACTGCTATGCTTCCACGCGTTGACTCTTTCCTTCATCCTCACAATTTCCGGGAAAAGGCCCCTCTTTTCCAATTCCTGTTTAAGCTTTTCCATGTCGACCTTTTGGTCGGGTCCTAAGAAAATGACGTCCGGTTTTACCTTCTCCACGCTCTTTAGAAAGTCCTTTTCATCGCCAAGAAATGCAGAATACACGTACCTTATGCTCTTTACAACCTCGAGCCTTTGGTTTTCATCATTTATCGGCCTCCTCCCCTTTGCCTTTTCCGAATTAACGTCCCTAGCAACAGAAACGTATACCCTTCCAAGTCTAGAGGCCTCCTTCAAGAACTCTATATGCCCTGGATGAATAATGTCAAATGTCCCACCCACAAACACCCTCTTAGATACGTCGGATTCTGGATCCACGTTGTTTATAATTAGCACAGCGTCCAGAAGTCCCTCCGCGTATACCACGTCAACTATTGCCGTCTCTTCGTCTCCCTTCTCTAAGTAGTATTTGGCGTCTTCGGTGTACTGTCTAGCTAGGTCCAAGATTTTCTGGTAATCTGGCAAGTGGACGCTGTTAAGCCTCCTTTCCATTCCCTCTATGTACTTTTTCGCTCTTTCTCTCAATGAAGACATTTCAGTGCCTCTACCTCCATGTAATGTAAGTTTCTCGCGGGAATTATTATTATGTGTGGCGGAGGGCTAAGGTCTAGATTCCCCTCAAGGACGTCTTTTACGGTCTTTGCAATTACTTTTTCGTCGTCACAACCTAGTCTCTGCCCCACAACAACCACGTCCTCACGCGAGATCACGTTCTCTTTCCTTTTCTCCTCCATCTTCATCAAGTAGGTAAGGGCTTCCCTAGCGTCCATGAATTTTCCGTCCTTGACGTCCAAGTAGACGATGGTGTGGAGCCCATGTTCCCGGTTTTCCTTCACGACGTAATAGGGGGCGTAGTCGATAACGTCGTTGTAGGGGTACACCACTGTTACTGACCTTCCAAACTTGTAGGATGAGAGCATGGACTTGGATATTATGTAACAGTGAACTGAAACTCCTGGAACTACGACGACCTCGTGCCCTCTGTTCTTTGCCTCAACTGCAAGGCTCACGTGGGTGGTCGCTATCACTGGGTCGCCTACTGACGCTATTGCCACGTTCTTTCCGGACTCTAAGTGGGACATTATTTCCTTGAACCCAGTTTCCAGTAGAGCTCTAGTTGCCGGAATGACTCTCTTCCCGATAAGCTCTTCTAGGGACTCTGCGCTCAAGTCACACGAAAAAGAGGTGTAAGTGTCAAAGTATATTAGGTCGGAGTCCTTTAAATAGTCCATAGCTTTTTTTGTAAGAAATCTTTTTGACAAGCCCAACCCAACTAAATATAGGTACGACATTTTGGGTAAAAGTATGAAAAACTCTTATAAATGGTGATCTTATTGTTAGAAATATCCCCTGGTATTTACATAGCCTCAGATCTGCCAGTACTTTACCTAAAGAACATCGACGCCATAGTCCTCTCCGACGTCCACATAGGTTACGAGGAGGAGATGGCAAGGAAAGGAATGTTCCTTCCAAAAGTTCAGAAGAAGAGATTCATGGAGGTCTACAGGAACTCCGGAAAGGTATTCAAGTTCAAGAGAATAGTAATCAACGGCGACTTCAAGCATTTATTTAATAAACTAGGAAAGGAGGAGAGAGACGACCTAAACGAAATTCTAAGTATTTTAAAAGACGACGGAATAGAGGTTACGTTGGTTAAAGGTAACCACGACAATTACGTAACCTTGGTAACGGACAAGTTCGACAACGTTGAAGTGGTGGACTACTTGGACCTAGGGGACGTGTTTCTCCTTCATGGGCACAAAGAGGTTGAGATAAGGGATAACACAACTTACGTAATAGGGCACGAGCACCCGAGGATTTCCATAAGGGATAGGCTAGGGTTTGCGAAGAAACTGCAAGCCTTCCTAGTAGTCCCCCTGAAGTCAAACGGCAGTAAGGTGATTGTCCTGCCCTCTGTCGGCACGTACCAGGCAGGGAACGATATCTCACTAATACACAACAACTACATGAGCCCCATAGTAAGGAACTTTGGAGTTCTAGAGAAGGCAAAGCCTTACGTAATAATTGAGTCCGAGGGTATTATGGAATTTCCTGAATTAGGCCTTTTAAAGAACGTCCTTTTCTAACCCGGGGGTTTATAAATGAGTATATAAGAACTATATGTGGTGAGTGTTATTTCCAATTCAATAGCTTATAAACCGATTATAAGCATTGAAAACATAGTAGCTACCGTAACTTTAGATGAGTCCTTAGACCTTTACGCCATGGAGAGGAGCGTTCCAAACGTAGAATACGACCCTGACCAGTTTCCTGGGCTAATATTTAGGCTCGAGACGCCCAAGGTTACCTCTCTCATATTCAAGTCTGGAAAGATGGTAGTAACTGGGGCAAAGAGCACCGAGGAGCTAATAAAGGCCGTAAAGAGGATAATAAAGACGTTAAAGAAGTACAGCATAAAGATTACCGGTAAGCCCAAAATTCAGATCCAGAACATTGTTGCTTCCGCAAACCTCCACGTCCACGTCAACTTGGACAAGGCCGCTTTCTTGCTCGAGAACAACATGTACGAGCCAGAGCAATTCCCTGGGCTGATATATAGGATGGACGACCCCAGAGTCGTCCTCTTGATATTCAGTAGCGGAAAGATGGTCATAACTGGGGCAAAAAGAGAGGAGGAAGTATACAAGGCCGTCAAGAAAATCTTCGACAAGTTAGAGGAACTAGATTGCGTGAGGCCAATAGAAGAAGAGGACGAGATAGAAATTTAAGGCTTTAGGTTATTGTGATAACCATGACCCTTAAACACAAAAAGTACGTGTACATAGATACGGGAAAGGGCTTTTACGTTAAGGCCAGACTACTAAAGAACAGGGACGAGAACTCAGCTGAGCGCTATGTTTTATTAAATATAACGCCAAAGACCAGGCCCAGAAAGGCCTCAGTCTTAAAGTTGGATAATCTGCCCCTAGAGATCAAGGAAAAAGTCTCCAAGATGGCTAAGTGAGCTTATATTTTTCGATTATTGTAAGGGCTATGTACGTCATGATTATTATCATTGACGAGACAGACAACGTGTAGAAGAGCTGAGCCTGGATTATATAAATTCCCCTCTCAATGTTATACAAAGCACTTGATATCATGTATGCAGAAACTATTATAGCAGCTATTTTTATCAAGTCATGCCATACCCTTATGTTCTTCTCTATGGCGTTTTCTAAGGCCTTCCCTGCAAATAAAATCACGACTGAGAAGGTAAGGTAAGGTAGCATGGCATTGGCTATTGAAGAAGACACGTAAACGTAGGAGCCCTTAAGAGACTGGCCAGTCACATATCCTTGAATTATACCTATAATTAATGAGATGAGGGATAGGATTCCCACTATCACCATGATAGTGGAAGTCTGCCACCACCTTTCTATCATGTCATCAATTGCAAATCCCCTTACCAGCATGGAGAGTCCTATTACCAAGAGGACAGCAGGTAAAAGATATGACGCCAGTCCGAGGATGTAAAACACACTACCTATTACGAAAATTATGCCAGGAACTCCAAGGAATATCCTAGAATACCTGGGTTCGGTTATTACCTTCTTCAAGTACCTCCCTATGAGAATGTAGGTCTCCTCAACTCCCCTGTACTGTTCTACTATGACCCTTTGTATCCCCGTTATCTTGAGCTTGGACTGTATAATTGGGATAGCCTTTGCGTCCTCGGGACTATCGTAGACTACGATAGCGCTCGTGATACCTAGTCTCCTAATTACATCGTCCAGTTCTGAAGACAGTCTGAGCTGCGCTTCAATTCCCCCTTTTTCCGAGCCCGCAATGAAGACAATCTCGACGTTGCCTTTATCTTTCAACTTCTTGTATAGATTTAGCGTAACTACCATGGCATTGAAGTCAGAGTCGTCTGGGATGGCCTCAGAAGCCTTCTGAATGGCTAAAAAAGCGTCCTTTTCTCCTATTACGGGCGTTTGAACGCCTATTCTGCCTAGATCGTCGTCAATGTCAACGTAAATTACTGCAGTCCTTTCAGCCAGAGCCTCCATTATCTTTACTTTGATCGCCATAAAGTATTAAAAGTTCCTCAAATGACAGTCTTTCGCCGTTCTTTAGCTTTTCTTCAGCGATCTTCTTTTTCCTGTCCAATATTTCCTTGCTCTTGCCGTTTTCTGCGTAACCCTTCGTCTCTCCTTTACCCTCCTTGACGTCCTTCGCTCTGGCGTAATAGCTGTTAAATACCTCGTCCTTGCTCTTTTTAAGTTGCTCTTGATACTTCCTCAGTTCCTCGCTCTTTGCCCTCTTTTCATCCTTTATCTTAGCTAATTTGCTCCTTTGTTCCTCTATCTTTGCCTTAACCTCTAGAATTTCCTTCTTTAGCTTCTCCCTTTCTTCCTTAAGTCCCTGCAGTATTTTCCTCTTCTCGTTAATCTCGTCAAAGATCTTCTTCATCTTCTCTCTTACGGTAGAGAGTTCTAGCCTCTTCGCTAAAAACTCCGCCCTTTCCTCGTTGCTCCTCTCCTTAACTTTGAGCGCCTTCCTAGCCTCCTCGAGTTTCCTCTCCAGTTCGCTTATTTTCTCGATGATCTTCTTTTCCTCCTCAAGGGAGAGCGTAAAGGTTTGCAACCTCCACTCTAGGTTCTTTATCTTCTTCTCCACAGAATTCACGTTAAGTCCCTGGAGCTTGTCGTTCACAGCCTTCAACTCTTCTAACTGTTTTCTCATTTCCTGGAGGGCAGAAAGAAGGCTCTGCTTCCTTTCCTTTAACTGCTTTAACTCGGTAAGTCTATCGGTATACTCCTTCCTCACGGTCTCTATTTGGGACCTAACGGAGTTCAGCTTCTCGAAATACTCGGACTTTTTCTGCTTGAGGCTCCTTAACTCTTGGAGGACCTTATTGTATTCTACGTCTAACTTCTCGAGTTCTTCCTTCAAGTCTGAGATTTTCTTAAGAAGCTCCTCTTCAGCGTCGTCGGCCAGTTTACTCATTGGGATTAACTAACTAAATGCGTTAATATAGTTTTTCCTAGACATCTAAAGGCAAACTCTTGGAAACCATGGGAACATGCGTATATCTTGAAAACATAGGAAATCGCGTGCTATAGTCAAATAATATCAACTTGTTATAGAAAGTCGCTCCTTATATCCGCCTTATTCCCTTTTTAAACATGAGTCCCAAATAATCTACCATCCCAATCGCGTATTACCTCCTCGTATAAATAGGGTGGTATTATTAAGGTTAATATTAAGCATTTATTTTCAACAATAACTCATGTGACAAGAGCTCGAGTAATTGAAATTGGATTTTACGAGAAAGAGACACTCAAAGGCAAGATGTTGATAAGGGCTGATTCCAAGTTTGATTACGTTCACAACAGCGTAGTTGGGAAAACGCTAGTTGACGAAAGGGGGAACAGAATAGGTAAAGTCCTGGATGTAATAGGAAACATAAACGAGCCTTATTTGCTAGTGAATCCAGTAAGCAAGGAGGTACCAAAAGGTAAGCTATACGTTGTCCTGGAGGAGAAGAGAAGGAACAGGAGAGGAAGGAAATGAAGTGCCCTGTTTGCAACTCTGAGAGCGTAAGATATGACTACGAACGCGGTCAGTACATCTGCTCTAATTGCGGATTCGTGATAGAGGAGGGGTTAGTGGATCAAGGACCGGAATGGAGGGCCTACGATTACGAGGATAAACTAGAAAAGGAGAGGACGGGCTCACCTCTAACGTTAAAGGTTCACGACCAAGGCCTCACCACAAAGATAGGCTACGGAAGGGTTAAGGACAGAGTGAAGCTCCTTAAGATGCAAAGGTTGCAGAACAAGCTTAGAGTGTCCTCAAAAGACAAGAAGCTTGTGACCTACTTGTCAGTTCTCAATAACGAGGCCTCTAAGTTAGGGCTTCCCGAGTTCGTTAAAGAGACTGCAGCGTTGATTTTGAGGAAACTAGTTGAGACTGGACTCGCTAGAAGAATCGACATGTACACTCTAGTTGCCGCAGTCCTGTATTACTCTTGCCAGATAAACAATATTCCCAGACACCTTCAAGAGATAAGAAACAGGTATGGGCTAAACTCAAGTGAACTTTGGAAAGCTCTGCAAAGGGTACAAGAGGTATCGAAGAAGGTTCAGAACTTCAGACCTAAGGTAAAGCCAGTCGTCTACATCCCAGAGATCTTGGATAAGTTGGGGCTACCCCAACAAGTAGCCATCAAGTCAGCGGAGATCGTTGACATAATGTACAAGACAGGACTAACAAGCGGTAAGGGATACCTAGCGTTAAGTGCTGCTTCCGTTTATCTGATAAGTACTCTCTTGGATGTCAAGAAGACGCAAAAAGAAGTAGCTGAGGCGTTAGGGATTACGGAGGTTACAATAAGGAATAGATACAAGGAAATTATTAATAATTTTGATATTGAAGTAAGTTTATAGTTTTTGTTGGAAAGCAAACTAAATAAGCATGAAGTAGTATATAATATATATAGCCAACACAGGTGGTTTGAATGGAATCAAAAACATCAACGTACGAAGATATGGTCCGCCAAAAGATAGCTGAAAGGGGTAGCCAAGGCATATCACAGCAAGAGCTCGCCAAGTCGGTCGGGCTCTCGACTAGAGAGCTCAGCATTATAATTAAAAAGCTTATCGAAAAGAAACAAGTCATTAAGAAGTCGGTCAAGGAAAATGGGAAAAGCGTCGTAAAGCTATTTGCCGTTCAAGTTTTTGAGGAACCCAAACTCCTTGTAGAGCTCAATAGCGTTGCCGACATCCCATGTTTCTCGTGTAAGTTCCTTTACAAATGCAATGAGGGTACTCACGTCAATCCAAACTCTTGTTCAAAGCTGTCACAATGGATTTTATCTATTATAGCTAAATGACGTTTTTAGGCATTCCAAAACTTCTTCGTATTTTTTATTAGTTTTAATCCCTTTTTTATCAAAATGCGTTCTCGTTGCCTCTCCAAGGCATTCTAGCATGCCTCTAGTTGGGGGGACGTTCATCTTATGCCTTGAAGCTAGAAAGTCCAGGTTATAGTACGCCAGGAACCGGTTCTCATCCCTTAAGCTCGTCAACAGCTCCTTAACCATTTGGAAACTGGTTAGATATTCGAACTTGTCAATTGACGACATCACCTTTCCAAGGAACTCTTCGTCCACAAGCTTACCCAGCCACACCGGTCCCACTACCTTTACGTTCTTGCTACCACAATATGGGCACTTGTCCACGCACTTTTCCCTAGTCCCCTCGTGGTACCCGCAGTCTTGACACTCAATAAAATACCCTAATTCTTCTAGGGCATTATCTGCCCTCCTTGCCCCTCCCAACACTCTGAAGAAAACCCTGTAGTAGTAATCAGAGTAGAAGGAGATAAGGGGGACCACTGTTCTCTCAAGAACCGCTGAGTCCCTCACTACCTTAGAGACAAGTACCCTTATCCCAACCTCCTTTGAGAAACTGAGCCTTTGGTTATGCACATAGTACTTTCTCAAACACGATCTCCTGGCCTTCCCCTCTAAGGGGGAAAGGTCTGTTGCAGTATAGGCCACGCTTCCTCCGCGTTTGGTGGCATTTATTGATGAGAGTACGAAGGGAGCCGGGGATCCAAAAGGATCTACGTCTACGTAGTCCACCTTGAGCTCGTAAAGTAGGGAATTCGCGTCTCTGTTGTACACTTTAGCGTTCTCTATTCCATTAACTTCCACGTTTCTCCTTATGAGCTCCACCGCGTTAGGGCTCTTGTCGTTAAACAGCACCTCCTCTGTTTTTGAGGACTCGAGGTAATACCTTATTCCCCTTACGCCTGTTGCAGAAAGGGTGTCCACAATACTTTTCGGAGAAAGCGCACTTACTACAACCACGCTCACGTCCCTGTTGAAGACCATCCTAGGGTTATAGAAGACGGGAGCCCACGAAGGATCGTACTTCTCTTCCTTCTTGTACTCCTCGGGATCTGGAACTAGTAGTCTAGCCTTTCCCTCTGTTATCTCTTTTAATTTCATCTCTTAGGCTCGTTAAATCATCGCTCATATAGGCTTTAAATCCATCTTTCTCTAGCTCCTTTACCATGTTATAAGTCCTTACTATTGTGATTAGTGAAGCGTTTAGCTTCGTTGCTAGCTTCTTAGCCTCTTCCGCCTTTCTGCGCGCGAATTCAGCCCTCTTTGGCCCTATTGCAATTAAAACCTTCTCATTACCTCTAGAAGCTACAACGTCGACAGCGGTTAGCTTCAAGGTGGCAATGCTGAAGCCTTCGTCTGCTAGTATCTTCGACACTTGGTTTTTCTCCTCATCTTCTAGCTCTATTCTTGATCTGTTGTTCATATCTTCGAATACGTCTCCTATTATCTCTGGTCCAAAGATGTCAACCAACTTCTCTGCAATCTCTATGGACACGTCACACTCTCCGTTCTCATAATCGTAGATCGTCTTCCTGGACACCCCTAGCATCTTCGCTAGATCTCCCATGCTGAAGCTCATTTTCTCCCTCTTCCTCTTCATTACCTCTGATCTTATCTTAACAAATATGCCGCCACGCGTTCTGTATATAAATATCTTCTCGCCTTCTATCAATTTCCTAAAACCTTCCAGCGAGAGCCCTACAACCTTGTCCTTCTGGATCGCTATATCTTCCTCTGTTTCGTCCGTCACTAACACGGGAAAGCTGTTGACTAGGTAGGCGAACTTTTCCAGTTCTACTATCTCCTCCTTGGACACTTTGTCCATTGATACCTTTATAACTAGTTTTCTAGACGGATCCCTCGCCACTATGTCGATTGACTTCTTACTCTTTTCTGGGTAATATATTACGGAGTAGTCTACGTTACTCCTCTCCAATATATCAACGACGTCAGCTAACTTGTCCTCCATCTCCCATTCCTTCTCTATTCGTTATCTGTATTTATGCTACTTAGTATAGAATAAGAGATAGTTATAAATATTAATGATTTATATCCCATTAAAAGTCTTTCTACGTCTCCAGAGGTCAGGTAGTCCGAGTTGTCCTTTCCCAACAGGAGGGACACTGCCCTCTTACTCCACTCGTCGCCGTTAACTACGTAGTCTCCCGGGGTCTCGAGCTTCAGTATAACAAAAGGCAATTTGACTAACGCCCAAAGGTAGATGGGGATTGACTTAGAGGCTCTGTCTACCTCCCGCTCGTCAAACTTGTGGAGAAAGCCGTTTCCAAGTCTAATTACGTTTTTCCCCTTTACGGCCTCGTCCAAAGTCACAAACTCGGCTGGCATTGAGGAAAAAATGTCCTTGAATCCTAGGTCTATTATCTTGTCTAACATCATCTAACCCTTGAATTTTGCAACTATCATGGAGTGGTCCTTATCGTAGGGATCTAAGTTAATTATCTGCTCTACGTCAAAGTTCTCCTTCCTCAGTTTTTCTGCCTCAGCCTTAAATATCTCCTCTGGTTCCTTAGTCACGTCAATGCTCCTCGCCTTTACCGCCAGGAGGAGATAACCGCCATCCCTCAGGAAGAACTTAGCGTTGTAAATAGCAATGTCGGTTTGATCTGGCTGGGCTATGTCAACGTAGAGTACCTCTGGATCCTCAACTAGCAAACTGTAAGCTTGTGGGAACCTTGCGTCAGCTAGTATTGGAAATAGGTTTGGCCTACGCTGTGCTACAAGGATTAACTCCCTAACGACTCTTGGGGAAAACTCTACGCCGTAGACTTTGCCCTCTTTTTCCACTATGTCGGAAATATGGCTTGGTGTGGTACCAGACGCTGCACCCAAGTAAAGGACCTTGGTGCCCTTCTTTATCGGGTTATGTTTTAGCCCCTTAAGTATGGCTCCCGCTAGCTTACTCCTAAATGCGTTCCACTCTCTGTATTCTATCCCCTCAAATTTAATCAGTCTCTCGCCGTAGACAGAGTAGCCTGGAGCTAAGTTTTTAGTGCAAAGCCTAGTAACCCCATCAACGTAAATACACTCGAATATGTTCTCCATCTTTGTTTCCTTTACTGTCTTAATGCTCTCAGAAATGGTTCATCACCTTCTCTTACCTTTTTTCTTATCTCCTTTACCTTTTTTACCTTTTCCCTGAGGCTTTTCCTCTTTCTGTTGTTTTCTGGGAGGTGGCTGCGAGTACTTAGTCTTGATCTCCTCAATCCTCTTGTTTAGCTGTTCCACTAACTGGTCTCCTATATACCTCCCGCTGAAGGTGTCTACCCTAGCTGCGATTGCCAGCTTAGCAGCTAGAGCCCTAGCTATCTTACCCCTCTGCCACCTTGGAGACGAGTGAATGGCGGGGAACTGGAATATAATGCCGTGCTTTGGAGGCCTGCTACCCGTCTTCAGTGCCCTAAAGAGGGCCTTTTCTGCACCGAGCACTTGGATCGTGCTTGCTGGCATCTTTGCTAACTCCTCTAGGCTACCTGCCAAGCTAAGTAGTCTTGCTCCAAGGACCGGTCCCACTAGAGCGGTAACGTTAGGTGAGACTTCCCTCATTACTGATTCTACGTAATCTGCAAGGTCATTCCTTATCTTGAAAAGCTCGAGGATAGTGTTAGAGAGCATCCTTATGGAGTTTATGTCGTCCTCCGATATGTCAGCACCTATACTCTTCCTAGCTGCGTCTGCAATCTTTGACGCACGAGACTCGTTTAGCCCGAGTTCCTTTAGCGCCTCTTGCGTTATGTTGTCCCTATAACCAAGGTAAGAGACTATCTTAGAGTAGAGCTGATGGTCTTCTACCATCTTATCTAGTTCAGGGAAATGAAGACTGTACCACTCCCTCAGTCTCTCCGAGAACAGGTTGATCGTCTTGTCTATGTCATCTATCGCCCTAACGGCTTGAATTGCCAACAGATCCCTCTTCTGAGAGGCCTTCCTCAGTTTCCTTCTTGTGTACTCAAAGGAAACTTGGTAAAGGAAGGAGTAAAGTTCCTCCTCGTTTTGAGCGTATTTGGCTTCTAAAGCATACTTAACCAAAGACTGCCTAAATTCCCTGGCTCCTAAGTTATGTATCTGTGTGGTTACCTTAGCGACTAACCCCTGGAATTTCGCTACCTCAGCCTCGTTCTCCACCACGACCTCAGAAGGCTTTAGCTTTTGCAGGAGCTCAAGGGCGGAAGGGAAGGGGTTTCCGTGTTCTTCGTGATCTATAAGCATGTCAACTACTTTGCCCAGATCCCTAGGGTTTAAGACGTAATCGACGAGCTTACCGTTCTCGTCAAAGGCAAACGAGCCTATAACGTGCTCGACGAGATAGATTTTCATTATGTTTAGCCCAGAAGTCTTAAAGCTCTAAGTTTAAATTTCTTGTTTTCGGTATATTACTTCTGAAAGCAATATGCCGTCTCACGGTTCGCTAACAAAGGCTGGAAAGGTAAGGAGCCAGACGCCAAAGATACAGCCAAAGGAGAAGTCAAAGGAGCCACCTAGGCTAAGGAATAGGATGGAGTTCGAGAAGAGAATAGTTAAGGCTTCCTCACATCAACAAAGAAAATGACCTTCACAAGGTTTTTATTCAACTTAAAGTATTTTTTCTCAAATGCCTCTTGAAAGTTATAAAGGTAAAGCCCTTGACGTGTTATCTCAAATTGGGGCTGAAATAGGGGACATTATTGAAATAGAGAAAGAAAAGGTGAGGGTAAAGGGTATATTAATGCCCTCCTATTCCAAGGACGACGACATCGTGGTCGTAAAAATGGACAACGGCTATAACGTGGGAGTCTCCGTGGAGAACGCCAGCGTCAAACTGGTGGAAAAGAGGGGGCTTGGAAAGCCCTTGACTGGAAAGGGAGATAACAGGAAAGGAGAGGTCAAAATAATAAGCACTGGAGGTACCATAGTGAGCAAGGTGGAGTACGAGACAGGTGCAGTTAGGCCAGCCTTGACCACTGAGGAAATAGTGCAGTTCCTACCAGAGATCAACGAGATAGCGAAGGTCTCATCCGAGATACTCTTCAGTATACTCAGCGAAAACATGACGCCAGAGAACTGGGTGAAAATAGCCGAGTCAGTTAAGAAAGCCTTTGACGAGGGTAGTTTAGGCGTAATTGTAGCCCACGGCACAGACACCATGGCCTACACGGCCTCAGCGTTAGCTTTTTCGTTTAAGGGCCTTCAAGGCCCAGTAGTCCTAGTTGGTTCCCAAAGAAGCAGTGATAGACCAAGTAGCGACTCCCCAATTAACCTGCTCAGCTCTGTTATCCTCGCTAAGAGCGCCCCCTTTGGGGAAGTAGTCGTGAACATGCACGGTGAAAGCTCGGACACTTACACCCTAGCACACAGGGGAGTTAAGGTAAGGAAAATGCACACCAGCAGGAGGGACGCCTTCCAGAGCATTAACGACAGACCCCTCGCTAAGGTGTTTTGGAGGGAAAGGGAGGTGAAGCTCTTGAGGTCGGACTTCTTCCCTAAAAGGGAGGAGAGCGTACTGGACTCAAAGTTCGATAATCGGGTCTTTCTCCTTAAGTATTACCCTGGAATGGACCCTTCTATCGTTGAGTACCTAGTTGAGGAGAAAGATGTGAGGGGGATCATAATAGAGGGGACTGGACTTGGACACACGTCCACTCAGTTCCTAGAAGAGTTCAGGAAGGCGTCAAGGGAGGGAGCTTTCCTGGGAATGACCTCCCAGTGCCTCTTTGGGAGAGTCAACATGAACGTCTACACTACTGGAAGACTTCTCCAACAAGCTGGAGTAGTTCCGCTGGAGGACATGCTTCCGGAAGTGGCCTTAGTGAAGTTGATGTGGGTCTTGGCCCACGAAGACGACGTCGATAAGGTCAGGTCGCTCATGTTGACTAATATGGCTGGAGAAATAAACTATAGACATTCAGTGGACTTTTACCCAAGGTGGAACTATGAGTAAGCTGGACTATAGATCCCTTGGATTAAAGGTAGGGCTTGAAATTCACCAGCAACTCGACACTCAGCACAAGCTGTTCTGCAACTGCCCTACATTGCTCACCGAGGAGTACAAAGCGACCCTGGAGAGGTACTTGAGGCCAGTCATGAGTGAAATAGGCGAAGTGGATGTAGCAGCGCTCTTTGAGTGGGAAAAGGGGAAGAAATACATCTATAGGGTACCAGAGAAGAGCAGTTGTCTAGTGGAGTGCGACGAGGAGCCCCCGCACGAGATGAACAGAGAGGCTGTAAAAATAGGCATAGCGATGACGCTGGCGTTCAAGGGCAAAGTTGTCGACGAAATCTACGTGATGAGAAAGGAAGTAATAGATGGGTCAAATACCTCCGGGTTCCAGAGAACGTCGATTATAGGACTAGGGGGTTCGATCCAAGATGAAGAAGGAGAAGTGGGGATACAGACTGTGGCCATAGAGGAGGACGCGGCGAGAAAAGTGGAGGACACGGGAAATGAGGTAGTTTACAACTTGGATAGACTTGGTATACCCCTAATAGAGATCTCGACTGCACCTGACATATATTCCCCGGAACAAGCTAAGAGGGTTGCCTTCAAGATAGGCCAGATGCTGAGGCTGACCGGAAAGGTGAAGAGGGGTCTAGGGACTATAAGGCAGGACTTGAACGTTTCCATTGCCGGAGGAGTTAAGGTAGAAATCAAAGGTGTGCAAGAACTCGACTTGATACCAACGATAATCGAAAACGAGGCTTTGAGGCAGTACAACCTACTTAGGATAAGGGACGAGTTGAAGAGGAGGATAACCAAGGACCAAGTATTGAGAAACTTCGACAGGAGGGACTTGACAAGTCTCTTCCAGGAGTCAAGGAGCAAGATCGTCCAGAACACGCTGAAGTCCGGGGGAAGGGTTTACGGCATCAAGGTAAAGAAATTCAAGGGGATATTTGGATGGGAAGTCATGCCGAATAGGCGCTTTGGCACAGAAGTGGCAGATTACGTTAGGGCTTTGGCAGGTCTGGGAGGGATATTCCACTCGGACGAGTTGCCCAATTACGGCATAACAGAGGAGGAGGTCAAAAAGGTCAAGGAAGCCCTAGGCGTAGAGGAGGGCGATGCCTTCGTACTCATAGTGGGACCAAAAGAGAAGCTAGAGAAGGCGTATGAGGTAATAAGGGACAGGGTAATCTATGCTTTTGAGGGAGTGCCCAAGGAGACAAGGGGGGCACAGGAAGACGGCACTACCAAGTTCCTAAGGCCACAACCAGGCTCTGCAAGGATGTACCCAGAAACGGACATCCCTCCAATAAGGGTCACAGAGCAATTACTAGCTGAGGCAAAGGCCTACATACCTCCTTCTCCTGAGGAAAAGCTAAAGAGTTTGATGGGACTAGGACTTGGAGAAGAGCTAGCTAAGCAGATTATAAATAGTCCACGTTTATCCCTTTTCGAGGAGCTTACAAGGAAGTACTCACCCAAAGTACCCCCAGTGGTTATAGCGACAACAATCGAAAACACCGTCAAATACGTAAAGAGCCAAGGAGGTAAGACAGAGCTCATTGCTGACGACGTCTTAGAGGCAGTGATATCCGGGGTATACGACGGTGAAATAAACAAGGACTCGATCCCGGAGATCTTACTGGAGTACTCGCTAGGTAAGGGGACAATTAACGAGTTGATTTCCAAGTTCTCTTCCATAAGCGACCAAGAACTGGAGAAAATAGTCAAGGCAACAATTCAAGAAAACCTAGAGGAAATCAAGAGGAAAAAGGACAAGGCCTTCAACCTAGTCATGGGAAGGGTAATGGCGAAGGTCAGGGGAAAGGCAGAGGGAAAGAAAGTAGCTGAGTTAATAAAGAGGGAATTGGAGAAAATATAAAGGTGAGGAGTTACCCCCGATCCTGAAAGGTGACGAAAAGGCATTTGTCTGACGGTGTAAGTTTTGCTCCCGGACTTTCTGCTTAGTGTTCCGTTTTTAAACAAGTTAGAGAGCGTAAGGCTAGACGACGAAGATCTGTCGGTAGAACAGTTACCCCAACTGCTTAAACTTTCGGGGGCTAAGGAGGTCTACTGGAGACTAAACTCTAGGATCGTTGGTCCCGACGGAACATACATCAGAGCCAAAGGAGAAGGAGATGAGGTGATTGTGAAGACGCCATTGAAAGTTAAGAGTATACCTTGGAGCTTTGGCAAACTAAACGAGAGAGCTCTCGTTAGCCTAGTCCAGGACCTAATACCTTCTGGGGAAGGGGAAAGCTACTTAAATCCCTCCCCTTGGCCTAGGGGAAGCCTAAAGCCAGGAGAAGTGATAGAAGAACGGAGGGAAGAAAAGGAAGAGTTGCAAAATTCCCTGAGCGTGAACACTAGGTACTTCAACCCAGACTTTGTGTTCCTTAACCCCCTTTTCGTTGAGGTCTCTAAGGAACCTGCAAACTCCCCTTTCATCTGCGTTGAACTAAAGCAAGCCTTCTGTTTCGTCTCCTCCTCTCCAATCGAGACAAGTTTTGAGAACGGAAGGGTGAAGGTAGAGGGAAAAGGGGTTTTAATGGTAAAGGGGGACAACTGGAGGGAGGTGAAGCCTTACAAGCTAAGCTGGGATCTCTCGAACCCTCTGGTAAGGCTGGACTTTAAGCCCAAGTACAACGTGAGCCTCTACAGATTGGAGCCAGCTTCGATAGTGCCCTTTTTCCTCGACTACGCTCAGGGAGAACTAACCTTAGCTTTAGTCAACTTGTCGGAAAGCCCGGTGATTTCTACAGTATACATTACCGCCAGGATCACGGAGGCTGAAATAGTCGATGAAAGCGAGAAGGTAGTCCCGGAATTCGACAGGGTAAGGATACCGTTTAGAAGGTGGGGAATCCATGTGTTAAAGCTAAAGGTCAGAAGGTTAATAGAACAGTATTTGAGGAAAAGAATCATTTAATTAAGGCGTAGTTTTCGTACATGCAAGGTGGGACTTCCATCCCACTCTTCTTTAGGGCCCTCTTTCCCTCTGAACAGAGTATGCAATAGTAAGTCGAGAGATTATCAACCTTATTATTTGTCAGCCTGTCTACGAGGTCGTTGACCATGCTCATCAGCCTCTCGTCCTTTTCTATAAGTCCACGTATACCAGTCCCCCTCCTTTTGTTCACGTAGTTTGCCACTGCAGCTGGGGTTAGCCCCATAGCATTGGCTGCCCTATAGATTGGCATCCCTTTCTCCGTGACCAGCTTCTCGGCAATTATAGACCTCAAAGCCGGCAGTATTTCTTTAACAGAGAACTCGCACGGTAATGTAAGAGACATGATCTTCTACATTTTAAAAATATGCGTTAGAGTATAAAAAAGTATTTTTTATAACTCGCAGGTCTTACATCCGCCGGCGTAGTTCTCGCTCACTTCCACGTACTTCTCCATCCTCAGGGAAGAGGGGAGTAGCTTGCCTTCCTTCTTCTTCTCCAGCTCTTCCCTCTCCTTCTTTATGCCGAAGTAGATGACTTGCTGGGACTTGCTCTTGTCCCTGTACACGGTTATGCCCTTTATTCCCATCTTCCACGCCATCAGATACACCCTCTCAACTGTCTCCTGAGGCTCCTCAGACCTCAAGTTAATGGTCTTTGAAGTCCCAGAATCGTTCCACTGTTGCCAAGCGGCTTGATGCAGCACGTGGTACTCTGGAGGCACTTCGTGGGCAGTCCTAAACAACTTGCGGATAGTTGCGGGCATGAAGACGTTGTCCCCTACCATCCCGGTCTCAGCTACCTTCTTGACCACTTCTGGGTTGTCGAGCTCGTACTTCCTCAAGTACTCAAGGAACAGGGGGTCTATCTCCATGAATTTCCCAACCGCTACGTTCCTGATGAAGGCTAGGGCGAAGAGTGGCTCTATAGAGGAAGAGGTTCCAGCTATGATTGAGATCGTGCCGGTTGGGGCTACGGAAACCACGGTGGCGTTCCTCAAGCCGTGAGTAAGCCTCTCTCCCTTGAGCTTAGAGAAGTCAATTGCCTCTACGACCTTGGCGAGCTCCTTGACCTTGGCGGAAGGCCTATCTCCTATACCTGCTATGGCTAACAGCTCCTCTAGGGGCTTAGCGTTCTCCCATATGTCCTTGTAGAGCCTAGCGTCGTAACCAGGGAATGGCCCCTTCTCCTTGGCCAGCTCTATTGTCGTCTTCAAAGCGTGGTAGTAGATGAACTTAGCGAGCTGGTAAGACAAATACACGGCATCGACGCTGTCGTAGGGTATGCCCAGCTTTATCAACATCCTAGCGAGGCCCATTACGCCGAGTCCAACTTTCCTTGTTCTCTTAGTGGCCTCCTCTATCTGCTTTAATGGGTAGCGGTTGGCGTCTATGACGTTGTCTAGGAGGCGTACTGCATAACGAATGGTCTCAGCGAGGCCATCCCAGTCTACTGCGGGCTTTCCGTTTACCTCCTTCACGAACTTCTCCAAGTTTATTGAACCCAAGTTACAGCTCTCCCAGTGCAACAGTGGTTCTTCTCCACAGGGGTTCGTGGCCTGTATTTTCCCAAGGTACCAAGTTGGGTGACCCCTATTTATGGTGTCTATGAAGAGCAGGCCTGGGTCACCACTGTCCCAAGCGCCCTTTACTATCTCGTTGAAGAGAGTTCTAGCGTTCACCCACCTAGTGATGGCGCCTTCCTTCTCTGCTATAACTAGCGCCTCATCCACGGTGATGATTTTGCTCTCGTCCAAGTAGACGCTACCCTTCTCCTCTAACTCGTTCAGAACTACTTCTTGTACCCACTCCTCATGCATGTAGTTCCTAGCCTTAACTATGTAGTAGTCGTGGTCAGTGCCGGGGATTTTCGTTTTTCTAGGCGTTATGAGCGGGACTTCCTCCCCCTTCTCCACCTTTTCCATGAAGTAGTCATACGCACCAACGGAAATGTTGAAGTTCTGAAGTTGGACGTCTTTCAACTGTCCAGTCTTGGCGTGGATGAAGTCCTCTATATCGGAATGCCAGACGTGCATAACACCCATGTTTGCTCCGCGCCTCTTTCCGCCCTGCTTTACAACATCAGTAGATACATCGAATATCTTCATGAACGATACTGGACCGGAAGCCACGCCAGCAGTTGATGCAACAATATCGCCCTTGGGGCGAAGCTCTGAGAAATCGAAACCGGTTCCACCTCCCTGCTGGTGGACTAGAGCCATAGCCCTCAAGGTATCATATATGCCGTCTCCGTCGCTAGTAGTCATAGAATCTTTTACTGGAAGAACGAAACACGCAGAGAGTATTCCCAGCCTGGTACCGCTGTTCATCAACGTGGGAGTGTTTGGTAAGAACTTTTGGTCGCTCATTATCTCGTAGAACTTCTCCTCTATCTCCTTCACAGCCTTCTCGTCCTTTCCATACCTCTCCTCGACCTTTGCTAAGAAGGAGGCTACTCTCTTGAACATCATTTGTGGAGTCTCAATGTACCTCAGCGTGTTTGGGTCTTTCAGCAAGTACCTGGCCTCTAGAACCTTAAGGGAGTTGTAGGTGATCAACAAGTCCTTCTCGTCGAACTGCTTCCATCTACCCTTACCAAAAACGTGATTGTATATCCTTGCAAGGACGTACCTCTTAGCGAGATCCATTAGCTCAGGATGCTCCAAGGAGTTCTCCACCAAGTTCCTCTCAACAATGTCGGCTATTGTCCTCGTGTCTATTACGTTGTCCTTGGCAAGCTGGAGGACGTCTTGTGCTATGCCGTCCATTACCTTGTCTGGGACGAAGCCGAGCTTGTTCAGTATCTTCTCAAACTTGAATTCCTCCTTTCTACCGTCTCTCTTCAATACGAAGAGCTTGTTTAGAGTTGCTAAGCTAATGTTAGCTAGCATTTGACTCAATTAATATTTATCAGCTGACGCTAAATAATCTTCTCCATATGACTGATGGTAAGACCTTTTCCCGGTATGACCTTCTCCCCGTACGAGCTAGAATAGTAAGTATCAATTACTTATAAGTATAGTGTTATAATTAATATTGTTGATATAAGAACGACAAACTTCTTAACTATCAAAAAACTTGACCAGTTCTCTGAGTAGCCACACGTGTAAATTGAACCAGAAGAATGTAGATGTAGGGGAACTCCAACAAATATTTGCTGACAGATTTCTGGCTTTCCCTATTCATTACCCACGTAAAATCCTTTACGGAGGGTGCCATCTTAACCTTAAAAGGCATGCGGACCCGCCGGGACTCGAACCCGGGACCTTGGGCTCCGGAGGCCCACGCTCTGTCCTGGCTGAGCTACGGGTCCATTACATCTTAGTCAAGGGTTTTATGCCCAAAGATTTTAAACCATTTCTTAGCACTGCTTCTACCCCCTTTACGAGGAATATTCTCGTAATCCTCTTCTTTTCGTCCTTCTCCTGGAGCACTCTCTCCTTATCGTACCACGCGTTAAAGAGGTCTGAGAACTGCCTCAGGAAGACCGTTAGTACTTCAGGGCTCATGTCGTCTGCTGCCTTGGCGAAGACCTCGGGGAACCTAGCTATCATAATGAGGATTTTCCTCTTCTCGCCCACCAGTTCCAAGGGGTCAATGTTGCTCACATCTAGGTGATCTGTTACCTTAGCTAGTATGTTATAGGCCCTAGCGTAGGTGTACTGTAAGTAGGGGCCACTATTCTCCTCCAAGTTAGTTATTTTGTTTACGTTGAAAGTAACTGGCTTGTTAGCTGACACGGACACTATGGCGTACCTTATTGCTGAGTTGACTATCTCGTCTAGCTCCTCCAAGTTGCCCTTCTTCTCCCTGACCTTTGCCTCAACGACCTCCTTTACTTTCTCATACACCTCGTCAAAGGAAATGTACCTTCCTAGCCTTCCGCTCATCCTCATGCCTTGGAGGCTCACCATCCCGTAGGAATAGTGGAGCAAGTTCTTAGCGTGCTCTGGGTATCCGAGCAGGTAAAGTGTTGCCCTCAATTGCATTTGAGGTACTGCTTGTTGCTCGGCTATTACGTTTATCACGACGTCTGCCTTAAAATCTGAGAACTTCTTGAAAGTATAGGCAACGTCCCTCAAGGTGTACAAGGTCGTCCCGTCTGACCTCATTAACACCAATGGCGGTAGCTCTAGTCCTTTCGGTATCCTGAGCTCCTCCTTGACTGCCTCATCTATGAAGTTCTCTAGATCCAACGCCCAGGTGCCCTTGTAGTTTACCCTAGCCCTCGAGTCCATTGTCTCCTCGAGCACTTTCCTGACGTCCCCGTTCCAGAGGAGGTCGCTCTCGTAGTCGAAGACGTCAAAGGATATCCCGAGCTTTCCAAGGCTTTCCATAAAGCCCTCTAATGCGTAGTTCACGTATTTCCTTACTATCTGTTTAGTCCTTTCGTCCCCCCTCTCATACCTTTCGATTATGTCGAGAATCACCTTCTCAGGGTCCTCTTCCTTCATTATGCCGTCAGAGAGTACGTCAAAGTACTCCTCGTTCCTCTCCCTTAGTCCTTGTGCCACAGCAACTAGCTCGTCCCTCTTGGATATCTTTTCCTTGTATTCGCTCTCACTAGCGTTCTTCAACTCCTGGGTTATCTGCCTTATCTCGAGAATAACGTTGGTCATGGCGTAGATTAGACCTAGCCACTCGTCTTTCTTTACCCCAGCAGGTGGCTCTGGGTAGTTCAGCTTGGATAGACCGTATATGAGTATCGCCACCTGCCTCCCGCTATCGTTGACGTAAAACCTCGAGTTCACTAGGTGCCCCCTGGCCCTTAGAAGTCTGACTAAAGTGTCCCCCAGAATAGCGTTCCTCAAGTGGCCTATGTGCAAGGGGTGTATTGGATTAGCACTAGTGTGCTCCACCACTATCCTCTTTGGCTTATCCACCTTCTCTAGCCCGTAGTCCTCACTTAAACTGGAGAAGACATCATTAAACACGCTTACCTCGTCTAGCTCTACGTTTATGAAGATGCCATCCCTCCTGAAGGACTTGACGTACTTACCCCTACCGCTAACGTCAATGTTGAGGTTCCTCGTGACGGATGGCAGGGGGAGCGAGAGGTCTCCTAGTCCCTCCTTTGAGGGGTATTCTATGTTATTAAAGACTTTTTCCTCCTCGACGTTAATAGCCTGCGATATTACCCTGGCCATTTCCCTCTTTGCTTCCCTTATTACGTTCACATGTGTAATAGGGTGTGTAGCTTTTAATTCTTTGCTAGCTGAAGTTGTAAAACATGAAAGTCGCGGACGTGTTGGTGGTGGAAAACGAGGGGCAGAAGGTAAACGACGAGAAAATAAGGGAAGTGATCGAGAGAGTAAGGTCGTCGGTGGACAACGTTATTATCACGAGAGTCCACCTCCCTGGCTCAAAGGACGAGGAAGGGCTATTGGGCATACACCTCATAGTGAGAGACGTTGCAGAAGCGTGAGGTATGCCCTTATTACAAGAACGGCTACTGCACTTCACCTATGCTCGATACTCCGTCAGATAGCGTAGTTAGCCCCCAAAGGTGCTTTAAGACATACAAAGGATGTAGGTTTTACGTTGACAAGGGAGAAGAGAAACAAGGCCTTGAAGTGTACGACGAGGAAAGGATAGAACAGGAAGTGAAGTTTTACCCTAGAGTAAACGTCTTGATGGAAAAAGTGGACAGCGAATGTCAGTTTTTCCAGTTATTGAGGACAAACTCGGGTTTCATCGCTTATTGCAAAGTCCTGGGGAGGATCTTGACTGAAAGCTCCGCTGAGCTGTGCAGCAAATACTGGCAAAAATGCCCAATAAGGGGAATTGAATAACAGAGCTCTTACTCGGTACCTAGCTTTGCGTATCTACCGTCGTCCAGTAAAGTTACCTGTCCTTTTTCAGAGAGGCTGGCTAAAGCCCTCCTTATCTTGTCCTCACTCGCAATACCAGATAGCTTACTGTGCAACTCCTTCAAGTTCATTGGCTTCTCCGACAAGAGGTCCAACAAGATCTGCTTTAGCTCCTCCTCGTTGGGAGCGGTCATCACAACGACGTCCTTATCGGAGTAAACAACCTTCAGCTTACTCTCTACTTCCTCCGTGTCTTCGGTATCAACCTTCTTTCTCCTCTTCCTAGCGCTCATCATAGTCACTATGATAAATATGTAAAATTTACTTTTAAGTGTTCATTAAGACTTTCGAAGCATCATTATATTGAAGTCTTTTATACACGATAGGTAATAAAACATTAATAGGCGGATTGGATTGGATCAACCAGATTTCCTGAGGCATGTGGCGAGCAAGGTATTAACGCCTAACACCCTCGATTTAAAGAGGTTGGATGACGTGAGGAGGTTGCTCGCCAACGCTGAATCCAAGTACAAGTTTTCCTCTTATGGAGGAGATCCAAAGAAGTTAAAAGATTACCTCTTGAGCTCCGAGTTCACAGACCTCGTCCTAATCATTGGGATAGAGCTAGCTAAGAAACTCCTCCAAGAGGTAATAATCAGTTACACTGACCAGGAAATCAAGGCTGCTGCGGAGAAAGTCCTCCAAGAGATTGACGGTTATAAAGACCTTGAAGGATCGGACACTGTCGTGATGTATAAGAAGTTCTAAAAATGAGGTTTTAGCTTAGGGATGGAGTAGGGGAAGAGCTCTCTTCTCCTTCTCCCTTCTCTCCCTTCTTCTCGCTCTTGAGCTGGGAGGCTGCAATTAAGTCGTCTATCTTCAAGATGGAAGTGGCTGCCTCAGTAGCGCTCTTCAGTACTTGCCTCGTTACCCTTATGGGCTCTACCACGTTAATTGAGTACATGTCGTCAATTATCTTTCCGTTAATTACATCGACACCAGCGTTTACTAGCCCTTTCGCGTGTCTCGCCCTCATCTCCATTAGGGAGGACACTGGCTCTAGGCCTGCGGTCTCGGCCAAGATTACGGGGATCTCCTCTAACGCCTCAGCGTAGGCCTCGATGGCTAACTGCTCTTTCCCTCCAACAGTCCTGGCGTAGTCCCTTAGCCTTGCCGCGAGCTCTAGCTCTACTGCTCCTCCGCCGGGCAGGATATATGGCTCCATTAGGATGTTCCTTAGAGCGTGTAGGGCATCGTTAATGCTCCTCTCGGCCTCGTCTAGGGCCATGTCGTTGGAACCCCTCAGCAAGATGTTCACAGCCCTCGGGTTCCTCGCCCCTTCAATGAATACCATCTTGTCGTTACCTACCTTCCTCTCCTCCACTAGCTCAGCGTAACCGAGATCCTCTGGCGTGGCGTCCTTGATGCTACTTATTATCCTAGCGCCAAGTGCCTTCTCCAACTTCTCGATGTCGCTCCTCTTCACCCTCCTAACAGCTAGGATTCCCTTCTTGGCGAGGAAGTGCTGGGCTATGTCGTCAATTCCCTTCTGACAGATCACCACGTTAGCGCCAATGGAAGCGAGCTTGTCGACCATCTCCTTGAGGTACTTGGCCTCCTCGTCTAGGAATGCCCTTATCTGCTCTGGACTAGTTATGCTTATCTTAGCTGAGATCTCTGGCTTCTCCACCTCTAGTGCAGCGTCAAGTACAGCTATCTTTGCCTTTTCTACCCTCCTTGGCATCCCCGCGTGCACTACTTCCTTGTCAAGCACTATACCGTGGATGAGCTGACTGTCCTCAATTGTCCCTCCCTTCTTCTTATCGATCTTTATCAAGTCAAGAGGAACGTTATAGCCTCCTGTTGGCAAAGGCTCTGCTACAGTGGTGACTGCGTCAATAACTATGTCCATTACCTTGTTGAGCTCGTTTCCCTCTGCCATGAACTTGCTTGACATAGTGGTATAGGTTATCTTCTTTAGCGCCTCCCTAGCAGCTGGGGACTTTAGGTCGCTGAGATCGATCTTAGTAGCTATCTGTGGCAAAAGCTCTACTGCCCTGTTAAAGGCCTTCTTGAACCCCTCAATGATTATGGTTGGATGAATGTTCTGGTCAAGCAGTCTTTCGGCCTTCTCGAGGAAGAGGCCAGCTAACACAACTGCGCTAGTCGTTCCATCTCCAACTTCTGCATCTTGGGCCTTTGCTGCCTCAACTAGAAGCTTGGCAGCGGGGTGTTGTATCTCCATCTCCTTGACAATTGTCGCACCGTCGTTAGTTATCGTTACGTCTCCGAAGCTGTCTATGAGCATCTTGTCAAGTCCCTTTGGACCCAAACTTGACCTCAGCATCTCGGCTAAGGTCCTTGCCGCAAGTATGTTGTTCCTTAGCGCGTCCCTACCGGTAGACCTAGAAGTACCCTCCTTGAACAGTAAGACTGGAACGGATGACATTTTACGACACCTTTTCTGGAGACCTTTAGTATCGCTTATATATAAATTTTTCTTTTTTACGTCGTCAAGATTAGGAACATCTCTGGATCTAACTTTTTAATTTGCAGGGTAAAAATAAGGAGGTTGTGCTCTGCGTAAAGTGTAATAGATTTGAGGGAGAGGTAAACGTTAGCGGGAAGTTACTCTGCGTCCAGTGCGCTAGGGACGAAATCGTGAAGAGAGTTAGGAGGGAGCTGTCGTCCACCGGATTCCTGGAGAAAAACGACAGAGTACTCATAGCCTACCCCACCTTTTACGGAAACGTGGCAGCCCTAATAAAAGATATCGTGAGCAGAATATGTAAAGGATGTAACTTGACAATCGACGAAGTGAAGGTGGAACCTAAGGGAGACATAAACGAGACATTGTGGACCCTATTTAAGGAAGTTTTTGACCTAAACTACAAGAAGGTCATTTTGCCCTTAACAGCCGACTTCTTCCTGTCGTACTTGATATATTCTATCTCGTCATTAAACCACGGATTCCTGAGCTACTACGACCTAGTCACGGAGTTCAGGGGAGTGAAGTTCTTTATTCCCCTCTTCTCCACTCCGTTACAAGAGCTTAAGGGATTCTCAGAAATAACCGGGGAGTTAAACACAAAAGACGAAGTTTTAGATGAAATATTGAAATGGTCCCACAAGGAGTTTCAGGATAACGAAATATTCCACACATTCGTGAACTCTTTGACTATATTCTCTGGAAAGAGATGTAAAATATGTGGGGCTTACGTAAGGCCTAACGAGGAGTACTGCCAGTACTGCTTAAGGCTTTCTTCTCAGAAGAGGTGAGCACTATCTCGAAGAAGATTGCTCCAGGCTCGGGCTTAAACTTAGAAGGAGGGACGACTCCTGTGGCGGTGTAGTAAAAATAGCCTGTGCTGAGGATTTCCTTAAAACCGTCTGGATCCAGATTACTGTAGTCCTTCAAGAGGCCTATCAAGTTTATCTGGGCCTTCACCTCTTTCATACTCATCTCGTAACCGCATACCCTACACGTAAAGTCTGGCATAATTGAATTGAAACCGCACTTAGTGCACCTTATTGGAGACCTTATTCCATAGGTGTCCCACTCGTACCTGAGGATGTCCACCAAGTCGCTTCTGCCTCTCTTTACTGCCTCCTTATAGAGCTGGGGGGCTAACGCTACTATTCCTTTCTTGGTGTTGTAGACAACGAACTCTAGTTGCTCGTCGGTCATCTTCTCAATTTCCCTTATCCTTACGAGCTTCATAGCAAGGTACTCCATAAATCCCTCCTTGTTGGCCAAAAGCCTGTTCACGATGGTCGAAAGTTTCGGCTTACTCTTGACTTGACCCACCGCAGCTACAAAGGGTTCCTCTATGAGCTCCTTGTACTCGTCCCTCTCGAGCTGTAAATTGGAAAGTGAGAGGGCTGTTACAGCGTCGTCTAGGTACTCGTCCAGTAACTTTTCAGGGTCCACATACTTGTCCTTGTTTGGCTTCTTCTTGCTCTTCTCGGCCTTGTCCTCCTTGACGTCAGCCTTCTTCCTGGCCAACTCCTCCACATTATACTGTTTGAGCCAAGTCTAAGAAATCTAGCGGAAGTATCTTCTTCTTCGCCGTTAGCTCCTGATACTTGTCCTCAAGGAACTTCATAAATACTGGACAGTTGTCATACCTCCCCTCCCTAGTACACTTATTCGCTAGGTCTAAGAAACACTTTGAGGTCTTTTTGTCGTAATATGGGCATACCTTGTAATAGGTTTTAGCGCTCTTCATCATCTTCTCTATCCATATTCTCTTATGATCCTTCTTCTCGGCCTCTTTCTCGGCCTTGGCAAGGGCCTTATTTATTTCCTCTTCTGACATCTTTACGGACTTGTTTGAAGACAAGAACTCTCACCTTATACCCTATTTTCGGGATTTTTGTATTATATACATTGCTACTCTTGCCCTATTAAACACTACTATACAGGGGCGTAATTTTTTGTCAGAAAAGCATTAACCAGTTTGTATAATCTAAACCTTAAGCAACGCAAGATCCATAATTCTACACAAAAGTAAAGAAGTAGATTTTAGCAGTCCTCTAGCTTCTTCTTGACAACTTGGGAGAAACCAACCCTGAAACCTAACTTGGGGTCATTGTATAAGTAGATGATCCTCTTAGTCTGAAGCCCCCTCAATACCTTGAACAGCCACGCGGGATCAGCTTTGTACTCCTCCTGCAATTGGTCCAAGTATACGTATGTGGAGCCCCATTGTTTATACCTAGATATTAAGTAAATTAATATTTCCCTCTCATCCTCATCTAATTTTTGGATGATTTCCGATAGACAAACCGTCGGGTCTCCTTTTTGTTGTTTCTTGATAGTCTTACTGGTTTTGCTGTCAATAAACGACAAAACTTCCTTGGCATCTTTTGTCTCGTCTTGTCCCTTTTTGTTGTTTATTGGCTGATTAACAGGATCAATGAGTTGTTTAGCTATTGCCAGCATTTCCCTGAACCGAGAGTTGGAGTAGGAATCGATGATGGCCTTAGCTAAGTTCTCGCCATCTGGAGTTAAGTACCACCTGCCTCCCTCTTGATAGACAAGGCCTTTTTTCTTCCAGTAGCTCAAGTAACTACTTATGTACTTAGTCTCGTAACCTAAGTTCGTGGCTATCTCAGAAGTCCTCAAGGGCCTCGCGTGCAGGAGGACAACAACTGCCTCAACCAGTTTAGACCTAGGAGAACCCCTTAGGTAAGTCTTCGAAAGGTTCTCGGCAACTTCGTCGATAGCCCTGTCTTCCATTGCCAATATATTTTCGAGAAATTTTAAATGCTGTACCAAAATGAGTTTGTGTGTTAGCGAAGTAATATTTCTCTCATGTATTACTGCACGTTTTCACCGGCATAAACTCGTTGTAGCCTACGATCACGTTGTAGACTCCCTGGAGGAGTTTGTCAACCTCCGGATCCCCAGTGTCAATCCTCAGGCAGTCTATGCTCCTCAGCTTTTCTCTTGAAGATACAACTATGATCCCTTTCTTCCCCACTCTCTTTAGTACTTCAGGGCCTATCTCCTGGTTCCCTCTGCCTATCAGGAACCCTTGACCACCGATGGGAGACAAGATCACCTTTAACTCCCCGGTTAAACTAATTAAGTCAAAGTAGCTGATCCCGGCCTTGATCAGCCTCTTGCCTAGGAATAGGTCGGTTGAGAGGAAATTAGTAGAGTATCCTAGCCTTTCCTCAATGCTTTTTACAGTTTTTCCTGGTCCCATAACGTAATATACGTTATCCTCCATCATATCTATTACAAACTCTGAAATGTCGTCAGCGTTGGAAGAGGAGTACTCTTCCTTGCTCGGAGTTAATAGGTTCCCTGAGGATATCGTGCTAACGACGAAGAAGAGCTTAACCACGAAGTTCCCCCTTCTGTACTCCTCCTCGTCAACGTCCAGGACTTCAGCTTTGACCACTCTCGCGTTCCCTTGGACGAAATCGCTTAGGATCCTTGCTGCGGCCTCTGGAGTTGTAGCAAAGACTCCGCTGTGCATCTTTACCCCTGCTGGTATTCCTAGAATGGGCAGGTCCCTAGTTAGTGCTCCCGCTACGTCTCTAGCTGTCCCATCTCCTCCCACGAAAGTTATTACGTCTACCACGTCCTGAAGGATCTTCACGCTAGCTATCGTGTCTTCCCTAGTCGAGTTGTCCCTGCCAGCGTCAATGACCTCGTAATCGAAGTCTGTTCCTCTAAAGTAGACTTCCCCCATCTTTCCTCTTGGGACAAAGTACTTAACCTTGGGGGCGAGGTTGAGGAACCTCTTTACCCTAAAAGGTATCTCTGGGTTCTCAACCCTGAGGTCGTCGCTACCCTTCCTCCCGATCCTCCCGCCCGAGCCCGCGTAAGGGTTAACCAGAAACCCGACCTTCATATTTTACCAAGTTCACAGCAACCTTATATGCAATGTACTTGTTCTGAGGGGTGACGAAGACTATTAGATCCCCTGGGGCACAAGTGGGACAGCTTTCCCTTATCTCCTGTAAGAGGTTTCCCATGGAAAGTTCGTCGGTCTTAGGAGGGAGTTCTATGCCCTTGTCTGTGACAACAGCGATCAGCGTGGACTCGGCGCCGTTCTTGATTACGGTGTCCCTGAGGTTTATGATTCCCATCCTTTCTAGGATCTTCACGCCCCTCCTAATCACGATCTCCATGGTGTCCCAGTTGATCGAGTTTAACCTTGTCGAGTGGATTGAAACTGCCCTTTTCCACTCCTCTACTGCTCTTTTACCCAGTTCAGTGAGCTCGGCCCCGCCCACCTTGTCAACCTTGATAACGTTAAGTTCCCTCAATCTCCTCACTAGCGTCTTTGTGGGCGCCTCAGAGAGGTCTAACCTCTTCATTATGCTCATCCTCCCTATGGGCTGTTCCTGCATTATTATCTCTAAGGCCATTACCACGTGGGCCTCATCGTACTTTGGCCTGTTTCCCTGCCTAGCCTTCACGGCCTCCTCCGCGATCTTTAGGATATCCATATTAATCCCTAATTCCATGAAGGTTTATGCTCAAAGGTAAAAATCTGTTATGTCTGCTTGACCTAGAGAAGGAGGAGATAGAGAAGATAATGGACGTCTCCTTTTTAATGAAGCATTTTGTGTACTCCAATTCCGTTCCTAAGCCGTTACAAGGTAAGAGGGTTGCCCTTATCTTCGAGAAGCCGAGCACTAGGACTAGGGTTAGCACGGAGCTCGCTATCAATTTACTGGGGGGTTACGCGGTAGTGCTAAACAAGTCGGAGATACAGTGGAGCAGGGGTGAGCCAGTGGAGGACACTGCCAGGGTTCTGGGCAGAATGGTGAACGGCATAGGGGCAAGGGTCCTGTCCCACGACAGCCTTGTAAAGCTGGCGAGTTACTCCGGCGTCCCCACCATAAACCTGCTAAGTGACCTCTCCCACCCCCTTCAAGCCTTAGCCGACTACATGACAGTAAGGGAGAAGTTCGGCGGGTACAAGACTATAGCCTTTGTAGGCGACGGGAGCGACAACGTACTGGTCAGCTTAATGGCCTTCGCCTCAAAGATGGGCCTAGAGCTGAGGGTCGCGTCACCGCCTGGGCTTAGGCCTAGGCCAGACATATGGAAAAAGATAGAAGAGGAGGCGGAAAGGTCTGGTGCAAACATAGAGTTCTACGAGGACCCCTACGAGGCTGTTAGGGGAAGTTACGCGGTATACACTGACGTGTGGGTGAGCATGGGTCAAGAAAATGTGGCCCAGCAGAAGAAGGAAACGCTAAAGGACTACAAGGTGACGGAAGACCTAATGAGGTACACTGCATCTGGGGGAATATTCATGCATTGCCTACCCGCTGTGAGGGGAGAAGAGGTGGAGGCAAGCGTAATAGACGGCAAGAGGAGTGTTGTGTGGGATCAAGCTGAGAACAAGCTCTACACGTCAATGGCGGTGTTCTCCTTGATCATTTGAAGAAGGAGTCTATGGTCTTTTGGGTTAACACAGAGCGGATGGACTTTACCTCCGTCAAGTTAACTTTTCCCCTTAGCCTGGCTTGGACGAACTTTATCGCCTCCTCGAGTGTGTCGAAGGTGGAGACCTTATTCTCCATAGCCTTCCTTACCGTTTCCCTAATGTGCCAGTTTCCAAGTGGGGCGAAGTACTCGGGAGTTATCTCCCTGATAATGATTACCCCTGCGCTCCTCCTCACTTTGCTTAGGTACTCTAGGACTGAGGTCCTTGCAGCCATGTATCCTCCGTCCATGAAGTCGTACTCCCCCCAGAAGTTCTCCCTTAAGTCTGAGACCACGAGCTCGCTGGACCAGAGGCTCAAGGGATGCCATATCTCCACCCACGTCACGTTATATGCTGAGGGGTAAAGGATGACGTGGAAGTAGTTGCCTAAGTACTTTTGGTAGTATACCTCTACTTTGTCTACAGACTCGTAACCCCTTACCTCCTCTAGGAGTTGCTTCCCTATTGCGGAGTCCACGGCTGTAATTGCCCATCTTGTGGGGACTAGCCTCCTGTTCTTCTTCCTGCCTAAGAGACCTAGTGACATTGCGTTAATTATCTTATACACCTCTTCCCCAGAGGAGTAGAGCTCCTTCACAGCCTCCTGGGCGTTCACGTCGTCAAAGATGAGTCTCTCGAACGCTTTCGACAGCTTGGGGTTGTCAACTACTTTGACGTTCTTGGCCAGTACTGAGGGGCCTCTTGGCATCACGTAGCCATCAAAGCGCAACTTTGCCTCTACCCTTCCCTCTATTAAGCTCTCTGATCCCACTGGCGTATGAGAGATAGCAGCTAAGGCTATCTCCTTGTCGTAAAGCTCCCACACGTCCTTTACTTTAGCCTTTATTACGTTAGAAACAAGGGACGCGCGATATGATACGATCTCGTTTATGGACTTTCTTCCCCACCACTCCCGTGGGTTCTCGTACTCCTTTGCCTCGTATCCGAAGACCCCAGGCGGGAGGTTAAAGGACAGGGAAATATTAGGGTAGCCCTTTTCTCCTACCACGACGCTAGGGGGAGTTGCACCATCAAGCCTTTTTGACTCGAGGTCTATCCTAAGCGTAGTATTTACTACTGCCCTAAACCTCTCTAGAATGGGGCAGGAGTTTAACCCACAGAGGAGCTTTTTTCCCTTACACCTCACGCACAGCTCTGCGGGTATTTTTCTCAAACAGCTTCCTCTGTATATACCATTCTGCGATCATTATTTTAGCCTTTACGCTGAGCCCTATCCCTATGGGCTTAGACCTCCCCCTTCTCAAGGCTTCAAGAACTTCGTCCACGTTGAACTCCTCCACTTCCACTTGGTTGTACGCAGAGCCTATTGCCTCCTTTACGTGGGAGTCACTGTTCGCTAGCCCGAGAAGATGTAGGCGTTCTGAGGCATCCTTTGCCTTTGCGTTGGCCCACCCGGGTGCCTTTGAGTTAAAGACCTCTATTGCGTTGAACTTGTACTCGTACAAGTGGTCCCCTATTCCCTTTCTAAATAAGTCGAAGGGGTGTGATGGGAAGACGAAGCACGAGTTTTCCTTAGCGTAATCAACTAGCTCTCCAATTTCCCTCGGAGGAGAAGGGGGAAAGCTACATAGAATCACCACGTGTCCAAACTGGGTAGTGACCTCCTGACCAGGAATAACCTTTCCCTTTACCCTCTCTACTCCTCTAGAGGTGTCGTGGTCGGTAATGGCTAAGTATATGCCCTTTTTCCTGGCGTATTCCACTATAGTCTCTGGGGACTCTTTTCCGTCACTGAAAAAGGTGTGAACGTGGAGGTCTACCTTCATATGTACCCTAGCTCTTTCATTAGCTCTACGGTGAGTATAGTTATTCCCGCTGCCCCTCTAACTAGGTTGTCTCCCAACACGACGAACCTCAGGACGCCGTTCTCAAACCTGAACCGCCCTACGTGGACTTCCATTCCGTTTCCGGTCTTTAGGTCAATCTCTGGCTGTGGCCTGTCCTCCGCCTCGTGGAGGACAATCGGTTTGGCTGGGGCGGTTGGTAGACCCCTTTCTTGGGGTAACGACCTGAAGGAACTTAAAGCCTTCTTTATCTCCTCCACTTTTCCCTCTTCAGTTATCACGTTGACCACGCCCATGTGACCCACCTTTGTAGGTACCCTAGTCGAGGTGACAGTGGCGTCTATGCCAGCTGGGACTATTGAATCCTCCTTTAGGCTACCCAGCATTTTATTCATCTCCTTTGGTATCTTCTCCTCCTCTCCTTTGATGTAAGGTATGACGTTGTTCTCTATGGACATAAAGGAAAGTCCGTTGTAGCCAGCACCGCTTACTGCTTGAAGCGTAGTAATTATGACCTTGTCCATCTTCAAGTTCTTCAAGATATACTTGAAGGGCATTGACAAGATCGAGGCAGTGCAGTTAGGGTTCTTAACTAGCAACCCCTTCCACCCTCTCTTCGACCTCTGGGTCTTTAGTAGCTCCAGATGTTCCCAGTTTATCTCTGGGTTTATAAGGGGCACATCTGGATCCATCCTAAATGGGCTAGCGTTGGATACTACGACCTTCCCCTCCCTGACTAGCTTCAGCTCCACGTCCTCGGCTAACTCGTTGGGAAGGGCCGAGAGCACCACGTCTACGTCCTTGTGGTCTTCTGGATTAGTAGACACAATCCTTAGGTCCCTTACGCTCTCTGGGATCTCCCCCCCTTCAACCCACTTTACCGCCTCTTGGTATTTCCTACCTATTTTTGAGGGCGAAGCACTGACCTTAGTTAGCTCAAGAAAAGGGTGAGTCGCCAAAAGCTTTATCATCTTTTGCCCTACCATCCCGGTAGAGCCAAGTAACGAGACCCTTATCTTGTCCATTTTAGCACAACCTCGTGTAAATCTTTAGCTAGGTTTAAAGACTCGTCTTTTTTCACTATAAATGTAACGCTCACGTTGTTGAGTCCCCTAGATACGGAGATCACGTTGTAGTTGGACGCCTCCTTGAGGACTTCCTTGTATACTTCCTTGAACTTGAGACCGCAACCAACTACGTTAACTGCATCCACGTCTTCGAGCTCCACTCTTTCTACCTCAGGCAACTCCGTTAGCCTCTTAGAAAGAAGTTCAGCATTATTTGAGTTTACAACTAGCTGTATCGTAGTCTCTGAAGCCGGCTGTGAGATGGACACTATGTTTACCCCTGAGTCCTTCGCCTCTTTCATTACCTTGGCTGCAGATCCAACTTTTCCCACTATGTCCGTGCTCTCTACCGTAACGAGTTTTAGCTCGTCCACCACCGCTATGCCCTTTATTCCTTTATCGTTGCTACATTCCCCCTGCACGACTGTGTAACCCTCGTCGTAGAGGCCCTCTATTATAACTTGGACGTTGCTGTTCAACAGGGGCTCGAAGGTCCTCGGGTGAAGCCTTTTAGCCCCCATCTGCGAGAGCTCTATTGCCTCCTCCAACGACAGCCTCTTTATGGTCACTGCGTTTGGGAACTTCTTGGGGTCTCCCGTCATTATGCCAGGTACTTCAGTGATTAGCCTTACTTCTTCTATGCCCGTCAACTTCCCAAGAACAGTGGCAGTGTAGTCGCTACCTCCGCGCCCTAACGTGGTGTACCTGTTGTTCTCGGTCTTCCCTATAAACCCTGGAACCACGACCACGTTGGCGTTCAAGTCCAAGATTTTCTTTACCTCTAACGCGGAGAGCTTCTCTATGACCTTGGCGTCTCCAAAGTTATCGTCCGTGACAAGTGGGGGCTCGGGGTATGCGGTCGACTCCACCCTAGAGGAATTGAGGGACGCGTTAAGGACTATCGTGGCCATCCTCTCGCCGAAGGAAAGTATGTAGTCCCTAACCCTCGGCGTCATCTCGTCGAGTACCCTTATTGACCACGCTATTTTAAAGAGTTCGTCGGCGAGTTTGGATATCTCCCTGAAGGCTTGTTCAAACGCAGGCCCCTCGGCGACCTTGGACAGAAGCTTGACGTGTTTGTCGTAAATATCGCTGACTATGTCTACTGCCTTGTCCCTGTTCTCTGTAGCTGAGATCAGTTGGTTAGTTACCCCCTTTAGGGCTGAGGTGACCACTATGGTCTTTCCTTTAGCGTAACTCCTAATTTTCTCCACGATCAGCGAGAAGTCCCTTTCGTCCTTCTGTATGGAACCGCCTATTTTAACGACTGGCACTTACCTCACCTAGTATAACCCTCTCAATCTCCTCCGGATTGAGAGAGATCATCCTCTTGTCTTGTCTTAGCATTGCGTCTGGATCCTTTAGAGCGTGTCCGGTTAAAATTAGCGCTACCTTGTCTCCCTTGTCTAAAAACCCCTCCCTTAATAGCTTATCGTATCCGGCCAAGGACGAGGCAGACGCCGGTTCAGCTCCAATTCCCTCCTTTCTGGCTAACTCCTTTTGTGCCTCCATTATCTCATTGTCAGAGACAGTTATTGCATAACCCTTAGACTCCTTGATGGCCTTCATAGCCTTCATCCAGTTAACAGGCTTACCTATCCTTATGGCAGTGGCTATGGTCTCTGGGTTTTCCACGAACTCTGGCTTGTCAAGCCCCTTAATGATCGCGTTGGCGATTGGGGAAGCTCCCTCAGCTTGAACGCCTATCATCCTGGGAACCCTCTCTATTACTCCAGCTTCCATAAGCTCCTTGAAGCCCTTCCATATGGCGTATATGTTCCCAGCGTTGCCAACTGGAACTATTACCGCGTCTGGAACCCCCATGTCTTCCACTATCTCGTAAGCAATGGTCTTCTGCCCTTCAAGCCTCCATGGATTAAACGAGTTTAAGGGGTATACTATACCAAGTTCTTTATAGATCTTCATTACAGAGCTCATGGCGACGTCGAAGCTTCCATTTACCTCTATTATTGTGGCACCGTAAAGCACCGACTGGGCAAGTTTACCTAGGGCAACCTTGCCTTTAGGCAAGAGGAGGAAAATCTTTAGCCCTGCCCTCGCCGCGTAAGCAGCCGCAGAGGCGGCCGTGTTGCCAGTCGATGCAGCTACTACTACCTTATGGTCTGTGTTAACGGCTGAGCTGATGGCAACAGTCATACCCCTGTCCTTAAAACTTCCCGTGGGGTTGGCTCCCTCAAACTTGTAGTAAACTTCTCCTCTTTCCCTTGACTTTATTAGAGGAGTACCCCCCTCGTTCAGCGTTACAATTTTATCGTACTTTCCGGGAATAGCTTCCCTATACCTCCAGACCCCTCTCCCTCTTAGCTTGGAGAAGGAGAAGGACTTGAGCTTTATGTTTATTTCCAAGATTCCCCCACATTTGGGACAAGTTATAATCCTTTGATCAAGGGGGGACTCGTAGCCACAACTCAAACACCTCATAGAGCCTTCTAGGCTGTTTCCAACCTTTATTCACCGTCAGCAAATGCTCATTTCCATAAAAATATAAGCTTTTTGTATTATTCTAATTTATAATATGACTTTCAAGGACCTAAGAGATTATATAAAATTCATGGATGAAAGAGGCAAAATTATACACATTGAAGACGATGTCGACCCGGTTTTAGAGATAGCTGAGGTGAGCAGAAGGGCTACTTACGCTAACTTACCCCCACTGCTCTTTGAGAAGGTGAAGAATTATGAGGGGTGGAAAGTCCTCACAAACGTGTTTGGCTCAATGGAAAGCGTGTACGACGTATTTGGTACACGAGATCTTGAGGGAATATCTCAGTCATTCCTCTCCATCTTAGGAGAGCTTCCCGTGACCCTGCTTGAGAAGGTTAAGTCCTTGGGCAACGCGTTGAGGATGGGCAAGTTTATGCCAAAGTCTAGCAGTCCCAAGTTCGAGGAGAGTCCAATTGGCCTTACGGACGTTCCTGCGCTCAAAACTTGGCCAAACGACGCTGGGAGGTACTTTACCTTTTCCATAGTTATAACTAAGGATCCCTCAGGCGCCTACAACCTAAGCGTCTACAGAGTTCAAGTGCTCAACGAAAGGGAGGCCATAGTACACTGGCAGGCGTTCAAGAGGGGCTCTTTGACTGCATCAAAGTACAAGGAAAGAGGCGTGACCAAGATACCTGTGGCCATAGTCAACGGAGTAGATCCAGTAATAGCGTTTACTGCCTCGTCTCCAGTCCCTCCGGGGCTTGACAAGTACCTCTTTGCTGGCATACTGAGGGGAGAAGGCGTGGATGTTCACGAGCTGAGCAACGGTATCCTAGTTCCCTCCCATGCGGAGTCTGTCTTCGAGGGTTACGTTGATCTAAACGACTTGAGGTTAGAGGGACCTTTCGGGGACCACTTGGGCTACTACACTCCGCAGGACTACTATCCCGTGTTTAAGCTGGAGAGGAGCTACGTCAGGAAGTCGCCCATTTTCCACGCTACTTCAGTGGGTAAGCCTCCACTGGAGGACGCGTGGATAGGGAAGGCGGTGGAGAGGTTATTCCTACCATTCCTTAAGATGATTGTTCCAGAGCTAGTGGACATGAACTTGCCAGAGTACGGGCTGTTTACGGGCATTGGTATTTTCTCCATCAGGAAGAGTTACCCAGGGCAGGGGAAGAGGGCCATGATGTCAATATGGGGGACCGGGCAGCTGAGCTTACTCAAGGTGGTCATAGTGGTTGATTCAGACGTTAACGTGCACGATTTGAACCAAGTGCTCTACGCTATAGCCTCAACCGTAGATCCAGCAAGGGACGTCTTAGTGATCCCGAACGTCCTCACCGACTCCCTAGATCACACTACCCCACATCCCCCTCTAGGGAGCAAAGTGGGAATTGACGCGACTAGGAAGTTCAAAGAAGAGCTGGGAAGGGAGTGGCCAGAGGAGGTTAAGAGCGACGAGGAAGTAGTAAAGAGGATTACGCCAATTTGGGAGAAGATCAGAGCGAAATATCCTCCCTTAAGGTAATATCGCCGTCTTTAAAGATAACGGAGACCTCGACGACGTCACTAGTTGTCAACGGTAGCTCTATTTTCCCGTCTTTCTTGAGCTCCCCCTCTACCTTAACCTCATCGGTTATTGTCCTAACTCCCACGTCTCCCTGTGGCGTCACTACTGTTACCTTGTACTTAACTAGAACTTCCCTTACAAAGAGGTTCTTACCTGAGACGTTTTCCAATATAAGCTTTCCTCCAAGTAATTTAGCTGTGAACTTCCTGGACATGATACCCTTTCTCACGTGTATATTATGGGATTCCCGTATTAAATCATACTACCATACAAGGTAATGATTAGACCCGTATGGCTAATAAGGTAGAAGAGTTCGTTAAGGGTTGGAACGGAAAACAGGAACCTAGTATTGGGGAGAAACTGAAGGGCGCTTTCAAGTCGCAACAGCCTCTAAGGTACAAACTCGTAATGGCCCACTATAAGCTCAAGTCTACGATTAGCAGACTGGAGGTATACATATCCAAGATGCAGGAAAGGGACAGGGTACTCTTCGAGAGGGTAGTAGACGCCCAGATGTCTAAGGACACCGCAAGGGCTGCAATGTACGCCAATGAAATCGCCGAGATCAGGAAGGTTACGAAGCAGTTAATAGCGACCCAGATAGCGTTGGAGCAAGTGGAGCTCAGGCTGGAGACTGTGACGGAGCTTGGAGATGTGTTCACAAACTTGATACCAGTAGTCGGAGTAGTAAAGGAGCTGAGGAACTCCATACGCGGCATGATGCCGGAGCTAAGCTTGGAGCTAGCTGACGTGGAAGAGGGCTTACAGGAGGTCGTAATAGAGGCTGGAGACTTCACGGGTGCTAACCTAGAACAAGCACCTGCTAGCCCAGAGGCAAGGAAGATATTAGAGGAGGCATCTGCAATAGCAGAACAGAGGATGAAGGAGAACTTCCCAGAGTTGCCTTCCTTCGTAACCAGTACGCAAAAGAGCAACGCTTCTCAAAAATAACCCTTTTTCACAAATTTTCTCTATATAATCCGTTTTTTGTTCGCTTTTACATTCTAAGCAAACTTTTAAGTCATAAGTTCGAGATTATTAATGGTGGAGGGTTATTGTCGAGGAGGTAATAGGCGGTGGTTACATTCTCGATATTTCTAAGCTTAGAAAGGACATGATAGACATAGCAGGAGGAAAGGGGGCAAATTTAGGCGAACTGGTGAGTTTTGGTATAAGGGTTCCCCCAGGGTTCATAATTACCTCTAAGGCTTATTACTACTTTATTTCGCACAACAATCTTAACACGAAGATAAAGGAAATTTTAGACCAGGAAAAGGACGTAGAAGAGGCTAGCAAGAGGATAAAGGAGCTTATCTTAAAGTCAAAGATCCCAGAGGACCTCGAGCAAGCTATACTCTCTGCCTACGACGAACTAGCCAAGAGGGTAGGGACGGAGATCTTGGTCGCGGTGAGGTCCTCAGCTACGGCAGAGGACTTGGAAAACGCTAGTTTTGCAGGCCAGCAGGACACTTACTTGAACGTTACTAGGCCAGAGCTACTCAACAACGTAAAAATGGTCTGGGCTAGCCTTTTCAACGCTAGGGCCATAGAGTATAGGAGGGCAAAGGGAATAGACGTAGAAAAGGTCGGAATAGCCGTTGTCGTGCAAAAGATGGTGAACTCCAGGTCAGCAGGTGTTATGTTCACCTTACATCCAGCCAACGGGGATAGGAACTTTATAGTAATAGAGTCCTCGTGGGGTTTAGGAGAAGCTGTAGTGGGAGGGAAGGTAACCCCTGATGAGATAGTGATAGAGAAATCCACTCTAAGGATCGTGGAAAAGAGGACATCCCATAAGACCCTTAAGATCTACTATGATAGAGTTCAGAAGAGAAACGTCGAGGTGGAGGTAAAAGGCGAAGAGGCGGACAGGATTAGCTTAACTGACGAAGAAGCCATTGAATTGGCTAAGTTAGCCTTGAAAATAGAGGAACACTACGGCAGGCCAATGGATATAGAATGGGCAATTGACGCTGACATGAAGTTCCCGGATAACGTGTTCATAGTGCAAGCAAGGGCGGAGACTTTCTGGAGCTCTAAGCCTAAAGCCCAGCAAGAGAAGGAGGTAGAGGTCCCCGAGAGGAAGGTTCTCGTCAAGGGACTCCCTGCAAGCCCCGGTATAGCGAGCGGGAGGGCGAGGATTTTACTAGACGTTAAGGATGCTAAGGACTTCCAAAAGGGCGATATACTTGTTACAAAGATGACGGATCCCGACTGGGTTCCGATCATGAAGATTGCATCGGCTATAGTCACAGATGAGGGAGGAATAACCAGTCACGCTGCGATAGTCTCTAGGGAACTTGGAATACCAGCAGTGGTCGGCACTAAGGAGGGAACTAAGGTCATCAAGGACGGGCAAGACATCACGGTAGACGCCACTAGAGGAGTGGTCTACGAAGGCAGGATAGTAACTGAAAAGGTAGAGGAGAAGCCAGCAACTGCTCAAGGTCTGAGCAGGGATATCCTACTCAGTCTTTACCCAGTAACTGGTACGAAGATTTACATGAACCTTGGCCAGCCTGACGTAATAGAGAAGTACGTGGATCTTCCGTTTGATGGAATAGGCCTTATGAGGATAGAGTTCATAGTGAGCGAGTGGATAAGGTACCACCCACTATACCTCATCAAAATAGGAAAACCGGAGGAGTTCGTGAACAAGCTAGCCGAGGGAGTGGCTAGGGTAGCTAGCGCAATTTATCCTAGGCCAGTAGTGGTTAGGTTCTCGGACTTTAAGACCAACGAATACAAGGGGCTCATAGGAGGGGAAGAATTCGAACCTGAGGAGAGGAACCCAATGTTAGGATGGCGGGGCGTCTCAAGGTACATTAGCCCGCAGTATGAACCAGCATTCAGGCTAGAGGTGAGGGCAATAAAGAAGGTAAGGGAGGAGATGGGGTTAAACAACGTCTGGGTAATGTTCCCATTCGTGAGAACGCTGACGGAACTTAGGAAGGCAATGAAAATAATGGAGGACGAGGGACTAGAGAGAGGCAAGAACTTCAAGGTCTGGGTGATGGCTGAAGTACCGTCAGTTATTATGCTGGCTGATGAGTTCTCCAGGCTTGTGGACGGTTTTAGCATAGGAAGTAACGACCTAGCCCAATTAACTCTTGGCGTTGACAGGGACTCGGAGATCTTAGCCAGGACTGGATACTACGATGAAAGGGACCCAGCAGTGCTGAGGTCCATGAGAAAGTTGATAAGAGTAGCTCACAAATACGGGAGGACCGTCTCCATATGCGGGCAAGCTCCTAGCGTTTACCCAGAGGTTACCGAGTTCCTGGTAAAGGAAGGGATAGATAGCGTGAGCGTCAATCCGGACGCTGTGATCAGCACTAGAAGGTTAGTAGCTAGCATAGAGCAGAAATTAATGCTTCAAGGCTTGAGAAGAAAGTAAATTTTTCGCGCACTCCTTGCATATCCTTCTACTTCCGTCGTAAAAAGAAGTACACTCTTGGCAAACGAGCCTTCCACAGCTTTCGCAATACCCTAGTGACAACCTTTCTCCGCACAGCTCGCATAGGCTCATCTCGCAGATCTTGCAAATCCCTTTAATTGGGACAAAGTCGTCTTCGCATACCCTCCTCTTACATAGTCTGCACTCTCTGGTGCTCTCCTTCTCCTCGCAAATCTCACATAACGAACTCCTTAAACCACTTGTATGCCTCATCATCGTCCTTAGCCTGTACTGGCGGGTGCTTAAAGTAGAACGCAGATACCTTGTCCAAGGGTCCACCAATTTTCCTGTCTAACGCGATCTTCACTGCCCTTATTACGTCTACTAACACAGCAGCGCAGTTGGACTTATCGTCCACCTCGAGACTTGCCTCGACCTTGATGGGCATGCCGGCGAAACCCGAGCCCTTAACGTAAATATAAGCAACTTTCGTGTTGCCGAGGAAAGGAACGTAGTCGCTGGGACCTATCCTTATTTTTCCCTCGCTCTCTATCTCCACTGCGTTGTCTAAGGTACTAGTTACTGCCTTTGTCTTGCTTATCCTCTTGGAGTAAAGCCTCTCCTCGGTCTTCATATTCAAGAAGTCTGTATTCCCTCCAACGTTTAACTGGTAGGTCTCCTCCACCTTTACTCCTCTTAGCCTAAAGAGCGATGTTATGGCCCTGTGGAAGATCGTGGCTCCCACCTGCCCCTTTACATCGTCCCCAGCTAACGGAATGTTCTTTGCCTTAAACATCTCAGGGAACTTTCCGGTGGGGTCGCTGGCTATGAAGACCGGTATGGCGTTAATGAAGGCCACGTTAGCTTCTAAGGCAGCTCTGGCGTAGGCTCTGGTTGCGTTCTCACTACCTACTGGTAGCATGTTAACAAGGATTTCAGCCCTTGAGTCCTTCAGTTCCCTTACCACGTCCTCTATTTTTCCGTCAACCTCAGGGTTAAACACGTTAAACATGTGAGGTGCGACGCCGTCTAGCACCGGTCCCTTACTCACCTTTACTCCTAGTTTTTTCATTTCCACTATCCTGGGAGTTATGTTGGGCTTCTCAAATATGGCCTCTGCCACGTCCTTCCCCACCTTGTTCTTGGAAACGTCAAATGCAGCCACAACCTCTATGTCGGTGATGGAGTATTTCCCCACAAACGGTGTAATTAGTCCCTCAGTGAAGTTCCTCCCCCTCTGCTTATAGTACTCTATACCTTGAATTAACATGGAGGCACAGTTTCCTAGTCCTGCTATTGCTATCCTGATCATAATTTTTAAGCATAACAAAGAGTTAAAATATGTTTGTGATGAAAGGGAAAACCCGGACCAGTGAAGAAGTGGAGCGACACTGAGGTGAAGCGTATGTTGAGGAGAATGTACATAAGGGTTTACGGTCTAGTGCAGGGAGTAGGGTTTAGGCGTTACGTTCAAATTAACGCCGCGAGGCTGGGGATAAGAGGATACGCCAAGAACCTTCCAGACGGTACTGTGGAGGTGATAGCGGAGGGTTACGAGGAAGCGTTAAACAAGCTCCTCGAGGTCGTCAAGAGGGGTCCACCGCTGTCGAAGGTAGAGAAAGTAGATTATCGCTTTGAGGAGTACAAGGGGGACTTTGAGTCCTTTGAGACGTACTGAAATTCTTATATATCCGAACTTTTATTAACTTCTTGGTGTTCTTGTTGTACCAATGGTAGATAGAGAGGAAATCTTACCGAAGTATTGGTATAACGTAATACCAGACCTCCCTAAGCCTTTACCTCCACCTAGGGATCCACCGGAAGCCGAGTTCTCCAGGATAGACCTCTTGAGGAAGATAATGCCAAAGGAGGTGCTGAGGCAACAGTTCACAGTCGAGAGGTTCATAAAGATCCCCGAGGACGTGAGAAACGCTTACCTCAACATAGGAAGACCGACACCACTGTTAAGGGCAAAGAGGCTTGAGGAAATGCTGGGAACCCCAGCTAAGATATACTTTAAGTTTGAGGGAGCGACGCCAACTGGCTCTCACAAAATAAACACAGCGTTACCTCAAGCGTACTTCGCTAAGGAGGAAGGGATAAACCACGTGGTTACGGAGACGGGAGCGGGACAGTGGGGAACTGCAGTGGCGTTGTCCGCAAGGATGTTCGACATGAACGCCACTGTCTTCATGGTTAGGGTCAGCTACGAACAGAAGCCCCAAAGGAGAACCATAATGCAACTTTACGGAGCTGACGTCTACGCCAGTCCTACGAACTTAACGGAGTTTGGAAGAAAGATCTTAGCAGAGAACAAGGATCACCCGGGATCGCTAGGTATAGCAATGAGCGAGGCAATAGAGTTTGCCTTAAAGAACGAGATAAAGTACCTAGTGGGAAGCGTATTAGACGTGGCGATCCTTCATCAGAGCGTAATCGGGCTTGAGGCCATAAGGCAATTGGACGAGCTAGGCGAAGAGCCAGACGTGCTAATAGGATGCGTAGGAGGAGGCAGTAACTTCGGAGGATTCACGTTCCCCTTCTACGGTGCCAAGAAGGGCAAGAAGTTCATAGCAGTAGGATCTTACGAGATTCCCAAGTTCAGCAAGGGAGATTACGTTTACGACTTCCCAGACACTGCGGGTCTATTACCTCAAGTTAAGATGATAACCCTTGGCAAGGACTACGTGCCTCCGCCAATTTACGCTGGAGGACTTAGGTATCACGGTGCAGCACCGTCTCTGAGCTTGTTAATAAAGGAAAAAGTAGTGGAGTGGAGGGAATACAGCGAGCCAGAGATCTTTGAGGCGGCAAAGCTGTTTATGAGAGCACAAGGTATAATACCTGCCCCAGAATCAGCTCATGCCATAAAGGCTGTCATAGACGAGGCGTTGGAGGCTAAGAAGACCAACGAAAAGAGAGTCATAGTGTTCAACTTAAGCGGTCACGGGTTACTCGACCTGCCAAACTACGAGTCAATGATGAAAAGGTCTTTGAAATGAGAAAGATGCTAGTCTCCTATATGACGTTGGGTTACCCAAACGTAGAAGGTTACTTGGAGTTCATTGACGGAGCTATTTCGCAGGGAAGCGACGTCCTAGAGGTGGGCATGAAGCCGAAGTTTGCCAAGTACGACGGTCCCGTCATTAGGAAGAGCTATAAGGCTGTAAACCTTAGCGAAGGCGATACATGGGAACTGTTAAAGGAGACGAGGAAGAGGAGCAACGTGCCAACGATTGTGTTAACTTACTTGGAAGACTGGCTGGGAAAACTGGACGAGTTTCTGTCCAGGCTTAGGGAGGTAGGAGTTGACGGGGTGCTTTTCCCTGACTTGATAATAGACTTTACAGATGAGTACGACAAGTACGTGAAGGTAATAAGGGATCACGGGTTAAAGGCCGTGATCTTTACTTCGCCCTCGGTCCCAGACGCAATGATCCACGACCTCTCCAAGAACTCCGACCTTTTCTTGTACTACGGCGTGAGACCTACCACGGGTGTTCCTATACCCGTGAGCGTAGACTCTTTGATAACTAGGGTAAGGACACTTGTGGAGAACAAGCTTGTGGTGGGGTTTGGCTTGTCTGACGTCGAGGACATGAAAAAGGCATTGAGGGCTGGAGCAGACGGAATTGCAATAGGGACTGCTTACATAGAGGAAGTAGAGAAGAGGGGCGTTAAGTCAGCCATCTCTCTAGTCAAGTACTTCAGGGGGGTGTTGGATGAGTTTTAGGGATCTCTTGCTCAAGGTGACAGAGAGGAAAGACCTTACAGAGGACGAGGCGAGGAAACTCGCGGATTTGATGTTTGAGGGTAACATCAACGAGATAGTGACGTCCGCCTTCCTAGCCTCCTTGAAGACCAAGGGCGAGACCGTAGACGAGATAGTGGGATTTGCCAGCTCGATGAGGGCTCACGCACTTAAGGTAGGTCCTCTAAACGCCCTGGACACAGCGGGCACAGGAGGAGACGGGCTGGGGACAGTTAACGTGAGCACAATCTCAGCGATAGTTGTAAGTCAAGTTTATCCTGTGGCAAAACACGGCAACAGGGCAGCTAGCAGCAAGAGCGGTAGTGCAGACGTGTTAGAGGCATTTGGATACAACATCGCTGTTCCTCCCGAATTGGCAGAAGATCTGTTAAAGAAGCATAACTTTGTCTTCCTTTTTGCGCAACTGTACCACCCAGCTATGAAGAATGTGGCAAACGTCAGGAGAACCTTAGGGATAAGGACAATATTCAACGTGTTGGGCCCCCTTACCAACCCAGCAGGCGTAAAGAGGCAAATGACCGGAGTCTTCTCTCCCTTGTTTATGGAGAGGATAGCCCTAGCAGGAGTCAAGTTGGGTTACGATAGGATGTTACTGGTTCACGGTGAACCGGGGCTTGATGAGGTTAGCCCATGCGGTAAAACATACGTCTACGAAGTAGAGGGAAATAAGGTAGAGAGTTACGTGGTTGACTTCTCCGAGTTTTTGAAGGAGAAGATACCAATTGAGAGACTTACAGTAAAGGATAGCAAAGACTCCGCCATAAGGTCTTTGAGGGCCCTCTACGGTAAGGACAAGGAAGTAAGGGAGTTCACTAGGATTAACACAGCGTTTGCCCTTTACGCCTCTGGGGTGGCTAAGGACTTGCACGACGGCTTTGAGCTCTCCGCCCAGCTTATGGACACGGCTAGCCGTAAGTTATACGAGATAGTCGAAGGGCATGGAGATGTGTCTAAGCTTAAGACCCTAATGGCGGAGGCGGGTATAAGTGAAGGTTAAGATCTGTGGTATATCCACCCTACTCGACATAGTAAGCGTTTCCAAGACTGAAGTTGACTTCCTAGGCGTCGTAATTGACAACGTTAGTCCTAGGTTCGCTAAACCCGAGTTCGTTTCCTTCAGCAAGAGGATTTCTGATAAGCCCATTGTCGCAGTCAAGGTTAAGGGTTCAATAGAGACGATTGTGAAAGAGGGTGGGGAGGCTGATTTCATTCAAATACACAGGGTTCTCTCCGAGGCCGAACTCGAGGAGCTAACCACGTATAATAAAAAGTTCATACTTTACGTCCCTGGAAGCGCAGAATATTATAAGTACGTGGGCAAGGCGTATATGTACTCTGATCTAGTCCTGCTGGACTCGCCCAGAAAGGGTGAGAGGCTGAACTTGGAGTACGCTAAGGAGGTCTTGAGGGACTACCCAGACCTCGGACTTGCTGGGGGGATCAACGAGGAGAACGTGAAGCAGTTCGTTGATCTAAACCCGGGTTGGATAGACGTATCAAGCGGGGTTGAAGTGTATCCCGGCAAGAAAGATCTTAACAAGGTTAAGAAAATCGTAGGTGTTGCAAAATGGAAGTCCACCCAATAACGTCTTTTGCTCAACCGTACGAGGTTTTTAAGTGTATAGAAGGCTCAGAGGACTACGTAGCTCTCTTGGAAAGCGTCAACGGTCCCTCTAACCTGTCCAGGTACAGCATTATTGGGTGGGGGGCAAAGAGGTACAATAGGGTAGATGAAGGGGACTCATTGGAGGACAAATTGTTAGGCTCCCTACCACAGCAAGACCCCGAGTTCAAGTTTCTAGGGAACATGGTAGGTTACGTTTCCTATGACGCAGTAAGGCAATGGGAAAGAGTAAGGGATCTGAAGCTTCCCGCGGAGAAGTGGCCCTACGCAGAGTTCTTCTTGCCGGAAAACCTCATAGTTTACGACCACCAGGCGGGTAAAGTTTACCTCGACGGTGATATAAAGTACTACAATTGCGGAGAGATAGGAGAACTTAAGGTAGAGAAGTACGACGAGTCGATGAAAAAGGGCGAGTTTGAGGAAGGGGTTAAGAGTATCCTAGAATACATAAAGTCAGGATACACGTTTCAAGTGGTCCTTTCTAGGTTTTATCGTTTCTCTTACAAGGGCGACCTAATGAGGTTTTACTACAATTTGAGGAAAGTGAATCCGTCTCCTTACATGTTTTACCTGAAGTTTGGAAAGAGAAGGCTTATCGGATCTAGCCCTGAGCTACTCTTCTCGGTGAATAGGGGAATAGCGGAAAGTTACCCAATAGCTGGCACCAGGCCTAGGGGGTCGACCAGAGAAGAGGATCTGGCCCTAGAACAGGAATTACTTGCGTCTGAGAAGGAGAGGGCAGAGCACCTTATGCTAGTTGACTTGGCAAGGAACGACTTAGGAAAGGTGTGCGTGCCGGGGACTGTAAAAGTCCCTGAGTTCATGTACGTGGAGAAGTACAGCCACGTCCAACACATAGTTAGCAAGGTTGTGGGAACGTTAAGGAAGAACTTGACTCCAGTAGACGTCCTTAAGGCTACGTTTCCTGCAGGGACAGTTAGTGGGGCCCCGAAGCCAATGGCAATGAACCTTATCGAGGAGATAGAACCGTTTAAGAGGGGACCTTACGCGGGGGCAGTTGGTATTATCTCCCAAAGCTCCGCGGAGTTCGCTATAGCCATAAGGACTGCATTCGTCAACGACGACTTAATAAGGATACAAGCAGGTGCAGGCATAGTTTACGATTCCGTGCCGGAGATGGAGTACTACGAGACTGAGCACAAGATGAGAGCGTTACTAGTTTCCTTAGGTGAGAAAGGTGGACATAACTCTAATAATTGACAACTACGACAGCTTCGTCTACAATATTGCCCAGTCAGTGGCAGAGCTGGGCACTTATCCAATCGTGGTGAGGAACGACGAAATCGCGCTGAGTGGAGTGGAGAGGATAAACCCAGACAGGATAATAATCTCCCCAGGGCCTGGGTCCCCAGACAAGAAGGAAGACATAGGCATAGTTATAGACGTAATAAGGAAGTTGGGTAAGAGGATCCCTATCCTTGGAATATGCCTTGGTCACCAAGCCATAGGCTACGCCTTCGGTGCCAAGATAAGGAGGGCAAAGAAGGTCTTTCACGGCAAACTCAGCAACATCGTGCTTCTGAACCAGTCCGTGCCAATATTTCAAGGCCTACCAAGAGAGTTCAAGGCCACTAGGTACCACAGCCTTGTGGTCGATAACGTGTCGTCGCCGTTGATAATCGACGCCAGATCTAAGGAGGACGACGAGATAATGGCACTTCACCACGAGGAGTTCAAGATATACGGAGTACAGTTCCATCCAGAGAGCATAGGGACGTCTGAAGGTCAAAAGATATTTTATAATTTCCTAAATAGGGTATAGAGATGCCCAGATATCTGGAAGGATGGCTCAAGGAGGTAGTGGAAAACGCCCTTAGGAGGCCATACGTAGATGCCAAGAGGAAGAGGCCAATTTTCTCGTTATATAATGCTATCCTCAAGGCTATGGAGAGCGGAAGGAACGCTATTATAGCGGAGTACAAGACTAGGTCTCCCTCGGGTTTTAAGGCCGAGAGGGATCCAGTAGAGTACGCCAAATTCATGGAGGCTAACGGAGCCACTGCCCTTAGCGTTTTGACGGAGGACAAATTCTTCGGGGGCTCGTACTCCACCTTGATGAGAATAGCCAACGAGATTAACATACCCGTGTTGATGAAGGACTTCGTAGTAACTGAAAGTCAAATAGACACAGCCTACAACATAGGGGCAGACTCAGTTCTTCTCATTGTTAGGATCTTGACTCAGAGGGAACTGGCTAACCTAATAGAGTACTCAAGGACTTACAAGATGGAACCCCTCGTCGAGGTACACAATGAGTACGAAGTGGAGATTGCGTTGGACAGCGGCGCCAAAATAATTGGCGTAAACTCCAGAGATCTCCAGAGCCTAAAGGTAGATGTAGAGAGAGTTAAGATGCTCTTGCAGCACATTCCAAACAAGGTGATAAAGGTAGCGGAAAGCGGGATAGACAACAGGGAGACCATTAACGAGCTCAAAAAGGCTGGGGCGAACGCTTTCCTCATCGGTTCTGCCCTAATGACGGATCCAGCTAAAATTAAAGACTTGGTTTAACGATTTTTCCCAAATGATAACAGATTTCGCGAGTTCCTTGGGCAATCTAACGGGCGAATCAACCCTAGTTTACCAAGAAATAGCGAGGAAGGTGGAGAGGGAAAAGGGAATAAAGACCATAAACTTTGGCATAGGGCAGCCAGACGTCAAGACCTTTCTCAGGATAAGGGAAGGAGCAAAGAGGGCGCTAGACGACGGATTCACTGGCTACACCCCCGCGCTTGGAATAGATGAGTTAAGGCAAAAGATAGCCGATTACTTGTCCTCAAAGTACGGCGAAGTGAAGAAGGAGGAAGTGGCGATTACGCCAGGGGCAAAGACGGCCCTCTTCCTGGCATTTCTCCTTTACGTTAACCCTGGAGACGAGGTGATCTTGCCAGACCCAGCTTTCTACTCCTACGCAGAGGTGGTTAAACTACTAGGAGGCAAACCAGTTTACGCGAAGATGAGCTTCTCGGAAAGCGATGGCTTCTCGCTGAACGTTGAGGAGTTGGAAAACTTGATCTCGAGTAAGACTAAAATGATAGTTCTTAACAACCCGCACAATCCGACAGGCATGGTGTTTAAGCCCAGAGAGGTAATAAGGCTTCAGGAGATCGCCAGGGACAGGGGTATAATACTCCTCTCTGACGAGATCTACGACTACTTTGTTTTTGAGGGAGAGATGAGGAGTGTACTCCAGGACCCAGCATGGAGGGATTACGTAATATACGTTAACGGTTTTAGCAAGACCTTCAGCATGACTGGCTGGAGGCTTGGCTACATAGTCGCCAGGAAGGAGGTCATACAGAAAGTTGGTGTACTAGCTTCAAACATATACACGTGTGCCACCAGCTTCGCCCAGAGGGGGGCCTTGGAGGCATTCAACTCCTTTGGTGACGTGGAGGAGATGATTAAGCTGTTCAATAGGAGGAGGGACGTGATGTATCAGGAGCTCAAAAAAATCAAGCAATTTAAGGTGTACAAGTCTTCAGGGGCTTTCTACATGTTCCCTGAGGTGAGCGAACTGCTAAAGCGGTGGAACACAGACACAAAGGGCCTTTCGGTGAGGTTAATAGAAGAGGCTGGCGTTATCACAATACCTGGAGAGGTGTTTCCTCTAGAAGTCGGAAAGAGGTTCTTGAGGTTCAGCTTCGCCATAGATGAGGAGAAAATTAAAGAGGGCGTAAACAGGATAAAGGAGGTAATAGAGGCTGATGAGAAAAAGAGATCATGACTGGTGATTGGAACTCCCATGGTCTGACTTCTCTATCTCTACCTTCTCCTCTTGGTGCTCCACGTACTGTAACTCGACTATCTTAAGGGTTTTTATAAGATCTTCTTCCACTCCCCTTATCTTTTCCAAGAAATTCTTACTGCCGTAAATCTTGGCCTTTATTGGCGCATTCATGGCCAGCCTATTGGAGATCTTTGCGTTCCTAATCATAGAAGTGGCCCTCCTTAGGGCGTTACCGACCTCTATGGCTTCTTCGTCCTCTCTTATATCATCTACCTTAGGAAGCTCCTCGAGCAGGATGCTTATCTTTTCTCCGTACATCCTTGAGTATATCTCCTCAGTTATGTGCGGGGCGATGGGGTGGAGGAGAATCAATATGTCCTTAAGTATCCTGCTCAAGGTGTATATCGCTGAGGTGTCGTCCTGGAATAGCCTGTACTTTACTAGCTCTAGATACTCGTCTGCAACTATCTCCCAGAAGTAGTTGTATAGCTCTTGGAGGATGACGTAAAAGTCAAAGGAATCATAGGCATTTATAGCCTTTTCCACGAACTTCTTGTGTTCCGCTAATACCCATCTGTCTATTATATGAAGGGAGCTCGGTTTTTCCACACTCCTACCGCTAATGAACGGGTAGGCCAACCTACTTGCGTTCCAGAGCTTTTGCAGGAATAGCTTCTTACTCCTAACCACTTCCCACTTGAACGGGAAGTCGTCCCCAATTGCTGCGTCTAAAAGCGCCATCCTGATTGCGTCAGCCCCAAACTCGTCAATCCTATCCAATGGCGACACTACGTTACCCTTGCTCTTACTCATCCTAGTGCCGTCAGGGCCCAACACTTGCCCGTTAATTAAGACCTGCTTAAAGGGCACGTCTCCTGCTAGCGTTAGCGTTCTAAAGAACGTGTAGAACAGCCACGTCCTGATTATGTCAGTTCCCTGTAACCTCAGGGAAGCTGGGAAAGCCTTAGAGAATCTCTTTTTGTTACCATAAAACCCAGAAAGGTAAAGGACAGTTACGCTAGAGTCTACCCAGACGTCGGCTACGTCAGTTACGGGCTTTAATGGCAGACCGCACTGGGGACACTTCTCCGCAGGAGGCTTAGCCTTAGTAGGGTCTATTGGCAGGTCTTCCTCTCTTGCAGGCACTAAGTGGTTGTTGTCGCAGTACCAGAAAGGTAACGGAGTGCCGTAGACCCTCTGTCTACTTATGTTCCAGTCCCAGTCTAGGCTTCTAATCCAGTCCTCAAGGTAGTACGACATTCTTGGGGGCTTGAACTTCATCTTCTTAGACTCCTCGAGTAGCTTATCCCTAAACGGTAATACCTCGATGTATACTTGCTTCTTCGTCAAGAACTCTATGGGCGACATGCAGTCACTCCTTTCCGTGTGTGCAAGTACCCTGTGCCTAATCTTCTCTACTTTCCTTACGAAACCCTTTTCCTTGAGTATTTCAACTATCTTCTTCCTGGCTTCCTCTACCTTGAGCCCGTCAACTATCCCAGTACCCTTTATTCTCCCCTTGTTGTCTATGAGCTCCGTAGATGGCAAGTTGTACTTCAGTTTCCACTTTATGTCTTGAGGGTCTCCATAAGTGCTTATCATGACAGCTCCAGTACCAAAGTCCTTTTCCACCTCGTTGTCAGCTATAATCTTAACCTCCTTGTTGAACAGGGGAACTATTGCCACTTTCCCCACGAGGTTCTTGTACCTCTCGTCGTCCGGGTGGACTGCGATTGCCTGCGTTGCCCCTATCAGCTCGGGCCTAGTGGTAGCTATCACTATCTCTCCCCCTTCCTTTAGGGGGAACCCCACGTAAACTAAGATGCCTTCCTTCTCTATGTATCCCACTTCGCTCAGGGCCAAGGCTGTCTCGCACTTGGGGCACCAGTACACTGGCCCTTCCATCATTTTCACTAGCCCTTTACTGTACATGTCCAAGAGGCTCTTCTGGATCACCTTTCTGTACTCGTGGTCAAACGTCCTGTACTCAAACTGTTCCCAGTTTGGCCTGTAGCCAAGCCTTATCATTGCCTTCTTCATTCTATCAATCATGTCGTGGGTCCACTCTACGCACTTCTGTAGGAAAAGTTCCTTGTTCTCCTTTGGAATCCCCAGTCTATACTGAACCTTGAGCTCAGTGGGTAGCCCTTGGGTGTCCCAACCCTGTGGTAAAAGAACGTTATACCCCTGTAGCTTTTTGAACCTACCGATCGTGTCGGCTATTGTTACCCAATACGCGTGTCCCATGTGGAGCTCTCCGCTTGTGAACGGTGGAGGAGTATCGATAAAGAACACGGGCTTGTCTGAGTCCTCGTCGAACTTGAAAATCTTCTCCCATGCTTCTTTGCTTAACCAGAAGTTTTGCCACTTAGGCTCAATCTGTTTCGGTTCGTAATGTTTGGGCCACTCCTCCATCTTTTTGAGAACGTATTCTTGACTCAACAATAACTGGTCACCGCGTAATTAAGAGTTTTAAAACAAAGGTTCTTTTATACTTTACCTAAATATTCCAATTATGCAAATTGCAGTGATTGGCGGAGGAGTAGCCGGCTCCTACCTGTCAGTCCTCCTTCAGAGGTCCGGCTACGACGTCACTTTGTTTGACTTGAAGGGCAAGTACTTTAAGCCGTGTGGGGACGTCGTTCCCAACGTTTACGAGCCAAAGATACCTTGGAGAGTAAAGTACAGGATAAAGAACTTTGCCTTCTACGTCGACGGAGAAAAAGTGTATGACGTGAACTATAGGCATACAAAGTGGAACGTCATAGACAAGACCGGATGGATAAACTCCATGATAGAAGAGGTGAGGAAGAAGGTAATCGGAAACGCTAAAGTGAACAGCAAAGACTTTGACCTCGTAGTGAAGGCTATGGGGCCTTACTTAATGGACAGGAAGGTAGTGTACACCACGAGGTCGATAATAAAGACTGAGGAGTTCGACGATGTTGCTGTCCTAGAGTTCGACACAAGGTACACAGGCTTCTACTGGATATTTCCAGACGAGGATGGGGTGTACAACGTAGGAGCGGGTTTCCTAGAGTACAAGAACTCAAAGGAGTTGTTGTTCAACTACCTCAAGTCCAAGTTCAAGAAGTACGAGATCCTCGACACCAGGGGAGCACCAATTACCGTGGATTTAGTTAAGGAAAAGGACTGGAGGATTGGCGAGGCCAGAGGACTCGTTTTTCCCATGAGTGGGGAGGGAATTAGGCCTTCCGCGATATCAGCTGAAGAGGCTTTTAACGCAATCGTCAAAGGAAAGGAGTTTAACGAAGCCCTAAGCCAAGGGCTTAGGAAGCTGGAGAGGAGGATAGCTATCCAGTACTTGTTGCTAAAAACATATATAAATTCAAATAACTATTTACGAAAGAAAATGCTCAAGACTTTCCTCTCCAACGGCGTTCTAGTGGACGCGTTTTTAGAGGACAAAATAGACCTAGAGGGCGTAGCGGAGTCCATGAGGGAGTTGAGGAATGGTTCGGCTATTATTAGATAACTCAAAGAGTAGGTCTGGAAAACACGTGATGAGGACAGTGCTCTTTAAGGTAGACGGAGTTATTGAGGAGGTAACGCCAAAGGGAATCGAGGTAACGCCAACGTATAAGGTAGGGAAGGCATTCATGGTCGACCTACCCTCAAAGGGGATCTTCGTTTATGTTACACTGATAAGGAACATTTACAGCAGGGTAAGGGGGAAGATCCTAGTGATAAAGGACGGGAACCCGGTGCTCGTGCTGAACTATAGGAAACTGAAGATAAAGAGGGTAAATGGAGATCCCTCCTTATACGAGTATGTTAAGAAGGTAATAGAGCAAACTAAAATACCCGTAAAGAGGGTAAACTTGAAATGACGTCTAACTTCTCCGTAAGTTTATACGTTCTGACTGAGCCTCAAAGAACTAGGGAAGTGTTCCTGGGGCTAGACAAAATGCTGAGCGATATGTGCAAGCCCATTAGGATTGGCGCCTCGTACATATGTTCGCCATCAGATGACTTACTAGTCTCGGTTTTCCTGAACGACGATGTTAAACGCTATGCCATGGTAATAAAAGTTGAGGGCAAGAACGCGAGTGAGTTAGTAGATGTGGTATCTAAGATAAACGAGAAACTGAAGGAAATGGGAGTTCACGCCAGTTTATTTAGCTCTTTTAAAAGCTCCCTGTAGGCGTCTTCAACGTTTTCGTCACTTATTTTTTCCACCTTAGCTATTGCGTTGCAAATAAAGCTATATAGTCCGTTGCAGATCACCACCCTTACAATCTTTCCGTACTTGAAGTCCACATTAACGTTAACGTAGTCTATCTTACTCTTTCCCTTCAACTTTCTAGTTACGATTTCGGTGTCAGCGTATAAAATGCCCTTATCTAAAATGAGGAAAACCCTTTTGTTGTCTATCGAGTACCTTTTTATCATATCACAGGTACCAGTTCAGTTCCACAGTAGGGGCATTTGCCCTTAAGTCCTCTCTTGTCGGCTTCACAGAAGTAAGCCTTGTACTTCTTTTCGCACTTAGGGCACTTGTAAATCACATCGACGCCTATTTTTAGCGACCTATTGCAAATCCTGCACTTTACAGTAAACCAACCCATGTGGCCGTAGGAGTTTATTCCTCTTGTCCTTATGCTCATGATTATCCACAACTTATGGATACACTTGTTATTTATACTTTTCGCGCCATCTTCCTTGGTTTTACTAGTGTTATTATGCCAGAATTTTAATATGCGTTTTTAATAATATAAGGTAGATCTAATTGAGCGTGCTCGTTGAGTATTATAGGCCCGAGTTGATTAAAGTAAACGACTTTATCTCTCTCATCTCCTTAGTTAAAGAAAAGGAGGAAAAGGCGTCCAATTCGTCTAGCTTGGAGGATAGCTTCGTCGAGGGAAAGGTCGTAGTGTTCAACGCCAAGGACGGTAGGGTCATAAACAGCAACCTAGACGTTACCTACAAGTTCCCTTACCCCGTTTACGTCAACAAGGTTAGTGTACCAAAGGAAATCGGCGAGACAGTGAAGTTTGACGACTTTCCAATAAACGTGGAAAACCCAGTGCTCGGAGTGAACGTGGACTTTTCCAAAGTTCCATTCATAGTCGTTGAGACGTCCAACGGCTATAAAATAGTAGCCAGGTCAGACGTGGAGGAAGCGAAACCGGTTAAGGAGAAGCCTAAAAAGGCAAAGACTAAGAAGAAAAAGCGTGCTAAGAAGTCTGCTAAGAAACGCAAAGTTAAGGGCAAGAGTTCTAGAAAGGGCTGAGGAGTTTAAGTTAAACAACCTAGGTGACGAAGACCTCTGGTTCAGGGAGTTGGTTTTCTGCATATTGACTGCTAATTCCTCCTTCGTTTCTGCCTACCATTCCCTTCAATCTTTAGGCGACAGTATATACGTTGGCACAAGGGAGGAGATAGCTAAGGCGCTGAAGGAGAGTGGTTATAGGTTTTACAACTTAAAGGCAACTTACATAGTCAAGAATAGGGAGCTCATTTACGGTAAACTGAAGAGAACCGTAAAGGAAATTGCAGACGTAGACCAGCTAAGGGCACGCGAATTCCTGCTTAACTTGCATGGGATAGGGATGAAGGAGGCTAGCCACTTTCTGAGGAACGTTGGTTACTTTGACCTAGCCATAATTGACAGACATATCTTGAATTTTATTCAAAATTACTTAGTTATAAGCAATAAACATTTGACAAAAACTAAGTATATTTATTTAGAATCAGTTTTAAGAGGGATCTCAGCTAATTTAAATATTCAACTAGGTCTTCTTGATTTGTTCATATGGTTTAAAGAAACTAAAACGTTAGTAAAGTGAATAAAAGTATATATACTAGTAGTTGCACGAATATGTGAGGTAAAAATGGACACAAAGGGACTAAACCTACATCTCGTAAAGTTAACCACGTTCAAGCTCATTCTATTCTTTTCGCCCGTTTCCCTTTCATCATCATGTTAAACTAATTCTCTCGTTTGAGGTGATCTAAATGGCGGAGACCATAAACTCCGTAAAATATAATTCTATAAATAGAGAAAATCTTAGGATCTTGATAACAGACCCCATAGACAACTACATGTTAGATACACTGAAGAGCAACGGATTTAACGTCACCTACCTGCCCGACATAAAGAGAGAAGAACTACTGAAAGTTATTGAAAACTATCACGTCATAGTGGTCAGGAGCAGAACCAAGGTAGATAAGGAGATCATAGAAAGAGGTAAGAACCTCAAGATAATCGCTAGGGCTGGGATAGGTCTAGACAACATTGACACTGACGAGGCAGACAAGAGGAACATAAAGGTCGTCTATGCCCCTGGTGCTTCCACCGATTCTGCAGCGGAGCTAACAATTGGACTTATGATAGCCGCTGCTAGGAACATGTACACGTCTATGAGCCTGGCCAAATCTGGCATCTTCAAGAAGGTGTCCGGAGTGGAGTTAAGCGGCAAGACAATAGGTATCATAGGGTTTGGTAGGATAGGGACAAAGGTAGCCCTAGTCGCTAAGGCAATAGGTATGAACGTTCTTGCCTATGACGTAGTTGACGTGAGAAAGAGGGCGGAGGAGATAGGAGCTAGGGCAGTAACTTTGGACGAGCTCTTGGCAAACTCCGACGTTATAAGCTTACACGTCACTGTGGGGAAGGACGCTAAGCCTATTCTAAATAGACAAGAGTTCGAGAAGATGAAGAATAACGTAATAATAGTAAACACTAGTAGGGCAGTCGCTATAGATGGACCTGCGTTGCTTGAATACGTAAAGAAGGGCAAAGTGCTGGCATATGCTACTGACGTGTTGTGGAATGAGCCTCCTAAGGACGAATGGGAGTGGGAACTGCTAAAGCACGAGAGAGTAATAGTGACCACTCACATAGGGGCTCAAACTAAGGAAGCCCAGTATAGGGTAGCAGTAATTACGACCCAGAACTTGCTGAACGCCATCAACGAGATAGGTGTAAAGTGAATGCTTCTTATACCGGGCCCCGTTAACGTTCCCAGAAGCGTGGAGTTTGAGGCCACTAGGGTAGTGAACCACAGGTCGGATGCCTTCAGAGAGGTAGTGTCCCAACTGGAGGGAAAGCTAGCTAAGCTCTTTTCCTCCGATAGGGTAGCGTTGCTGACTGGGTCTGGCACGCTAGCGGTAGAGGCAATGGTCTACTCTTTGCTCAGAAGGGGAGAAAAAGTTGTGGTGCTAACGTATGGCGAGTTCAGCGAGAGGTTGCTGGACTCAGTTAAGCGTAGAGGAGCACAGCCAGTTGTTTACAGAAAGGTCCCCGGAGAGTCGTTTAACGTAGAAGAAGTAAAGAAGGTGGTAGAGGAGAACAAGGACGCCTCTGCAGTGGCATTGGTCCATAACGAGACGAGCACTGGTATAGCGTTTAGGGAATTGAGGAGTGTAGTAAAGGCCATTAAGGATTCGGGGAAGAAAGCGTTGGTGGACTCTGTCTCCGGTTTCGCTGCCTATGAACTGCTGGTAAACGAGTGGGGAATCGACGCCGTGGCAACAGGTAGTCAAAAGGCCTTGGCGTCCGTGCCAGGTATGGGCCTAGTAGCCCTATCCAAGGAAGGAATATCTAACTTGAGCTCGATAGACGTTCCAGCATTTCACGACATACAACTCTACTTGAAGTTCCAAGACAAACACGAGACTCCCTTTACTCCAGCAGTAGGGGTATTCTTTGCTACCCTAAGGGCTGCAGAACTTCTGGAAAGGGAAGGAATCAAAAACAGGTGGGCAAGACACGAGGCATGTGCCCGGTATCTCAGGAAGGTAACCACTGAGATGGGCTTCTCCCTTCTTGGTAACGAGTCCAATTTCTCCAACACTGTAGTGGCCGGCGTGCCCCCGATATCCCCCAAGTCCATAATTGCAGAACTGAAGAACAGGGGCATTGAGATCTCTGGGGGCATGGGAGAACTACGTGAGAAGATAGTCAGAATAGGCATACTGGGAGTAGTTGACGATAGGGCAATCCATAAGCTTGTGACCGCGCTCTCTGATATTCTGAAACAAGAGGTAAGTCTAAAGGCGCCTTCCCAGTGCTCTCTGCCGGACTTTTTAAGGGCCGAAGTTGAATGGTAAGATTTATTTTTAGAAGTTAATCCCTATTTTCTAGTATGTCTGATAGTGAGTATTTAACTCCCTTAAACAAGACGTTCGCGGAGAGCTGGAAGACTAGACTTACCCTTTACGAGAGGGCAAGGGTGATCAGTGCTAGGGCCTTACAGCTGGCCATGGGTGCTCCTCCCCTTATTGACATAAGCGGTATGGATCAGAAGAGCCTTACCAGTATTGCAATCGCCCAAGAAGAGCTTAGGAGAAAAGTTCTCCCAATAACAATAAGGAGAAGGTACCCCAACGGCAAAGTAGAGTTAGTGTCTCTGAGAAACCTATAAAGCGGTGTGTTATTGGTTGACAAAAAACCTTACGTCGTTATAATAGCTGAAAAACCTAAGGCTGGGAAAAAGATAGCTGAAGCCTTCGGAAAGTACTTCCAGCTTTCCTATCGTAACGTAAAGTACTGGAAAGCGAGCTTTAATGGAGAACAGATAGTGATAGTCACTGCTGCAGGACATCTTTACGGGTTACATGGAGCCAGCGGGTTTCCTGTCTACGATATGTCGTGGGAGCCCTTGTGGAAAATAGACAAGAAGGCCTATTACACCAAAAAGTACATGGACTTGATAAACTACGTTGCAGGTAACGCTAAGTTCTTTGTAAACGCTTGTGACTACGACATCGAAGGTTCAGTCATAGGTTACCTTATTATAGATAAGCTAAGGGGCATCGCCAACGCAAAGAGGATGAAGATTAACGCGTTGACTAAGGAAGAGATACTAAGGGCTTACTCTAACCTTCAACCTCTTGACCTAACTATGGTAGACGCGGGTATAGCTAGGCATAAGGTAGACTGGTTGTGGGGGATTAACGTAAGTAGAGCCCTCATGTTATCCGTAAAGAAGGTTTCCGGTAAGAGGGTTATCTTAAGCGCTGGAAGGGTTCAGAGCCCAACTTTGCTCCAAGTAGTTAACAGGGAAATGGAGAGGTACTTACATTTACCCTTACCTGAGTTCAAGGTCAAGGTAAAGGTGGAGATAAAAGGCAGGGTATTCGATGCCCCTTTAGAGGGGAGGTTTAACGTCCTTTCCGAGGCTAAGGAGTTAGCTGAAAGGCTTAAGAGGGACGTACTGTTCGTGGAGAGGGTTTCGGTAGACAAGACAAGACTAGTTAGACCTCCACCTTTTAATTTAATAGACCTGCAGTTAGAGGCGGGGAGGCTCTTCGGCTTCTCCCCGTATAAGGTGGAGAGGCTAGCAGAGGAACTCTACTTGGACGGACTAATAAGTTACCCCAGGACTAACAGCCAGAAAATTCCCCCGACAGTAAACGTGAGGGAAATAGTGGAGGGTGTTTCCAGAGGGCCCCTAGGTTATTTAGTGTCTCTCCTAAACAAGCTTACTCATGGGAGGTACGTTGTAAGGCAAGGGGAAAAGGACGATCCAGCTCACCCTGCAATATACCCTACGCAGTACTTTGGCTCTAGGCTACCGAGAGATCAGTACAAGCTTTACGAGCTCATAGTAAGGAGGTTCCTTGCCTCCATGTCTGTGGACGCATGGATAGAAAGGCAGAGCGTTGCTTTGAGGTTTAAGAGAAGTGGGCTAAAGCTTAGCCTAAGCCTCCAGGAGGTAGTGGAGAAGGGGTGGCTGGAGATCTACCCTTACGTGAAGGTTAAGGACGAGGCCCTCCTTGAGGTTAAAGAAGGAGAGGAGGTAAACGTTAAGGGAATTAGCGTGATAACCTCCCTGAGTAAGCCCCCACAGAGGTTCAGTAAGACCACGCTCTTGAAGTGGATGGAGAGCTCAAATTTGGGCACTGAGGCTACTAGGGGTAGGATCATAGAGACCCTCTTTGAGAGAAAGTATGTAAAATTGTCTGGGAAGTCGATAGTCCCAACAAAGCTAGGAATAGTTATAGCTGAGGTGCTAGACAAATTCTTCGGCGAGCTGACAGACGTTAAGATGACTGCAGATATGGAACAAAAGCTAAACGACATAATATACGGTAAGACTAACTCAGAGGAAGTAGTAAAAGAGATGAGGGAGAAAATAGCCAAGTACGTGGAAGTGTTTGATAGCAATAAGGAAAAGATAGGGGAGAAAATAGCTAAGGGTCTTGGATACCTCCAGTACCAAAAGTGTAAGTACTGTGACTTCGAGGCAGAAAATGGGGGGTTATGCAGGTATCACTTAAACGCCATGGAGAAGGTCAAGGAAGGGATAAATGAGTGGACAATAAGGACGGGCTATCCTAGGGACCGCGTTATCAAGTCGCTTGAGAAATCAAAATATACTGGCAAGTTTGTATTAGATGTAGTTAAAGAGATGATGTGAGACATGCCAGCCCGATCGGTGAGGTCCAACCCGAGGTATCTGAGATTTCATAGTGCCTTGAACTTCTCGTACCAACTCTCGTAGGCCTTTATTATGTCTTGGTTTACACTGGGCTTCCTGTACTTGAGCACTTCTAGGAGGTCCTCAGTAGTTAACTCTCTAGGTGTCTGTAATCCCTTCTCGAATACTTCCTTGACAATCTTCATGTACGCCGTCTGAACCACGTCTCTTATGTCGCTAGCAGTATAGCCCTCGAGTGCATTGGCTACCTCATCTACGTTCACCTTATGGGAAGGGATCTTGGAGAGGTAGTAATTGACTAAAGACTTGCGTTGCTGAAGGTCTGGCAGAGGGATGTAGACTCTCTTCTGGAACCTTCTCAGGAAGGGTTCGTCTAGTCTCCAAGGCTTGTTTGTCGCTCCTATTACGTATACCTTGTAGTTCTCGCTCTTATCTAGGAGCCCGTCCATCTCCTTCAGGAACTGGTTCCTAACCCTGACCTCTCCTCCAACCTCGTTACCGAAAACGCCTAACAGTGCGTCTATTTCGTCGATGAATATGATGGAAGGCTTGTTCTCCTTTTTGGACAGCTCTCTGGCTGTGTTAAAGATCTTTGCTACGTTTTTCTCAGCTTCTCCTAGCCACTTTGACATAATGGATGCGGCATCGACTTGAATGAATTTGGAATCTATTTCGTTAGCTACGGCTGCAGCTATCATAGTCTTCCCGCATCCGGGGGGCCCGAAGAGCAGTATACCCCTTGGCCATCCTAGGGGGAACAACTCTGGTCTCTTGGTGGGGTAAACTATCGCCTCCTTTAATGCCTCCTTAACCTCGTCTAGTCCTACCACGTCGTTGAAAGATACCTTAGGTTTGTCCTTAACTACCAGATCGTCAGTTGTGTCACTTTTTCCGTTATCTACCGTGGGTACTAGCTCGGTGAGTACCTCAATTCTTCTCTTGTACTCGTTTATCATCTGCTCATACGCATGCCTAGCAACGTGGTCCGGGTAGAGGGTTATTATCTGGGTTAAGATCTCGATGGCTTTCTTATAATAGTTTACGGCTTCCTCAGCCTTACCCTCTTTGTCAGCCTTTACAGCTAAAATGGCGTACTTTCTTGCCATGTCCTCTAGCATTACCTGGGCACTCATGGTTAAGCCTCCAGGCTAATTAGTCCCTTACTAGACATCTCCCTTAACAGGTTTAGTACCTCTTCCTTCCTAACTCCGTATCTCTTTGAAACGTAGTCTAGGTCTAGGTAACCACCGGTCTCGGATATGTAGTTTAGAATTTCCTTCTCGTCTAGCCTCTTCTTTACTTCCACTTTGGCTGGAGTCTCCGTGGGTGGGTGAGGTAGATCTGGTAAGAGCTCCTTTACCTTTTGCTCGGCGCTCTTCTGGGCCTCCTCCAAGATCTTCTTTGCTTGTTCATCGATTACTGCAGGCACAACGCTCCTGTCGCTTATCATTCCCGTCTCAGCAGCTATGCTGTTTACGCTACTGGTTATCGAGTCCAAGGTCATAGCTATTTCCGGAGAGATCGTCTTTATCTGATCTTTTAGTCCTTCAAGGATCCTCACAATGGGGAAAAGCACCAACGACACTCCCTGTACCTCTTGTACTGTGTCCAACCTCAGCCTTACTTTTTCTATCGCGAGGTAGGCTGTGTAGAATACCTTTATTATTTTCCTTATTTCGGAGATCTCCTGGGCGTAAATCGTGGCCTTTGCGAAGTCGCCGTCTATCTGTGCCCTTACCACTTTATCAAAGAGCTCCTTATCCCTGTCCTTTAACCTCCTTATGGACTCGTCAATCCTTGTTTGCTGATCCTTGAGCTTAATGGATATTTCAGTGAGAAGTCTCCCTAACTGTTCCTTCTTTTTCTTGTCGTTGTTAAAGTAAGAAACAAATAACTTTTTCAACATCCTATTTCACTGGCTTGGTCATAAAGTATTTATTACCTTTACTGGTATTGGTACGGGTAATTCCGAGTTGTTCTGAGAAGGCTTACTCCCCTGATCTGGTGAACTAATTGTCTGGCCTGGAGCTTTTAAGTCGATTCCTTCCTTATCTAGTAGGTCTAGTTTTTCTAACGTTTTCCTTATGTCGTCTTTTTCCAGCATGTAACTGTCCTTAGCTAGCCTCAAGATCTCCATGGAGTTCTTATACGACGCCTCAGAGAGCTCAGCCGAGATGTAGCTCATCTTTACGGACATGATAGCCTTTTCTATCTGGGCTAACTGGTCCTCTACCTCGTTTAGCCTAGCCTTCAGGGAGTTTTTTACCTTTATGTAGTCGTCCTTGACCTTAAGCATCTCGCTGTCCAGTTTCCTCCTCATTTCATCGTAAGTGGACTTAGGCACTTCTTGCTTGGAGTAGAGCTCCTCTAATGCTCTCTGCCTTTTCCTTATCTTTTCCATTAGCGTCAACGCCCTTATTGCTGCAGCCTTCCACTCTGGCAAGACCACTATGGAGTCTCCATCCGACTTTATTCTAGATGGGTCAATTGTGGTGAACGTATTGCCTTGGGCCACCTCTATCCCAGTTACTGTACCGTCAATCTCGGTGTACACGAAAACAAGGTAGCCAAAGTCCCTGTTGTACGGATCCTTCACCTTCTGTCCTATAAATTTCGTTAATACATCTGCCGACACTACCATGGGTATTACTCCTCAAAAATACCCTTTGTCTCGGTATTTACTTAAAAGGGTTAGGGCTCCTCAGCAGGCATTTCTCTTCACCTTTAAGAGCTTTTAACCTTCATCATCGGTTCGCCTTACAGTACTTGTATTATTGAGTCCCAGTCTATAAATAAAATTGATTTAGATATATTAGGTAAGGGAAAATGTCGCTTGGTACTCTGTATAACATAACTTCACAAATTTTAGGCAACCACATGAACTCCGGCTCCCTCTCAGAGATACTAGTACTAGTTGGGCTGGCAATAATAGCATTAATGGTATTAGGAGGTATTGTTTACGGACTCTTTAAGGCGTTCTCTCTAATACCTAGGATGACCACTAAGCAGTTCCTGTTGTTCCTACTAGGTATCGCGCTAGTGTTGATAGCTATAGGTATACTGCTGCCTTAAACCCTTTTGTACCTAAAGCCATATTCTTTCTCTATTTCTAAGAGTCTGTTGTACTTACTAGTCCTCTCTCCTCTAGCCGGCGCTCCCGTCTTTATGAAGTCGCTATTTAGTCCCACTGCCATGTCGGCTATAAAGTTGTCCTCCGTCTCCCCGCTTCTGTGGCTGACCACCGTCTTAATGGAGTTCTCTCTAGCCAGGTCGAAGAACTCCAAGGTTTCTGTCACAGTTCCAACTTGGTTTAGCTTCACTATCACTCCAGTTGTGGATTTAGCCTCTATGCCCTTCTTTAAGTACTTGGCGTTTGTCGTGTAGAGGTCGTCTCCTGTGACGATTACCTTTTTGAGCTTGCTCTGGAGTACGGAGAATCTCTCGAAGTCGTTCTCGTTAAATGGGTCCTCAAGGTAAAGTATCGGGTAGGCATCAGCTAGGTCCTTGTAGAAGTCGATCATCTCGTCAGGAGTCTTCTTCGATCCATCTATTTCGTACACGTTTTCCCTCTCATTGTAAAACTCAGATGCCGCAGCGTCCATTCCAAGATATATCTTGTCTTCGTAACCTGAGTTCTTCACTGCTGTGTAGATAAAGTCTAACGCGTCCACCGTCTTTGAAAGGGGTGGAGAAATTCCCCCTTCGTCGCCTAATGCTGTGTAAATCTTCCCATACCTCTCCGTTATCAAGTTCTTTAACGTCTTGTAGACTGCGGTAGACGCTTTAAGGGCCTCCTTTAACGAGTCGAAGCCCAACGGAATCACGATAAACTCTTGAATCTTCAATTGATTTCCTGCGTGTTTTCCTCCATTTAGTATATTAAGGAGAGGCACGGGGATCGTATGGTTCCTGAACCCCCCAATGTACTCGAATACCTCCACCCCTAGGGCCCTGGCTGCAGTCTTGGCGACTGCTATGGAGGTGGAGATTATGGAGTTGCCCCCCAGTCTAGACTTGTTCTCGGTACCGTCAAGCTTTATCATGGTTAAGTCTACGTCCTTTTGGTATCTGACATCCATACCGTGAAGGGCGTAGTTGATGTAGTAGTTCACCGACTCTACAGCTTTCCTAACTCCGCCATCTTCATCTCTCAGCTCTACAGCTTCCCTAATACCTCTAGAGGCGCCTGCAGGCGCGTCTCCGAAGTCCCTTATGCCTGCCTTAGTGGTGACGAAAGTCCTTACAGTGAAGTTACCCCTAGAATCAAGTATTTCCATTGCTTCTACCTTTTTTATTTCAAACCCGCTACTCATTCTTTTAAATCACTTCTTTACTTATAGAGTTGAGAGTTTTAATGTACTACGCCTTCCTCATAATGCTGGTCTATGGCTTGTTGTCGCCCATTTACTTCAGACTCCTGAAGGGAAAGTTGAGCAACGAGAAGGGCTTTTACGTTGTGTGGGTCACTGCTCCTTTCTTGGCATCATATTTTTACCTGTCATCTTCCATCCTTTACGTCCCGTTAATTGCTATAAATGCGTTGGGGTACTACTTGGTGTATAAGGGAATGACGTCCCACATTTCTGACGGACTATTGTTCCTTTTGACATCGGTCATTATAATGCTGTTTTATAAACTTTGAAACAAAGGTTTTTCACATGCCTAAGAAACAGAAGGACTCCAATGTTTGCCCAAATTGTGGAACTGTGGTGGATAAGCCAGTAAAGACGTGGAACTTAGTTTCTCCTTTGCCAGATGCCTATGGGAGGATAACCATAACCGTAATGGGCTCATACGTCTGTCCAAACTGCGGTCATCGGTGGAGGGCAGTAGTGTCTAAAATCAAGGCAGGAGGGGACTCAGTAGAGATTGAGGGGAAGAAAGGCGTGAAGAAATTCGGAGAGGAAAAGGGGAAGAAGGAAGAGGACAGGGGAGAGATAATAGAATTGGACATAAGTGATTTGGATGAAGAAGAGTGACGTCCTCATCGTTGGGTTTATAGTACTCATTTACGTCCTCTACTTCTCCAATGTCATCAGCTCCGCAAGCGTAGAAGGAGTATCCATGTACCCAGCGTTCCAGAACGGGGCCTTAACTTTCTACACGTCGACTCATAACGTCTCCATTGGGGATATAATCATCTACAAATCCCCTACCGTAGGAGCTTATGTTATACACAGAGTCGTTAGCGTAAACTACTATGACGGAGAAAAGTACTACGTTACGCAAGGAGTAGATAAGATATCGAATCCAAAGCCAGATAACCAAATAGGCCTAGAGCCACCATATGGAATTCCCTCAAACTTGGTGTTGGGTAAAGTAGACGAGTACCACGGAATCATCTTCTCTATCCCTTACTTAGGCTATATATCGGTATTGCTCAACTCGATTATCTGAGAGCTCCTATTTTGTTTTCCTCCCTTAATTTTTTCACGAGGTAGGTTGGAGTTACCGTGGTTGGATGGTTAGCCGTAACTTGGTCTAGTCTTCCCACAGAGGTATTGAGCGGGGTACTCGAGATTTTCTTTGGGTCAGAGTAAGCCTCTGCTAAGATTTCCTTTAGGGCGTTTGCGAACTTGTCTAAAGTCTCCCTAGTCTCGGTCTCAGTTGGCTCTATCATTAAGGCCTCGTCTACTATAGGTGGAAAGTATATAGTAGGGGCGTAGAATCCTCTGTCCAAGAGCGCCTTTGCGACGTCGAACGCGGTGACCCCCGTGTCGTTCATCAGTGGCTTGGCACTGAACACTACTTCGTGCTTTCTGTACTTGCCGGGGAAAGGTAGCTCCAGTCCCCTAATTCCCCTTAGCTTAGATATTAAGTAATTGGTAGCCACTGTGCTCATTTTGCCTACAGCAGAAACTCCTTGAGGTCCTAAGCCCAGTATATACGTATAAGCTCTAGCTACGTTGCCCACGTTACCGAAGAACGTTGAGATCTTTCCTATGGACTCCTTTGGGTAATAGAGAGAGTAGCCCTTGCTGGACTTTTCCACAATGGGGTAAGGCAGGTATTCTGCCATCTCGCCCTTTGCGCAGATCGCTCCAGCGCCAGGCCCACCTCCACCGTGGGGTACTGCAAACGTCTTGTGTAGGTTGACGTGTACTACGTCAAATCCCATATCGCCTGGCCTTGCAACCCCAAGTATTCCGTTTAGGTTTGCCCCGTCGTAGTAGAGCACTCCGTCTACGCTGTGGATTACCTTCGATATTTCCAGGATCTCCTCCTCAAAGAGGCCTAGAGTATTTGGGTTAGTGAGCATGAATCCTGCGACGTTTTCGTTTACTACCTCCTTGAGGATGTCTAGGTCCACAAGCCCCCTGTTGTTGGACTTTATGTAAACCACCTTGAAACCTGCCATGGCCGCACTAGCAGGGTTTGTTCCGTGGGCGGTGTCAGCCACGAGCATCTCGTCCCTTCTCCTTCCTTTTTCCTCGTGGTACTTCTTGATCATTAGGACCCCTGCTAGTTCTCCCGCGGAGCCGGCAGGTACTTGAAAACTACACTTGTCCATCCCCGTGATCTCAGCTATCCACTCCTGCATCTCGTAAAGCATCTCTAGCGCTCCCTGGACAGTACTGATGTCTTGGAGAGGGTGGAGGTTCTCAACCAGTGACTGGGACAGCTCCTCCACCTTCGGGTTGTACTTCATAGTACATGAGCCGAGAGGCATCATCCCTGTGTCTACTCCAAAGCTCATCTGAGATAGCCTTATGTAGTGCCTTATCACTTCCAGTTCGCTTAACTCCGGTAACTCTGCCTCCCTTTCCCTCCTTATCTTGTCAGGGATGTTAACGCTTACCGCTTTCCTTATCTCGTCTTCCCTAGGTATCAGCATCCCTCTTCTTCCCTTTTCTTTGTATTCAAAAATTAATGGCTCGTCCCACTTAGCTTGCCTCCACATTCTTGACCACCTCCTCCACCTTTTCTACTAGCAAATCTATTGCCTTCTTGGGGTGCACTTCTGTGAAGCAGAAGACTGCGGAGTAGTCGTCTATCCCAAGCCCTCCGTGTAGACCAGCTTTGAGCAACTTCTCGTGAATCCTTTGGTACTCGACTGGGAAAGTTAGTGTCACTTCCTCAAAGAAGTCCCCGAGGAACTTCCTCTTTCCTATGCCTCTGCTTTCTACTAACTTAGTAGCGTAGTGACTCCTCAAGTAGACCTCCTCCGCAAGTTCCTTTAAGCCGTTCCTTCCCAACAAGGAGAGGTAGACCGCGACTGCTATGGCCATTAGGGCCTCGTTTGTGGTTATGTTCGAAGTGGCCTTTTCCCTTCTCGCAAACTGTTCCCTTGTCTGGAGGATTAACGTAAACCCCTCTTTTCCAAAGGAGTCTTTAGTCAGCCCCACTATTCTTCCTGGCATCTGCCTCACTAACTTTGCGTCCCACCTAGTAGCAAAGACGCCAAGAGAGGGGCCGCCCATGCTTAATGGTATGCCCAGCTCCTGCGCATCTCCAATAGCTATATCAACGTTGTACTCCCCAGGGGGCTTTATGAGGGCTAGAGCCAAGGGGTTAACGCCCATTATAGTTAAGGCCCCCTTTTTCCTCGCAAGCTCCACCACGCCTTCTACTTCGGTTTCGAAGACTCCAAAGAAGTTGGGCGTCTGCAGGTACACAGCCCCTATGTCGTCTGTGAGCTTTTTCTCTAAGTCTTCAACGTCGATCTTTCCCTCTTCGTTGTACTTCACTTTTACCAGCTCTATTCCCTTTCCTTTCACCCACGTCTCAGCCACCTTTAGGTGGTTTGGGTTAGCGTTGGTTGGTACGATGACCTTCTTTTTTCCGTTTATCCTGTTGACCATCAATATCGCCTCCGCTAAAGCCCCTCCCCAGTCGTAGAGGGAGGAGTTCACCACCTCCATCTGCAGTAGCTCGGCCATGTAGCTCTGGTACTCGAAAAGGGCCTGCAGAAGCCCTTGGTTTGCCTCTGGCTGATAGGGGGTGTAAGCGGTGTAGAACTCTGACCTAGAGATAATCATCTTCACTGCATAGGGCACGTAGTGGGGGCAAACCCCGCCCCCGAGAAAGGGAGGGTAAAGTAATTTAGCGTTCATCTCGCTCAGTTCCTCAAGCCTCCTGGCGATTTCGTACTCCGATAGCGGTCTGCCGTAACCTACGTTTAGTTCCCTCTTAAGGACGATCTCCTTTGGAATGTCACTGAAGAGTTCCTCAACGTCCTTTACCCCTATTTCCTTCAACATCTCCCTCAAGTCGCCTAAGTTCGGAAGCCAGGGATGCATTTCCATATAAATATCTTGATGAGATGTATCTAATAGGTAATAATGTTAAGTACACCCCTTTATGACGTGGAGGAAAAGGCGGGGGCAAGTTTTGGGGAGTTCGCTGGTTGGAGAATGCCGATGGAGTACTCCTCGTACCAGAAGGAGCACATGGCAGTTAGGCAAGAGGCAGCATTTTTCGACCTCTCCCACATGGGCAGACTAAGGCTCAAGGGGAAGACCTCGGAAGTGGAGGCCCTAGTGGCCAAGACGGTCTCAAGGAAGGAGAACAACGTCATGATAGGTCCCACGGCCTTCCTTAACGACAGAGGGGGTTTCGTGGACGACGTAATGGTTTACAAGCTATCTGACGACGAGTTCCTAGTAGTTACAAACGCGGTAAACAGGGAGAAGGATACCCAGTGGATCAGAAAAAACTCCTCGCTGGAAGTAGAGGACTTGACCTTTAAGTACGTCATGCTCGCTATACAAGGGAGGAAGGTGTGGAACTACTTGCCTAGGGTCGACCTAGAGCCGCTGCATTTCAAGCTCAACGCCGAGTTCATGGGAGAGAAGGTCTTCCTGCTCAGCAGGTCTGGGTGGACTGGGGAAGATGGGATAGAGGTTTGGGCTGACGTCGAGACAGGGAAGAGACTCGTGGAAAAACTCATTAGTATTGGGGTGACTCCCGCAGGGCTTATCACTAGGGACAGCTTAAGGCAAGAGATGGGCTTCGTCCTCTATGAGGAGGACATCGACGAAAGCGTAAACCCCGTTGAGGCTAGGTACTGGGTTTTCTCGTTGGAGAAGGACTTTATAGGAAAGGGAAAAGTAGAGGAGTACTTAGCCAACGGCGTCGAGAGGTTGAGGGTGGGATTTAAGATGGGCAAGGGAGAGAGGTCGTTACCAAGGAACGGTAACAAGCTGAAGCTTCTGGGCAAGGAAGTAGGTTACGTCACTAGTTCCACCTATTCTCCTTATCTTTCAAGGGTTATAGGCATGGGCTACGTGAACTCGAGGAACTTCGTCCTAGGTTACAGCGTCGATGTTGAAGTAAGGGGTAAAAAATATTCGGTAAAGTTAACAGACTTTCCACTGGTGAAGGTGCAATGAAGGTAGGGAAGTACGAGGTATTGGAGGATAGGTATTATACCGAGAGCGACGAGTGGGTAAAGATAGAAGGCGAGATAGCCACTGTGGGGATAACTGACTATGCCCAGAAAAAGCTCAGAGACATAGTTGGGGTGGAACTGCCACAAATAGGAAGAGAGGTGAAAATGGGGGAGAGTGTAGCAGTTGTGGAGTCGGTAAAGGCAGCAGCGGATATTTACTCCCCGCTCAGCGGAACCGTAGTGGAGGCAAACGAAGACCTCCTAAGCGAACCGGAGTTAATAAATAAGGATCCATACGGAGCTGGCTGGATATTTAAGCTAAAGATAACAAACAAGGCCGAGGTAGAAAAATTATTAACTACAGAAAAGTATAGTGAGAAGATAAGGGGAGATTGATGACCCCAGAATTTGAGGTAATAGAGCACGCTACACCGGCTATTTCAAAGCCCACTTACTTGATAGTGGGCCTTCCTGATGCAGGACTGGTTGGATCAATAACTACGGAGTTCTTGATAGAGAACTACGGCCTTAAGGAGTTCGGGGAGGTGTACTCGACAAAATACATTCCCCCAATAATGCACGTTACCGACGGGATTGCAAAGTCGCCATTAAGGCTTTACTACTCCCAGTCGCCAGGCATAATAGTATTCCACGCATGGACTGCCCTTCCCTCGAACGCCATTTATCCTTTGGCGAAGCTAGTCGTCGAGTACTCGAAAAAGTACGACGTTAGCAAGATAATCTCGATCACCGGCCTTCCCGTACAGAACAGGCTAGAGATTGACAAGCCAAAAGCTTACTGGATTTCCAACAACGCCCAACTTTCGGTAGAACTAGAGAAGACTGGGCTAATGGAGAAGTTCGGGGATGGCTACATAGCTGGGCCTTATGCTCCAATTCTCATGGAGTCATGGAGGGCAGGCTTAGACAACTTCGTCATAGCAGTAGAGTCTTTCCTTGACCTCCCAGACCCAGAGGCGTCAGCTGTAGCCCTGGAAATCCTTTCCAAGTACATAGGCTTCAAAGTAGACGTGAGCTCCCTCCTACAGCAGGCTGAGGAGATAAGGGAGAGGATAAAGGGCCTCATGGAACAGACAAAGAAAGAGCTCCCCTCGTATACCCTAGGGAAGCCAATGACCTACACGTGACCTAAGATGCCTGCCACGTGGGACCTTTACGAGCTATTTAAGAGGCTAATGCGAGAACAGGAGGAGGAGATGAATAAGTTCTTCGAGGAGATGCAAAGAACCGTAGAAGGCTTGACTCCCCTTTACACGGTTTATGAGCAAGGGGAAGCCATATACTACATAGTTGACGTACCCTTCGTGGACTACTCCACCGTTTACGTAAAGGCGGAGTCCAGAAGTCTCCTCTTTTCCTGCCAGGACAAGAAAGGGAGGAAGTACTCCTTGAGGCTACCTATTCCAGAAAAATATGATAAGTATGACATAAAGGTAGAAAATAATAAAAGTTTCATAAGGATTATCATAAAGAAGGCTGAATCTTAAAAAGAAGCTTTCATAACCAGTTATATACGATTTGCAACATATTTATAAACGGCGTTTAACATAGAACATATTGTGAACTCAAATTGGAGGAAGTAAACAACTCCAAGGACATTGAGACTAGGAAAGTCCAAAAGTTGGGTTCATCCTCCCTGTTTATCACCTTACCCAAGAAGTGGATAAACCGTTGGAACATCAAGCCTGGCGACAAGATCCTCATTGAGGTATCGGAAGACGGGTCGTTAAAACTCTTGGCGGAAAAGGTCAAGACCGTGGCCAACAAGAGGTCAATAAAGATCGACATAGACTCCTTAAAACAGCCCATGCCCGGTATCATACCTTGCCTTTACTCCCTTGGTTACGATGAGATCGTATTCGAGTCCAAAAAGCCTTTGGTACAGAAGGACGTGGAAGAAATAGTAAACGTTACAAAGCAGATGGTCGGTTCAGAGGTAACAGAAGTATCTGAGGGCAGGATAAAGGTAGAATGCCTGCTTGACTCCGAGAAGATAGGCTTGGAGTCTTTGCTGAGGAGAATGCTTAACGTTATATCGAAGAAAGTGGACGAGATAGTCGCCTACCTGAACGGCGAAAGTCCAAGAGAGCCTGCAAACAGCGACGACCTAAGGAGGATTTACTACATGTTATTGAGGCGTATAGTGAGCATAAGGTACGACACTGCAAGGAACATGACAAAGAACTTCTTCATAGTCATGAATGCCATCCTTCTCCTCAACACCGGGAACCTAATGAGCAAAATATACAATGTAGTCAAGTCAGAGGAGCTTGGAGAGGTGGAAAAGGGAGTAATCAAGGAGTCGCTGCAGAGGATAAACGACCTATTGGACGAGGTGGTCATGACAGTGCTTTTCCCGAGCATAAAGAGGGTCGCAAACGGCCTCTCCATAATAAAACAGGTGAGGGCCAACATGAGCTCTGTAGACCAGAAGAAGCACCAGCTGCTCATCAACTACATGGAAGACCTAGTCAGCTCTCTGGAGTCTGCCCTAGACAACTCTTCGTGTACCTTGTTCCTCGAGGACATGCCGTGGATAGAAAGAAACTTAACTCCATGAGGTAAAATGGTGGTGAAATCAAATGTCAGTACTTAAGATCCAAGACCTTCACGTAGAGGTAGAAGGCAAGGAAGTGATTAAGGGTATCAGCCTTGAGGTGAAGAGCGGAGAAATACATGCGTTGATGGGCCCCAACGGCTCTGGGAAGACTAGCTTGTCCTTGGCCATAATGGGGCACCCCAAGTACAAGATAACAAAGGGTAGGATAACGCTGGACGGAGAGGACATAACTAACTTGGAGACTGACGAGAAGGTAAAGCGGGGGCTTTTCTTGGCTTTCCAGAATCCTGTGGAGATCTCTGGCGTAAAGCTCTCTACCCTCTTGGTAGCAGAGCTAAACAGAGTAAGGGGTTCTAGCGACTCCGTAATGCAGATGTTCCAGACCATTAGGGAGTACGCAAAAACTGTTGGGGTATCAGAGACCTTACTTAACAGGGGCGTCTTTGAGGGGTTCAGCGGGGGCGAAAAGAAAAGAACTGAAATACTCCAGATGCTCATCCTAAGGCCTAAGTTCGCCATCTTGGACGAGCCTGATTCGGGCGTAGACGTTGATGGGCTTAGAGTAATCTCAGAAATAGTTAACAAGCTTAAGAAAGAGATAAACACTGGGTACTTGATAATAACTCACTATAGGAGGATCTTGGACTACCTCAACGCTGACAAAGTTCACGTGCTTTACAAGGGAAAGATCGTCTCCTCCGGGGACATGAGCCTTGCTAGGCTCATAGACGAGAAGGGATATGAGAGCGTAATCAAGAACTAAAAGCATAGGTTTATATTTTTTCTTTAACATAGTTAAAGGTGGAAGATCAAAATGCCAGAAGAAAAGCTTTCGTTGGACATAAACGAGATTCTTAATGCCTCGATAGATGCAAAGTACGAGAAACTTGACGAGAAGGAATTTCACAGGAGAATTGTAAGCTCGGGCCTAAGCAGAAGCACGATTGAGGAGATCTCAAAGCTCAAGAAGGAGCCCGAGTGGATGCTCAGGCTAAGGTTAAAGTCGCTGGAGCTCTTTGAGAAGCTACCCACTCCCAACTGGTTGCCGGACTTCCTCGGTTCCCTTGACGTTTCAAGCTTGGAGCTCTACGTAAAGCCTGGAATAGAGAAGACCAACAACTGGGATGAGATACCCAAGGAGATAAGGGAGTACTATGACAAGCTCGGCATCCCAGAGTCGGAGAAGAAGTACTTAGGGGGTCTAGTAGCTGTCCTGGAGTCTGAACCCATTTACTCCAACGTAAAGGAGGAGCTTAAGAAAAAGGGAGTAGTAATGATGCCACCTGAAGAGGCTGTTCAGAAGTATCCCGACGTGATCAAGGAGTACTTCATGAAAATCTTCCCTGCTTCGGACCACAAGTTCGCCGCCCTCCACGGGGCTCTGTGGAGCGGGGGAGTGTTCGTCTACGTTCCAAGGGGTGTCAGGATAACCACCCCAGTTGAGGGCTTCTTCGTGATAGGCTCGGAGATGGAAGGCCAGTTCGAGCACACTCTAGTAGTTGCAGATGAAGGGTCTTACATCCACTTCATTGAGGGTTGTAGTGCCCCCCAGTTTAAGAAGTTCTCCTTCCACGACGGGATGGTAGAGCTCTACGCAAAGAAAGATGCTCACATAAAGTTCACCACCGTGCAGAACTGGAGCAAGAACGTTATAAACTTCAACAACAAGAGGGCGTGGGCTGACGAGAACGCCAATATCGAGTGGGTAGAGGGCTCGCTCGGTTCAAAGTACTCCTTTGTTTACCCCTCGACTATACTCAGGGGGAGAAACGCCACCTCTACTAGCTTGGTCGTGACCATGGCCTCTGGTGAGGGCGAGTGGAAGGACAGCGGTTCCAAGATGATCCACGCAGCCCCAAATACCAGGAGTAAAGTAGTTAACAAGAACATAGGCTTTAACGGCGGAGTCAACATCTACAGAGGGTTAATTAGGGTAAACAAGGGTGCCACAGGGGCGAAGGCCTATGTGAAGTGCGACTCCTTGATGCTTGACGAGAAGACCAAGGCCTACACCTTCCCGCACAACCAAGTATTCGAGGACGACGCTGACGTGGCCCACGAGGCCCACACCTTCAGGATGAGCGAGGACCAGCTGTTCTACTTGATGAACAGGGGAATAAACGAGAAGGAGGCCACCTCAATGCTCGTGCTAGGCTTCATAGACGAGATAATGAAGGAGTTGCCATTCGAGTACGCCACAATGCTTAACAAGATTATTAAGCTTGAGTTGGAGAAATTAGGGGCTGTAGCTTAAATGGGAGTAGTGAAAGAGGAGTCGGCCAAGGACTACATCAAAAGGCTTGGTCACGAGGCAGAGAGGGAGGAGCTTTTTTTAACGTACGTAAAGTCTCCTTACCAAGTAATCAACGACTCCCCAACGCTTAAGCATTACACTAACTGGAACGCCTTCGATTCCCTCTCCCTTGAGGTAAGGGAAGGGAAAAGAAAAGCAGAAATTGAACCTCCACTTAAGGACTACAAGCTAATCCTTGTCGCAAACAACGTAATAGAAGGGGCTGAGACCCTGGACTCTCCTGGAAACGCTGGCATCTCGCCAAAGGAGCATAAGCTGGTAGCCCTAAACTTGGCCCTCTCTAAAAAGGTCAAGATAGATAGGCCAGGGAGGTATCTCATTTACCACTACGTCGATGAGGACGTGTATTCGCCAATCAACGTAGAGGTAGAGGCAAAGGAAGACGTGTTTGAGGTAGTGTACTACGCTGAGGGCTACGGTAGGGCCATGCAGAGCTCCACAATTTACATAGACGTGGGGAAAAACGCTGCGGTGAACTTTAGCTTAATCGTAAAGGGGGAGAACTCGTCTAACGCATTCTCTTACTCTAAAGCGAGGGTAGAGGGCTCAATAAATACCTCCATATTCGTCGCTGGCGCGGCAAACGCACACGTCCAGTACAAGTCCTTCCTACAGGCTAACTCGTCCGCCTCCTTCAACGCAAAGGCCCTTGGCACTAGGGACAACAATATAGACGTAGTAACTGACGTCATCCACGAGGGAGCTAGGAGCGTGAGCAATGGTGTTATGAAATCAATAGCAGCAAACAACTCCCTCTCCGTCATAAGGGGAGACGCGAGGATAGAGGAAAACGCCTTGGACTCGTCGACCTCAATAATAGGGAGGGCGCTGATGCTAGGAAGGGACGCAAAGGCAGTTGTAGCACCCATGCTCGAGGTGAGGACAGGAAGAGTGGTGACAGCAAAGCACTCAGCCTCCATTTCCAGGGTCAACGAAGACCTGCTGTTCTACCTCCAGAACAGGGGGTTTGACAGGAAGACAGCTGAGGGACTATTGATTAGGGGGTTCCTGAGCGACGAGAACGACTTGAGCGTGGTTAAGGACATAGTCGAGAGAATAGTTTCTGGGCTGGGCTATTAGTTTCGCCCACCTCTCAATTTGCAACTGAAAGAGATTTTTCATATATTCTCCTGTGAGAAGGCAATACTGAGGGGACCCATGCGAGTGATCACTTTTAAGGCTGAGGAAGACCTAGTGACTAAGTTAGACCTATACGCTATAAACAGGAGAATCTCTAGGAGTGAAATAATAAGGGAAGCCCTAAAGAAGTACTTGGAAGCAGAGTAGAGCCACCGGCGGGATTCGAACCCGCGACCACCGGCTCTCCTGCTTTACCTTACAAGGCCGGCGCTCTAGCCGGGCTGAGCTACGGTGGCATGAAATTATTTGCCGTTTTGGAATTAAAGTTTACTTCGCTTTCCACTAGGGAAAAAATGCCGCCGCGGGGATTTGAACCCCGGACGACCGGATATCCCAGAGCACCGTATGAGTCCGGCGCTCTAACCAGGCTGAGCTACGGCGGCAAGTAGTTATATTCGTCCAAAAGTTAAAAATTTTGTGCGATTTACTGGTCAGCACTGGGCGTAAGTATGCATGAAGTTCTCCCAGATCAATGGGATTAGGGCCTTTGTTCTAAAGTTGTATACGTCTATCTCCACTTCGTTCTTCATGGACCCACTCCTCTTAGCGTTTACCTTTACCTCGAGAGGGTCGGAGAAATAGGCCAAAGCGTACTTTAGGCTCTCGTACTGTGGAGGGTTGTCGCAGTTAGCAGTGATCTTCACGTGCTTAGCGTCTTGGATCTCGAAGTCGGCTACACAGTTGGAGTTGGTCAAGTTGCTCAACATCTCTGAAAACAGCTCCTCCGGGGTGTAAGGTATCTCGGACGCTCTGACCCCTAATGGGGGTAGTAGGAGCTTTACCGGATTCCTGTGGTTCTTCACCTTTCTCAGGACTAGGTCGAAGTAGATGAAGATAAAGAGCTCCCCGCACAGCCTCAGCTTGCTGACCTTGGTCTCGCCTAGGAGGCCGAAGTCCTCCGAGACCTTTCCCAAGTACTTTGAGATGTCTTGTTCCCTCACGTTCTGCCTAGAGACTACTAGCGTCTTGCAGGAGACGAAGTTCTTTATCTTGTCATCCTTGGAGAACTCAATGATGTAAGCGTCGAACTTCCTGCTTCCTGCCTTCTTCAGTGTGCTCTGAACGAGCCAATAAAGGAAAGACATCTCAGGGTTCTTGGATATGACAAGCCACTCTCCGAGTTCGTCCCTTAAGTTGATGTCCTTGAGGTTGGCATTCCTCCTGAGAAAGCCAAACAAATGTTGTACCCTCAGTATTCTATTGGCACCAAACTTTAAAACCTTGTAATATCTAAGGACTACACGTCAAGGAATCGTTTTAGGCAATGCCAAGGCGTTATCCACGCTAGACCTTGAGGTATGGGTATCTTCAATTCTTCATTGAGAAGCGTATGTAGATAGAGTGCGCGACGGCTCCGGCTAATAGGGGCAATAACCTTAGAGCAAGTTAGTTGCTGTTGCTTTTAGGTAAGTACTAGGCGCCTTCAGCATAGGAGTGGGGGTATGAAAAGTAGCCGGGCCCGGATTCGAACCGG
>ASRH01000004.1 GCA_000565255.1 Candidatus Aramenus sulfurataquae | reverse complement strand
CGCTGTAGTGTTGGTCAGCGTTATAACGTGGCCCAAGAGCGGTAGTACTGCAAATGTAGTGAGTGTAGTAAGCAATGGGTGAAAAAATTTTATTGAATACGTCAGTAATATTTAAATTCTATTTGCAACAATTATTCTTTATATGAAAATAGTTTTAGCATACGACGGGTCTGAAAACTCTAAAAAGGCACTAATTTTTATGCTGAGGTTCGTAAAGAAAGAGGACGAGATACACTTCGTCACTGTAGTTAAGGAAGCCCCAAGGTCCCCAGAGCAAGTAATAATAGAGTCTGAAGAAAGGGCAAAGAAAATGTTCGACGAGATCAAGGAAGAGGTAGAGGGTTATAACGTGAAGACCAAGATCCTCGAGAGCAACGATGTTCCAGACGCCATTATAGAGTACTGCAAGCGAATAGGGTGCGACTTGATAGTGACGGGGAGCAGAGGGCTTACTGGAATAAAGAAAACAATACTCGGGAGCGTCTCCTCGGCCCTTGTCAGCAAGTCCCCGTATCCTGTTCTCGTCGTTAAATAAGATATATCTTTTTCACTAGCTTTTTTAAACCAGATAACGAATGTTATTTTATGAGTTCTATTATAGCAAAGGACCTTACTAAGAAGTACGGCGACTTTGTTGCAGTAGACCACATAAATTTCGAGATCGAGAAGGGGGAGATATACGGATTGTTAGGCCCAAATGGCGCAGGAAAGACTACTACGATTAACATGCTCACAGGTTTGACTCTCCCAACAGAGGGAGATGCAATAGTAGCTGGCTACAGCGTGAGAAAACAGCCCCTAGAAGTGAAGAGGAGGATAGGCTGGATCTCCTCGGAAGTGATACTCGACGACGAGCTCACCGCTTGGGAAAACTTGGAGATCCAAGCTAAGCTGCAAGAAGTAAAGGATTGGAAGGAGAGGGCATTACAGCTCTTGGATTACTTTGGGATAAAGGAGTTCAAGGACAGGAAAGCAGGTAAGTTCTCCACAGGCATGAGGAAAAAGCTCGAGATCTCTATGGCCCTACTCAACTCCCCAGAGATAATCTTCATGGACGAGCCCACAATAGGGCTTGACGTAAACACTAGGGCGTCAATGTGGAACTTGATAAAGCAGATTAACAAGGACTACTCAGTAACTGTTTTGCTGACAACCCACTACATGGAGGAAGCTGACTCCTTGTGTAATAGGATAAGTATCATAAACAAGGGGAAGATCATAGCCACGGGATCCCCAGAGTTTCTAAAGGAGAAGTACGGGGGCGACGTGATCGAGATAGAGCTAAAGAAGGATGTAGACGTGAAGTTGCCCTACGAAGTAATAAAGAAGGACGGAAAACTGAGAATCAAAGTGCCAAGTGCCGAGAACGCTGTCTTAGAAGTTCTGAACGCGGTGGGGAGCCAAAACATAAAGTCGTTGAGGCTCAACAAGTCCAGCCTCGACACAGTGTTCATAACGCTAACTGGAGGTAGCCTTGAGGAAGAGGAGTTCGACGCCAGGAGGTTCTACGCGATGATAAGGAGGGCTAGGAGGTGAGGGAAATGATGGAGAAGTTTTCCGCGCTGTACTTGAGAGAGATGAAGAGAGTCTACAGGAGCGTGTATATGTGGATAATGCTAGTATCTCAACCGATAATGTGGCTCATATTCTTTGGCAGTAGCTTCTCCCAGGTCCCTTCCCAGTTCTTGGAGACCTTCTTTCACACCACCAACTACATAGCCTTCATCCTCCCAGGGGAGCTATCAGTATCTATGCTATTCGTGGGGATGTTCAGCTCCATGAGCTTAATTCAAGACAAGAGGTTCGGTTATCTAAAGAGGGTATTGGTAACTCCTACACCCAAGTACGACGTGTTCTTGGCAAAGGTCTTCGGTGGAGCAACTAGGGGCTTAATCCAAGCCCCTATCATGATAGTGGCGAGCCTAGCTTTGGGCGTTTCCCTAAACCTCTCTCCTTTGTCTATAGCCGTACTGTTCCTGAGCCTGTTCCTAATTGGAATAGGTTTCGCTTCCCTCTACTCAATTTTGACAATTAAGACGAGTGACTGGCAAGCGCCCGGTGTAGTCGCTAACCTCATAAACCTTCCCCTTATGTTCTCAAGCACTGCGCTCTTTCCCAAGACGTTCTTCCCTGACTGGCTAAAGGCAATAAGCGACGTAAACCCAATTAGCTACTCGGCCGAGCTCGGTAGGGAGGTGCTTTTGAGCGGAGACCCAAACTGGGCTTACTTGGGCTACTTAGCGATATTTTCGGTAGTAATGATAATATTGGGAACAGTAATAGCGAATAAGGAGCTACAACCAGAGTAAAAAAGACAATCAAGAGGATGGGGAAACTTCTACCTTTTTCTTTATCCTTTCGATGTACTCATCTATAGCGATTAGCTCGTTGTTCTCGTCAACCACAAGGCTTCCTGGTCTTCCCTTCCTTCCCAAAATCGAGTACCATAGAATAGCTATTGCCAACACGGTGGCTAAATAAGAACTCTGCAGTAGGTCAGGGGCTTGAAGGGAGCTTACTATTCCCCATAAGTTAAGGGAAGTGGCCACAATGGGTATTACCAAAGTGGCTAAGCTCAATTGCCTAATTCTGTAGTAAAACACTGGAACTCCAAAACCGTCCACCACTCTTCCCGTAAGCCACAGGAGCCCGCTAATCAAGCTGACCTCTTGGAAAGCTTGGTCTATGCCAACTGCCATTATTGAGCTGATCGTTACTGCTGCTGTAATTCCTCCGACAAAAAGCGTTGCTACTATTGGTTCTCCAGCCTTATTCACTCTCGAGAAGACCTTAGGTGCGGCGTTCTCCCTGGCCAAGTTAAATAGTATCCTGGCTGCGCCTACGGTAGTTCCAATGTTAGAGGAAAGGAGGCTGTTTATTGAGAGTATTAGCGCTATGGCCATAGGTATGGAACCAAAGTAGAACATCTCGTAAAGCAGGGGCTGAGGGTTTTTAGCTAGGGCAGTTAAGGAACCATTCCATAACGCTACAAGGGCATAGGTGCCCAGTAACATGGCTATTCCTCCAATTGCGAGGGCCATCCACATTCCCGCAGTCACATTCTTCGTAGGTTTCTTGGTCTCCTCTCCCAAGTAGGTGGCCGCCCCGGCCCCAGATATGCTTACCAGAGAGAGGACGAAGGCCTCAGCCAAATTTTGGACTGGGGTATTAGAGGGTGTAAAGTAGTCTGGGTGAAAACCACGTGTCAGAGACAGGCCGAAAAGCACAACTAAAAGGACTGCCTCCAAGGTGGCGCTTATTGACACAACGTAACTTAGCAGTTTTTTAACGTGAGTGAGCGAAATGAGAGTGGGGTATAGTACTCCTACTGCGACAACCAGATAGCCCACCCAAGATGGAACGGAGTAGCCCAGCAAAGAGAGGGCTATCGAGAACAGGAGGTATATTGTAATGGAATTTACGGCGTTCAAGAAGGAATAGGCAAAAGCTTCCGTTATTGCCTCAAAGAACGATATCTTCTTGGATTTCCACGCACTGTAGCCATAAGTGTAATAGCCGCCCGCCGATGCTAGCTTGCTTGTGTATCCAGTAAGGGTAAATATCCAGAGAGCGCTACCCAACAACGCAAGCAAAGTCGTGAAGACGACTGAGTGACCTGCGTAAAGTATCGCAGCAGTGGTAGTAGAAACTACGCTGCCCAATGGCGCAGTGACTGCCATCGCTTGGCCGTAGGTCTCCTTAAGAGAAATTGATCCCTTTGAGAGCCTCATGTTCTCCCTTTAAGCTTTTCGTTCCTAAAAGTTTAAAAACTTTCCCTTGATTCTTCTCGTTGACTTCAGCAAAGCTTAAAGGGAGATTCCCTTGAAAAGAATAGATTTGGCTTAAAGGGAAATAAAAAATTATTTAACTGCAAATCTATGTAAGATAGAAGTTATTTGGCAGCGTTTGTTGCCTCTTTTTTACCTTCTACAACACAACTTTTTAAGGTGTCCTTAAGTTCCTCAAACCGTATTTTCATCTCAGGGGGAAATGGCTTCTTTGGCTTGATCGATTCCAATATCTGGACTGCCTCATTTACTAACTGTAGTGAACGATTTATATCGGATGACTTGTATGCCTCTTTTACTTTCTTCACCGCGTTCCTATAGTTGTTGAGGTCTTCCTCTGTGATTTCCCCGTCCTTTACTAAGAACGTCTCCATGTCAGCAGTAACTAAGGGAATTAGAAGGTCTATCGCAGTCCACAGTTTCTCGTACACATTCATTAAGAGAGAATTTAGATATGCTTTTTATAAATCTTAGTTGAAGTCAGCTGTTAGTTAATTTTTTTCTTCATAAGCTTTTTAACGAACTTTTCGAAGCTTATAGTCATGATATATCAGTTGGGCATCGTCGCTTCGATCCTTGCAGGAACGACAATAGTCTTAGGCGGAATAGTGGAGGGCTACGGATACGGCCTATCCCTGGGAACAAACTGGCCATACACCAGGGACATACTAGAAGTAGCAGCTAAAAAGGATCCGGAAGCCATACATAGGATATCTGCAACTTTAGTAGGGCTTATTTCGTTAGGTTACTTAATAGTGTACCCTTCATTAATAACGGCCTTAGGGTTTGCAGCCGTAGTGGCTACGGCACTCCTAGGTATGGCCACTCTTTACGTCTTGGCCGGAAAACTGCCCGCTATCTTCCAAGGGCTCCACGACATAGCCGCATACACAACTTTCGCCATATACCTTCTCCTTTTCCTCCAAGGGATCGGCTACAACGTAAACGTAGTGAACTTCCTACTAGAGGCGATAATTCCACCCCACTTCCTATACTTCGTTATATTCATGGGAGGAGTGGTAACTGGTACTAGGAGGATGAAGTACGAAATTGGAAATCCCTTTAGGCCTAAGAACAAGATCCAAGTTAGCTGGCTCATCCACTCCGCGTTAGCTGGCATATTTGTAATAGCCGTTGTGATATTGCATTACTGGCTTACTCTGCTGTTTACGGTAATAGAGGTAGTAGTAGGATTATATGTCCTTGATACCGCTAACAGGAACCCATTAAAGCCTGGGATCTCCGTTGGGCTCCACCAGCTCTTTTCCCTTCTTGTAGTGGTAGCAATAATACTTAACAGCTTAAGCATAAATTTGTAAACTTGAAAATGGATCAGTTGAGGTGCATTAAATCATCTTTCATCCCTTTTTTCTCATCACATTTCGTTTATGCTAACTCCCACATGAGATTCAACGTCCAAGTTATAATACCTTTTACTCAAGGTCGACACACTACTGTAGATAAGCTCCGTTATCCTTGTCCTATTTATCCCTAAGGTGGACGACAAGTACCTCCATGGCTTTCCTTGAAGTACTTTGCCTATGAGCACTATTTCCTCCTCCTCGTCAAGCCTCCAGTCCCTTTTAGCGTCCCAGAAGTACTTTAGCGTTAACATGTGAATAGCGTCGGCAGAGGACTCATAAGGGCTTGTACCCTGGAGGAAAGCAGTCAGCTTCGCGAGGTATATTTTGTTGAGCTCTATGTCCCTATGCGCCCTTATAGAGTCTAGGAGAATCCTCGCTAACGTTGGGCTCATGTCGTAGTAAACGTCGAAAACGGTGTTTAGCAACCTCTCCTTAAGCACCTCTTGAGCGATTGCAGTTATCTTCTTTGCCATCTCAGATATTGGCTTAATGACCGCTACTGGGTAGTCGCCGAATTTCTCGTTCCTCTTTGGCGACACGTGAACCGGGACAAAGCCGTTCCTAGTCCAGAAGTTTAGCACGTAGGGATCTCCCATGAACGCAGAACCAACCCAGTCTACACCTTTATCTTCAGCCTCCTTGACTACCATTTCCAAGAGCTTGCTTCCTATGCCCTTGTTCTGTAGCTCTGGAATAACGGCGATCCTGACTATCCTCCAACCTTTGAGCTTTCCAAACTCCCTAACCCTTAAGTGCTTTAGCATCCTGTCGGGTATCAGATCGCCATCAAAGGTCCCTCCCTTAAGCGCTAACTCTATCATGGGATCTGGAAGGTTTCCTTCCTCCGACACTTGAGCTACGGCTAGGTAGGAATCTGAGTAGATCGCCTTCACGTGGTGATGGACTCCGTCTAACATTATCATGAGATCGTCCGGGTTGTTCCTGTAGTGGGCGGAAACTAGTATGCCATACACTTGGGATAAGACATCATCAGAGGAGATAAGAGCCTCCTTTGATAGCGTCTCATAGTACATCTTAGTTAGGTCTTCAGTGGGTTTCTTGGGCTCTGCGTTGAGCATAAGCGCGTCGTAGAGCCAAGACTCGATTGGATCTCCCTCTGCGTACCTAAGGGGCTTCTCCATGGTGAGCCACTTGACGTTCTGCTTCCTCTTTTCCAGCAAGTTCCTTAGGTACTTGAGGAACGATCTGCCTGAGCCCTCGTAGCCGTGAACTGTGGTAACTAGGACCACTTTTTTCCAGACTTTCGTGGCCACGTCAATGTAGTTTATCCCAAGGGAGGCAGCTTCGTCCACCACGAGTATGTGCCCCTCATCGTTCAGGGTGGCGTCTGGCGGCTCGTAATAGACCTTAAAGCCATCCCCCTCAATTGACCTTATAGCGCCTATGTCTGATTTCTTTACCTTGTGTTCTATTTTTAAGGCATCAAGACCTAGCTTAAGGAACTCCATTATCTGTGACGACGAGGATATGGAAGGCGCAGTAACGGCCACGTAGGTCTTGAAACCCTCCTTCATGTTCACGTAGATGACGCCGGCAAGGCCCAGTCCAGTTACCGCGCTTTTACCCCTTCCCCTCGAGGCTGTAATCGCTAGTACTCTCTTACCTCCCCTGAGGAGGTACTGGAAGCCCTCTAAAACCCTGTTCTGATCCTCGCTGAGGGCCATGTTGTGGAGCTCCACGGGCATTACAATCTTCTTCGGAACCACGCCGTGGGGCTTCTCTCCGAGCTTCCCATAGAACGGGTTAGCGAAGTACCCAGTCTCGTTAGCGATAAACGTGCCCTTGTGCTCCATTAACTTCCTCTTAAACCTCTCCTCGTAATAATCCTCTACTTTACCTTCCCTGATAATGCTATTCTTGAAGAACTTGTCCCTCTCCAAGTTATTCGTGTATAGAACTGCAAGTCCCCCTCCCCTCACCAAGTCGACTAGCCTGCCGACGTAATTTGGTTGGAAATTGTCCACTAGGTCTAGGATTACCACGTCGTAGGTCTTCCCCAAGTACTTCTCGGAGGACGAGTAATCCACGTCCTCTAGGTCTGGAAATACACCCTTAACTGTCTCCAACCTTTCCTTTGATCTGAAGGCCCAAGGGTTAAAAGCGTAGGCGACTTTGGGGCTCTGGTTTACCTCCTTGTAAAGCCATAGGACGTCCAAAAGGTCCTGCATGTAATCCTCTTTCTCTATGTAGACAAGATTCCTGTAGTACCTCTTCTTACCGTCATCCAAAGACTCCCTTAGCTTTTCGATGAATTCCTTCTTCTCCACGAGTTATAATTAGTTGGATGACTTATAGGTTCTGCTAAAAGGAGCCAAGACCGACCTCTCTCCTTATCAAGAGGAGGTCTTCCCTGTTTAACTTGACGTCTAGTTTGCCCTCTTCTGAGAAGTCCTTAGCTACAAACACTACCCTTATGAACCCAAGCTCGCTCACTTTTTGGACGAAGTTCTTGTCTACGTAGTACTCTAGGTAAAGGGGGTTGTTAACGTCGTCCTTTACAATGTTCCTTAGCACGATCTCCTTACCTTCCCTGTCCACCTCAATGTCAACTGGTGGGTTTGGAACCCTCGGGTAGTCCTCGGTCATACACACCACTACGTTATCACAGCACACTACGCACTTCCCTTCGTCCAAACTTTTTTTAACATCCTCTGGTATTTCCAACTTGAAGTATTTATTAGCCGTAGTTTAAAAAACGTATATGATCTCAGCTTCCGGCAAAAGAGTCGTGGCTACGCAGAACTACTTAGCCAGCTACGTGGGAGCAAAGGTATTGGAGGGCGGAGGGAACGCCTTCGACGCTAGCATAGCTGTGAGCGCAGTCCTGTCAGTAGTAATGCCCCACACCAGTGGGCTAGGAGGGGACGGGTTCCTATTAGCTAAGACCCCTGAGGGAATAATAGCCTATAACGCGTCAGGGTGGGCCCCCAAGGGACTAAAGGCTAATAGGATAGGCGCCAGGGACGTTAACTCCATAGTAGTCCCGGGTCTAGTGGACTTGTGGGACTTCCTCCAAGAGTTCACTACGAAACCCTACGAGGAACTCCTATACCCTGCAATAAAGCTGGCTACCGACGGCTTTAACGTGGGCAGAAGCTTACACAAAGCTATCAAGGGTTACTCTGGGAACGCCGAGTGGAACGCGACGTTTGGTGGCAAGTCGTTTTCTGACGTAATTAAGATTCCAAAACTTGGTAAAATCCTAAAAGAGGTGGCTAAGGACCCAAGGAGCTTTTACGAGAGCGTGTCCGAGAGGCTAGTAGAAGGGCTTAGGAGGGAGGGAAGTCCCATGGAGGTGGAGGACTTCTCCTCGTTTAGGGGAGAGAGGGTTAAGCCGTTGACCGCAACTTACAGGGGTTACACGCTTTACGAGATTCCGCCCAACTCTCAGGGCGTCACAACCTTGCAGTTGTTAAAGATGGTGGAGATCTCTGGGATAAACGAGAGGCCCTTCAACGACCGCGAAAGGATAAAGAGGCACGTAGAACTCTCTGCCTTGGCTTACGAGGACAGAAACAAGTACGTGGCAGACCCGAGGTTCTACGAAGTGCCCAAGTTCCTCCTAGATGAGGACTACTTAAGGAGAAGGGTGAGCTCCATGCCTCCCATCTCAGAGGTAAGGGATGGCGACACTACCTTTTTCGTGGTAGGAGACGGGGAGAACGAAGTGGGCTTTGTGCAGAGCCTCTTCCATTCCTTTGGTTCCGGGATCATGGTTGAGGGCGTAGTGTTCAATAACAGGGGACACGGCTTTACTGCTGGACCAAACAAGCCCGAGGGCAGAAAGAGGCCTATGCACACGCTCTCAATCCTCCTGGCGGAGAGGGACGAGGAGACTATAATAATAGGTTGCGCAGGCGCAGATCTGAGGCCCCAGATACACGCGGAAGTCCTAGAGAACTATGTTGACTTCGGCATGGAAATAGACGAAGCTGTGGCTGCACCAAGGTTCATGTACCTAGGCGACAAGGTCATCGCAGAGGCCGAAATAAGCGATGGTCTCGTAAGTGTGGGGCACCTATCCGACCAAGTGGGGATAGTTCAAGCTATGAAGAAGAAAGGGAACAAATACGTTGCCGTAGCTGACCCTAGAAGTGAAGGGGTGGCTCTTCCGGTTCACTTCTACACTTAGCCTCTTTAAACGCCAAGAGGACCGCTCCGTATTCAGCAGGCATCCTGCTTAATTTTCCCTCAATACCAGCCTCGCTCAAGAAGTCAATGAAGTACTTCAAGTAGAGTTCAGAGGAGAAAATACCTCCCGAGAGGTAGGCCTTCCTCTCTGATATCTTTCTCGAGGCATAGATGGTAATAGACGACAGCTCCTTAGCGGCGTTGTATATTATCTCCTTAGCTATAGCGTCTCCCTCTGAGGCCGCCCTATCCACAACCTTTGCTAGGCCAGCAATCTCGTTAACCTTGTGTCCTTCATGATAGGCCCACTTAATCAAGTCGTCAAGGTCCCTTATTTTCATCTCCTTAAGCAACATCTCTCCCATTTTGGTCATCTCCATCCTCCCGTCAAGCATCTTAGTTAACGTTCTCAAGGCTTTCCTACCCATCCAGTAAGAAGAACCGTCGTCCGACAATAGCCAACCTTCTCCCCCGTACTTGTACCTTTTCTTACCGTCGTATGCCACCACTACGCTCCCTGTCCCAGCTATGGTTATAACTCCGGGTTTCCCCCTGGTCTCAGCGTAAAGAGCTATGAAGGAGTCGTGCTCTATGATTACTTTTTTTCCTATGCCGTAGAGTGCCCTTGAGAGAACCTCATAGTCGTGTCTTGAGTCAAGGCCGGCTAAGCCTATACAGACCACGTCTGGGGTCTCGTTATTAGTAGCGTGAAATATGGCCTCCTTTATGTTCTTTAGAGCCCTTTCGAGGCCCACGTTGTGGTAGTTTCCTGGACCGCTAACGTGATATCCTATTAACTTACCTTCACACGTGTACGCTAGGGCTCCCGTGGAGGTACCTCCAGCGTCTACGCCCACCAAAATCATAATGTTAGATATTATGCCCAAATTTTAATATCTGCGTTCTAGAGATAAAGAGATGAAAGTTCTCATACTCGGTATAGACGGCTACTTGGGCTGGCCCCTAGCGCTTAGGCTAGGCGCCAGGGGACACGAGGTAATTGGTATTGACAATCTCTCAACTAGGACGTTCTCGGAAGAGGTAGGGGCAGACTCCGCTTTTCCGCTACCTAATCCAGAGGACAGGGTAAAGGAGGCAAAAAAGCACTTGGGAATAGACATCAACTTCTACGTCAGGGACGTCAACGACTACGAGTTCCTAAAGGAGGTCCTCAGAAGGCATAAGCCAGACGTGGTAGTCCACTTCGCTGAGCAGAGATCTGCCCCATTCTCTATGAAGGACTACAAGCACGCAGTTTACACCTTGGAGAACAACTTGAGCAGTACGGTCAAGTTAGTTTACGCAATAAAGGAAGTCGATCCAACCATACACATTCTGAAGATGGGTACAATGGGAGAGTACGGCACTCCAAACTTCGACATACCGGAAAGTCCCTTCGTAGAAGTTGAGATAAAGGGAAAGAAGGACAAGATAGTATTCCCCAGATGGGGAGGGTCAGTATACCATTGGTCAAAGATATTTGACACCGACCTCTTGCTTTACTTCAACTCTTTGTTTGGGATTACGGTAACCGACATAATGCAGGGCCCAGTGTATGGAACGAGAACTCAGGAGATCGTAAACGAGAGCCTTAGGACTAGGTTCGACTTCGACGAGACATGGGGGACCGTGGTGAACAGGTTTTGCGTGGAGGCTATCCTAGGTCTACCTTTGACCCCATATGGTAAAGGAGGACAAATCAGGGGATTCATATCCTTAGAGGACAGCATGGAGGCACTGAGGCTCTTGATTGAGCATCCGCCAAACCAGGGAGAATATAGACTAGTCCACCAGTTTGCAGAGATATACAGCGTCAGGAAGATAGCCGAGATCGTTAAGGCGGCTGCGGAGAGTCTAGGAATAGAAACAAGGATACAGAACGTGGAAAACCCAAGGGTTGAGGCAGAGGAACACTACTACAACCCTGAGATCAAGGTCTTGCCGAGCCTAGGGTTCTACCCAAAGAAGAACTTGAAAGACGAAGCCAAGGCAATGATAGAGGATCTGTTGCCCTATAAGGAGAGGTTGTCTAGGTTCAAGCACGTAATAATGCCAAAGACAAAGTGGAGACGTTAGAAGAGAAGATAATACCTCAAACAATTCTTCTTCTTTTTGTCTTAGGCGTGAACTAAGCATAAATAAAAAGCTGTAGAGTAATAGGTTAATGTTGGATTATCTGATAGTCGCAGTGAGTTTGCTAGTTTCTGCGTGGAGTGTTTACAATTCCTTTTTTGCCTTCCTTGGTATTACGTGGAACACCAACGAAAATAAGGTTAGTTCTGGCCCCTCGTTCTCAATAATAATACCAGCAAAGAACGAGGAGAAGGTACTAGGAAGGCTCTTGGACAGGCTGGAAAATCAAGAATACGATAGGTCAAAGGTGGAGATCATAGTAGTAGAGGACGGTTCAACTGACAACACCCTCGGAGTGTGCAAGAACTACGAGATGACATACGATAACGTCAAGTGCGTCCACCTAGAGCCCTCTCCCGTACCAAACGGGAAAAGCAGGGCTTTGAATTACGCGTTAAGGATTGCTCGAGGAGAGATTATAGGCATTTACGACGCAGACACCGTTCCAAGGCTAGACGCGCTTTCCTACGCAGCCTCGAAGTTCCTCAACGACAGTAACGTAGGGGCGCTCCAAGGTAGACTCGTCCCAATTAACGTCCGAGAGAGCGTAGTGGCTAGGTTTGCCTCATTGGAGGAGCTCTTTTATGAATACTCCATCACTGGGAGGGCGAGGCTCAATCTTTTTGTCCCCCTAGAGGGAACTTGTACTTTCATAAAGAGGTCCGTGCTTGAGGACGTGGGCTTGTGGAATGAATACACGCTGACGGAGGACCTGGACTTGAGCCTAAAGATAACCTCTAGGGGATATAAGATAGTCTATTCCCCTAACGTGATTGCTTGGAGAGAAGTGCCTACTAGTTTAAAGGCGCTAATAAAGCAGAGGCTAAGGTGGTATAGGGGCCACTTCGAGGTGTCGTTAAAAGTGGACAAGATTAGACTTGACCCAAAGCTTATAGACGCGATGTTGATTGTCGCGAGTCCGATCTTCATGGTACTGAGCTTAGCTAACTACTCCCTAGTAATACTCTACCCCTCGCAGGTATACCTTTTTGTTACAGCCATAGTCTCGCTTGCCTCATTTACCTCCCTAGTCCTCGCCATCATGATCTCCAGAAAACACTTAATAGAGTTCGCCTTCCCCTTCCTGTCTATCGTCTACATGAACTTCGTGGCACTCCTTAACCTTTTCGCCATGTTCATGGAGGTCTCCAAGTTCCCCAAGACGTGGATCAAAACTGAGAGGACTGGAGGCATTACGGCGAGGATAGATGATAGTTGAGCTCCTAGCTAAGATGAAATTGCAGGACTTCCTAGCCCACCAGAGGGAGGAGAACACCTTTTACGTCACCGACCTCGTGAGGTGCCCACTAAAAACGGAGTACGAGAAAAAGTACAGGGAGGTGGCGGTTAGCCAAGCCCTTACCCCAGCCACTATTTTAGGCGAACTAGTTCATAGGGGTCTCGAGTCGGTCATCCAAATCGAGGGGTACAACGTAAGGAGCGAGGTGGAGGCAGAGAAGGTAATCAGCGTAGGGAAAGAGGTGAAAATAAAGGGAAGGTGCGACATAATGCTAGAGAAGGACGGCGAGAGGACTATTGTGGAAATAAAGAGTTCGAGAAGCGACGCAGGAATACCCCACACTCACCACGTCATGCAACTCAGGATCTACTTGTGGCTGTTTAACGCCAAGAAAGGGATACTGTTCTACGTAACCCCGGATAGGTTCACGGAGTACGAGGTCAACGAGCCCATGGACGAGGCCTCGATCGTAAACTTAGTTCAGCAGACTTTAGATAAGAACCCTTCTCCAAGATTTCAATGGGAGTGCAAGTACTGTCAGTTTTCCATAATGTGCCCAAACAAGAGATGATTTTTATTTTCTCACGTCACTAAATAGCCTATGAGAAAGAGGCCCGTAGTGCTGACCATTGCCGGAAGCGACTCCGGGGGAGGAGCAGGCCTCCAGGCTGACCTGAAGACCTTTACTGCACTAGGCGTCTTTGGCACGACGGTTATAACTGGGTTAACTGCCCAGAATACCTTGGGAGTAACAAAGATCCTAGAGGTCCCCCTGGACTTCATAGAAGCTCAATTCGACGCTGTGATGAAGGACTTGGAACCGAAGTTCGCCAAAACTGGAATGCTCGCCTCAAAGGGGGTAATAAGCCTAGTTGCAAGGAAAGTTAAGGAGTATAAGCTAGGCCTAGTTTACGATCCCGTAATGGTGGCGAAGTCCGGAGATCCCCTAGTGACGGAGGACGTAATACCAGCAGTAAAGGAGTTAATACGCCTAGCCACAGTTGTTACCCCTAACAAGTACGAGGTAGAGAAAATTTTAGGAAAGAAGGTAGAAAGCCTTGAGGACTTGAGAAACTCAGCCAGGGAATTCTACAAGACCTTCTCAGCTAACGTCGTAGTCAAGGGAGGATCTGCTCTTGGAGGGGTAGATTACGCAATAATAGACGGGGAGGAAATAGAGCTTAAAGGGGAGGAAATAAAGACCAAGAACACCCACGGCACTGGCGACATATTCTCTGCCTCAATTACAGCTTTCTTGGCCAAGGGTTACGAGCTAAAGAGAGCGATTTTAGAAGCAAAGGACTTCGTCACTAAGGCAATAAAGTTCTCCTTGGATTTAGGCAAGGGCCACGGTCCAGCAGACCCCTTTGCGCCCACGGAGATAGAGGTAGAGAGGGAGAGAGCTAGGGAAGAAGCAGAGAAACTGGTGGAGTACTTAGAGGAAAACAAGGAGGTAACTAAGAAGCTCATAGACCCGGAGGAAAAGCTCAACCTTGGAGTAATGACTAGCTACGGCGAAGTGGCTACCTTGGCCGGGGGGATAATAAGATACATTGACTGGATAAAGGTGGACGGGCCCATTGTGGTGAACTACTACACTAACCTGGTCACTGAAGTGCTTAGAGACGTGGGAAAGAGGGTGGGCATCTCCTTCTCTATGTCAGACAGGCTACTTAAAATGGCTGAAAGGGGAGTAATCAAGATCTCGGACAGCGGTATAAACGCTAACGTGGTATTAAGGAAAGGGAAGGCAGTCATTGTGGCTGACTCCATTGAAGAGATAAGGGGGCTCATAGAGGTGGTAGCAAACGATCCAGGTAGTGGGTAGTTACAACGTTGACTTCTTCATAAGGCTAAAGAGGCTCCCTCAGCCCGGAGAAACGGTGTTCTGCGACGAGATATTAATCAAACACGGAGGCAAGGGGTCAAACCAGGCAGTGTCTGCGGCTAGGCTAGGAGGTGAGGTCTCTTTTATTGGCGCTGTAGGGAACGACGAGTACGGGAAGAGGGCCTTCTCCTTCTGGAAGGAGGAAAACGTTGACGCCAGCAGGGTAAAAGTGAAGGAAGGTAACACGGGAAATGCCTACATTTTCCTCGACGAAACTGGGGAAAGCTCTATTGTTGTCAACAGGGGAGCTAATTACTTGCTTGACGAGGAGGACGTTGTAGACCTTGAGGGAAACGTTTTGCTGACCCAGCTAGAAATCAGGGAAAGAGTAGTAAGGAAGGCGTTAAAGGAGTTTCAAGGGCTGAGGATCTTGAACCCTGCCCCAGCCTACTTAGAGGATGTCTCGATCCTAGATTACGTGGACATCTTAACTCCAAACGAGATAGAGTTTAAACAGCTTACCTCATCCGACGACCTTGACTTTGGACTAAATGAGCTCTTAAAAAGAGTTAAGACTGCAGTTATAGTCACACTAGGGGAGAGAGGTGCTGTGATAGCCACAAGGGGGAAAAGAGTCCTCATATCCGCGCCTAAGGTAAAGGTGGTTGACGTTACTGGCGCTGGAGACGTGTTCAACGCATCCCTTGCCTTTTTCCTGGAAAAGGGTTACGACATAGAGGACGCAGTAGAGTACGCCGTTAAGATAGCTTCCTATTCCGTTACTCAATTAGGCGCTCTGGGGCCAAGGTGGGAGGAGGTGAAGGAGTTTGTCCAAGAAAAGTGAGAACAAGAAGAAGGAAAAGAAAAAGGAGTACAAATGCGTAGGCCTTTGCGATATACCCGACGCTGACGAGAGGGACGACGCATGAAAATAACGTTTTTAGGTACGGGATCTGGAGCGTCGTTTGGCAGTAGGAGGATGAAGTCGTCAATCCTAGTGGAATCTAAAGGTACTAAGGTCCTTTTTGACCTAGGCACGGGGGCCAATTTCAAGCTGGAGGACATAGGAAAGTTCGACGTAGACGCTATATTTGTAACCCACTTGCACATAGACCATGTAAATGGCGTGTTTGAGCACTTAGTGCAGAGGCAGGTAAATGGACTGCCTAAGGTAAAAGTGTTCTCCCCTCCTGGCTTTTCAAGGCTCCTAAGGGACTTTAAGGAACTGGGAAACGACGTAGACGCTGAGGTTGTAGAGAGCCCTTTGCCCAGATCAACTATAGGGGATTTGCAAATTTACTCGGTAAGGGCCTGCCACAAGATCTACGCGGTCTCATACGTGATAAAGGGTGAAGGCAAAAAGGTATTGTACTCCGGAGACACCTCAGAGCCTTGTAAGGAAATCCTAGATGAGGCCAAGGACGCTGACTTAATAATACACGAGGCGTCTTGCCTTTCTGGGTGCGAGAAGTTCGGCCACACTGCCATTCCAACTGCGATCTCCCTATTCAGTAGCGAGAGACTCGTATTAACTCATATACCTGCACAAAAGGAGAAAGAAATTGTAGAAATTGTAAAAGATAGAGTTAAATTAGCTAACGACGGAATGGTTATAGATGTGTAGACTACTTGCCTTTAACACTAAGGGCAAACTCGACGAGAAAGTAGTAGAGGCGTTCGCAGAAGTAGCAAGACACGATGTCCTCTCATCTTCTCCCCACAGCGACGGATGGGGAATGTCTGTGTTCGTTTACGAGAAGTCGTGGAGGAACATTAGCTATAAAACGGGACTGCCAGCGTTTGAAGACCCCCTATATAAAAGGCTTCCTGTAACCATTGAGGGAGAAAGGTTAGTCGGCATTATCCACGCCAGGAAAGCGGGGAAAAAGTTCTTAACGGGACTTTCCCACTCTCATCCCTATCACGCAAAGGCAGGGGTATACGAGCTTTTCTTCGCTCATAACGGCTCCATCTCTAGGAAGTTCTTTGAAAACCCATCGTTGCCCTATACCGACAGTTACTTATTCTTCCTGGAGATAGTCAAGAGAGTCAATCAGGGCGCGACTCCTCTAGAGGCATACGCTGAGGTCTTTGAGAGAGCCAAACCCTTTTCCTCAAGCCTCAACTCCGTTCTGATCTCCTACAGCGAGTCAGAAGGGCCACGAGTATACGCAGGATACTACTACAATAAGGAAAGGTTAAGAGAAAGGGAAGAGTACTACAAGGTCTTCAGATATAAGGACTATGTATTTTCATCTACACTAAAATATTATATAGGTAATGATGCTGAAGAACTAATATATGGAGATATAATAAATTTATAGTGATGATTAAATCTTTAGAACACAAGCTTTATACCCCACTACTAAAATATTAACATATGGCAAGTAGTGTATTAGTGGGAAGACAAGTTAAGTACTTAAGCGAATTTGGGTTTGAGGTGTCGGAGAGACCTGCTAAAGGATACAAGATAGAGTCATACTACCTACCTACTAACTCTGTAAAGGAGGTAATAGTTACTAAGGTTGAAGGAGACGTCGAGAAGGAGATAGCTAGGGTATCGAGCCTAGACAACGTAATAGACCTTGTTAAGGCGTTTGAGGGATATCCTCAAAAACTAGTGGAGGCAATACTTCAAATTCTTAAGTGAGTTTTCAGTTATTATATTTTATGAAAGAGGAAATAATCGAGGCTAGAATTCTAGAATATGGAAAGCTCAAATCCCTATATAACGACATTGTGTTTTTTAAGAAGTACTCGGAAATCCTCGAGAGGTCCGGGGAGACCGTGGGGTCTCCTCCCCCCTCCATCAGGGAGCTCCAATTTGTTCAGAATAGGATAGGCCCCTTAAAAGTAGTGGTCCAAGGAAGAAGCGCTAAGCTCCCAGAGGTGAACGCTGTAGTTTTGCTGCCAAGGAATGGAATACCAAAGTTTGCGCTGGCAGATTTCAGCAACGGAATAAAGGTGTACTTGGGCTACGAAAAGGAGAGCCTAATTGTGGGGATCGACATAGGTTTAAGACATCTATTTACCGTGGTTGCAATAACTAGGGGAAAACTTTACAAGACAAGGTTCTTTGGGGATAAGGAAGTTATAGAGACCTTCACCAAGTACCTTGGAGAAGAACAGGGAGTTACGCACCTCGAGGAGATTAAAGTAAAGGTTAGGGGAATTGTCAAGGAGGCGACGAGCTTCATAAAGGAGCTGGAGCCAAAGGTAGTAGCCATAGAGGACCTCAGAGAGTACGAGGGAAAAGTGGGCAAGGGACTAAGGGTTCTTCAGGACATGCTAGAAAAGGAGCTTTACAGCAACGGAGTGAGATTTAGGAGAATAGATCCCTATAACACCTCCAAGCTCTGCTCTCACTGTGGTTACAAGAAGGGTGAGGTAATGGGCTCCATATTCGTATGTCCATCGTGCGGATATAAGGCGGATAGGGACTTCAACGCCGCGTACAACTTAGCGTTGATGTGCTACTATACTTGCTAAGATATAAATTTCCTCAAAGGGATGTATATCTTCATGAGAACGAGAATTAAGAAACTCCAGAGCGTTCTGGAAAAGGAGAACATAGACTTTACAATTCTTGGACCAACCAGCAACATGTTCTACTTTACGGGCTTTAGGGAGGAGCAAATGGAAAGGCCTCTGTTCTTCATAGTTAGTAAAAGGAACTCCTTCTTCTTCGCCCCTAAAATCTACGAAGAACAACTGCAGAAGATGGACTTTGACGTAGTAGTCTACAATGACGGAGAAGACCCCTACACCAAGCTCGACATACCCAAAGGCGCGTCTTTGGCAGTAGACGACCAATTATGGTCGGTCTTCCTCGTAAACCTAATCAATAAGTTCTCTCCATCAAACCTATTGCCAGCCTCAGCCTTAATCTCTCCTCTCAGAATGGTAAAGGACGAAGAGGAAATAAGAACACTTAAGGAAGGGCTTAAGATTGCCGAAACGGCTTTCACGAGATTCCTAGACGAGGTATCTGAAGGGGACAGCGAGTGTAGACTGGCAAGGAAGCTAGATGAGGAGTTTGTGAATTTAGGAGGTGAAGGGGCCTCCTTCGGGACAATCGTAACTTCAGGAAGCAACACCTCGATGCCTCACCTAAGGTGTACGGAGAAAAAGATAAGAAGGGGGGACGTGATTTTAGTTGACTTTGGCGTCAAGTACAAGGGCTACAGCACCGACACCACTAGGGTAGTGAGCTTAGGAAACCCAGGAGAAGAAGTAAAAAAGATCTATGAAATAGTAAGGGGAGCACAGGAGGAGGCGGAGAATTCATTAGAGGGCATGACTGGCGATGAGATAGATTCGTTAGCTAGGAACTACATGCGTAAGTACTCAGTGGACCAGTTCTTCATACATAGAACTGGACACGGGATAGGCATAGACGTCCATGAGGAACCATACATATCTCAAGGTTACAACAAAAAGATAACTAGGAACATGGTGTTTACAGTGGAGCCCGGCGTATATATCCAGGGGAAGTTTGGAATAAGGCTGGAGGATATGGTAGTCATGGACGGGAAACCGAAGGTGTTAAACTCACTAAGCAAGGAGATATTCGCGCTCTAGACTTTATCTACGGCCTTTCTCAGTAACCTTACGCCCTCCACTATTTCCTCCTCGCTGGCTACGGAAACGCTAAGCCTTGCCATTGTTTCTCCTCCTTTCAAGAAGAAGGGCTTAGCTGGGACGAAGCTTAAGCCCATCTTCACTGCCTCCTGGAACACTTTCCAGCTGTCCTTTTCTAGGTCTATCAGTTGGAAGAAACCGCACTCGGCCTTGTTGAACCTGTGGAAGCCCTCCTCGCGCAGGACTTTGCTCATTAGCTCCAACTTCCTCTTGTAGTGACCTGCAAGGAGGCCCATCCTAGAAGTCACGACCTGGTTCTTCAAAAGCATCGCCACCACGTACTGGTTTATCGTTGACGTTGAGAAGTCCAATTGCTCCAGGAGGGAGACCTTCTCGGCTATCTCCTTTTTAGCTAATATGAAGCCTATCCTCAACCCAGGCGCGAGTATCTTGCTGAAGCTACTGACGTAAATTACCCTGCCGTATCTATCGTAGCCCTTGATTGGAGGGGGCACCTCTCCTGCGATTGGCCTATAAGGGTCGTCCTCAATAACGTAGAAGTCGTATTGCTCTGCTAGTTCCGCTATTTCCCTCCTCCTATCGTCGCTCATGTTCACTCCTGCTGGGTTGTGACAATTCGGTATTACATATAGTAGTTTTACTTTTACTAGCTTAAGCATCTGCCTCAGCTGTTCCATCACTATCCCCTTCTCGTCTAGGCTTATGGGGATAACCGAGGACGACCTCAGCTTGAGTGAGTTAAAGGTCTCAATGAAGGTGGGATTTTCCACTGCGATGACGTCGCCTTCAAGGAAATACTTGCCCAGTAATTCCATGGCGTGTTGGGCTCCAGAGGTGACCACTACTTCGTCCTCCCCCTTGTTTAGCCCAAGTTTAGACAAATACATTTCAATCTCTTTGACCAGTTCCTCCTGGCCCCCTGCCCCTGGATAGGAGAACGCTGCGGATTTGTACTTCTCTATGACCTCGTCGTATGCCCTCCTTATCTCTTCCAATGGGATTAACCTAGGGTCTGGAGAACCACTAGCTAAGTTTATCTTGGACTTTCTAGCTAACCTAGAGGCCAGCTCCACTGGCGAGATCTCTATTTCCTCACCAATTCTGGACGCCATCTTCCCTTCAGCTCCACCTCAGTACCTAGTCCCCTTCTTTTAGACTCTTCGTAAATAAACTTTAACAGTGCGACGTCCTCTAGCCCTATTCCTACGGACTTGAAAATGGTAATTCCCTCCCTGTTCACGTTCACCCTGCCCGCAATAATCGAGGAAAGGGAGAACACCTTGTTTAGGTCAAGCATCTTCATCTTGTTCGCCAATATCAGATCCCCTGCCTCCTCCATCGCTTGTTCAAGGTCCTCAACCACTATCATGTTAGACGCCTTAATGACGTCAGGGAACGCCTCTACTCTCTCCTCTATATTTGAACCCATCAAGTTTAGGTGCTGAGACCTTCTAAGGAAATCCAGCTTTAGGAATGGGTCCTTTGAAGACGTTATTGTAACTACTACGTCTGAGTCTTGGCAGAGGTCCTTGTAAGATTTCTTGGGGTTGACCTCTATACCTTGGTTCTTAAGGACGGAAAGAGCCTTTGTTACCCTCTCCGGGCTCCTAGAGAACACGTTTATGGTAACGGACTTGAGGTTACTGAAAGCCTCAACTTGCGCAATCCCCTGTTTTCCAAGCCCAATTATTCCAACGGAAGAGTAGTCCCTCTTTATGTAGTCAGAGGCCAATACAGCTAAGGCCCCCGTTCTTATTTGCGTTAGCCTATCGGACTCGGCTACGAGAAGTAGCTCACCAGAGTTTGAGAAGAGTAGAGAGATAAAGCTCCCCATTACGAACGTTTTAAAACCGAGGTACTCGCCTATGCCGCCAGCCTGGTAACTCAGCGTAGCCCCACTGAGGGAAGTCCTCACCCTTTTGGTGTTAACAGCCACCTTCTTGTCTAACATGAGGAACGCATCACTTAACGAGTTATACGCGTCGCGATAAGTTAAAAGCTGGTTTACGTCCTCTTCTCTGAGCAAAATCGCCAACCGGGTAGCCCGTATATTCCATAAGCCCTATGTCTTAAAAACGCTTTTATAGAACAACATCTTAATCATGGAACTAACGCCTAGGCAACAGGACATATTGAGGATACTTAAGGCTAAGGGACAGGTGAACGTAAAGGACATTGCAATTGAACTTAAGATATCCCAGAAGACTGCAAAAGGGTATATTAGGGACTTAATGAGGCTTGGAATGGTTGAGAGCGACGACGCAGGCTACGTTAAGCTAAAGACCGACGCCCAAAACAAGGAGGAGGAGATTTACAAGATAGTCCAAATCCACGAGAGCGAGATAAACTCCTTGAAGAAGGAAATTGAGGAGTTAAAGGAGGAAATAATAAGGCTCAAGAAGAGAGGTAAAGCTTGAGCACGTAGTTAAGCCACTTGACTATCTCCTTGAAATTCAGCTTACTCTGCCCCCTCTCCCTATCCTTAAAAACTATGGGGACTTCAGCCACCTTCAGACGGTTCTTCAGTACTTGGTAGACGGCACAAATCTGGAACTCGTACCCATCAGCTGAATCGCACTCTAAGACCTTCTCAATGGCTTGCCTCGAGTATACTCTGTAATTGGACGTGTTGTCGTGTATCGATGACTTCAAAAGTAGCCTCACCATAAAGTTGGCTCCCTTGCTTATGAGCCTTCTACTGAGGGGCCAATTTTCTATTCTCCCTCCCTTGACGTACCTTGAGCCTATAACGAGGTCGTAGCCCTCAACGGCCTTCTCTATCAACGGCTTGAGGTACGTTGGGTCGTGGCTAAAGTCAGCGTCCATTGTCACCGCGTAAGAGGAACCTAACTCCAATGCCTTCAAAAGGCCAAAGCGGAGGGCGGAACCCAAGCCTCGCTCGTTCTTTCTCACGAAGATCTTAACGTTGGAGAGGTTTAGGGACATGACTGCCTCAGCTGTCTTGTCTTGACTATCGTCGTCTACAACGATAATGTTGCCCTGCACTTTACTTAGTATTTCCTTGACTAGGCTTACTACGTTGTCCCTCTCGTTATAGGTGGGGATCACTATTGAAATTAATTTTGTCCTCTGCAAATTTTCCATATATCATCGCCTATCCAGTGCAAATTTTGGGCAAATTTACCCCTCTTAGTAGTCATTGCCTCCTCTTTGCTAATAAGCACCTTCATAACAGCGACAGGTATGCCAGTTGTGGTTCTAGCCAAGATTATATCGTTGGGTTTGCACTCGCAGCTGTAAGATACTATCCCTGGAGCGAATAGGTCAGCTCCCCTCGACAACGCCTTCACCGCACCCTCGTCTACTACCACAAAGGGTAGGTTCGCTTTAGTATCCATTATCCAGCACAAGGTGGGCACTAGTTCCTCCGAGAAGAAGGACAACTTGCCATCTATGAAGTAGTATACTTGCTTTTTCTCTCTCCCTATCTCAACGTTGTCGCTCTCTATTTCCAAGGAGTACTTTTGCTTGATTATGCTCTTGAAGTTCTTGAGTTCCTTTTGTGAAAGGAAATGCCTCTGCATTATACCAGTTCACCTAAGGAGGAGGGCATTGAGGCTATCCTTTTGCCTACGCAGTTTTCTACTGCGTTAACTATTACTGGCGTTGCCACTACGGCCCCTGCCTCGCCAATCCCCTTGCTCTTGGTTGGGTGGTTTGAGAAACCCCTTTCTACGTACTTCCACTCTATCCTTGGCGACTCAACGGCAGTTGGAAAACCGTAGTCAGAGAGGTTTGAGGTTAAGAGAACTCCTTCTTCCGAGAACCTGGCACTTTCGTAAATTGCTTGGGCAATTCCCTGCATAACTCCGCCGCGAATTTGACCCTCTGCGAGCATTGGATTTATAACAGCTCCTACGTCGTCAATCCCTATGTATTTGACGACTTTGACTTCTCCAGTTTCCTTGTCCACCTTTACTAGGGCCATGTGAACACCGTAGGGGGAGGTGGGCTTAGAGACGGGGTAAACGTAAGTGACGTCAAGCGAAATTCCTGCTCTGTAAGCGAACTTAATTGCATCCACCAAACTCACCTCCTTCTTCGTAACCTTGTGGACAATTTTCCCGTCGTTATACTCTAACTCCTCGACGTCAGCGTTAAGCATCTTCCCAGCGCTCTCCAATATCCTCCTTTTTAATTCCTTGGAGGCCTCTAGCATTGCCGAACCGCCCACGGTGACCGTTCTACTTCCCCATGTACCTATGCCGTCCTCTATGACGTCCGTGTCGCCCCATCTTACCTCTACGTCTTCAATCGGCACTTGGAGGACGTCAGCCACTATTTGGGCAAAGGCAGTGCCATCTCCTTGCCCATGAGGCCCAGACCCAGTTATCGCTATTATTTTCCCGTCAGACTTAGCCAGCACTCTTGCCACTTCCCACGGGCCAAACCCAGTTATCTCAACGTACATGGCCAACCCCACACAATAGTTCTCTCCAGCCTCCTTCTTTAACTCCTCGTAAATAGGCTTTGCGTCCTCTAGGATCTTAACGTAGTCGCCAGAATCGTACACTATCCCAAAGCCGTTATCGTAAGGCATCTGGTTGGGCCTAACTACGTTCCTTAGTCTTACCTCTATTGGGTCTAGCTTCAACTCATTTGAGATCATGTTTACTATCCTTTCGATAAAGTAAGTAGCCTCAGGTCTGCCAGCCCCCCTGTAGGAGGTCGTAGGGGTTTTGTTAGTGTGAACTGCAAAGGCGATAATGGACGCGTTAGGGATGTCGTATGGGCCTAGGATCATCCTGGCGGTACTTAACACATTCCCCGATTCGTCGTCGTTGGCGTCTGGGTAGGGAGCACCAAGATCTCCTACTATAGTTCCTATTAACGATACTATTTTTCCCTCCTTAGTGAAGCCCACCTTAAACTTGAACCTCTTGTCCCTTCCGTGGCCCGCGCTTATCATCTCTTCAGTCCTAGTGGGTATCCATTTTAAGGGGTAGGGAAGTTTCATGGTAAGTTTTGCTAATGCGTACTCCTCTGGGTGCGTAATGATCTTACTGCCAAAGGCTCCCCCCACGTCAGGCTGGACGACCCTCACGTTCTGGAAGCCCAGGAAGTTGACTAAGTTCCTCCTAAGGTAGTGGGCGGACTGCGTAGAAGACCAGAAATTTAACCTCTGACCGTCAAAGTACGCAACTGCCCCCCTCGTCTCTAGAGGGGACGCAATGAGCCTCTGGTTTACGAGCTCTCCTTCCAGAACGAAATCGGCTTTGTCCATTGCGAGCTCTGGGCTACCCTTCACGAAGTTCTTCTCGAGGTAGATATTACTACTGAGCCCAGTGTACACTTTGACCTCGTTCTTCATGGCATCGAACGGGTCTAGGACGTAGGGCAGGTCTTCATATTCCACCTCCACGCTCTCCAGGAGGTCGTAAGCCTCATATCTATCGTTGGCTAAAACTACAGCTACAGGTTGCCCCACGTATGTGGTCTCCTTACTCGCTATCGGAAAATCGGAGCCAGGGTTTACGTCTTCTCCGGTGAACACTCCTTGGGTCTTCTTAACCCTCACTTTCGCGTGGGGCTTAGTAGACCTAACAAAGGCAACGAACTTAATCCCGGGAAGCTCTATGTCGTCAACGTAAGTTCCTCTCCCCCTAATTAGCCTAGGATCCTCAATCCTTTTTATGGGCTTGCCTATATATCCCATATTTTCAATTGTTATTATTCAATTAAATTATTTTCTTTATACGGGCGACGGAAGAGGGATGGGTAGAGAGAAAGGAACTTGAAGTGTCGCCATAGTTCATTATCAACGCAATGAGGCTGTGCTTGTCCACTAGCTCAGAAGCGAACTTGTCGGCCTCCACTTCAAAGCGCCTTGAGAAGTACCTTTGAATCACTAACCCCAAAAGGCTTACGGACAAAGCCAGAGGAAGCGACCCTAGGAGAAGGAAGAAGGAAAGTACGACTGCACTAGTAATTGCCAGACTCTTCAAGTGATGCCTCATCTTGAGGTGCCCTACTTCGTGGGCAATCGCGGCAAGGACTTCCTCTTCATTGAGCTGAAGTAGAGAAGACGTTACAACGATAACGTTGTTCACTAACGAAAAAGCGTTTACCCTTGAGTCGTCCTTCAGCTTTAACTTGAAGTTAACGCCGGACCTTCTCCTTATTTCTTCAATGCCCTCTACTCTTACCTCTGGATACCTCTTGGACACTAAAGTAGAAACGGCAAAGTAAATAGCGTAAATTAAGGAGAGTGACAGTAAGCCGAAAGTAAAATAGCTCATAAATATTATTGCACAATATTACTATATAAAAACTACAACTTGAGGAAAAAGTTTCACACTTTAAATTCTCCTTTTACCTATTTTTCTCGATCTCGAAATGAAAGCCATCGTCTTAGAGAACGGTAGACCTATACTTAAGGAAATACCAATTCCGAAACTCCAGGAGGGTGACGTGTTAGTTAAGATGAAGGCGTGCGGACTCTGTGGTACTGACATAGAGAAGATTTGCGGGCAATACACGGCTTCTCAGCCCATCCTAGGCCACGAGCCAGCAGGAGTTATCCACGAGTCCACCATAGATTGGCTTAAACCAGGAGACAGAGTCTTCGCCCATCATCATGTTCCCTGCTACGAGTGCTACTACTGCAAAAAAGGAAGCCCAACTATGTGTCCCTATTACAGGAAAACCAACTTAGACCCAGGAGGTTTTGCGGAATACTTTAGAGTTCCGGCGTGGAACGTGAAAAGGGGAGGAGTCCTAAAGCTCCCAGACAACGTTAGCTTCGATGAGGGAGCGTTCATAGAGCCCCTTGCCACCGTAATAAGAGGGCAGAGAAGAGTACACATAGACAAGGAGGACTACGTGTTGGTAGTTGGAGCTGGACCCATGGGTCTACTTCACGTTATGATGGCAAAGGCGAACGGGGCCGGTAAGGTTTATACGTCTGACGTTTCCGGGTTCAGGAGGGAGTTCGCCTACAAGGTGGGCGCTGACTACTCGTTTAACCCTACCAAGGAAAAAGTGGAAGAGGAAGTAAGGAAACTCACTGACGGGCGTGGAGTTGACGTGGCCATCATAGCCTCGGGAGCACCACAAGCCATACTAACAGCCCTTTACTCCGTTAGAAAGGGAGGGAGAGTACTCCTATTTGGGGTTCCCTACAAGGGGACTGTGCTTAATTACGACGTAAGCGACCTGCTGAACAACGAGATCTCAGTAATAAGCAGTAATGCCGCCGTAGAGGAGGATACCAGGGAAGCACTTGAAGTTATAGCGTCAAAGAGGATCGACGTGACAAAGCTAATAACAAACAGGTATAGGCTAGAGGAATTTGAGAAGGCCGTAAGGGAAGCCAAGGAGGGAAAGACCATAAAGGCAATAATATACGACTAAGAGGAGTAACAGGTAAAGGGCTAAGCTCAGCTTAAACAACTTTAGTGCTTTTTTCATTTCCCTTTCCCCAGGGAGTTCGCCAGTCCCTACTGTGTAGTAACCCCTCTTCTCTAACTTAACGCCTAGGGCAGTCGCAGCAGCCGATATTGGGTACCTGGCGTTAACGCTCTCAATCCCGGATTCCCTTAAAATCCTCCTGAAACCCCTTACGTTGTACCTCAGGATTAGGGCGGAGAAGAGAATAATGAGGGCGGAGATTCTGGCAGGGACGTAGTTAAGCAAAGTGTCAACTTTAGCCGAAAAGAACCCTTCCCTCTTTAGGTCAGGGGTCTTGTAACCTACCATGCTATCCATCGTGTTTGCAAGCCTCTGTAGCATCGCCCCTGGAACTCCCAAAAGTAGAAACCAAAACAAGGGCGAGGAAATCCCGTCAACAAAGCTCTCGAAAAGGGACTCTATTGCGGCGGAGGCGATGTGTCCTTTATCCTCCCTCGATAAATCCCTCCTTACAATTTGTTGCACCAAATACCTTGAACTCTCGTCTAAGTTGACTGACCTTGAGACAATGTCGTATAGCATCTTTATGGAAAAAGTGGTCTTTAAAACAAACGCCAGTATCAAGAACTTTAATGGAGAAAAGGGCACTAGGGGGACGAGACTAGCTGGGATGAGTACTGGTAACACTGAGGCAAACCAGAGGAAGACGCCGTAGACGTAACCCCTGTTTGGCTTAATTAACCTCTCCGAGATTTTTCCGGTGATCACTACAGGGTGTACCAAGGTAGGGGGCTCTCCCAAAGCTAAATCCCAAACAAGTGAAGCGAGCAAAACAAGGAGCAAAACTTCTCATTAGCCATAAGCAGAACGGGGAAAGATAAAGTTATCACAAAGCCTGTAAAGTCCCCGGAGGAGCCTCTGAGCTCCCTCTTAGCTAAATAGTAGAAGAGGGAGTAGAGGGGCAGGTAAACGACCCAGAGGAAGGGCAACAGGAAAGGTATAGCCTCTACCACTAGCCAACCAGTCCTTTTGGACAAGTGCTTGTGGAATAGGGAGCCAAGGAAGCTGCCCTCCATTGGCTTCAGCGTAGCAAGAACTAGGAGCCCAATTGACCTGCTAGAAACTTCCGCCGAGACCAAGAGAAATAGGGAGGGCAACGAGGGGGGAGGGATGAGAAGAACGGACGCCAGCATCAATGTAAAGTACAAAATAGCTCCCCCTATACCCCCTGAGCCCACTTCTACGTCCTTAAGCGCCTTAAGCCTCCTCTCGTAGTCTCCCTTTACCATTAGCGCATCGGAAACGTCTAGGAGACCGTCGAGGTGGTTAAAGCCCCTTATGAGCTCAACTACGGCTATGAGTAGGATTTTCGCGATATCTTTAAACGCTAGCCAGAGGGCGAAGTATGCGGAGAAGTCCACTACGCCTGCAATTACTCCAACGACCAGTGGGGCAGTAAAGCTGTACTCTGCAACAACCTCCAGTTCCTCTACCTTAACAGAGGGGATTATCGTGAAGAAGGAGAACTGGGCCAGAATGCCTTTTAATGCCCTCACACTTGTAACTCACTGTGGCAATTATAATTTCTTCCCCCATGAGCGACTCGGGCAAGTCCTTCGTAGTAACTACTTTGACCAGAGCACTAAACGGTGTTCCCTTCAAGGCCCAGAACATGTCTCTTAACAGCTACCCTAGCGATGATGGAGGAGAGATTGCCTTTATACAATCTTTCCAAGCGCTTGGGGCTGGGCTTAGGCCCAGGAACTTCATGAACCCTGTACTTCTGAAGCCCTCTGGAAACGGCATTGAGGTCATAGTATTCGGTAGGTCGTTGGGGAACTTTAGGGCAGAGGAGTACTACAAGCTAATCCCAGACCTCTGGAAAAAGGTTAAAAGCGTCGTCTCACGCGACATGGTAATTGAGTCGGCAGGAGGGCTTGCGGAGCCAAACTTCATGGAGAGGGACATAAGCGGTTTCCTGATAATGAAGGAGCTTGGAATACCAGCCATACTAGTCCTCGACATAGACAGGGGCGGGGCCTTCGCTTCCGCCTTTGGAGTATACAACATACTACCGCCGTCTGTGAGGGGAATGCTGAGGGGATTCATTATAAACAAGTTCAGAGGGGAGGAAAAGTTCTTAGAAGAAGGAGTCAAGTGGTTGGAGAACAGAACTGGAATGAAGTACTTAGGTTTCGTCCCTTATTTAGAGGAAAGCCCTATAATGCCAGAGGACTCAATGAACGTTAGGGAGGTAGGCTTCGGGGAAAGAAAGGTCTCGGTAATATCTTATCCTTACATGAGTAACTTCAACGAGTTCTACGCCTTTCTGAAGTCAAACGCCACGGTAAGGTTCGTAACCAGACCATCGCAGTTAGAAGGTTCAGACCTAGTGATACTACCCGGGACTAGGAACACTTACCAGTCGCTGGTGTGGCTTAAGGAAAGAGGGTTTGTAGAAACGCTGAGGAAGTACCCCTTACTGGGGGTTTGCGGTGGGTTCCAGATAATGGGTAAGAAGCTAATAGACCCCTACGGACTTGAGGCTGGAGAGCCCAGGGAGTACCAAGGCTTGGGGCTACTAAGCATAAACGTCCGTTTCGAGGTAGACAAGGTGGTGTCCTTAAGCGAAGGTAAGGGAGAGGTAGAGATAAAGGGGTACGAGATAAGGAGGGGCAGGATTGAATACGTGAACGATAAGCCCCTCTACGTAATACACAAGAGGAACGGAAACCACGTTAACGTTGAAGATGGAGCGATGAGGGAAGAAAAGTTAGGTACAAGTATTCACGGTTCCCTCTACTCTGGTTTTAGGAAACTCCTAGAGGACTTAGGGATAAAGATCTGGGTTAAGTCCATGGAAGAAGAGATTGCAGACATGGCAAGCAAGGCAACGGAGGCTTTCAGGAAAGGGGTGGATATAGACACAATACAAGAAATTTATAAATCCTGACTTTAAGTAACCGTGTGTTTGACCCAGAAAGCTTCGTGAAGGAGATAACGCCCCAAGTGTTAGAGGCAGTCAAGGGAGAAAGGGTAGTGGCAGCGGTAAGCGGTGGAGTTGACAGTACAACCGCTGCCATCCTCATGTACAAGATTCTCGGGGCTAAGGTAGTCCCAGTGATGATTGACACTGGGTTCCTCAGAAAGGGTGAAGCGGATAAGGTAAAGTCAATGCTAGAGGGTATCCTCCCCCTCAAGGTTGTCGACAAGTCCAAAGAATTCATAGGAGGCTTGGAAGGTCTCTCTGACGCCGAGGAAAAGAGGAAGAAGTTTAGGGAAATGTTTTACGACACAATTTCGCAAGTGGTCAAGGAGAACGGAGCTACTTTTTTGGTCCAAGGTACTATTGCTGCGGACTGGGTGGAAACCCAAGGTGGAATAAAAACCCAGCACAACGTCTTAGTTCAGCTCGGCATAGACACACAGAGCAAGTGGGGGTTCAAGCTCATAGAACCACTGGCTGACCTATATAAGGACGAGGTAAGGGCGTTGGCGAGGTATTTGGGGCTACCAAAGGAGATTTCTGAGAGACAGCCATTCCCAGGGCCTGGTTTACTTGTGAGGGTAGTTGGAAAGCTAACCCAAGAGAAACTGGAGATAGAGAGGGAGGCAAACGACGTAGTAGAGGAGGAACTGAAGCCCTATGGCTATTCTCAATACTTCTCAGCAATATTTGAAAGCGACGGCAAACTAGACGACGAGATCTCCAGGGAAGTTGGAAGGAAGGTCTTCGTTTACAACGCTAGAGCTACAGGAGTAAAAGGAGACGTAAGGAGTTACGGTAAGATAGCGTCAATATACGGTGACGTGGACTACGACGAGATGAGGAAGGTGACTTCGGCAATCACTAAATACGACGTTACCCACGTAATGTGGAAAATTGCGGAAAAGGAAAGTGGGCACTACACTGTGGCAATAAGGGCAGTGGTTACTGAGGATTTCATGACAGCGGACTTCGCTAAGGTAGACAAATCTACTCTAGAAAAAATAGCTAACAAGATCTTAAAAATTGATCAAGTCAAGGAAGTTGTATACGATGTTACCAGCAAACCTCCAGCTACAATTGAGCTGGAATGACGTCACCTGAACTTTAATTTCTCCAATAGTTGTATTCTCTTGGGAGTCGCTGGGTGGTCGCTGAAGAAGTCCGCATACCATGGTACCTTCTGGGTCTTCCAGTAGTTGATTAGCTCTTCTACGTCCATGTCAGAGACCTCTCCATTAATCTGGGTTGGAGCGAAGAACAACATGCTCATTAAACCGTTTCCTGCTCCCCTGTTCCTGTACCTCTCAAGAACCTCGGGGTCGGTGGCTAAGGTTATCTTAGCTAGCGCCCTTTGCAAATTATGGGCTCCTCCAGGAATTGTTTGAGCGGAGTTCACGTCGGCATAAGCTTCCCTAAGTCTATTCACGTAGAGCACTAAGAACTGAAACAGATAGCTCACTGCCAATAACGCTACTCCAACGAGCCACATTACACCGGAGTTGTTGTTCCTCTCTCCGCCTCCCAACATACCACTCCACATAAGGGAGTAGCCAATATAGAATATCAGAGCCGGTATTAGGCCTATTGCCATCAGTAACTGCACGTCCTTGTGCTTCAAGTGGCCTAATTCGTGCCCTAAAACTGCCTTTATCTCGTCCTTGTTAAGTATCTTTAGCAGTGGAAGGGTTATGGCGACTCTCTTTCCTGCTATTGGGCTCCCGTAAGCGAAGGCATTGGGGAAGGGCACGTCAGCTATGTAAACCTTGGGTGCTTCTATCCCGTTATACATGGCGACTTCGTTGACCAGTGGAACTAACCAACCATACCTTGGGTCGCTTGGGGTGACTTCCACTGCCCTATACATAGCGTTTATGAGATAGGGCCCAAACAACCACTGTAAAATGTTAAGGACGACAAGGAACGATAGGATTCCTACAATTACTGCAGGCGCAAAGGTGACGCCAAAAAAGTAAGATACTACTGCGAAGGCAAGAGCAAAGCCTAACAAGAACACTCCAATGCTCGCTAAAATCATGTTTGCCTTTAGCTTTAATACTTCGAGGTTCATATGCTATTCCAACTATAGTGTAAATATCGCCAGTTTAAAAAGATTAACCGAAACCTTTATTTTTAGGAGAAATTAAATCTCTTCACATGGAAGAGAACATCAAGGAGTACATGAAAACTAACGTTGTAACTGTAGAGAAAAACAAGACACTAAAAGAGGTTGCAGAAGTAATGGCAAAGAACAAGATAGGGTCCATTATAGTAGTGGAAAACGGCAAGCCCCTTGGAATTATAACTGAGACCGACATAGTCAGGGCGATAGGAAATGGGAAAAGCTTGAGCAGCAAGGCCGAAGAGGTAATGACTGCCCACCTAATTACAATTAAAGCAGACTCTCCGGTGACTGGCGCACTAAGCCTTATGAGGACGTACAACATTAGGCATCTTCCCGTGGTAGACGATAATGGAAACTTAGTGGGCATAATATCAATAAGAGATATAGCTAGAGCCCTAGACGACATTTACGAGGGCTAATTCGAATAAATTTTTTACTTTAGCCTACTTTCATGCTTTCGAATGGTAAAAATTACTATTCCTAAAGAGTGGTACGATATACTGAAAAAACTTGCAGACAACAAGAAGTTAGGTTTTAACAACTTACTGGTCAATGTATTACAATCGGACGAGTGTCTGGGGCTACCCAGGGTTAGACAAACGTCTATGAAGTCCATTTCGTTAAACGTAGATGTAAATGAGGAGGACGCGGTTAACAGAATAAGGAAATATCTCTTCTGTGAGTGACCATGAAGGTCCAGCAAGGAAAACGAACTGGAATTGTAAGAATAGGGCTGTTCAACCTTTTAATGAGACTCTTGATATCGCCATTGGCTTTCGTCTTCTCGCTGTTGATAGCAAAGTACTTATCTTCAATCTCTATAGACACCTTCGGCGCCTGGCAGTCCATATACGTGCTGATTACGGGGTACTTTTTGGTTCCAGCAGACGTACTGTCGGCCATAGCAGGTAGATACGCGGCGGAGGGGAAAAAGATTGGGGGGCTAATAGCGATTAACTCTTTAGCTGGGGCTGTTGTCCTTTCCGTTTACTTCATTATTGTTCCTTTCCTATCCAGCTTCGGAGGTTCTGAGTACGAGGTCTACTTTTACGACGCTGGAATCCTCTTGTTTCTATATTACGTCCTTGATATAACTAAAGCAGTTTCCTTAGGTAAGTCGCCGAGAGTGAATGCAATTGGCAACGTGGCTTTCCAGTTGGTCAGACTTGTTACTGCAGTAGTTTTCATCTACAAGTTTAATCTTTCAATCCTTGCTGTAATATTAGCTTATTCGCTGGGCTACTTATCCCAAATCCTTACTTACGTAAAGTTCACGAAGGCTGATTTTAGCGTAGATTTCAAGATCGCGATAGCGTCAATTAGAAAGTCTGTGGTGTTCATAACGTCATATATCCAAGGCATTATAGAGGCGAGCATGATATGGATAGCTGTATACCTATTGCGATCCTATGACCCAGTGTCCTATTTCGAGTCAGCGCTGATAATCAGCAACATAGTAATCTGGTCTTCCTCGGCCTCAGACGGACTTATCTTGAAGTTGGCAGAGAGCAAAGACGCTAGAGTCCTCGAGACAGCGTTAAAGCTATTTTTTGCTGTAGGCTCCCTGTTTCTCCTTTTTGCAGTGGTCGACGGGCTCCCCCTACTATATATCCTGAGGTCTGACTACATTTCGGCTTTTACCGCACTAACCATCTTATCTGTCTCTAATTTCGTGAGGTCAATTTACGGCATATTTTATAGGGCAATATACATGGCCGACGTCACCTTAAACGTGGAAAGCACCGAGGAGCTAAGGGGGCCCACTGCTAGGCTAATCAGAAGCAACGTACTAATCTCGGCTATTGGCGTAGTCCTATCTGGTGGGATTATATACTTTCTTAGTAAAAGCGATCTTAGCCCTAGCTATGGATACCCCCTCGTGGCTACAGTCATTTCTGTGGGCTTACTCGTGAACTCCCTAGGGATGGTAATTACTTCGTTTTTGGCGGCGAAAAAACTCTACAACTTTAACTTTCCCCTTAAGGAAGCTATAGTACCCATTCTAGCGACTGCAGTAGTCTCCTTGCTCTTCCTAACGTGGTTCTCGATTCACGGAATGCCGAAACTTAGGACGTTAGAGGAGATTAAGGAAATACTCCTAATCTCTCTTGCCTCAGGCTCCCTCTACTTGGCAATTAATTGGATCTTGAACCCGTATGTCAAAGAGTTGGTAAAACGCGTAATCATGGAAATCAAAAATTTATAGAAAGCCTTAGAATGTAACACATGTCTGGTTTAGATATAAGGCTAAGGAGGCTTTTCGAGAGGGGAAACGCGTTTGTAGTGGCTTTAGACCACGGGCTTGTCATGGGCCCGTTAAGGGGAATAGAGAAACCTATGGAGATTGTGAGAAAGCTCTCCAACATCCCAGACGCGCTCCAAATGACGCCAGCCATGTTAAGAGTTGTGGAGGAGAACTTCTACTCCAGGTCGTCTCCAATGCTGATCGCTAGGCTAGATACAGCCAACGTGTGGAGAAAGGAGAAAAAGTACGACACAGGGTACTATTCTGCAGTGTACTCAGTTAGGGACGCGATTGAGGCAGGGGCAGATGCCGTGGTTACTTACCTCGTAGTAGGCTATGGTACAGACCAGGTAGAAGGCTACAACGTGGAACAGCTTTCGTTAATGAGAAGGGAGGCAAACGACTACGGCGTTCCGTTCATAATTGAACCGCTCTTCGTATCCCCAGAGAACCCAGATTCAATAAAGGACACAAATCTAGTGAAGTATGTGACTAGACTAGCTTCTGAAATAGGAGCTGACATACTGAAGGTAGACTACACGGGCAAAGACTTCAAGGAAGTTGTGGACGTGGCGTTCGCACCCATTTTAATAAGAGGTGGACCAAAGACCAACTCCAACGGGGAGTTCCTGGCTATGCTCAACGAGGCCATAGCTAGCGGTGCAAAAGGCGTCACGGTAGGCAGGAATCTGTGGCAATCTCAAGACCCAGCTAAAATAGCAAGGGCAATCTCCATGATAGTTCACGAGAGGAAGAGCGTTGAGGAAGCTCTGAAGGTCATGGGATAAGATATTTTTATTTAATGGCGAAAGTTCTGTTATGAAGAAGATTACCTACAACTATGTATTTTACGCTATACTTGTGGCGATACTTGTAGTTTACACCTATGCAACGGTAATGACTTTCGATCCAGCCTTTAACCAAAACGTCAACCACTATATAGGAGATGAGGTATGGTATCCGACGGCTGCCTATAACATTCTTAAACTGATTTTCCACGTCACTCCACCTATGTATTTCCCTTACTCTAATGAGGCTAATATACAGACTTACATAAACCCAGAACACCCGCCTTTGGGCAAGTACTTTATGGCCATTTTCATCCTAATAATGGGCTATTCTCCCCTATCTTGGAGGATCCCGAGCTGGATAATTGGAGACCTAATAATCGTCACCGCTTTCTTTTTGACAAGGAGAATTATGGGCGTAGGGATTGTGGGGAACGTTGCAGCAGTTGTGTCCTCTGCGATCATCGCCCTAGACCCTATGCTGTGGCTAATGCACGGCATAGCCCTCCTAGACATTTACGTTTCCTTTTTCGGATTCCTTTCCCTTTACCTTTTGTTGACAAAAAGGATATTTTGGGCTTCCGTCACACTGGGTCTTGCCTTTGCCTCTAAAGAGCCTGCTTTTTTCCTTGTTTTGCCCTTCCTCTTTTATTTGGGAGAACTAACAAAAAGCGTAAAGGTACGTGCGCTCTACTCCATAGGAATCCCGATCTTTGTATATGCCCTAGCCTCTACGCCCATAATACTTTACTTTAATGGAGTAGATGGTTGGATTCACAACAGTGTACTCTTCATGTTGGGCTGGGACGCGGAGAACGGCCACATATCGCTGACCGCCACTTCTCAGATCTCCACCCCGTGGGACTGGTTCCTCAACGTCCACCCTTTCTACATGGGGCATAACTTCTACGCAAACGTCAACCCTGCAATAATGTTACTGTGGCTTGCCACAACTCCAATAGCGTTCCTCTTTAAGGACGCCAGGCTAATAACGATGACTATGTGGGCTTGGACAGAGTGGCTCAGCTTTCTCATGATTTACGCACTGGGAAACCACACCCTCTTCAGCTTCTACGTAACAGACTTCGCCCCAGTAGTCGACACGTACGTTGTAGTCTCCCTGTTCTTCCTAGTTGAAAACTTGAAATCCTTAAATAGGATGTTCGTGAAAAGTGGGAAGAAATGATACGAAAAGCGGTAATAACGGCGGCGGGTAAGGGCAGTAGAATGAAGTACATAACCTCAGTCCTTCCCAAGGCACTATTGCCCTTGATAAGGAGAGAGGACGGTAAGCTAGTAATGAGGCCCATAATAGACCTCATCATGGAATCCCTAGAGGCTGAGGGGGTAGAGAAGTTCTGCATTGTAGTGGGCAAGCACGGTAAGTTGCTCCTAGACTACTTATTTGGGAGGAACGTCACCTTCGTCTTCCAAGAGGAGCCAAAGGGATTTGGGGATGCTGTAAGCAGGGCGGAGGACTTCGCTTCTGGAGAGCCGTTTTTTGTCCACGCAGACGACGGAGTGCTCACCGGAGGATACAGAGAGGCGAGAAGTCTCTTCGAGGAAATAAGGCCAGAAGCCGTACTCTTATTAAGGGAGGTCGGAAACCCCAAGAGGTACGGCATTGTAGAGGTCCAGGAAAAGGGAGAGTACATGAAGCACAAGCTATTCAAAATCTTGAGGGCAGAAGAGAAGCCAGAAAGACCGAGGTCTAACGTAGCCATATCTGCCGTTTACATCTTCTCGCCGAGGATCTTTGAAGCCCTAAAAAAGGTAAAGGTAGAGGAGGGAAAAGAGTTGGAGTTGACATACGGCATACAAGAGCTAATAAACGCTGGAGGAGAAGTTTACGGAATACTCCTAAAAGAGGAAAAATGGCTAAACGTAGGAGACCCAGAGAGCTATTTTAACGCCCTCAGTTACACCATTAACCATTAGAGCCTAAGGGAGTGTATATCTAATAGAGCTTCGCGTAATTGTCTCTTGATCTCCTGGACGTCCATTCTGGCCATTCTGATCCCGTAGTTTGTCCTCCTCTCCATGAGCTTTCCGATACCGTAGATGGCGAAACCGCTAACAGTTGTCACGTGAAAAGGGTCGTCTAGGCCCATTGCTATGAACTTCCCCACTCCTTGAACAGTAGAGCCTTTCTTCTCGTAATCTCCCAATAGCTCTTTACTTAAGTTTCTCAACCCCGCATCCATGAAATCTTTTTTCTTCCTTTGAAAATAAAAGGCGTATTGCTCTAACTGCCTTAGTTTTCCCCTTTTAAGCTAACTTGAATAACTCTTAGGACTTCTTCCTGGCCCTCTTCAGCACAAACCTCCTGCTGAAAAGAAAGGAATACCTAAAGAAGAAGTTCCTCCTGCTATACAGATGGTAGAGCCGATCTCTATAACCCATGGATAGACTTTGTGGGGTAATATTATTAAAATTTTTAAAAGTTCACGAAAACTTGGAAAAACAGGAGCCTTTTAAGTTAGCGCTGTTTGGCACTTAAGATCTAGTAGGCCGGTACTAATTACCTATTTCCAGCTCACACGTGCTGTCCAAAACCAGGTCTTTACGCGACTCTGGGCAACCTCCAGCTCTTCCTTATTGCCACTAACCTAAGTATTAGGACAAACAAGAACGTAGAAGACAGCGATACTGACTCGTACCCTAAGGACGAGATGGCGTAGAATAGGAAACCACCAATAATGGTAGGCGTTGCGTAGAAGTCCCTTTTTAGAACTAGGGGAATCTCCGACACCAACACGTCCCTTATTACGCCTCCCCCAGTTGCAGTAATGGAAGCTAGTATGGCCACGCCCAAGAAGTTTAGCCCGTGGGAGAAAGCCAGCTGTGCTCCTGACGCCGTGAACGCGCCAAGACCTATTGCGTCAAAGTAAAGCAGTGGCCTAGCTATCTTATCGAACTGTTTCCTGACTATTATTGCAATAAAAGTAGATGCTATTGCTGTCAGGGGATAAGGCAAGTAAACCAAGTTAACTGGTGGATAGATGCCCAACAGGACGTCTACGAGTATTCCACCCGCCAAAGACGTCACAAAGCCTAGAACTAAAGCCCCCAATAGGTCCAGTTCCTTTTCCATGGCCTTTATTACTCCGGAAAAGGCGAAGGCTACTATACCAATGTAGTTCATCGCTTGGAACACTATTTCCCCTATCAAGACCGCGTCATCAAAATGGATTAATTAGAGCGTCTAAATAAAAGCAACTACGTGACTCAAGCAAGTTAGCAAGGACTACCTTGACAAAAGGTCTCTGGAGATTTGAGAACGCTTCGCTCTCCCTAACGCTTTAGACGTTTTAATCCTAGATCTAAAACTTAAATTTTAAAATAGCCCACTCCTCTATCAATTTGTGGGCCCGTAGCTCAGCTAGGTAGAGCGGCGGGCTTTTAACCTCGCACGGAAGAAACCCGTAGGTCCCGGGTTCGAATCCCGGCGGGCCCGCCATATCTCTACTTTTCCAAGTTTACTACAGTATCGCACAAGCCGATTATGTCCTCGTCGTGAGTGGCTATTATAATAGACCTGTTTTCTTGAACTAGTAAGTCTATCATCTTCTGGAAAGAAATTAGTGACTCCCCGTCCATCCCAGTGCTCGGCTCATCTAGCGCAATCACTTTGCTTTTAGAGGAAAACGCGGAGGCTATTAGGACCCTCATCTTCTCTCCATAACTCAGAGCATAGGGGCTCTTTTCCGCCTTATCTTTTAGGCCAAAGAGTTCTAAAGCCTCGTCCCCCTTCACTTCCTCCCTTACCGTGGCGTGGAAGAACTGTAGATCTGGGTTCTGGAATATGACGAACGCCTTTCCCACTAGGCTCTTCAAGGTAGTAGTTTTACCGACGCCGTTTTTCCCCACTAGGCAGAGAACTTCCCTTTCCCTTAGCCTTAGCGTCATCCCCTTAGCTTGGAATTCTAGGACAACGTCTCCGAGCTTGGCCTCTCTTTCCCTCGTGAGCTTGAAGCCCCTTAGCCCTTTAGACTTCAAAAAGATCTCGTCGTATAGCTTTTCCCTAGATATCTCTTCCACCTTTCCCTCATCAATTAAGTACACTCTGTCTACTAAGTCCCTTATCTCCCTTGTCCTGTGCTCCGCTATTAGGGAGCCTAATGGCAGGATTTCCTTTACCATTGAGACTGCCTCCCTGTCCAAGTTTGCAAATGGCTCATCTAATAGGACGTACTTCGGCTTAGAGATTAAGACAGTAGCTATGACGTACCTCTTCTTGTAACCGTCAGATAGCTGGATGAACTTCTTGTCCATATACTCGCCCATTAGCTTTTTAGCCAAGTTTGCGTCCACCGCGTGGAATTTACTTATTAGCCTTAGCTCTTCCTTAAACGTCTCAGCCAATACCTGTGAGTAGGGTTCCTGGAGGACTACCGAGAGCTTTGAGTAATCCCTAGTTGAGCAGAAATCCTCCCCGTCCACTGAGATCCTAGACGTCCCGTCGCATAGCGTAGACTTAATGATGGTAGTCTTTCCAGTACCGTTTTTGCCAAGTAAGCCCACCTTTTCCTTGTCCTCTACTTCTATTGTCCCAGATATAAGTATAGGACTAATGACAAGCACAGCGATGCTACCCCCATAATTAATACGATAACGTCATAACGCGAGGGAAACAGGTTTACCTTTCCGGAGTACTTTCCGTAGAGCTTGACAGTATATGCAACGTATAGGTTTTCCGCCACTTTAAGCATTTCCACAATAATAGGCCTAGAGACCTTGACTGGGTTGAACTTTTCGTTCCTTGCTCTCATGTTGAAGAGCACTTGCATTGCGAGGTCGTAGAAGTATGGATAATAGGAAAGAGCAACAATTATTGGTACCCCTTTCTCGCCAAATAGGTCTAGGATAGTCGATTTGTCCACGGCTTCGCTTAGAACTACGAACAAGTTAATGTAAACCAAAGCCCTCAGCGTGAATACATAGAGGAACTCTTTAGAGGTCACGTCCAGTATTAAGAACGAGAGGGAGGCAATAGCCAAATCAATCAAGATAACGAGCTTCCTGCGCACAAGAGCTAAAGCGACAAGAAAGGGGACTAGAGGGTAGTAAAGCGAGGAAACTACTATTAGACCGAGGAACAAAAGAGAGTAGAAAAAACTAAACTTCAACGCAGAACCCCGGACCTAATTAGGTAGGAACCAATGTAATAAGACGCTATTGCCATTATACCGCTCTCAACAAAATAGATCGCTCCAAAGAGTAGTAGGTACATATCAAGGTTTACTATATGCGGCACTCCCAAAAACAGAAAACCGAAGAGGACACTCAAGAAACCTACAAGCCCACCGGCTAGGGTCGTATTAACCATAACTGCTTTGAATCCCCTGTAACCTACGCTCCATGACACCAGCTCCACTATGGGCCCTGCTACGAGGAAAGTAACTGAAAGGAATGGGAGTATTAAATAGAGCACAGCGCTGATCAGGGAAATGAGGAGAATACCGTATTTCCTGTTTATAGCCTGAATTCCTACAGATATTATAATCAAGGGTATTGTTAACGTTACTATTGGATCAAGAAAGACGCCAAAAACGCCAACAGTATAGGCACCAAAACCCAGAGCCATAGCTGCAGAGACTGCATATGACGCTACGGAAAATATGGCCGCGTAGATAACAGTCCTTTTGTCTATCGTTTTCTTGTTCTTCTCTACTTTCTTCTCGGTCATACATGAGCTCTTCGCGTTATATAAGAAAAATCTTTCTTCATTCCTTTGTCTGAAATGCCATAATATATCCTACATATGCCAGAAAAATAAGGAAAATTAAAATGATAGAGAAATTTATTATTTTAAGTACTAAGGGAGAGATATTTACTCCTATAATCCTTATGCTTAAGCCTAAGAAGATTATCTCAAAGGACAAAATAATGAGAAATACGGACAGGAGCATTAACGCAATACCTAGGAGTTTAACCCTTAATACCATTTAATACATCCCTCGTGGCCAGCCTAATGACCTCTTTTGACGAATATGTGGGGGACCAGCCAAATCCCCTTAGTCTAGAAATATCCAACAACATGAACCTCACGTCTCCCTTCCATCCCCTTCCTTCACCTCCATCCACATATATATGCTTTGGCCTAAGCCCCATTTCATCTTCTACTATTCTGGCTATTTCCTCAACCGTGACCCAGTCCTCATTACCCACGTTAAACGTTTCGTACTTGTCCTTAACGAAGTTTTCCAAAGTAAATATTGCGTTAATCAGATCAGAGATGTAAAGGTAACTTTTCCTTTGCTTTCCGTTGCCGAGGATCTCGAGTTCTTGCGGGTTCTTCATTAGCTTTCTAACGAAGTCCACTACTACGCCGTGTGACACCCTTCCACCAGTTATGTTTGCGAGCCTTAACGTTATCCCTTGGATGCCGTAATTAAAGGCGTAGTACTCTACGATTTCCTCTCCCATTAGCTTAAAGAGGCCATAATTAGAGATGGGCGTGCCCTCAAAGTCCTCCGGAGTCGGAAGCCTCATCGTCTCTCCATAGACCGTGGAGGAAGAAGCAAAGATTACCTTTCTAGCGTCGTATTGTCTAGCCATTTCCATAACGTTTAGGGTCACTAATACGTCTCTCTCAAAGTGTTCCCTTACATCAAACATGGAGGTCCTTACGTCTGGGTTAGCAGCGAAGTGGTAAATAGTGGAGTCCTTCTCGATTTTAGGATACTCCCTTCTAAGGTCTACCTTTATTACATTCGACTTGGGATTAACATAAGAGCCATACGAGAAGTCGTCTAGAACCACTACGTCTTCCCCTTTAGAGACTAACGCGTCTACCATATGGCCCCCGATGTATCCAGCTCCTCCTGTGACTATCGCGGTCATTGAAGTAGAAATTAGACCATCAGATAAATAGTTTAACTATAGCTCCAGGCTTTCAAAAGGGTAAAGCGTCTAACGAAGTACTAAGATTGTTGGAGACGAGTTTTGTGAATGCCAGTCCTTACGCTATACCTACTAATAACCTATACCATGTGCGCCTAATAAGTGCAAATAATACAAAAGTCATCTATCCTCAAAACAACTCGACTACTCGCCGTTCATGTTGTCCAGGAAACTAGGGTAAAGGTGGCGGGCCCGCCGGGATTCGAACCCGGGACCTACGGGTGCCTCCCTATCCCTTAGGTTAAGAGCCCGTCGCTCTACCTGGCTAAGCTACGGGCCCACGATTTCATTATGACCACATTTAATATATAAAGTAAACGGGAGCAGAGAAGAGACTTGAGCTGCAAGCATTAGCTTACGCGAACTTAAACCTCCCTCTTAGTCCTCTAAAGACTTACCAGATAAGGTTGTCAAATTTTTCCCATTCGCATATTCTTTCTTACATCAGTAGTTGAAGGGGAATCAAAAAATAAGAAACTTCTCTTTCTTCGCACTAACATCACTTTTTAGGTTGTGACTGAATATACTCCATAATTTTCTTAATTGTCTGGCTCTTACTCCCCAACTTATCCACAATGATAACTCCTTTAATCTTGCTAGCAGGATGAACCTTTTCTAAGTACTCAGGATTTAGACCGAGCTCTCTTGAAGCGTTAATTATATCGGTAACATTTACCTTTATTTTCTTACTATACCTTCTTCCCTTGCTCCTACTGCTAGCTACAAAATAAGCTAACCATATAGATACTTTTTTTCCCTCGTAATCTCTGTTTGTCATTGCTGTATCAGCAGGGCGTTCACTACTCCGTCTTGTCCTGGCCTTGAAGTTACAACAGCTACGCCCAGCTCTGTCCTTATCTTAGATCCCTTAACTATAATTCCCCTTCTTGCGTATTCCTTATTGGCGGGAGTTTCCAATACTGCTAAGACCTTAACCTTCTTTGCCGTTTTAGTGTTGGGATCTACCACGTTAGCGTAAGTAGTGTACTTAAGCTTCACCTTAAGGTTTCCGCCAAACCCTCTAACTATTTCCCTCTCTTCCTTGTTAGATAGCTTAGTCTCAGTGGGAGGACTACCCATTTCATACTTTCTCTTCATCCTGTGGACTCCCTTAAGCCCACCAGAGATTTTCCTAATGTCGTTACCTTGGTAAACTCCCATTACTTATCCATGGTAAATAAGAAAATGGGTAAATAAGATTAAGCTCCGAAATTCCTCTTTCTTCTCTGGTAGGACCTTATTGCCCTCCAGAGGTCTATCTTTCTGAACTCCGGCCAATAGGCCTCGCAGAAGAAGAGCTCGGAATAGGCCATGTGCCAGAGGAGGAAGTTGCTTATCCTCATTTCCCCAGAAGTCCTGATAACCAGATCTATGTCCTCCAACTCACTATCGTAAAAGTACTTCTTAAACAGTTCTTCGTTTAGTTCGCCAACGCTTATCAAACCGCTCTTGTAATCCCTCAACAACTTCTGCACGGCGTCTAATATCTCCTGCCTCCCCCCGTAACATATAGCGAGGGTTAACCTCCTCTCGCTGTAAATGGAAGATTTTTCTACAATTTCTGAGACTAAGGATCTTAGGTCGTTGGGGAGCTTCTCTAATTTACCTATTGCCCTTACTCTAACCTTGTACTTAGGGACGAAGTCCTCTGTAAGTAAATCCTCTATACCCCTTTTTATGTAGCTGAGTATCGCGTTAAGCTCCACTTGGGATCTCCTCTCACAGTTCTCAGTGGAGAGGGTAAACACGGTCACGTTCTTAACCCCTAGCTCTAAAAGCCATATTAAGACCTCTCTTAGTTTTTTATAGGCCAACATATAGGCATTGGAGACGGAAGAGTTGTTCTCCCTCGCCCACCTCCTGTTACCATCAGGGATAATGGCGACGTGAGAGGGTATAGGCCCGTTCTTTATTTGGCTCCAGAGATACCTCTCGTATACGACGTAAACTGGCTTTAGAACTGCCTTGAGCATAGTTCTTCTATTGTGTTTAGATAAGTTTGAATCCCTATATATATTTCATCGAGAGTTATTTTCTCAAAATCAGTGTGTTCCAGCCTCGAATCGCCAGGACCATAATTCGCTATGCTCTCCGTAATCGCCTTTAGTATGTTCATGTCGCTTGTTCCTCCCTTTCTTACTAGGGAGGGCTTTAGACCCTGCTTTATGAGGCCTCTCATCACCGCCTTCACAACTGGGGCATTAGGGGAAACCCTTACGGGCTCCACGTGTTCGGTTATCTTAACCTCGCAGTCGGTAAATTCGCCTCTTATTTTTTCCACAATTGAGTCCAAGGAGTAGCCGTAGGGATACCTCACATCAAAGTGCAGGTACAGTTCTGAGGGCGTTACGTTCACTCTGTCCCCTGCCCTTATTATAGTGGGCACTATTGAGGGCTTATCGTAGATAGAGGGTAGAGCGCTTATCGCCTTTATTTTATCAGCTACCTCAAGAATGAGGTTCTTAGTAGACGAGGAAGAGTGTTGTGCCTCCCCCTTACACACAACGTCTAAGTGCGCCACTCCTCTGTACTCCACTACCACGTTCTTCGTATTACTTGGCTCCCCCACTATCACGTGCTCGAACTTCATCCCGCTCTTCACTAGTTCCCTCGCGCCAGCGCTCCTGTTTTCCTCGTCTGAGAGGGCAACAAAAGTCACTTTTCTCCCTTGCTCGTTTGCTAGCCACGCGGCTAAAAGCATGGCCACCAGTGGACCCTTGTCATCAACAGCCCCCCTACCATACACTGTCTCTCCTTCTGCCCTTGGCTCTATGTATCCTGGTACAGTGTCCACGTGGGACGCCAAGAGTACCTTATTGCCATCCCCTAACAAATAGGAGTTAGTGGTGGTCACCTTGAGGGGAAGGTTTAAATCCCTGGAGACCTTTTCAAAAAAGCTCCTTGCTTTCCCTTCCTCGCCAGAAGGAGTATAAATTGAGAGAATCTCAAGAAGAAGAGATTTTGCCCTCTGTTTCAGTGATTCCTTTTCTAAGCGCATTTAAAGTCCACTCCATGTCCTCCCTGTTGATCATAAATGGTGCTAAGAACCTTATAGTTGTTACTCCAGCTTTTATGGAGAGAACCCCGTTGTCCTGCATCACCTTTATTGCTTTTCCTGGATTTAGCCTTAGGTCTACTCCTATCATTAACCCCAGTCCCCTGACTTCCCTTACAGACTTAAACTCGGACAACGATTCCTTAAGCATCCTCATGAACATCTGGCCCTTTTCCCACGCCTGCTGGGGTACGTTGTTCTCTAGGAGTACTTTAACTGAGGCCGTGACAGCCGCGGCAGCCATTGGGTTACCGCCATAGGTAGTTCCGTGGTCGCCTTCTTCTAGCTTCTCCGCTATCCAGTCCGGCATAAAGGTAGCGCTTACAGGGAACCCGCCGCCTATTGCCTTACCCGCGGTCATTATGTCCGGAGTTATGCCGAAGTGTTGATGAGCCCACACCTTTCCAGTCCTTCCGAAACCCGCTTGTACCTCGTCTACTATTAGGAGTACACCCTTCTCCTGGGTTACCCTCCGTAGTTCCTTCATAAATTCCTCTGTTGCCGGGATTACACCGCCTTCTCCTTGTACTGGCTCCACTATAACAGCCCCAGTACTTTCATCAATTTTCTTTAGTTCCTCGACGTTATTGAACTCAAGGAACTCCACGGGACCGGGGAGGGGCTCAAAGGGCTCCCTGTATTTTTTGTTCCACGTTACTGCTAAGGAGCCAAAAGTCCTCCCGTGGAAGGAGTTCTTGAAAGCAATAACCTTCTTCCTTCCAGTAATTTTCCTCGCCGTCTTTAGCGCTAACTCCACTGCTTCTGTCCCGCTGTTCAGGAGGAACACGTTATCCAGGTCGCCAGTCTTAACCTTGTCCAACTCCCTTAGCATCTCCTCCCTTATTGGAGTGTCAAATGCCGTGGTTAAGGTCATTATCTGAGACATCTGCCTCTCTAGGTACTCTACCACTGTCTTGTTGTTGTGACCGAGGAAGGCTACTCCGTGACCTGCGTGAAGGTCGAGGTACTTGCTGCCCTTGTCGTCCCACACGTATTGTCCTTCTCCCTTCACTATCCTGAGGTTCCTGCTAGAGTAGAATTTTATCATTTTCATTTCCTAATCCACTCCTCGAGCTTTCTGATCAAGTACTCCGATAGGTTAAAATTGTTTACCCTAACTGTGTTTTTATATTCTGGAACTCCATTTACTTCGCCTACCAAGTAGCCCCTGTCCTTGTCCTCAAAGACGTCAATGCCCAAGAAAAATCCCCCTATGACTTCCTTAACCTTTAACGCTAACTCCCTTAGTTCTTCATCTATCTTCAATGGTTCTGCAGTTGCTCCAAGCGCTGTGTTAGTCCTCCAGTTCTTGGAGTTAACCCTGTATATCCCTACTGGCGTCTCGTCCCCCACGACAAATATCCTTATGTCTCTGTTAGGCTTCTCCACGAACTCCTGGACGTAGTAAACGTACTTGTAGGGCATTGTAGTATACTCTTGGTACTCGAAAAGGCTCCTCAGCGAGTCCTCGTTATCTGCCTTGGCTACCATCCTACCCCAACTACCCTCCACTGGTTTCACTACCACTGGGTACCCCAGCTTATTAGCTATCTCAAACGCGTGTTCCTTGGAGAAGGCTATCCCAGTCTTGGGCACCGGTATGCCATGTCTCGCTAGGATGGACGTTGTCACAAGCTTGTTTTCACACCGCATTAACGTAGAGGAGTCGTTGACAACTTTGTAGTTAAGGCTCTCTAAGATCGCCGACGTAGAAAACGCCCTACTGTGGGAGGTATTCCTCTGAATAACCACGTCCATACTTGGAAGACCATTGTCCTCTGAGAAAAGGACGTAAAAATCCTTGGAAAACAAAGGCACTACCTTATGACCTAGCCTCTGGGCCTCGTGGAAGAGATTCTTCTCCTCCCACCTAGCTAGGTCGTACGCTATACCTAAAATCACTCTCCCCAGTCCTCACCTACTTGCTCTGCTAACCTAAGGGCTAACCTACCTTTGTCGTTATATACCTCAAGTTGGGCTCCACATTCGTGCTCTATTATTTCCCCTGGCAAAGCGTCGTCTGGGACGTTTACTGTTCCTCCACAAACGGGGCATTTTAAGGATACCATATTGGGTCAAGTATCAAATATACAAGTAAAGTGTTCAAAAGCTTATATGAAAATAAGTAGTTCGAACTTAAAACCATGTACGAAGTATTATAGTACTGTTAGTACCTACTACACCCTGGATGCTCCTAATCTCATCTATCGTCTTATTGATTGAGGCTATGTTTATTCCCCTCACTATGACTATTATGTCGTAGTCCCCAGTGGTCTCGTAAACAGTTTCCACGCCAGAGATCTTAACTATCTTCTTGGATATCTCAGGGGTGGGGATCTGCGGAGTAGACTTGACCATCACAATTGCCTTCACTTCGTTCTCCAGCTCGTATTCTATGGTAAATCTCTTGATTACGTCCTGCCTTATCAACTTCTCTATTCTTTTCCTAACCGCAGCCTCGCTTATCTTAAGTTCCTTTGCTATAATAGTATAAGGTGTCCTAGCGTTTTTCTTTAAAAACTCCAATATCTTTAGGTCCTTGTCGTCTACCTTGGAACTCAAACTATCACCGTTCCATTTCCTTTTAACGCGTTGTTTATTGAATCTTCTATTTTTCCAGAAGATATTATAACCTTGCCAACCCCTGACTCCACAGCCTCAGCTGCCATGAGTATTTTCCTGTTCATACCCGCCCCAACCTTTTTCGACATCTCCTTTGCCTCTGTTACGCTCATTTTGGGAACTACTTTGCCTTCAAATAACACGCCCTCTACGTCTGTCAAGAAAACTAGGGTCTCGGCCTTGAGCGCCTTTGCTATGCTAAAGGCCATTTGATCTCCATCAACGTTTAGGAGGGTGTTCTCCTCTAAGTCGACAGCTAACGGCGCTACGATTACGCTGTCCACGCTTGAGAAGAGGGAGACTATGTAGTCTGAGTTAACTGAAGTAATTTTGCCCGTGTAACCTCCTTCAATAATCCTTTTCCTTCCCCTCTCGTCTACGATGACTATTTTCTTCTTCCTCTGGGCTAAAACTGAAGGTCCGTCCGCCCCTGTGATCCCTATAGCCTTCTTCCCCTTGCTGACTAAGCCTGTAACTATTCTTTTATTAATTAAGTTCATTACCATGATAAAGACTTCCAGTTCCTCCTTGCTAGTGTACCTACTTCTTATTCCCTCAGGAGAGGTCACGAATACTGGCTCTACTCCCATCCTCTTGGAGTACTCGGATACTATGTCCCCGCCCCCGTGGACGAATACGACCTTTTCGTTAAGCTTGCTCAGACTGTTAACTAACTGCTCAAAGTTGTCCCTTATTATCCTTCCACCGGCTTTTACGACTATCATTACGCAGGCCTCAGTGGAGGTAGTCTTAGCCCCTCGTCCTCGCTTAGACCGTTGGAGATGTTAAAGCTTTGCACTGCTTGTCCAGCAGCGCCCTTCATGAGGTTGTCGATTGCGGCAAACATAGTCAGCCTATTGACTCTGGTCTCAACAGCAAAACCTACGTCGGCAAAGTTGCTACCTATTACGTACTTCGGATCTGGATACGGATGAACGTTCCCCCTTATTATTCTGATGAACTTCCTACCGCGATAGAACTCGGCTACTCTCTTCCATACGTCCATTTCCTTTAAGGGAATGTCTGTCCAAACGTGAGCTGAAGCTAGGGCGCCTCTTACACTGCTTACGGCATGGGGGACTATGCTGACCTTAACTTCTTTTCCAGCTAATCTACTAAGCTCCTGTTCGGCCTCCGCTGCGTGTCTGTGCCCCGTAGCCTCGTAAGGTCTTATCGCGTTCTCCCTTTCTGGATGGTGCGAACCTTCGTGTGGCTTAGCTCCCCCCTCACTACTGGAGACCTTCACGTCGCTAACGAATCTAAGATCGCTCGTGATACCGGAGGCCACTATTGGGGCTAGGGCAAGTATTGTAGCTGTGGCGTTACATCCAGGAGACGCTATTAGCTTTGCACCCTTGAGCTCCTCGAAATGAAGCTCGGGCAGGCCGTAAACAGCTTTTTTGAGGAGATCTGGATATGGGTGCTCTATGTCGTACCAGACCTTGTATAACTCCGGGTTCTTTAGCCTGAAGTCTGCGCTGAGGTCTACCACTTGTAACCCCATTTCAAGTAGCTTAGGTACGTAATTCAGCGATACGGTGTGAGGTAATGCTAGAAACACCGTGTCCGCCCTATCCCCTACCTTGTCGAGCGAAAAGTCGCTGAAGTTCATGTTGTAGATTCCCCTCAAGTTGGGATGTACTAAGGAGATGGGCTTGCCTGCGTACTCTCTTGATGTTATCATCGTAACTTCTACTTCCCTATGGACTGCTAGTATCCTTAGGAGCTCAAGCCCCGTGTAACCAGAACCTCCGACAACTGCTACTCTTATCATTTAATCAACAAAGTCAAAACTCAACTTATAAATAATAATGAATTCAACTAGATTTTAATGATGGAAACCAACACCGACGAGCTTAAGAAGTTTCTGGAGAGCAAGATATCGTCACTTAAAAAGGAACTTGAATACTACGAGTACTTACTGAGCCTAGTAGAGTCTGGTTACGCTCCGGTCAGAGGTAATAAGGGGAGCATAGACTCCATAAAGAACAGAAGGGGAGAAATCGTCGCTGAGGTTTACTTTACTCCGCCAATAGCTAAAATAGTAATGAGGAGAAAGTTGTCATTGCACAGAGCTTACCTCAACGCCCTCAGTAAGATCCTGGAGGACTCCAAGGCGACTGACAAAATAGACTATAACATAGTGTTTGACAACGATGCTATCAAGGAAATAGCAATCAGCAACGTAAAGGAAGACCTTACCCTAAACAAGATCAAGACGGCGATCCAAGTAATACTAGACAGGGCCAGCAGCTAGCACGTGTAATTTAACGATCAATGGCCTTGGGTCTCCTAAGAATCTCACTAGTGCTTCCCCCTTTCCCATGTAAGAGAGCCTAATCTCCACGTCTTGGTCGGTTATACTAGCGAATCTCTTCACAGTATCGTTCCAGAACTTCTTGTCCCCGTTATTCATCACCACAAGCAGTCCTACGTTGTCTAAGTAGACGTTCACCAGATCCCCAAGGTCTTCCACGTTTTGCGTTGCCATGAGTAGCGATATTCCGAAGCCTCTTCCCCTCTTTACAATGTCCGACACAATTGGATACTCCTCCCTCTCGTTCCTTAATATGGTCCAGGCTTCGTCTATCACTAAAACGGCCCTAAGTCCCTCGTCGACAATGGAGGAATACTTGTTGTAAAAATCCTGAAGTACAGAGAGTATTATTAATCTCCTCAAAACCTCTGACTTAATAAGGCTTAGGTCTATCACGTTAACTCCTTGTGAGATCTGATTAAGCAACGGGGGACCTTCGTGATCCGCTACCTTTAATATTTCGATGATCTTTGACAAGACGAGGAAGGTAACTTCGTCAAACTGGTTTTTGGCCCTTTCCTCTACTAGATCCCAGCTTAACTTCTGCAGCTTTCCCGAGGCGTATTCCTCAAATAGGGAATTGAGGAGGTGAAAGATTATTGAACTGTATACCCTATCCAAAGAAAACGAATTCGCTATAATCCTCTCCAGCTGTATTGCCCTTAGCGTATAGTGTACGGAATTTGGCTCCAGCATCGATATACTATACAGAAGAGGGTTCAGCAACTTGAATGGAACTTTCCTCTCCCTTAACCTCCTCTTTATGTCGCCCTTTACGTCAAAGAACAGCACTGGAATAGACTCTTGTAACGCTATTTTTGAGCCTACAGAAATGAGGAACTCTGTCTTTCCGGAACCCGAGGGCCCTATGACCAACATTTGTGGGTTCTCAACCTTTTCTATGTTCCAGAAGACAGGCATGTTCCTCTCAATGTCGTTACCTAAATAGATTCCCTCCGACCTCACTTCCAGCTCTGGTAGCTTCTCTACTGAAAAGGGCGTGAGAAAAGGAACTTGCAATGAAAGCGCTGTGGAACCGTCTTTGAGCTCCTTGAGGAACAGGAGGTCTAATATATCAGCTCTACTAGCCAGTCTGGCCTTAAGGCCTAGTCCGTCTAGTCCCCTGATTATAACCTTGGAAATCTGCAACGCCTCTTCCTTGCTCGACGAACGCACCAGGATAAAGATGACGTATTTAAAAGGAATCTCACCTTCGTTAAGTCTTTCCAAGATGTTGTTTACTAGATCTAACTCGCTTCTTGCTCTGGTGTTGGAGGGATCTGATTCAACAATCACTCTCAAGTTCTGAGCCCTATGAATGAGCTTTTCCTTATATTTTCCTATATCCACGTGTTTCTTCCTAAATGTTATGTCCACTTGCTTGCCAACGTTCACCACCTTGTAAAACGACACGATGAGGTTCTTGAGGCTTAGTTCCGAGACGTCTCTGTAGTTTACCGGAACGTCGTGTACCTCCACGACGCCTATGTACTCGTTCCCGCTAATAATTAACCCTTCATCTACCTTAACAGCTAGAGCTGGCTTAGACTGTCCAAGAAACCAAAGCGAGCCTAAGTCTATGAGTCCTCTCTTGAGAATGAGAATTAAAGATATCATAGAAAGCAAAAGAAAGAAAGGGTCCTTATAGACTACGGCTAAAATTACGGGCAGGACGATAACCACAAGGAACGACAACTTCTCCTGCTTTACTTCCATGATAAGGAAAAAGGAATAAAAAGGAGCGTGGGCGGAGCGAAAGTTACAGCTCTATGTTAGCGTGAATCTGCCTCAGATCCTCCTCGGACTTCTTTAACCTTATCATGAGTTCCGCGACCACGCCGTCCAAGAATATCTGAGTGGTGTCCTCAAATAACGTACCCAAGGGTGCCAGGGGTTCTGTTATGCCAAGTATCTGCCTTGCGAAGTAATCCTCATTCTTGGAGTGCTTTGTCCTCCCAGGGATCTCTACCACCACGTCTGCAATCCTGCCTATGGGACTATCGGCGTAGCTCGTTATGGCAATCAGTGTGGCTTTGGCTTCCTTTGCTGCCTCAGTAGCGGTCTGTATAAGGCGAGTTTTTCCAGATCCCGATATAGCTATAGCTATGTCCTTTTCCCCTATTGCGGGTGTAATGGTCTCACCCAACACGTAGGCGTTGTAGCCCAAGTGGAGAAGTCTCATCGCAAACGCTCTGCCAACGAGCCCACTCCTTCCAGCTCCCATAACGAGCACTTTGCCATTCCTATGGGTCTTGTAGAACTCCTCCAGGAGGTCTATCATCTTCTCTACTTGTTCGGGTTTTATTAATCGAACTCCCCTAATTATGAACTCGGTTATATCGTACATGGTTTTTAAGCTAAGGGGAAGGTTAAGAAGGGAGGGGGAGGATGACAAGTATTTTCCGACCAATTCCAAATATCGGAAATGAATTTTTAAATCTTACTATGGATTGACAGAATAACATTTTAAGAATTGCTTACCAATCAATGTCACTAAGGTAAAAATGGGTAACAGATGGACGCCGAAATGGAAAAAAACTGAAATTGACGTTGACGGAAAGAAATACGAGGTCTGCTATGACGAGGTAACCAGGCTCTATGCATGTCCCATGTGCAGTCCTGTTTGTCTAAACGGCGGTGTTCCAGATCACGGAAGCTACTTTTTCCACCAAGCAGATCTAGTGAAGCACATAAAGGCACACAAGTACAGCCTATGGACGAAGATGAGACCGTCGGAAGTAGAGGAGGAAGAAGAGGAGGAAGAAAGTGAAGAGGATTAGAGTGGCTGTCGTTGGAGGATTTACTGTTGATGAAATAGTTGAGGGTAGCAAGGTAGAGGAAAGGTTAGGCGGGTCTGCGCTCTACACTTCCCTTGGAATTTACAGGGCTGGAGGGACGCCAGAGGTCTTCAGCGTAATAGGGAAGGATTTCAAGTTCAAAGTACCGGAGTTTATAGTCGGGAGAAAAATAGAGGTACGTGAGTACAGCATAAGGTTTAGGATAGTAATTCAAGGAAATACTAGGCAACTCGTGCTCGTTAAGAAGGTCTCGCCCATAAGGGTTAACGCAGAAGACCTCAACGACTACGACGGCGTAGTGATTAATCCAGTATGTAAAGAGGTGTGCCCTAATTTGGACGTAAATAAGAGGATAGCCCTTGACGTTCAAGGGCTAATTAGGGACTGCGTCGAGAACAGGCCAGTAACCTTAACCAGGACATCATTATCGCCGAACAAGAACTTTCACGTATTTCACGCTAACGACGAAGAGCTTGACAGCTCTGGGTTGTCAATAGACGACTTGTACTCTCTTGGCTTCAACGAAGTTATAATCTCCCACGGCTCTAAGGGTTTCACTCTGTATTTTCAAAGGAGGGAAAAGGAGTTTGTGCCCTCGGTACAGGGGACCGTAAACGTAGGTAATGGAGACTTCCTGTTAGGGTATTACTTCACTAAGAGGCTTATGGGTTTAGACCCGATTTCAGCCTCAGAGAACGCCCTTAGGGCCTCCGAAGACTTCAGCATTTACGGGCTTGCTCTATTGTCTCTTCCACGCTGAGGTTACTCCACAGCCCTAACCTTCCGCAGAGCTTTATCCCCTCGACGCTCATCTGTGCAGGAGCCCCAAAGAGGATCGCCTCCTTAACGACCAAGGTTCTGTAGCCAAGGACTTCGTCCTTAGTGACTATCTTCAACCTCTTTAGATCTCCAAATACCCTGTAACTGTCTGGATACCTTTGGTTCTTTTTAAAGAAGGCGTACACGTAATACACGTCAAAGCTTTCATGCTCAGCCTTAATAACGTAGGAGAACGAAACCCCAGAGTTGCCGTTGACGTAGACGTTCCACTCAGTCTCCTTATGTGGCAACAAAAGGATCAACTCGTATAGGGAGACGTAAGAGAGTGGTTCTTTTACTCCAAGCATCTCATCCATTTCTATCCTGGAACTTGTGACGTAAAGCGTATCATACTTAATCACGCTCCCTTTATTTGTTATCACTTTCCTGTTGTTAACGTCGACCGCTGTAGGATAAGCGTAAAGTACTCTGACGTTTGCGGTTAGTTCGGAAATCACGTCACTAGCCAAGTAGAGCTTCCCCTCGAAGTTAAGCCATGACGGCAGTTCTGCGCACTCGTCGCACACTTTCTCTTTAAGGTGTTCCTCCTTTTCGACAACAACTTGCGGGACGAATTCCTCAAACGAGGGCGACTTAAGGATCCTTTCAAGCACCTCTTTTTTCCTAATTAAGATAGGGATAGCTGGGATGCGAAACTGTTGAAACGCAAAGTGAACCAGTCCACCTAGATGAGGTTGCCTCTCCAGGACTAGAGCTCCCTTATTTCTAGCGAGAATAAGGCCAGAAAGGCCTCCGCCTATTACGATATCCATTGATTTAAAGTAGGTAGATAACTAATAAATTGGCACTCCGTCTGCAAAAGAGCTATTGCTAGTGGAGAGGAACTTGAAGTCGCCCCTACTGTCGACGACCTCACCCTTTATTAATTTCGAGAGCTTAACTCGTGCTTCTTCTTCAGTGAGAAAGTCAAAGACGACTCTCCTACCGTTTACTTCCAGCGTCGGATACTGATGGTCGTAAAGGAGGTCTACCTCTTCATCTATACTTATTTTTTCCTTAAAGGACCTACTTAGCTCGTAAATCATGGACACCAAGTTCATATCGCCATTAAGCCCATGTATCACTTTTACGGTTAACATCTCAGAATAATAGCTCTAGTGGAAGTGTGTATAAAAAGCGTGCAATCCGATATTACTAATCACTGAGATGATGGCTATCAATGCGGAGAACGTGAAGCACAACAACGGATTTATTCTGCCTTTTTATAAGATAGCTCATGAGGTCAGTCGTTGGCCCAACAATTTCCCAAAAGGCAGGCGTTTTCTACATATCTAACGACGAAGAAGACGCGTTACGGTCTTACGAACTCGCGAAGAAAATGTACCCGGACTTTACGATAGTGCTGACAAACCTCGCCAATACAGAGGATAAGATAGCTGCGACAAACATAGACCCAGACCTAGGAGACTTCGAGAAAGGTTACGCTATAATAATCCTGGTACCGGGTTAACTTTTATAAGCAAAGTCATACAATATAGATTACCGTTGGGCCCGTAGTCTAGCCTGGTTAGGACGCTGCCCTCACACGGCAGAGGTCCTGGGTTCAAATCCCAGCGGGCCCATATGGGAGACGCCTCCGCACTCCCGTTACTATTTTCCAGGTTATGTGTGTCTAGACCATATTAATTAAGAGATCTACGTAAGTCTCTTTTTACCTCGCAGTCCATGTTCTTTAGTTTATACAAGTTAGATTTAGCGATAGAAAGTCGCCTACATCGCTAACTTTCCTTGACCTCTACGAGATCTATTAGTTTCTGCTTAATAGGATAACGCCCCAAATAGACGCGCAGGCTTCTCAACGAGCAGTAGGCCTTTAGCTCTAGCCCCTTCAAGGCTTTCAGCATGTAGAGCCTGCTCATCTTTGCAAAAATTACTATGTCAGTCTTAGATGTCCTGCTTCCCTACTAAAGTCCATTGCGTTCAAGCTAACGAAGAAGTTAACTATTTCAGCTTCCTTAAGCTAGTGATGAAGTTTAATTTTAGGAAGTTCTCCCCAAACAAGCTTGTCCTAAAAGCAACGTCTGTTGTACTTCAAGTACTACTATTGATAGGTTTGGTTGCGGTCATTGGTTACACAATAGTATCCTCGGTGTTGTCGTTCTCTCAGGGGCCATTAGCTTTAGCCTTCGTCATCCTCGAGAACGCCCTCCTAGTGGTGGTATTCATAGAAGTATACCTAAGCGTTGTTGACTTTTTTGAGGGAAGGGGGAGAAGCCTAATTTACGTCCTAGATGCAACTGTCTCCTTCTTAGCAAGGGAAATAATAATAGACGTTCTCACTGGGCCTGGAAGTTTCCTTGATATACTAGAGCTCTCTGGAGCCGTGGGTATTATAGCGACCAGCAGATTTATGTTATACAGAAAAAGGCTAAGAAGGCCTAAAAAGCACCACTGACTCGTACTCAGGGTCTATTTTGACGTTTATTATGTTTAGCCCATTTACATCTCTTTTCTTTAGAGCGTCCTTCAACTGAGAATACGTGTCAACCGTTACCGCTCCCAGCGACTCTAGTTCTTTGTCGATGTTAAACCTACGGCTACTCTTTCCTATTGTTGGCATGTCAGACTTGGAAGAGTCTAGATACGTGGCTCCCTCGTCATTAAATATCACTATGGTTCCCTTGACGCTTTTTCTCCTGCTCATTATAGCGCCCAAATTCCTGTACGCAGTTTCTACGTCAACTATCCCTAGGGAGTTGAAGCTGGACTGCAGTACTCCCATAACTCCTATCCCTTTCTCTATGATCGACTCGCTGGTGAACCATACCGGGCCATTAACTGGTAGCCTTATAGAATCGAAGGTAACCGCCGAGAGGTCCACGAACACCTTGTCGAACTCGAACTGCTGTAATAGTCTTACCACGTCGTAGGGCCATATTCCGCCATGGCCTCTCAACGTGGGAGTCTTCTTGTTAACCATTATGGTCTTAATTGCCTCGTCACTACGCTGGAGGTTTTTCTGCTTAAGCAACGCAAGAAGCTCTTTCAGGAATAGTCCGGCGTCAGCTACTATCGGCTGTTGGGGCATTATGACCTTTCCTATATCCTCACCATCTATGTTATTGTGCATTACAAACCCCTTGAGTTTCATAGACCAGCCCCCTGTAGACAACTGGGTCAGCCTAGAACCTAGTATGAGAATGGCGTCAGCTTCACTCAACAACTTATTGGCTACGTCTGTGCCGAAAACCCCTAATCCCTCTCCTGCAAAGAGGGGATTAGAGGCAGGTATGGCGCCCTTTGCCCTAATTGTTGTAATAACAGGCGCCTTCAGGAGCTCTGCCAGTTCCACTAACTCCTTAGTGGCCCCGCTTGATATAACTCCGTATCCCGCTATGATTACTGGTGATTTAGAGTTAGCTAGAACCTCTGCTACCTTGGCAACCGTAGTCTTGTCAGGCGTCTTCTTCTCGGGCTTCTGCTCAGCTGGCGACAAGGGATAAGCCTTTAACTTAAACAAATCCTCAGCTATTTCCACGTATGCGGGCCTTGGCCTGTTGCTTAAGGCTTCCTTATAGCATTTCTCCACGTTAACTGTGACCTCCTCAATACTAACAGCTCTTTCCCTAATCTTAGTTATTGGCGCAAGAATTGAGGACATATCGTCGTTTGTCCTAAGCTCCCCTATCCTTGACTTTCCAACATCCCTGTAAGATCTAATTGAGGACACTATGAGGAGTGGGACAGAGTCACTGAACGCTTGAGCTATAACGCTGGTCCCCTCAAGTAGGGGGGTTCCAGGGATTTGAACGACTGTGCCTATGGTATTGTTCTCCATAGCGTAAGTGTAAGCGCCAAGAAGGGCTTCCCTCGGGGACAAGCTAACGTCTAGGAAGATACCATATTGCTTTAACCTCTCGGCTAAGAACTCGGGAAGAGAAGTCGTCGTGAACACCTTCGTTACTCCTATCTCTTTAATAACGTAGGCTAATGCCTCGTCTCCCGTCATCTCTCTGCCAACTGTTTCCTCCTTCCTCTTGGGCTGACTCAAATCTCCTCAAGATATATTAAGAGAAGGTCTTTTAAACTTAAAAGGAGCTGGGGGCGGGATTCGAACCCGCGAGATAACGGGTTTCTGCAAACCCACTGCGGCCCTTAGCGCTACCGATGGGCAGTGCCGCCTTAGACCGCTCGGCCACCCCAGCAAGAGATTATTGTCAACTAAAAAATATAAAGTATTTGCACACAAGATGCTTGTGAGCTAGTTGATAAGCTTCAATGATGTGGACAAGGTCCTCTCTGAGGTAAGGAAGTTAACAGATTTCGTTATAATCGGGGACACAATTGTCGACCTTCTGCTAAAAAGGAAAGGAACCGAGAGTGACGTTGACCTCTTTCCATTGGACATCAGCGTCCTCGCAGAAGAGGACAAGATAAGGGAATTCGCATTAGAACGTGGATGGGATTACGGGACAACGCCCTTAGACACTCCAAGAGTAATTGCTCCCGTTGATGACCAGCAACTCCAAATCGACTTTTACGAGAACTTACAGGACTTTTACGTACCCAAGGAAATCCTAGACAGTAGCGAGGAGATGAAAATCGGAAAGGATTACTTTAAGGTAGTAAGGCTAGAGGACTATTTGCTCTTGAAGGCTAACGCATTTAGGGAGGAGGACGAGGACGAATTAAAAACCGTGGTTTACCTAATAGGCGAAGGAAAGCTAACCATCGATAAAGAGTACTTAAAGTCCCACATAGACCTTTTCGAGGAAAACTCAAAGAGCATAAGAGATAGACTGTCTTCAGTTGGAATAAAGGTCTAAAAAAGGTCTTTAGGTCTTCTTTGTTGGTAACTCCTTCTTCTTTGGCCTCAGATTTGTGCTATGACATCTCCTACACTTGGTGGCCCTAATTGAATTTAATGCACCGCAGTTCCTGCACACCTTCTTTATGAATACGCGTTGCTGCACTATCTGCAACTTAACGGGATCGGTAAGAGGCATTTTTAACCCGCTACTTATATATCTGACTAGTTCATAAATATTGCGGTAAGAGGGAGTGGTGGAACCAGAATGAAAATTCCTTTGGATTATTTATGTGTAAAAAGCGGTCTTCTTTGTAACAGGTGTCAGAGCTTAGTTGACAGCGGGCAAGTGGATCCCTCTGAGATAGACATCATGAGGATTCTGTTGGAGCTAGAGGAGACTCAGTTTAAGGAGCTAAAGGACGCTACCTACTATAAGGCAATAAAGGTCGACAACCTTTTGATTTTACTAGTCAGCGGCGGCCCCTCAATGACAATCCAGAAGTGGATTAAGGTGGCTAAGGCCCTTCAGGATAAGCTAGGTATGAAAGTGAGGATAATCGAGAAGACTAGCAACATAAAAAACAGCGCCATTCAGCTCCTGTCCCCAGCAAGGGTCTTGGGCGTCAACACGGTTTGGTTGCCCGACGGTTCCGTACAGTATGTTATTAGGATATCGAAGGCGGAGAAAAAGCTCCTCCCAGCTGACGCCCCAGATCTAGAGACAGCTTTATCAAAGATCCACGATACAAGAGTGAAGATAAGGGTTGAGTAAATGCTAAAGACCCATTTTATTTCCGACTTGACCCCAACTCTAGACGGAAAGGAAGTCATCGTAGCTGGATGGGTACACCTAATAAGGGATCTAGGAGGTAAGAAGTTCATACTTTTGAGGGACAAGTCCGGCATAGGCCAGGTGGTAATAGACAGGAACTCGCAAGCTTTCCAAGTAGCCAAGGACTTAACTCAAGAGTCAACCATCTCCGTAAAGGGAGTAGTTAAGGCGGACAAGAGAGCTCCAAACGGAGTTGAGATACATGCCCTAGAGATAAGGACCTTGAGCGTCGCAAAAGCGCCTCTTCCCCTAGATGTCTCTGGAAAGGTAAAGGCAGACATAGAGACGAGGTTGAAGGAAAGGCTCCTGGACCTCAGGAGGCCAGAGATGCAAGCTGTGCTCAGAATTCAGAACTCTGTAGTTAAAGCGTTCAGGGAGACGCTGTACAGCAAGGGCTTTATCGAGATCTTTACTCCCAAGATTATAGCGACTGCAACAGAGGGAGGTGCGCAGCTGTTCCCTGTAATTTACTTTGGCAAGGAGGCCTTCTTGGCCCAAAGCCCACAGCTCTACAAGGAACTGCTAGCTGGAGCTGTAGAGAGGGTCTTTGAGATAGCCCCAGCTTGGAGGGCAGAAGAATCGGACACTCCTTATCATCTTGCTGAGTTCGTCAGCATGGACGTTGAAATGGCCTTTGCCGACTACATGGATGTAATGCACTTAATAGAGGACATATTCGTCAATATGGTAGAGTACGTTAAGAAGAACAACGAGGAAGACCTAAAGCTCCTTAACCATGAGCTGCCCAAGGTTTCAAAGCCTATCAAGAAGATCACTTACAAGGACGCAATAGAGTTGCTACAGAGTAAGAACGTTAACATAAAGTTTGGGGACGACATTAGCACCCCAGAGCTGAGGACGCTGAACAAAGAACTCGGAGAAGATCTATACTTTATTATAGAGTGGCCAGCCAGTGCTAGACCCTTCTACACTAAGAGAAAGGACTCAGATCCTAACTTGAGCGAAAGCTTTGACCTTATCTTCAGGTGGCTAGAGCTAGTTTCTGGGAGCACTAGGAACTATAAGAGGGAAGTTCTAGAGGAAGAGCTGAAGGCTAGGGGGTTGAACCCTGTTAACTTTGAGTACTTCCTAAAGTGGTTCGACTACGGGATGCCCCCGCACGCGGGTTTTGGAATGGGCCTACAGAGGCTTATGCTAATGTTCACCGGGCTACAGAGCGTAAAGGAAATATCGCTGTTCCCCAGGGACAAGAAGAGGCTAGTTCCATAAATTTCTAAACTAAATTTCTAAACAAAGGAGATCTGTCTTTTTTCCCTCAAGTGATTTTTAGAGGATCTGCGTTAAGTAACTCCTTTAAAACCACCGTAGCATATGCACCCCTCTCTATCTCAAAGGTAAGTGTCCCATCCTTGAACCTAATATTCCTTACCTTAACAAAGGCCTTTCTTGCTAGTTCCTTCAGATTTACCTTAAGTTCTGGGACTTTAAACTCAGCAAGAGATATTCCTTCTTCCTCTAATATTTCCCTACATACGTCGTCGCACTTACTTGGTTCAACAGGGAGGGTCAAGTAGGCTTCCTTATCTTGTTTTACCTTGTCCATTTTCCTCGAGAGGTATTTATTGAAGAGGTATGATTGGAAGGCCTCGGCGTAAAAGGACAAGGGAATTAGAGAGCTTTTGAGAGCATAATAGCAGCCCCCTTTCTTCAAGTAATTCTTGAGGAGAACCTTCTCCTGCTTAAACTTCCCTGGGATTTCCTTTAAAGCCTCTTCTAGGCGCCCCTCGTCCACTAATTTCCTGGTTTTTCTCATTGTCTCAGATTCGGAGTAAAAAGGCCTGCCTAGGATATGGAAGAGAGCGTTACACCAGTCCCTCCTTAGAAGGTAGTATCCTACGACATGGGTTATTGGCCTTCTAGTGCCGAACCTCTGGTAGCCTATAAAGTTTGGGACATAGGGGTCCTTCGTAATTTCCTTGACTCTTTCCTCTATTTCAGCCAGCCTATCACTAACTAGCCTTATGGTGAACTCATTACCTCCGTGGGGCACCTTACCGTCGTAGTACCCCCTGAACGTTATCTTAAATCTCTCCCCTACATATTCCGTGACCTTTGATGGTGCCTTTACGTAGACCAATTGGTAAGTCGCAGCGTTGGCGTCCTTTATTCCCAGATACCTTACCTTGCTACCGAGCACTCTCTCCAGCTCGTTCAAAACGGAAAAGTGGTCTCTATTTACCTTTTCAAGGAGGAAGAAGGCATACCTTCCCTGTTCTCTACCCTTCCACTCAGTGGCTGGAATTTCCCCTATCTTCTCTACAACCTTAAAGCCCTCAGGCCGTGGAATTTCTACGTCGATTTTTTCCCAATCGTGGTAAAGTCGTTCTATGCCAACAGCTATGTCAAGGGGGTCTACAGTAATTTCAGGTCACCGGTGATCTCGTCAATTAGCGAGTCCTCTGCAGGGCCTATACCTCCGCACGTAATGGTTCCTGGCTCCACTTGCGTTTTTCCAGCGTCCATAATAACAGTCGTGGGTAGTCCCTTTGCCCTAGCTTTCTGTAACCTTTCGTTGAGCTGATCTAATGAGTCCACTTTAACTACTATCTTTGGTTGCCCTTCCTCTATCCACCTAAAGAGCCATTCCTTCCACTTCTCGTTCTTTCCTTCAATTATTTCCAAGACTAAGGTTACTGCTGCATGAGCTACTTGGGCGGCTATCTTACCTTTGCCGAGCTTTAAGTCGCTCCTAACCATTACAACCATCTTCAAATCTGATACATTTATAAACTAATTAGAGTGGTTAATAAAAGGGATTGCGAAATGTCAGTGAAGCTTAGCCTAAAAGAGGAGATTGTTCCTCCAGTGTGCTCCAGCTGCGGTAGGCTCATTCATCCAAGGGAAAAGGGAGTCGAGTTCTATTGCCCGAACTGCGGAGAAGTCCTTATACAGAGGGACAAATACTGTAGATTACAGGGCGTGGAATACACTTGCCCGAAGTGTGGGTTTACCGGTCCTTAAGGTGAAAAACATGGCAGACATGCTTGTAGTGTTAAAGGTGTACCCTGAAGGGGATGAAGTGGACCTAAACAAGGTATCTGAGGAAGTAACGAAGAAACTACCGCAAGGCTATAAGTTAGTCAGGAAAGAGACTGAGCCAATCGCGTTTGGTATAAATGCTTTGATCTTGTACATACAGATGCCAGAGCAGAGCGAAGGAGGGACTGACGAGCTAGAGAGCATAGCTTCCCAAGTTGAAGGAGTTAGCCACGCTGAAGTCGTGGGAATGACGAGGTTAGGTTTTTAAATAGAGGTTACATGAGGTAAAGTTAATCTCTTTATATCCCTATTTTAATATAGTTTTAGTGGAGATAAGAGTTGAGTGCTAGTTTTCAGTCACAACCTAATCAAAGACGCGAAGTAGTGCTTAAGGTCCTAGAGGCTAGACAAAAGGACGTAGGTAGAGGAAGAGTCAGAATTGACACTGACGTGATGGCGTCTATTGACGTTAGCCCAGGCGACGTAGTGGAGATAGAAGGACAGAGGAAAACTGCAGCCATAGCGTGGCCATTAGCGCCAGAGGACATGACTGGAGAAAAGGACATCATAAGGATGGACGGGATAACCAGGAAGAACGCTGGCGTTTCCATAGGTGATAAGGTCATAGTAAGGAAAGCCAATGTTAAGACGGCTACTTCCATTAAGCTTGCCCCCTCCAACTTCTCCATCACCGTGGACCCAGGATTTGTGGCCTACGTAAAGAAAAAGCTGAAGGAGTTCCCATTTGTGGAGGGAGACACGGTACTAATCCCTGTACTCGGCCAAGCTATACCCTTCACTGTAGTCCAAGTTAGACCCGCTGGAGTGGTAATGATTACAGACGAGACTAGCATAACTATAAGCGACAAACCCATAGAGCAGAGTAGGTACCCGAGGGTAACTTACGAGGACATAGGCGGAATGAAGAACGTAATACAGAAGATAAGGGAGCTCGTGGAGCTTCCCTTGAGGCATCCAGAGCTCTTCAAGAGGCTTGGAATAGAACCACCTAAGGGGATATTACTATACGGTCCTCCTGGCGTGGGCAAGACGCTGCTTGCCAAAGCAGTTGCCAACGAGACTGAAGCGTATTTCACTTCCATAAACGGCCCAGAGATAATGAGCAAGTTCTACGGCGAGAGCGAGCAGAGACTAAGGGAGATATTCGACGATGCGAAGAAGCACGCACCCGCGATAATATTCATAGACGAGATAGACGCCATAGCTCCCAAGAGGGACGAAGTAATAGGAGAAGTAGAGAGAAGAGTGGTGGCACAGCTACTAACGTTAATGGATGGCCTGGAAAACAGGGGTAACGTAATTGTTATTGCCGCAACCAATAGGCCAAATGCCGTAGATCCGGCGCTGAGGAGGCCGGGTAGGTTTGACAGGGAAATAGAGATCCCTCTTCCAGATAAGCAGGGTAGGCTTGAGATACTCCAGATACATACCAGGAACATGCCCCTGGCCAAGGACGTGGACTTGGAGAGGATAGCTGACATAACCCACGGCTACACTGGTGCTGACCTTTCTGCCCTTGTTAGAGAGGCCGCTATGATAGCCCTAAGGAGATACCTGCCAATGATAGACATTAGCCAGGACAAGATACCGCCAGAGATCCTAGAGCAAATGGAAGTGAAAATGGAGGACTTCCTGAAGGCCCATAAGGAGATAGTCCCCAGTGGCTTCAGAGAGATCTACATAGAAGTTCCCGAGGTAAGGTGGAACGACATAGGAGGTTTGGACGATATCAAGGAAGAACTGAGGGAAGTGGCAGAATACCCGCTAAAGTTCCAGGAGTACTACGAGACCGCTGGCATTGAACCGCCCAAGGGCATACTTCTCTTCGGCCCGCCTGGCACTGGTAAGACTATGCTGGCTAAAGCTGTGGCAACTGAGAGCGGCGCCAACTTCATAGCAGTGAAGGGGCCAGAGGTGCTCTCTAAGTGGGTTGGGGAAAGCGAGAAGGCAATAAGGGAGATATTCAGGAAGGCGAGGATGTACGCGCCAGCTGTGATCTTCTTCGATGAAATAGACGCAATAGCTCCGATGAGGGGTATATCCAGCGATACTGGAGTCACTGAGAGGTTAGTAAACCAAATGTTGGCTGAAATGGATGGGATAGAGAAGTTGGACAACGTCATCATAATAGCAGCCACTAACAGACCAGACATCCTAGACCCCGCCCTATTAAGGCCAGGAAGGTTCGAAAAACTAATTTACGTCCCACCTCCAGATAAGCAGGCTAGGTACGAAATATTAAGGGTACACACAAGAAAGGTGGCTCTAAATGACGACGTTAATCTAGAAGAGATATCTGAGAAAACTGAGGGTTACACTGGTGCGGACCTTGCTGCCTTAGTAAGGGAAGCTGCTATGATTGCGGTTAGAGAAGGAATGAGAGGGTGCATAACCAAAGTAAGCGAGCTCTGCCCAAGTGATGACAGGGACTGCAGAGATCTTAAGATGAAAGAGTGCATGAGCGGATCTAGCATAAAGATAGAGATGAGACACTTTGAGGAGGCAATGAGGAAGGTGAAGCCATCTGTGACACCTGACATGATCAGATTCTATCAGAGCTGGGTAGAGAAGGCAAGGCAACAATTACCAAAGCAGGCCATAAAGCCTAGCACCTTCGCGTGAGCGTCCAATGTGGAGACAGCTTCCCCTTAACTACATAGTCCTAGAGCGAGTCAGAAAACTTGAGGGACCTATAAAGGACGAAGATCTGTTCTCCGAGATCAAGAGGGAAGTAAATTACGATTTTTCGTTTTCCGACTTCTTAAAGGCGTTAATGGCCCTAGAGATAAGGGGGTACATATCAGTATCGTTAATTAGGGAGAACACCAGAATGATAACTTATATAGGTGAAAAGGAATAGGCGTAGATCTCTCCGATCTAATAGAGGACGTAAAAAAGGAGATCTCGCTGTCAGAACTTAGGGGAAAGAAGGTCAGCGTTGACGCATACAACGCCCTTTACCAGTTCTTGACAGCTATAAGGCAACCAGACGGGACTCCCCTTATGGACTCCCAGGGAAGGATTACGAGTCACCTAAGCGGTGTCTTTTATCGGACTATAAACCTTGTTGAGGAAGGAATCATACCTATTTACGTATTCGACGGGAAACCCCCAGAGTTAAAGGCAGAAGAACTGGAGAGGAGGAGGCAAATTAAGGAGGAAGCCGAGAGGAAACTGGAGAGGGCAAAGGAGGAAGGAAAAGTAACGGAGATGAGGAAGTACTCGCAGATGTCCACTAGGCTAACTAATCAGATGGCGGATGAGGGTAAAAAACTGCTTAAAGCTATGGGAATTCCTATTGTTCAAGCTCCATCGGAAGGTGAGGCCGAGTCAGCTTATCTAAACGCTCAGGGATTAACTTACGCCTCAGCGAGTCAAGACTACGATTCTCTCCTCTTTGGCGCAAAGACCTTGATTAGGAACTTGACGGTTACGGGAAAAAGAAAACTACCGAACAAGGACGTCTACGTTGAGGTAAAGCCTGAGAGGATCGATTTAGACCAAGTTCTTAAGACTCTTGGGATAACGAGGGAGCAGTTAATCGATATAGCCATCCTAATAGGCACAGACTACGACCCCGAGGGGATAAAGGGAGTAGGCCCTAAGACCGCCTACAGACTCATAAAGAAGTACGGAAAGATAGAGAAGGCCGTAGAGGCTGGAGAGATACCAAAAAGAGAAATCACCTTCGACGTAGAAAAGATAAGGGAACTCTTCCTGAAGCCAGAAGTTATAACTCCTTCAGAACCGTTGGAAATGGGGTCACCTAACGACGAAGAAGTAATAGCAATTCTCGTGAACGAGCACAACTTCAACGAGGAGAGAGTAAGGAACGGGTTGGATAGGCTCAAAAGGGCTATGAGGGAGGCTAAGGGCTTCTCTAGGCAAACGGGGTTGGACCAGTGGTTCTAGATTGTTAAAATGTGATTATAATTAGGTTTATATGTTATCGGCGGTTACTAATATCCTGTGTCTTTACACTACTTCCCAGTGTTTCTAAATCTCAGCGATCTCAAAGTCCTCGTCATTGGCGGGGGATTCGTGGGGACAAAGAGAGCTTTGAAACTTTCAGCTTACACCCCTAACGTCACCGTATTTAGCCTTGAGTTCTCGAGGGAACTCAAGGAGTCAAACTTGAAACTAATAAAGGGGGACGCCAGAGACATTAAGGAAGACTTCCTGAGGCAGTTCGACGTAATTTTCCTTGCTACTGGTGACCCACAACTAAACAGGAGTATTTGCCTCATGGCCAAGAAGCTAGGTAAACTGTGTAACGACCCCAACGACCCCGAGATTTCCTCCTTCATTATGCCGATATTCTACGAAGACGAGGACATCGGAATAGCCGTAACCACGTACGGGAAGTCAAGTACCGTTTCCAAATATGTAATGGAGAAAATTATGGAGAACGTCCTGAACGATCCCACCATTAAGACATACGTAGAGCTAATGTACGAGATCAAACAGGAGCTAAAGAAAAAAATAAATGACGCAGCAGTGAGATATACTTTATATCACGAGATATTTAATGACGAAAAATTCGAAAATTTCATAAAAAATAAAGATATATTAAACGCGAGAAGTAGGGCGGAGGAGATAGTGAATGAACGTGCTGGAAAATGAAATAAACGAGAGATATTACGCCATAGTTTACACCTACAAGACGATTGGAATCCAGAAGCTTGCAGACCACTACCTTAAGGAAGAGGAAATCAAGGAGCTCTCCAGACATTTCAACGGAGAAATGGCGCTTCTTCAGACTTGCAATAGGATAGAGCTGTATTTGTACACGAAACGCCCAGATGAGGTGAAGAAGTTGTTGGAATACCTAGACCACGTACACACGAGGAAAATTAGCGAGGACGCCGTTGTCTTAAAGGGAATGGACGCAGTCGCTCATCTTTTCGAAGTTTCCGCTGGGATAGATTCCTTATCGATTGGGGAATACGAGATTCTGAGCCAAATTAAGCTAGCTCTACAGAACGCGAGGAGGATCAACATAACCGGAAAACACCTAGAGGTGCTCTTGGATAGGGCAATTAAGGTGGGAAGGAGGGTTAGGCTTTCCACTAACATATCTAAAGGAAAGGTTGGGGTTTACTCATTAGCCATAGAGCTAGCGAAGGTTAAACTAGGCAACTTGTCTGAGAGGAAAATATGCGTAATAGGCGCAGGCGAGATGGCTAAGAAGCTCACCTTCATGCTGAACAAGGAAGGGGCTAAAAACGTTACGGTACTAAATCGTACAGTGGAGAGGGCTAAGGAAATTGCGGAAAAGTACGGATATGCGTATGGCGGACTGGACTTATCAGTAATTGGAAACTTTGACGTGGTCTTTTCTGCAATATACTACCCATCGTCTGTAGAAGTTAACGGTAGCAACTTGTTATTTGACCTATCTTCGCCCCCCGTATTTAAGGGAAACAACGTGATAACACTGGAAGACCTTCAACAGTTATCGAGTAAGTACCTGGAGCAAAGGAAAAAAGACATCGAAGTAGCCAAGGAAATAATCCGGAATAGTCTAAAGGAGTTTGTAAAGGACTACGAGAACATGGTGTATGATGCTCTTGTTTCCGAGCTAATGGGCAAGATAGAGGAAATAAGGAAGGAGGAAGTCCAAAGGGCCGCCAAGAAGTTAAACGACAATAACAAGGAAGAAATCCTCAACGCCATGACTAAATCCATGATTAAGAAGATATTCTCGCCGTTGTTAATGAAGATAAGGCTCGCTCTAGAGAACAACGACATAAACTACATTAACTTCATACTCGAACTATTTAATAATGGTAAGCTTCCCGACGTTAAGACCGAGGAGGTTAAGGAACAACAAACTAATTAGGGACCTTGTTGCCGAGACCTCCCTTTCGGAGAAAAACCTCATTCTACCCATATTTGTAAAGGAGAACATATCAGAACCTGAGAAAATTGAAAGCATGCCAGGAGTATTTAGGTATCCCCCTAATGACAAGTTAATAAAGTTTGTGGAGGACAGTTACGATAACGGGATAAGAGCTGTAATCCTTTTCGGAGTTCCGGCATATAAAGACGACGTAGCTAGCTCCGCCTACGACAAGAACGGAGTAATACAAAGGTCAGTGAGGCTCATAAAAGAGACGTTCTCTGACAGACTAATCGTGATTACAGACGAATGTACAGACGAGTACACTACTCACGGACACTGCGGTATGGTAAAAACGTACAATGGCTCATTTTACGTAGATAACGACGAAAGTCTGAAAGTCCACGCTAGGATAGCTGTGTCGCAAGCTGAGGCTGGGGCAGACGTGATTGCGCCCTCAAGTATGATGGACGGCGTTGTTGGGGCAATAAGAAAGGCACTTGACGAATCGGGGTTCACTAATGTTCTCATCATGTCGTATAGCGTAAAGTACGCTTCCACCTTTTACTCGCCCTTCAGAGATGCTGCTTATTCAAAACCTGCCTTTGGAGACAGGAAGACGTACCAGATGGATCCTAGAAACGCCTACGAGGGCTTAAAGGAGGTGGAGCTGGACATCAACGAGGGAGCGGATATACTAATGGTGAAGCCCGCACACACTTACTTAGACGTAATAAGGCTAGTCAAGGAGAACTACCCAGAGTACCCGTTAGCAGCGTATCACGTCAGCGGGGAATACTCAATGATAAAGGCTGCGGCAATAAATGGATGGATTGACGAGAGGACAGCTGTACTAGAAATAACAACGGCAATAAGGAGGGCTGGCGCGGACCTCATTTTGACCTACTACGCTAACGATATAGCCAGATGGCTAAGAGAGGGGTTACCGTTTTGAGCTCGGAACTGTGGAAGAACGCCCTAGAGCTATTTCCAGGAGGAGTAAACTCACCAGTAAGAGCAGCCGTTAAGCCATTTCCCTTCTACACAAAGGAGGGAAGGGGGGCTTTCCTAATCACCGAGGACGGCAGGAAGCTCATAGACTTCGTGCTAGGTTACGGACCTCTCATATTGGGCCACTCCCCTCCTAGAGTGAAGGAAAAAGTAATTGAACAGATTGAGAAAGGCTGGCTCTATGGAACTCCCTCAAGGGCAGAGGTAGAACTGGCTAGGAAGATCACATCACACATGCACTCTATTGAGAAAATACGCTTCGTCAACAGTGGAACGGAAGCTACTATGAACGCCATTAGGCTAGCTAGAGGATTCACCAAGAGGGAGAAAATAATCAAGTTCGACGGAAACTACCATGGGGCTCACGACTACGTTCTCGCTAGCGCTGGGAGTGCAGCAACCGAATTCAGCGTCCCAGATTCCGATGGGATCCCAAAGGACGTCCTCAAGACAGTGATAGTATGTCCCTACAACCAACTTGAGTGCGTTGAAAAACACCTCAAAAACGAGGACGTCGCAGCAGTAATAGTTGAGCCTATCATGGGGAACATGGGAGTAATTCCGGCAAACCAGAGCTTCCTAGAAGGATTGAGGGAATTGACTAGGACGTATAATACCCTGCTCATTTTCGACGAGGTAATAACCGGGTTTAGAGTAGGACTTGAAGGGGCGCAGGGCTACTACACTGTATACCCAGACCTAACTACCCTTGGCAAAATTATTGGTGGAGGATTTCCCATAGGAGCCTTCGGAGGTAAAAGAGAGATCATGGAAAACCTCACGCCCTCTGGGAAGGTGTTTAACGCAGGTACCTTCAACGCCAACCCCATCTCAATGGTTGCAGGGATAGCTACGATAGAGGAGCTGGAAAAGGGAAAGGCCTATGAAATTGCCAACAAAGCAGTTAAGGAAATAAGCGAGGAACTCGACAAAGCCCCTCTTGACCACGTAGTTAACTCCGTAAAGAGCATGTTCCAAATATTCTTTGGAGTAAAGAGCGTCGAGAACGCCGACGACGCAAGAAAGGCAAATAAGGAAAAATACATCGAGTTCCAGAAGGCCTTGCTGGATAGAGGCGTTTTCTTCCCTCCGAGCCAATTCGAGTCCGTATTTACTTCCAGTGCCCATACGGAAGAAGTAGTCAACGAGACATTGGACAAAATTAGGAAGGTACTAAGTGAAATGAGATGAAGCTAAGAATAGCAGCCAGGACGTCTACACTGAGCAGAATACAAGTTAGCATCGTAGAGAGAAAACTAAACGAGTTAGGAATAGAGACGGAGTTTATAGGCGTTAAGACAAGGGCTGACCTATTTACAACTGAACCTCTAAGCAAACTGGGTAAAGGCGTATTCGAGAAGGAAGTCAACGAGTACGTAGTTGCAGGTAAGGCCGATTTGGCGGTGCACAGCATGAAGGACTTGACCTCCTCCCTCGATAACGATCTTGAAATCCTCGCTACCATTAAAAGGGATTCCCCCTTCGACGTTATCATTGGAAAACACGACATTTACGAGTTAGGTGGAGGTTCGGTAATAGGTACGAGTAGCGTTAGGAGGAAGAACTTCGTCAAGTTCTTGAGAGAAGACGTAAACGTAAAGGACCTTAGAGGTAATATAGATTCAAGGATTAGGAAACTGCAGAGCGGAGAGTACGACGCTATAATCGTAGCGGAGGCCTCCATATTAAGGTTAAAGGCCGACGTAGTTTACCATAGGCTTAGCCCTTACGACTTCACTCCAGAAGTGAACCAAGGTATCATAGCTATAGTAGGAAAAAAGGATCTAATGGTAAAGGAAATAAAGGAACTCAACGACAGCGAGACTTTTGAAGAAGCCATGGCTGAAAGAGCAGCCTCTCAAATAGTGGGTGGGGGTTGTCACTCTCCCGTGGGCGTACTTTTCAGAAAGGAGGGAGATTCGCTCGTTGGAATTATGAGTGTAAGTGACGGTAAAAGAAAAATAACTGTTGAAATCTCCACAAATAAACCACCTAAAGAGGCTGGACTTGAGTTGGGCAAAAAGGTCTTGGAGGAGATGAAGAACGAGGGTCTTGTTCTTTAGTCCCTCCATTGAGCCGGAAAGGCTAAGGGGGCATGGGATCGAGGTCGTTCACATCCCACTGTTTCGGGTTAAGTGCTTAGAATACCGCGTAGACCTAACCCCATTTGAAGGAGTAGCGTTTACAAGCAAGAACTCGGTGGAATGTTTCAGGGACTGGGATAAGGTTAAAAATAAGAAAATATTTGCAATTGGTAAGTCCACGCATGAGTTAATAACTTCAAAGGGCTTCTTTTCTGTCTACCCTGAGAAGTACGATAGTGCTCACCTGGCTCGCCTTATATTACAAAGTGGTGTCAAATCGGTGATGGCGTTCAGAAGCAGGAAGGCTACGCCGTGCATGAGGAACATCCTTTCAGGGTCAATTAAGTACGAGGAAATCTACGATTACGACGTGGAGCCAATAGAGGAGAACTTGAGAAAAGCGGAAAGAGTTCTGAGAAATAGGGAGGTAGAAGTTGTCGCCATAACAAGCTCGGAAATAGCTAAAATGGTAGCTAGTTTTTTAACTAATGAGATTAAAGTTGTTAGTATAGGCCCAATGACATCAAAAACCCTCAGCTCTTTAAGGCCTGACATTACATTTATAGAGAGCAACGAACACGATTTCGAGGGTATAATTAAAGCATTAGGTGAAAAATGATGGAAGACATTAGGGACATACTCGTGAAGATATTGAAAAAGGAAGATCCCAACTTTGTCGAAGAGAGCCTCGATGTAAAGTACGTCCAAAGCTATAAAAATGAGAGGTACGACGTTTTTGGAGAGTTTCAAGGTACTCACGGAGTTTACGAGTTTGCGATAAGCTTTGACAGGAAGGGTAACGTAAAGAGGAACCACATAAACCTTGTAAGACCAAGTGAATTGGACAAGGAGCTTCACGATAAATTAAAGTAAAGGTGGATTTTTTGAAAGTCTTATTAACGATAGTTGATGGGATGGCCTTTCACTTATTTGAGAAATTCGTCTACTCCTTGGACGAGTTCAGGGAGTTAGTAGAAGGGGGATACTATGGACCCTTGGAAAGCACTTACCCTTCTATTACTCCAGTTGCTCTGGCTTCAATGGTAACTGGACTTTACCCTAAGAACAACGGCGTGGTAAGCACCAAGGTATTTGTGAAGGGAAGAAAGATCTCTAGTCCCCTAACCGCCTACAACAGCAACACGTTAATTGCAGAGCCTATATGGAACATCCTTTCCAAGAGGGGACTTAAGACTCTAGTCACCTCCTCTCCACAAGCATTGCCTGACAAGTGGAAGAACCAGAACACGGTGCTTTTTGACCCATACAAGTCAAAGCTTGGAAAGTGTAGCGAAGGATTTCTCCTCAAAATAGGAGAGAGCGAAGTTCTAGGAGGAAAGTGGAAGGTGGAGAAAGAGGGGGAGGAGTTTAAGGTAACCATTGACACTTCTGAGGGCAAGATAGAAGCGAATGGGAAGCAAGGTGAGTGGGTAGGTCCAATAGAGTTCCCCGCTTTATGTAACGAGAAGAACTTCAAGGGACTATCGTTCTTCCACTTTAGGGAGAACGACGTATATGTGACGCCACCTAGTTTCTTGACAAAGTGGGGAAACAGGGACGATCTACTGCAGGAGGTATGGGAAAATGTCTCTAAGAGGACGGGCATGTTGCTTGACGGAGACTACAAGTCGCTGAGTAAGGGAACTATAACTTTAGAGGAGTACTTGAAGACCGCTCAGCTCTCCTACAATTTCTTCTTCGAGTACTCGAATTTCCTTCTCCGACGAGTTGAGTGGGACTTTGCAATATCGTATTTGCCCACAGTCGACAATTTTCAGCACCTTTTCTATGGAATAGACGATGGTAAAGCTTTTGACTATGTTTACCAAGCGTATAAGCTTGCTGGGAAGTTCGTTAGGTCCTTGATAGACCTCCCCGACATCATGATAGTAGCTTCTGATCACGGGATCGAGAAGGTTAAGAAGAGGGTCTACGTGAACAAGATCCTGGAAAGGATAAACGTTCTTAAGGTGTCCAACGGCAGGATAGACTGGAGAAAGACCAAGGCTTATTACGCTGGTGGAGGGATCATAAGGGTTAACTTGAGGGACAGGGAAGAGATGGGGATAGTGAGCAGGGAAGAGTTCCCAAAGCTCATAAATTATATTGTTAGAAACCTCGAAAACTACGTAGATCCAGTAACCGGCGAGAGGATATTCCCTATGATATACGAGAAACAAGTCCCCGCCGGCGACAGGGAGGGGGACATAGAATTAACAGTATCTAGCTACTACGCCATGAGCTCCAACGTTGAGAAGGAGAAGGAAATAGAAGACGTAGTACCATACAAGAACGCCAGCGGAGACCACGGTTATTACAGAAAGGACGACCTATACGGCGTAGTCATACTATACGGAAAGGGAATAGCAAGGGGCAAGAAGGTTAACGCAAAGATCGTAGACATTGTACCTACCATCTTGAGGCTTTTTGATGTAAATTATAATAAGCTAGACGGCAAACCTATCATTGAAGCCTTAAGATGACGTGTATAAGGAGTAAAAGGCATAAGCGGTGTAGGTCCCCAAAGGACTGCGAATACGGTCTGCCTTACACTGAGGTTGTTGAGGGGGGAAAAAGGAGGAGTACTTGTGAGAACCTCGAGTGGAGCTTCTCCTCGCTTTACTTTCCGTTAAAGAACGACGTAATCCATAGTGGAGTTCTGAAAAGGGCTCCTTTCCTGCTCAAGTTCGTTCCAAGCCTCCTTAATCTTCCTTCCTACTACGCTCCAGTAGAAGAGAACGTGGTTGAGAAAATCTCCTTAGATACATTAATAATAGGTGGAGGGGTTTCAGGACTCTCCGCCCTTGAAGGACTGAGTAACTCTATAGTTGTGGCCATGGACCTCAACGACCAGGTGTTCTTTGACCCTCTAGCTGACAGTTCCCTCATCAAGAAGTTAAAGGAAATAGCAAAAAGCTCCTGGGAGAAGGTAATTAAAGGAGTAGTTCTGGGGAGATTTGAGGAAGGAATAGTCATAAAGACAGACAACAAACTCCTCGTGGTGAACGCCAATAAGGTGATTGTATCTAATGGTGGAAGGTATATTCCACCGATATTCAAGGGTAATGACCTTCCAGGCATTATTTCCAGAAACCTTTACTTGAGGCTAAGGAGTAAGCTTAAAAGAGTAATAGTCGTAGGCTCCTCAGACGACGCGTTAAGGACCGCGATGGTTTCTGGAGGAAAGCTCTTGGTTAAGAAGGGGACAGAGAGCTTTTCCAAGTTCTGGAGCGAAAGAGCCGAGGAAATGGGAGTAGAGGTAATCCAAGTTGATACTCTTCAATTAAAGAGAAAAGGGAAGAAGCTAGTTGTCTACTCTGACGGGATAAACGAGGAAGTCGACGCCGTAGTATTTGCAGTGATAAAACAACCAAGGATTGAATTAATGAGTAACCTTGGCGTAAGGTACAAATTTTACTCTTTCTCCCACGTCTACCTGCCGGAGCACGACTACGCTGGGTTAGCAGACCACGAGATCGCTGTAGCAGGAGGAAGCAGGGGAATTTCGGACTACGAAGTCTCCTTCTTAAGCTCAAAGGCGCTATTAGATGACAGATACCTAGACCAGCTAAAGTCGGGGCTGAAGGAGAGGGAAACGCACTTGCTCAACTTTTACTCGGGGGTCTGGGAAAGCAGAAATTCCCCATATTTGTTTAGCTATGGAGGCTACGTTTGCGAGTGCGAGGATGTTACCTTTCACGACCTGGAAAAAGCCCGCCTTCGGGGATACAAAAGCGTTGAAGAAGTGAAAAGGGTCACTGGTTTGTCCACGGGCAGTTGCCAGGGAAAGATCTGCACGTACTTAGCAGGAAGTTATTTGAAGAGCGACGAGCTAATAACGTTTAGGTCACCCCTTTACCCAATGTGGTAACCATGATCCTGATTGTTGGCGGCGGGAGCCACGGGTTAAGCTTAGCTTATCATTTGCACAAGATGGGCGTAAAGGACGTTGTAATCATCGAGAAGAAGAGGATAGGCTATGGGTCAAGTAGTAGGAATGCAGGAAGGTTCAGGTATCATTTTTACAGCAAGGAAAACGTAGAGTTTGCGCTGAAAGCCATAAGGTACCTAGAGAGCACAGCTAAGGAACTCCGCTATAACGCCCTTCTATACAGATCGGGATATTTGTGGATATTAAGCGAGAGGCATCTTGACTACTTCAAAAAGCTCCACTCACTTTGGGCGTCTCTAGGCGTAGGAGGAAAATTCGTGGAATGCAGGGAATTCGACTTCCTTAAGGCAGAGGGAAATTGTTACTTCGCGCCACAAGACGGCGCCTTTCACCACGACTATATACTCTACAGCTACTTTGAGGAAATAAGAAGAGACGTAAAGGTGATCTACGGAGAGGTAAAAGGTGTCGTAGGTGAAGGGAAGGTGAAGGGAGTGACTACCAGCGATGGGAGATTCATCGAAGGAGACAAAGTGGTGGTAACTGCTGGGGCCTGGAGCTCTCAAATAATACCCGACCTCCCGATTTACCCTGAGAGGAAGCAAATATTCATTACAGAGGACTTAAAGTACAAAGTGAAGCCACTAGTTATCGACGTAGACAAGGGCGCTTACTTATCCCAGACATTGAAAGGAGAGATCATTGGAGGGGTAGAGTCTACCATTGAAAGAGGTTACCTCCCCTTTACGGTAAGCCTAGAAGAAGCCATAAAGTTCCTTAGGATCGTAAGAGGTCTCGTAAGGGGTGCGGAGGGAATAGGGATAATGAGGGGATGGAGTGGGTATTACGAGATGACCCCGGATCACTCTCACATAATGGGCTTTTCAGAAAACTGGCCAGAAGGACTATACGTGGACGCAGGCTATAGCGGACATGGAATGATGTTTTCCCCGTTCTCCGGGAAACTAATGGCGGAACTCATAGCAGACGGGAAAAGGAACAAGTTCTTCGACGTTTTTTCCCCAGATAGGTTCCAGAAAAACAGACTTGTGAAAGAAGAGATGGTAATTTAGGGCATGCTTATAGCCTTTTTCTTAAGCCTCTCGTTAATGTATTTGGCGAGGTCGTTGGAGTACCCCCTTCTCCCTCCGTCTACTATAACGAGACTTGCGGAGGAGTTGTCTACGTAATATATCGTCTCTTCGAAGTCTCCATGATCGCTGAAGGCAACGGAGACTGAAGAGCTGTCTATCCGCTTAAATGGCTTGTCGAACTGCCAGCCAGTGAGCACGAAATTTGTGAACCCCTTTTCCCTGTTTCTAAACTCGTGAAAGTGCTTAAACTCAACGTACCAGCCATCCTTTAGGATCTCCCTGGCTTGGGGGTCGTTCCTGTTAAATACCTCCCCTATTTCCTCTCCGTATTTCTTGGCCACTATAGTCAAGTCGTAGACCTTTCCTTCCGCAACGAAAGGGGCTATTACTTGTGCCCTTCTGAGAAACTTCATCACCTCTTGGATCTTTCCATGATAGGCGTATATCCTCACGGGCCCACTGACAAGGGCGTCGTTGACGTAGTCCGGAAAGAGGGAGTTTACCTCCTCCTTGAACGGTCTCCTAAATTCCGGCCTACCATAGGTCGAGTCAATTACGAGAATATCCGGGTTCAGTATTGGCGTCCCTTTCCCCGGATTCTTGAAGTCCCCAGTGTAAGCTACTGTAGTACCGTCCTTCAAGGTTATCATGACTTGGGCAGAGCCCAATATGTGTTCGGCTGGCTTAAGGACTACTGACTCATCTTCTACATGAAGCCTTAAGTCGTACTTGAGGCCTAGCCTTTTCTTCTGCGGTATTTTGTGCCCAAGAACCTCTAACGCGTCCAAGGTCTGTGGAGTTGCTACGACTCCATTGCACTCCTTAACGCTCTTAGATAGGTCAACTATGTGGTCCGAATGAAAGTGCGTCACGACCCTAAAGTTCCTCTCTGAATGCCCGTCAATTGTGAAGTTCTCCCCTACTATTATGGCGCCATTGGCTTCGATTTTTACATGCATAAAATAAATTGGCGTAAGGCGTTTTATATTAGATGTTCTCGCCACTCTTCTCAGTTATCTTCTTTAACTGGGAGTTGTACATCTCGTAGATTTCCTGGTTTGTTGTGGCGTCTTCAGGGCTCTTGTCTGGCCTCCACCTTATGAACCTCGGGAACCTAATAGAGAGCCCTCCGTTTTCGTACTTGTCGCTACAGCACGTGTGTTGCGGGGATATGGTAATCTCTGCGCCTATTATCTCGGCAACTAAAGAGGGCGTCACCCAGACGTCTGGAACCATTTTAGAGTCGACCCTTGGGTGTTTGTCTTGCCTCTTGAGCTCATCAATCTTCTTCTGAAGCTCATCTAGTTCCTCATCGCTAAAGCCAGACGCTACCTTGCACACGGTCTCAAACACGTCTTTCTCTGGGTTATAGGCTGCCATTAATAGCGAACTGTACTTTCCTCCTCTTTTACCCTTTCCATAGAACGCCCCTACTACCACTAGGTCAACAGTGTCCGCCATCTCGCTCTGGTAATCCCTCTTGAACTTAATCCATAGCCATCCCCTCGATCCAGCTTGGTAGATAGAATCGCTAGAAATGGACTTTACCATAACGCCCTCGGCTCCTTCTGAAATAGCCTGGAAGAAGAATTCCTTTAGTTTCTCCACGTTGTCGACAACAATATGCGTCGCAATGTGTATCTTATCGTTTCCAGATATTATGGACTCCAGCTTGCTCCTCCTCTCCGGAAGGGGCTTAGTCGTGTAGTCTTCTCCCTCGTAATACATAAGGTCGAACAGAAAAACGTTTACTGGGTACTCCTTTATTGCCTCGTGGATGTCCGTCTTCCTCTTCCTGTGCATGAGCTCCTGGAACGGCCTCATCTCACCGCTTTCGGGGTCAACTGGGACTATCTCTCCCTCTATTATGAACTCGTTGCCCTTAACGTAGTTAGTAACGTACTCTATTACGTCAGGGTACTGATTTGTTATATTCTCGAGCCTCCTCGAGAATATGTAGACTTTGTCCCCGGCCTTGTGTATTTGAGCCCTCTCCCCGTCGTACTTGTAATCTACTAAGGCAACTCCGTTTACCTTTTTCAGCATCTCTGCAGGATCGGAAAGCCTCTCAGCTAACATTGGCCTAATTGGAATACCCGGCATGGGCTTTATGGACTTTATTGCCTCTATGCCCCTTTCCACTAATACTCTCGCTATATTTCCTAGGTCCGCCCTGAGGTTGTATGCCCTTTCCACAATGTCCCTAGCAGCTTCTCCTCCTCCGAACGTTATTGCAAGTGCGTCAAGAATGGTCGCGTCGCCTATTCCCACCCTTAACCTACCGTCTACGAACCTGACGAGGTACTTCGCCTCAACTGGAGTGGCCTTCTTTAGTAGGCCCGCGAGGAGCCTTATCTTTATGTCCCTGCTCCCTTCCCCCTGAGCAGTAGCTATCTTCGCCAAGTTATCGTAAGTCTCCTCCACGGTAAGGCCTTGAGCGCTCTGGGCTCCTAGAAACGAAAGTATGCTCGATGATTGAGACTTCTTTTTTAGCTCAGAGGCCACCTGCCCTAGGTCTCCCAACTTTTTAAATAGGCTTTCGACTTCATCCTCCTTAACTCCGGTGGCAATGGAGATGGCCTTTATTAGGAATTTCTCGCCTATTCCTATCTCAGGTTGGCCGGAGAAGTCTGGCCACAATTTGCCTTGAATTAGGTAGACTACTTTGTCTATGACGCTCTTATCTGTCTGCTTAAAGAGATCAGCTAAAATAGAGGTAAGCTGAATCCTTGAGCTTATCTTCTCGAGACGGTCGAAGTACTCAGCTATAATTTTAAACTCCATAAATTATTATCTTCATGTTGGCGTTATTAACGTTTGATGATGAGTAAAGGCAATAGGAGTTGGTGACTTGTCAGAGTTACACTGACTTTGGAATATTGACCCATAATGTCTTTAAGCAAATGGAAGAAAGTGTTTGTTTAGATATGATACTTGGAGACAGGGATCTAAAATACTACCTCGAGAAAAAGTGGATACTCATTGAACCTATAAGCGACGACACAGTGAGAGAGAACGGCGTCGACTTGAGAGTAGGTGGACAGATAGCGAGGTTCAAGAAGACAGACAGGGTGTACACGGTGGGAGAAGACTTAAGCGACTTTTACGACGTCGAAAACGGTAGCGAATTCATAATCTACCCTCAAGAGCACATCCTCTTGACGACCAAGGAGTACTTGAAGTTGCCCGACGATATAATGGCATTCGTCAACATAAGGTCTTCCTTCGCTAGGCTTGGGTTAATGGTACCACCAACCATTGTTGACGCAGGCTTTGAGGGTCAGGTAACAATAGAGGTCATAGGGAGCTCATTCCCTATAAGGATCAGGGAGGGTACTAGGTTCATCCACTTGATATTTGCTAAAACCTTGACTCCAGTTGAGAACCCCTATAAGGGAAAATATCAAGGTCAAAAGGGAGTGACATTACCTAAGTTCATAGGTTAGGCGCTACTTCACGAACTTCCAAGATTTCGAGGAACTATCAAAGTATATGTAAGCTGCTTCCTTTAGCCTTTGGAACAGCTTAAACTCCTTCTTGCCTAACTGCTGCTTTGCAGTTTCGTCGTCTTGTGCCGATAACTTAGAGAGCTTCTCCACGAAACTATTATAGAAGTTAGGATCGACTGCTATTCTCTCCTTATCCGTGAGTAAGATCTTAGCCCCTTCCCTTTCCAATTTTTCAAAGAACCTATCCGGATCCTTCAGCTTTAGCTCGCTTTCGAAAATTACTCCTTGCTCAGATAGGATATCTAGGGCAGTCTTTTTCTCCTGGGCGGTAGGTTGTCTTTGTAGTTTCTCCTTTGGTTGGAGCTCCCTAGGTTTGGGACTCTTCTCTTCAAGAGAATCAACCTTTTCCTGGAGGTCTGCCAATCTTTGCTTAAGATCCTCAATCTGAGACGTAAACGGGTTGATCATGTCTTGTATTTTCCTTTCTATTTTTCGCAACATTTCTTCGTAATTGACGCTCTCGACTCGTGAAGGGCTTGAAGGGGCTAAAGTAAAGCTAGAGAGCAACTTAGACCTCACGTACTCTGTTAACAGAACGTAGCCCTCCTTTCTTGCCTCTTCCTCAAGTTTTGCGTATTCCTCATCTGTGAGTTTAATTATAATGGTCTTCATTATCCTTAAAACTTAAACCCTATTCGTTATAAACTTAATGAAAAACAGGGCTTAGGTATTACTTCTGTTTTTGAACTAGGGTATCAATGAAGTTTTCCTCGTTTGGTACTCCTATGAACTCCACTGACTCGTTCACAGCAAGGGTTGGTACAGACATCACTTGGTACTTCTCAGCTATATCCTGGTTCTCGTATGCCTCAACTACGTCAGATATAATGTTGCATTTACCTGCCTTACAGGCCTCATAAGCTACCATGTGAGATAGCAGAGCTGCGTAAGGACAATATGGACAAGATGGAGTCACCACCACCTCGACTTTAACTTGTCCGTTTAGTTTTTCCTTTATCGCGTTGACGGTCTCTGGACTTAGACCGCTTTCTCCTTGCGAGAGCCTCACTATAGTTTCCACTAGCGCCCTTATCTCCTCGCCTAGTGGAGCTCCGGTCCACCTGATATATCCCTTGTAGAACGCTACTGTCGGAACCCTAGATACGTTAAATTCCGAGAACAGGGCTTTATCGCTCTCCTTGGCCCTGTCCACAACGTGGACCTTTAGTAAACTAGATCCGCTTTCGTCCTTAGGTGCAGCTTTGCTCACAAAATCGAGGAACTTTCTCGTTACCTCACAGTAATTACAGTTCCTGTCCGAAGAGTCTATAAATACATACGCTTCTACGGGACCTTTCATGTCTTTAAGGGCATCTTGCAAAGCGCTTTCAACTTCTGGCGTGAATAACTCCGCATATTCCTCCTCTGACATGGAATTCACTCCCGATACTTTATCTTTGTAACCTAAAAAGTTATATATGATAAAAACCTTGCACTTCTATTCCTCCCCTAGTCTCTTGCACTTGACTTCTGAGGGCTTGATCATTATCACGTTGTCCGGTTCTATTTCCCTGAATATTACCCCCTTGAACCTCTTAACCTTAACATCTTCGTAAAGCCAACAGTCTGGACTAAGTCCCGCCTTTATACACGTCTCAGCAAGGAAAGTCTCAGAGTCCCAGCAGTACTCCATAGGGACTTGAGGCAGGAGTAACCCACTGTAGAGGATACCTTTCTCCACTATAAGCCCGTCTTCGCCAACCTTGATAACCTTAGGTAATTCCGTTTTAGGCACGTCAACCACTTCTGGCTTTGTTAAAACGGTGACCTCTATTATCACGTCCTGAAACTCCTCCCTTCTAAGGGGCGGAAATCTAGGGTCCGAGAACGCAGCAGCGATTGCAGCGTTGTACACTATGTCCTTTAATGGGGCTACAGCCTCTACGTACCCTATACAACCCCTAAGAGAATAGGTGTTTCCCCTCTTAGTCTCTAGAGTTACAAAAGCCAGGCCCTTCTTATTCAGAATTTCGTCTGAGATGTCTTCAAACTTGTCTGTTAACTTCAGCTTTGACATTATCGCTAGTCTGGCTATCCTTACTAACTTTTTCCCTTCCTCTAGGTTTAGTTCCTCTATTGTCACTAGATCCTTCATTACTTTCTACTCTGCTCTGTGCCTTAATAAGAATCTCCTCAATTGTCCTCCAATGTCTCCCCTTCCAGTATACCTTCTTGCACCTAGAACACTGCCACTTGTTGTCCCCAACCTTCAATAAGATACCATTACATTCGGAACACCTAGTTGCATCTACGTTTACGTGGAGGTCTATCTTGTACTTCCTAGCTAATTGCGCTAACGTATTCGCAATATCGTAGTCCGGATTAACCATAAAGCACTCTAGTCCTTTTTTCTTAGCCCTGTTACACAGCCCTCTGTCCCTAGTGATTATTATCCTTTTTTGCTCTTCAGCGGTCTTAATTATCTTCCAGTCCTCGTAGCTACTGTCGTAAAGGGTATCATAGCCTAGAATCCTGAGCCACCGCGCCAACTTTCCTAGCATGGCGTCTACAATGAACTTTTGAGTCTGCATGTGTCAAACTAGGATATTATATACCAAGACCAGTATTAAAAACCAAGCAACAACGTACGTCAGTGTTCCTTTTCCGAACAACAGCCACTTTTTCCCGAGCTTAAACATAGCGTAAACTACAAGCACGGACAGGACGTAACCTATTATAGCCACAACGCCGGCTGAGACAATCGAGCCCACAAAGCTCGATATAGCACCTGCGATAACCCCCAACACACCTCTTAAAAGCAATATTTTATCTTCAATATCCATATCATGTGTGTAAGGGAAGATGTCTTTAAAGTTTGCAACGAAGGCATCTATGAGCTACTATGACCTCGTGGCATGGATAAGTGAAAACTCTCAGCTAGTTAACTGCAGAATTGATAACGTTTACTCTACCGTTATTCCCAACGTCTTTGTCTTTAAACTGCACTGTCCACAAGGGATCAAGGAACTGATAATTGAACCAGGGAGGAGGATTCACTTCACCAAGTATGAAAGGGAAAAGACGTTGGACACGAAGGCGAGGATATTGAGGGAGTACGTTAGGGACGCTTCGATAAGAAGCATAAGTATTGTAAACGACGAGAGAATACTAAGGATTGATTTAAGCAACGGTAACTCAATTTACGTCGAGCTACTGCCCAGAGGACTGTTAGTCGTCGCTGACCAGCAGAATAGGGTTTTGTTTTCGACCGAGTACAGGGAATTTAAGGATAGGACAATAAGACCAGGACACCAGTACTCTGAGCCCCCAAAGCCTACAATGGACGTCAAGGAAATAGAGAAGAACTTACAGAAGGGGAACTTGAGCAGGGTACTAGGAGCTCCACAAGATATCATAAGCTACTTGGGAATCCAAGTCAACAGCTTGAGTGAGCTAGAAGAGGCTAAGAGAAAGCTTAAGGAGTTCGAGGAGCAGCTTAAGAACGGTCGCGTCACACCATGTTACAGCGAGAATAACGTCTTGCCAATAAGATTTGAGAACTGCGTGGAGGCAAAGTCGTTTAACGACGCGCTTGATGAGTACTTCACCAAGCTGGAAAAAGTAGAGGCTGTGAAGAGAAAGTCGGAGAAAGTCGAGGAGGAAAAGAAAAGGCTAGAGAGCTCCATTAACCAATTGCTCTCCACCATAGAGGAGTACAAGAAAGAAGAGGAAAAGTTGAGGACTATTGGAAAGCTTATAATGAGTAATTACCAACTGGTAGAGGACGAAATAAAGAGGAACGCCAAGAGGTTCACCTTGAAGCTAGACGGTTATGAGGTGGAATTAGACCCAAAGCTATCTGCAATGAAAAACGCCTCAAAGTACTTTGACGAAGCGAAGGAGTACTCGCAAAAGGCTAAAAGGGCGGAGGAAACGCTTGAGGAGCTAAAGAAGAAACTCCAGAGCTTAAGCGCTGAGATAGAGGAAAAGAGCCGGGAGTCGGCAATATCGTTTAGGAAAAAGGAGTGGTACGAGAAGTACAGATGGTCATTCACTAGACACGGGTACCTAGTGATAGCGGGAAAAGACCAGGACCAAAACGAGAGCATCGTGAGAAAGCTATTAGGGGAGAGAGATATATTCCTCCACGCTGATGTACAAGGCGCAGCGGCTACTGTAATAAAGGACCCTGAGGGAATACAAGAGGAAGACATAAGGGACGCGGCAGTTATAGCAGCGTGCTACTCAAAAGCTTGGAAAGTTGGGCTAGGTTCTGTGGACGTCTTCTGGGTCTATGGAAGTCAAGTTTCCAAGTCCCCGCCTGCAGGAGAGTACTTGCCCAAGGGTTCGTTCATGATTTACGGTAAAAAGAACTTCGTCAACAACGTAAAACTCGAGCTAGCTATAGGCGTATGCAAGGGTGAGAACGAGGTCAGAGTGGAGGCTGGGCCTGTGGACGCAATCTCAGAAAAATGCGACGCCTACGCAGTTATTGTACCAGGGGGAACAGATCCCAGTAAAGTCGCAGAAAAAATAGCCAGAGATTTTTCCAAGAAACTCGAGTTACCTACAAAGGTAATTGCCAACGAGATTGCTAAGCTTATGCCGGGAAGGAGCGAGATAAAGAAGGTCGAGGTAAAAAGCGTCGCTTCAACAAACAATAATAACCCAATTTCCCATTAATATTTTAGAAATTATGCCTTTAGCCAGTTTAGCAGAGAAGACTTCTTTAGTATCGTCTTCTGATTACGCCGTTCTCAAGACCTTGATAGAGCTAAGGGACCTTTACGAGTACGTACCAAAATCAGTGCTCAAGGACAGGCTTGGTTTTACTAACAAAGAGTTGGACGTTGCGTTAGTAAAGTTGGAGGGATTAAGATTAATCTCCAGAGAGAGAATAAAAGGAGAGATGTCCTACAGGTTGAGCTTCTCAGGAATTGACGTAGTGGCTACAAAAAGTCTTTACGCTAAAGGCGTCGTAAAGTCCCTTGGAGACGTAATAGGCGAGGGAAAGGAAAGTATAGTATATTATGGGTATGACTTCAATGACAACGTAATTGCAGTGAAGTTCCACAGGGTTGGGAGGACAAGTTACAGAAACGCACGTAAACTCCGTGGATACACCGAGAGGAAGAGCTGGGTCTCAGTCACGCTAGACAACGCCAAGAGAGAATACGAGGCGTTAGAATGCGTTAGTAAGAACATGGGATCCGTACCTAGGCCATTGGGGCTCGCCTACAATGGAGTAGCCAGCGAATTCGTTGAAGGAAACAAGTTAATGTATGCTAACCTAAGTTCGCCAAAGGAGGTCCTGGACGCTATTCTAGGTACAATCAGGATAGCCTTTAACTACTGTGAAGGGTTAGTACACGGGGACCTAAGCCCTTACAACGTAATTGTTGACGACTCAGAGAAACCGTATGTGATTGATTGGCCACAGTGGCAGAGACATAACAACGAACTTCTAAGGAGGGACTTGCTGAATATCCTTGACTTCTTCAGGAGGAAGTATGGGATCGAGTACGACCTAGACCAAGCTATAGAGTACGTAAGTGGTGGGTCATGAGGAAATTCCTGGGCATAGACATTGAGCCTAGGAATAGTCCTCTTTCAGCTTCACAGCCTAGGTACTCTATTGTAGTAATAGACGAAGGGGGTAACGTCATTCAGAAAATGGAGAACGTTCCCCTAAGCAGGGTTATAAGGATAGCGTGGGAACAGGAAATTTCAGTCATTGCAACAGACAACATCTACGAGTTAGGGAGCAGTGATAGAGAAGTAGTAAAGGTACTTAGCCTCTTTCCGGAGACCGTTGAGGTAGTCCAAGTAACTTACTTGAATGGGGAGTTCAAGGACATAAGGGAGGTAGCTAAACTCTACGGCATTGAGGTGCAAGGCAAACCAAATCCCCTGCGTACCGCGTACCTAGCTGCCCTTCTTGCATCTAAGGGTGCTGGTACTAAAATTAAACTAATAGAGAACAAGACCAAGATCATTATATCAAAGGGCAGAAGATCTGGACCAGGCGGTATGAGCTCTAACAGGTATAAAAGACATCTGAGAGGTCTTGTGCTAAGGGTATTTAAACAAGTAAAGGAGGCCTTAGACAAGAACGGCTTTGACTACGACGTCATCGTAAAGAAGACTAAGTCGGGCATGGAGGGGGCTGTGTTCGTTGTTTACGCTTCCAGAGAGAGCCTATACGGGATAGTTAAGAAAATGAAGGGACATGACATAAATCTTGAAATAAAACCTGTATATAAGACCAAAATTGAATTCGCCGACAAGAAGGAATCATCGAAGCCGCTAATTATAGGCATAGACCCTGGGATAGAAGTGGGGGTAGCAGCAATAGATTTCTACGGAAAACCAGTACTTCTGGAAAGCAGAAGAGGTATAGACAGGGACGACATAATATCTTTAGTTAGAGAGAAGGGAGTCCCAGTTATATTGTCTACTGACGTTAATCCTTTGCCAGACACGGTGAAGAGGCTCGCCGGTGCCCTCAACTCAAAAATCTACGTTCCAGAAAAGTCCCTGAGCGTTGACGAAAAGCAGGAAATGTTAAACCAGTACTGCGAGAGATTTGGGCTTAAGATAACGAATCCTCACATTAGGGACGCACTTGCTGCTGCTTTAAAAGCGTATAACGAAGTGGAAAAGAAGATAAGGCAAAGCGAGAGCTTGATAAGAAGGTTCGACATTGACATTGATGAAAACGTAGTGTTTAGATGTATAATAAGTGGAAGTACACTTGCGGAGTGTATAGAAAGAGAAATCGAGAAGAAACTGGAGGGTAAGGAACAGCCTAAGCTGGTAATTACCCCAACCGCTCAACAAAAATCGTTAAAAAACGCTAACGATGAGTTAACGTTCTTAAAACACGAGAACAATAGGCTAAGAGCGCTCCTCAAAAGCATCTTTAAGGAGAAGGAGGAACTAGAGAAGAAGATTGAGGAGATTAGACTACAGTACAACGCAGAAGTGCAGAAGGACAGGAAAATTTACGAGCTCAGCAACATAATAGAGCAGAAGAACAAGGCTATACTTCAACTTCAAGAAGAGAACTTGAGAATGAAAGAGAAGATAGAGAGATACAACGCAGTCATATACGATTTACTTAGGGGAAAACTAGCCGTGGTTTCAAAGGACTCTCCGATACTTTATGTTAAGAACGGAAAGCTCTTTGCCTTAGGTGAAGAGGTAAACGAGGAGTTGGCCCTTTACGTAGATGCCGACCTAGCTGTAGTAGATCCTAGGTTATTACAAGACTTAAAGGCCTTGCAGAGGGAAAAAGAGTTAAATCACGATGTCAAAGTGGATGATGTAAAGAGGTTAATCGAGAAATATAGGCTATCTAGGTTAAAAGAGCATAACTTTTCCCTCTAGAATCAGCTCAGTTATTTTTTGCATCGAATTAAGGTATTCCTCCACTATACCGTTGATCTCGTTCTTCAAGTTATCGCTTATCCTCTCGTTGCCTGGGTTGACCTCTACGTTAACTATTAGCGGATCATCAATGGGTCTACCTATCTGACCTAGAACTTCCACTTGAGCGTTTAACACGTGGGTCTCCTCGACCACTTTCTTAGCTACTAAGTTTGCCAGTACGTTATATATTTTCCCAACGTGGTTTACTGGGTTCTTACCAGCAGTTGCCTCCAACGACATAGGCCTCATGGGAGTTATTAGCCCAACGCCCCTATTTCCCCTGCCCGTCATACCGTCATCTCCATGCTCTGCAGATGTTCCAGTTACGGTGAGGTAGTAAATACCGTTCTCCGGTTTGTCCCCTGTGTTCACAAACACCTTAACATCGAAGTCAGGAGCTAGTTTGTTAGCTAAGTTCAGCACTTTTTCCTTCACTTGTTCCTTTACTGATAAGTAGGACTGAGCGTCGTCGACGAGCTGACTTATTGTAGCCATAGCTATAGTCAAGTAGATCTCCTTCCCTCTCCTGAGCCCCATTACTTTTACGTCTTCGCCTACCTCTGGTAGCTCTAGCTTTAGCTCCTTTGAGTTGAGGAACCTCTCCGTCTGGAAAACCAAGTTCTCTAGGGTAGAGTAGGGGGCAAATCCCACCCCAAAGCTTGTATCGTTGGACAATGGTTTGGTCTTGCTCTTCTCAAATATGCCAACTAAGTCAGCGGAACCTTTGCCTATTTTGTAATCCACAATCACGTGCTTGTCGGCATCGAGATATCTAAAGTTGTTCCTTATCCACTCCTTAACCGCATCCAATATTATGGTTCCAACTGGTACATTCTCCACTCCCTTTTCAGTCTTAACTTCGGTAGTAGCTCTACCTGCAACTATAACGTATATCGGATGAAGGACTTCTCCTCCTTTGAATGTGGGGCTAGCTTGACCTCCAACAACCAAGGTCTTGTCCAAGTTGTGATGCAGTATAGTGTTGAACTCCTTAAGGTAGTAGAGCGAAAGCTTCCTACTGGCTTCTTCGGATGCGGAGTCGGCTATGTAATCTGGATGTCCTACGCCTTTTCTCTCTACTAGCTCCACTTCGAGGTTGTCCATATTTGCGATTCTGGCAGGCTGAATGTTTATGTTTTTCATAGTAACTCAACTACCTACGTCTTTTTAAAAAGCTTACTTCTCTTTGTCCATTATGCTTTCGTAGTCAACGCTGACAAACAGAATATTGCTCCCCCTTATGAGAACTCTCCCGTACTTCGCGACTGGGTCGCTGGAACCCTCTACCATCTCTGTGCAGTCCCTAAGTACTAGGTTCATTGTACCATCGGTCTGTTCTAGCCTTCCAATATACTCAGAGCCATCCTTAAGCTTCACGAGTACAATTTTATTAACTGCAGACCTCAAATTCTTTAAGGGATTCTCTACTTTAGTCTGCAAAATTTCTCTCCTCTTCTTACTACTTCATAATAACCACTATAAAAGAATGACGCACAATATGTGCAAACCCTTTTGAACGATATGAGGCAAGCTCTTCCTCATGGACCTAGTCTTAGAAGATCCTGAGGAGATAATGAGGGTTGCCGATGCCTTGTCCTCAATGACTAGGATAAATATCTTAAAAATAGTTGCGGAATCGCCAAAGAGCGTAACCGAACTGAGCGAGGAACTGCAGATGACCAAGGGAAACGTGAGCAGTCAACTAGCCCTTTTGGAGGGCGCAGGCTTAATTGAAGTGGAGTACTCAAATGGAGTAAAAGGTATTAAGAAAATAGTAAAAAACAAATATGATAAGATAATAATTAACCTAAAGTCAAGCACTTAAGGTAGCTTTTAAGAACCCCACGAACAGGGGCGATGGATTCAGGGGCCTGCTCTTAAACTCGGGGTGCGCCTGCGTTGCTACGAAGAACCTATGGTTTTTGAGCTCTATCATTTCCACCAGTCCGTTCTCGCTCACTCCAGATATAACAAGCCCTGCCTCCTGGAATTTGTCCACGTACTGCGGGTTAACCTCGTATCTGTGCCTATGCCTCTCGTACACCTCATTCCTTCCGTAAAGGGAATACGCTATTGTTCCTGGCTTTAGGATGATCTTCTGGGAGCCCAACCTCATAGTACCCCCGTACTGCGTGACTCTCTTCTGCTCGTCAAGAAGGGTCACTACAGGGTGAGGAGTAGAGGGATCAACTTCGGTTGTGTGAGCTCCTTCCAGTCCCAAGACGTTCCGCGCAAACTCCACAATTGCTAACTGTAATCCATAACATATGCCCAAGTAGGGTATGTCGTGGGTCCTAGCGTAGTTTATTGCCCTTATTTTACCTTCCACTCCCCTGCTACCGAAGCCAGGCAACACAATGATACCGTTCACCTTCCCTAAGATTTGGTCAAGGTTTACGTTGTTCTCTAGGTCCGTTGACTCTATCCAAACCAGCTCGGGCTTTACGCCCAAAGAGGCAGAAGCGTGGAGTATTGCTTCCTTAATGCTGATATAACTGTCCTTAAGCCTTGTGTACTTGCCTACCAGAGCTATCTTAACTTCCTTATCTCCGTCCTTTAACGACTCGACGAACTTCTTCCATCTCTCGAGGTTTGGTGCTACGCCGTTTAGCTTAAGTTTCTCAGAAAGCTTTTGGGCTAAACCCTGATCGTTCAAGATTAACGGTACTTCGTAGGCGGTTGAAACGTCGTAGCTGGAGAATATGTAGTCGTACCTAACGTTAGTGAAAAGGGCTATCTTTTTCTTGGTATCCTCGTCTAAACTGACTGTAGACCTCGCAATAACGATGTCAGGCTGTATCCCAATCCGCCTGAGCTCTTGGACGCTATGCTGGAGGGGCTTCGTTTTTAGCTCTCCAGTTACGCTAAGGTACTCAACAAGTGCCACGTGTACAAACACTACGTTGTTCTCCTCTTCCTCAAGTCTAAGTTGCCTTACTGCTTCTAGGAAAGGCAAACTCTCTATGTCGCCTACGGTACCGCCTATCTCGACTATCACTATATCGGCGTTCTCGAGCTTCCCCGCCTCCCTAATCATAGACTTTATCTCGTCAGTTACGTGTGGAATTATCTGTACAGTTTGCCCCAAGTACTTCCCTTCTCTTTCCTTCTTTATGACATTAAAGTAGACTTTCCCAGCAGTAATGTTGTTGTGCTTAGTCATGTTAATGTCCAAAAACCTCTCGTAGTGTCCTAGGTCGAGGTCAGTTTCAGCTCCATCCTCTGTAACGAACACCTCTCCATGCATGTACGGATTCATTGTACCTGCGTCTACGTTTATGTAGGGGTCTACTTTTACCGCAGTTACCTTATATCCCATGTTCTTTAAAAGAAGCCCTATGGAAGCTGCCACCGTGCCCTTTCCTACGCTAGACAGCACTCCTCCCGTCACTATCACATACTTAGTCATCCCTAGCAATCACAGTAACGCCTTTTCAACTTTCTAAAATAAAAACTCTTTTGTAGCTTAGCTTATTATTACTCAAACCGCTGAGTAATCGATATGATCAGGGAAAATATTCTCCAAAGCCTCAAGCAAAGAAAGCACCTTCAAGTAGCCCTTGACTTCATCGACCTAGAGGAGGCCGTTAAGGTGGCCGAAAAATCGGTAGATGCAGGTGTGGACATAGTGGAGGTTGGGACTCCGCTGTTAAAGTCTTCTGGTATAGGGGGAATTAAGAGGATCTTGGAGGCGTCAAGAGGTAGGGCAGTATTGGCAGATACAAAAACGGCAGACGCAGGAGACGTGGAAGTACAAATAGCAAAACTGGGAGGCGCTAGCATCATGACTGTCCTAGGTATTATGGATGACTCTACTATTGAATCGGCAGTAAAGAAGGCAAGAGAGCTAGACATACTAGTCCAGGCCGACCTAATAAACGTGAAGGACGTGATAACTAGGGCAAAGGAGCTTAAGGAGCTTGGGGTGGACATAATAGGCCTCCACGTGGGCCTAGACGTCCAGAAGAAACGCGGGATAACTGTGGCCGCACTGAAAGAGGAGATAAGGGAAATCTCCAAGTTCACCGCTGTGTCTGTTGCTGGTGGGTTAAACGGGAACACTATAAGGGACTTGCTTGATATACCGATCAGCATCTACGTTGTAGGTGGGGCCATAACCAAGAGCAAAGACCCCTATTCAGCGACTAAGGAAATAGTTAATATAATAAGGGGTAATACAAAATAAGTAGAGGGAAATAGATTGTCGCAACCATCTCAGACTTCTAAGTCCAAGGACCTAAAAGTAGTCACTCGCCAAGTGATAAATCCTTCAGTAATCAAGGAGGACAAGAGAAAATTACAATTACTCTATATTATTAAGACCTTAAACTCAGTATCCGAGAAAGCTTTAACGCAGTTTCTCTATGAGGCTAAGGACAAAGGTTTCGATATGGGCTACCCGTTTAGCGTAATAGGAGGCAACGTTGTAAGCCAACAGTTAAAGGACGATATTACGTCGCTCCTCTACTTAGGTCTCATAGAGAACGACCCTGGTAATAAGAAACTAAAGCTAACCATGAGCGGAGAAGAGACAGTAGAGGGTAACATGTCGCTAATTGACGACGCTTTCAAAAACTCCTTAACTCAAGCCCTCAATGAGCTTAAAAACAAGATCGTAGCTATAGATGAGGAGTACTCATTAAAGCTACGGTCTGAAAGAAGAGGTAGAAGAAGGTAAAAGTTTTTGAAATTCTTTTTCCTCTTTCACTTTACATTGTTGTGAAAGTGCTCCTTCTACTACTCTGTGCCTGCTGTTCTTCAAAGAGTGGCCTACTCCATATTAGCGGATCTAGCTTTCCTTCTTTGCCCAGCTTAGTTATCAGTTCCTTTGCCTCAGAGGTGTGCCTAATGTCTAGTTCCAACAGCTCCCTCAGTATCTGCCAACTTGTCCTCTTTACGTCCTCCAACATCTCCTTAGGCATATGCCTTATAACCATGGGATCTTGAAGCCACTGGTCAAAGGCCTTTATCGTCCTCATCATGTGTTGAAACGCTACCCTCGATTCAAGGATCAAGTCAAGCCTATCTAAATCCTTGTCCTGCTTTTCCATGTCTTTCAGCGTCGCCAGCAAATTCTTCTGCATCTTTATCCACTCGTCTAAGTTAGATATAAAGGAACTTTCCATCGAGTTACACCAATTATACTCTTGGCAAACACATTAATAAGCTCATTTTAACTTTTCATGTTCACTGGTAAACCGCTTTCTAGAACTTCCTTTGGTATCCTAGTTTTGTTTTTCTCGAGGAATCTCAAGTCCTCCTCTTTCTTCCTTAGGTTGTCGGGCAACATCCTCGGTATCTCGTCTATTATTGGATACCACCTCTTACAGGAGGTGCAGAAAAGGAGTCCCTCCACGATCTCCTTCCTGAAGCACTCGTCGCATGGCGGAGGTTGTTGTAGCTCCTTTATATAACTTCCCTTGTAAGCGCAGTAAAGCTCACAGAGGGGCTTCTTTTCGTCAGTATTCCTCTCAACCTCCCTGACCTCGAAGGCATATAGCTCTAACGGGAACTTCTTACACATGGGACACGCTAAAAGGTCCATCAGCCTGTACTTCAAGTTAAACTCCCCACAAACTTAACCAGCTCTGAGGCTAAAGAGTTTGCCAGATTTTGATCCTTTGCCTCAATCATTATCCTTATTATTGGCTCAGTACCGCTTTTCCTAACTAGGAACCAGTAATCCTTTGTCACTATTTTCACGCCATCAACTGCTATGATTTCCCCTTTGTTGCCGTAGGTGGCCTTAAGCTCCTCATAGATCCTCTGTACATCTGTGGAGGGCTTTATTTCTACCTTTGTCTTCACTGGATAATACTGAGGAAGGGAATCGAAGAGCTGGGCAGAGGTAGCGTTTTCGCTTGCCATGTACTCTAACATTAGGGCAAAGCTCATGGCTCCGTCCCTGACGTACTGGTGTGCAGGGAATATGAAACCGCCGTTCTCCTCGAATCCGGCTATTCCCTTTTCCTCCATAAGGGCGTGGGCTATGTCCACACTACCCACCTTCGTCCACTTCACCTCGATGTTAAACTTTGAGAGGAACTCCTCTACTAAGATGGAACTAGACACTGCCGTGAATATTCTCCTAGGGAACCCGCTCTCCTTAGTTGACGCCCAATACGACAGAAGGGCTCCGCTCCTGTCTCCCCACTGCACTCTTCCCTTAGAGTCGATGAATATAGCCCTATCTGCATCGCCATCGTGGGCCACTCCCAGGTCCACTCCTAAGTCAGACGCTATCTTAGCCGTCTCCTTCAAGCTGTCCATAGTAGGCTCAGGAGTTCTTGCCGGGAACAGAGGGTCTAGGTTGGTGTTTACCGCGTTTATTTTACAGCCAAGTTCCCTTGCAATAATCGGAGTAGTTATAGAACCTACGCTATTAGCGCCGTCTATAAGTACCTTGTAACCCTTTTTCCTCACCTTTTCGACGTCAACGTGGGACAAGATGCCCTTAACGTACGTGTCTATTACCCTGTCCTCTCTTTTGACGTCATAAGTCAGATAGGTCCATTCGACAGCTGAGAACTTCTCTAAAAAGTAAATGTCCTCTATTACCTTTTCCTTCTCTCTAGACACTTCAACGCCGTCCTTATCTATTACCTTAATGCCGTTGTAATGAGCTGGGTTGTGACTAGCTGTTATTATGACGCCCGCGTCATAGCCCAGCGTTTTCACCGCGTACTGTAGGGCTGGAGTTGGCGCAAATCCACCCTCGTAAACCTTGACACCTGCGCTCATTAACCCGCTCTCCACGGCCCTAGCAAACATATCTCCTCCGGCCCTAGCGTCCCTTCCGAGTAAGATAGTAGACCCCTTTCCGAAGAAGGTACCTATGGCCTTTCCCAGTTTCAGCGCTAGGTCCGGGGTTAATTCCCTGTTTATAACTCCCCTGACTCCGTCTGTACCAAATAACTTACCCATAGACTATAAGTAAAGTCGATGATTATAAACCTAAACAGGACCAAAAACGTTCAGAATTTCCAGCGCCAATCACCGAGGTCATTCGACCCTCTTCTCATCATTAAGTTTTTTAGCCCTTCTAAGTAAATTAGTATTGCGGCCGTAGTCTAGCCTGGTAGGACGCTGGCCTCCCAAGCCAGTGATCCCGGGTTCAAATCCCGGCGGTCGCACTGTGAGAAAGAACCTGTAGTTCTCCCGTTTTTCCCAATTTTAGGTAGTCTAGACTATGTAAATTAATGACCGGCGTAAGTCTCCTTCACCTTACCGTCCACGTTTTCTAGTTCATTCGCATAATACCGACATTTCCTCGTGTTTATGATGTAATCGCCGTACTTATAATCGGGTCTTCTCTCTTACTAGCTCTACTTCTCTATTTCGACAATGGGATACCTTTACTAGCTTTATCGCTCACAAAAAAGTTATTTAAGGCTATACATACGCTAAGTATTTGCTGAAAATTTCATATGTTAACGAAATATGAGAACAAAACACTATTTGATATCTATTTATTAGATTTTAAAAATAAACTTTTAACTGCGTTTTGAGAGGGTGTAATCCATGAGCAATTCGTATGAAGAGATGTACGACGTTATAATTGTAGGCGCTGGCATTGCAGGACTAAGCGCTGCCCTTTACACCAGTAGGCAGAAGCTCTCTACCCTAGTAGTCTCCAAGGATCTAGGAGGTCAGCTTAACCTTACACAGTTAATAGAGAACTACCCGGCCATAAACGCTGATACGGGCATAGGGTTAGCAACAAAAGTGGAAAGCCAAGCCAAGAAGTTTGGCGCTAAGTTTATCTATGACGAGGAAATCAGGGCGATATCAAAGGAAAGTGATTATTTTATCCTTAAGGGAATAAAGGGTGACTACAAGGCTAGGGCAGTGATCCTGGCCTTTGGTAAGTCGCCAAGGGAGCTTAACGTCCCTGGAGAAAGCGAACTTAAAGGAAAGGGGGTTTCCTATTGCGCCATCTGCGACGCTGCCTTCTTCAAAGACGTGCCCGCAGCAGTGGTAGGCGAAGGAGAGCCAGGACTTGAGGCAATAGAGTTGCTATCAAGATATTCTAAGCCAGCCTACTATATTTCCAGGACGCCGCAACTGGTCGGTGAACCGGAAGTAGTAGACAGCGTAGCCAAGAGGAAAAACGTCGAGCTGTACCTAGGCTACATCGTAAAGGGTATCAAAGGAGAGAACAAGGTTGAGGCTATAATAATAGAAAACTTGAAGACGCACGAGACTAAGGAGTTGAAAGTTGACGGAGTTATAATAGAGATGGGATACGAGCTTAGGACAGAGTTCTTAAAAGGCTTCGTTAAGCTAAACGAAAAAGGGGAGATAATAGTGGACGAGCTAGGTAGAACGTCAGTTGAAGGGGTATTTGCTGCAGGTGACGTCACTCAGACTCCTTATAAGCAGGCTATAGTGGCGTCGGCTGAAGGCGTGAAGGCTGCCCTAAGTGCTTATAACTACTTGAGGAGCTTGAAGGGACTACCGCCGGTAAATGTGGACTGGAAGGCTGAGAAAAAGAAAAGCGTCGTGACTTTTAGGTTGTAATTTTTATACTTTATACCCAAATAGTCTTGCCAAGTACGCTTGTTCCCAGTTGTCTTTCTGCGTAGTGTACTCCCTCTTTGGCTGAGGGTCTTTTCCTGGCTTTGGAGGCGAGGAGGTTAAATCAAGGCTGAACTGCAGGCTAAGCGTATCCAACTTGCCCTCTAAGTTTCCTAAATAGGCCCAACCCACAAATGCGTACTGCACAGAGATTTTCTCTGAGAGTCCCTCCATCTCCATTATCTTGTTGGCAGCGAATAACGAACTCTCAAATGCTATTTCTTGGTTCTTGGGGAACGGTAGTTTTGCAGCGTCGCCAACTGCCAAGATGTCGTCGTACTTGGGGTTCCTCAAGTCCTGTGGAGACCTCACGTCTGCGAAGTTCTCGCCAAGTCCAGCCTCAGATATAAATGAGGGAGCTCTGTTCGGCTCCAACATTGCCAGCAAGTCGAACTTATGCCTCTCACCGCTCCTCGTTACGACCTCTTTTTCGCCTATCTCTGCTATCTCTTGGTTAGTCACCAGCTGAATCTTAGCTTGTTCAAAAGTCTTAGACACAATATCCGCTATAAACGGGGGTTGAGTCTTGTCGTTAGCGTCAATGAAAGTAATGTTAAACTTATCCCTTACCCCCCTGTTAACTAGGATTGTGTGAATCAGCATAGCCGTTTCCGTTGGAGCGGGAGCGCATCTGTAGGGGGCCTTAGGTGCATAAACTACCACGTTCCCGCTGTTCAAGCTCCATAGCTTTTCCTTTAGGACGCTGAGCCTGCCTAAGTCGTAGACGTTAGTGACGTTCCACCAGAACTTATCATAGCCGTTGATCTTACTACCGTCGTAGACGACTCCCGGGGCTACTACCAAGTAGTCGTACGTAAATTCCCTCGTTGATCCCATGTAGGTTTCTGCTACGTAGACCTTCCTGTTTGCGGGATCGACCTTGTAGACGTTGCCCGTAATCACCTTAATCCCCTGCTTACCCATCTCCTCATATCCTCTCGTCATTCTCTCGAGTCTTTGCTCTCCGGTTAACAGTAGAGGTCTGCTAGGTCCCGTTACGTAATAGTGGTCTTTGTTAACTACAGTTACGTCAAAGCCCCTACCTGCTAAAGTAGTAGCTACTCCCATTCCCCCTATTCCGCCACCTATTACAACTACCTTCTTTTTCATAGTTTAATGTTAATTTTGAAAAGAAATATAGGGTTATCCCCCTTTATACGAGTAGAAAAGTCTAAAAGCGTTAGCTCATACTTTTATGTTACAGTTTATTATTACAATGATTATGCAACTTAATAAACTTTGTTGAAGAACTTACGTCAAGTTCCTCTAACGCAAACACGTCACTCAGTTGGGCTGGGAAGATACTAGAAGAACAAGAGAGACTGTTTTAAGATAAGGGTACTAGCCTAGGTCCCCAGTACCACGTATTTTGTCTAAGTTAAATAGTTAGAAACGTTTCCTTTTAACACAAAATTGAATTTAAATACAGATAAAGTCGTATAATTGTGATTATTCCTAATAAACATAAAAAGTTGTTTATGCCTCAACTATTTACTTTAACAACTGAAATTATGGTTTAATGACTGACTAGAACATATTACCCTTTATCCCATCTAAACCTAAAAAGAAGCAGTGGAGGCGGGAGTGTATAGCGGCGCCTGGACTTGAACCAGGGACCTCAGGGTTATGAGCCCTGCGGCCTACCAGGCTGGCCTACGCCGCTGCGTTATCCCGCCTACAATTCATTTGTCCCCCGTCTATAAAAAGCTAACTTATGGGTCTGGCATCTACCTAATCAGTTACCTTAATCGTAAAGATAGAAGTGAGAGGACTACATGTTTTCGAAGGCAAAACCAGCGATGGTTTCACAAATTAATGGCTGGATTTGCTGGTGACGCCATCGCTTTTGATCTTAGCAAGAACATTATATGCTATTTTGCGTCTTAATATAGAGACGACAGTTATATTGTCGTTTCTCAGGGCGCTTTGAACTTGACCTCTAACCCTGATTCCTCTTCCCTTACCTCGACCTCTAGCCCCATAGAGCTACTTAAGGCAATCACAAAAGCTTTCGCGAACTGAACTAACCTCTTCTGCATCTCGACGTGTAAGAACGGAAACGAAATGCTCATCCCATCGCCGTAACTTACTTCCCCCATAAACTGGAACAAGAACTTGATGGCCGAAGCGGCTAGACTAACTAGTTCCTCCTTTGTTTTGCCCATTTGCCTCAAAAGCAACCCCAATCCCCTACCTAGACCTTCCCAATGAGGTACCTCCGTGTTAAGCACCGCATCGAAGGGCAATACTGCTATCCTTCCCTTATACTTTGAGAGGCTCTCCAACAGTAACGCGTAGCTCCTAACGCTCTCTAAGGATATGCCGGATTCCTCCAGATCCAGTGCACGGGATACCAACTCATTAGTGTATTTGTATACTGACATGTTCCTCTTTTTCGCGGCTTCCACTAGCCTATTGTACACTCCGCTCTCCATGAAACAGGAGTGCCTACTTGGAGACATAATGTATACACTTGTATACGTAATAATAAATCTTCAGTGGCTGCCCACTAACCTCACTACTCGGATTTCTTTTGTGTCATCATTCAATTTGATTTATTTCCCCTGAATTTAAAAGTCTTATTATGCTATTCGTGGGCGTTGATCCTGGTAGCGAAAGTTACGCGATATCTGCGGTCGACGAACTCGGCAGGGTAGTGAAGTACTTAGAGGTACCTACCTCACTCGTGGTAAAGGCATCTCCCACGCTAGTTAGCTACATATTAGCTTGGAAGCCAAAACTCGTAGCTTTGCCTTCAGGCCACGGACTCCCGTTGATTAAAGCCAGGGAAATAGGGGCTAGGGAGATATTTTTGCTTACTTTGAGCGACCCAGATAAAGAGGGACCTCTACACTCGTTCCTGAAGAGCTTTAGAGGAGAGGGGATCACAATTCCCTCTGTCATTGAGCTCGACAGCGTCCCAGAGTACAGGAAGGTAAACACGGTGGACATGGGGACTGCGGACAAGGTTGCCTCTGCATTCTTCTATAGAACCTTGTACGACAGCTTTGTTCTGCTTGAAGCTGGAAGACACTTCTACTCTATTTTGGTGGTAGTCGATGGAAAGATCGTAGACGGATTTGGTGGTACCTACATACCCGGTCCCGTATCCCCTGGGGCGATTGACGGCGAAGTGGCTTACCTCCTCTCCAAATACTCTAGGATAACCAAGGAGACCATATACTCAGGAGGTAACGAGAGGAGGGCAAAGGAGATAGCCAGGATAATCTCAGAGTGGTACAGTCAAAAGTACGACATACCCATAATAGTTTCGGGCAGGGGAAAAGATGAAATCGACTGGGGCATAAAGCTCAACGTGAAGTTCAAGGAAGCGTCTGTTGGGGCTTCGTTAATAGCCAACGCCTTAGGAGGAGGAATTTATAGGGTTTACGTTGATATGCTTAAGAGCTCAAATACCCCTATATCATTTGTGAGACTAAAGGGATGGGAAGAGATTACTTCCTTGATAAGGACGCTCTAGTAGACAAGCAAGGGAATATTTATTTTGTTTTCACAAACTATAACCCGCCCGGTTACCTCTTCGCGTACCTCAAGTACGTCTACACCTCCAGGGGACTTTGGAAGGGTTACGAAAGGGTCCTGCCTTATTACGGCGTCAAAAGGCTGATCAAGTTGCCTCAAAGGTTTGACTACGAACCGTGCTATGGCGTCACCTACCCAGTTGTCTACTTGTCAGAAGTTAAAGAGCATCTTAGACCAGAGGAAGGATTAGAGAAAATAGTCCGCGAGAGCCCTAAGGACAAGGCGACTGAAGCTCTAATTGACTTTATCTACGCCCACGAGATAGACGCTAGAAACGCGGGGGTCACTGGCTCACTTCTACTGGGCATAGCCCATGAGAACTCCGATGTAGACCTCGTGATTTACGGGGACAAGAGCTCGGAGGACTTCCTACACAGCTTCCCAGGCTTTCAGAGAGACGACGATTGGATACTGGAGACCTCCAGGAACTATGGCCTGTCACTAGAGGTTGCCAAAAGACTTTACAATAATAAGACGAGAGGTATATACAAGGGAGTTAAGTTCTCAGTGCTATTCGTCAACGAGAAGCCGAGAAGGTACTGCGAAATGGTTTGTAGGCAAGCAGGAGAAATAGAAACTAAGGGAACTATTTACGGGGATGTTAAGGCCCTCTACTATCCTTCTTCAGCCGTACTGCAGGCGGAAAAGGAGTACGAAGTTATTTCCTTTGAGGGAATATTTAGCTCAGTCATGTACGGTGCCCGTAAAGTTAGCGTAAAGGGGGCACTAATGCAGTGCAACGATAAGGAGGTAATAGTAGTAGGTGACAGGAGAGTTGGAGGATACGTTACACCAGATATGTAGAGAGGCCTCAGTGGTTCTATCCAGTTCAACCGTAATAGAGGCAAGTGTGTTTAAACCTGGAAACGCTTCCATGTATCAAAATATAAGAGGAGTTAGGTACGTAGACTTGTTACTCTCTGCTCTAATATCAGTGGATAGCTATGCTCAAGCTTGTATTAGAGGATACAACTCCAAGAGGCCCATTTACGACCTCCTTTACTCCTCCATCTCAACTGCAAAGAAAATGGGGATAGACTTCGCCATCTTCGGTACAGCCCTAGCCCACCTTCCCTTGGCGTACTCCATAACTCTCTCTGCTAATGTGAGTACTCTAATTGGAAAGGCTAGCGAAGTAATGAGGAGTTTGGATGAAAAGGAGACTGAATGGTTCTCTAAGGCGCTCTTCCTCCAGACCCCATCGTATTTGGGTAGGCTTGAAAGTATGGACTTCAGGGAAATGAAAGAGAGGCTTTGGGACGTGTTCCTCTACTCTGCTAGGGAGGACAGCTTAATGAGAAACATTACTAATAACTACAAGTATAGCATAGAGGTCTACGAGATCCTCAAGGAAGATAAGTGCAATAGTTTAGAAAAAGACGTTCAAAGCGCATTTATACGAGTGCTCAGAGAGAACCCTGATGGTCTAATATACAGAAAGTACGGAGGAAGGGCAGCGTTAGAAGTTTCGGCTTACGCAGGGAGACTCCACGAGTGTCCTACAGACGCAGAGCTTCACGAGTTTAACCAGTACTTAACTTCAAAGGGCTACAATCCTGGGTCGACCGCAGACATTATAGCTTTGGGCATTTCTTTGTATCGCTTAGAGCAGTGGTATGAGAAAACTCGCTCTAGTGTCAGGCTTCCCCTGCCTCGTGGATGCAGTAGACTACTTTAATTCTCAAGAATATGAGGCAATTATAGGACTAGGAGACGTGGAGTGTCCTCAGTATTTAGAAAACTTCTACGGCATCTTGGGCGAGATGGAAAGCGTATTTGTAATGAAGTACTTAAAAAGCACAGGTAGGCTAATAGACTCCAGCACTTTCGAACGGTTGTTTAACCTAGGGCTAAAGGTCTTTATGACTCACTTTCCTCCAAAGGGCTACGGTACGGGAACTATTGGAGGCTTTACGGTGGGAAAAGACATGCCAATACCTAAGGGGGAAAAAGTGCTTATCCTTCATGGTCACTCGGATTATCCATCCGTTGTGAAGAAGGATGAGATTACCGTGATCTCTGTGGGGTCAGTACTAAAGGGGTTTTACGTGGAGTTATTGCCGGATACCTTGGAGTTCTCTTTCAAGAGAGTTGCCATGAGATAGGCATCCTCTCCATCTGCATAGTAATGTTTTAGAACCTTGACCTTTGTGAAACCGAACTTCTCGTAAAGCGATATTGCTGGATAATTGGTCACCCTAACCTCAAGGTACACTTCCTCTGCGCCGTAGTCCTCCTTCATACTCTTTATTGAAGCATCCAATAAGGCGCTCCCTATTCCTTGGTTCCTAAACTTCTCCAATACGGCTATGGAAACTACGTGTCCCTTCTTAACTAACGTCGGTATCGCCTTGAAGTTACTAAACCCATACTCTATCCTGGGCATAATGTAGCCGACGATCTCTCCGTCTACAACAGCCACATAGAAGGCTTTGTCGTACTCCTTTACGTGCTCCACGAAAAAGTAATAGGGATAATTCTCTGGCAGAGTCAGTCTGTTTATCTTAATTATTGAGTCTACATCGTCCAGTCTTACGTTTCTTATAGTAAAGGGGACTCTTTTACCTTTTACCGACTGTTCCATAGATATAATGTTTTTATTAGTGGCTTATATAAGATGAATAAAGAACCTTATGGTACATCCTTCAAAGAGAATAATAGGGGAGAACAGCAAGGAACTCCTTGGCAAGAAACTACTTTTGGCGGTAACCGGTAGCGTATCAATATACAAATCAATAGATCTAGCAAGAACGCTCATGAGGATGGGAGCAGAGGTTTACGTAATGATGAGTAAGGCTTCACAGAAACTCGTCTCGAAGGACATGTTCGAATGGGCAACTGGAAACCCAGTAGTGACCGAATTGACAGGGAACATAGAACATGTTACGCTGGCTGAAGACCTTGACGCCATGTTAATTTCCCCTGCCACTGCAAACACTATAGTAAAGTTGGCTAAGGGGATCTCTGATACACCAATCTTGGCAACTGCCTTAAACTTCATAGGACTGAGGAAGCCCGTATTTGTAGTCCCTTCAATGCACTTACCCATGTATAATTCTCCTCAAGTTATTGAGGCAGTAAGCTATTTGAGGAACATAGGCGTACACGTGATAGAGCCTCTCATAGTAAGGGATTTGGCCCATTTCCCCGATATAGAGTTCATCTCTGAGTTCGTAGCCACAATATTGGCTAGGGGCAAGGACCTAGACGGCTTCAAAATAGCAGTCACCGCAGGACCTACTAGAGAATACTTGGACCCAGTAAGGTTCATGAGCAACCCAAGCAGTGGCACTATGGGAGTTGCAATAGCTAACGAGGCCTTTTTCCGCGGGGCTGACGTTTTGCTCATTCACGGTCCTCTGTCCTCCAGGGTAAAGCCGTACGTTAGAAACAGAGTTGAGATCGTCACTACCGAGGAAATGGCTGAAGAAGTGAAGAAGGCGGTTGACAAAGGATATAACGTAGTGATCTTGGCCGGTGCCCCCGCGGACTTCAAGTTCAAGAAGACGTTCGAGTCTAAGGTAGACACACATAAAAACGAAAGCATCGTAGTAGAGTTACAGTCAACTCCAAAGGTTTCCTCTGTGGCTAGAGGGAGGACGTTCTTGGTAGGCTTTTCCGCGGAGACCGTAGACACTGACGAGGAGCTCGTAGAGAAGGCAAAGATCAAAAGGGAAAGGCACTCCTTCGACTTAATTGTGGCTAACAATGTAAAGAGAAAGGACATAGGGTTTTCATCAGAGTACGACGAGGTTTACGTTATAGGAAAAGATTTTATAAGGAAAATAGATAAAATGACAAAAAGAGAGATAGCTCGAAATTTATTGGACATCGTCAAAGAAGAGTTTAAAAGTAAATATCGTGCAATGATAAGTAGTGGCTCGGGTAGCTCAGCTCGGTAGAGCGCTGGGCTGTGGACCCAGTGGTCCCGGGTTCAAGTCCCGGCCCGAGCCCCTTAGTTCTGTAGGATTTTAGTGGTTTATACAATGACGTAGAATAATGGCGCATAAATAAGCGGAGAATCAGAGTGCCGTCGCGGGGACTTGAACCCCGGACAACCCGGTCTTCAGCCGGGCGCTCTCCCGGGCTGAGCTACGACGGCAATCATATTTATGTATGGTCTCAAACTTAAAATTTTTGTCAAAGTATTAGAGACGGGGGCTTGGCGACTCTCTAGGAGATGCCCTTAAAAGGGCTCAATGAGATAGGGTCTCCAGGGCCCCCCACATGAAGAAAGTCCTATTGGTTCAAGTCAACAAAGTAGACAAAAGCTTACTCAATGCCATCTCCTCATTCCTGACAGAGAATGGCTTCAGCGTGAAGACGTATCCCGAAATATTCCACGTCTCTGTAACTAGCTATGAGTGGGACAAGAACGGATATAACTCGTCTAGCCTTCTAGACAGCTTTGCCAAGAGGTTCTACGGTTATCCGTACGACGTGGTATTGGGAATAGCTGATGTGCCCATCGTAACGCCTAGCCTTTTCGCAACCAAGGACAAACTAGCTCTACTTTTCATCAGAAACCTTGAAGACGTGTCTATGGATAAAACTATAGAGAGGCTTAAGAAGATGTCGCTCTTTTCTATTGGAAAAATAGCGGGTTTAGAGGGCTGCAAAAACCAATGTATTATGAGAGGGTTTAAAGACGTCCATGAGTTGGACTTACTTCCAAACTACTACTGTGAAGATTGTAAGGCAAGGTTAAATATCAACGACGAAGGTTAGCTCGTAAATGCCATCATTTTGTTCTATCCTCATTTCACTGTAAGTCATAGCCTTCACCAAAGTTCTTCTCTCGTGTCTGCTCTCGTCAAACCTCTCCCCGCAAGCCCTCCCCTTGAGCTTAAAGTTATCCTGATCTATTTTAACGGAGAACTTACTAAAGAGCAAAAGCTCGGAGTCGTAGAACACAAGTAGGGATTCGATCCACCTATACAATAGATTTTCGAGATCATAACCTTCTATTTCTACATCTCTGCATTCCCTTCCCTCGACCTTAGAGGTGTCAGTCATTACCTCAAAGACGGCTAACGCTGCGTTCTCAAACGCCTCTTCAAGCGTCCTTCCGTAAGCTCTAATCCCCACGTCCGCAGTGTGATCGAAAAACTCAAACTTTTTCATAGGTAAGGCTTTTTACTATCGCCTTTTAACTTTACTTGACCTAATATGGGTGGAAGGCAAAAAACTACTATATTTATGACTAAGGAGGTAAAAAAGGAGAGGAAGTCTAACCCTCAGCAAACCTCTTCGAAATAAGGGTTACAACAACGTAAATTACTACAATTAAGATGGCGTTAAAGACTAAGTAAACGACGTTTTTTGTGGATAACGACATTATCACCATGTTTACAGCTATAAGCGCTACAGCCAAGGTCTTGCTCTTCAATACTTTTGCACCCTCTAGAAGATATCAATGGGTATAGGTAGCCTAGAGGAATACCCGCTTATTGCCGAACCAAGGCCTAATGAGAGTCCAGAGAGTATAGTAATATACGCTGTGGGAAGAACTACTGTACTCTCTATTAAGTAAGGAATAGCGTAAGTTATAAGGAAGGTAACAAAGTCCTGGGTGTTATTGGTGTTAACGTTTGACATGTTGAGCAAATTCATGCCTAGTCCAGTCAAGAAGTTTGGGAGGTAAGGAAGGCCTATGTAAAAGACTACCGCGAATCCGATCAAGGCACCACCAATACTCCTCCCGATTCTAAAAGGCAAAGCCATCAGCAATATCCCCATAGCTATGAATAACCCGTTGTCCTGCAACACTATGTAAGATATTATGAGGATAGTCTCCATTGTTGTTATAAGCCCAGTTAGAAAGGAAAAAATGAAAAGCAGAGGAGACATAAGTACATTCAGTGCAGGGTCTTCCGACGCAGCGGCCACAGCGTAGAGTACCTTAACTAAGAAAAAGATGTTGAGCTCTTGAGCTATAACTTCATATATCCACTGGTAAAAGTTCGCCCAGCTAGCGCCAATAGCTGACGAGATCTCCTGTGAGACGTAAAGGATGAGCTCAAAGAGGTTTACTAGAACAGCTGAGTATATTCCATCAGAAATAAGCTTAGGACCCCATTTCTTCAAGCCGTAAACGGGTATAGGAAGGCCCATTATTAGAGTTCCTATAAAGTACGTGAGGATAGCTAGGTCGAAAGCTATCCCCAGAAACTCGAACGAGCTATACAACGGCGATCACCTTTAAACTTGGCCCGCTATATAGGAGATCAAGCTGAACACGGTAGTACCAACAGCTAACCAGAAGGCCGCAAGTATGGCGTCCTCAATTATGTCCTGCCCTGTCCTCTTTACCTTAAATATAGGTATAGGAGATCCCCTCACAGCCCACCCAACGGCCCACGCCAGTATAAACACGCTCCACGCTATCTCAGTGACTTGAGTAGTAAGCTGTTGGACAAGCGCCTCTACAGTCAACTAATCACACCTTTCCTCCCTAACTTTTAAAAGCAGTTGGGAGATCAACAAAACTATTTTTGGAGCGAATGTATTGGAGAATTATTTCGACTACCTTATCTGCCGTTAGCCCGAAGGTATTGAGAGTAAGATCGTAGGCGGAAAGATCGGAAAAATCAACACCGTAGTATTTCCAGAACCTACTTCCGTGGCTGTCTTCTCTAGCTATAACCTTCTCAAGGGCTTCCTTGTAGGGAAGGTTATCCCTAATAGAAATTCTCCTTGCTCTCTCCTCCACCGGTGCCCACAGATATACGCTAACGTCAGATAAGTCCCTCAAAAGCCAACCCACAATATGGGACTCTATTACTACGTTACCCCTAAGTGCCCTTTCAAATATTTTCCTGTCTATTTCTTTGTCTATGGAAAAGTCCTTTTCTGCCTCAAGGTTTAGATCTAAGATGTCCTTTCCCATTGACTTAGCGACTTGCCTAAATAGTTCCCCTGCGGAGACGTAATTCAGATTTAGTTTTGCAGAAAGAGACCTAGCAACTGTGGTCTTTCCGCTACCAGAAGGACCACTTATCAAAACTATCATGAATTTCCTCTCAAGGATGACTTAATTAACCTCTCCAAACAATGGTGGCAGAGATAACCTCCGAACATTCTTTGAGGGCGTTTCTCAGTCTTGCTTAGCTTGTTTACCCCATTGGTGGGTACTCCCCTCAAAGGCTTTTTGCATATTGCACAGACCGCCTCTGAGTTCTTTCTCCTCTCGTAGTGTGTAGCAGACCTACCACTTGGTAACTTAACGCTTATTTTTCTAAGTGACCTTGACCTAAGTGCGGGTCTAGGCATAAGTGACCAATTTTAGATAATTCTAATGGCTTAAATAATCTTCGGGCGTCTTAGCGAAATAGGCGTGAAAAGTATGAACGACAATATAAATACGAGTAGGTAACCCAGATTTAGATAGTATTGGCCATCTTTCTTGAGGGTAAGGTATGGTACGTAATAGGGAAAACGGACTGGAACTACAAAATATGTCAATAGAACGAAGAGGTCAACCATGTAGAAAGCTATAAGAAGAACTGACTGGACGAAAGAATACTTATATAACCTGGAATTATAGGCCTTAATTTCCGACGAAACTTTTTTATATACTTTTTCCTTTCTCTTGGGCGAGACTACCCTCTCAAGCCTCGAGTTGTAATATTCTAGCATCCTTATAGCGTTTAATAGTTTGCGTTGTATAAAACTCCTGTATATGATATATATTATAAAATTAGACAAAAAAGATAACAAAATGATACCTAAGATTTGGTACTCCATTTCACATCAATGTTCTAATAATTTCGTTCGCAGCTACCTTTGGATCTCCTTCAACATTATTCACGATTTTAACTGAAGCGCCTACAAGTACTGCAGAAGCCATGGCAGCGTATCTTGCGAAGTTCATTACTTCGTTTATTACATCCGCATTACTGTAGTCTGCCCTCTGCCTAGACGAGTCCTTTTGCTGTCTTTTCAAAATCTCATTTGGGTCGCTCTCTATCAGAAATATAACCAAGGGGGACAATATCTCAATGATGTGCTTAGGTAACCCGGGTAAATAACCTGACGCGGTCCTAATCACTGCGTGAGTGTCTATAAAACTAAGGCCATTTTCTCCTAGGGACTCTGCATCCTTAACTATTTGCCTAGCAGCTTCTTGCTGCAATTCCCTCTGCTTTTCCAGGGGCAGCTTCCTTATTTCGTCCCTGTTATTTACGTATTTTTTCTCCACGGCAGTCCTCAACATGTAATCGCCAAAATTCATTACCTTGAACGGAATCTTCTTCTCTTGAAGAATTTCTGCCACAGTAGATAGTACAGTAGTCTTCCCTACTCCAGGGATTCCAGTTACGATGCCCATTTTCATTTCCATTCACCCACCACTATATTATTCACCGATAATTCTCTTTAATAAAGGATACATCTCTATTGACCTCTCGTAGGCTAGCAGACTGTAGTACTGCATAGCTATAGACACAGCCAGTATAAGCCCCACACCAGTCCCGTATACTCCTAAGAATGTGGCAACTACCGCTATTAGAGTAACTATCACTGAGCTAAAGAAGGCCAGAGGGTATATATACCTTGCAAGTATGCCCTCTATAACTCTTGGATTGCTCCTCATTCCCGGAATCTCTATTCCAGCCTCGACTAGTGACCTAGCTTGAGTTGCAGGGTCTAAGCCGGCTACCTCCACCCACACCAGCCCAAATATTATCCCTAACACTAGGAACACCAAAGCGTAAACTACTGCACCTACCGGATCCTCGACAAGAGCGTAAACGCTATGCGGAATGGTCGTATTAGGCGGAGGGAACACAAACGCAGAATCTATCGCATTTAGCACCCTCTGCACACCTGGAGAAACGTACGAGGCCAAAGTGGAGAAAAGCTCGATGTCTGCCCCTAACACGCTTACAAATATAACTGGAATGCTACTTACATATAGGAAATTTAGGGGGATGGTCCTCCTTATCCCCCTCAGCTTTTGAGAAGTTACTGGGATATTTATGTTTATGGACTCCAAGTATATTATAAGTATCGTAAGCCCTATGGTAGAGACCAATCCCACCAAATCAGGCTGGAAGGGCTTCGTTGTGTTTACTATGAGGTCCAGGATATTACCGTGAGATACCACAGTAGAGACAAGGGATGGGAAGAAACCAACTGGAAGGTTCTGAGAAGAGACCGTAACGATTCCGAACATATACCAGAACATTATCTTCATAACTCCAGCCAATATGAATAGGCTGACTCCGGATCCGAGCCCCCACCCCTTCTGGATCATCTCGTCCAAAAGCAGTATGAAGTACGTTGCAACTATTAGCTGGCCTGCTATAATAGAGGCAAAATCCAACCTCGAGAGGCCAGAATTTCCTGCCAGTGCAAAGCCAAAAAGAAAAGCCTCAATAATTATGAATATGAACGCTAGGCCTTTTTGCGCTTCCGTAAACTTAGCCCTATCCTCCTCGTCATTTAGGTTCATGTTAATGAGCTTGGATCCTACTAGGATCTGCATTATTAAACCAGCTGTAATGATGGGACCTATGCCGAGTTGCGCTAACGTCCCTGCGGTAGATGCAAATATAACTTGTTCAAGAAGGAAATTGCTGAAAAAAGACGAGTTAGACACTTGAAGACCGTATAGGGGCACGGACGACATAACGAGGTAGATAGCCACTGCGACAATAGACCATATTAGCTTCTGGTTTAGCGAGGGTTTCTGTGACGGCTTTGTTACTGCTGGCAATACTTGCCCCAGTTTCGCTAAAGAGTCCATAAACGACATAAATGTTCAACAATCATTTGCGAAAACTGGTTTATATTTTCTATCCCGCAAAAGAACAAGTAAGTGAGAAGCTTACGTATTAGGTAAAAATAGAGGAAATTTTCAAAAATAACCATGATTAAAAAGATTACTCCTTTTGTTCGAGGACAAGTTGGCCTCCTGCCTTCTCTATTTTACTTTTAGCGAGCTCAGTAGCTTCTGCTACCCTTACAACTAGGGGCATACTAACTTTCCCGCCTCCGAGCAATTTCTCGTACCCCAGTTTAGTCAGATCAACGTACGCCTTTCCATCTTTCATTTCTACTTGAATTTTACCGTTAGTTATCATTTCGTTTAGTTGTCTTAATGTTATAATTGTCTTCTCCTCAGACGTGGGATTTACAAATCCGTGCTTACCGTACCAATCCTTGCCATACTTTACTAGCCAAGACCACTTATGCTTATGCATACCAACTTGCCTTCCTCCTTCCTTTCCTCTATCCCTGTGCTGCGTCTTTGCACCCCAGCTCATAGTCCTGTGGCCTCTCATTTTTCTGGTCTTCTTTTGCCTTCTTACCGCCATTTTACACCATCCTCTTCACGAGTTCTGATATTTTACTCCCCCTATACCCAAATTCTCCACCAGCGCCAAAGGGAGCGTTAACTTTGCCCTTAAACCCCCCTCTAGGCGGGTGGAAACGTAATGGAAGGCTTAACACATTATCTAACTTGTTCACATAGACTTTTCCTTCAAGTATTCCTTTCTTTAGCTCATCGAGAGCCATCCCTAAAACTTTCTTGGCCACATCGTCACTGAGCTTCTCGCCGTTTCTGGTCCTTAACCTCTCCATTACTAGCTCTAAAGTCGGTTGATCTATCTCGCCCCATGTAATATAAGACTGAACCTTCCTTAACATGCCTACCACTGCGGGAGTATTGGGATATATCATCCCGTTGAAAGGCCTCCTTAGCCTTAACATGCTGAGAGTCTCTTCTATATTCCACGGAGCGCCAGCTGATCCCCTTATCCTTATAACTAAGATTGGACTAGGCATAACTACATCACCTCTTTCTTGCCCAGTCTGCGGGAGTAACGAATCTGTAAGTATTATACAGGGCACTATAGCCTGCTTTAATGAAGTTCTCCTTTGTCCTAGTCTCACCACTGCTGAAAGACCACACGTCTTTCAGCCCAGCGTAAGACAGCAACGTCTTTAGAACGCTCCCTACCACGAGACCAGTCCCCTTAGGGGCAGGCTTCAACACTACTTCCACGCTTCCCGCCCTACCGCTTACCGTAAAGGGCAAACTATGAGGTTCTCCACACGTACACTCCCAACTACCGCAACCCCTTCTAACAGGGATAATATTCATCTTGGCATCTCTTACAGCCTTTTGTATCGCCACCCTCAACTGCTTGGCCTTTCCTAACCCAATGCTTACGTAACCGTCGAAGTTGCCCATAACAACTAACACCTTGTACCTAGACAACTCTCCCGCGTCAGTCTGCTTCTGTACTACCCTAATATCAATGACCTCGTACTTAAGATTGGGTAAAAGTACGTCAACAATTTCAGGTTCTACTATAGGCAAGTTTTTCTCAAAAAGCTCCTTCATCGATGTAATCTTGCCTTCCTTTACAAGTTGTCCTACCTTAGTCCTGGGTTTCCACTCCTCTACGTTAGTTACAGGAACTTCCTCTGCCATTATTTCTCACCAGTTTTTATCTTATTTAAGACCTCTTGGAAATGGGCTACTAAATCTTTTGGATTTAGACCTCTTTTTAGATACCCTGAGAATATCCTGTTAAACTTTTCTGGATTTTCCGTCTCTAGTTTCGATGCATATTCCGCTACATGTGCTCCTTTTATGCGATCTTCGTCAAACTTCAGATCCTCACCTAAAGGAAGCTTTAGACCAGCATCTACAGCGCCCTTGGCTGCGTAGAATATCTTGGAGCCAACCGTCGGAGTGAAAAGTCCTATGTCTAGCACAGCTGATTCTACCCCAGCCTTCCTAGCTCTTAATCCCAGTAGGTAACCTGTCAAATAGGCAGCGGAAGTGTTGTTGGTATCCCCCTTCCACCCAAACTTCTTAGCCAACTCTATCGAGTGGGCCATTACAACAGTCTTATCTCCCTTTGGATCAAACTTCACTATTTGAGCTACTACATACTTGTTGGTAATTCTTATCACTAGCCTCGTTGCCTTACTCAATACATAGACATACCTTCTGTAGTAGTTTGTCTTACCTTCCCTTCTTCTCCTAAACTTAACCTTATAATTTGGTCCAGACGCCATGTCAACTTACCCCTTTATCTTACCTTGTTGCCTTAAGGTATTCCTTAAATCAGCCAGACTCTTGAATGTTCCTCCCTTAGCTTTCCTATAGAATAACCTATAGGTTGAGCTATCTATGGTTCCATTATCCCTTAGCTCCCTTAAGTACTCTCTCATTTTCCTAATCCTCACAACCCACATATCCCTTTCATTCGAACGAGCGTTCTTCCCGCCCTTTTTGCTTCCAGTTCTCCTGCCCTCTCCCTTAACTCTCCTGTTCTTCCTCCTAGTCTTTGTTCTAGATCCGCTGATCCCCCTCTTTTTCTCTATTATTATCTTCCCTTCCTCGATCAGTTTCCTTACATCTTCCCTAGTAAGAGCATCTCTTACCTCGTCTAAGTACTCTGGCAAAAACTTTACGTTATTTAGGCCAACGTTAGCAATATCTGCGGCTAGTCTCCTTTGTAAGTAAAGATCCGGCATTATGCACCACCATTAGCTACCCTTATGCCGTACTCAGAAGCTTTCTTTATAATTTCCGCTTTCTTCTTTAGCCCTATATTACCACTTAAAATCGCTATTACACTTTTTCTCTTATCTGCGGGTATTTTATCTAGGTCGTTAATACTCCTAACGTAAACTGCCTCTAATCCGGATGGATGTCTATACCTTATTTCCTTAGGCTTTATGTAGCCCGAGGATACCAGCTTAGGGAATCCCTTTAAGTGAAGCCTAGTCTTGTTGTCTATTCCCCTTGGCCTTCTCCACGTCTCTTGTCTTTCCAATCTAAAGTACTTGTCCCAGTCGTACCTTAGAAACTCAGGTTTTCTGGACTTATAAATAGCCCTAAGTCTCTGTATCCTTTTCAGTTCAGTCGAGACCATTATTCAACTACCTCCTTCTTGTAAATGTATATGCCGTCGGAGAAGACTCTTCTGTCAAAGCCTTTTATTTTTGACGCGGATTCTATGTTAGCAGCCGTTTGCGCCACTTTCTCTAGATCCGATCCCTCTACGACGATGTCCTCCCCTTTCACAGTAACTTTAACTCCAGGCATTATATTTGCCTTCCTTACGTTTTTCTCGCCAATCAAATTGGTGATCTGAACTTCATTACCTACTACCTTAACCGAAATGGGGAAATGGGTGAATATTATCTTTAGATAATACCTATAGCCTTTAGTCACGCCAATGAACATGTTTTCTATCTCCCTCTTTAGACTATAAAGCGTCGCCTTTTGTCTCCTAGTGGCAAAGGTAGCCTCAAAAGTCACCTTATCTCCAGACACCGATACTATGATACCTTTAGCGTGGGATATGTCCTTCTCTACTTGTCCCTTTGGGCCCTTAACTATAACCTTACCGTCCTGAACCTCAACCTTAACTGAGCTAGGGATCTTAAGCTCTTCATAAATTAGAGGTTCCATCATGTGAAATAACACCCCTTTTAGTAGACGTAACCGAGGGCTATTCCTCCTACCCTCTGCCTTGCCGCTTCCTTATGCGACATTACTCCCTTTGATGTGGAGACAATGATTATGCCTATTTCCTTTGACGGCAGATATCTCCTAATGTAATCCGGAAGGTTTATCATATCCCTATAAGTCAGGGAGAACCTAGGAGTTATAGGACCGCATTTGTTGATTCTGCCCAACAACTGAACTGTAACCTTTCCCCACCTTCCATCATCTATATATTCGAACTCCCCCACGTAACCCTCCTTTTGCATCACTCTAAGTACGTTAACTATCAGCTTTGATGCAGGCATTATGATAGCCTGCTTATTCCTCCTTACTTCGTTGTTATTTATGCTGACTAAGGCGTTGGCTAAACTATTTAGATTTGTCACGGACGATCACCTCAACCTCTTAAAGCCCATAGGGTATGCGACTTCCCTAAAGCATTGCCTGCACAAGTAAATACCGTATTTCTGGATCACGGAATCTCTACTCCCACATCTCCTGCATTCCTGAACCCCTTTTCCATGCCTCCTCTCAGCCGGTGGCTTGTACTTGCCCATTCTCCTCACCAATTCATATAATGGTAACACCAAAAGTTTCCCTTAAAAAGTTCATTGCTTCCTCTTTGTTAACCCTCTGCTTTGGGCCTATCTTACTCTTCTTCCTCTTCCTCCTCTGAACCCTATAGCCTGGCTTCTCAAGGGTTATCGCTATGTCCATTCCGAATATCCCTACCTCAGGATCGTACCTAGTCCCCGGAATAACTACGTGCTCTGCTATGCCAAAGCTAACGTTACCTGCGTTATCGAAACTCGACGCCTTTAGCCTAAAATTGACTGCGGATAGGACCTTTTTCAAGAACTCTTTGGCGTTCTCTCCTCTCAATGTTACCATCACGCCTATCGGTTGTCCCTTCCTTACGTTGAACTCCTTGATTGATTTTTTAGCCTTTGTATAAACAGGCTTAGCTCCAGTAAGCTCTTCTAACAACCTGTAAGCTTTCTCCAGCCTTTCACCAGACTCGCCTAATCCAATGTTTACAGTGACCTTAGCCAACTTGACACTTTGCATGGGATTTTTAGTAACTTGAACCTGCTCTGCCATTTTAGTCCACCTTTATCTCTGGCTGCTCATTCCCTATAACCATAATGTTCTCCAAGTTGGTTTCGTACGTATTACCGTCCTTTGTCTGAATAGTGACTATACTATACCTTCTCGTCTTATAAGTTGCTTTCTGTATCTTCGCTATAGTGCCGTGCCTTCCCACGTTCTTACCGCCTATTATGACGGCGTAGTTACCCTCCTTAACTTCGTAATATCCTAGGACTTCTTGATTCGGAATGGCTATCTTAAGCGTAATAAGGGTGGGGAACTTATACTCTGAGGCTTTGTCCTTAGCCAGTTGTATATTGCGCCCTCCGTCCAAATTGAGCTGAATGTTTCCGCCCTTTACTATTCTCTTATCTAGAACCCTAGCTAACTTAAAGCCCGCCTCCTCCTTCTGTATCTGCACAGCTCTCATGTATCTGGCGTTGTCTGGCACGATCCTGAAGTAAAGGTCGGCGGAAGGTATTGAAACTACGTCCATGAGCCCAACCGGGTATCTGTAATCCCTTCTTACTCTTCCGTCAACAAGTACCTTCCCCGCAGAAATTATGTTCTTAGCCTCCCTAAGGTTAATGGCGACTTTAAGATAATCCCTCAAGAATAGACTAAGGGGTATACTGGCTTGTAAACTATGCGGGCCTGGAGATACCCTTACAGTCCACTTGTACTCCTTCTTGCTTATCCTTAAGAACCAAGGGGCCGAATACCTAGTTACGTGAACCATTTTCACTCACCTTGAGCCTTTGCCTTTGACTTTCTCTCTATCATTTCCTTTCTCTTAGGATCTGACAAGTCGAGCTTAGTAATCTGAACCTTTGAGGCGTGTATCCATACGTATATTGGACTTCCATCTGCTTTTTTCCTAGTAAGGCCTTCTATAGCTATCCTGCCAGATTTTGTATCTACTCCAGCAACCTTCCCCTCAAACCCCACGTGGTCTCCTCTCGTAACCTTTACAGTATCGCCCTTCCTAACTGGGAGCCTCTTTACTCCTACTTCTTTCACCAAATCCTTGGAAAGAGGTGCTACAAGCTTTAGCTTTCTAAGGTGATTAGGCGTATTATAGATAAATTTCCTTTGTTTTGTGGGCTTAGACGAGACCATTTCCCTCACCTTAGATGACTAAAGTAGCTAGGCTAGCTACCTTAGGCCATCTCTCTGCAGCTTCCCTAGCCACGGGTCCCCTAACTTCTGTACCCTTAGGGGTACCGTCAGGGTTTACTATTACTACTGCGTTGTCTTCAAAAGCTATCCACGTACCATCTGGCCTCCTAAAAGGCATCCTCTGCCTTATTACAACTGCCTTGAACTTCTGTTTCCTTACCTCAGGAGTACCCTTCCTCACTGAAACCATTACTAAATCGCCAACGTTAGCAAAGGGCACCCTCCTGAGCACACCTCTATAACCGTAAACTCCTATTATAACTGCCTCCTTACCTCCGCTGTTGTCGGAAACCACTACCCTAGTGTAGTTTTGTATACCCGGTGTTCTCGCTTTTCTTGAACCTAACATTTGAAGCTTTTCCGGCATGATTACCCACCTACCTTACCTAGTACCACAAACGCGACGGACTTTGCAACTGGTCTGCATTCACCAATAATAACTTTATCCCCTTCTTTAACGTTCACACAAGGAGGGACATGTACGTGGATCTTGCTCTTTCTTCTTTCGTACCTCTTATACTTGGAGTTGTATATTACGTAATCCCTCTCGAATACACCAGTCTTATTTGCCCTAAGCTTCAACAGCACTCCTTCAAAAACCATACCCCTAACTCTCAAGGAGCCGTGATAGGGACAATTCTTATCATCGCATGTAGTTGAAGGTGGATTAACACTAGGTATTCCTACACTTTTCGCTTGACTCATCCAATTCACCCTCTACTTACCCTCTTGGCTGGTCTATCTACCAACTTGTAACCACAAATAGTAATATGAGATCTTTTAAAATCTAACTCATAAAAACCGTTGGCCTTTACTATCCTCTTAACTCTTCCTCCCATATAAACAAGAAAAGTGTTCTTGGTTTCGAATATCACTTGACCCCTAATGCCTATCAAGTTAGAATCAGAATTGCCTAAAATCTTAAGCGAAAAACCTATAAAATCTGCTTTATTTTTGAGAAGGTTTTTGCGCATTTGACGCCTTCCTTTTTTCCGAAAGAACTGTTAAGATTCTTGCTATATTTTTCCTTGTATTTCTTATTGCCGCTGTGTCCTTGATTGTCCCAACCCTAGACTCAGCCCTTAGTTTGACAAGATCCATCTCCATATCTTGGAGCCTCTTCTGCAGTTCAGCTATATCAAGGTTTTTGATGTTCTTTAAGAACTCATTGCGCTTGTGAGGCATCCTGGTCACCCTCCTGTTTAACGTTCCCGGACTCCTCTATAAACCTGACATTTGTTACCGTGACTCCGCCCTCAGGGGCCTTTGGAGCCTCCCTGAAGGTTATCTTATCCACTGGCCTCATTGGCTTGGCTATGACAACCTCTACTCCATAGATACCCATCTTGAGCGAGGCAATGGCAATTGCGCGATCTACTATTTGCTCCAGGCTATTTCCAGCCTTATACACCGTGCCCTCCTTTAACTTTTCGTACTTAGCCCTTTCAGAAGTTATCTTACCGCTAACTATTACTTCAGCTCCTAAAGCGCCAGCATTCATAATTCTCCTTATCGTGATAAATGCTGCCCTCCTGAAATGGTAACCTTTCTCTAAAGCAACGGCTAACCTAAATGCCATCACTCTCGCGTTAAGCTCAGGGTTTTCAACATTAGTTACAGTTATCTGCGGATTTTCTAGGTTAAAGTACTTCTCCAAAACAAGTGCTAACTGCTTTATGGTCCTTCCTCCCTTGCCTATTATCATAGCTGGCCTTCCAGCGTATATTATGACTCTAGTTCCTATCGGGGTCTTTATAATATCAGTTCCCGCATACTCTGCGTTGTAGAACTGCTTTGCTAGGTATTCGTCTACCATCACTCTTATCATAGACTTTTGAAGGAAATACTTCTTTACGTTCACCATGACTCTTCAGACCTCACCCACTATCACTTCGATGTTTGAAGTTCTCTTGTACTTAGCGGTGGCCCTTCCGAACGCCCTAGGTATGAACCTCTTTAGCGTTATGCCCTTATGTGCGGCAATGTGAATTACTTTAAGGTTGTCCGGATCTAACCCTTTGGCTACTGCATTGGCTTCAGCGTTCTCAAGTGCCTTAAGAACAATCTTGGCTGCCTTCACTGGATACCTTCCGCTTTTGATCTTCCACTTGGTCTCAAGACTAGGCTTATGAGAGGCTCCTGACTGGTACCTCCAGAAAGGAACTGGTTCCTTCATGTTTATGACGTTCTCTAGGAACTTCTTCGCCTCTTGTAGGTTCTTGCCCCTTACTGCCCTGCAGACGTTGTACAAATCCTTTATAGACGCGTGAACGTTCCTGCTCACAGCTTTACCAAGTTTGGTATCGTCAATCTTGAGTAAAGGATATCTCCAAGATCCCATAGCTCATCCCTTCATGGCCAGGAAGAGGCTCGACCTAGTGGCCTTGAGCCCAGGCTCACCATGCTCTACCTTCTTTGTAGTTACAGATATCTCGCCCAGATAATGTCCTATCATCTCTGGAACTATTTGGACTTCTACGAATTCCTTACCGTTGTAAACGCCAAACTTGAACCCAACCATCTCTGGCAGTATCACCATGTCCCTCACATGGGTCTTTATAGTCTTATCAAATAGACCCTGCCTCCTCATTTTCCTTATCTTCTCCAGTAATCTACGTTGTGCATTAGTAAACCCTCTGGTCAAAGACCTCCTCTGCCTAGAGGGTAATAGCTTAACAAATTCGTCCATCGGCATCTGCATAAGCTCCTCTAGAGTCTTTCCCCTGTACATGAACTTCTTCCATTCCGGAGGAATCTCAACTGACATTAAATCTCAATCCCCCAATTGCCTTATAAATTTCACTTCCTCTCCCTTCTCCCGGTCCTTCTAGCAGCTATGTGACCTACTTTTCTACCAGGAGGCGCGTTCCTAGACACTGTACTGGACCTGCTTACGCTCTGGTGAAGTCCTCCACCATGTGGATGATCAACGACGTTCATCGCAACTCCTCTAACCACGGGCCACTTCTTTGCCTTAACTTTGTATTTCCAGTAGTTGTTTCCAGCCTTGAGCAACGGTTTATCCGTAACTCCTCCTCCTGCAACTGTCCCTATAGTTGCTAGAGCGTTAGGCATGACCTCCTCTATTTTACCTGACGGGAGTCTTATTAGGACTTTATCTCCACTTTTTCCTATAACTATTGCATAACTACCAGCAGACCTGGCATAGCGCCCTCCATCTCCTCTATATTTCTCGACGTTGGAAATAATTGTACCCTCCGTTAGTGAACCTACTTCCACTATGTTACCCATAACCGGTGGAGAGCCTGCACCAATTTCTATTTTCTGATTTATTGCTAGGCCTTGTACTGCTTGAGTATAGAAAGTAGTTCCGTCGTCCATCTTTATCTTAGCCACTGGAGCCAACATACCAGGGTTGTGGAGTATGTCCAAAACTTTCCCTATGTGATGGGAAGTTAAGTTACTTGGATACCTTACCTTACCGATCCTTAACCATCCAGGGTTTCTAAAGTTTATATTTCCCCTTCCTGCTCTCTGCTGCATTAACTTTTTGCCCATCTCAAATCACCTTCATAATATGCCTAGTTTATGGGCCACATCAGTGGCCTTGAACTCCGGCTTTAACTTTACATATGCCTTCTTCTCACCGGTAGGTGTAATTACAACGTTTACCTTTTCCACTTTTACCCCAAACGTCTTTTCAACTTCCGACTTAATTTGAGGCTTTGTCGCTTTTTTGTCCACTATTAGGACTATCGTGTTAGTCGAGTCAATTAGCCTCGTGCTTTTTTCGGTAGCTAGAGGTTGAATTATTACCGTCATAACACACCACCTAATCTCTTGTTGAGGACACCTATGGAACTTTCAGTGAATACAGTTAACCTTCCTGGATGTCCTCCTGGCGCAAGGTGAATTACGCTTACTAACATAGGGTCAATTACGTCAACTCCAGGAATGTTCCTGGCCGCAGGCAATAATTTCTTAACGTCGTGGGCCACTATTAGAGGTCCTACGGGAACCTTATACTTCCTACCCCTCATCTTGCCCTTTCCTGCCCTTATCCTTATGCCGTTCCTTACCCTTTCCAACTCCTCTGATACCTTCAGCCTCTCGAGAGCTTCAAGAACGTCTTTCGCCTTACCTAAGTTAGCAAAATCGTCAGAGACAACAATTGGTAAAACATCGAATGTAGCCCTATGACCCCTGAGTGCGACAAAATACTTATCTGCGGTAGCTGAAAGGGCGCTTATTACGGCTAGCTTCTTCTCCTTCTCGTTTATTCTCTCTACTATCTTCTCCATAGTAGTTGGTGGAAAAGTTGCCCTGCCACCTACAGTATTAGGGGCAAGAGCTGCTTCCCCTGATGTCCTAATCCTCGGAACCCTCGCTAGTCCTAGATTAATTCCGAAGCTGTAGGCAGTCGTCCTTTTACCTGCCATTGGATCCCTTCCTTTTGGCTGAAGAGATGCTGTGAACTCCGCGTGAAATGCCCTCCTTATCAAGTCCTTTCTTACAGGGTAGCTAAAAATCACTGGAAGCTCGATTTCCTTTATCTTGTTCCCGTTGAGATCAAGAACGTTCGTCTTTTTTAACTGAACCTCGTAGTACATAACCTTTTCACCCTTGCTTGCTATTTAGGTCTATATACGTGATAGCTTGAGTAATTGGGTTTAACGTGTAAGGCCTTATTGGATAACGCAAGAATAGGGGTCTCTTCCTTACGCCGATAGTAGAGCCTTGAATCAAAAGATAAGCGTTCCTCACTAGGCCGTACCTCACAAACCCTCCCTTGGGGTTGATCTCGTCTGGGTTTGTCCCAATCTTTAGGATAAGCTTGTTGTACTCAGTCCTGCGATGATAGCCCATCTGTCCTGGTTGAGGGACGTAGCTTGGGGTGCCCAAAGAGGGACCTTTTGTTCCAACCTTCCTACTGCCCTTCCTGTGCTTGTGCCATTTAGGTAACTCTTGAACGCTATACCTCTTGATTACGCCTTGGAATCCCTTTCCCTTTGTTACTCCTATTATGTCTATAAGCTGACCTTCTTTGAAAACCGAGTTAACTGCTAAAGGCTTGCCCAAGAGATTTAAAGCATAATCTAGCTGGGCATTTACATCTCCCCCTCCTATCTGTATTTCAGCGATGTCCGGAGTTTTCTTACCTAGGGACGGGATCAACTTTGGCTGGGTTGCTGCTATGACTCTTAGATAGAGAATGTTGTTTGCGTTGCTCTTTATCTTGTCTAGGAATTGACCCTGCTTCTCAGGGTTAATCTTCAGGGACTTTATCCTTCTCTCCAACTTTACGTCTGCTGGAGGGGCTACCCAGTATTCAGTCAAAGTGGAGGGCTCTCCCTTGGAGTCTAATGCATAGGCCCTTATTGCAATGGGCACTATAGGTGGGGTCTCTATTACGGTTACGGGAGTGAACACCTCTTTTCCAAAGTTCTCAGATCCCTTGATGTTGTCGATTATAAAAGCGTGAGTCATTCCCGCTTTGTAGCCTATGAAACCCAAAAGAGTGGGCGATTTAGTTTTCACTTCGGGCCAAGACCTAGGAGTAGGTAAGAGCTCACTAGACCTCTTTCTAGGTCTTAAACCCGAAGATCCTCTTCTAGGCGATGAAAGCTTACGATGTCCCAACGTCTATCCCCTAATCTCTCTAACTCATGATTACCAGTGGTTATAAATGTAACTATTTGAGAATAGAGTTCAGAACTGCTAAGGAAAACGCTAATGCTTCCTCCACTCTTACATCCGATACTCCTTGCCTAGGAACAAAGTTATAAGACCTTGAGATATACTTTTCTCCCAAGTTACGGATCAGCTCTCCCTTAGGTGGCCCTAGAATCAGCGTTAGACCACCTGTCTCGTAAAGCTTTCTGATCTCTTCGCTGTACAGAAATGGATCCTTTCCGCTCCTGCTACCTACTATAACGTTGCTCATCTTTTCCACTTCTGGGAGCTTTATCTTCCTTAGCTGAAATCCGTCGTAATAAACGCGTTGATAAGGTACGTATTTCATTTTCGTAGAATCAGTTATCAATACTGTATCAAACTCCTTTCCTAAACGCTCCTTTAGGCCAAAATCACCGTTCTTGCCTATTCTCACCTCTCCCTCTACTGGAAATCTGTGAACTACGTGATAGTACACGTTCATTGGAGCCAGTAATCCCACTTTGCTTAATGCCCTTTTCTTCGGAATCTTCCTCTTTAGGTACGGTGGAGTTAACGCGTACCTATGGATCTCCTTGATGAGCTTATAGAGCCCGTTTGAATCATCCACTACGAGAAGGTTCGATACCCTGGCCAGAAGAAGATACCTAAATATCTCAGATAGCTTGAGAGTAATCTCTTCAAGCGACGACTCTATGCCCAGCGTAGAGGAAAAAAGTACAACGTTGAGATCTTTCCTTCTCGGAAACTCAAACATGGCTACGTTTTCTTAATTCCTATTACGTATTTGTCCTCTTCTATCTCCCACTCGTTAACCAAATCTCCTTCTGCACTATCCATAACTATCTCGACAGCCCTAGTCTCGGATTTTATGTAATCCTTCCACTTCTCTATTATCGCCTTTTTATCCTCAGGAGGTACAATTGAGACCACTATGTTGTCTACTACGTTCAAGTTAAGCTGTTTCCTCATGAACTGTATCCTCCTTATTATGTCCCTTACTAACCCTTCCTCTTCCTCTTCCTTGCTTAGCTCCTTGCTTATTGCTATGGCTCCACTGTCGAACCTAGCTATGGCATACCCCTCTGCCGTCTCTTCCTTTATATTGACGTGACTTATCTTGAGCTCAGTCTCAATCCCGTCTACTATCGCCCTATGAGATCCTTTCTCCAGGACGTCCTCAGCTACAACTTCTCTGTTTTCATTAATGTAAGATACTATCTTAGGTGTCAGTTGTTTGAACTCCTTCCCTATGGCCCCAGAGTTGGGTTCAGCAACTACTCTACTGAACTTGTGCAACGAATCGATCTCCATTACCTCCACGTTCTTTACGTTTAGAGTAGTCCTTAGTACTTCCTTAACTTTGCTTAAGGTATTGATATCATCTCTTGACTTGAGGAAAACGTAGGCGTGTTTTAGAGGCCACCTCAACTTTACCCCAGCCTTAGCCCTAGCGTTTAACCCAGCTTCGCTTATTTCCCTGACTAAATCAAAAGCCTTCTCCAGCTCGTCGTTTATGAGAGTCGGATCCACTTCTGGCAATAACTCCGTTGACACCGAGAGCTTTCCTCCTACCACAAAACTCCTGTATATCTTCTCAGCAGTGTAAGGAATGACAGGAGAAGCTAGAATAGCCCAGTTTTTGAGCACGTAATAGAGCACGTAATACATGGCGATCTTGCTTGGGTCGTCACCCTCTACCCAAGCCCTGCTCCTTACTAACCTAAGGTAGAACCTACTGACGTCCTCCACTATGAATTGCATAACCCTATTTGCAAGCTCGTGTACCTTGTAGTTCTTCATCGATTCCTTAACGTCCCTTAAGAGCCTGTTAAACCTAGAGAGTATCCACAAGTCCTCTGACTTAAGGGCGTTCCTAACGTCGCTAAAGGAGTACTTCTGTGGGTCAAAGTTGTCCAAGCTCATGTACATGCTAGCGAAAACGTAGACGTTCCAAGCGATCTGTAGGTCACGTTTGGTCAGTTCCAGCGACTTCCAGGAGAACTTAGCGTCCTCCCACGTGGTATTCCTAAGAAGCCAGAGCCTCAGCACATCCCTTCCATATTTCTCTATTACAACAGAGGGCTCAACGTAGTTTCCTAAGCTTTTATGCATCTCCCTTCCTTGCTCGTCCAGCATAAAGCCGTGAACCAGCACTGACTCATACGGCGCCTTTCCAGTTAAGATGACGCCAGCCCTTAACAAGCTAAAGAACCAACCCCTGAGCTGATCGTGACCCTCAAGGACTAAATCTACTGGAGATAACTCTGCCCATTTCTTCTCCCAGTCATCTCCTAGGCTAGCAAAGAAGGCAACTCCGCTGTCGAACCAGACATCAGCTACGTCCGGTACCCTTATAGCCTCTTCTCCACATTGGCCGCACCTCACTTTAACCTCGTCTATCCAAGGTTTATGGAGGTCTTCTGGGACTTCATTCAAAGCTATCTTCCTAAGTTCGTCCACGCTTCCCACTACCGTGACGTGGCCCTTACTGCAGACCCAGATGGGCAGTGGGTTACCCCAGAACCTCTGCCTGCTTATTACCCAGTCCCTTAACTCCTTTACCATGTTCCCTATCCTGGTCTTCCCCCACTCTGGAACCCAATTGACCCTCTCTATCTCCTTCAGCAAATCTGTCTTCAGCTTAGTAACCCTAATGAACCACTGTTGAATTGCCCTAAGTATCAGGGGGCTCTTACACCTCCAGCACACGGGATATCTATGAACGATCTTGCTAGCATGCAAGAGAGCTTTCCTGTTTTTGAGATCCTCGACTATTTCGGCTGAGGCATCTCTGACGTATTTGCCCTTGTATTTTCCTGCGTCCTCTGTGAAGTTCCCCCTGTCATCCACTAACATTACCACTGGCATACCCAATTTCTTCCCTATTTCAAAGTCAACGTCACCGTGGCCTGGAGCGGAGTGAACCAGTCCCGTTCCCTCCTCTAACGTCACGACCTCTCCTGCGTCAACGACTACGTGGTAGCTGTCCAAACTAGCCTGGGCTTTAACTAAGTCCTTTAGCGGATGCTCGTATTGAACACCTAAGAGCTCGGAGCCCTTATACACCCTCAATACCTTGTATTCCTTTATTCCGGACTCCTTCATTACGTCCTTTACCCTTTTCTCTGCTATAACGTATACCTCGTTTCCTACCTGCACGTCAGCGTAGTCGTAGTCCTTGTTGATCATGACAAAAACGTTAGATGGAAGGGTCCAAGGGGTGGTAGTCCAAATCACTAGGTACTTATTAGGCTCGTTCTTTACCTTGAATTTCACGTAAATTGACGGGTCTTCAAGCTCCCTGTACTCCGAGACCTCGTAGTCTGACAGGGTAGTTTCACACCTTGGGCACCAATGAAGAACCTCCACGTCTTTTTCAAGCAACCCCTTTTCATGTGCCTTCTTTATGAGGGCCCACGAGTTACTTATGTACTTGTTGTCAAGGGTGTAATACGGGTTCTTCCAGTCCATGAAGACTCCTATGTTAATGAAATTCTGAGTCATTGAAGACGCGTTCTTGAGGGCAAATTCTTTACATAACGAGACAAACTTGCCTACTCCTATCTTGTCTATTATTTCCTGTTTTTTGGTTATCCCAAGCTGTTTTTCCACTGCAACCTCTATGGGAAGCCCATGAGTATCGTAGCCTGGTTGATCATAGACCTTGTAACCGTTAAGACGTTCAAAACGCAGTATGCAGTCCTTTATCACTTTATTCCATATTGTCCCTATGTGCGGTACTGGTGCTGATGGATAGGGCGGACCGTCTATGAATAGGAATTTCTTAGACCTCTTAGACACTTCCTCCTTTAACTTTTCGTAGACCTTTTCTTTGTCCCAAAACTCGATTATCTCGCTTTCTATGGCTTTTAAGTCGAATTTATTACCAAGAGGCTTTACGACGGATAATGTAGTCCACCTCGTTAGTATTTTAGCTACGATTAAAAAACGTTACTACGGGGCGTTAATTACGTTATTCTTCGGTATATTACGTCTGCCATTCCGCTTAGCTTCTCCGTTCCCCCTATGTCTGGAGTTAGGTGGGTTCCCTCCTTGTAAACTGAGAGTATTGACTCAGTGAGAGACCTTGAGGCATCTAAATACTTCTTCTCTTTCGATCTATCATATAGGTACTCTAGGAGCATTGCCAAAGAAAGCAGAAAGGCCGTGGGATTAGCAATGTCTTTGCCCGCAATATCGAAGGCTGCGCCGTGAACTGGTTCGAACAAGGCCTTCTTGTCTCCTATGTTAGCTGAAGGCGCTAGACCTAGACTTCCAGCTATTTGGGCTGCCTCGTCGCTTAGTATATCTCCATAGACGTTGGTTGTAACTATGACGTCAAACATGTTGGGGTTCCTGACTAGGTTTGCAGCAGCTGCATCTACGTACATTTCGCTATATTCGACGTCCTTACCCTTTATCACTTCCCTGCACACCTTAGCAAATAGTCCATCTGTAACCCTCATTACGTTAGCCTTGTGAACACAAGTAACCTTCCTATTCCTTTTCCTGGCGTATTCTAGACCTACCCGTGCTATCCTCTCTGAAGCCTTCCTAGTTATTACCTTCATTCCTATGGCTACGTCATCGCTGGCCATGTACTCAAAGCCCTTGTAAAGGTCCTCAGTGTTCTCCCTGACTATAAGGATATCGACATCTTGGAACTTTGACTGCACGTTTGGCAGGGACTTTGCGGGCCTAATGTTTGCATACATGTCGTACATCTGCCTCAATTTGACAACCACATCCATGGCGCTCTCTCCTACTGGTCCCTTTAATATCGCGTCAGCCTTATCTATCACGTTCAACGTTTGCTGGGGGAGAGCTGACCCGTATTTAGCTAGGGCTGAATCTCCAGCCTCTACCTCTGTTACGTTGATATCGAGTTTATAAGTCTCCACGAGTTTTCCGATTATCTTCTTGCTGGCATTAACAAGTTCAGGCCCCACTCCGTCACCCGGTATTAAGGCTATTAGGAAACCCATGGAGAGAATACCATCACGCCAGCTTAAAACCTTTAGATACTATCCTCTTCTCTAGGTCCTCCACCAAATCTCGTATGTCCGGAGATATTCTCTTACACGTCTTTAGCTCGTAGCTAAGCACCTCTAATAGCTCTTTAACCTCCTCTTTAGGTAAGATCTCCAGTCTTGTAAAGTGGACCATGGCGTCTATGAAAAGGGAATGCCCTCTACTGAAAGCCTTTTTCCGCTTGCCTAATTCCTGGACGTTTATCGGGATTAGCCTAAAGGTAGCAGGGTTGTTCCCTTCAGTGTACTCACACTTAGCCCTTATGATGCTGTAAACCCCAGAGCTGAGCGCAGGCAATCCTTCGAGTATCGCGAATTCTAAGTTCTTCATAAGGGCTGAGTAAAAGACTCTAGGATCGTCAGTGACGTGGATAGTACACAAGGCTAATTTCATGATGTTAGAATAGGTTAAAGTTTCCCTGTATATCTTAGACGTGAGCTCTTCCCCTTTTTTTATAACTCCTATGGGAGAAAGGTTGGGCTTAACGCCATTAGTACCTAAAATTACTTCAAACACCCCTTCTCCGGGGAAAATATCATTAATTTCCTGAGCCATATTAGGTGCATGATATACGAAAGAGTAAAAGATCTTTCTAGGCTTGGCGAAGTAGTAGCCGGAGATCCTAAAGAGAGAAGACTTGTCTCTAAGATAGAGGACATCTTAACTGGTGTTGATGAAAGGAAGGTTTATCCCATAGAAGTGTTGCATTACGAGTCGAAGACGTTCATCGAGGGGGAGAAGGAAATAGAAGCTGTTGCATTTCCTTACTCTCCCCCTATAGATTTCTCCGGTAGAATTTCCAGGAACGTAAAGGAATGTAAGAACTCGGGCGCGTTAATAGAGCTAAAGAACCTTTACGAAGTGAACAAATACTACCTAGAGGCTGTTAGTTCTGGTTGTCAATTCGTAGTCTTTACCTTAGATGACAAATTAAGGAAATTTGTTGTAAAGAGTTCTCCCCTACTTAATCTCTCGTCCTCCACACCTCCTCCAATTCCAGCCTTTTACGTCAGGAGGACAGATTCTGCCTACATAAAAGAGAGTTTATCTGTGAAGAACTTCCCCACAGTGCGGAGGTCTACAGGGTACGTCCTTGAGGCCATAAGGAACTCTAGAGGCGAGGAGAAGATATACGTTACCTCTCATCACGACCACTGGTTAGCCGGGGAGCACGACAATTTAGCGTCTATAGCAATGATGGAGGAAATCAAGAGCGAAAAATATGAGATACACCTTATTAGCTTTACGGCGGAGGAAAGCGGGTCCCCTAACTTCTCTTCCTTTTCTTGGAGCTACGGTTCTAGGCGTTTCGTAGAGGAAATAAAGGAAGTAGAAAACGCCGTACTCAATATTAACCTAGACAACGTCGTGCCTTCAAGCTTAGTAGTAAAGGCTTCCCCTGGCGTAGTTGGCCTATCTAGGAAGTTCTTCGCTGAGGCAAAGGGGGAAGTTGAAATATACAGCGATGGTTACAGTTTCTTTAAGAAAGGAGTACCTACTATCACAGTTGAAGGAGTTAACGAGAATTACCACAGCGATTTCGACCTGGTCACACAAGAAGAAGAGGAAGGATTCCTGAACGTAGTCGCTACATTGAGGAGAATGCTAGACGAAAAGATTGAGGTAAGCGTTAATGAGATCTCACAAGACCTACTTGAAGCCACGCACTCGTTACCCTTGGCGTTGAGGTCCCGCAGTGTTAACTTACTAAACAATAGTATCTTGAAGCAGCTTGGGACAAGGCTTTTCAAATTGTATGGGGGTGTTATGGGCTCAAGTGATACCTACGCTATCGTAAGGCCTTTCCCGCACTTCTTTGCGATAAACCTTTTGAGATCCAATCCAAAAGTGTACATAGAGGGTTCGCCTGCAGAGGAAATAGTCCAATCCAACTTTTACGAACAATATATCTCATCAAAGGTAGAGGAATACATAAAAATATATAATTATATCATAGATCAGATCTTAAAAGACTTCCTGTAACTCCTCCATGTCGTCTATGACAAAATCGGCGTAGAGTTCGGCAAACTTTACTTTACCTTGACGATCTACTAAAATCGCCATCATTCCCGCTTTCTTTGCTGCAAGGCAGTCCTTTACGGGGTCATCCCCCACCATTGCGCATTGAGAAGGCTGGAATCCAAGTCTTTCGCAGGCGTAAACAAGGGGCTGAACACTTGGCTTAGGTTTTATGTTGTTTTCCCCTCCAATAACAACAACGTCAAACAACTTTATGAACTCGTATCTTTCCATCCTCTTTTGCTTGTTCCCACCTTCACCATCGCTGTTAGTAACTATCCCTAGCTTATACCCCTTTTTCTTTAGGAATTCTAACGTGTCTTGTACCTCCTCAAACGGCCTTGCCATACTGGCAATTGACCAGTAAAGCGACACCCACTCTAGGACTTGGTCCTTACTAGCACTAACGTGTATCTTCTCAAGGAGAGTGTTAAACCACACGGTTCTGTCATATACTCCCTCGGAATCAAACTTAGACGAAATAGACAGCAACGTATTGTAGATTTCTTCATGTGTAATGGAAACTGAGAAACCATTATCTACTATGTAGTCGTGTATTTCCCTGGCGACTTCCTGGAGTGCTTTAAGTGAATTTGGCTCAAAATTTACAAGAGTATTATCAAAATCAAAAAGTATAGCCCTTATATTTCTAAACTCACTAAATTCCTCCATAACATTCACGAGAGGAAGTCTTCTGGCTTTGGTAACTCCTTTGGCAATCCTTTCCTTTCTCTTATCTTCATAATAACGTCAACTAGTATGCTGTCAGGAACAGGTGCCCATCTGCTGAACTCTGTTCCCCAGAACGCTTTACCTCCTGTGGCTCCTCTTAGCTCGCTGGCCAATTCGTAGGATTCAGACACGGGTATCTCGGCTAATATCCTTGCTGCATTACCCACTTGTGACATATTAAGTACCTTACCCCTCTTCCTAGTTAGAACCGCTGTGACGTTTCCTATTAGATCCATCGGCACTCTTATGTCTAGCTTCTGAATAGGTTCCAAGAGCGTTGGCCTCGCTGTGAGGAAGCCGGCAAATATAGCGTTCCTAACGGCTGGGAAGATCTGAGCTGGACCTCTGTGAGCTGGATCCTCGTGAATAACGGCGTCGTGTAGGACTATCTTTAGTCCCCTTACAGGCTCGTGGGCTAGAGGTCCCTCCCTCATGGCCAGCCTGAAGCCTTGAAGTAGCGTGTCCATAATTTCCCTTAAGTGCTGTATTCCGCTAGTCATATCGACGAACACGTTAACGTTCTCATCTATTGCGACTATCCTCTTAGCTTCCTCATAATCCCATTCAGCCTTATCCCTCAGCATCTTTGCCATCTCTTTCGCATCCATATCCTCCTTAATTGTACCGCTTGCAATCAGCTCAATGGTCTCGTTGTTTAGGGGCTCTACACTTATGTAGAACTTGTTGTGCTTGTTAGGAGATTTACCCTCAAACACTTGACTCTTTGCCCTTATACTCTCCCTATATACTACTATTGGCGGACTAGTGATTACCTCAACTCCGTAATAATCCTTGAGCAGCTGTAAGGAGACTTCCACGTGAAGGAATCCCATACCCGATATCAAGTATTCTCCAGTCTCTTCGTTGATCTTTATGTGTAAGTTGGGATCCTCTATGCTAAGCTTCCTCAAGGAGTCTATCATCCTAGTAAGGTCCTTTGGATTCTTGGGTTCCACAGCCACCGTTACTACAGGCTCAGACACGTAATGTAACGACTCAAAGCTCCCCTGGAGATCCTTGAAGCGTGGGTCAATTAAGGTCTCGCCAGCCCTGGCTTTATCAAGACCTAAGACTGCTGCAATATTACCTGCAGGTATTTCGTTAGCTAGCTCCCTGAACTGCCCCATGTACAAGCTCACTTGGAGGATCTTCTGGGAGGTCTTAGCGTTTACTAACCATACTTCTGCGCCAGGCCTTAACGTCCCAGAGAATACCCTCCCAGTAGCTACTAAACCAGCGTGGGGGTCTACTTTCATGTCGGTTATCATCATTACTACTGGCCCGTTTGGATCTGCGTTCAACATAGACTTTACTAACTCGTTGTCCATGTCACCCTTCCAGATCTTGGGTATCCTGTACTTCTGTGCCTCAATCGGGTTAGGCACGAACTTTATGACTGTCTCCAGCAAAGCCTCGTGGATGGGAACAGTATTAGCTAACTCTTCGATCTTCGACTTGTCAGTGGTGCTATATGCGTCGATTACGTTCTTCATGTTAACTCCTTTCTTCTGGGCGATAGGTATGCTAAAGCCCCACTTGTCCTTAGCCGATCCAAAGACCACGTTTCCAGCAGTGGGATTTATCATCCACTTCTCCTTAAACTCCGGCTCTGCGTACATGTCTATTAGGTTGTTCACTTCTTTAATTATATCGAGGAGCTTCTGCATCATCTCTTGGGGCCCAAGCTTGAGCTCCTTCACTAGCCTGTCCACCTTGTTAACGAATAGTATTGGCCTTACCCTCTCCTCAAGGCTCTGCCTTAGTACGGTCTCGGTTTGAGTCATTACTCCCTCAACTGCGTCTACTACCACTATTGAGCCGTCCAATGCCCTTAAGCTCCTCGTAACCCTTCCACTGAAGTCCACGTGACCTGGCGTATCGATTAAGTTGATTACGTAACCCTTGTTCTCAAACTCATGGTACAAGCTGACGTTGGCTGCTTTAACCGTTATACCTCTCTGTTGCTCCACTGAGAGGTAGTCCAGCGCTAAGGCCTCGCCCGCTACCTTAGGTGATATTATCCCGGAAGCCGCCAGCAATTGGTCACTGGTGGTAGTCTTGCCGTGGTCTACGTGGGCTATTATTCCTATGTTCCTAACCCTTTCTCTGTTTTTCATTAAATTGAGTACCTCTTCTGTAGTCTTGAATCTAGGCAACTATCTCACCAAACGTGACTTAACTACTACTCTACTTAAGTACTATTAAAATGTGACTCTTAATTTACGCATTATTTGAAATAGTCTAAAAGGGATCTTTTGCTATCACTGTTTGCGGAAGGAGTATTGTAAGGGGTATTGATTATCTTGAAAATCTCCTCTGCCTTCCTCCTGCTCCCTATTGCCTTTTCTAGTTCCGAAATCGAGGCATTACATATACTCCTCACTGTTCCAAAGTACTCGAGCAACTTCTTAGCTAGAATTTCTCCTATTTGTGGGAAAGCTTCTACCAAGTACTCCTGCTCCTGCTTAATGTTCTCGAACTTAGGCTTGTCGTGTAAGGTTATTCCCCTCTTCTTGGACTCTGAACTCACTTTCTCTGATATTTTCTTTAGTATCTCTGCTGTTTCCCGTTTATCAATTGAATACAGAACTTTTACGTTAAACGAGAGAGTAGCCGACACAAGTGCAGAATTTACGGCTTTCCATCTGTCTGTTATTTCCCTAATTCTCGTAACGTCTCCCTCTATGACCAAGAAAGGGTTAGCGTAAGTTGAAGAGAGTCTCTCAAGTTGGTCAAAAAATCTCTTATCAAAAACAGAGTTCACGAGATCGCTTACAGTCTTCCTTTCCACTGCAGTGTCTTCACTTATCACGTAGTCTCCAACGCTCAGTTGCTTAATGATAACCGCGATGCCTAATTCCCTTAGAATTTCTGGAATTCCGCTGTTAAGCTCTCTATCGTCAACGTAAATTCTCAGCATTCAGTATTTACTAGCCTTAAATCCGCTTTAAGCTTTTGGAGGACTACTTGAGGGACCTTGTGGATAGTACTTCTGCAGTAAGTCATTTACCTTCTTTTGAAGATCTTCAAATTGTTTTTTCAGTATGTCTTCCTGTTTCTGATAAGTCCTAGATCTGAGCTCCAATATCTCCTTCCTATCGTTTAGCTCCTTCTCTACGCTACTTTTGTCCTTCTTTACTAGCAAGTTACCGACGACCTTATACACGGAAGTATCTGCAGGAAGGGAAGACAGCTCCTCCAAAACCTTGTTTATTTCCCTTAACTCCGAGTCTATGACGCTTTTCTCGTAACTTAGCCTCTCCAACTGGCTCTGTAACTGTTGGAGCTTTACTAGCTGGGTTTGCACTTCTGGGGGTAACCTTTCTGCCAAAACTATTTCACCTCTTCTACTATTCGCAAAATGGTATATAACCAGAATATATAAGAGTTCATTATAGCTCTCCCTCTGCTTAGCCTTTCTGCATTTATAGTTATTTTGAACGGATCTTCTTCAATCCTCACGTATTTCCTGTCCATCTCCTCCACCTTTACAGTGTTGAAAATAATTGACTTCGTCTTGTCATCAAGCCCAGAAAGCTCTATTTCTACGTGGAGCATATTGAGAGCCTCATTTTTGGATTTAGTTTCTCCCCTTTTAGATCTTTAAATATTATCTCACAAGAACTGCCTTGTTTTAGTAAGTCCATAAACGATCTGCACTTTGAGAACCTCAACAAATTTAGACTAGAAAGGAAGCCGGTCAATTCTGTGCACTCGAACTTGTCTATACAAGGTAATCTTGGCGCCTTTTTTAGCTTAACGTCTGATATTAGTGACAAACTTTCAATTTTTAGCTTATACTCTAAATTAACTATGTTATGGCTTATGGAATACAATTCGAGTTTCGAAGGGTTTCCCTTATCTGTCAACACTAACAATACAGAGCTAGCACCTAGCCTATACGCCAAGGAAAAAACTTCGTCAAGGCTTCTTCTCCCCCTGTTTATCTTTAAGGAATTAGGTATGATTATCTCCAGCTCATTTAAAAAACTCCTTGTCCTTGCTGATGCGTCTCTAGAAGACGTAAGTATGATTTCAATACGGCGTGTAAGCAAGCCCAGCCCATTTGCTCCCGCACTTTTCACAGTACCAAATGCCGGAAGCCACTCTAATTACTTTTCCAGTAGTTTTACAAACGGGGCACTGATAATCAGCGTACCTCTTCTCCATAACTTCCTTCCACTTCTTCCTTAGGGTGGATCCGTATCTGGCGCCAAATCTACCCGCTATCCCGACTACCTTATACCTCGCCATCTTGATCACCTTATTGTATATTTAGCTGCTTTTTAAAATCTTCTAGGAGCTTAAGCCCAGCGGCCCTTGCGGTATTTTCGATGTATAGCACCTCTTGAACGCTAAAACTACCTGCTCCAGACTTCTGCATTCCGACTATCCTGCCCTCTGGCGTGTAGGATATCGAGAGCTTAGCATCAGCTATAGCCTCTTCTTCCAGGTCTGGGTCTATTACAATGTATTTGCCTATCTTAGCTGCGGTCACTGTGACAACTGGGAAAAGAATGGGCAGTCTATCCCCCTTCTCTTCCTTCACGACCTTAATTTCTCCGTTCTCGTTAACAACCTTAGGGAGTTTAGCACTGTACAAAGCTGCTACTGCCGCTAACGTGGAAGCGTCGAGGACGTTACCGCCATAATCGAGGACGTATATGTCTACCCACACAGTCCAGACCCTTTTGCCCGGCTCAATAACCAGCTTGCCTAGATCTATCGACTTAGAGTCCCTCAAACTCCTATCCACAACTCTCGATAGTTCTATCGCATTTTCGTCTGGTGGCCCTGGTTCAAATGTCTCGTATGCCAACGGAAGTAACTCAACATTAACAACCAAGTTCCCTTGAGCTGGGGTGTCCTCAAATGGCTCTTCCTCCTCTACCTTAACTCCAGCTAATACTGCCGTGTCTCCTAGCTTTACCAAAGCTGACCCGTCAGCTTTCTTTGCGTAATCTAAGGTTATACTTAGCGGTCTATAGTCGTTGAGCTTTCTGCCGTCTTCCCTTAAACCCCTCTCTAACATGTGTAATATGCTCTCTTTCTTTATTAGTGGTACTATGTTTTCGTTAGAAGGAGTCATAGACATATTTAGCTCTCCTCCTTGTATTCTGCGTACTTACTCTTCAAGACCTCCTTCTCCATGTTATATATTATGTTTATCCCCTTCATTGCAAGCTCAAGGCCTTGCTTAAATTCTTCTGGAGTCATGTTACCGTTAAGCTGTAAGAGGTTAATTTGGCCTAGCGCAGGCATCATCGCCACCGGCATGTCTGCCTCTCCCCACATGTCTTCTGGCTCGTTTAAATCTAGGACAAGCACCCCATCAGCTTTACCCACTGCAACTGCGGCTATGAGATCCCTAACCGGTATACCAGCGTCGACTACCGCCAAAGACGCTGCCATCAAAGACGCCAGTCTGGTCCCCGCGTCTGCTTGTATAACCTCCATGAATATGTCAATAGAGGACCTTGGGAATTCCTCAACTAGAATTATCGATTCTAACGCCTCCCTGATTACCTTTGACAGTTCTATTTCCCTTCTACTCGGCGCTGGGTTCTTTCTCTCATCAGTGGAGAAGGGAGTCATATGATATCTAACTCTTAACACTGCCCTATTTGGCATTGCCAAATGCCTAGGATGCATCTCCCTAGGGCCATATACTGCAGCAATTATCTTGGTGTTTCCCACTTGAACTAACGAGGACCCGTCGGCGTTTTTAAGGACGCCTATCTCCATTTTCATCGGCCTTAGCTCGTCTGGCTTTCTCCCGTCCAATCTCCTTCCGTCGTCCAAGATTAATCTAGGCTTTTGTATTTGAATCATTACTCTCACCAATTTTTTCTTTAATCAGACTTTTTATTCTATCTGTTAAACCTCTAATGTGTGATTCCGCCTCAATTGTCTTTACTGCAAAGATTAAAATATTCTCCTTATCTTTAGATGGACAGTTCGCCCATACTCTTCCATTTTGCGCAACCAATATCTCGCATCCTGTTTCAGAAGTTAAGACCTCTAACATGCTCTTGTTCTTCCCAATTACTCTTGGGACCTTTACTGGCATGATGTCTATTACGGTACCATAAGCTACTCTTCCTAGTCCTTTGCCCTTAACGTTGAGGACAGGGTTGGTTGTCCTGTCAAAGTTTTCCACTTTTGCGATAACGTAGTCCCCCACGTCAATAAACTTTCTTAGATCCTCTCCTAGGTTCACGGGCCTTCCCAGTAGGGAAGAAGCGGGAAGGTAGGCCGAATACATGGACTTTATGTCGAGTATCCAGCCGTATAGTTCTATGTCCTCAACTAATCCTATCACCGTGTCGCCTATTTTGGGATAATAATAAGACCCTTCAAGTGGTATTATTTCGAAGATTGGTTCCTTTACTTCAAACAGCCCTATTACTGTAGAATAGTACTTGTTACCTTGTTTATAGTAGTACGGAGACCAAGGGACTTGAAAATTCCCTTCAGCCACCAGGTCTCCTGGAACTACTACGCTCCTATTTGGAAAGTAAATCTTATTGTTCGACGACATCTCTACTTCACTTGGATTACTCTAACTTCTACTTCACCTTTGGTTATTGAATTTAGCTTATCAATTACCTCCTCTTGAGCCCCTGCTGGTATCTCTATTTCCGCTGTTAAGGTTCCATCGGCTAACCAGTTGGTCTTCTTAACTGAGCCTAGATTAGAAAGAGCGGACTTGACCTTAGGGCTATACTTTGGAGGAACCTTTATCTCTAGGATAGCTCTCGCTACTTTAATAGGTATAATCCTCGCTAGTTCGTGAATAATTTGTAGTGCTTGAGCCTCCGCGTCTTTGTTTAGATCTATCTGTACTTTAGCCTGCTCCATTGCCATTTCTATCCTAGAAATGGGTATTGGCAAGTTGGTCTTGGGATCCACGGCATTCCTATGTATGAAGTCCACTATCTGCTTTCTTTTGTTTTCCAACATCTCTTTTCTCTGATCTGAGGTGAGAGGCAATTCTCCCTTCAAGAGGATGTCCTTGACTATTGTTTCAAAATCGGTAGTGCCGAACACTTTTTTAAGAGCAGAAGGTGAGGCTTTCTGACCCTTCTTTACGTCCTTGTAAATAGTATCTGAAACCACTATGTCAGAAATAGGAATGTTCTTACCAGATCTGAACAAAAAAGCCTCCTTAGGCTTCACTAAGATCTCAAAGTGTTCCCCATGCGACTCGTACTTCACCGTTATAACGTCCTTTGTGGGCATTTAATTTTATCACCCTAGTTTTTGGAGTATCTGTGCCCTCTCCTCTAGGCTCAGCTTTCTGAAGATGCCCGTGTCAGCTGCTGCGTAACCTATTTCTACTTCACTCGGCCCTATCTTCTCTCCGCCCTGCCTAGAGCTCCTCAACGCGTTGATTGCTAAAGCTATGGTATCCTCTACGTCGAGATCGTCCTTGTAGTTTTTCTGTAGGTATTCTGTGGCAGTAGTATAGTTCTCTCCGATGGCAACTGCCAAATAGGGCATATACTGCCCGCTTGGTTCGGTCATGAATAGCTTTGGAACTCCCTTGTCTACGCCACCTATTATTAAAGATACTCCGAAGGGCCTAACGCCTCCGTGTTGAGTGTACGCTTGCTTAACATCGGCAACGAGCTTAGTAAGGTAGTCTATGCTTATGGGCTCGTCGTAAACAAGCCTGTGCTGAAGAGAGGAGTTCCTAGCGTAGTCTATTAAAATCCTTCCATCTGAAGCAAGCCCCGCGAAACTGCATCCCACGTGATCGTCTATTAGGAAAATCTTCTCCACGCTATCGATGTCCACTAACATAGACCTCTTTTTCTCCCCAGCTATCACGACGGCCTTTTTGGTCTTAACGCCTAAGGTTGTCCAACCTTTCTTTACTGCCTGGAATGCGTAATCAACTTGGTAGAGATCTCCATCCGGTGAGAATATCGTTATAGCCCTATCGTATCCCATCGCTGCCGGTCCGAACGCCAACTAACATCCCAGAATACATAAGTTATAGTAATTAATAAAAGTGTTACATATATCAGCTCGTCGCAGAGTACATCATCTTACAGTCTGGAGCGGCTTCATCACATGTTCATAATCTTTTTAGCTCTCTTAAAACTACCAGTTGTCCTTATTGTAACTATTAAAGCTTTTGCACCATTTATCTCCTTCGCAAAAGGAAGTGACGCTATAACTGCTTTGTAACCTGCCCTATTAGTCGAAATTATCCCCTTTAAGCTCCTTTTATCGAAAAATATCACCTTAGGATCTGAGATCTCAAGCCACATTTTCCCAAGGAGCTCCTTAACTGCACCCTTAACGGCAGCGTTTATCGAGTTTTGATCCACTTTGTCTCTGTCCTTCTCGTCGACTAATAGTTCGAAAATTATGTACCTCTTCGACTTCAGATTTCTCTTGTTCTTAACTTTTTTCGCAAAGATGTAATTCTTTCTTAGCGTAACATACGTAAGTACTGCAAGCCACCCTATAATAACTATGTCAAGAGCTAGCATAGAGTAGTAACTTACTTGGATTATCATATACCCACCTTATTGCCTCCTCTTCGTCCGCCCCATGTATTACTAAGTAGTTTACTTTAGATAATGGAGGCCATAGCTGAGTCATGTCTGAAGCACAAGACGAAAACACAACGTTAAACCACTTATACGCTAGTGGTATTACCTTAAATATTATGCCAGATGACGCTGACATGTATACTTCAACTAATTTCCCTTGCTGTCTTATCATATTTAGCGACGCTCTTCTGGTCAATAGCATCCAGTTGTCGTTGTCGATAGTTATTGCGATCACCCTTTCTTGAGATAAAGCATATCTGAGTGCCTGCCTATTTAAAGGTTTGGCGAAAACTAAGACATTCTTCTCAAAAGAGCTAGCTCTCCTCCTAAAGCCTTCTGGATCACTGAATGGGATGGTAACCCTTCTCCATCTGCTCTGGGAGTTTACTTCTTCTAGAATTCCCTCACTATAGCCGATCTTCTTCAGGATAGGGAAAAGGGCTGGGTTTTTAATGCAGGTCTCCACTAGCAACTTTCTTTAGTTCCTCCTTGATCCCTGTCACGTTTCCAGCCGTGTTAATGACAACCTTTACCACATCATCGCCATCCTTTATTGCAAGCTTATTCATTGCAACTAGAACCTGCTTGTCTAACCTTAAGTGGATTTTTGAACCATCTACCCTATCCTGTAAAGTACTAAGGAGGTAAATGACGTCACTTTTATCAAGCTTAGAAATCAGGGCATTTAACACGTGCTCGCCTGCTTTACCCTTAAACATGTACTTTATCTCAGTTATTACGTCACCGTAATGCCCTTGTAACACTACCTCTTCAACTTGAGCTTCAGAGATCACGTTACCTAACGTCTTCCACAAAGCCTCCTTTATCCTCTCTTTATTCTCTGTCTGATAAGAAAAAATCAAAAACATTACAGATCCTATTTTCATTTCACTTTCCTGGGATCTTATAGTTCTGCAACCTATAGTACTTGCCGGCTTCGTGCCTCTTCTTTTGCTCCCTTTCCTTCTGCTTCTTCTTGAATTTGTGGCCAATTGTGCCTTTCAGACCTCTGGACTTCAATAGCCCTCTAGCCTTCTTGCCCGCAGATGTGAGACCCCTGAACACCCTCCTCCTGTTGGCTGGGTCTTGTAACCACTTCAAATCTTTATCTGCTTTAATGACTGGGTGGTTCGGATCTACTAAGATAACCTCGTAGTATTTGTAGAGTCCATCTTCACCTACGTAATAACTCCCTAAGACTTCAAGGTTCGGGAATTTCCTAGCAGCTTTTTCCTCGGCTATCCAACGATAACCCTTTGCCGGGGAGTAACCATAAACGCCCATCCTTTTTGGCCTTCTACCACTATTAGGCCTTGGCTTGTCCATACCTCCCCTGTTTACCCTAACCCTAACTACCACAAATCCTTGCTTGGCCTTATATCCTATCTCCCTAGCCCTGTCCAGCCTCGTAGGCTTTTCTATCCTTACTATGCTTCCTTCTCTTCTCCACTCAATCATCCTCTTCCTGACAACGGTTTTCTTCCACTCGTCAGACTGCCACAGTTGGGAAATGTAGCTATACATTGAAGCAACCATTATTTCTCAAGCTACATGTAGATAACTAATTAAAAAGTGTGTTGTATCATTCTTAGTTGGTAAATACAAGATGATTACGGTTGGACTAGTTGGAAAGACTAACGTGGGGAAGAGCACGTTCTTTGAGGCCTCTACGTTAGTTGAGGTGGAAATAGCTAATAGGCCCTTCGTTACAATAGAACCAAACGTTGGGATAGCTTACGTTAAGAACAAGTGCGTACATACTGAGTTGAACGTAAAATGCAACCCCAAGAACTCCATTTGCCTAGGAGACTACAGATTTATTCCAGTGAAACTGGTTGACGTCGCTGGGTTAATACCGGGAGCGCATGAAGGAAGGGGACTTGGAAATAAGTTCTTGGACGACTTGAGAAAGGCCGACGTATTGATCCACGTGATTGATGCTAGTGGTTCAACTGACGAAGAGGGAAAGCCAATTCCTCCAGGATCTAGGGATCCGGAGGAAGACATAAAGTTTATAGAGGAGGAGCTGGACGAATGGTTCTTCTCTATAATTTCAAAGGACTGGGAGAAATTCGCAAGAGTAGTGGATTTGACCGGAAAGGACGTCGTAGAGTCCCTCCTGTCGAGGCTCTCTGGACTGTCGATAAATAGAGAGCAGATCGTAACCACTTTAAAGGAAACCAAGCTGGAGAACTTGAAATTAATGCAATGGACCAACGATGACTTAAGGCTGTTTTCCAAGAAGCTGAGGGAAATTTCAAAACCAATAGTTATTGCTGCCAACAAGAGCGATGTGCCTACTGCGAGGAAAAATATAGAGAAACTTAAAGCAAAGTACAAATACGTAGTCCCAACAAGCGCAGAGTCTGAACTAGCATTGAGAAAGGCAGCAAAAGCAGGGCTGATAGACTATGTACCAGGAGAGTCCACCTTTTCTATTAAGGGTTCTATAGACGAGAAGAGAATGAAGGCCCTTGACTACATAAAGAAAAACGTTCTGGAAGTATATGGTTTCACCGGAGTCCAGCAAGCCATTAATATGGCAGTATTCGATGCTCTGAAGCTAATAGTGGTTTACCCCGTGGAGGATGAGAGAAAGTTCACTAACAGGAACGGAGAAGTACTACCAGACGCCATCCTCATAAAGGATGGATCTACGCCTAGGGACTTAGCATACGTAGTACACACAGATCTGGGTAAGGGGTTCCTTTACGCCATAGACGCAAAGAGGAAGATGAGAGTCGGCGAGAACTATAAACTTAGGAATAACGACGTGATCAAAATAGTGTCAACCTTAGCCCACGGGTAATCAGATATCTGTCTTCATACCACAAGATCTAAACTCCTTGCTATCCCCCGTGTGCGAGATATTTATCCGCCCAATCTCCATTTCTTGTGGTATTATCTGAAGTCCAGACTACTAAACTTGACTCCTTCATAGCTCCTTTACTAATAGCTCGTCGTCTTCCAGAGCTCAACTGAGCTAGAAAACGTTCAAGAATAGGGTTAAAAGTTAACTATAGTTTCACTCGTAAGCGGAGAGGTTTAGCCCTTATAGAACTCCCTCATTCCAACGTCTCTGTTAACTACTGTGCCAGGGTAGATAAGCGCATATGCGCCTATTTTGACCCCAGGAAGGATAGAGACGTTTATTCCTGTCTTCACATATCCTCCTACGATAGCTCCTAGCTTTTTCCTACCGGAAGAGATTCTTTTTCCCTTAACGTTAACTTTTACTTCCTTTTCGTCAAACCTTAGGTTGGCTACTAGCGTCCCGGCGCCGAAATTCACGTTTTCTCCTATGACGCTATCGCCAACATAACTTAAGTGAGGTATTTTAGTACCTTCCATTATAACGGACTCCTTAACCTCCACGGAGGCTCCAATTCTGTTCTCTCTAACAAGAACAGTGTGAGGCCTTACGTAGGAATTTGGCCCTACAATGCTTCCTGTCCCTATGTATGCTGGGCCCTCGATATACGTACCATGAAGAACTACTGCTCCCTCCTCTATTATTACCTTGCCCCTTATCTTTACATTGCTGTCAACTTCGCCATTTATCCTCTGATGACTCACGTCGAGAGCTCTTTTGTTGACGTCAATAATTTGCCATGGCTTTCCGACGTCGTTCCAGTATCCTTCGTAAGTTACCACTGTAACTTTCCTCTCCTTTGCCATGGCATTGATCGAATCGGTAAGTTCATACTCTCCCCTGGACGACAAGGGAGTCTTCTCTATATAGCTAAATATATCGTCTGAGAGCTTGTAGATGCCCGCATTGACAAGATTAGATGGAGGATTCTGTGGCTTCTCTATTATCTCCTTCAATCTATTCCTATCAAAGGAAATCACACCGAAATCTGAAGGGTTACTCACCTTTACGCCGAGTACTGCATTCTCCTCCTCAGACACGATCTTCTTCACAGCTTCCTCCTCGAAGAAAAGGTCTCCATACACGACTAGCATCTCTCCTTTTATTCCCTTAACGCTTTGGAGAGCGGAAGCAGTACCAGATCCTCTCTCCTGGTAAACTATTTTTACCCTATCCTTTATCTTGTCGTAAAAGGGTACATATTCTGGCTCTTTCGAGATCACAACATAAATTTCGCTCGTGTATTTACTTAGAATATTTATTATATTCTCTATTAAATAATTACCCAAAACTGGAACAAAGGGTTTAGGTCTAGTTTGGGTTATAGGCTCTAGCCTTTCTCCTTTACCCGCTGCCAGCACTACTGCCTTCACTAGCTACTACTACCTCCTTTTGGATCTCCGGTAGGCCCATGACCTTGGACTTCTCTATTTCAACCTTCCTTAGTGGAGCTATTTTCTTAGCTTGGTTAAATATCTCATTAGCGAGGTTTCCAAATACCATCTCTTGTACGAACTCGTCAAAAGTACGCGCCTCTGCGTCTTTTACTATTAGGTCGTTCATTATCTTCCTTATAGCTGTCCTCTGATCCCTATGTATTCTGTAGGTGGTCAAAGCGAGCCCCTTTACCCTTATCTTATAGCCGTCTTTCGTAGTAACGTCTATAACTGTGTTGATCTTGGAGCTCTTCCTCCTAACTAGGGACCTCACGTAGTCCCTAGAAAGCTCATGACCGTAGAAAGTAGTGAAGAGTTTATCGCCATCGTTTGACGTAACCTTAAAGTACAAGTGAACGTAGACCATGCTAAAGTCCCCAGTGAGGTCATAAAGCGTCGTCTCTATCTTTCTGCCTATGGTCTGGCTAACGTCAAAAGCCGGAGTGGAACCAAGGGAAACCTCTCCAAATACTTTTGGGGCAAATATGCTAAACCACTTCTTCATCTTCCACTTGTCTTTCACTGCTCCGCTGGAACCCTTAGATGACTTAGACGACATATTAAAAATCACTTATACGCGAGGTATTAAAAGTCATTCTTTGTCTCTACGTCCTTATTTCCGTAAACTATTCTTGTGTAAAGCTTTCTAAGCAGTCTAACCACCGTTCTTCCCTCCTCCTCGTCACTCACGCCCTTGATTAGCGACCTCTTTAACGCCAAGTACATTGGCGAGTTCCTGCTGTAATCGCCTATAATGTTCGCCAGTATTCTCGAATACTTGTCTATTAGCTCTATGGTCTCAGTGGACACGTTGGACTTCCTTTCAGCCCTATCCTTCCACAGCTCGTAAAGGACTATTCCGACAGCGTGGGATAAGTTGAGAACAGGGTACTTGTCGCTGGCAGGTATGTGGAGGAGGAAATCGGTCTTCTCTATTTCCTCCCTTGTTAGTCCAACGCTTTCCCTACCGAAGACTAGGGCAACCTTTCTATCGCCTGCTAAGTCCTTCAGCTCCCAAGGTCTTATTGACTTCCTGAGAATATCCCCCTTTACGTCTGCTATGCTAGAGGTGGATATTTTTAAGTCAACGCCCTTTAGAGCCTCATCGTAAGACCTCACAATGACGGCCTTGTCGAGTACTTCCCTCCCCCTAGAAGAGAACTCCTTAGCCTTGCCTATATCACACCTTGGATTAACTATGTATAGCTCGTCGACCTCAAAGTTCTTGCAGAGTCTAGCTACGAAACCCACGTTGTACTCGCCTTCAGGCTCTACTAGTACTACCCTTATCATTAAGCTCTAAAGCTATAAGTTCCTCGAAGCCTATATATTTCTTTTCTTTTCTCGTTATAATGTAATTATTTGAATTTATAGCGCCCATGACGCTCTCCTCATCGTCGAGGCTAGAGTAGAGAATGTATACTCTTTTCGCCCTGACAACATTCAAGAACCGTAAGAGCACCTCTACGCCTCTGTCACCTCCAGACCAACTATACTCTATCCAGGATCTATACTCTGACACTGGCAAGTAGGGGGGATTGAATATAGCCACGTCCCAGTACTTGTCCCTAATACAAGTAAACATATCGCAGTTGACTACTTCCAGAGATACCCCGTTCAGCTTGGCAGTACAAAGAGTAGCCTCAGTTGCGAAGGGGTTTAAATCTATTGAAAGTACTACTCCTCCCAGCTTAGCAGCTTTGACGCTTAAGATTCCCGTTCCAGAGCCTATCTCTACTACCCTCTCTCCTTTCTTAACTTGAATGGCGCCAAGAAGAAGCTCACTGTCCTCTGCCGGCTCGTAGACTTCCTCGTTCACACAGAGCTTATATCCATAGAGCTCAGTAACTCTAAAATCTCCCATGGTTTGTAATCCCTCACCCTTCTCTCGTTGTCCGACTTAATGTTACAGAGCTCTGCAGCCTTCTTTACCTTTTTGTTGCGAAACCTACTCACACACTCTATTACTTGTGATACTCGATCGTCGTATCTCCTCTTTCTCACAAAGTAAACTATCTGAGAATATACTTTAGGCTTTGGCGAAAAGGCATCAGGGGGTATTACGTCCATTGGGCGGATGAGATAATAGTAGTTCAGCAGGAAGGATATGTAGCTCGGGTACTCCAAAATCTTGTCCACAAAGTCCTTCTGCAAGATTAAGAGCATCTTGTTTACGTCATTGAGCTCCGAGACTTCAATGAAAAAGTCCCTAGTTATTGAGTAAGGTAGGGAGGACACTATGCTACCCCTAAAAACGGGCAGAAACCTAGCGTCCGAGACGACCGGGCTAAAACTCCTCAAGTACTGAAGTAGGTTCACGTCTATTTCTATGCACACATCTGGATTTACCTTTGCGGTAATGATCCCCTTTCCGCAACCTACCTCTATTAGGGGCCTTGTTAGGCCCATAGAGAAGACGTAATACACGAACTTGTCCACGAAACTCTTATCGTGAAGAAAGTTTTGAGAAAGCTTACTCATTCTTTTTCAATTTCTCCTCCTTTAATCTCTCCAAGGAGCCTACATATATAACTTGCTCTTGTTGCTTCCTGTGGTCTACTTCTGTGGGGTATACAAACAAGTAATACTTGTCCTTCCTCTGTATCTCCAGGAGAATCCTCTCTGTAATTATGTCGGCAACGTTCCTTAAGGTGGTCCTTTTCTCTATATCACTAAAACTCGAAAACGGCTCTTTTTTCCTCTCCTCTAAAATTTCCCTGAGCGTCTTCTTCCCTATACCCGGCAGAAGCTCCAGTGAGTGGAGCTTTAACGTTAAAGGCTCAGACTTATTGAAGAACTCCACGAACTCCTTCTCCCTGTCAACGACAATCTTCTTCACTACCCTAGGTAAAGCGTCCTTAGCTACAGAAGTTAGGTCATCGTAACTGACCGTTAGATCAATCTTTAGATCTTGGACGTTGAATAGGTCAACCCTCTGCTCGATCTGGTAATCACCCCCCAAGACCAGAGCTTCCATCAACATGAAGTACTCTTCTCCTAGCACTTGCGCAATTGGTCTGTTCTTATGGTTCCTATGCTTGTCCAAGGGGTTGCCTTCCCTCAAGTAGTCCAGTATGTAGACGTATCTCTCCTTAGGCCTCTTTCTCTGTAACATAGTGCCACATAATAATTTATAACCATATCTAAATAAAAAAATATCAACCTTTGATGTGGCTCTTAACAGCACCAATTATTTTCTGAAAGTCTTCATCTGAGTAGCTACTTTTGTCTATAACAAGGATTGCCTTTAGCTCGTCTATTGTAGTGGGGCATATACTCGCTATCATGGCAATTACTTCTTCCTTTTTTACGACGTTACTTAACTCCGCCTTTAGGGACTCAACTTCCTCAGCGGGGCATTTTTCGACGTTATTAAGGTACTCGTAGACCCTCTGAAGTATGGCCGACTGAGAGCCGTTCCTTATTATCTCGTAGATGTACTTCTTTGCCTCTGGATACGATATGAAGTGTTCCTCTACTACCTCTAAAGAAGACATTACTTATCTACCGGAAAACGGAACTAGGTGTTCCGGCCTAATTATTATTGTCTTTTCCTTCTCTCCAAGGGTAACCTTCACCTCGTATGCCCTTCCTCTCTTGGACAACACCGTACCTACCTTTCCTTGATACCTCCTGTGTGGCATCCCGTTGTGAACAGAGGAGTTAACCTTTACAATCACCTTCTGTCCAGGCTGATAATCGTACATTAATCTGCTTAGTGACGGTACACTGCCCCTCTCCCTAGGAGATTTCCTCAGCAACTTACGTGACCTAGTCCTGTTACCCTTCGAGTGCTTTACCATGAACTCTACCCATCTCTAGGTAATATAGGATAGACAAATAAATTTTTGGGAAAGTTATTTAAGGGTACTTGACCAAAGTTTTATTGAACGTGCGGGGATGCCCGAGCATGGTCAAAGGGGGCGGACTTAAGAGCCCGCTAGGAGATCCGCTGGCGAAGGCCTGCGTGGGTTCGAGTCCCACTCCCCGCACCAATTATGTTGTTGGCAGAAATGCGAGCTTCAAGTGCTCGTTTCGCGTTGTAATAAGCTATTTACCATATCAAAATTCAGAATTTCTAGTTCTTCTTTATAAGCCCAACGTCTCTTATTGACGAAATTGAAGGGATATCGATCTAGTTCCCTAAGGCCTTTTTGAAGAACATGAATAGCTAATTAATCTTATAAGCCTTTGACATTGATAGAATAATGAAGGGCCCGTCGTCTAGCCTGGTTAGGACGCTGCCCTGACACGGCAGTAATCCTGGGTTCAAATCCCAGCGGGCCCATATCGAGGTTATGCGGAATACCTCCACATCTTCATCATTTTTCCAAATTTTAGATAAGTCTCAACGACATCAATTAAGAAGTCGACGTACTTTTCCTTTACCTCACCGTCCGCGTTCTCCAGTTTATATACATAATACATACCTTCCCGCTCACGCATAATGTAGACGCCGTATTTATAACTAGTTCTTTTTCAACATTTTAACTCACCGTATTATAGTCGACTAAAAACAGAGACGCCCCTTTAAAATGCTAAAACTTAAATGGCTCTTAGCTCACTGTAAACATCTTCCTTAATGCAAATGTCCCTCTCTTATAAGAAGTAGGTGCGGGGAGTGGGACTCGAACCCACGCAGGCCTTCGCCAGTAGGGCCTGAACCTACCCCCTTTGACCATGCTCGGGCATCCCCGCACCGCGCCGGGGACGGGATTCGAACCCGTGTGTCCCACGAAGGACAGTGGGTAACCCGTCTGAGGTCTCGAGCCCACCCCCTTGGTCCGCTCGGGCACCCCGGCACAATCAATATGTAGTACACGCCAATTTAAAAAATTACGTCACGTTGGTATATAAATGGGCTCGCTCTCTGTGGATATCCTTTTCTGCCTCAGTATCTCGTCCCTTATGTACTTTGGAATACTGAATATCATCCTGTGGGTCTCAGCGTCGTAAAACCTTAAGTCGCCGTTTATTCTCTCTCTTATCTTCTTGTCTAGATCCTCCTTTAGGAGATCAAGGGGATTTACGTAATCCGAGGCATACACGAAACCCCATAGGCCGTCAAAGGCCGGAACGTAAACTATGGACGCCACTGCGAATTGGAATACATGCTTTAACGTATTGTAAATCACGGTAAATGATTCGGTGTTAAAGGAAGGCGAGGTAGCTTGAGTTACCATCCCACCTCCTGGCTTTATTAGCTCTTTAACCTTCTCATAATATTCCTTTGTGTAAAGCTTATACGAGGAGTTGCCAAGTATAGGGTCCGTCAAGTCCATTATTACCGCGTCAAATTTGTCCTTAGTGTTCATCACGTACTGATAAGCGTCAGAGATCACAACAGAAACCCTTGGATCATCAAAGGACCCTCTGTGCCACTCCTGAAGGTACTTCTTGGCGAAGTTTACAACCTCTTTGTCTATATCCACCATAACTGCCTTCTTTACGCTCTTATGCTTAAGCGCTTCCCTGAGTGTAGCACCCTCTCCTCCGCCTAATATCAAGACGTCCTCTGGAGTTCTTATACTAAGTAGAAGTGGATGAACTAGCGTTTCGTGGTAGATAAACTCGTCGTATACAGTGGACTGGATCTTTCCGTCTATGATTAACGTCTTTCCAAACTTGGTGAGCTCCGCAACCATTACTCTTTGGTATGGGGACTTTATGTCCTCAATTACCCTCTCTATTAAGTGCCCGTGAAACTCAGAGTAACTTTGCCACTCTATGTGCCAACTCCAACCCATTTGCATTATACTAGTCTTACCCCATTCACCTTTTTGTTCTGCCAGGAGTACCTCCTGATCTTCTTTGACCTCCCGAATCCGCAAGCAGCGCAGTAGTGCTTAGCCACGTTGTATGAGTGTCTACCGCACCTTCTGCATCTGATGTGAGTATAGCCGTTGTTCATTTTACCGAACGAAGGAGTGCCCTTCACTGCCTAACACCTTTTATTGCTGTATAGGGGAAATTAATATGACGTTGTCCCCCCTTATTACTATAGTACCTATCTTCTTTCCACTACCGTCTGCCTGAATCTCCTCTGAGTCTGAGAGGACTAGGTTCATGTGCTGGTCGTAACTCCTTAAAGTACCCCTTACTTCCTTGCTGCCCTTTAGCTTTACTAAAACTACGCTACCTAGGGATTCAGCCAGAAGCTTGTGTGCGGTTTCTGCCAAAGTACCACCTATTCGATAAGATAGATAGGTGATTTATAAATTATTTGACAATTAAAGTCCCGCCGCGGGGACTTGAACCCCGGACCACCCGGTGACCGCTAACCTACCTACAGCCGGGCGCTCTAAACCGGGCTGAGCTACGGCGGGACACCGTTAGCAATCTAAGATAAAGATGGAATAAAAAGCTTTCTCAAAGTCTTTCGCTTTATTGCCTTCTCGACTGGCTCTATAGCCATAAAGATCGAACAAAGCTATTGGCCTATAAACATAGGGCTTCTCCGCCTAGTCTTTATACTTTACTGTCTCAGCCCTTTCATTTTCGTCGTAATAAAACGAGCTTATCAAAACCATTAGGATAAGTGTTTCCTTTTATGTCACAATCCTCGTTTACGTACACCTTATAGCTGACCTCAACCTTGGAACCCATATAAATATATTAGTTCAGCTCAAGCTTGGCCCGTTTATCTAAACCTTTTGTAGACCTTGAATTGATAACCTACTCGCTCTTTCCTTAGTTAGCTGCCGAGTCCCACATAGATGCATTATCGACTAGTCGTCTTATCGTTTCTTCAGAATCGCCAAACTCTTACGTTTCTATGTCAAGTTACCCTTAAGCTATCCAATATGCTGGGCGCGTAGATATTGGAGTTCTTTATCCCCAGCCTCTCCTTCTCCCTTGGGTTCTCAATAATCCTCATAAACGCCCTTATAGATGAGGCCTCGCCGTGGTTAAGCACAATGTTCTTAGGCTTTGGCGTTAGATCCCTGAGGAAATTAAGCAGCTGCCTCCTGTCAGAGTGTCCTGAGAATCCGTCGATTGCATACTTCTCCATTCTTATTGTAATGTTCTCTACCCTTCCGTCCCTATTTATCACTTGAACTTCGCTGGCCCCGTCTCTTACCTTCCTACCCAACGTTCCCTCAGCTTGATAGCTTACAAAGACTATCGAGTTCCTGGGGTCTGGAGCCAATGCCTTAAAGAACTCTACCGCAGGTCCGCCGTTAAGCATTCCAGAAGTAGCTAGAATTATTGATGGCTCTCCCTGTGCTATGTCCTCCCTGTAACCTTCTATCCTCTTGAACACGTCTGACACAAACGGGTTTTCGTCTTTGTACAAAATTGAGTCCCTGACTTCCCTGCTGAGCCACTCTGGATAAGCGGTATGGATTGCAGTTACCTCGTCGAATAGGCCTGTCACGTAAACGGGTACCTCAGGTATCTTCTTGTTCTTCATGGCATCGTTTATTACGAGCATCATCTCTTGACCCCTTCCAACCGCTAATACCGGTATAAGCACTTTTCCTCCTCTGTTTATTGTGTTTTGAATCACTCTAACTAGTTCCTCCTCTGACTCCTCTCTGCTTGTTTGTACTTGTGCGCCATAAGTAGTTTCCATTATAAGCGTATCCACTTTGGGAAACTCGCTAGTTGCCCTATCTAAGAGCCTTGTCCTAGCGTACTTGAAATCCCCAGTATACACCACATTATGAAGACCGTCCCCTATATGCAAATGTGCCATGGCGGAACCAAGAATGTGTCCAGCGTTATAGAAAGTCAACCTTATGTCGGGGGCTATATCGGTAACCTCCTCGTAGTCAAGAGTTATCGTATGAAGAAGTTCTTTTCTAACCTCCTTGGCCGAATATGGCAACGGTCTTCCCTCTTTTTCCGCAACATCAAGTAAGTCCAACTGCATTAATGCCATAACGTCCCTTGTGGGAGGAGTCACGTAAACGGGTCCCTCGTAGCCGTACTTAAAAAGATATGGGACCATTCCACAATGATCTAGGTGGGCATGTGTAACTACCACTGCGTCCAGGTCGTCGAGCCTCAATTGATCTATGTCGAGCTTGGGGTACATCCTTTCTCCGAAGCTTACGCTGGGGTTAACCCCAGTATCCAGCAAAACCCTACTCTCTTGGGTCTCAACTAGTACTGCAGATCTTCCTATCTCCTGGAAAGCTCCTAGCGCTGTTATCCTAACATACTTATCCTTATATATTACCTCCCTATGTATCCTCTCGCCGAAGGTCTTTAAGATCTTTGACCTGTACTCTGTTTCATTATATATGTGTGTTATTATACTCTCTACGGTTTTTGACTTTATTGGAGGTTCCCTTACTATGACAGGCCTCCAAAAGGTCTCTAGGAATATCCTTTGCTGGATTGTTCCTCCTTTTCCGATTACTAATCCAGGCCTCTTTGCCTTTATTAAGACCTCGCCAAGGTCTTCATCAAACTTTATGTCGGTAACTCCGGCCTCCTGAGGCACGATGTTCTTTATGATCTCCGTAGTCTCCTTTTCGTCCTTCCTGATCGAACTATCTGCCTTTATTACAATCCTCTTCTTTATTTCCTTAGCTATCTTTTTAACAACATCCATGTTCCCCGAGATGAACGAGGGGTTCTTCACATACACTGCGATCTCTGGTCCTTCAAACTCTATCCTCGTTATCTGAGCGTCTCTTGGTATGCCCGTGTATATAGACTGTATTATTGTTAACCTACTATTAGACACTACACTCACCGAGAAGTAGAGATCAACAAATACAATCCTCACTCTTTAATATTTAAAACTTGTCTTTTAATGTATGGAAAGCAATGAGCACATAATTGACCTGCCGAAGAAAATCTACGTGGGCAATGGTATTATCAACAAAATAGACGAGTACTTCGAACAACTCAACCTGCCCACGCCCTTTCTCATAGTCACAGGCCCCAGCGTTAGGAAGGCAGTCGTAAGCAAAATCTTGGACAAGATAGGGGACAAGAGCGTAGAGGTAGTTGAAATAGAGGAGGCAAACATGGACGAGGTAGCTAGAGTGGAGGAATTCTCAAAAAAGCTCAGATCTGGAAGTATAATTGGCGTGGGTGGGGGGAAGAGCATTGACGTGGCCAAGTATGTCGCCTTTAGGCTAAACAAGGACTTCGTAAGCGTCCCAACGGCCCCTTCCCACGACGGGATAACTTCTCCTTTCGCCTCAATTAAGGGACTTGGGAAACCCGTCTCAGTTAAGGCAAAAGGACCAATAGCCATAATAGCTGACATAGACGTGTTAAGCTCTGCACCCAGAAGGCTCATAAACGCGGGTATAGGTGACATAATTGGGAAAATCGTCGCTGTAAGAGACTGGAGGCTTGCCTCGAAGCTCAGGGGAGAATATTACGGGGATTACACGGCGTCCTTGGCCATTCTATCCGCAAAGCACGGACTGAGCTGTACGAGAATCATAAACAGGGACTTGAAGTACGGAGTAAGGCTACTCATGGAGGCCTTAATAAGTAGTGGTGTAGCAATGGGAATGGCAGGAAGCACTAGACCAGCTAGCGGTTCTGAGCACTTGTTTGCCCACGCAGTCGAAATGTTATACCCAGGGTCTGCGTTACATGGGGAGCTAGTTGGCGTGGGTACTATCATAATGGCCTATATCCACGGCATCAACTGGAAGGAGATAAAGAGGGCCTTAAAGAGGATAGACTTTCCGCTTACAGCCAAAGAGTTAGGAATACCCGACGAGGTAATTATAAAGGCCTTAACCATAGCCCATACAATTAGGCCAGAGAGGTACACTATACTTGGAGACCGCGGATTAACGTGGAGCTCCGCGGAAAAAATAGCAAGAGAGACGGGAGTTATCGGATGATTAGAAAACGGACTTATCGTACTTCTCCACAAAGCTCACAGTTGACTCCGGCAATACAAAAGTTATTATGTCCTTAGCCAACATGAACTTCCTCATTTGTATGTCCTCGAGGAGGAATATCTCCTTAGAGATGGCGAAGTTAACGCTCTTCTTGTCCTCAGATAGCTCCAACGTCAACTTAGGGTTGCTCCCGAACCACCTCTCCGTCAGGGCGTTTATTTTCTCCTTCTCGTCAGTTAACTGCTTGACAACCTTAACCTGGTAGACTATCGTCTTCCCAGCATATGGGTGATTGAGGTCTAGGATGACCCTCCCACCACTGACGCTCTTCACGGTAGCAAGTGAGCCGTCCTGAAGCCTCACCAACATATTGGGGTAGGGATTTATCCCCTGCCTCTTCACCTCTCCCAGCGAGAGAATCTTTACCTTACTGGGATCCCTCTCGCCATAAGCTTTTTCTGGGGGCACTTCTATAACCTTCTCCTCGTTAAGGTTCATATTGTAGAGGGCCTCTTCTAGTCCCTTAATTACTCTGTGCTCACCCAAAATAACCAGCTGAGGTCCGTACTTCTTATCCGGGTTGTAGATGTTGGCCTTCTTTGCCTCCTCTTCGATCGTCGTGTCAATTACCTCGCCAGTGTCCTTGATTTTGGCAACGTATTCTATATAGAGAAAATCCTTGTCCTTAAACATATGGGTCTAAATCCACTAAAGAGGATGGATTTTAAAATTACCGTATAGGTGGGCCCGGAGGGATTTGAACCCTCGACCACTCGGTCTCTCAGCCCAGCATATGAGCCGAGCGCTCTACCTAGCTGAGCTACGGGCCCACCATTAATCTTCTAAAAAGTTATCCTTTATAAGACTTGTGCAGGCCATCATGTGCCGTATTTCCATTGCTTGGCATACTCCTTCTGCTCCTCTGTCATGGAGTCTATTTCGATTCCCATTCCCTTCAGCTTGAGATAGGCCACTCTTTCATCGATCTCCGATGGTACGTTATAGACCTTCCTTTCGAGCTTGCTCCTGTTCTCTACTATATACTTAACGGATAGTGCTTGGTTAGAGAAGCTGAGGTCCATTACCTCGCTTGGGTGTCCCTCTGCTGCCGCCAAGTTCACTAGACGTCCCTCGGCCAGGAGGTAGAGCTTGTTCCCGTTGGACAACGTGTACTCCTCAGTGTAGGGCCTTATTGTCCTATAAGATACAGCCATCTCCTTGAGCCCCTTTACGTCTATTTCGACGTTAAAGTGTCCTGCGTTGGCCAGTATAGCTCCGTTTTTCATTAAGGGGAAGTGTTCCCTGGATATCACGTTTATATTTCCAGTCGCAGTAATGAAGATGTCCCCTACCTTTGCTGCCTCCTTCATCGGCATTACATCAAAGCCGTCCATAAGCGCTTCAAGGGCTCTAAGAGAGCTTACCTCTACCACAATTACCCTAGCGCCCATACCCCTCAGCCTAGATGCTATCCCTCTCCCTACCCAGCCATATCCAGCTACTACAGCAACCTTCCCTGCAATGAGTACGTTGGTAGCCCTAAGAAGTCCATCTATGGCGCTCTGCCCAGTACCGAACCTATTGTCAAAGAGATACTTGGTAAAGGCGTTGTTTACAGCAATCACTGGGTAGAGCAGTACGCCCTGCTCCTCCATCGCCTTGAGCCTAACTACCCCAGTGGTAGTCTCCTCTGTGCCTCCCAAGATCTTTAAGTCCCTATGCTTCTCGTGGATTACGGCGTGTAGGTCAGCCCCGTCGTCCATGACCACGTTTGGCTCGGGCTTAATTATTGCCTCAATATTATCGTAATACTCCTTCTCGTTTTCCCCCTTCCACGCAAAGACATGTATACCGTCGTGCTTCACTAGGGAAGCTGCTACGTCATCTTGAGTAGAGAGAGGATTACTCCCTGCAAGCCAGATCTCCGCACCTGCCTCTTTAAGCGTTCTCATTAAAGCTGCTGTCTCCTTTGTAACGTGGAGAACGGCAGCTATCCTTATGCCCTTTAGGGGTTTGGACTCGGCAAACTCTTTCCTTATGCTCATCAGTGCAGGCATGTGCATTTCTGCCCATTCGATCTGTTTTCTCCCTTGTTCGGCTAACGAGAGGTCCTTTACGTTATACTCCATGAGTTAGATAGAGACAGTGGCGTTATTAAATTTATAAAATAAGGAAAAACTTCCACGGCGAAGAGAAGAACACGTCCGTACGCACGAAGACGCTGGAGTGGGCAAGGATCACCGAGATGAAGACGTAGGAAAAGGCTATCGGGACAGGACGTTGATAGTCATTTCCAGATTAACAATAAGGGGGGATGAGTAGCAGCCTTGTGGGCCCTAAAGGTACAGGAAAGATCGACCTGAGATGTCTCGCTGGGAGTACTGCTACCGCGGGACAGTAAAGATCGGTAGATACCACGTCTACACTGAACGTCTATGCGAAGACTCATGGGCTACATCACTACCTAGTCTAGTCTTAACCTCCTTCATGGGTGCAGAAGAGTAGTTGAAGTTCCGGAGGGAGTTTTACGGCGTCCCTAAGGAGAGGCTCGTGTACTTACCCAAGGAGTTCCCAATGAAGATAAACGTAAAGTGAAGTGCGCTTAGTAGTGGGTAGAAGAAGAGGGTGAAGCTGTTAAGGGTTCTATTCCTTCCTCCAAGTATCTCCTTGATGAACGTTAGTCAACTCGGACTTCAGTATTAGGAGTTCTACTCCTTCCTTCAGAAGCTCGGTAGTGACGAGGGTATTATAATAGTATACTTTACTCACAACCTCAACGATTTACCCATGTTTGCTATAAGAATGCTATTCCTAAAGAAAGGTAGGGTGTAGGATATTGCCAGATGATGTCCTGAAGAGCTTGCTCGTATTAGAGGGAGATATCAAGTCGTTCCTAAAGAGCATCGAACTAGTTAGACCAGAAATGGAGGAATGGTTAGACTAAGGGGGATATGCTAGCCAGAACCGATAAAGATCTAGTTGAATATGGCTAACAAGTCGAGTAAAGGTGTAATGACGTGGACACGTAAAGTTATACAGAATGGTAATTTAATGGAAGAAACGGCTAGAACTGCAAGTCCAAATTTCGGGCGCTGTTCGGCTCTTGCTGGCACTAGGGCTTCAAATTAACTCGGTCTATCGCCTAAGGCTTCTCTCCTTTAGAAATAAGCTGTCCACGCTGCTAGATTAATTAAACTAAAAAGGAATACACGTAAATTCTAAGGAATAAAAGGACGATGAAACCATTAGCAATTAGTGCAGACACGTAAGCAATTATACTCAAGATGCCTGCTCTCTAGGGCCGGAGACTCCGAATTAGATATTACTTTACCTATTGTAGCGGACTACGCTAGTGAATTCCATTCTTAAGAGAGAACTCCATAACTGACCAATAAATATAATCATGAAGCTATGTGAAATAAAATTCAGTTAATATAGCAATGCTTACGCCTAAGACTATGCTTACGGATGCCTTTAATTATGCGTTACTAACTTCTGGCAGATATTTACTACCAGCTCTTCCCGCTGCCATTACCTACGTAAAAGCTTGACGAGAAGAATTCTTTCAATCAATATAAAAGTATGGGCCCGCTGGGATTTGAACCCAGGACCTCTGCCTTGTAAGGGCAGCGTCCTAACCAGGCTAGACGACGGGCCCTCCCTTTATCAACTTCTTCACTGACTACTTTTATTTTTTTCCATCAAGTTCTTTGACATTACGCAATACATTAAAGCCCCTAAAGATGCTACTGGACCAGGATCGGCCTCTAACCCTGGCAGTTTGACCACCTTCCCTAGGCTCTGCTCTATTTTCGTGAAACCGCTTTCGATCCCAGAGAAAACTATTAGCACGTTCTTGTAGGCGTCAATCTCCTCGACCCTAAGCTCCTCACCGGCTGAACTACTAACTAAATACACGTAGTCTGGCTTCAAGAGCTCTATGGCGTCCTTTAGGTCTGGGAGAACTATGAAGGACTTTCCTGATTTAAACGCAATCTTACTTAAATCCGGCACGCCAGACTGTGCCGCGGTTCCCCCGATCTTTGTCAAAACGAGGTATTTTACGTTGAAAGTGAAAGCTGCTCTTGAGAACTCCATCAGCCTTTGGTAACTAGTGGCGTTGTGGAGACCTATCATCAAGGCCAAAGACGTTCACCCTTATAAAAGAGGCTAAAGCAGTAGATAAGGCTACTGGAACTGCTTCCCCTACTTGATTGTACTGCTCGTCCCTACTTCCTATAAACACGTGGTCGTCAGGGTAGCTCATTAGCCTAGCCTGTTCCCTTACGGTCAGATACCTATCGTGGAAGGGGTGGATAAACCTTGAGTTTCCCAAAACTGTGGGCGCCAAGTCGTAGGGGTCAAGCCTTATACCTACCGGTATTTCGCCCTTATGGCCTCTGAACATAGTTAAGTAGTCCCCGTAGCCTAGTTTCGATATTTCTAGCATCTTTCTTTCCGGTATCTCGTGAATCTCGTGGTTTGACACGTCAAGGTTGTCGTCGAGTCCTTCTAGAGCCTCGGCTACCGTAACCCTTTTACTTGAACGTCCTGGAGTGATCTTAACGTTTGATATAAAGACCCTCAGCCTCCTTGATGGGTTCCCGTAATCCTCTGCGTGGAGGAAATTAAAGACCGGCTCATAGCCGACTCTCCTGAACTCGTGAATTATGGCCTCCCTTAACTCTGCCGTCTCTACTATAGCGGGCACGTTTTCCATTACGAATACTTTTGGCCTAAGTTCTCCCATAAGCCTTATGAACTCTAAAGTGAGGTTTCCCCTTTCATCTATGTATAATCTGTCAATGGGATTGTCAAGCCTTAAGGGGTTTGCAGCAGTGAAGGGCTCACAAGGCGGACTGCCTATAACGACCTCTGGAGGCTTCCCTACTATGTCCAGAATATCCCTACCGGAAATTTCCCTTACATCTCCTTCTATAACAACAGTGTCAGGGAAGTTAAGGGAATATGTCCTTGCCGCCGAGTGGTCTATGTCTATAGCAAACGATATCTCAAATCCCTTGTTTCTGAAACCAAGCGAAAAGCCCCCTGCACCACTAAAGAGGTCAACCACTCTTATTGGCTCCAAGTTTAGTCTCCTTTTCTATTTGCTCCTCAAGCTCTTTTATCTTCCTCTCTAGTACTTCCCTTACGCTCTTACTATCGTAGTACTCAAGTTGGGAACCACAGCGCGGACACCTAAACTCGTTCTCGAAGGCTTCCTCAAATGTGTACTTGGTCTTATCCTCAGGGCAGATGTAGAAGTCGTTATTCTGTTCGTACTCCAGCCTCGTCTTGAGCTTAGTTAATATCTCCCTCTTCCTGCTTAGTAAGATGTCGTTTATTTGGTCCCTGTTCACCTTCCAGTAATATACGTACCAACCAGTTTCCTTGTCCCTAGAACGCCTGTAACTAACTAAGCCCTGGTCAGCTAGCGCATATAGTTTCTTTCTAACCTCGTTTACTTTTACTCCGAGCTCGTTAGCGATCTCGTCGTCTGTTATCTCAATTTTCTTATTAAGGAGAAACTGTAAGACGTCTAATACTTCCTCTCCTAAAAGCTCTTTAGCAAGGTTTACAATTAAACTGTCAACGTCTGTCAACTCTTATCACCTTCTTTCCGGCCTCCTGAGGGATAACCAGTAATTTTGAGTCCTCAAATAATACATTTATCTCTTCCCCCTTATATACCCTGTCTAGAAAAATTGCTAAAGCCGCAACTTCCGAGTGAGGTTGGTTGCCTATGGCTACGTTGTAGTCAGCTTCCTTGTAGTACCAACCTTCCACCTTTTCTGCTCCTACAATAATTAGAAGGTTATCTAAGCCTTCTATTAATTCTCTAGATATAGAAGATATGTTAATACCATACATAGTTAAGTGAACAACCTTCCCGCCCTTTTCCTTCCAGGAGCGTACAAGTTCCTTTGGCGATTTAGTGAATTCAACCTTGAAGTCCCTGCCTCCCCAAAGTTCTTTGACCTTGTTTACTGAATCCAGAAGCTTAGGGTCTTCCCCTTCAATAAACACACCCCTGGCTCCGAACGCCCTCGCAACGAGGACAACGTGTGTAGTGACCCTCTTATCCCTTAAAGGTCTGTGTCCGAGCCTTAGTACGTATATGTTTTTTAGCTCACTAGCCTTAATATCTCCTCCCTCAGTTTATCTATATTATAGAACTTAGTGGCTGAAGTAACTATAACATTAACTATTGGGTTATAAAGTTCCTCGCTCAGCTTTGAGATCAGTTCCAGCTTTTCCTCGACTTCTTTAGAAGAAGTAACCTTGTCCACCTTGTTGGCTACTACCACTATTGGCTTACCAGAAACCCCAATCTCCCTTAATATGGCAAAGGAGGACCTTATCATGTCCACGAGCAACGTATCTGACAGGGATACGTCAACTACTAGGAGTATACCGTTGGCGTACTTGATCTCTGAGAGCGTCACGAAAAACGCCTCGATAATTTGCGGAGGGATTCCCCTGATAAAGCCCACCGTGTCTACTAAGAGTACCTTTTTGCCATCAACGTTTATCGAGTATCTCTTAGGAGATGTGGTCGTGAACATAGAGTTGTCGACTTTCTGCCTTAACCCAGTTAGGGCGTTAAAAATTGAGGTCTTTCCTGCGTTAGTGTAACCTACAATTGTCACCGTCGGTAGACCGATTCTCTTAACGTCCTGCAATTGCGTCTCCCTCACCTTCTTTAAGTGTTCCAGCTCCCTTGTTATCCTCGCTATTTTCCTGCGGTAGAGCCTCAGTTCAGCCTCAACTCCGTATACTCCGGCTCCTAGAGGTCCTTGTTGCTCTGTTATCTTTGTCTTCCTGTATAGGTCCTTTACTATAGGCAGTTCATACCTTAACTTGGCCAGCTCTATTTGCAGTTTTGCCTCCTTTGAGCCCGCGTGAAGGGCGAAGATCTCCAACAGCAATAGGAGCTTGTCTATTACCTTTTTATTTGGCAACTTCTTGCCGAGATTTATAAAATGCCTTGGCTTAAGCAAGGTAAAAACTATTATGGTTTCTACGTCCTCAGACTCCGCCAACTTTTCCACTTTATCTTGAGGGATGTAAAACAGGGAGTTGGGGTCCTTAGGAAGTTTGAACACCTCTACTACGTCGTAACCCGCGTTCTCGGCTAGAGTTAAAGCTTCCTCTTTATACTCGTCTGATACAAAGAGTACTGCTCTCACTCATTTCCCTCTCTAATGTTTACTACATCTCCTAAGGTAAGTTCGTACTTGGCCTTGTTAGCGCCTCCCTCTTCGCCCTTCTCTTCGACCTTAACCAGCAACTTGATGGATAGAACTCTTTCCAGCTCCCTGGCTTGCTGGATAGTAGGCTTAAGTCTACCCAGTTCGAACCTCTTTATGACGTTCTCCTGGACTTTCAGTTTTTGTGCCAAATCCTTAGTGGTCATGCCTAGCCTCTCTCTTGCCTGTCTAATCAGCTTAGGATATTCGTCTATTATTTCCCAGACGTCCTCCTTGCTTTCTAGCTTAGGTTGCGCCTTCTGGTGCTTAGGGAGTTGTTGCTTTGAGGAGGTGTAGATAACCTTCTTTGGGTCGACGATCTTAGAATGACCCTTAATCTTCGCGTAACAGGAATTGCACACATTAATGATGCTACCCTCGTAACTTACGGTTATCCCCTTACCCTTTATGGGGGAACCACACAGCTCGCAGTAATTCTGTACCTCCTTCTGCATCTTCTCACTATATAATAGATAGCAACAAACATTTTTAGCCTATCTCATAAACTGAGTATATTGGGTAAGTTTGTCTGGGAACCTTGACTTTTCAAGAGATAGTTCTGAATCTGACGAGCAAGTGATAAGGTTACTTGAGGAAAAAATTAAGGCATTACAAGTAGAGACCGAGAGCCTCAGGAAAGAGCTAAATTATTATAAGTCAGAGCTAGAGAAGTTGCTTAGCCCTCCCTTGATAGAGGCAATAGTGCTAGACGTTTTAGAAGATAAGAGAGTGATAGTGAGGAGCACTTCTGGACCCAACTTAGTCGTAAACGTTAGCGATAACGTTGACTTATCTAAGTTAAGGCCTGGGATCCCAGTTGCCCTAAACCAAAGGGGCTCTACCATAGTGGAGATCTTGCCCAATAGGGAAGATCCTCTAGTAAAGACAATGGAAGTTGAGGAGAGGCCCAACGTGAGGTATAGTGACATAGGAGGGCTATCTAGACAAATCCAAGAACTGAGGGAGGTAATTGAGCTACCTCTCAAGAACCCAGAGTTGTTTAAGGAGCTCGGAATACAGCCACCTAAGGGCGTGTTACTCTACGGACCGCCAGGCACAGGGAAGACAATGCTAGCTAAAGCTGTAGCTGCCGAGAGTAACGCCACATTTATCCACGTAGTAGCGTCAGAGTTCGCCCAGAAGTTCGTCGGAGAGGGTGCAAGGATAGTTAGGGAAGTGTTCGAGTTAGCTAGAAAGAAAGCTCCATCCATAATATTTATAGACGAAATCGACGCCATAGGTGCTAAGAGAGTAGATCTAGGTACAAGCGGAGAGAGGGAGATTCAGAGAACCCTCATGCAACTACTGGCTGAGCTAGACGGTTTTCATCCACTAGATAACGTAAAGATAATTGCAGCTACTAACAGGGTGGACATACTGGATCCAGCGTTATTGAGGCCGGGGAGATTTGACAGACTTGTCGAAATACCATTGCCTGACGTTGGTGCTAGGAAGGAAATATTCAGCATATATATAAGGAAAATGAAAGTAAGGCTAGAGGACTTCGACCTAGAGAGGATAGCCAGGATGACTGAAGGGTTTAGCGGAGCTGACATTAGGAACATGTGCACTGAGGCAGGCTACATAGCTATAAGGGAAGGAAGAAGGGAAATAGCGTTCTCAGACTTCGTGAGGGCCATAGAGAGACTTCAAGATAAGAATAAGAGGGATTCTCACAAATCGAGAGAAGAGAAGTATGCGTGAGAAGGCGGAGAAGTTTGTCACAAAGCCAGAGAGCTTGATGGATTTTGACTTCATTTACTTAAAGGCAATAGCTGAATACCAGTTTGACCGAAATGTCGCAGATTGCCTTTTCCCGGAAAAGTCTTTTTTTTCTGTCCAAAGGTCTCTTAACACTTGGAGGATTAGGAACGTACTAAAAGATAATATACTTTACCTTGTCCTTAAGGCGCAAGACAACTTGTTTTCCTTAACTGACTCGTCGTCTTTAACTATCAAGGAATGTACAAAGATACCCGAGTACAGAGTTGTCGTCCCTAACGATATAGCAGAGGTAATAAGAGAGGGTGGTAATGTTTTCTCGAAACACGTGATCCAAGCTGATAAGTCCTTGAGAGCTGGGGACTACGTACTGGTGGTAAATGAGGAAGACCGGCTAATAGCCTACGGGAAAATGAAGGTTTCTGGAGAGGAGGCAATAGAATATAAGAAAGGAGTAGCCGTAAATGTTAAGGGGAGAATTAAAAATGAGAATAATACTTAAGGACGTGGACGAAAACCAGCTTAAGCACGCGTATTACATTACTGGATTTAGGACTCTTGGAGAAGTTGGTTACTTAGCTACCAGACACATTATACTACATAGGAAAATGAAGAGGATAGGCTATATAACAACCAAATACCTTACTGCAGTCACCTTCCTTGACGAGTACGGAATAGCTACTCCTTACGAGCTATTTTACGACGAAGAATACCATATAATAGTCCAATTGAATCACGTGCTACCGATTGAGAGGGAATGGAATGCGTACTCGAAGAGGGTAATAGACTGGATCAAGAAACTAGAGGTAAAGAACGCAATATTTATCGGTGGGCTAGACAAGAACTACAGAACTAGCAACGAGAAGCTCAAGTGGATTAAGACGTCCAAAAGCAACGTGGAATTAGACTATCCAATCTTGGATAAACAGCTAATCATGGTGGGACCCTTAGCCCTCTATACCGTCTATTCCGAGATATATGAAGTACCGGCCACTGTAATTTTGCCCTACGCTGATAGAGACAGGATAGATCCTGCAGCTGCTGCAGCCGCAATAGAGGCTATAAATAAGATCCTTGGCCTTAACGTAGACGTAAGTGAGCTTTACGAGGATGCCAAAAGAATAGAAGAGGAAATAAAGAAACAGCTTGAGTACCTTCAAAAGGAATACAGTAAATCGTCGCTAGATAGACATTACATGTGAGAGCTTTGAGTTTTCACATTCAATGAATTCCACTTTATCGTATTTTTTACTCACCAGGAACTTCTTGATGACGTTCAACGTCTCTGTGATAACGCCTTCGGATACCTCGGAAGGTAGCTCGAACTGGGCCAGAGGATAGGACTCCGATATAAGGGCTGGAATTAGACCGTAGAAAGGAATTGCTATGTACACGTCGCTGTCTTGATAGTGCCTCTGAAGAACACTTCTTACCTTTGGGTCATTGATAAAGGGAACCGAAAGATTATCCCCGCATATTATTATAGCCTTACTGTGCTTACTAGTCACTGATTCTAAGAACCTCTTGTGCCTTAACATTTCAGGCCTATGCAAGGAGTTCTCATCGTAAAGGAACATTCCCCTTATTTCACCCTTAACTCTCGGATCATACTTCTCTAAGTATTCGGCGTACTTTAGCACCCTTCTGAAAGCAGAATAGACGCTCGGATGAGCGTATGATTTCTCCTGGAGGTATTCAAATAGTCTGTTTTCTCTTATGGCTAGCTTAGTCTCGTTTATTTCCTCGATGATTTTGTACAAGTTGTGGATGGCCAAAAGTCTCGTTCTTTCTTTTTTGTCCATTTCCATGAGCTCCTTAGGCGTATACCTAGAGCAAACTGGACAGCTACATGGGAAGTAATCCATTTCTTCTAGCCTATAGGTTCTACTCCTTGTGATGTATCTGTTATCTCTAGCGTAAATTATGTAGGAGGCTGAATCAAACGAGTCGACTCCTAAAGCTACAACAAAAGGTATTATCTGTGGAAGACCTCCCCCAAACAAGTGCAGAGGTTTTCCTCTTGAGATAGAAGACCTTACAGTAAAGACCATATCGATAAGCGTCACATAGTCATATTCCTGCATTACCACTGTAGGACTTCCCAAGGCCAGAAACTTATAAGGAGTTTTGTCGACAAACTTTGCTGAGTAGGACAATAGGTCTAGGAACCTTCCCCCCTGTATTGGATGAACCCAAACGATATCGTTAGAAGAAGAAATCAGCTCTAGAGCCTCTTTTCCCCTCTTTATGGTTTCCTCTACAGTAATCTTAGCATCTTCGTAACTTTCTGTGTTGCCAGTTGGCAAATCTAGGAACACGGCAATATCTGGCCTTATCTTTAACTGGTACTCTACGACTTCCCTGTTTGTGATCTCAACACTTCCGTACTGGAGTATCTGATATGCTCCAGAATCCGTCATTACGCTTCCTTCGAAGTTTAGTTCCTTGTGTATGTCTTCGTTAACGAGCTTATTCTTATATAAGATGTACGAGTTTGTTATGAACTGCTTTAGTCCCAGTTTCTTCAAATCTTCTACGCTTACCTCAGGCTTCAGCGGATTGACTACAGGAAAGAAAATTGGGGACTCCAGCCTTTGACTCCTAGTCTCTAAGCTACCTATTCTACCAGCTAGATCCTCGTCCTTTACCTCAAAGTCCCCTATCATTTGTTCTCTTTCCTCTTCTTTGAAACGTATTCGTTATAAATGTCGAAAACTCTCTGGGCTAACGGTCCACTTCCTTCTACCCCTGCCTCAGTTACCTTGATTTTTTCCAGCACAGTCACTACCCCCGCTTCTTCGTATACCTTGACGTCTCCTGGCCTGAGGTTGAGCGATTTTTCCACTAAATCGGCAAACTCTTTAACGTCAAATAATGGAGCGGTCTTCACAAGGATTTCTGTTATATTATTTCCGTTAAGTATAACCTTAAAGTAGACGTTATTGTCATTGTCTTTGGCGTTCGCTAAACTGATTATAAATGGACTAAGCTCGTATGCTGATAGTTGTCCTACATACGTTCTGTTATTATTTAGCCTCACCACAACTGTCTTGTCCAATAACGAATTCATATCCGAGACTATTCTTCTCGTAGCGCTCATAGCTCTGCCCCACTAAATTAATATACATCAACTTAAATAAGGAAATGAAAAAGCTTGCTCGCGGGAAATAACTATAAGCTCGAAAAGACATGTAACATCACTTCCGTGGAACCTGGAGCACTCAGAGGTATTGACTTAATTAACCTTGAATGTGAGGATTTGAAGGTAGGCGTTGACATGATCTCGTCGATTAACGTTTTCTCGCCAGGGGAGAAAGTGAAACTTGTAATAGCGAAATCAAAACCAGAGTTCGGTGAGAGGGACTTCTGCGGTCATGGATACGTGGTGACTGAGAAGAGGCAGCCTAACAAGTACGTTACATTAATCTCGATTTTCGGACCTCTGATTAGGATAGAGTCTGAGAACAGCTTCCTCTCAAGTAATAACTTAAGCGTAATGGATCATGTATACGTATGCTTATTAAAAAGCTAAAGTTAAGCTGATATAAATTCTGAGTCTATCTTGTCCCTTGTTATTGTTAACACGTCAATACCGTCTCCTGATGTCACGTCTCTCTCTATCGATGCCCTTAGAGCCCTTATTACAAGTTCTTTACCCTCGCTTATGCTTAAGGTATCTTTGTATTCCGATTCTAGGACTCCTATGGCCACTCTCGCGCCAGAACCTACCGCAGCGTAGATGTCATCAAGGAGGGAGCCAAGTGGGTCTAGTACGAAGAATTGCGGTGTTCCGTCGTCGATTCCGCCAAACAATATTTCAGATATGAACGGCATGTACTTATACTGGTACAGTAAAACTGAAAGTAGTTTCGCTGCTGCCTTAGTAGTTATGGGTCTATTATTTGCCAACTCATAATACTTGATCTCTACGTTCATTATCCTTACTATACTTTGGAAGTCCCCAAACAGTCCAGCGCCTGCTATGCCAAATCTTCCTAAGGAGAAGACCTTCTTCGCTGATTTGCTCAGGACATATCCACCATAACTTAGCCTCCTTACAGCACCGAGTATGACTCCATCTTTTAGCTTAATTCCAATTGCAGTTGAGGGAAGCTCCTCCATACTATATCAACACTATAAAAGAGGAGCAGAAGTTATAATATTTGTCTCAAACGGTCTAAAATCTCGTCTATCCCTACAACCTCCTGCGTTCTAGATGACAGGTCTTTAATTGTGACCTTTTGAGAGGATTTCTCATTAGTACCAATAATTAACGCAACCTTAACGTTCTGCTCATAATATGCCATAAGCAATTTCCCTAATTGCTGTTCCTTCACATTGAATAATGTAGATATTCCCTTCTCCCTCAACAAGTTGGCGATAACTAACGCGTAGTCTATAACTGAATCATCTAAAGCTATCACTACGACTTGGGGTTGAGACTTTCTCTCGTAATTGAGTACGGCTGAGGTTCTCTCAATACCTATTGCGAAACCTATTGCAGGAGTCCTTGGACCCCCATAGACTTCCACTAGACCGTCGTATCTCCCTCCGCCCGCTATGCTAAAGTTCACCTTTGGATGGGTAACTTCGAATATCACACCAGTGTAGTACGCCAATCCCCTCACGAAACTCAAATCTACGTTAAGTTTCACCCCTAGACTTCCTAGAACCTGGACTATCTTCCTTATCCTTTCAACCTCTTCAGCTAATCCCTCTACGTTAACCGAGCTGATTAGCTCATCTACGTTCTCCATCTTGACCTCTGACCGAATTAGCTTGGTTGCAAGGTCGATTCCTGCGCTGTCCTTAACGTGATCCTGCAATATTTGAAGAGCCTCGTCCTTCTTCCCTTTGTCTATCAAGTGTAATAGGTGCTCTTGAAGGTAGTCATTAATTCCATATTTTCTAAATAACAATCTATATATTCCTATGTTGTTGATCTTTACCGAAATGTCGTCGGCTATTCCCAGCCTCTTGTAAAAACTATACAAAAGATCTAGAACCTCTACGTCGCTGTATAGGCTGTCAGAACCGAGTAGCTCTACTCCCCCTTGTCTGAACTCCCTATATCTGCCCTGCTGTGGTTCGTCGTATCTGTAGACCCTACCTATATAATAAAGCCTTACTGGTTTCGGAAGATGTTGCATGCTATTAAGGTAAAGCCTGACAATGCTTGGGGTTATTTCAGGCCTTAAGGCCAGCTCTCTACCGGCCTTATCCAAGAATACGTACATTGTGTTTCTTATCTCCTCACCGCTCTTTAACGAGAATAGCTCGAATTCCTCTACTATTGGAGTTATTGCTTCGTTGTAGCCAGCTAACTCCACGTGAGCCCTAAAAAGCTGTTCTATGTGTCTGATCTTCTGTGCTTCCTCAAATACTAAATCCCTCATTCCGCGTGGCGGCTCGGTAGATACCATTAACTAACCCTTAGCTAACTTTGTTTCGTCGATGCTATAATAAGTTATATCTCCGTATTTATCAACAATCGATATGTATACCTCCACGTGTAACGACTTGGCCATAGCTAATATTCTTTCTAGATCTGTCACATTTATAGGCTGATTCTCTGTTAAGACGTAGATCACAGCCCTATACCCATTTGAGCCTTTATCTTTGAGCCAAATAAAGTTCCCAGAAATAACTGGATTCTTCCCCCTAGACCTAAGGTCCAAATAGACCACAATTTTATCCCAGAGTAACGCGTCCTTTCCATAGTTGCTGGATATGTAATTACTGATTTCAGAGGAGTCCTTTGAGATCCCCACGTTCCTTATTATTCCTTCCAATACGTCCTCCATTGTCACTCATACCACCGGAAACTTTTGGTTAACTCAGCGATTCTTTACATTCCACTATAAACTAGTATATATATGAGAGGAGACTAAAAACTTATGAGATGTCCCTCTTGCGGATCAGCTAACATAGTCTGGACTGAAAGTTCCGTTGTATGTGGGAACTGCGGTCTAGTAATTGACGAGCAAAAATACGACTACTCTCCCCCATCTTTTTCCGAAGAAGTAGTGGACTTAACTGGTACAATGAGGCTATCGGAAAGAACAAAATACGTGACCGAATATATACGTGACCGAATATCAAACAATGAGTTTAATAGGCGTAGATTTTTGCTGAGGGTCAACGAAAGGGGAAAGCTGGGAGTAATTAGCAGAGAAGGCGTTCTGGCGCTAGAGCTCATAAAAAAGGACCCCGTCGCACACAAAATATACTTAATAATAAATGAAGAAGGTTACCTTTCTGGAGCTAAGATCAAGACCAGAGTGGCAGTGAGCTTTTACTTAAGTGGATATAAAGGCAAAAAAATGAAGGACATCCTACGGAAACTTAACGTAAACGAGAAGCACTTTAGAAGAGTTTTAAGGAAGATACCTCTAGGGGCTATGATCAGAATAATAGAAAAAGCTGTTGATGAGAGCTAACAAAAAATTTTTATATAAGCTCTTTCTAAGAGAAAGCGGAAAAGGTGAGTCGAATATGGCCTCAACTGCTACAGTTGCAACTACACCTGAAGGAATTCCGGTCATAATTTTAAAAGAGGGTTCAAGTAGGACTTACGGCAAGGAAGCAGTGAGAGTTAACATAGCTGCGGTGAAGGCCGTTGAAGAGGCCTTGAAGAGCACTTATGGACCTAGAGGAATGGACAAGATGTTAGTTGACAGCCTAGGTGACATAACCATAACCAACGACGGTGCAACGATCCTCGACAAGATGGATCTACAACACCCAGCAGCAAAGCTCTTGGTCCAGATAGCTAAGGGTCAGGACGAGGAGACTGCTGATGGAACTAAGACCGCAGTAATTTTCTCAGGAGAGCTGGTTAGAAGGGCAGAGGAACTCCTTTACAAGGAAATTCATCCCACCATTATCATTAGTGGTTACAAGAAAGCAGAGGAAGTAGCCCTTCAGACTATTCAGGAAATAGCTCAGCCTGTGTCGATAAACGACACCGATGTTCTAAGGAAAGTCGCAATGACGTCTTTGAGCAGCAAGGCAGTCGCAGGGGCTAGGGAGTACATAGCTGACGTAGTTGTTAAGGCAGTAACTCAAGTGGCTGAGCTGAGGGGCAACAAGTGGTACGTTGATCTAGACAACGTACAAATAGTCAAGAAGGCAGGCGGGAGCATAAATGACACCCAGCTGGTTTATGGCATAATAGTCGACAAGGAAGTAGTCCACCCTGGAATGCCGAAGAGAGTAGAGAACGCGAAGATCGCTCTAATAGATGCGTCCCTAGAAGTGGAGAAGCCTGAGCTAGACGCAGAGATCAGGATTAACGACCCGACTCAGATGCAGAAGTTCCTTGAAGAAGAGGAGAACTTAATCAAGGAGAAAGTAGACAAGATACTTGCAACTGGCGCAAATGTGATAATCTGCCAGAAGGGCATTGACGAGGTAGCTCAGTCTTACCTAGCTAAGAAAGGAGTTCTAGCGGTAAGGAGAGCCAAGAAGAGCGACCTAGAGAAACTAGCTAGGGCTACAGGAGGAAGAGTAGTATCTAACATTGACGAGATCACCCCGCAAGACCTAGGATATGCCTCGCTAGTAGAGGAAAGGAAAGTAGGAGAAGATAAAATGGTATTCGTTGAAGGCGCTAAGAATCCCAAGTCAATTAGCATACTGATTAGGGGAGGCCTTGAGAGGCTAGTGGACGAGACTGAGAGGGCCATCAAGGACGCCCTCGGAACAGTAGCTGATGTAGTAAGGGATGGAAGAGTTGTGGCAGGAGGAGGGGCAGTAGAGATAGAAGTAGCTAAGAGGTTAAGGAAGTATGCTCCACAAGTAGGAGGGAAGGAGCAGCTTGCAATAGAAGCTTATGCTAACGCACTAGAGGGTCTAGTAACTATCTTGATCGAGAACGCCGGATTTGATCCAATAGACTTACTGATGAAACTGAGGAGCGCTCACGAAAACGAGACGCAGAAGTGGTACGGAATTGATCTCTACGCTGGGCAGCCAGTTGATATGTGGCAGAAGGGAGTCGTAGAACCTGCACTGGTAAAGATGAACGCAATAAAGGCAGCCACGGAGGCTGCTACGCTAATACTCAGGATAGACGACATTGTGAGCGCTGGCAAGAAGAGCGGCGGAGAGTCCAAGGGAGAAAAGGGCGGAGAGAAGAAGTCGTCTGAAGAGGACTAAGATTTAAATCTTTTTAATTTTTATTAATATTGGTATTTTTATATTAGGGGCTGAAAGTATAGCCTCACCTACGTCTAGTTTGTCCATTATCGAGTACATGTTAGATGGAAGAGACATAGACTCGCTCAGAATTCTCTTGTCAATGTCTGACTTTATTGCGTGGACTATCTTTACGTTAGTGTTTTTCATTACATTTGGAGATATCGAAGAAGGAGACTGAGACACTATGCAAAGCCCTATGCCAAATTTCCTTACCTCAGAGATTAGTTTATCTATAAACTCGTTCTCTGTCTGGAAGTAATTTTGCGCCTCTTCAACCACAATAAGGAGCTTCCTGTTTGCTCTTCTTGCCATATAATAGTCGGACACTAACTTCATGACGAAAAGGCCGTATAACCTCCTCAGCCTCAAGTTATTTATAAAGCTCAAGTCGAATATTACACCGTTTAGCGACAAGAGAGAGTTAAGATCTGGATTCTGGTCGGCGTTAAACAATGTCCTACCCTTAGCGGTAAATAATGGGTATAGTTTCCTCGCTAACGCGTATTTGACTTCCTTTATCCAATTTGATTGATCGTTTACGTTCTTCAAGAGGTTGAAGAGGTCGGACAAGCTACCTTCAGATTTCTTAACCTTTGACACTAACACAAACAAAAGGAACCTCTGTGGATCTGTAAGCTGTAAGACGTCGCTTAAGATCTCTATCGTATCGTCTATATCGTTAAATTTGAGTGGATTCAGTTTAAATACGTTGCTCTGATCAAAAACAGTGAATTCCGGTAGCTTTTGCCTATATTCACCGTGCCAGTCAAGGATCAGAACGTTAAAACCTTTGTTTATTAACTCCTTTGCCAATAAGCTGGCTGTATTAGACTTACCGCTCCCCGTGCTCCCAAATATTCCTATATGTCTGAGAACATCTGATGCCATTATTCCCACGGACACTGCTTGATTTCTTACGACCATTTCTCCTATCTCTACGTCGTAGTTGACTACCAGTCTCTCCATTGCAGCTGGAGAGTCTACCTTCAGGTCTGTAATTCTGGCGAAAGTAACGTTTCCAAAAGACCTTGGTAAAGGTATAGACTCAGTTGAAACGGAAACGGGTTCTAGGGAAACGTGAGGGGCAACCACACTGGCTATCTCAGCTATCGATTGAAACTCTTTAGCTACTTCCTCTACGCAATTCTCGCATTCCTTAAATACAATAATAGAGGAAGACGCTTGTTTTCCGCCCACGTAAGTTACAACAACATATCTGACGTCGTTGGCCTTGCTCCTTGAGAGAAGCGCTCCCAATAGGTTATTAAGCTCCCTTTGCACGTCCACTTGCGCTTTGTCAGCCTCCTGTTTACCCACCAGTCTTGCAGCCACGCCAGTTATAGTTTTGTTCTCAGTATTTACAATAAAAATATCATTTTTTACTATGATTTCCCTTATTTTGGTTTTAACTTTTTTACTGAGCATAGTTATTGATATAATAATTACTACTATAACAATCGATAGAATATAATAAATCTCATTTAATGCAACAATATTAAAGGAAAATAGTATAATTGCTATCGATATTGCTATTAAAACTAGTGGATAGAGCCTAGATAACATGTAAACCATTAGAGTTTATTTTGGGTGACGCTTGGGTGAATTTATAGCGTTAAAGGTCAGCATTAGTCTCTCGTCGAGGCTTTCAATGGCTATTGGGCTATACTTTTCTAAGTCGCTTTTGCAACACCTTACTAGATACCCATCTTCCCCCTCTTTCAACTTATTAGCCTCTATAGCCTCTTTTATCTGGTCTGTGGAGCTCAGCAGAAGCAGGAAAAGGATAGTCTTATCCTTGATATTTTGACTAGGTGAGTTAAAGAAAATATAACAAGCTTGTCTCACCACTGAAAGTGGAGGAAGCCTTCTAACTACTTGAGTAACGCATTCCCCCGTGTAACTTATCTCCACTTTAAGGCTCTCGTTCCATGACACCTTCTCTATCTCTATCAAACTTATCCACCGTGGTTTATAGGAATTACCTTAACTACGTCGTCTCGAGATAGTTCACTACTGCCAACAACCCTTATGTCCTTATCGTTTACCAAAACTATATATCCTGGTTTAATCCTGCCTTTATCGTCAACGATGCCTATCTCGTTTAATTTCTTAAAAACAACGTGAATGGAATTGCCCTCTATTTCAACGCTCTTTCCAAATTGTCTAGAGAGGGGGCCTTCAAAAACTAACCTCACCAAAACTTCATTCCTCTCCCACTTCCTCTTCTACTTCCCTACTTGTAACCGCTCTTTTCGACTTCTTAGCATATCTTGTTAAGTACCCTGCTATCCTGTTCCTTACCTTCTTAGAGTACACTTCAAGGTATCTGGAGACAAGTTCCTTATTCTTTCCAAAATCTTCAGTGACCTCGTCCTTGTACTTTTCGTAAAGTTCCTCCGCCACCCTCTTAATATCACGCGTATATATATTACCCATGGTAATCTCACTCAATTTTAGATTGTCTATTTAAAAATTTAGTCCATGCCTTGGCTCTTGTCGTATATGCTTGGTTTTGCCTTTGTAACGTCTGCTTCTTTCTTAAACCTGGGCTTCAACTTTTCTAGAATTACCGGCAAAGTTGTGTACTCCATCTCCTCTGGCTCTAGTCTGTGAGGCATGAAAGGACCGTGTCTCCTCATGTACTCCGCTATAGTTGAAGCTAGTCTCCTAGCCTCGTCGAACGCTGGATCGTCAAATAGGTCGCTAGGACCTACAAGTCTTCCTTCCTTTACGTTAAATCCTAGGCCTATTAGCCTTGGCGGACCGTCAAACCTTGTCGCCCTTGCGTCTCTCTGGGAAACAGGCATCAGAGGACCGTAATGGCTTCCCCTCATCCACCCTGGCACAAGGTACGGGAAGGAGAAGGCCTCCAGTGCCTCTCCAAGTGCTGGAAATCCGTGTTGTAACCTCACTATCATTACAGGGTCGTCCTTGCCCACGTATTTGCCCGCTATTAAGTTAAGCCTCTCAATGGACGTGACTGCAGCTATGTTATTATCTGCCTTCCTGTAAACCCTCCTTATTACGTATCTTGATGGAGTACCTATGAGGGCTAAGAGGTCATATATTTCCTCAGGGGCGTTGAGAGTAACGCTTTGTCCTTCAAAAACGTCTAGTATCTCGAACTTGTATCCCTCATGCATAGTCGGATCAATTACCAATCCTGCCGTATTGAAGGGATCAGCAAACATCTTGTACTGGGGGAAGTTGAAAGCCCCTGGTTCAGTCTTGTCTGCCATGAAGATCGCTATAGGCTCTGACGGCCTCTCTTCAACTTCCATCTCTGCCATGCCCGGACCCATTCCCTTAAGGTTACCAGAGAACGTGTCTGATAGGAGGTCCTGTCCAGCTGCATACAACCCTAGATCCTTAGCTACCTTAGAGGCCTCTTTAAAAGCGTTCCACGCGGTCTCGTGAACCTTAGTGTCTAATGGTCCCCTTGTGTGCGTCATTATGAGCTCCATATCGTCTCCGACGTTCGTGATGTAATAGTCGATAATTACGTTCTGTCTCTTGGCCTCCGCCAGTACCTTATTGGCGGCCGCCATCGTATCTGGGTGAACTACGTGATGGCCTGCCAAGCTACCTATATCCGCCTTTATAACGCTTATTGTAGTCTTCATAAAAACACTTCTATTCGAAGAGGTATTAAATTTTAGTCTACTCCTTTATTACCTCGATGGAATAGTACTCTCCCCTATCCTTCTGCAACCTATCTAAGTAACTTCCTGGTTTGTTAACCCTAGGCCTGCCTGAATCGGCATCTCTCCTAAACGTTAACCCAACCTCCTTTAGGAACGTGTTCATCCCTTTCCTCAACGAAGTTGGAGAATACCCGTGTCCTTCTGAACCCGGCTTGCCTAGGAACACCATAAGTCTGTCAGATATGTAGTCGTGGAGGGCTATGTCGTGATCTACCATAAAGGCAACTGCCTTTCTTTCCCTCGTTATTCTCTTTATAGCCTTCGCTACTACGTAACGCTCCTCCACGTCAAGGTAAGAGGAGGGCTCGTCAAACACGTATAAGTCCGCCGTCTTAGCGAGAGTGCTGGCAACGTAAAGCTTCTGGAGCTCACCTCCGCTCAAGTCCTTAACTTGAGACTCCAGAATCCTATGTAAGTTCAACCTCTTTACGACTTCCACGAAGAACCACGAGGAAGTTGATAGGACGTCCTTGCTAGAGGCCTCTAAGAATTGTTGCACAGTGCCGTCGTAGTCTGGGACCAGCTTCTGTGGCTTATATGCAAGCGTTATCCCTTGCGGATACACTTCCCCGCTATCAGGAGCTATCTCGTTAACTAATATTCTCACGAAAGTGGTCTTCCCAATACCGTTTTGTCCTACTATGCCTATAACTTCTCCTTCCCTCGCCTCCCCTTCGTCAACTGTCAAGCTGAAGTCCTCTAGCTTCTTTGTTATTCTAGACCACTTCATCTTAACCTTTACGTCCTTCGAGAAGTCGAGATCCGTTAGCTCCTTAAGCAGGAACTTTATCTCGTCTTCCCTGAACTTCACGTTCTCAGCAGGGAGATATCCGTTTAGGAAGTTATTTATCCCCACCCTAGTGGAGTAGAGCTTCGACACCTTTCCGTACACACTGCTCTCGCCGAAGATTATGGAGACGAAGTCTGCTAGGTAGTCCAATACTATTAGGTCGTGGTCTACTACCACCACGTACTTGTTCTTAGTTAGCTCCCTTATTCCCTTAGCTACGTTTATCCTCTCCTTAACGTCTAAGTAAGAAGAAGGCTCGTCGAATTCATACACGTCAGCCTCTCTGAGCAGCGCTGCAGCAACGAGGAGCTTCTGCAATTCCCCTCCGCTTAAGTACTGTACTTGCTTGTTCCAGAAGTTCTCCATATATAGCAAAGATTTAACTTCGTCTACCTTTCCCCTCTCGTCCACCTTTAACAGTATTTCCCTTACTGTGCCCTTTAGGTACCTCGCCGCGTATTCCACGTACTGGATCTTGTGTACAACCTTCAGTTTTTTTGAGTAGAGATTATTGAAGTAGTCGTAGATCTCCTTGCCCTTAAACCTCTCCAAAACTTGGACTGGTGTAAGCTTAATCGATGGATCTCCGAAATTAGGTATGAGCTCCCCGGCTAGGATCTTCAAGATCGTGGTCTTTCCAGAACCGTTCTTTCCTAGTATTCCTATGACATATCCTTGTTTTAGGGTAGGCAAACCAAAGAGCTCAAATCCGTTCACCGTGTACCTGTGTACAACATCTGAACCGAATTGGTCTGGCAAGTTAACGATACTTATTGCCTCAAAGGGGCACTTCTTGACGCATATACCACATCCTATACATGTTTCCTCGTAAATCACTGGCTTTCCTTTTACTATTTCCGATAACTCTATGGCCTTACTCCCGGACCTATTTATTGGGCAGAACCTAACGCACTCTATGCTACACTTGTCTGGCTTACAAAAGTCGTAATTAATGACGGCAACTCTCAATGTTTACACCATTCCGTGTTAATAAAAAGCCTTTTTTAAATTAACTTAGTTTTACCACTCTTCCTCTTCCCAGTCTTCGTCGAGCTCGTCTTCCCATTCTTCCTCTTCTAGGTCCTCTTCCCACTCTTCCTCCATTGCGAGCACCACTGGAAACCTCGAACGGATAGTACTTATTTTTTTCTGACCTTAAACCTTTTCCATGCGTAATCGGGAATGGCAACTATCTTAAAAAATCGTTATGAATTAACTTAAATTGTGTAAAACTAGAATGATAAAAAAGTTCTTTATCAGATATTTTTTAACAGATGACCTTGGATAAGAATAAATAGTATAAGTCGATGCTACTCATAACGGAAAGTGATGACCGGAAGCTTTAATTGAAGTGCGGATAGCCTTTACGGCTTCTGAGGGACAAGAAGCCCGAATTTAATGACGGATAAACTTTCTGGATCATTAGAAAAAGGATTTAGATGTCTAGCTAAATTCTTCATTGAAAAAGCGAAGGTGTAGGGATATCCACAGAGCGGACCCGCCGGGACTCGAACCCGGGACCTCAGGCTCCGCAGGCCTGCGCTCCGTCCTGGCTGAGCTACGGGTCCTTCACAAAACTTATAAAAAGCTTGGCAACAGTAAATATAAAGTGTACGATCCCAAGGAAGTTGTCGCAAATTACGCCCTACAGCTAGTTCCCAATAGGAACATAATAGGTTTAGGTACTGGCAGGACGGTTAGGAAGCTTGTAGAGGCTCTTGCAAGGAACGGTCTTCTTGAGAGCAAGACCTTTGTCACGAGTTCCATAGACACGGAACTGTTAGTTTCTTCCTATCGAGGGAAGGTGCTGTCGCTGTTTAATGGAGTGAGACCAGAGATATACGTGGACAGCTTTGACGTGGTCTACCCTCAAGGCGACTCCTACGTGATGATAAAGGGCGGAGGGGGAGCCCTACTTAGGGAGAAACTCCTTTCTTTTTTCTCTGGCCACAGAGTGTTCATAGGGGAGTCCTCGAAGCTGAAGACCTCGCCCCCATTTAAGGTCCCAGTAGAAGTGGTACCAGTGAGCGTTAGCTATGTTGTGGGGAGGGTGAGGGAAAAATATGATGTATTAGTAAGGGAGGGTGAGGGAAAAATAGGACCTGTCATTTCAGATAACGGAAACATTATACTTGACCTAGTGTTAACTAGGGCAGAAGACCTTTGTAAGTTAGACGAGGAACTTAAGCGTATACCGGGAGTGGTTGAGACAGGGATTTTCTGTAGCCACTTGTACGATGAAATAGTCCTAGGTAGTCCAGATGGAAGACTCGAGGTCTTTAAAAAAAGCTGAAATCTCGGTCAAGCAAGGAAGAATAGTAAAGCTTGTGTCCTCCGACTCCTTTTTCTCAATTTTCGTCTTCTTGGGAAAGGACAAAAGCAAAGACCACATACTAGACGAGGACTCCTGCGACTGCAAATCTTTCGTGTTCAGAAAGATATACAGGGGCGACGGTTTCTGCTACCACGTATTGGCCCTGAAAATGGCCATGGAGAAGGAGAACTACAGAACATTGAGGGCCAGCTCTAAGGAGGTATTTGAAGTTCTCCTGGAGATTCACGCTTACGGAAAATCATTAAAACTCAGAAAATTACTAGTTAGACAATGACGATTAATATCCTCGAGATAGTTCTCATAACCACCGTTATAGTCGTATTTGCAGGAATAGCGTATGGTATTTTCGCTGAAGTCCTAGTCAGCTCCGGAAAGAAAGAGGTATTAATTAGAAACGAGAAATCTTCTAAGAGGAAGAGGTAAACAAGTATGGGTGGTAAGAGGAAGAAGAGGACTAAGATAATAAAGCCCAAACCAAAGCTACCTAAGACGTTTGAGTGCCCTAGATGCGGTAGGATATCCATTTCCGTGGAAATAAAGGATGGATTAGCAAAAATAAGATGTGGAAGCTGTAACTTGTACGCAGAGGTGGAGGTACCTCCTGTCTACGACGAGGCTAACGCCTACGGGAAGTTCCTAGACCTCTACTTGGATGGTAAGTTGCAAATAAAAGAGAATCCAGAAGATAATAGTGAAGGAGAAAATGAAACTGAAAGGGAAAGTGAGGAACTACATCAAGAGTCTAATTGACGAAGGCAGAGTCCTACATTTTTCCCTAATAGATCCAGACAAGGTAGACGACCTATCGTCGCTCTACGACGTGAGCAAGGAGCTTTACGAACACGGTACCAGTGCCTTTCTGGTTGGCGGCACGTTAGGCGTCTCAAGCAGCAAACTTGACGCCATCCTTGACCTACTTGACGACTTCCCGATCCCAAAGATAATCTTCCCGAGCAACATAAACTTGATCTCGCAGAAGGCCGACGCAATCTTCTTTATGTCTCTCCTTAACTCAGACGACTTGTATTACGTTGTGGGCGCCCAAGTGGCAGCTGCTCCACTTATCAAGAAGCTCGAACTAGAAACGCTACCCACGGCCTACCTCATTGTAGGTCATGGAGGGACTGCAGCACACGTAGGGAGAGCTAGGGTAATCCCATATGATAACGTGGATCTGGCTGTTGCCTACTCCCTGGCTGCACAGTACATGGGTATGGAGTTCGTTTACCTAGAGGCTGGATCTGGAGCTCCAGAGACTGTAAGGCCAGAGATGGTCCAGATTGTGAAGAGGTTCTCCTCAGTGAACGTCATAGTAGGAGGGGGCATTAGATCTCCAGAAAGGGCGCTGGAACTAGCTAGGGCCGGTGCTAACATAATAGTTACTGGAAACGTAATAGAAAGGGACCCGCATAGGGCGATAAGCATAATAGAAAGTTTGGGAAAAGTTAAAGTAAGGGAATAAAGGATGCCACCTACAAAGAAAAAGAAGGAGAACATTCCACTTATGTCTATGGCTGGCCTAGTGAGGTATTACGAAGAGGAACACGAAAAAGTTAAGATTGACCCTAAAGTAGTGATAATAGGTAGCATTGTGGTTATAGGGATAGTCATAGCCCTTTCTAGACTAGTTCCCATTTAAGGAACAGGGCCATGATTTTTGACGTAAGAGAGATCAAGAGGCTTAGGGAAAGCCTAGGCATAACTCAAGCAGAGCTAGCCAAGAGAGTGGGCGTCTCCCAATCCCTTATAGCGAAGATAGAAAACGGGAAGATAGATCCAAAACTTTCAGTCGTAAAGAAAATACTTGACGAACTTACCACCCTCATGGAGATTAACGAGTATGCCGAAAGGGTCATGCGCTCCCCTGTAATAGTGGCAACGTTAGACGAGGGTGTAAAGGAGATAGTTGGCAAGATGGAAAAGCACGGCATATCCCAAGTTCCGGTAGTCAACTCATCCTTTGAACTGGTGGGGATAATATACGACTACGTTATTCTGAGAAAGTTAGCCGTTAAGAGCCCGAACGAAATCTCGGTAAAGGATATCCTGGCCCCCCTACCTCCTCTCATAGACCCTAAGACGCCAGTCAGGGAAGTCATGAAGCTCCTCACAAAATACTCTGTGACACTAGTTGTGGACAAGAAGCTAAAACCACTGGGTATAATTACTAGGAGTGATTTAATAAGCTACTTAATTAATAATAATAAGGGGCCGCAGTAGGGGGTCACGGGTAAAGCTGAGGAAACTCCAGCCTCCTAGCCCAGTGGAGTCCCAATAGGGACAAGGGCAGTCCCCTTGGCCACTGCACAGAAACGACATCCCTGAGGTCGGAGATGAAGGTGATTGGACTCCCAGCGCGGCGACGTGCTGGGATACATGAGATCGACCTCGGGGAATGAAACGGCAGTCCTCCACGGAGCAAGTTGAGGAGGAGATGAGCTTGGGCTCGATCCTCCTCTGGTACGCTAAGTCAAATCCCCCAATTTACAGAAGCTGGGTTACTGCTGCGGCCCCTTCATAACTTCAGCCTCTATATTCAAGATCTCCTCTTTCCCCTTACCTTTATACAGTTCCAAGAGATCCCTGTTCAGCTCAAGAAAAGTATGACCCCACTTTACCTTGTTCATTATTTCGTAAGCCAGCTCCACCTCCTCAACTATGTAAAGCGCTGCCGCCACAGCTTCTATTGACGATAGTTTGAAGGGCTTGGCGTAGTTTATTGGGTTACCTGCCAAGAGGAACGGCAACCTCCTAGAGAACTTATTGTTAAACTTCATAAAGAACTCCTCGTTCGACTTGTTCCAGGAAGAGTCAATTACGGTAATGCCCCACCTCTTCACCGTCTCCCTGTCTTCTGCAGACACGGGAATCTGTGACAGGGGGTTTAAAACAATTCCAAATGGTCTGTAAGACTTTCTAGCATAACCAAACTTTATCATCCTTTTCCCTGTACATTTTTTAGGATCATCCTCGTCAAACTCGATAACGTAAATGTTAATTGACATCGTAAAATTCTTATAACTTTATAATTTATTAAACTAGTGGTAGGTAAGTTGGTATCCGCGATAATCCTCATAAATACAGACGCTGGAGGAGAAGAGGAAGTTTTCGAAAAGCTAAAGAATTACAACGAGGTAACTGAGGCGTACATAGTTTACGGAGTTTACGACATCGTGGCCAAGGTTGAGGCTTCGGATATGGACTACCTCAGAAACTTCGTTAGCTCTACCATAAGGAAACTGCCGAAGGTAAGGTCTACGCTAACTATGATAATAATGGAAGGGAAATCTGTCAAGAAATGAAGTACGTAATAGGAGTAGACGACCACGACTCCCCGATTGGAGGATGTACAACTCATTTTTCTACTTTATTAATAAATTATTTCATTAGTAACGGCATACGCGTAGTTGACTTTCCGTACTTAATAAGGCTTAACCCAAACATTCCTTGGAAGACGAGGGGCAACGCCGCTGTCAGGATCACTGTTGAGTTTGACGGTACTAAGAGGGAGCTGGCAGACCTTGTGTGGGAAAAGTCGTTAGAGTACGTTAACTGGTTCTCTAGAGGCCTCGAGTTCAAAAGAAAGCCAGGAATAGCAGTTCTTGAAGAGGAAAGGTCAGACGAACTGTATTCCATTTACGTAAAGGCGGTGTCAGACGTGGTCACCTTGGACCTGGCAAAGAGGGTAGCAGAAAGGTCCGGAGCTGAGGTAAGAGGTTATAGGGGAATTATAGGGTCTTTGGCCTCCATTGGATTTAAGGGTAAAGTAACTTACGAGCTAATAACTTACAGACAGGAGGACTACCTCGACAAGGATAGGGAAGTCGACGAGAAGAGCGTAACGTACTTCGACGAGTTAACGTTTCCCAAGACTTTCGCAAACTACGACTACGTAAAGCGCAAATCCCTCATTACCCCCCATGGGAAGGACCCGGTGCTCTACGGTATAAGAGGAACTAGCGTAACGCATTTGCTTTTAGGGCTAGAAGTAGTGAAGACTAAGGAACCGATATCTGACGCAATGATATTTAAGTCAAACCAAGGCACGGACGCCCACTTGATTAGACCAGGGGACAAGTTCTACCAAACCTTTAGGGGGCTATGCACAGTCGAGAAATCTGAAGTACGAAGGGGAGGAGACGTCGTAATCTCGTGTAATGAATTGCACATGATCGTTTACAAGGAAACCGGGGAGTTAAACCTCGCAGCTCAGTTGCTGAAACAGGGAGACCAAGTAGAAATAGTCGGCGCAGTTAAACCCTCTACTGAGCTGGGTAAAGTGATAGAGGCAGAGAGGATAAGAGTAGTATCGCTAAACGCTTACGAGTACAGAAACCCTCGGTGCCCCAAGTGCGGAGGGCCTTCTGAGTCCTTAGGTAAGGGAAAGGGATTTAGGTGTAAAAAGTGCGGTTATAAGTTTCAAGGAGAGAAGGTGAAAGTAGAGATTCCAAGGGGGCTTAGCCTGGGCACTTATCAGGCTAGGTACTATAGGCACTTGACCAAGCCCATATTCCTGGAATTGGGTGAAGAGGAGAAAATCGAGTTCGAGGAAGTGTACAAGCGATTAAGAGAGATACTGTCTAGTATGAATCCTAAACGAAGGCCTTAAGTACACCTTGACTTAAACTAACACGATACATGATAGCTAGGGATTCGTGTCTTTTGTGATGAAGTTCCAAGCAGGGCTTCACGTTTCCGAGTAAAATCTCGTTAAGTTGTAGCCACTAGAGCGAGAAGGTTGGGCGCTAAGAAGCCAATTTTTGCCAAGATGTAACATATTACGAAAACATTTTTTAAATCGTTATTCTCAAAGAATTAGGAACCATGTGTATTCATAAAAATGATTTACAAAACATCTCTTTCACTTCTACATAAGGGGTTATCACCAAAAAACTTAGGCGAGAGAGAGGTCCTTGTGTCACTATATTCGCCAAACTAATGGTTCGAGTTCATTTAAAGAACCTTACTATAATCATACTAGATTGTGGGGAGTTTAGCCCCCAAGTGGACCGGCCGGGATTTGAACCCGGGACCTCGCGGATGCCAACCGCGCACTCTTCCAGGCTGAGCTACCGGCCCACTACGGAAAATGATGTTTAAACTCATAATAAAAACTTTCCCCTAAAATTCCGTGTGTGGACAACGATTTTGTTATTTTCGATACAAATTGAATTTCTTTTTGTGGAAAAGTATTTTAGTGTGAGGATGAATTTATTTTATGAGGATGAAAATAGAACAGATTTGATTTTCTCGTCCTCACACAAATTATTTTTCACTTTTAAGGTATATAAATGTTAAGCCAAGATCTCGCTAACTATTTATTAGTATTCACGTCAGTTTTCAGACATTTTTTCATAACTTGTCACTAATTCTGTAAAAACTTCCCGCTATATAACGGATTAAATGGTAATGTAGCAATATGCCATAGATTCACGTTATTCCCAGAAATGAGGGCTGGAAATGTGAGAAGGGATGATTTTGACAAGACATTTTCAAATGAGATACTTAACAGAAAGGAAATAAAGCTGAAAGGTGTATGTAGTATTTCACTCTGAACCGACGGCCCCCTCTATTTCAACTGGAAACTATTCTGGCTATCTTGAATACTGATAACAAAACTCGTTATACAAACTCGATTTTTAGCGTCGCTAAATTCAGTCTACAAAGCCTAACTCTCCAGTGGAAACAGAGGGGTGTCTCAGCTTTCCTTACGTTCTCCAGTGGAAACAGAGGGGTTATTTACCGGGGAGTTAAATGATATCCCTTTTAAGCGTTGCCGAGTTAATCAAGATATCAAATGAGTAGCATCATAGACGACGTTTTAAACAACGTGAGGTCTTCTCCGATTTTCAAGAACAGGGAGCTTCTCCTGCCAGACTACGTCCCAAGCGAACTGCCGCATAGAGAAGAGCAGATAAGGCGATTAGCTAGTATCCTGGCCCAACTCTACCGGGGAGAAAGGCCTAGCAACGTGTTCATTTACGGCCTTACTGGTACGGGCAAGACGGCCGTAACAAAGTTTGTGCTGAAAGCCCTTATGGAGAGGCTCAAGAACTTCCTCTACATTTACGTGAACACGAGGCAGAGCGATACACCTTACAGGATCCTGGCCGATATAATAGAGGGGTTGGGCGAAAAGGTTCCATTTACTGGGATCTCTACGGCGGAGCTCTACAGGAGGATGGTGAAGGCCTTTTCCTCAACCAATACGATCCTCGTCATTGTCTTAGACGAGATAGACGCCATGGTGAAGAAGCACGGGGACGACGTTCTTTACAAGTTGACGAGGATAAACTCTGAGATCGGAAAGAGTAAGGTCTCCATCATAGGAATAACCAACGACGTGAAGTTCATTGATAACCTCGACCCAAGGGTGAGGAGTAGTTTGAGCGAGGAGGAGATAGTCTTCCCGCCATATAACGCGGAGGAGTTGGAGGACATTCTCATGAGGAGGGCAAAGGCGGCCTTTAGGGAGGGGGTCATCTCAGAATCTATAATAAAGCTTTGTGCAGCCCTAGCCGCGAGGGATCACGGAGACGCTAGGAGGGCTTTGGACCTTCTCAGGGTCGCTGGTGAAATAGCCGAGAGAGAAAGGGCCAAGGTCGTGACAGAGGAACATGTGGAAAAGGCAAGGGTCGAGATAGAGAGGGACAGGGTGTACGAGGTGATCTCCAGTTTGCCCTTTCACTCAAAGCTCGTGTTGTTTGCTATCCTTCAGGGACACAATGGAAAGGACGCGATGACCACAGGAGAGGTTTACGACAAGTATAAAGAGCTTGCAGAACAGCTGGGGATGGAGGTGGTCACACAGCGGAGGGTAAGCGACATAATTAACGAGCTTGACATGGTAGGCATAGTTACGGCTAAGGTAGTTAACAGGGGTAGGTATGGAAAGACAAAAGAGATAACCCTCGCAGTAGATAGGGAGATAGCAATCAAGGCGTTGGTGGAGAACGATGAGAGAGTTGCTGGTCTCTGGGGTAGATGATGGGTACTTTCCCATAAGCTATAAGGGGAAAAGGGGAAGGGCTCCCTTGGTCTCTTCCACTTATAAGGGCATGAAACTAGTTGATGTGGACGTAGAGTTCATTACAGTGGACGGAGACGACGGGACGGAAGCCTATAAAAGGCTTAGGAGGGGGGACGTGACCATACTCTTTAGCGTAATTGTTGGCGGGTTTAATTACGTGATACCCGAAGGAAACTACATAGTGTTCTATGCAAGGAAGCCCAACATATGCGATATAGACAATGCCTTGAGGAGGTACTTTCCAGACAGGAGGGAGAGGATAATGTCTTTTCTGAACTCCCTCGTTCAGATACCTACAAAGAAGGGAAACGTCTACGTGAAGACGGACCTGGACCTATCTCTAGCAAAAAAGATAATAGAGTACTACCAAGTGTTCACCAGATACCCAGAGCCAATAAGGACTTCGCACGTAATAGGGAGGGGAATAGGTCAACACATTAGTTTCTCCTGAAGTTTCTTGGACATCTTTATTCTCTCTTCTCTTTCCTTGGAAGAGAGTTCGAACAGTAGCTTTTCCTTTTCGTTCGAGGGGGTAAGCTTAGGTATCGGCCTAGGCTTGGCGTTGTCGTCAATTGCGACAAAGGAGAAGGTGGTCGTGGTTGCTAACCTCTTCTCGCCAGTATAGTGGTTGATGGCGTAAACCTTTCCGCCCACGTCTAGCGACGTGTTGCCAGTATACTGTACGAACCCTTGGATCTCTAGGATGTCCCCTATTTTAACTGGAGATATGAAATCGGCAGGTCCTGCAGAGGCGGTAAACGTATTTCCCTTAGTGTAAAGCTTAGCCACTATTGCCAAAGCCTCGTCTAACATAGTATACATCTTTCCTGCGTATAAGATCCCATTGCCGAAGCCATGTTCTGGATATATGGTCCTTATGTAACTCTTGTAAAATGTTGCAAACTTAGACGGTTCCTCAGGATCCATAGCTTTTTTCCTCTCCATCCTCTTTAGCTTCCTCTCCTCTGCCTCCGAGTCTGGCGGAATGACGATGTTCAGCTTCCTCGGCCTGTTGTTCTCGTCAACTGCAACGTAAGTCATGAGGGAGGCTGCTGCTAGTTCCTCCTTGTCCCCCCTTTTGATACAACTCTTTACCTCTATTTCCACCGAGCTCTTCCAGCTAGCGTTGGCCTTTGCTTCCACCCTCAGTACGTCGCCTAACCTCGCCGGCTTAAAAAGGTAGATGTAGTCCACTGAAGCCAATAGGTAGTTTCCTTGGCTTATGCTGGACATAAGTATTCCTGCAGTGTCTATCATCCAGCTCATGTAAATTCCGCCGTGGAGGGAACCAAAGTGGTTAGTATGCCAAGGGAAAACGTTGTAATACGTTTCGGTTTTTATTTGGGTCATCCCTGCTACCTCTTTTTGTCAGTTCCTACTATTTCTCTTAATCTATCATCTCCTTTTATGCTTTTTATATAATTGTAAACGCTCTTTGGCACAAGCTTTCCCCAGTCCTCTCCGTTTATCATCATCTTTCTGATAACTGTGGAGTTGTACTTCTCCCTGTAGAACATTGGTGGCTCTACAACCTCTACGTTGGCCTCTTTGAACAACCTAATTACTAACGGGTTCCTGGCCACCACCACGTCGAACGACGGAACGTAAGTCTTAACGTGATACGCCCACACGCTGTTCATCATTATGTCGGGCACTGGGATTAAGAAATACCGGGACGGTTCTATTCCTTCTTCGTCTAGGGCATACCTAATCATTTCTATCCTTTCTCCAGCCGTGAAAGGATTTGATAGAGTATGACTCTCCTGCGAACTCCCTATTAGTACTATAACTTGATCAGCCCTTTGCAACGTCCACTTAACGACTTCTAAGTGGCCTAGGTGGAACGGCTGGAATCTTCCTGGGTATAAAGCTCTACGCAAACCTCGTCACCTGTTTCGGCCCCAGTGAATTGTGAAGCCGAGCCTTTATTAATTCCTATTTCAAGAAACCCGTAGCTGTTGGTGTAGACTAAGAGCTCCCCTGGTCTCCCTTCTCCAAAAGTGTTCACCCTCTTAGCGCTAAACTTCCTGTCCCTTATGGTAACGCCTTTTACCCCTCTCGCTTCTTTCCTTATAGACGTAGCCACGTTGCCGAAGTGGTCAACGTAAATAACCGTACCGCACACGGAATTCCCCCTATCCTCTTGTTTAAACTCTAGTCTTACCAAACTATTGGGGTCAACCTCTTCGCCGAAAGTTAAGACATCAATACCTAGGGAGAGAAAGGCTGAGGCTACGGAGAATATGTCCCTTCCGTGGAAAGTATAGGACGTTTGCTTGGATAAGTAAAGCCTCTTGTTGGATATGGCAACCACTTTCCTAATCCCGTCATCGTGGATAGCCGGGTATAGTACACCGTTGTCTGGGCCTACGAAGAAGTACTTATTAGTCTTCACTATTAAGGGTTTCCTCGAAGTCCCTACCCCGGGGTCTATCACGACCAAGAAGATTGTACCCTTAGGGAAGTACTTATACGCGGTGTAAAGTAAATACGCTCCTGATATTACGTCGAAGTTCCTGGCGTTAGGCGTTATGTACGTTATTGTGACCTCTGGGTTTATCTTCCTTATTACTGCCTCCATTACTCCGTTGTAGTTATCTGAAATACCGAAGTCAGTGAGAATTGCTATTTGCCTCAAGTTTCTCCACCAGTAATTCCAAGTATGACCTCTTCTCTTGTTCCGAGACAATGCCGTACTTTGCGGTGAACTCCTTTACGAAGTTTAGGAGCTCGTCCTCGTCTACGTCTATTCCTTCTATTTCCACGAAGTCTCCTAGTCCTTCAACCTTATCGAGGCAAATTGTATATTTCCCAACAGAAAACGAATACCTGACCTTGGAAAGTGTGGCCACTGGCCTAAAGCCGAGTCTCTCAAGTATCTTAGTCATAGAGTCCCTATCGCTTACTTTCACTGTTATCTCCTCTCTGGACTTGCTCCTAGTAGAGATCTTTGGACCCTTGTATGTTAGCTCGACGTTTCCATTGGTTTCCCTTATCCTCAAAGCCTCGTCGGTCCTCCTGAAGTCCCTATAGCTAGAGTTAAAGTAGACGTCAACTTGTCTTTCCTCTCCCTCAAATTTTATTCCATCTTGCAGTAAATTTTCCTTAAGCCTGTCCACTGACGCGTTCTTAAGCTTTAATTTTACCTCTCTCTCTATTACACTTGGCATTATGGGTACTATTGAAGATTACATTTCTAGGTATAAAGACTTATTTAGGTACTCGGTCACTGCTAAGGCTAGGTTTCTCGCTAGAAAGTACGGGTTTCTAGACTACATGGTAGAAAGGTATATTAATATGTTCAGGGACGAGGCAAAGGAGTTCCTAGAATCCTGTAGCTTTCCGCTTCGGAAGTCGATACGATGCAACACGCTTAAAGTAGAATGCGAAGAGCTAGTTGAGAGACTTGAGGGCAAGGGTTTTGTCCTAGAGAAGGTGGACTGGCTCAAGTTCGGCTACGTAGTAAAGGCGCAACCCCCTAAGCCGTCATTAGGATCCACGCTGGAGTACATGCTTGGGTACTATTACATTCAAGGGTTAGCGTCGATGGTCCCAGCTGAGATATTAGATCCCAAGGAAGGAGATGTAGTGCTTGACATGGCTTCTTCCCCTGGAGGGAAGACCACTCAGATGTCCCAGCTAATGGGAAACAGGGGGTTAATAGTGGCGGTAGAAAGGAAAAAGTCCAGAGTAAGGCCTCTCGTCTCTAACATAAATAGGCTAGGTGCTCTAAACGTGGTGGTGCTCAACATGGACTCTAGGGAGTTAGTTAATTACGACCTTAGGTTCAGCAAGGTTCTCTTGGACGCACCGTGTTCTGGCGAGGGAATAATACCCAGAGACCCCACTAGGAAAAGTAAGACCCAGCCTGAGGAGCTGTACCAGTTTAGCATGGCGCAATTAGAATTAATGGACACGGCATATCGCCTATTGAAGGAGAAGGGGGAGCTAGTATATTCCACGTGTAGCATTGCCCCCGAAGAGGACGAGTTTGTAGTTAATTACGCAGTAGAAGAACTAGGAATGGAAGTAATTCCAACGGAGAGATATCCAGCGTCTAAGGGAATTATCAGTTTCAACGGAGTTGATTTCTCGAGAGAGGTGGAGAACTGTATTAGGTTCTATCCCCACCAACACAAGACCGAGGGGTTCTTCGTTTGCCATCTGAGAAAAAGGTAGTTAGATTCAAGGTCATAGGAACACATGAAGTTAAGGTCTACTTAGACGATATAGCTCTCAAGTATAACTGTAGTTTCCCATGCAGAATGTTTGGCAATTATACTGTGGTGGAGGCTGAGGGGTCCGACTTCTCCCAAATATTTATCGCGTCTAAGTCAACGCTCCTCCCAGAACTACTAGAGAAGGGATTGAATGTAGAATTTGTGGGAGTGTCAATCATGAAGGTAAAGGGAGGCAAGGTATATCCCCAGCTTAACATGGGCGACATCATGGTTAAGTACTGTAAAAACAAGGTATTACTACCAGAGCCCTTAGTTCAGAAACTGCTCTATGGGAGGGAAATAACTGTAAGGGAAAGGTATTATTTTACAAATGGCCTTCTCATTTCCACTAGAGGGGAATTTTTGGGCTTTGTTAACCTGGATAGAACTAAGAACGGGACTAGGATAATACCGGAAAAAGAGATAGGATGGTATTTAAGGAGCGGTGGATAAAATATAAAAATAGGAAAGCCAAAGGATTAGGTTTAGAAGGTGGAAAAAGTGGCAGATCAATTGGAAGAGAAGAAGAAGCTGAAAAGCATCAGTGACCTGCCTGGGGTAGGGCAAGCTATACTCAATAAGCTCATGGACTCCGGATACACTACCTTGGAGTCAATTGCCGTTGCTTCGCCGCAAGATCTGAGCACTGCCGTAGGTATACCGTTAACAACTGCTCAGAAGCTAATAAAGGAAGCTAGAGAAGCACTAGATATAAGGTTTAAGACTGCCCTAGAAGTAAAGAAGGAGAGGGCACGCGTAAAGAAAATAACTACGAGTAGTCAAGCGCTCGACGGTTTACTTGGTGGCGGAATAGAGACAAGGACAATGACAGAGTTCTTTGGCGAGTTTGGCTCCGGTAAAACCCAAATATGCCACCAAATCTCGGTAAACGTTCAATTACCACCAGAGAAAGGAGGGTTAGCGGGTAAGGCAGTTTACATTGACACTGAGGGAACTTTCAGGTGGGAAAGGATAGAGGCTATGGCAAAGGCACAAGGGCTAGATCCAGATACTGTCATGAACAACATCTACTATATGAGGGCGATAAACACTGACCACCAGATGGCCATAGTGGACGACCTCCAGGAGCTCATAAGCAAGGATCCTGCCATCAAGCTCGTAATAGTCGACTCCGTCACTTCCCATTTTAGGGCTGAGTATGCAGGAAGGGAAAACTTGGCTGTAAGGCAACAGAAGCTAAATAAGCACTTACACCAATTAACTAGGCTTGCGGAAGTTTACGACCTTGCAGTAGTTGTCACGAACCAAGTTATGGCTAGGCCAGATATGTTTTACGGAGATCCTACCGTCGCAGTCGGAGGTCACACCTTATACCATACCCCTGGTATAAGGATTCAGGTTAAGAAGAGCAGGGGGAACAGGAGGATCGCAAGAGTGGTAGACGCACCTCACCTGCCTGAAGGAGAAGTGGTATTCGCGATAACTGAGGAGGGCATTAGGGACGCCGAGGACTAAAGCTATTTTAGTTTCTTGCTAAAATATCCCCTATGAAAGTCTTGTGGGCTCCATGGAGGGCCACTTACGTATCTAATGCGTCCAAAAACAAACAAGGATCTTGCTTGTTCTGCGACGTTATAAAGGAGGGAAACGACAAGGAAAACCTAGTGGTTTACAGGGGAGAAAAAGCCTATGTTATTTTAAACAAGTTTCCCTACAACCCAGGTCACGTAATGGTTGTGCCCTATAGGCACGTTTCGTCAATAGAGTTATTGGAAGAAGACGAGTATCTGGATCTTTTCAAACTAGTTAAAAAGTCCGTCCTAGCGTTAAAGAGGGTATATAGTCCAGAAGGTTTCAACATAGGTATGAACATAGGTAGAACAGCAGGAGCTGGAATAGAGTCGCACATTCACGTTCACGTAGTTCCTAGGTGGAACGGTGACGCCAATTTCATGCCTATAATATCCAATACTAAGGTAATTTCAGAGATATTGGACACAACATACGAAAAACTCACCAAAGCGTTTAAGGAAACTTAAGGGTCTCCCTAATGGATCTGCAACAGTATCAGGAAAGGATCCTTAAGATTAGGGAAACAATAGCTCGCTATATACACGAGACTCCCCTAGACTACTCCACGACGTTTTCCAGAATGAGTGGTGCCGAAGTATACCTAAAGATGGAGAACTTACAAAAGACTGGGTCATTCAAGGTAAGAGGAGCTTTCAGCAAGCTGATATCGCTATCTGATGAGGAGAAAAAGAGGGGAGCTATAGCGGTATCAGCTGGCAATCACGCACAGGGAGTCGCCTACGCTTCTAGTATTCTAGGTATAAAAGCAACTGTGGTGATGCCCGAGACAGCTCCGGTTTCTAAGTATTTAGCAACGAGGAACTATGGGGCGAACGTTATTCTTTATGGTAGGTATATCCACGAAAGCATGGAGAAGGCTCAAGAAATTATAAGGGATACCGGAGCAACTTTGATTCACCCGTATGACGACATTAACGTTATCCTAGGACAGGGCACGCTAGGAGTTGAGCTATATGGGCTGAGGCCGGATTACGTCATTGTTCCAATAGGCGGAGGGGGTCTTATATCTGGGGTAAGCCTGGCCTTAAAGGCAAGGTACAAGGATGTTAAGATAATAGGAGTGCAGTCCGTGGCCTCCCCATCGTTAAAGATCTCTAAGGACCTCTCTAGGCTAGTGGAAATAGAGCCCTCCTTTTCTATAGCTGACGGTATATTAGTGAAGTCACCTTCTAAGCTTACGTTTGAGTTCATATCAGAGCTTGTAGACGACATAGTGCTTGTGGATGATGAGGAAATATCGAATGCGATAGTCCTTCTGCTTGAGAGAGATAAGACGTTGGTTGAAGGAGCAGGCGCCTCTAGCCTTGCAGCGCTACTGTCTGGAAAGGTAAAGGTTCCTAGCGGGAGAAAGGTTATCCCGATACTGAGCGGTGGCAACATTGACCTATCTCTAATGACTCAAATAGTGGACAAGATGCTATACAAGACCAAGAGAATAGTGAAGATAAGGGTCATAGTACCAGACAAGCCAGGATACTTGAACAAGGTTCTCACTTACGTGACTAAAATAAGGGGAAACATTAGGGACGTAGTGCACGACAGGATTAGTAGTGACGTTCCGTCTGGCTACACGAAGATTTACGTAATGTTCGAGGTAGCTAGCACTGAAGACTTAGGCGTATTAATATATGGACTAGCTAAGGAAGGGATAGAGGCTAAGGTTATAGAGTGAATTTTTTGCAAAGTCCAAAGAAGTACTCAAAGCGAGAATACTTATAAACTATGCAATGTTTGAGCAATGCTTAAAAATGAGAGGTATTCTTATATCCCGAGAGTGGTCAGATGGAATTTACTATCTAGGCCCTGAAGGCAGTTTCTCACATCAAGCAGCTAGTTTGTTGGGAGGAAATCTGGTACCACAATCTACTATTAGCGAAATATTTAAGAAAGTAGACGAAGGCGAGAGTAGCTTAGGTGTAGTACCAATAGAAAATAGCCTAGAAGGCCCCGTTAACGAAACCCTAGATAATTTGTTTCAATATGATAGATTATACGTGCTATATTCTGTAGAAATACCAGTGGATCTCGTTTTGGCTTCAAGGTCAGAGATAGGTAAGGTAAGGAGGGTTTACTCTCACATTCAAGCTATTAGGGAAGCCAAGAACACACTTGAGAAGTTAGGTATAAAGGAGTTTATACCCGTTGAAAGCACGTCTAAGGCAGCCCTTATGGCGTTAAGGGACGTAGAGTCTGCCGCTATATGCTCTAGATTTGCTGCCAAGCTGTACGGCTTGGACGTTCTTTACGATAAGGTTCAGGATGGCGTTAACATAACTAAATTCGTTGTGATATCAAAGAAGTTCTACGCACACGGAGAGAGAGGAATATTTATGTTTACGATCCCCGACCAGCCTGGAAGCCTCTACAGAGTATTAGAAAAATTCTACAAGTGGAACGTTAACCTAACTATGATATACTCTAGGCCTATCAGGAGCACTCCTTGGCACTACTATTTCTACTTAGAGTTCGAGAATAAGGTGGATTTACTATCCCTTGAAAAAGAGATCAGAAAGGTAGTACTAGAACTAAAAAATAAGGGAACATACAAAAAGCTTACATGACTATGCCGGGCTTTAAGTTCTCGAGGCTATAGAGCAACATGTAGCTCTTGGCGTTAGTTATCTGGATAGCGTTTTTAGCTGCGTCCCTTATTACGCTCTTATCCTTTCCGTGAAGCATACAGTAACATAAGTAGTCCCACGGTTTATTGCTCTCTCTGAGCACTACGTGAGTCGCCTCGTATAACTTCTCGGCTATTTGGACGCACGAGTCTTCTACGTTGTCCGTGTTTATGAGCAGCATGGCATTTTCCTTTATTCCCACCTTTTCGCCGTTCAAGGTAGCCCCGTAGTCCTTTATCACGTGGAGTCCCCTAAGCTCCTTTATTAGGTCTACCAGTTCCTCTTCTTTATACCCAAACTTTTGAGATATCTCGTAGAAGGGCCTGCTTGTTATAGGAAGAGGCATAGATAAGGCCTTTAGCAGTTCCCTATCCAGCCCTAAGTCTTCAGCTGTTGGCACCTTGTCTGGTATTCCCTCTGGCTTACTCCAGGAGATTCCCCTGATAATATCGTACTTGACGCTGAGCTTTAGGTTTCTCTTGGAATAAAGAATAACGTAGTCCCTTGCTCCAGCCTCCTGCATTAAGTTTTCTATCTTCCTATCAAGGACGTCCTTAGACTCGGCCTTTATAACGTACCATACGTTGTACCTAGGATGGTTCCTTATAAAATTGTGAGTGAGCTCCCTAATGCCTAAGGCCATTTTCCTGAACTTCTCTAGGTTTTCTAGGGGGATGTCAGCAGCGACCAATGCACCCTCCATTCCCTTCGACCTAAAGTTCACGTACATGCCCACGCGTTTAATAACTTCCTTATCGATATACTCCTTTACCTTGGCTATAACTTCGTCCTCCTTCATACCCAGCTTTAACGCTATTTTCTCAAAGGGCCTTGGATCCTCAGGAAAATTGTACTCCAGTTCCATAAGTAAAAGTTTGTCGCGTTCTGGTATGTCCATATGAAGAAAAGTCATTCGTTTAAATAAAAACGTTTATCCAATACCAAGCTTAGCCAGTATTCCGCGAGCTGCGAGTACTCCGGTGGCCGCTGCAACGTTTATTCCTCTCGAGAGCCCAACGCCGTCTCCAGCGACGTACAAGTTGTCCACAACGGTCTCCATGTTTCTGTCCACAACGGCTTTCATGCTATAGTACTTTATTTCTGGCGCATACAAGAGGGTGTTCGACGAGTAAAGTCCCGAGGCAAGGTTGTCAAGCCTTTCTAGTCCTTCAATGAGGTCTGAGACTACTCTGTATGGCAGCCCCATGCTTATATCTCCAGGAGTTACGTCCTTTAGCGTCGGTTTTACTGTAGACCTACTTATCCTTTCCCAAGTGCTCCTCCTTCCCTTTTCAAAGTCTATAAGCCTCTGCAAGATTGGTTTTTCTCCCCCTAGTCTTGTCATAAGTCTCGCAATGCTCTTGCCATACTCGATGGTGTCCTCCAGAGGATCTGAAAGTTTTATGGTGGCTAGGAAAGCGAAATTGGTGTTGTTGCTCTTCCTGTCTACGTAGGTCTCACCGTTAACCCCAATTGTTCCATCATCGTAGACTTCCTTCATTATAAACCCTCTCGGGTTTACGCAGAAGGTTCTCACCTTGTCGTCGTATTTCCTTGTGTACAGTACTATTTTCGGATCCCATACAGCTGAGGTAAGCTCCTCCATGACGAAAGACTCAACCTCTACCCTTACTCCTATGTCCAGAGGGCCAGGCACCATGTCTATCCCAAGCCTCTTGCTTTGCTCGTAGAACCACTTTGCCCCAGACCTGCCTGGAGCTACTAAGAGGAGTTTGCTTTCCATTTCGCCCTTGCTGGTCTTTAGGTTAAACGTCTCCCCTCTTTTCTCTATTGAGTAAACATCGGTCAGCTCAGAGATCTTTATTCCCTTTTTCTCTATGAAGTTTGTTATGTTTTCTATGACTTCTGGGCTCTTGTCCGTTCCTATGTGTCTCTGAACTATGGGTATGAATTCAGCTCCTGCCTTGGCTGCCCTCTTCTGTATCTCCTTCACTTTCTCTAGATTAGGCTTGAATAGCCTGTCCTTTGGGGCCCCAAATTTCACGAAAATCTCGTCGACGTAATTTATGAGCTCTTGGGCAGCGTCCCAGCTCCTCAGGATTTCGTGAAGCTCTCCACCTATGTCTGGCCTCAAGTTTATTATACCACTACTAAACGTTCCCGCCCCACCTATACCGTAATTAATATGACATGGGTTACAGAAGGTACACTTTTCCTTAGGCGAGAGAAGGGGGCAACTCCTCTTTAGCGCTCTAGCACCCTTATCTACTAGGACTATGTTGTAGTTGCTCCCCTCGTTAAGGTTCTTAGCTATTTCGTAAGCCGCAAACAGCCCCGCAGGGCCGCCACCTACAATTACTAGGTCGTACATCAAGCCTCACCTACCCTTTCCTTTCTCAGATCCACCATGTCCATACTGTCTTCTCCCGTGCCAATCAGCGTTATAGGAGTCTTCAGTTCTGCCTCTATCTCCTCGATCCACTTTCTTGCTTGCAGAGGCAACTTCTCGTATTCCCTTACCTTGTAGGCTTCCTTAAAGAGGGAGTCTATCTTGGTTATGGCAACTTGAGTAGCAGAGTTTATCCTTATAGCCTCCTTTGCGAGTTTAACGTTAAATGGGGCAGCCCTCCTCTTCCTTCCTGTCACCGTGGCCACTTCCAGGAGGCCCGATCTGGCAGCCTCCTCTTCACTGAGCTCTCCCTCCAGATATCCATTACCTACCCTTGTTACATAAGCCTTGAAAACAATGAGGATTTCATTTACGTACTTTGGACCAACGCCTATCTCACTTAAAACTCCAGATGAAGTACAGTTCCTACTGGTGACGTAAGGGTACTCCCCGTGATATAAGCTTAGGAAAGTACCTTGAGTACCCTCTACCCAGACTAAGTTCCCTTTCTCTAACTCGCTTATTATTAAATCTGGTACGCTACCTAGGTATCTCTCCAATTCCTTGTAATCCTTGGCGAGCTTAAGTAACCTGAGAATCCTCCTAGCTTCTGCGTACCCTACTCCCTGCCCAGTGCTTCCCACGGTTTTCATCAAGTTTTCATCATTTCTCTCATCATCTATCTCTTTTTTTGTAATTATTCCTACGTGTGGATCAATAATTAACCTGCCTTCAGAGTTTGTGGTCTGGATCTCGTAGAACAACTGCTCCATTGTGGTTAGCGCTCCAGGCGCAAGAGCCAATTTCGTCTTATTGTTAACAAAGGCAGAGGGTATTATCCTAATTTTCCAGCTCTTACCTCCAAGTGTTACTGTATGGCCAGCGTTAATTGATCCAGTTCTTACAGCGTAACTGGGAGAATCGGTAAGGCCCAAATAAGAAGCTACTTTGCCTTTGCCTTCGTCTCCGTAAAAACCACCCACAAGTATATTTAGCATTAGGCACCGTTTTGATTTGTATAGACTTGTCATATAAAAAAATATCTAACAAGAATTTGTGATGATAAATACTCTCAATTCTGATGCATCACTACCCTTAGAGAGACAGTTTTATAATTACAATTAGGTAGTAATTTTATCTATATTTCTGCTGTTCATGGCGGTCTTTATTTCAATCGCTATTCTCCTTCCAAGGCTTATTGGCTTCCCGAAATAGAGCTTAGAGTATTGGCTACCTATTCCCATGTAAGCGTTTGTTCCGCCTCCTATTCTTGGAGCCACGTCGAACACGACAAGATCTAGGTCTGGAGTAACGGTTAGCTGAAGAGTAAATGGACCAATTATCCCAGGAGGCTGAAGTTTCTTAGTAGCCTCTACGAAGGAGTAGCCTATTTCAAAAACCTTTTCAAGCAAGCTCTCCCTTATGGTAGCTGGTTCATGGCCCACTTCTATGAGCCTCGGAGTTCTATTTAGCTCCAGTTGGATATCTGCAGGCAATCTGTAGAAAGAGTCCCAGTCGCTCTGTATCCTCCTGTCCACACTGATGAGCTCGGTTCTGTCAAACATTACGCTGTGGAAGTAGTTGACGTTAAAGTAGGCGCCCATTACAAACTCCTCTATTACCATGTCCTTCAAACTTTCCTCGTCAATCACATTGCTCTTAAGGAGTTGGTGGAGTTTATTGTCGAAGTCTTTTTTATCCTTAGCAAAGAAGAATCCCCTTTCCACCCTCCTCTTGGCTTCAGGCAACTTTACTATGACGGGACCGTCTATGTTGTCTGGAGTGTAGATCCTAGGCCTCCTTATCTTAGCCTCGTCAAGCAACCTGTAGTAGTTCTTCTCTCCAATCCTCTCCTCCCACCTTAACATGAACTTGTTACCGAAGAACCTAGTATTCATCTTCTCCAAGTTGTCGTAACCTAAATACACAGCCATGCTACGGTTGGGCACAATAATGGCCTCGTCCTCTATTAGCCTCTTCTGGACTTCCTCGGAGTATATCTCCTTGAAGTCGTTAAGCAGTAAGCACTTGTCTACTATTGTCTTGAACTCTAGGTAAGGCCTTTCCCTTCCCTTTTTGCATAGGGCAATTGTCTCAAAACCTTCGTCTTTCGCTCCGTCAAAAACGTCTAGGGCAGAGTGGCTAGCTAGTGCGGCAATCCTCATGTAGTTACCTCACTCAGTCTGTTTCTTTCCATTGCCATATTTATTTCTCTTGCTATCCTCCTTCCTACACACATAGGTTCGTCCCAGTAGAGCCAGGAGTAGGGACTGCCGTTTATGTATAAGTTGGTTCCAGCAACTATCCTACCGGAAAACTCGAAGACCACTATTTCAAGATCGTCAGTTACCACTGACTCCAGAGAGAACGGTCCTATCATACCCGGTGGGACTAGCTCTTTCGTGGTGTTAACGAGCTTGTCCGCGTAGTCGTAGGCCTTGGGCAATAGGCTCTCCCTGGCCACCACTGGTATATTTCCTGCAACCACAAACGTGGGGGATATGTCCATACTCCACGGTAACCTGCGGAGCCCATCCACGTTCGTTTCGTACCTTATGTCTATCCCAGTAAGCTCGACTCTATGTAGGATTGGACTGTAAAAGAACTGGAAGTACATGGGAATTCCTATTACATATTCCTGGATTATTACCTCATCAACACTCTTAATTGCCTTTTTCTCTAGCAACTTGCTAATTCCTTCCTTGAGCTCGCTCTTGTTCCTCGCTAAGAAGTAACCTTTGCCTCCTTTAGCTCCTGGCAGTTTAACTATGACGAGTCTGTCCACGTCCTCTACGCTCTCAAAGGACTGGGGAACCTTTATGCCGGACTTCTCTAAAAGGCTCATCTTTTTCTTTTGGTTGGACTCCCACTCGAAAAGGTTCCTGTTGCCGAAAATTGGTATGCTAATTTTCTTCGTCCTTTCCATGCCCAAATATTCTATAAGACTTCCGTGGGGAACCAGTACAGCGTCCTTGAGCGAGTTTACGTGGTTAAGCGCTTCGTCGTAGTTTCCGTAGGGCAAAAACTTGTCTATAAAGCTGAACCTTCTGTAAAAGCTCTCCCTGTTCCTTTCTACTATTATCGCTGTGGTGAAGTTCTCTCTTTTGGCTCCTTTCAAGATCTGGAGCGAAGAATGACTGCCAATGGCCGCAATTATCATCGCTATTCTAAGGAAAAGGAAGTGCAAATATTATTAAACCTTTAATTAAGCTTAACCATGATGGACGACATTTGTCCCTTAGACTGGAGATATGGAAGCGAAGAGATGAGGAAAATATTCTCAAGGGAACACGTCATTGAGACCAGGATGAGAGTGGAGATAGCGTTACTCAAGGCATTAGCTAGACTGGGAGTTGCGAGTGAAGAGGACGTAAAGGAAGTGGAAGAAGCATCAAAGAAAGTTACTATTGAGGAGATAGATGAGCTGGAGAAGAAATTGGGCCACGACGTCATGGCAATGGTAGTAGCTTTAGCTGAGAGGGCGGGGGAGCACGGGAGGTTTGTGCACTTTGGCGCTACCAGTTACGATATTGTGGATACAGCGTACGCCTTAATGTTCAAGGAAGCCTTAGCAATAGTAAAGGGAAAGTTAATAGCAGTTTTGGATAAGCTTGTTGAGTTTTCGAAAAAGTACGGAAATACTGTAATGGTCGGGAGGACTCATGGTCAACATGCCCTTCCAATTACGCTTGGCTTCAAGTTCGCCAACTACGTTTACGAGCTTTCTAGGTCGCTAGAAAGGTTGCAAGAAACAGAGAAGAGGGTAGTAAGGGGTAAGATATCTGGCGCGGTAGGCACAATGGCCGCGTGGGACGGTTACGGGTTAAAGGTCGAGGAACTGGTAATGGAGAATTTAGGGTTAGATCCGCATCCTATATCCACTCAAGTAGCCCCTAGAGACGGTTTTGCGGAACTTGTGTCCAACCTTGCCATTCTCGGGTCCCAGCTAGATAGATTAGCATTGGAAATCAGGGAACTAATGAGACCGGAAATTGGAGAGCTTAAAGAGGGAGTAGGGAACAGAGTGGGTAGCAGTACGATGCCACAGAAGGAGAACCCGGTCACAGCGGAAAAGGTAAGCGGTCTAGCAAGGGTTCTCAGAGGGCTGGTGGTTTCAGAGTTAGAAAACATTCCTTTGTGGCACGAGAGGGATCTGACCAATAGTTCTTCGGAAAGGATTATCCTATCACACGTCCTAATCATAATAGACGAAATGCTGGAAAGCACGTTGGAAATTCTAGAGAACCTCGTCGTTGACGAGAGAAACATAGAAAAGAACTTGAAAATAACAAACGGCCTCATCATGGCTGAGAGCCTTATGATAAACTTAACCCTAAAGGGAATGGCGAGGCATAAGGCTCACGAGATTGTTTCAAGGCTATCTAAGACTGTTAGGAGCACTGGGAAGACCCTGGAGGAAGTAGCTATGGAGGACGAGACGGTAAGGAAGTACATGTCGCCAGACGAAATAAGAAAGTCGCTCGACTATACTCAATATTTAGGGCAAGTAAATGCCTTAATAGGAAGGGCAATTGAGTATTACCGCAGAGTTCTAGAGGGCGTTAATTTAAAAAACGTAGCAGTAAAATAATTAACTGCCGCTGTAGCTCAGCTGGTAGAGCGCCGGCCTCGTAAGGTCTCTTCAAGGGAGCCGGCGGTCGCGGGTTCAATTCCCGCCAGCGGCTCGTTAAAGTGATACAAATGAAGCTAGAGGACATAGGCGAACATGAATTTATAAATAAGGTAATAAGGTCGTTCATAGGAAACAAAGTTTTGGAGGACGTCTTCTTTAAGAACGGGCTAGGGTATAAGATAGACGGCTTTCAGCTCTCTTACTTATTTCCATTTATGGATTATTACGACGTCGGATGGAAGGCAGTGACAGGAGTTGTAAGCGACCTAGTCTACTCGCTTTCACAACCCAAGATTATAATGGCCTCCTTTGGCCTTCCAGGCAAAACGGAAGCGAGTGAAGCAGAAAAGCTGATAAGAGGTATATACGAGTCCTCGCTTTACTATAACGCAGAATATGCGGGAGGAGACACAAACGGGAGCTCATCTTCGGGGTGGATTGACGTAATGGGAGTGGGAGAATTAGTTTGTGAGAGATATAACGACATAAAGGAAGGAGACGAGCTGGTTTTGACGAATCCTGTAGGTCTAACGTCTAACGTGTTCATTTCATACCTTAACGGTTTCAAGATACCTATTCTCCACGAAGCCGAGATCAAGGTAAAGCACCCGGTAGTTAACATACACGCTCTTAACGTGTTGCGCGAGCTGTGCCCGATTATTTCCTATTCTACTGATGTGAGCGACGGAGTTCTAATCAGTATGTACAACGTGGTCAAGCGATTTAACGTCGGTATAGAGGTGACAAAGCTACCAATTGACGACAACGTAATATCGCTTATGAGTAATTATGGTTACACTTATCTTGACATACTGAGGTACTCTGGTGAGGAGTATGAAGGCTTAATAGCGGTAAGGAAAGGCAACACTGAAAAGGTGATATCTAAGCTAAAGTCAATAGGAATGAGGCCATTCGTAGTTGGTAAGGTGACCAGTGGAAGTAATGAAGTAACCTATAAGGGCAAAAGATTAGATGAAGCAGGTTGGGACAACTTTAAAGGATGGTTTTAACCTAATAATCTGATTATCTGGAGAATATACTTAAATACGTCTTTGAAAGTAACTTATCCTTAAGATACGCATGGCTCAAGTGGAAGAGCAAAACAATAAGGGCTTTAGATTATTACCTGCACCTTCTAAGTACGAGAACGGAGTTGTAAAGTTTGGAGACAGAGAAATAAAGATAGGCGGACCTTTGCCCAAGTTGGCTCCAAACGAGAAGTTAATTAGGGTTACGCAGTCCCTTTGTCCAGCTTGCTACAGACTTCTTCCAGCAACGATCTTCGAGAAGGATGAAAAGATGTACATAAGGAAGATATGCCCAGAGCATGGAGAATTTGAGGACCTATACTACGGAGACGTGGGAATGTATTATAAGTTCGACTATTGGGAATATGAAGGCAAGGGGCCCAAGGTACCTTATGTAGATCTAAAGTCCCCTTGCCCGTTCAACTGCGGCCTCTGTCCAATGCATCACCAGCACTCTGCCCTAGTCAACTTGGTGATCACGAATAGGTGTGATCTGTCCTGCTGGTATTGCTTCTTCTTCGCTGAAAAGGCTGGCTACGTGTTCGAGCCCACTCTGGAGCAAATAAGGTTCATGGTACAACAGCTCAAGAGGCAGGACATTACTCTCGTTATACAAGTTACAGGCGGAGAGCCCACCTTGAGAGAAGACTTGGTAGAGATAGTGAGGCTTTTGAGAGAGGAGGGCGTGAAGCATATACAGCTTAACACATGGGGAGGGACCTTCGCTAAGCTTTACATGGAGGATCCAGACAAGGCAATAAAGTATGCCGTGGCCTTAAGGGAGGCTGGGGTGAACACTGTTTACATGAGTTTCGACGGAACGACAAGAAAGACGAACCCGAAGAATCATTGGGAGATACCTTACACACTGGAGGTATTTAGAAGGGCTGGAATGACTAGCGTAGTGCTTGTGCCCACAGTTATAAAGACTGTCAACGATCACGACCTCGGCAACATAGTAAAGTTTGCCGCAAGGAACATTGACGTGGTAAGGTCAGTCAACTTCCAGCCAGTTAGCTTAACCGGTATGATGAAGAGGAACATGAGGGCCAAGTTCAGGATAACCATCCCCGAAGTCCTGAAGAACATAGAGGAGCAGACAGATGGAGAGATAACTAGGGATAGCTGGTATCCAATAGGCACTTCCGTGGTATTCTCCAGGCTAGTTGAGGCACTTACTGGTAAGGAGCAGTTCGAGATGGCCAACCACCCAACTTGCGGTGCCGGTACATATGTATACGTAGAGTGGAGAAACAGAGAACCCCACTTTATACCCATTTCTAAGTTCATTGACCTAGAGGGATTACTAGAGTACTTCAAGGAAAAGACAGAGGAGTTGAAGGAAGGCGCCAGCAAATACTGGGTAGGAGTGAAGATGTTAGCAAACATAAGGAAGTTCATTGATAAAGAGAAGGGGCCAAAGGACTTTGACGTATACAAGATGCTCTACAACATAGTCGTAAACCACAACTACGATGCGCTTGGCGAGTGGCACTATAGGACTCTCTTCCTAGGTACGATGCACTTCATGGACCTCTACAACTACGACGTACAAAGGGTCATGAGGTGTGATATACACTACGTGGTTCCAGACGGCAGAGTGATACCTTTCTGCACGTATAACGTATTAAACGACTTATACAGAGACAAGGTGCTGAAAGAGTACCAGATACCTCTAGATGAGTGGATAAGAAAGCATGGCGAGAATAGCATAGGAGATGCTATGAAGTACAAGAGGGTAGCTTCGACATTAGAAAAAGGAGAGATATACAAAGAGACGTATAAGCACTTTAGCGCGATGTGAAACTTCTTTTATTTATTCTTTGACTCTTCCTTAATTAATTACTTTTTAAACTCTAACGGGTACTAACTCTCTAAACCACACCCTAGCGTTACATTTGCTTCTGAAATAGCACTCTACGCAACAAGTATAACACACATTAATCTTTTTGACTGTACAGAGCTTAGTAATCCTGCTCCTTCCGCAGGAATCACAGACCTCCTCGTAAACCATCTATCCTCCAGCAATCTATGTTATCGCATATCATATTAATGTTTTCACCCAGAAAGCTGACCTTATCGTTCCCCACAAATGCGAGATCTCTAAAAAGAGCTATGACAGATCCGGGCGTTGGGGATTTCGTCCATATTACTTCAAGGTCGCCTATTCTCTCTACGTCTCTTCTGAGTTCCATGTAGATCTCGCAACCCTCTATGCGATCTTTTCCGCAAATTCCGTGTTTGATTCCAACGGAATCGGGATAGTGAACTACTATGCCTGCCCCGAAGAACTTGTGAATTCCACAAGCTCCTCCGGCTGAATCCCTTTGACAGTCGGTTAGGATTACGTACTTTAGCTTTTGTTTATCGTCAATCACTTCAAGTATGCTCCTTATTACATCAGTTAGAAGTTCCCCCGAGGTAGAGTTTATCAGTACGTAGTAGTTTTTCTGATTCACCAAGTAACACACGTTTCTGCCTGGTAGACCTAACTTAAAAACGTCGTTAGATACCCTAGCTAGGCTCATAGAGTAAGCAACGATATTACATCCATCGTTCTTAAAAGGTTATCCAGCGCCTCTCTTTTGGATACTATGGCGAAGGCTAAAGCGACTTCGCTACCGGCCTTTTTGAGCAAATTATTGGACGCCATTATTGTCCTCCCTGACTTAATAACGTCGTCCACTATGATGACCTTATCCGTTTTGCTGATTAGGTCTTTTCTCAAGTATAGGCTACTTACAACCCCTTCGCTCTCCTTAATACTCTCGTCATAGTACTCCATTTCCAAGGTGTCCTTGTGCTTCTTAGCTATAATAAGTGGCTTGTCTAGTACAGTAGCTACCATTGAGGCGAATGGAATTCCATTGCTAGCTATTCCAAACACCTTTGTTACTGTTTCGATTTTGGGAAGGTTCCTTAACGTCAGCTCTATCACTAGCCTCAATAAATTGGGGTAAAAGAGCAAGGAAGATGTGTCAATGAAACCATCTCCAAATATTCTTATCCTATTTTTAATAAATGATAATAAAAATTCCTTGTTCTTCACTTTGTTGATAATGTTGTTATACTGCACTTCGCTGGGTACTGTAACGCCATTAACGTATCTACAGAGGAGGCTTTCTTGGATTCCTAGCAATGAAGAAAGCTGCTTGTAAGTATAGATGTTCTTCAGCTCTCTTAATAGATCCACTACCAGTAACCTTTCCCTAAGCTCCCCGTCCTTAGTCTGCCTTAGTGCCAAAGCTTTATACCCCTGGACAAGATATGTTTGTAGATGTTCGAGTTTTTAAGTGCTGAAAAATGATGTGAAACCCACGCAGAGAAACTTATACGCCCAATTTTTTCCTTATCAACTCGTTGGTAAGCTGTGGGTCTGCCCTCTTGCCCGTCCTCTTCATTACCTTACCAACCAAGAAGTTAATGACCTTTGGATCGTTTTTAGCGGCTTCCGCCGCGTCCTTATCCTCTTTTATTACTTCCTCCACCACTTTCTCTAGGTACTCAAGATCTCTGATAGCGGTTAACTGCGACTCCTTGATAAGCTGGTCTGGATCGGCTCCCTTAAGCACAATTTCCGGCAGTACCTCCTTTACTATCTTGATAGTTATTACTCCCTTGTCCAGTAGGCTAAGAAGCTTAGCTATAGCCTCTGGTGTCGCCCTTGATTCTGACGCTCTGATGTTCTTGTCGTTCAGCCACCTTAAGTAGTCGTTTAAAATTAGGTTAGCTAGCTTCTTGTAATCCTTGTATAGTTTTGCTGTGTTCTCGTAAAAATCAGCTAGCGCTTTATCCATAACAAGTATTGAAGCCTCCTTCCGTGAAATTCCGTATTGTTCTACGAGTCTTTTTACTCTTGCGTCTGGCAATTCTGGCATTTCCGCAGTAATTTTTTTGATTAAGTCCTTGCTTATAGGATAAGGGGGGAGGTCTGGATCAGGGAAATATCTGTAGTCCTCATCTGTTTCTTTTGTCCTAGTTGGGACGCTTATTCCCCTTTCCGAGTCCCAGTGCCTAGTCTCCCTTTCAACTTTTAACCCTTGGATTATCGCTGCCTTTTGCCTCGCTATTTCGTATTTTATCGCGTTTTCGACGTCCTTGATGGATCCCACGTTCTTCACCTCTACTCTTTCTCCACCTTCTACCGATACGTTAACGTCGGCCCTCATTGCTCCCTCCATGTCGCAGTTACACACTCCCAAATGCTCCAATATCGACCTGAGTTTTTCCAAGAACTCCCTAGCTTCCTTTGGGCTCTCAATGTCAGGCTCCGTCACTATCTCCAGGAGACCTATTCCAGACCTATTGTAGTCCAAGAGAGTGTACTTGCTGGTTAGCATTGAACCAGTTGGGTAAATTATCTTAGCCGGGTCTTCCTCAATGTTTATCCTTCTTATCCTTATCTTCTTATTTGTGATCTCCAGCACTCCCGACTTTGCAACGGCCATGCTACCGGGCCCATCGTATTGGGAAATCTGGTAGTTTTTGGACATGTCAGGGTAGAAGTAATGTTTTCTGCTGAAAACCAGCGCTGGGGCAATTTCGCAGTTCAAAGCCAAGGCAACCATGATGGCGTAAGTCAAAGCCTTTTCGTTCAATACAGGTATGGCCCCTGGTAATCCTAGACACACAGGACAAGTGTTAGTGTTGGGATCCTTGTTAATGTAATCCGATGAACATGAGCAAAACAGCTTGGTCTTTAAGGTATTAAGGTGCACGTGAACTTCAAGTCCAATCTTAGGCATCTACCCCTCACCCAGTCTAAATGCATGTGGTAATAACTCGCTCAGCTTATATTTAACTATCCTATTGTTAGAGTCAAGAGTTATTACTTCTATATCCTCCGAGAACTCCGCTAATACTTGCCTACACGCACCACACGGTATCATGCCTTTGCCTTCTGAGTTAATTACGGCAATTTTCTTGAACTTCCTTTCGCCAGAGTTTATAGCATTAAAGACTGCCACCCTTTCCGCGCATATGGAAAGCCCATACGAAGAGTTCTCTACATTGCATCCCGTAAATACCTTTCCAGACTCGGTAAGTAACGCTGCACCTACTTGTATCCTAGAGTAAGGCGCGTATGAGTTTTTAGTTGCCTCTAGCGCTATTCTCAGAAGTTCGCTATCCGAAGGCTCTGTCCCCTGCATCTCCGAGCCCCGGTACTATGTATCCCCTTGAGTCTAGCTCTGGGTCAATTGAGATAGTAAAAAGGTAAACGTCGGGAAACTTAGAAAAGATCCTCTTTATACCATATTCTGAGATAATCACCGATGCTATATAGATTCTTTTGGGATTCTGTCTAGCTATCCTATCCAACACCTTAATCATTGTGCTTCCAGTAGCTATCATTGGATCTGCCACTATTACGTTGTCAGTCCCTTCTTTGATGGGCGGAATTTTCTCGTAAAAGATCTCTACTTCCATTTCTTTAGGCGGTTCCTTACCCTCAAACTCTTTCCTCTTTGCAGCTACTACACCCTGCCTAGCACCAGGGAATGCCTTAAGAAGACCCTCTACTAATGGAGAAGCGGCTCTAAGTATGTTAACTATGACCAAGTTATCCAGATCTACTATCCTCACTCCCTTAGTCTTAACCCCCAGTGGGGTCTCCACTTCGGTTATCTCGTGGTCCATAGTATTTGCTATTTCATACCCTATTATCCTGCCTAATCTGACCAGTCCCTTTCTAAACGTTATCTGGTCAGTGTTTTTGTCTCTTAGCTGAGTTAAAATATGTAATTCGTACGGCTCCGAGAGTAAAAATAACGGCATCTCTTTACCTCTTGGTAGTGAGTTTCCTGGCCTCCCTCTCGGTTTCCCTAAGGATAACTATATCGCCTAGTCTCACGGGGCCCTTTATGTTCCTAGTCAATATCCTTCCCTTGTCCCTTCCTTCCAACACTCTGACTCTAACCTGGGTTACCTCACCTGTGACGCCAGTTCTATCCAAGATCTGGATCACTTCGGCTGGGAACCCAAATTCCTCTATGATTGACGAAGTTTGAGTTTTCTTCTCGCTCATTTCACACCACTTACCTTATCTTTAGCAATTCCTTTAAATACCTCACTAAAAAAATTATGGTGAGAAAGAATGCCTTCCAGTCACACGTGTAGCTTTTGTGGAGCAACAATAGTTCCCGGTACTGGCATAATGTACGTAAAAAACGACGGTGCAATTCTTTGGTTTTGCTCTAGCAAGTGCAGGAAATACATGTTAAAGTACCATAAGGACGCGAAGAGGCTTAAGTGGACTACATCATACTCGAGGGTAAGGTAAATGGTCACGCAGAGAACTTTCGTGATGATTAAGCCAGACGGTGTAAAGCGAAAGCTAGTTGGGGAAATAATATCAAGGATAGAGAGAAAGGGACTCAACATAGTTGCCATGAAGATGGTACAGATAAGCAGGGAAAGAGCTGAGGAACTTTACGCAGAGCATAAGGGTAAGTCCTTCTTCCCAGAACTAATCTCCTACATAACTTCCGGTCAGGTAGTTTGCATGGTGGTGGAAGGAGACGAGGCAGTAGCAGTAATGAGGAAAATGATAGGAGCCACCGACCCGAAAGAGGCTTCCCCTGGGACCATTAGGGGAGACTTTGCTCTGAGCAAGGGCGAGAACGTTATCCACGCCTCTGACTCAGAAGAAAAGGCGAGAAGGGAAATGTCTATATTTTTCAGGGAAGAAGAAATCCTAGAGCTGAAGGCCTAAGCCATATAGGGGATCTGAAGCTCTTTTTATCTTTATAAGTTCCTTGATTACCTCCTTCATGTCATCTGTGACCACGTCCTTGTAGTTCTTGAAGAGGATTTCGAGGTCCTCCTTTGGAACGTCAGTGTAGAGCTCGTCTCCTTCATCGATTTGCCTCCCTACCATTACGTTACCCTTTATAGAGACTGCCACCTCCATGCCTTGAGTTGCTCTGTCAACGGATTTCTTGTTATCCTGAATCTGTAGCACTTCCCCTACCCTCTTTCCCTCCTTGTTTATTAAGGGGAATTTTGGTCTAATTATACCTCCCAGAACCTTAACTCCTACAATTACTGGATCACTTCTCCTAAACACGTAGCCAGGGAGTATCTTTATCTTCCCTGGTAAAATTAGGGTGTCAAGGGTTTTCCTCTTTCTACTCTCCCTTACGTCGTTTATGTACTTCTCCACGTCGTCGATGAGTTGGTAAATTATGTCGTTGTAAATTAGTTTTACCTTTCCCGTTTCCACCCCTGGAAGGGGCTTCACGCGAAATGCCGCTATTATTGCATATTCCTCTACTTCCTTTGCTGACATCTCAGCCTCTATTACGTCTCTTTTGCTTATCGGTCCAATATCGGCTAACCTAACTGGAATACCCTTCTTTTCTAGCGCGTCAACTAGCGATTCAAGCGCTCCTAAGCTGTCAGCCTTTACCACTATCCCAGTCACGTTTTTCTGGAATCTTACCTTGGCCAGCTCCTCTTCAATTAATTTCTTGTATTCGTCTATTTTTTCCTCGCTTTCCACAGCGTATATAGGAGACCCTGCTACAGCGTACTCTAGGTCTGTAGCAATAATCTTCACTCCTGCAGCAGCGTAGACCTCGCCAACGCTTCTGTATCCTGTTTTTGAGATCCTCATATCTTGTAGGGGTGCGGGTAGGAGAAGGTTTCTCACCTTAGTTACGATAACTCCGTTGATACCACCAAGAACTATTACGTCGTTTTTCCTTAGCACCCCATCATATATAATCACGTCGATTGTGTGTCCGAAACCAGGGTCTTCCTTAACTTCTAGCACTACCCCCTTGGCAGGTCCCTCTGCGAACCCTATCCTCGTCCTTAGGTACCTTTGGGTGAGTCCGGCCAGTAAGGCTAAGAGCTCCGGTATTCCCTCCCCAGTTTTCCCGGAGACTGGGACAATTGCTACGTACTTTGTGAAGTCCTTTATCCTGTCGAACCTCTCGGCGTTGAAGTTTAATTGTGCTAACTGGAGAACCAAGTTATAAATAGCGTTATCCAGTCTTTGTTGTACTGCTGGGGACTGCTTAGTGAAGGAGTTAAGAAAAGGTTCATTTTCGTGGGGCTTCCATCCGGGTATTTTGTCGATCTTATTGGCAGCGACGAGAAACGGTACTTTCTTTTCTTTGAGTATCTCTATAGACTCAATGGTCTGCTTTTGGAAACCTTCTGTAACATCTACGACTAATATCGCTATGTCAGCTACGCTCCCTCCTCTTCTCCTCAAGTTGGAGAAGAGCTCGTGACCCGGAGTGTCGATAAACAGTAGTCCCGGTATTTCTAGCTTAATTGGGATTACGTTCTTTAAGGGCTCCGCTAACTTCTCTATAACGGAACTGGGCACAAAACTTGCTCCGACCTCTTGGGTCATTTCTCCGGGCTCCTTTTTGACGATTGCAGTCCCCCTTATTTTGTCCAAGAGCGTGGTCTTACCGTGATCTACGTGGCCTAGCACAACTACTATTGGCTGTCTTAATCTCTTAGTAGACACCGTGGAAGTACTCATGTGGATCACCTTGTGAGTCTAATCACAAATTCTCTTTCGTTTGATAGTTATTATTTTTAAGCCACTGCTCGTTTCTTTTAGTGGGATTCTCGTGGTAGATTACGACAAGATGGCCATAGAGGTCGCATCTAAATATAAGGGAAAAATTCAGATAATACCAAAGGTTCCGGTGAACTCCTTAGATGACTTCTCAGTACTATACACTCCAGGAGTTGCAGCAGTATCCAGGGCAATCCACCAAGACAAGAGCCTCTCCTTTCAGTACACTTATAGGTGGAACGTTATAGGAATAGTAACTGACGGAACAAGGGTTCTAGGACTAGGCAATATCGGTCCAGAGGCCGCAATGCCAGTGATGGAGGGTAAATCTTTACTTTTCAAGTACCTCGGAGGAGTGGATGCAGTCCCTCTTACCCTGAACACAACTGACGCCGATAAGATTATAGAGACAGTCAAAATCCTAGAACCTGCGTTTGGGGGAATAAACCTTGAGGACATTGAGTCGCCTAAGTGTTTCTACATACTGGATAGGCTTAGGGAGGAACTTCAGATTCCAGTCTGGCATGATGACCAACAGGGCACTGCGGGAGCAACGTTAGCTGGTCTTATTGGAGCGCTTGAGGTAGTAGGGAAGAAACCCAGCAACATCAAAGTTGTACTTTTTGGAACAGGGGCAGCCAACATAGCGACAGCCAGACTACTCTACAAATACGGTGTCCCATACGGTAACATGATTCTAGTAGACTCTAGGGGGGTCTTGTACAGGGGAAGGGATGACGAGGAGCAGATGAAAGAGGAAAACATGTGGAAGTATGAGTTACTTAGGCAAACCAATAAGGATAACGTAACCTTAGTCGAGAAAGCATTTGAGGGAGCAGACGTCCTCATCGCAGCCTCTAAGCCGGGCCCAGGAACGATAAGCAAGGATCTTATCGCGAAGATGAATAAGGACGCGATAGTGTTTGCCTTAGCCAACCCTGTTCCAGAGATATGGCCAGATGAGGCCAAGAAGGCGGGCGCAAGAATAGTTGGAACCGGAAGGAGCGATTTGCCTAACCAGATAAATAACTCCCTAATATTCCCAGCGGTCTTCAGGGGTGCCTTAGACGTAAGGGCGAAGACGATTACCGACGAGATGGTAATTGAGGCAGCAAGGGAGCTTGTGGCCTTTGCCAGAGAGAAAGGACTTAACGAGAATTACATAATACCAAAGATGACTGAGTGGGAGGTTTTCCCAAGGGTTGCGGCAGCAGTTGGGACTAAAGCGATTCAACAAGGAATGGCCAGAGTAAAAATGAGTTATGAGGAACTTTTAATTAATGCTAAAAATATGATAGAAAAGGCACGTAGCCAGATGAAAACATTAGCTTAAATTTTTATATTCCCAGATAGATAGGCTTTTTATCACAATATTACTCTAGGTGTACTGTATGCGTTCAGCTTCTAAAAAGTTAGATCCTACAATACACGATCTTGTCCCTAAACACGAGGTCCTTTCAGTGGAGGAGGCTTACACGGTGTTGAAGCAGCTCGGAATAGGTCCAGAACAACTACCCTGGTTGAAGGCTACGGACCCAGTGGCAAGAGCTATTGGGGCTAAGCCAGGCGACATAGTGAAGATCACTAGGAAGTCAAGGACAGGAGGAGAGATAGTTACTTATAGATATGTAATAAGTGGGTGAATTCTAGATGCTCTCAATTGAGGACAGGTGGAACATAGTAGAAGCGTTCTTCAAGTCCAGAGGTTTAGTTAGGCAACATTTGGACTCTTTTAACGACTTCATAAAGAACAAGTTACAAGAGATAATAGACGAGCAGGGCGAGATTGAGACCGAGATCCCTGGGCTCAAGATAAAGCTGGGAAAAATCAGGATAGGAAAGCCTAGGGTTAGGGAAGCTGACAGGGGAGACAGGGAAATAACACCTATGGAGGCTAGGCTCAGGAACTTGACCTACGCTGCCCCCATCTATCTAACTATGATACCAGTAGAGAACAACATCGAGGGTGAACCAATAGAAGTTTACATAGGCGACCTACCGATAATGCTAAAGTCGGTGGCTGATCCGACTTCCAATCTATCAGCGGAAAAGCTCATAGAGATAGGTGAAGATCCTAAGGACCCAGGAGGGTATTTCATAGTAAACGGTAGTGAGAGAGTTATAGTAACTCAAGAAGACCTGGCCACCAACAGGGTTCTTGTTGACACTGGTAAGGCGGGTTCCAACATAACCCACACTGCTAAGATAATATCCAGCACGTCAGGGTACAGAGTTCCAATAACAATTGAAAGGCTAAGGGATTCTACAATCCACGTCAGTTTTCCGTCGGTTCCAGGCAGAATACCCTTCGCTATACTAATGAGAGCTCTTGGGATAGTAACTGATAGGGATATAGTATACTCTGTCAGCTTCGATAACGAGATACAGAACGAGCTAATGCCGTCTATCGAGCAAGCGAGCTCGATAACCACCAAGGAGGACGCTTTGGACTTCATAGGTAGTAGGATCGCAATAGGCCAGAAGAGAGAAATGAGGATCCAGAAAGCAGAGCAAGTACTCGACAAGTACTTCTTACCTCACATAGGCACCTCGCCATCTGACAGGATAAGGAAGGCATATTACATAGGTTTTGCGGTATCCAAGTTACTTGAGCTCTACCTAGGCAGGAGAACTCCGGACGATAAAGACCACTACGCTAACAAGAGGTTAAAGTTGGCTGGAGACCTCTTTGCCAGCTTGTTTAGGGTGTCGTTTAAGGCTTTCGTCAAGGACTTAGTTTACCAGCTAGAGAAATCAAAGGTGAGAGGAAGGAGGCTTGCCCTAAACGCCTTAGTGAGGCCAGATATTATAACCGAGAGGATAAGACATGCCCTCGCCACCGGAAATTGGGTGGGAGGTAGGACAGGAGTAAGTCAATTGTTAGACAGAACAAACTGGCTCTCCATGTTGAGCCACCTCAGGAGGGTAATTTCCTCCTTAGCAAGAGGACAGCCCAACTTTGAGGCAAGGGATCTTCACGGAACCCAATGGGGAAGGATGTGCCCCTTTGAGACGCCAGAGGGACCCAACAGCGGTCTAGTGAAGAACCTAGCTCTACTGGCACAGATATCCGTGGGTATAAACGAGAAAATAGTTGAGAAGAGCTTGTACGAGATGGGCGTAGTTCCCATAGAGGACATTCTAAATAGGGCAAGTGAAGGAGAGGATCCCTCACAGTACCTGCAATGGAGCAGGGTTATCCTAAACGGTAGGCTAATTGGGTACTATCCAGATGGAGGAGAGTTAGCTAACAAGGTGAGGGAGAGGAGAAGGAACGGGGAGCTGAGCGACGAGGTAAATGTTGCGTTCATATCCACAGAGTACTACAACGAAGTATATGTGAACTGCGATGGAGGTAGAGTTAGGAGACCACTAATAGTAGTTAAGGACGGCAAACCCCTAGTCACTGAAGAGGATATTGCAAAGCTGAAGAACGGAGAGCTGACCTTTAACGACCTGGTTAAACAGGGGAAGATAGAGTTCCTGGACGCCGAGGAGGAAGAAAACGCCTACATTGCGGTAGAGCCAGACCAGCTAACCTCATCTCATACTCACCTAGAGATATGGACACCTGCAATTCTGGGAATAACTGCCTCAATCATACCCTACCCTGAGCACAACCAGTCTCCCAGAAACACCTATCAGTCAGCAATGGCCAAGCAGGCCCTCGGGCTCTACGCAGCTAATTATCAGCTGAGAACCGACAGTAGGGCCCACCTACTTCACTATCCCCAGAAGCCAATAGTCCAGACAAGGGCTCTGGAGGCGATTGGCTACACTGAAAGGCCCTCGGGAACCAACGCTATTCTGGCCATAATGTCGTTCACCGGCTACAACATGGAGGACGCGATAATAATGAACAAGTCGTCAGTAGAAAGGGGGATGTTCAGGTCTACGTTCTTTAGGCTTTATTCGGCAGAAGAAATCAAGTACCCTGGAGGACAAGAGGACAAGATAGAAAAGCCAGAGGAAGGACTAAAGGGGTACAAGGGGAAGGAATATTACGCTTTACTTGACGAAAATGGGGTAGTTCCTCCAGAGGTTGACGTGAAAGGAGGAGATGTCCTCATAGGCAAGGTAAGTCCTCCGAGGTTCTTGCAAGAGTTTAAGGAACTCTCCCCAGAGCAGTCAAAGAGGGACACGTCAATAGTGGCTAGGCACGGCGAAAAGGGAATAGTAGACCTAGTGCTAATAACAGAGACGTCAGACGGAAACAGGCTCGTAAAGGTAAGGGTAAGGGATCCAAGGATACCGGAGCTTGGCGATAAATTAGCTACCAGACACGGACAGAAAGGAGTAATAGGAATGCTTCTATCTCAAGCCGACATGCCGTATACGGTAAAGGGAATAGTACCGGACATAATACTCAATCCACACTCCCTTCCGTCAAGGATGACCTTAGGGCAAATAATGGAGGCACTTGCCGGCAAGTACGCGGCGTTGTCCGGACATACAGTGGATGGCACTCCATTCTACAACGTGTCCATAGAGGAGCTCCAGAACGAGCTCCTTAAGTACGGCTACCTAAAGGACGGTACAGAGGTAGTCTATGACGGAAGGACAGGGCAGAAGTTGAGGGGTAGAATAAACTTTGGGGTCGTGTATTACCAGAAGCTCCATCATATGGTAGCAGACAAGATGCACGGTAGAGGCAGAGGTCCAGTTCAGATACTTACCAGACAGCCAACAGAGGGAAGGGCTAGGGAAGGAGGTCTCAGGTTCGGTGAAATGGAAAGGGATTGCCTAATAGGTTACGGTGTTGCAATGGTACTAAAGGACAGGCTCTTGGACAACTCGGATAAAACCACAGTCTACGTCTGTGAACAGTGTGGGTACATAGGATATTACGACAGGAATAAGGGCAAGTTGGTGTGCCCCATTCACGGAGACAAGAGTAACTTATATCCAGTCACGGTCTCTTACGCGTTTAAGCTCTTAATTCAAGAGCTCATGAGCATGGTGATTTCTCCTAGGCTTATCCTGGGAGATAAGGTAAGCGTGAAAGGTGATCACAATGAGTGAAAAGGTAATAAAGGGCATAAAATTCGGTATTTTATCTCCCGACGAGATAAGGAGAATGTCAGTAACGGCAATAATCACTCCAGACGTGTACGATGAGGACGGTACGCCGATAGAAGGAAGCGTAATGGATCCTAGGCTAGGGGTAATTGAGCCAGGCCAGAGATGTCCAACTTGTGGTAACGTAATAGGGAGCTGTCCAGGCCACTTTGGACACATAGAGCTAGTTAGGCCGGTTCTTCACGTGGGATACGTAAAACACGTGTACGATCTTCTTAGGGCCACTTGTAGACGTTGTGGAAGGATAAAGTTGGGCGAAGAGGAACTAGAGAGGTACTACAAGATATACAGTGCAATAAAAAACAGGTGGCCCTCGGCAGCAAAGAGAGTAATAGAGTACGTGAAGAGGGCGTCAATGAAGAACGCTATTTGTCCCCACTGCGGCGAGAAACAGTTCAAGATAAAGCTAGAGAAACCATACAACTTTTACGAGGAGAGGAAAGAGGGAGTAATTAGGCTTACGCCCTCTGATATAAGAGACAGGCTGGAGAAGATTCCGGACCAGGACATAGAGCTTCTAGGTTACGATAAGGAACACAGTAGGCCAGAGTGGATGGTGCTTACCGTACTCCCCGTGCCCCCCATCACCATTAGACCGTCTATAATGATAGAAAGTGGAATAAGAGCAGAGGATGACCTGACCCACAAGCTGGTCGATATCGTTAGGATAAACGAAAGGCTTAGGGAGAGCATTGACGCAGGAGCGCCACAGCTAATAGTTGAGGACTTGTGGGACCTGCTACAGTACCACGTAGCCACTTATTTCGACAACGAGATTCCTGGGTTGCCAACGTCAAAGCACAGATCTGGAAGGCCGTTGAGGACATTAGCCCAGAGGCTAAAGGGTAAGGAGGGGAGGTTCAGGGGTAACCTCTCAGGGAAGAGGGTCGACTTCTCTTCTAGGACTGTAATATCGCCAGACCCAAACATAAGCATAGACGAAGTCGGCGTCCCAGTTGACATAGCTAAGATTCTAACAGTACCGGAGAAGGTCACCAAGTGGAACATAGACAAGCTCAGGGAACTAGTGATAAACGGGCCCGAGAAGTGGCCGGGCGCAAATTACGTCATAAGGAACGACGGTAGAAGGATAGACCTACGTTACGTGAAGGACAGGAAGGAGTTCGCCTCTACCTTGGCCCCAGGCTTTATAGTAGAGAGGCACTTGATGGACGGAGATATTGCCATATTTAATAGGCAACCTTCGTTGCACAGGATCTCAATGATGGGGCACAAGGTAAGGGTATTGCCTGGAAGGACGTTTAGGCTTAACCTATTAGTCTGCCCGCCCTATAACGCTGACTTTGACGGAGACGAGATGAACCTCCACGTGCCACAGTCTGAGGAGGCAATATCCGAAGCCAGGGAGATAATGATAGTCCATCGCAACATTTTGACCCCAAGGTACGGTGGTCCAATCATAGGTTCCGCCCAAGATTACATAAGCGGGGCCTACTTGCTGACTGTAAAGTCCACCGTGCTCACCGAGGAAGAGGTTCAGATAATCCTAGGGGTCGTAGACCTGCAGAAGGAGTTAGGGGAGCCAGCAATCCTAGCGCCCAAGAGGCTCTACACCGGGAAGCAGATAGTTAGTCTATTTATTCCCGAGGACTTCAACTTCCACGGTCAAGCTAACATATCGAGCGGCGTTAGGGTATGCAAGGACGAGGACTGTCCGCACGATTCCTACATAGTAATAAAGAAGGGTAAGCTATTGGAGGGTGTGTTCGATAAAAAAGCTATAGGAAACCAACAACCCGAAAGTATCTTGCACTGGTTGGTGAGGGAATATGGAGAGGACTACGTCCTCTGGCTAATGGACAACTTATTCAAGGCTTTCATAAGGTACATCGAGCTCCACGGTCTAACAATGACGTTGGACGACGTTACTATACCTAAGGAAGCTATAGACAAGATAGCGGAGAAGGCTAAAGAGGCAAATAAAGAGGTTTTAGAGCTTATAGAGAAGTACAATAGAAGGGAACTGGAGCCTTTGCCTGGCAGGAACCTTGAGGAAAGCCTGGAGAACTACATACTTGACGCCCTAGACAAGCTCAGAAACGCGTCAGGAGAAATAGCTACCATGTACTTGGACCCATTCAATAACGCCTACATTATGGCTAGGACAGGGGCTAGGGGTAGCGTGCTGAACATAACACAAATGGCGGCAATGCTAGGACAGCAATCAGTGAGGGGAGAGAGGATATACAGAGGGTATTCCAAGAGAACGTTGCCCCACTTTAAGCCCGGTGATATCTCTCCTGAGGCCAGAGGTTTCGTGTACTCCTCCTTCAGAAGAGGACTCAGTCCAATAGAGACGTTCTTCCACGCGGCCGCAGGTAGGGAAGGCTTAGTAGACACCGCAGTTAGAACATCGCAGAGCGGTTATATGCAGAGGAGGCTTATCAACGCGCTGGCCGACTTAAGGGCAGAATACGACGGCTCGGTAAGAACTTTATATGGCGAAGTAATACAAACGTTATATGGAGGAGATGGCGTGCATCCGATGTATAGCGCCCACGGTAAGACCGTGGACGTGGATAGAATAATTGAGAGGGTGGCCGGCTGGAGGAGGTGAAGCCCCATGTTATCGGAGGAAATGGAGAAGTACCTTGAAGAGAGGATCTCCCAATTAAGGGACCAAATCCCAGACACTGCCCTACAGAAGCTTAAGGACAGTGCAAAGGGCTACCCTGTGGAGCTAACGAAAGAGGAGATAGATAAAATAGTGGAGTTAGTGGTGGAGGACTACAAGAACTCTCTCATAAATCCTGGAGAAGCCATAGGCATTGTAGCAGCACAGTCAATAGGCGAACCTGGCACCCAGATGACATTGAGGACTTTCCACTACGCCGGCGTTAGAGAACTCAACGTGACTTTAGGACTTCCAAGGCTTATAGAAATAGTTGACGCCAGAAAGGTTCCGTCTACCCCCATGATGACTATTTACTTAGAGGACGAGTACAAGGGGAGTAAAGAAAAAGCCACTGAGATAGCTAGGAAGCTCGAGTATACTAAAGTGGAGAACGTAGTAGATTACACAAACATAGACATGGCCTCAATGTCAATAGAAATACACTTTGATGGAGATATGTTGAGGGATAAGGGGGTTTCAATAGACGATGTGGAGAAGGCAATAAAGAAACTCAAGATAGGCGAGTATACGATCGATAAGCCAGACGAGCTAACTCTAGTCATAACGTTTAGCAATTTAGATAACATTACTACCCTTTTCAAGGCCAGGGAGAGAATCCTTTCCACTAAGATTAAAGGCGTAAAAGGCATCAAGAGGGCCATTGTTAAAAAAAGTGGTGACGAGTACGTGATAATAACAGACGGGTCTAACCTAGAGGGAATAATCGGGATAAAGGGCATCGACTTTAAGAGAGTTGAGACCAACAGCCTTCACGAGGTGGAGAGCGTCTTAGGAATAGAGGCTGCCAGGGAGCTCATATCTAGGGAGATAAAGAAGGTCCTAGACGATCAAGGCCTTGACGTAGATGTAAGGCATATAGAGCTCGTCTCCGAGATCATGACAAGGACTGGAGAAGTTAGGCAAATAGGAAGACACGGAGTGACTGGGGAAAAGACCAGCGTGTTAGCCAGGGCTGCGTTCGAAGTGACTGTGAAGCACTTGCTGGACGCCTCGGCCAGAGGGGACGTGGAGGAGTTCAAAGGAGTAGTAGAAAATATTATAATTGGGCAACCCATTAAACTTGGAACTGGAATGGTAGAGCTTTTAATGACGCCTACCTCGAGGTGATTAAATGTCTCAAAATATAACAGTCGAATCCGAGATAAAAAACCTTTTAAAGACAGGTAAAGTAGTAATCGGAAGCAGAAGAACTTTGAAAAAACTAAAAATGGGAAAGCTAAAAGCAGTGATCGTGGTGTCGACGCTGAGGGGCGACATAATGGACGACATAGTTCACTACTGCAAGGTCTCAGGGATACCTTTTTATAAGTACCCTGGAAGTGGTTGGGATCTAGGAACTCTAGTTGGTAAGCCATTTATGATATCAACGATCGGGGTGGAGGAGCCTGGTAACTCCAGAATCCTTGAGCTGTTAACTCAACAGCAGACCGGATGAGAAGAGGTGTTGTGTTTTTGCCCGAAATAAAGCTCACGCAAGAAGAAATGAATTACATGTCTTTGTTCCAAGACGTAACGAAAGTAACGGTAAAGGACTGCATAATAGACAACGAAAACAACAGGATAATCTTTCTTGTCGACCCAACGTTTATGGGAATAGCGATAGGTAAAGGCGGAGTTAACGTAAAGAAGCTAAGGAAGATTATAGGCAAGGATATAGAGATAGTTGCTTACAGTGAGAACTTGGAGGAACTGGTGAAGAACCTAATGGCGCCGGCGAGGGTGAGGAGCGTTAAGGTAGTGGAAAGCGACTCAAAGAAGGCCGTCTACATAACGGTGGATCCCCAAGACAAGGGTTTGGCAATAGGTAAAGGAGGCAAAAACGTAGTTAGGGCCAAATTAATTTTAAAAAGATACATGGATATAGACACAGTAGTAATAGTCTAGGGGTGCAAAATTGCCGGGTAAATCTCCGAAAGGTTTGTTTGCAGCTAGGAAGTTAAAGCTCAAGAGGCTAAAGTTCAGGTGGAGCCAGAGGGCCTTCAAGACAAGGATGTTACAACTGAAAAAGAAGTTCGACCCGCTAGAAGGTGCTCCAATGGCAAGGGGTATTGTGCTTGAGAAGGTAGGTATTGAGTCCAGACAGCCTAACTCCGCTGTGAGGAAGTGCGTGAGGGTTCAGCTCGTAAAGAACGGTAGGGTAGTGACCGCCTTCGTTCCAGGGGACGGTGGCGTTAACTTCGTTGACGAGCACGATGAAGTGGTAATAGCGGGGATAGGAGGTACCCTAGGAAGGTCAATGGGAGACTTGCCAGGAGTGAGGTATAAGGTAATAATGGTGAACGGCGTATCTCTTGACGCATTATACAAGGGCAAGAAGACTAAGCCAGTCAGGTAAACTGAAGGGATTATTTCCTCTCTTGTTCTCTGTCCCTTTCTTGCTCCTCTACCAGCTTCCTTTTTACAAATATTGGCTTGTTGGTAATCAAGGCTAGATATATGGCGTGGCTAGGTATCATCCTTTTCTGGATTATTACACCGTCGAACTTCAGCTCTACTGTAGCTACGTAAACCGTGTCTATCATGTCGTCTATGACTACCTTGTTTATGCGCTTCGCCAGTTCCTCAGAGATCTCTGGGACAAAGGAGAGAATGTCGTAGATGGTCTCCCTCTTATCTAGGTTTATGCTCTCCTCGCTCTGCTTCTTGATCTTATTTATGGCCATCACGATCTCCGCGGGCACGTAAAACAGGTTAAACTCCCTGCCGTCCTCTAGATAGCACACGATGACGGTTACCCCGTTTAGGGGGTAAAAGAACGCGTCCACGTTGTTAACCCTTATGTAGTCGCTCTGCTCAGACATTGATATATTATACTCAAAAATAACTAATAAACGAACATGAATAGATATATAACCTCCTTTTGTATTAAGTGACAAGAACAATTATGGAGAACGAGCTAAGCAATCTGGACGTAAAGATATTTGGCGAATGGGACACTAAGGTTGAAGTCAGAGACCCCAGCCTAAAGAAGTACATCTCGTTGATGCCAGTATACTTACCCCACTCTGGAGGCAGGCACGAGCACAGGAGGTTCGGCAAGTCCAGGATTAGTATAGTGGAGAGGCTAATTAATGAGATGATGAGGCCTGGCAAGAACAAGGGAAAGAAGATGTTGGCGTACAACATTGTAAAGGCCGCGTTCGAGATAATAAACGCCAGGACAGGCCAGAACCCAATCCAAGTGCTTGTGAGGGCAATAGAGAACGTAGCCCCCAGGGAAGAGGTAACCAGGATAATGTACGGCGGAATAGTCTACTACGTAGCAGTCGACGTCTCCCCCCAAAGGAGGGTGGACTTGGCTTTGAGGCACATAGTCGAGGGAGCCGGGTCGGCCTCATTTAACAACCCGAAGCCCATCGATGAGGCACTGGCCGAGGAGATAATTGCCGCGGCCTCCGGGGACACTAAGAGCTACGCACTGAGAAAGAAAGAAGAGATAGAGAGGATAGCTTTAAGCTCAAGGTAAATAGCTAAACTTTTATTAATCCTATCACACTAAAATGCGTTGAGGAGTGTGTAAGGGAAATGTCTCAGAAGCCACACCTTAACCTAATCGTCATTGGTCACGTAGACCACGGTAAAAGCACTTTAGTCGGAAGACTACTAATGGAAAGAGGATTTTTAGATGAGAAGACCATCAAGGAAGCTGAGGAGGCTGCAAAGAAGTTAGGGAAGGAGTCAGAGAAGTATGCCTTTTTGCTGGACAGGCTAAAGGAGGAGAGGGAAAGGGGCGTAACCATTAACTTGACCTTCATGAGGTTCGAGACTAAGAAGTACTTCTTCACGATCATTGACGCTCCAGGGCACAGGGACTTCGTGAAGAACATGATCACAGGGGCTAGCCAAGCAGACGCCGCCATACTTGCGGTCTCTGCTAGGAAGGGCGAGTTCGAGGCCGGAATGAGCGCTGAAGGGCAGACCAGGGAACACATAATTCTTGCCAGGACAATGGGTATTGACCAGATCATAGTGGCAGTAACCAAGATGGACGTCACAGAGCCTCCATACGACGAGAAGAGGTTTAAGGAGGTAGTCGACGTAGTATCTAAGTTCATGAAGAGCTTCGGCTTCGACATGAGCAAGGTAAAGTTCATTCCAGTTGTCTCAATCACCGGAGAGAACGTAACCCAGAAATCAAGCAACATGCCATGGTACAATGGGCCCACCCTAGAAGAAGCCCTAGACGCGTTGCAGATCCCGCCGAAGCCAGTAGACAAGCCCTTGAGGATCCCCATCCAGGAGGTCTACTCCAAGTCCGGCGTAGGTACAGTCCCAGTGGGAAGGGTAGAGAGCGGAGTGTTGAAGGTAGGTGACAAAGTAGTATTCATGCCAGCTGGGAAGGTAGGAGAGGTTAGGTCTATTGAGACTCATCACACTAAGTTGGACAAGGCAGAGCCAGGCGACAACATAGGGTTCAACGTAAGGGGAGTAGAGAAGAAAGACATAAAGAGGGGAGACGTGGCAGGCCATGTTACTAACCCACCCACAGTGGCAGATGAGTTCACAGCCAGGATAATCGTCATATGGCATCCAACCGCCATAGCTGTGGGCTACAGCCCCGTCCTACACGTCCACACAGCTAGCATAGCGTGTAGGGTTTCAGAGATAGTAGCGAAGATCGACCCCAAGACGGGCAAGGAGGCTGAGAAGAATCCGCAGTTCATCAAGCAAGGTGACACTGCAATAGTGAAGTTTAAGCCCATTAAGCCACTATGCGTAGAGAAGTACAACGAGTTCCCACCGCTTGGCAGGTTCGCTATGAGGGACATGGGCAAGACAGTCGGAGTAGGAGTTATTACAGACGTAAAGCCAGCAAAAGTGGAGATCAAGTAAGTTTTTTTACGGTGTCCTTTTATGCCTACAAAAGCGAGAATAAGGCTTTGGAGTACAAACGTCAACGATTTGACCTACGTTGTTAATCAGATCAAGGCGATAGTAGACAAGACGGGAATAAGCATGAGGGGACCAATACCTTTACCTACAAAGAGAATGGAGGTGCCGGTGATGAAGCTGCCACACGGCGAAGGAAAGAAGAAGTGGGAGAAGTGGGAGATGTCAATCCATAAGAGGGTCATTGACATAGCCGCTGATGAGAGAGTTATGAGGCAACTTATGAGGGTCAGAGTTCCGGAAGACGTTTACATTGAGATAGAACTTATATAAAGGTCCCTTTCATATTTTTGTTATAGTGCCGGGGTGCCCGAGCGGACCAAGGGGCTGGCCTGGAGACTCTGCCGGTCAGCCAGTGGGGGTCTTCCCTGCGCGGGTTCAAATCCCGCCCCCGGCGCTGTTTTTAAATTCTTATTTATTGAAAATCCAATTGCCTATTTGACGTGATGTTGTAGAAGGAAAGATTTAATAGAGTGAAGGGGTAACAACAGTGAGTAAACTTTAAATAACCACTGTAATAATATTAGTATGCCGCAGTAGTCTAGCCCGGTCTAGGATGAGGGCCTGTCGAGCCCTTGACCCGGGTTCAAATCCCGGCTGCGGCGCCTATTCCTATTATGTTTCTTAAACTTGTCGTAAGCGATCTGGGCATGTAAAGAGAAGTAAGTTGAGGAAGTTGAACGGTTTTGCCTCTTAAGCACTGAATTCTACTTTATCCTTCTTTCACGGGTCATTCATTGAATGTCTTTGGGAACTCACGATCTAGTGAAATAGTTTTTACACGCTACAATCAAACAACATAATTAACCAATAACTAGTAAAGCTACTTATATTTGTGTCTCAGCAACAATAGGAAATTGAACGGGAACTCGAACAAGCATTAAGTGAATTTTCGCGTTCAACAGAAATGGGCGATCTAATAGGAACTATATTAAGAATTGCGGCAGAATTCATTCCAGAGATACTCATTGCTACGCAAGCCCTTCCAATTCCACAGGAGGCAGGATGCGATGTAAACAGGTATAAAGAAGACAGGAATAACAGATTATATGAATACGTTCCTGCAGTTCTGGTGCCTAATAGGATAGTACAGAACTTGTATAATCAAGTAAATCAGTGGTATTAACAGGCTTATAATGACCATCAATCGAGCAAACTCGACGGTATAAGAGACTTAATAAATAAACTCTTTAGGCACGGAATTCTGGTTAAGGTTCCCTCCCCAACGTGGGATGGATTGAAGGATGTCCTATACTACGTTGGAGGAGTACCAGACTATTTCATATCTTCTCAAACTGGCAAGTGAGAGGTTTTCCAAGGTGGTACTAGTTTTGGGTCCAAGTATTACAGGACTTTACTGCAACAGTGACCTTACACTGGAAAATTGGGCGTAATACCTCTAATAGCTAGCAACATAGATAGATATAGAGCTAATCCGCCCATAAGGAACTGTATGGGAATAAGCGCAGTAAATATTATGACTGTGTATAATTATTATTCCTCATTGCTTGAGGCTATAGCTGGGGCTCCACTTATCGCAGGAATTCCGCCATACCGTTATGATCAACACAGTCACTACGAAATCACTAAAGCCTTGGGAAATTCTATCAAGTATGCCTCTGGTATATACGCGTTAGCTCCAACTCCCGCAATTTTGCCTGGAATCCCAACTTCTGGAATTACAGCCCCCTTCTTAATAGGGCCAAGTTTTGCAGATTCTGAAAATGTCATGACATATAACCTTTTGATACAATTGCCTAACGGTAGCATAAAAAGCACAGCGTTCGAAAAGATTGGGGACTCGTTAATAGGTTCTCCAATATTCTCAGCTACAAATTGCGATAACCCAGCATTGTGCGATAAGTTAGCCTTATACGGCTTTGTGAATAACGTAGAGGTAATTACTCAGCCAACTAGTGTTAGTATAGACAATATAATGACTTTAGCGCAGCCCGGCGTTAGCATACTTTCATATACCCCTCCTCCAAAGGAATGGACCTACGCTGAACTGAAGAAGTTTGCGGTTTCCCAAGGAATCAGTGAGCAGATCTTTGACAATTGGGTGACGCGGATAGTATTTGCCTCAGAACCGTTAGAAAAGTTACGGAAGAAAGGCGTTAAGGGAGCTTACGACATAGTTTCAAACCCAGAGATTACCGACAACATGATAGCCCAGGGCGTTGATGCAGTTGCAAAGCAAGTAGCTAACGTCGCAAGTCAAATAACTACCGGCATAGACGACGTTGTTAACTTTATTGAGAAGCTTTTCTAACGGCGTTTTCTAGTTAACACTATAACTTGCGGCGTAAATGTTCTTTGAAGTTATCTAGCTTTTATCAACACAAAGAATTCTTTCTAACCTTTATCTCCTCCAGGGCAAGGACGTGTTCGAAACTGAATGTTAACTACCTTAATCTAGCGCAAGTATAGTCTTGTTAATTGAAAACTTGAAAGCTAATACTTCTTCTTGTTAATTACGTGTTTAACTTAGAGATTCGCTGTTTACGTTCAAAACGCTTGAGCACATCTGTGGTTAATTAGTTCAGATTGCGCAATCTAGTGAATAGCTTTACTCTACTATTTGGCAAATTCTTCGTTAGCCTGCATTCGTAATATCGTGAAGCACATCTCTTTCCAGTACTCTTTTGCTGCTTGAAGTTTTCAGTCCTCCTTTTTAGATAGCTTAGGTCTTTTACTTTTTCAGTAATTGTCGCAATTTAACTTCAGCCTTGCGTAAGTGCTTTGCTTTCCTCTTCACGCGCTTCAAACTTAGCGTAGCTAGCTCTTCGCTGTTTCGAGTAAGCTTAACTATGTTTCATTACCGCTTGAGACAGCTTATTAATGTCAAATGCCACGTCTGCGTCGCATTCTTTGAACGATTTAGCGATCACTCCATAATACTCGTTCTTTTTACCTTCTTCGTTTAATTTGCTCATAATTTTTCTCATCTTATTAATCAAAGGTCTGCACTCTACGTTATTCGACCATTTAATTTCCGCCATAAACAATGCTTCCTTTCCTTCAGCTATTACGTCCACCTCCTCTCCCTTGTGTAAGTACTTGCCAACATATTCAAATTTAAACGGCAGTGGGATCAGCTTTTCCTTTATTAGCTCCCTTATTAATTTCTCAGACTTTAAAGAGAAATACTGCCACAAGTTAATCCTTTCCATAACCTCTTCAACTCTATCAATCTCTAAGTCGCTTATGTTTTCGTACACGAACTTAAACCAGAAATCAAAGAAGTTATCCTTAATTTTCCCACCATCCTCTCTTCTTTCCATATGGTATTACCCTTTCCACAATCTCGTTCTCCTCCAGTCTGTCTAGATAGCTTATCAAGTTACCCTTATCTAAGCCTGTTACTTCTGAGATTTTGCTTATCGTGTTATAGCCTTTAGAAATGGCCCTTAATATGCTAAGGTATACCCTTTGCTCCTTAAATTCTTCCCTAAGAAGGTAGAGAGGTTCATCGTATAGTACGTTCCCTTACTCCATTATTTTTCTTCTTATGTTTTCCTCTATGCTGAGACTAGGGTCGAGTTGAAGAATGCAAAAAGGTATTCCGTCAACTACGCTCCAGATCTTTATTAGCTCTTCTATGTCCTTGCCGGGGAAAAACTAGAGAGAGCGGGGAACGGCAATTTGCTCAACTTCCAAATTCCTGTCCTTCTTCCATAAAGCGGTGACCTACTTGACAATACTTCGTTCTCCATCATCCCCACGCTAGAGCCTGTGATCAGTAAGTACAGTCTGGTTGAGCTTAGTTTTTCGTCCCACGCCCTTTGCACTTGTGAGATGACGCTTTTGTCAGCTTCAGTCAAATACTGGAACTCGTCTATCGCTAGAACAACCCTTCTATTGCTGATCTCATCGCCGAAGTAAATTAATAGCTCATCTAAGGAGACGTTTAGCGATATAAAGTAGTTTTTACCGGTGAGGCGGGCAAACGCTTCCTTAATTCTCTTAACGTTATTCTGTATCCCGTCGTTTGTAGATAAGTGGAATATTGCTTCTTTATCTTTGATGAACTGCTTAACCAATTCTGTTTTCCCAACTCTTCTTCTTCCGTATAGAACAATCAGCTGGGCTTTATTTTCTCTGTACTTTTCTTCAAGGAACTGTAGCTCCCTCTCTCTATCGATAAATCGTTGTACCACGAAAATTATAATCTAGATACAAACTTTTTTAGCTTATATTTTAAGCCGTTAAGCTCGAAATTAATAACTAGTTACCTAAGAAACCTCTATAAAGCGACAGAGAACCAGCCTCTATTTCCTATTAATGAGAATAAGGAAGTTAAGGCTTGCTAGCTTGTGATTGTTGTACTTTCCGTGTTATGATATTAAGGGTCGAAGGAAGACAGATAATTCAATAGAAGACTTATGACCTTATTAAGGGAATGATTTTGTTCTGTGGGTAATCGGAATGACAAAAGAACTAGAAAGGGGAACTTCCATGAAGTAAAGATTTTTAGCCACTTAGCCCCTATAATTATGTTAGCCGGGTAGTCTAGCGGCCAAGGATCCAGGGCTT
>ASRH01000003.1 GCA_000565255.1 Candidatus Aramenus sulfurataquae | reverse complement strand
CATTCTCCTGTTTAGACACGTGACTAACACGTAAATGACACATGGCTTTCTACTCGGAGACCTAAACGTGAATTTTACCAATTTTCTCGTCTCTCCTTTAAGAAGACTCCCTTCCTCCGCATTACATGTGTTCAATCCCAGCAGAACGTGGATTTTTCCAGAGCTCGTTTTGCGAAGAGAACGATGTTGCATATCGTCCTCTAGTATAAATCTCACCTTAGTCACTTCTTATGACATTTTTTAAGGAATCATCTCTTGTTTTTCACAAACGCTTATTTCCCTTATACGTGGAATTAGACTGTGGAAGCCAAAAAAGCGATGAGCAACAAGAAGACCGAAAAGAGGCTTGGCCTCCTCGACCTCTTCTTCATATCTTTTGGAGGCCAGGCCCCAGTCATATCTATGCTAACCTTCGGCACTGTGATGATATCGGAGGTCCACACTGCGGGTGCCTTTGCCATGCTAATAGCTACCTTGGTGGTCCTTTTTAACGGCCTTGTCGTTTACTTCCTCGCCAATAGGTTTAGGCGAGGAGGGGGGTACTACGTCTACGCCTACTACGGCCTCACCTCTAGGATGGGACTAGAGACCGGGTGGATATACCTTCTTTACGCGCTATCCTACGGAGGTACCTTGCTTTCTGGAGGGGCATACGTGCTTTACACCATCACTGGTTTTAACCAGACTTTACTTACCCTAGTCGTATCTGCCCTTGCCTCTGCTATCGTCATCGCTGGAGTGAAAGTGTCAGCTAGGTATGCTATGGTAATGTCGTTAGTGGAGATGACTGCGTTAGGACTGCTATCGGTGTACTTCCTCTTCATTTCCCACTGGCACTTCTACAACCCTATCAAGTACTCTCCCAACTTGCCAGAGGCAGTGCTCTTTGGGCTTGGGATACCCACGGGCTACGGTTCCATTGCCCCTCTAGGAGGGGAAGCTAAAAGCGGCGACATAGGGAAGGCGTCGATCTTAGTTCTCCTAGTGGGAGGAGGGCTAGCAACTCTCTTCTTCTACTCGTTGGGCGCCATTGACTTCACGGGGAACCTCGTGGAGTTCCTATTAGGTAGCTTTGGTCTAGTGGGCCTAGTGATAATGGCTTTCGTCTCCCTCAACGATGGAACCCTTGGAGGGGTAAGCTACATCTTGGCCAACTCCAGGACAATAAAGGCGATGGCAGAGGACGGGATCTTCCCTAGGGTTTTCGCAAAAGAGGTTAGGGGAAAGCCCCTTGTGGCAGAGCTGCTTATCTCGGCCATTTTTATCTCGGCGCTTACCCTCATGAGCAAGTACTTTGGAATATACAACACGTTTGTGGCGCTTGGAGCCCTAGCGGGACTCTCAAACATCTTCATACATTCGTCTGCAGATCTTTCCTTGATAAGGCTAGCGTCAAAGAGGCTGGTCAAACACGTCATAGAGGTAACAGTGGGGGTAATAGCCACCTTAATATCCCTTGCTGTCTTCGTGGGGTCCTTGATGAGCGGAGTAAGCCCCTATATAGAAAACATAATGTTCGGTTGGATAATACTGGGCTTCTTCTACGCCGAGGCCTTGGACATAGTGAGGAGCGGGCCAGAGGAGGAGAAAAGGGGGTCAGAAGCCCAATAGGAACTCCTTTACCCTCTTCTCGGTAAGCCTTAGCTCCTCTACGCTGACGTACTCGTCGTAGGAGTGCAAGACCTTGAGCTCCCCTGGGCCGTAAACGACCGTTGGTACTCCCTTGAACCTAAAGTACCTACCGTCAGTGGCATAGGTCGAGATGTAGGCCTTCCCGCCCACTGCCTTCTTGAACTTCTCGACGAGCTCTCCCCTACTTATGGTGGGATGTGAGGAGTCGATTATTTGCACATCTCCCCTCACCGAGCTCCTCACGTACTCCTCTACGCGCTTTAGTGGGACTCCAGGGGGAACTCTCATGTCCACCTCCGCCTCAGCGTAGTCAGGGACTACGTTTACCTTAGACCCGCCCTTAATGACCCCAGGATTGAACGAGACGTGGAGCAACTCCTTTGCTATTAATGGGTCTACGTCGGCCAACGCCTTTGACGCCTCCAACACCTCTTGTAACTCTGTGACGATCTTGGCGACTCCCTCGAGTGCCTCCAAGTCTTTCACCAGCTTCATTATGGCGTTATCCCCTAGAGAAGGGGTACTGCCATGGGCACTCTTTCCCCTTTCTATTACCTTTACTTGGAACAGCCCCTTCTCTCCTACGTTAACCATCCCTTGGGTCGGCTCGCCTACGATCACAAAGGTAGGGCTAAACTTCTCTGAGAGGTGCCTAGTCCCCCTCTGTCCTCCTGTCTCCTCGTCTGGCACTGCTGTGAAGACCAGGCTATAGTCAACCTTTTCTGCTACCTCAACGAATACCTCCATCAGCGTGGCAAGTCCTCCCTTCATGTCAGCCGATCCCCTGCCGAACACTTTCCCTCCTTTCAAGTCTCCAGAGAATGGGTCAACGCTCCACTTACTCAAGTCCCCGGGTGGGACAACGTCAAAGTGACCGTTGAGTAGCACTTGCCTTCCCTCCTTCCCGTTGTCTACTATAACCACTGGGTACCCTGGCTCGTATTCCTTAACCCTTGGACTGTAGCCTTGGTCCTTGAAGTACTCGGCTATAAAGGAAGCGCACTCCCTCAACTCTTGGTTTGAGTAAGTCTTGAACTTTACGAGCTCCGATACTAGCCTTTCGAGTTCCATATTAGAACTTGTATAACCTCTCGGCGGTCTTGGTTAATATCATTTCCTCGATCTCCTTCCTCTCCTCGCTGTCCACAATTTCAAGTTCCTCCATTTTGTCCAAAACCTTGTTAAGGTACTTGGGAAAGACCTTCCCAGCCAACCAAGCTACCTCGGGGAGGTCGAAGGCGTCGCTACCGTACATCACTTTGTTGAATGGAGAGACCTCGAGAACTTCCTCCAGCGCGTTCAGGCTCCCAAGTGGAGCAAATGGAGTAACTTGGGAGAGGTCTAAGTAGATCGAGGGGAAGAGATAGCTCATCCAGGCAGTCTCCCTATGGTAGGGGTAGCCAGAGTGGACAAACACAATCCTCCCCTCGTATCTCCTCACCAGGTCCGTTAGGTAGGAGGGCCTAGCTAGCTCGAGCTTGATATCCCTGTCCCCGGCCCCCGTGTGCACTTGGAAGGCTACCCCTTCCTCCTTGGCTATTTCCATGGTTTTACAGAAGAGGTAGTCCCTAAAGCCCTTAGCCTTCCTCCCGAACCAATCCTCTTCCCTCGACAGAAAATCCTCCATTGCCTTCTTCTCGTCACACGTCACCTTCAGCCCCGTCCTGTACGCTATGATGCTCTTGAAGCCTACGTAGCCCTCCTCCCTCACCTTCCTCCTTAGAGTCTCCTCAAATTGCTCTATTGCCTTGTCAAAGGGCATGGAGAACAACTCGTTCACGACTTTCTCGATCCTGAACAGTAGCTTATACCTCACCGGGATTTCTCCTCTCTTTTCCCCAAAGCCCTCGTCTATCACAAGCCCCGTCACCTTGGCGTCTTCAAGTAACCTCTTTAAGTACGCTACGGGGTCGTCCTTGATGAGCCTGTTCCTCTCGGAGATGAAGTCCTCCCCTAGGAACTTCCGCATCTCTCTCCTTAAAAGGAGGTAAAAGGGCCTCCACTTGTTCATCTCCACCACGTCTGCATTTACCTCCCCTTCCCTCCACGACTCTGCGGAGGCCATAATGAACTCCTTCTCGTCCATCACTCTGGGGAAGAACCAGTGGCAGTGGGAGTCTATCATCTCAGATCTTCCTGTACACTTCGTACTCCCAGTCGGTGACCAGGGACTCGTACTCCTCCACTTCAGCCATCTTTACGTTTATGAACTCCCTAGCCAGGCTACCGAGCCTCTCCATGAGGTAGGAGTCCTTTTCCAAGTAGTTTAACGCCTCCCTTAAGTTCCTAGGTATATTTTCCACGTCCTTCCTAAGATAGGCGTTCTCGTTTAAGGGCCTCCCTGGATTAATCCTCCTCTCTATTCCGTCTAGGCCTGCCTCTATTACTGCAAGAGTGAGGAGGTAGGGGTTCACAGAGGGGTCTGGCACCCTGTACTCTATTCTCCTGTCTAAGGCTTGCATTGATGGATATGGCGTGGGAATTCTCACCATCGCTGACTTGTTGTTGTAGCCATACGTGATCTTAGTTGGAGCCCAAGAGCCCGGAACTAGCCTCTTGTACGAGTTTACCGTTGGCGCTGCTATTGCGGTCAAAGACCTGGCGTGCTCTAAGAGACCGCCGATGAAGTTGTACGCTAGTTCGCTCAGCCCATAGGGGTCCCTCTGGTCGTAGAAGGCGTTCTTCCCCTCCCTCCAAGCGCTAATATTCAAGTGGAGCCCAGAGCCTGCAAGCTTATTGAAGGGCTTTGGCATGAAGTTCGCTTCCACCCCGAACCTGGTAGCGACCTGCTTGGTCACCTCCTTGATTATGACGAACTCGTCGGCTGCCCTCAGCGCGTCTTTATGGGCCACGTCCAGCTCGTACTGCCCTGGCCCATACTCTTTTATAACTCTTAAAATGTCGATCCCAACGTTCGTGAGAGTCTTGATCAGCTCTTCTATCACTGGGTTGTGGTAGAAGGCGGAAGAGTCAAAGCACTTGGTGTCGTCCATAGGTTTCTTGTCCTTTACTAAGTAAAACTCCACCTCAAACGACGACATGAAGGTGAGCCCGTAGTCCTCCAGTACTTTCTCTAGCCTACTTTTTAGCCTAGACCTTGCGTCAAGCTCCCAAGGCTTTCCTTGGCTGTAGACGTCCGCTATTACCATAGCTGAAGGCGGGAAAATCGTTAAGGTGGACAAGTCGGGGACAAGGAAGACGTCCTCGTCTTGGGGGCCAAAGGAGCCGTAAGGAGACAAAGTGTCCATGGGGGTGAAGCTGAACATGGCCTTTGTGAGCCCTATCCCAGTCCTCAATAGCTCGTCTACGTGCGACACGTATGCTCCCTTTGACCTAATGTAGCCGTCTAGTCCAACCCAAGTGAACCTCAGTACGTTTACGTTGCTCTCTTTTAGTCGCCTCTCCACTGACATAGCCTATTTTTGTCAGAAAAATTTATAAACCTTATTCGTGAAGAACAAAATTATTTGAAAATAATATTATTTTATATTTTTCTTATTTACTCCTGATTTGTTCTACTTTTTCAGAAAAAAAGAGGGCTTATACAAAAGTTTAAAAACTTTAAATACAGAAATGTCCATATGACAGTTCGTAGACCAGAGGAGTACTTAGAAGCTATTAAGGTAAGGCACAAGGCTGAAATTTACGTAATGGGACAGGAGGTAAAGGACGTAACCACAAATCCCTTCTTAAAGCCCTCCGTAATGGCCTTTAAGGCCACCTACGACGCCGCGTGGGACGAGGACACCAAGGAGTTGGCAAGAGTCTGGAGCCCGTTCATAAACGAGGAGGTAAACAGGTTTAACCACATCCACAGGTCGCCGGAGGACTTAGCTGCAAAGGTAAAGCTACTGAGGAAAATAAGCCACAAGATTGGTGCGTGCTTCCAGAGGTGTGTGGGGTTTGACGCGCTTAACACTCTATGGATCATGACCAACATAATGGCCCAGAAAGGCAAGACCGAGCCAAAGGAGAGGTTCGTGGAGTACTTGAAGACGGTGCAGAAGAAGGACCTGGCGTTGGCTGGGGCAATGACAGACGCCAAGGGAATAAGGACGTTAAAGCCTAGCCAGCAACCCAACAAGGACGCCTACGTGAGAGTCAAGGAAGTGAGAAGTGACGGAATAATAGTTTCTGGAGCAAAGGCAAACATCACTGGCGTTGCAGCAAGCGAGGAAATAGTGGCGCTTCCTACTAGGGCAATGGGCCCAGAGGACCAGGACTATGCAGTGGCGTTTGCAGTCCCAACTGACACTGAAGGGATAAAGATAGTCGTGGGCAGGCAGTTGAACGACGCTAGGAGATTCGAGAACGGGGAGATAGACGGCTTGCCTTACTACTACAACCACGAAGGATTAGTGATCTTCGACGACGTTTTCGTCCCAATGGAAAGGGTGTTCTTGCTGAGGGATTGGGAATACACGAGCCAGCTGGTAGAGGTATTCGCATCTTTCCACAGGCAGGGTTATGGAGGGTGTAAGGCGGGACTTGGAGACATCATAATAGGGGCCACTTACAATCTGGCAAAACAGATAGGCATAGAGAAGGCCTCCCACGTGCAAGACAAACTCAACGAGGAGATATTCCTGACCGAAACAATGTACGCAGCTGGGATAGCGGCCAGCCTTAACGCAGTCCAGCCTTGCCCCAACTGCTGGTGGGTAAACCCAATGCAGGCAAACGTGACCAAGCATCTAGTGACGAGGTTCCCGTCCCAGATAACTCAGCTGGCAATAGACGTCGCAGGAGGTATCTTGGGCACTGCGCCGAGCGAGTGGGACCTCAAGAACCCCAAGCTAAAGGAGTTGCTGGCTAAGTACTTACAAGGAATAGAAGGTTTCACAGCTGAGGATAGGCTAAGGATGGTGAGGTTAGTCGAGAACGTGAGCTTAGGAGTAGCCTTCATGATAGAGTCCGTACACGGCGCTGGGAGTCCTGCAGCACAGCGTATAATGTTCTCGAGGCTATACGACCTAAACTACGCTGAAGAAGTTGCAAAGAGGCTAGCAGGGATGAAGAACAACGCTAAGTTCAGCACAAACGCGGAGCCGTGGAGGCCCTCAGAGACGGAGAAGCTAGTCAAAGAAGTACCTACAAAAAGGCAGGAACAGAAGTCTAAATGAGGAGAATAGTCCTACTTTGTTTCATAATAAATGAGATAAACCAGGCTTTTTTGCTCCTTTTTGTGCTTCAAGTTTGTTCTTTTTATTACTCTTATGAGTTTTTGTTCACTTAAGTATTTAAAACTAGATTTATTTGGCATGAAAATTCATTTGCTATTATGCGGTTTTTGTACGTAATCCTAGAGCTTGCGGGACTGATAATGGTAATAACTTCCCTCAAGACGAGGGGTCCCCTGTCTGCATTATTGGGAATACTTGGCCTTGGGCTGATGGTGGGCACTGGGATGCACTACACGTGGGGGGAGGTTAAGAGAATAGAAAGGGAGGGAAAAGAAAACAAGGATTCATCGTAACTGCACATAACCTGTTTAAACTTTTATAGTAAACATTTGTTTATTTCTATCTATATTTTAAATACTCTAACGCTTATTATAGACTGAGCAATCATGAGAATTTCTTGGATGATAGGTGGGGCACAGGGGTCTGGGATAGATACCTCTGCTAACGTTTTTGGGAACGCCCTTGCCTCGCTTGGTTTTTACATTTACGGCAACAGAGAGTATTACTCTAACATCAAGGGGAGGCACAGCTACTTCAACTTAACGATCAGCGACGTGAGAGCTAGGAGCATCTCAAACAAGGTGGACATTTTAGCCTCTTTTGACGCGGAGACAGTTTTCCACCACTTCACCGACGTAACTAGGATAGCCATCTATAACACTGACGTAGTAAACACTTCCTTGTACAACGTCCAGAGCATAGAGCCAGAGGTCGCTGAAAGAGTAGGAAAGTTACTTGAGGAAAAAGGACTGGAGAAGAGTGTTAGCGGGGCACTAAAGTACATGGAGTCTAACGGGGTCAAGCTAATCCCAGTGAACTACGATGAAGTGACAAAGGAAGTAGCAGCCAAACTGAAGGTTCCCCTGTCGGTGGCAGAGAGGGCAAAGAACACCACTGCCATAGCAGTGTCCTATGCCTTATTGGGCCTACCCAAGGAGAACTTGACGAGGGCAATAGAGAGGACGTTTAAGCAGGAGACCTTTCTCAAGTTAAATGAAATAGCCGTGGAGACCGTTTTCTCGCTGGTAAGACCAGAGTTCAGCCTGCCCATTCCAGGGAAGGCAAAGAGGAGGATTCAAGTGGACGGTAACACAGCAGTCGCCATGGGCAAGATCTACGGGGGCTTGGAGTTCCAGAGTTACTACCCAATAACCCCGGCTAGCGACGAGAGTACCTACATAGAGGCACACCAGGAAGTGTGGTACGAGGACCCCAAGACAGGAGACAAGAGGAAAAGGACTATAGTGGTAGTACAAGCAGAGGACGAGCTGGCAGCGATCAACATGGCTACTGCAGCAGCCTTAACTGGAGCTAGGTCCGCAACCGCGACGTCTGGTCCAGGGTTTTCCCTCATGGCGGAGGGGTTGGGCTGGGCTGGAATGAACGAGGTACCCGTGGTGGTTACTTTCTACATGAGGGGAGGTCCCTCAACGGGTCTACCTACTAGGACTTCCCAGGCTGACCTAAAGTTTGCCTTAAACGTTGGGCACGGCGAGTTTCCCAAGATAGTCATAGCCTCAGGGGATCACGTGGAGGCTTTCCAGGACGCAGTGTTGGCTTTCAACTTGGCGGAGAAGTACCAGACCCCCGTTATTCACTTAGTAGAGAAAGCCCTGGCTAACGCGTACTCAATAATTGACGTTGAGGAACTAGGACTAGAGAAGATAAAGATAGACAGGGGAAAGCTGATAACCCCCTCCGATCACTTTTACCAGAGGTTCGCCTTCACGGAAGACGGCATATCCCCTAGGGCAGTCCTAGGCGACGCCTTCATGTACTACACTGGAGACGAGCACAACGTGTTGGGTCACATATCTGAGGAACCAGTTAACAGGACTAAGATGTACCAGAAGAGGATGAAGAAGTTGGAGACAGCTGACAGAGAAATACCAGAGGAGGAGAGGATAAAGTTGTTTGGAGAGGACTCTAGGGTCGCGGTAATAACTTGGGGGTCACCCAAGGGCGCAGTTCTGGACGCTATTGACGAGCTAGAAAGGAGGGGGGGACTGAAGGTACAAGTGATCCAGCTGAGGATTTTCAGTCCCTTCCCCTCTCGTCTACTTAAGAAGCTACTTGAGGACAAGGAGGTGATAATAGACGTGGAGGGGAACTACGAGGGCCAGGCTGGGGAGATAGTGAAGGAGAAGACTGGAATAGAACCTACGCACTACGTCTTGAAGTGGAACGGGAGGCCCATGGCAAGGGACGAAGTAGAGGAGGGCCTTCTCAAGGCCTTGAATGGAGAGAGAAGGGTGGTGCTAAATGGCGGAGCTTGAATGGAAGCCCCTGTGGAACGATTGGTGCCCCGGTTGCGGTAACTTCGGCATCTTAAACGCTGAACAACTGGCAATCCAGGAACTAGGGCTGGACACAAAGAAATTGGTGATAGTCTCAGGGATAGGCTGTTCCGGCAAAACTCCACACTTCTTTAGAATCCCCATCACTGGAGTCCACACGCTACACGGTAGGGCTATTACTTTTGCCACTGGCATAAAGCTTTCAAACCCGTCACTCACGGTTATAGTGAACGGAGGGGATGGAGACCTCCTAGGTATTGGCGTAGGGCACTTCGTGAGCGTTGGCAGAAGGAACGTCAGCTTAACGGTAATCCTGCACAACAACGGAGTGTACGGGCTCACCAAGGGACAAGCTTCCCCCACACTAAAGAGGGGGCTGAAGACAAAGTCACTGCCCAGACCAAACATCAACGACGACGTAAACCCAATAACTTTGGCCATATCCTCAGGCTACACGTTCGTTGCAAGAGGCTACGCATACGACGTAAAGCACTTGAAGGAGCTCATGAAGATGGCATTCTCTAGGAAGGGACTGAGCTTAATAGAAGTTCTCCAGCCATGTCCTACCTATAACGACATATTCACCAAGGAGTACTTTGACAAGAGGGTCTACAAGTTAGATAACCTTCCTGACTGGGACCCCGTGGTAAGGAGGGAGGAGGAAAAGGGAGAGAAGATGAGTAAGGCAATTCTAAAGTCCATGGAGTGGGGCGAGAGGATACCCATAGGAGTGTTCTACAGGAACGACCTAGTTCCCTCATTCGAGGAAAGGATAGCAGAGTCAGCCAAGAGCTACAAGGAAGTTATACCAGCTAAGGCTAGGATAGAGGCTAATGGATCTCCAACCACTATAATTGAGGACATACTTAAAGAAAAGGAGGTCTAACTTTTCTTTTTCCCCCTTTTCCCTTATCTTTTCTTTTTCTCATAAGGGACTACATAAGGGCGTTACTACACAGTACCGTTCACGTATATAGTCAGAGTACCGGTGTAGCTCTCCATTGGGGCCTTAATGGAGAAGGTTATGCTGACGTTGTTTCCAGGACTTAAGGATATGGGGAGTGGGGGCGATGTGTACAACAGACGGAAGGGAGCTGAGACGTTTGCTGAAGTCAGCTTAACAGGGAGGAAGCCGTTATCGGTGAAGGTCAAGGTAATCTGGAATGTACCTCCTCCGTGCGTGGAGATCTGTGTGTTTATGGCCTTAAAGCTAACGTGTTTTATGAGAAAGTTATTGGTGTACTCCACGTTAATGCCAATTACTGTGACTGTGTAGAAGTAGCCCTGCTCGTACAAGTAGTACGCAGCTCCAAGCAAAACAACAACAATTAAGGCTGCGACAGCCGAAGAAGCTTTCATTTCTAGCTCAATCAAAATAAGTTGTTAACCTAATAAGGCTATTCAAGAGCTGGAACCTAATGTAACCGTTTTTAAGCTAGACTGTTAAGAGAGGAACTAAGAGAGGAAAGTGGACTTACTAATAGTGAACCACAGGGACCCTAAGCACCCCAAGGCTGGAGGCGCAGAGGAGGTCTTATACCAAGTAGGCAGGAGGCTAGTGAAGAAGGGCGTAAAGGTTACGTGGCTCTCTGAGGGAGTAAAGGGGCTGGAGAGGGAAGAGGAGATAGAGGGCATAAGGATAAAAAGAAGGGGGAGCCCTCTAACTCTGCACCTGTACTCCATTAAAGAGGCCATGAATCACGAGATAGTGGTGGACAGCATTGCGCACGCTGTCCCCTTCTACTCCTTCCTCGTCAACGAGAAGGCTATAGCCTTAGTGCACCACGTACACCAGGAGGTGGTATACTACGAACTCAGCAAATTCAAGGCGTGGACAGTGTCAATGCTTGAAAGAGACATCAGGAAGTACGACAGAGTAATTGCTGTGTCCAACACGACAAAGAGGGATCTATCAGAGAAGCTGGGCGTAGACCCAGAGAAGATCACGACCATATTGAATGGCGTAGACCACCAGAAGTTCAGACCGGGCAAGAAGTCAGAAGAGCCTACCCTATTGTGGATAGGTAGGATGAAGAAGTACAAGAACCCCTTGGACGCAGTAGAGGTAGCCAAGAGGACTGGGATGAAGCTCGTAGTAGCGGGAGGAGGAGAGCTCGAGCGCGAAGTAAAGAGAAAAGTGGAGGAAATAGGAGGTGTATTCCTAGGAAAGGTATCTGAGGAGGAGAAAGTGAAGCTCTATCAGTCAGCCTGGATTACCTTGGTTACCTCTTTCATAGAGGGTTGGAGCATGGTGGCTGTGGAGTCAAACGCGTGTGGAACTCCTGTTATAGCATATAAGCGCGGATCCCTGCCGGAAGTAGTAAAGGAAGGGGTAAACGGTTACCTCGTTGAGTACAAGGACGTAGAGGGTATGGCGAAAAGGGTAAAGGAGGTCGTGGAAAGCGGTGAAGTGAGGGAGCTCTGGAGGAGCAGTTACGAGGAGTCCCTTAACTACGACTGGGACAAGACCTCTGAGGCATATTACAGCTTCTTGAGGAAAGTGTACGAGGAATAACGAGGCCACCAACGCTTATATCTAGCCTTTCGCACCCAATTGTATGAAGTTTAGCGTTACGTCGATGCTGGCCACTGCGGGCGTGGCTCTGTCAATCCTGTTGAGCTTTCCGGAGTTCCTCTCCTCTACGTTCGCGCTACTTGGAGTGCTTTCGTGGTTTAGGGAGTGGAGAACTATCCCTGCAGTAATCCCAATCTACCTGGTGGCTGCTGCCGTCCACCCAGCCTATAAGTTCTACGCACTAGTTGTTATAATCTCATATCCGCTCCTCCTGTTAAGCGTCAAGTTCAACAAGGTGTCCGCCTCGACTTTTTTCTCGGCCAGCATCGCTTTCCCATCTATGGCCTACTCCCCGTTGGTAGAGTTCTTGGTATTAACTGTGACCCTCGTTTTGATTTCCTCCATAGAATACAGGGGCGTAGTTATCTCAGCCTTAGCCTTCCTAATAGCTAGCTACTTCTACCCCCAGTTCTACGACGTCACCTACTTTTACTTGCTCTCGGGAGTTCTAGGGGCAATACTTGGGGATAGGCTAAAGTTGAAGGAAGTGGGCTACCTCTCCGCGTTTTCTACCCTTTCCGTGCTCCTCTACCCCTATTCCCAGATACCGGCCATTTTCCTCTCGCTAGGCTTTGCGTTATTCTACCCCTTTGTCCTGCCATTCTCTATGATAGCCTTGTACTTTGAGGGATTTAAGTACGCTTTGCTCTTGATACCAGCCATGGTGGTCCCGTTCGTTTGGAAATCGCTTACGCCAAAGCTAACTCTCATCTCCATAGGCATTGGGTACCTAATAGCGGTGTTCCCTCCCCTGATAGTCCCCTTAATAATAGCCTCCAAGTACGATAAGTACTCGCTCTTAGTTGCAGCTGCTTTTCTAGGTACCATATCCGCGCTCTCCATTGTTAAGCAGGACTTTACAGCCTTTCTCACCTCGCTCACGGGAGCCGTGTCACTGGCACTTGCCGCCTATTTAGGCCCAGAGATCTTGGGAAGAGTTGAGGAGATCAGCGTGAAAAGGAAGGACGAGAGTTCTCAATAGTTATTAGTTCATATCTTGAAATCTTTCCATGGACAAAATGTTATCTGAAGAAATGAAGAAGGAAGAGTAAAGCCTTTTTAATAGAATAGGAAAAATCCCAATAAAATGATATCTGTTGTCATCCCAGCGTACAATGAGGAGAAGAGGATTGACAAAACTCTAACTTCCTTAAAGGAGATGTTGCCCCATTCGGAGATAATTGTGGTCTTTGACGGCAAAGACAACACGCCATACGTAGCCAGGAAGTACGGAGTAAAGGTGCTGGAGTACGGGAATAGACTAGGTAAGGGAAGGGCATTGAAGGAGGGTATAATGAGCTCATCTATGGAGAAAATCCTCTTAATTGACGCTGATATGCCGGTAAAGGGAGAGGATCTAAAGAGGTTACTCCTTACAGACGCTGACCTGGTACTACCTAGGAGGAAAATCGTTGGGATGTCAAAGAAGAGGAGGTTACTCCACAATGGGTTTATCCTTCTAACCAAGCTCCTCTTTCCCTCCCTAAGGGACATCTCTGATTTTCAGAGCGGGGTAAAGCTGTTGAACAGGGAGAAGGCGATTTCAGTGCTAGACGAGCTCATAATAAACGACTTCGTATTTGACGTGAATCTCATCTACGCGTTTAAGAGGAGAGGCTACAAGATCAAGGAGGTTGAGATAAGCTACATAGTGGACGAAAGCGATAGCAAAATATCAAGGAGCTTAATAAAGGTCATAATCCTCATGTTTCTCTCCCTGGTAAAGCTCAGGGTATACTACTCGCCGTTAAAAAGGGTCCTCTACACAAGGTGGTTCCTGAAGACCCAGGATTTCTTGTTAAGAAAGTTAAGGTAGACCCTGAGGACGTCCGCGAGATTAGTTTGAAAAACAAGAAATTTTTAAAAACTTCTTAAAAATGGAGAAGGTTTAAGACTCGATTCTAAGGAAGTAGTATTATGACAATAGAGGACAAGTTGAGGAATTCTAAACCGTCGAAAGCGCTTGACTTAAGGGGGGAGGCATGTCCAGAGCCTCAAATAGAGATCGTAAAGGCCCTAAACCAGTTAAAGAGCGGTGAAGTACTAGAGGTCATAAGCGACGAGGAACCTCTTGACTCCTCTATACAAAGTATATGTAAAAGTAGGGGATTTCCTTGTATCTCAATAAAGAGAGGAGAGAACGAATTCGTAGTAAGGATCCTAAAGGAGTAACGAAAAAGGCGCAAACCTTTTTATGAACCTAATTTAAAAAACTCTATATCCCTTATCTTCTCCTCAATAAGAAGGCAACTAGGGCCACTATTATTATCACTACGATGACTGCCCCTACTATAAGCAGAGTACTCGAAGAGGTCGTGGTTGTGGTTGTTTTAGGCACGGTAGTGGAAGTTGAAGTTGTGGAGCTTGGTGGAACAGTTGTGGACGTTGTGGTGGTTGACGAGGAAGTCGTGGAGGTAGATGTGGTGCTGGTAGTGGTTGTGGTAGAAGTGGACGTCGTTGTGGTAGTGCTCGTTGTAGTGGAGGTAGTGGAAGTCGTGGAAGTGCTGGTGGAAGTAGTGGAAGTGGAGGTTGACGTCGTCGTAGTGGTGGTGGAAGTCGTGGAGGTGGTTGTGGTGGAAGTTGACGTGGTCGAGGTTGTAGTTGTCGTTGAAGTCGTTGTGGAGGTCGAAGAAGTGGAGGTAGTAGGAAGGACTAGTTGCAATACCTCTATAGTAGTTACGGGCCCGCTTTCCTTTTCCTCGCTAATGAACTTGTATAGGTACCCGTTTGTCATTACTGCACCAAACTGTATAGCGTTGGTCCCTGAAGTAATGTTGCTGTATACTATCGCTCCAGAGGAGTTTAGAATTACGACGGCCAGGGAAGGAGACAAATACTGGGTGCCAGAAACCATAATGTAATCATTGTAGAAGTTTGTCCCCTCTAGGTAATACCCAGAATACATGGCGTTGAACGTCGTGTACTTCTTGGTGGTCAAATTGAACACTACTAGAGTAGATCCTGTACCGCCAGCGCTCTCTCCAACTACCTGATATAAGGAGCTACCGATTACCAGCGTGGAGTTCTCTAATATTAGCCCGTTTACGTTAGCAGAAGAGATTATATTCCCGTTCTGAACGTCAATGACAAAAGTTGAAGACTTGTTCGACACGACCAAGTAGTTCCCATACATCGAAGACCCCTGGTATCCTTGGACGTTGACTGACCATCCTCCTATCATTGACACAGTTGCTGAAGACAACTCGTTTCCAAGACCAGTAGCCACTTGTTGGGGTATTGAGGGCGGGGAGCTAGCGTTGACAACTATGAGCTCTTTTCCATAGCTATAGACGTATGCCACGTACCCTTGGAAGGTGGATGTGTTGAAAGGAGTCTTAACCTCGCTAAAGACTTGTGGTTTGTGAGTAACGTTGTAAGTAACGTAGTAAGTAACGTAGACTAGACCCTCTGAAGTTGGATAGGCGAAAGTAAAGTTCTTGAAGTTTGTGACTGAAACTACTGAGGTACCACTGAGCACAGTCACCGTGGTAGTGGTTTCGTTTACCGTGGTGGCGGTTTCGTTAGGGTACTGAGACGATAGCACTGGGACGTAGAAAGTGTTTACGACAGCTGTAGAGCCGTTTACTATTACGTTTGTTAATACTTCGTATTTCGTGCTAGGGGCGGTAAAGGAGAGTAGTTGAGACGCAGAAGAAGGCGTAACGTAGTAGACGTAGGACGCCGAGTAAGAAGAAGCTTCCGTTACTAGGATTACACCGTTGTTGTATTGTGAAGCTTGATACACTTGACCGTTAGCCGATAACGTGCTAGTTGTCTTAAAAGATAAGTCGCCTACCGCTGCCACAGTTACCAAAGCTATGGAAAGGATAGCAAATAGCAAAAGCCTAGTGAACTTCTCCATGGTGGGATTATTTAGTAAAAAGGTTTTTAAGACTTCTGACCCACCCTACTTCACCCTAAAGAGCGAGGGTTTTGCCGGGGTCTTGAGCGTTACTCCCCTTTATGGGAGTTACTCCGTTAGAATTGACGAGAAATGAAAGGGGTTTTCTCAAAGCGTTGACAACCTTCTTCACTCCTTTTCATAATGTTTAGCGCGCCGTTAACGTCGCTGTGAAGCTTATGACCAAAAGGACAATTAACTACTTCCCTAGGATTCCTCAAACTTCAACGTTATGGTAAGCGCATAGCCGCGAAGTATTTGTACTCGCAACTAGACAACTAGATGTCGTCTTTACGCCGTACTCGTAAAGCTTGTTTGCGAGGGCATCTATTAACTTGCGATAGGACCAGATGTTAAAAGTAAACTTGTTGCTCTCGTCTTGAGAGATTAAATAGTGGTAGCCCAAGTAAACTGTGGAGGCGCCGAGATTCCACAAAGTCTTGGTGAGGTGAGAGGCTAAAGTTCTGTAGTAATGGAGAAGCCTACAGTAAAGCTTTGTGAATGCTCTTTTCCTTTCCCTCAACATTACTTCCTCTCCGCCATGCGAGGGTTTCGGGGATTAGGACCTCTAGAGTTCTCATTTGCCCAAAAGTCAAGAGGACCAAGATCCCATCCCAAAAGGTTCGTAACACAACGACATAGCTGTTCTCACAATCACGCGAAACAAACCTCAATTGCCTATGTGCGTATTCCTTCATTTCGCCTTTGCACTTTGGGCACTTGATGAAAGTACAAAAGGCGTTGCTTACTATGAAACCCTCAGCTGGCTGTCTCCACGCAATTGACGTCAGCAAAGGGGATTTGCCCTGAAAGTTCCGCCCATAGCCTACTCCCAGCAATGCTAAGCAGACGGAATGCTAATCCAAAAAGGCTTAGAGGTTCTTTGTCTTATCAACAAGGAACCATAACCAAGGACAACTTAAAGTGAAGCCTGGCGCAGGGAATCTTCTTATGACCTACAACTCCTTGGTGGTAGTTAACAGCGAAGTATATGCGATCCCGATCAACGTAGTCCTCTGACGTATTACCACAACAAAAGTATCCGATATAAGGTTTTTATCTGATTACGGCAAAATATAACCGATGGATAACTGCGACGCCGCTGAGGTCTTAAAGAACTTGAAGACCTCGTTTATAGCCCACGTACAAAAGGCTACTCCACCGATCAGGGAGAACGTGACCTTTGAAGACGTAGTAGGTAAATCTGCGTGCAGTAGCCAAACCTCCTTCAAGCTATATAAGCACCAGTTAGAGTGCTTTAATGCCTTAAGCCAAGGTAAGAACGTGGTCTTGACGGCCTCCACTGGAAGCGGAAAGACGGAAGCCTGGCTCCTCTACGCCCTAGCAGGGAAGAAAAGGGTCTTGGCCCTCTACCCTACGAAGGCCCTAGCCAACGACCAGAGCCACAGGATAGCAAAGTACTACAAGTGCTACAACTTTGACGTCCACGAGAAGGGAGAGGCAGTTTACGGAGCCGTAGTGAGGTACGACGGCGACACAAGTAAGTCAAAGGAGGTTAAGGGCAGCCTCAACACGGCGTTAGTGACCATAACAAACCCAGAAATGCTCCTTTCCCTCCTGAAGGCTAGAAGGAGCCTACCCAGATTCGATCTCGTGGTGCTGGACGAGGTGGACTTCTACGAAAGCCACTCCTTCTCCCTCCTAGTTAGCCTACTCAAGGCGCTTTTCCCCTCTGCTCAGCTGGTGGTAATTAGCGGAACCCTCTCCAACCCGCAGGACTTGGCCAACTACCTAGGCAACGCAGTAGTAATCAGCGGAAAGGGGTTCAGCGTGGAAAGGAGGACTTACATAGTGGTGGGCAAAGAGGAGAGGCTGAGGGAAGTTTTCGTAAAGCACGAGAAAAAGCTGGCCTCCCTTGGCGTAAGTAGCTTCCAAGAGTTAGTGAAGAGAGCTTTCGACCTTTACTACCGTTCAGCTGAAGCGGGGCTCAACGACCTAAAGTCCGACTTGTACGAAGCCTTTCTCAAGGACAAGCCGGAAGTGGAGGAACTTTTAAAGGAGTTCAAGAATTGCCCCGAGACGACAATTGTCTTCTTCCCAACCATAAACGATGCTGAAGCAATTGGCACTCCCTTGGGCATCCCATTGCATCATCCCAGAAAGAAGGGGAAAGAGAGGTTAACAGTTGAGAGACTACTTAGGGAGGGCAAGCTCAACATGGTGGGCACAGTTAAAACTTTGTTACAGGGGATAAACGTAGGAACGGCAAAAAGGGTCATACATGTAGGTATTCCGAGTCTAGTTAGGGAATTCCTACAGAGGGAAGGTAGGGTAGGGAGGGACTGGAACCTCAGTTACTCGGAAAGCATTATATTACCATTAGGCTTCGACCCCAAGCTTATATCTGGGGCTGAGTCCCTCCTAGCATGGTCCAGCTTACCTCCTGAGGCCACGGTGTTCAACCCTGAGTCGGCTTACGTGATCCTCTACTTGGGGGTGATAAAAAAGGTTTTGAACCTATCACTGACAAATAGTGAAGATAAAATCCTAGAGCACTTCCAACTGGTTGACGTAAACAAAGCCCTCGAGAAATTCGAAAAGCTAAAGTTCTACGAGGTAGAGTCAAAAAACGTCGACGTGGTCCTTACCGTGAAAGGCACACAAAGTAGCGTGGACAAGGCCTCCTTCAGGGATCTCGTTGAGTACTACCAAGTGGGCTCAATTGACATAAAGGAGAGAGCTTTGGTGACGTCGATTGAAAGAACTGGGAAGGGGCACTACAAGGTCATAGAGGTGCCTCCAAACGAGGTGGAGTCGCAGTGCATTAGCGCTGCCATTGACGACTATGCCGCAACTCTCTACTCTTGGGGAATACAGCCAAACTTTGAGCTGGACGTGGAGCTAGCAAAAGTGCTGTCCAGAGTGATGACCACGATCTACTTCCAGGGAGAGGGTTTTGTGGAAGTAAACGAGGTACCTCAGAAAGTGATATGGTTCGTGGAGTCGAGGAGAAGGGTTAACTTGTTGGGTAAGAACGATTACGCCTACAAAGCGATAAGCCTAGACTGTGGTGTGTTCCCCAAGAGGAACGGCTACAAGTTCTACACCTACGCCTATTTACACGAGTTCAACGACGTGAACTACTTAGATGAGGGGTTTGCCTTTTTCTTAACCGCCCTGAGGCTTATGTACGGTATTAAGGTAGACCTGCTAAACTACTCAATAGTTGGAAACTTCGTGAAGGTCTGGGAAAGTGAGCCAATTGGACTACTCGCAAAGATGAGGGAGGGAAACTTCACAGTCTCCGGGAAAAAACTCGACTTTCCTACGTTTTCGAATTTCCTACAAACAGTCAAGGTAGACGATCTCTTTAAGACTGTGTTCTTCACCGTGTTTCCAGTAAGAGGTGGCGTCGATTTCAGCCTAGCTAGGAAGAGGGCTACTGACGTTGCTATGAAACTCTTCGGTTACGCAAAAGTACTCTTCGGGAACGCGAAGGTCTCAATAAGCCCCAATACCATAGTCGTGGATTACGTTGGTGACGGCAATGGTAACTACATTTACGCGCTAACTTACAACTTCAGCGAGTTAGGCAAGACGATTACCTTAACTTTTAGGGACAGGAAAGAGTTCGTGGACAAGGTCTTTACAGTGCTCTTGGGAATGGAAATTAACGAGATAATAACGAGCGGTATAAGCATTAAGGACCACATGAACAAGTACATGGCCCAATTCATAGCGGAGATAAACGTGCCTGCCTCAATTAAGGATAATTATGGCTATGACGTTTCCCCTTCTGACTTTTCCTCAAAGTCAAAGGAAGTCCTTAACTCCCTGCTCACCCCAGGAGCTAACGTAAGCGAGGAGGATATTAGGGAAATGTTTAGGGAAAGGGCAATGGTGTTGCAAGGGCTTCGAAACTTCCTTTAGTAGACGTCGCTGATGATAATATGCTAACGCCCTCGCTTTCTGAGTTCCTCACTATTTTTATAAGGAGATCGTCAGCGAAGCGTTGAAGAGCATTAACTACTCGTGCTAGAGAATCAAAATACATATAATTTATAAAAGGATAACTAGTGATATGGGTTCCGTTTCGAGGCTCACCATAACTGTGTTAAGTGACAATTTCTCCTCCACCATAATTCCGCCCTTGTTGGGAGAGTGGGGATTTTCAGCATACATTGAGACGGAGAAGGTGAAGGTGCTTTACGATGTAGGAAACTCTGGGATCCCCGTTCTGAGGAACGCTGAAAAGCTGGGAATAGACCTCTCGAAGGTGGACTACGTAGTTCTTAGCCACGGCCACCTGGACCACACTGGGGGCTTAGCAAACGAGGAGCTCAGGGAAAAGATAAGAGGAAAGGTTGTGGTTGCACATCCCAGTATTTTCGAGAGAAAGTTCTTGAACTGGAGGAACAAGCTCGAGTACATAGGAATCCCCCTCTCTAAGGAGGAGATGGAAAGGGAGTTCAGGCTACTTCTAACAAGGGAGCCACTAGAAATCGCGGAAGGCGTTTACTTTAGCGGAGAAGTGAAGAACTACAACTTTCCTAGGTACACTAAGGGGCTTTTCAAGGCCAGCGACGAAAGGCTTGCCCCAGACGAGCTCAAGGACGACGCAGCCCTATACGTAAACATTGCGGGAAAGGGAGTTGTTGCCATAACGGGTTGTGGACACTCGGGGGTCTTGAACATTGCCAAACACGCTATTGAGGTGACAAAGGCAGACAAGGTTCACGCTATTGTGGGTGGGCTTCACCTCCTTGCCTCAACTAGGGAAGAAGTGGAGGGAGTCATGGCTTCCCTTAACGTGGAAAAGATAGCCCCAGCGCACTGCAGTGGAAACTTAGCAAAGGTGTTAGCGGGCGAAAGGTACCTCGACGCAGGAGTAGGCGCCACGCTGAGGTTCTAAAGCTTGTTGAAGAATTCCCTAGCCCTCCTTATACCCTCCACTATCCCCCCTTCAACTTCTTGTCCCCATCTCTCCTGGAACACAAGCTCCTCAAGGGGGACCCTCGTAAGTCACCCTTTCTCCTCCAATTCTGGTTTGTCTCGGAACTCCGCGACGTACCCCATGGTCAAATAGGCCACTAGCTCCACGTGCTTTGGTATTCCCAAGATCTCCTTTACGTCCTCCTTTCTGAAGAAGCTTACCCACCCTATCCCTATGCCCTCAGCTGTTGCAGACAACCACAAGTTCTCAATTGCTAGAACAGTACTGTACTGGCAGAGCTCTGGCATTGTCGTCCTTCCCAGAACCACGGGCCCGAACCTCGTTGGATCGCACGTTACTGCCAAGTTCAAGGGAGTGTCCAGTATGGCCTCAACCTTTATCTTGTCGAACACCTTCTTCCTGTCCTCAGGGAGCATCTCCCTGAACCTCTCCCTCTCCTTTTCCACCAATTCCTTTACCTTTTTCCTAGTCTCCACGTCCCTAATTACGATAAAGTTCCATGGTTGTGAGTAACCGACGGAGCCAAGTGGGCAGCGTATAAGACCTTAGCCAGAACCTCGTCCGTGGTCTTTCCTGTAATAGCTCCTTACGTCCCTCCTTCTCTTGATGGCCTCGTAGATGTCCATGCTCTTTGGATAGAGTGTCCAGATATTTGCTTTACGGTATCCTTGCTACCAAGAACATTGTCACGCTCTGGAAAGCAATTTAGGGCTCTTACGCGTCAAGGGAAGAGGCTAAAATCACTAAGGCAAAACCCTTTGAGCTCAACTTTATATGCGCCCCTAAAAGAGATATATCTAATGTCCGAGGAGTACGACCCCAAGTACGCCCGTAGAGCCCTCCTTATCCTAGCCCCAATAGCCATTGCAGTAATGTACACTGAGGGAATGTTGATACCGTCGCTCCCTACAATAGCTCAAGACTTCAACGTAAACTCAGCCACCGTGAGTTGGGTGCTAACAGCGTACTTAATAAGCGGAGTAGTTGCCAACCCTATACTAGGTAAACTGGGCGACATATACGGAAAAAAGAGGATCTTGGTCTACGTCATGGTTCTCTACACTGTAGCGGTCTCCCTTAACGGCTTTGCCCCCAACTTTCCGCTCTTCGTTTTGTTCAGGATGATTCAGGGCATTGGATTAGGGATGTTCCCATTAGCGTTTAGCCTTATTAGGGAGGAGTTTCCCCCAAACTTAGTGCCAAGGGCACAAGGAATAGTGAGCGCCATGTTCGGGGTAGGCTCCGCAATAAGCCTACCAATAGGAGGAACTGTGGCCCAAGACATAGGTTGGCAGTACAACTACCATTTGGTGATACCATTTGTAGTGCTGTTGACTTTCCTGACGTACAAGTACGTAAGGGAGAGCAGGTACGTGAACCCAAAAACCAAGGTAGACTTCGTGGGCACCGGTCTGCTAGGCGCCTCGTTGGCCTTGATGACGTTGGCGTTTTCTGAGAGCCCCACGTGGGGCTGGACCTCACTTTACTTCGCAACTACCATGGGACTTGGATTGGCCCTTTTCGCAGCCTTCACAGCTTACGAGACCAGGGTACAGTATCCCTTGATATCCTTAAGGTTATTGAGGGAGAAAAACGTGTTTGCCGCAAACTTAGCAGCGTTTGTGGCGGGATTCGGGATATTCATGGCTTATCAAGCAATAACATATCTACTGGAATTGCCAAACCCCACAGGTTTTGGGCTGGACATCCTCAGTACTGGGATAGCCATGTTGCCCGTTGCCCTAATGCAGATGGTAGGGGCGCTCTTTGCCTCGAGGCTCATAGTCAACTCGGGAACAAAGTTTGTAATAGTGCTCTCCTCCCTTTTCCTTGCAGTGTTTTACTTGGTCCTCTCCTTTGCCTCTGGTGGCGGCAGTTCCATGGGGCTTGCCACCCTCGAGGTGTTGGCGTCTTTAGCAACACTCGGAGCGGCGATGCTTAACGTTGTGCTCATAAACATTTTGACCTTCTCAGTAGAGAGAAGGGTACTTGGAGTGGCCACTGGGATGAATACCGTATTTAGGCTGATGGGTGGTACCTTTGGCCCGTCAATTGCAGGCTCGTTGCTCTCCACGTACTACACCAGTATTGTGATCCCCGTCCAGATGGGAGGATACCAGACGTACATGGTGTACCAGTTGCCCTCCGACCTAGCCTTCCAGTTGACCTTCCTGTTATCTGGTATCGCTGGATTAATGATGACATTTATAGGGGCCATGACTAGGGACATAAGGATCAAGGGCATGAGGATAAACCAGTGAATTTTAGTTCAATGAGGATTTACGCGAGCTTTTAACCTTGGGCCACGTAACTTGCTTATGGACAAGTACCTCCTCGCCCTCTTGGGAGAGGCGGGAGCTACCGGGTTGGCAAAGGCGTTTTACTTGAGGTTCAAGGACGAGAGGTTAAAGAAGGCGTACTTACAGGAGATGTCGCACTGGGAGTTCTTCAGGAAGTACAAGAGGTCGCCTTTGGAGATGCCAGTCTACATTGCCCTCCTAGCTTTCGGCTTGGTAGTTTCCCTCTTCGGGATGGGCGTCACTAGGAAAGTGATAAGGAAGGTTGAGACGGGAGCTATTGACTTCTACGTTAAGAACTTTCCCAACGACCCCATAGTGGAGAAGATCCTTGAGGAAGAGAGGGAACACATGGAAATCTAATCTGAGAAAAACGATTAAGTCATAGGGAAGTTTTTCTATATAATGGTCACTGCTGTCATTGTTGCCGAGAACCTCACGAGGGTCTTTGACAAGAGGGAAGTGATTAACGTCACCTTCAGAGTAGAGAAAGGGTCAATAACAAGCTTTATAGGGCCCAACGGCGCTGGCAAGACCACTACCATAAAGGTCATCGCAGGGCTCTTGCCGAAGTCAGGAGGAAAAGTAGAGGTGCTTGGGGAGAATCCCTGGAACAACCCAAGGCTTTACGAGAGGTTCTCCGTGGTCTTCACCCCTATCCACCATCCGCAGGAGGCAAAGGTCAAGGAGTACCTCTAAGATATTGGAAGGATATACGGCAAGGACCCGAGGGATATCATAGAGGAATTAAACTTGGGTCCCCACTCAATAAAAGGCTCAAACAGCTCTCCTCGGGGCTGGCCCAGAGGATACAGCTGGCTTCAGCCCTCTTGAAGGAACCAGAGCTCATAGTAGCAGACGAACCCACGGCCAACCTGGACCCAAGCGCTAGGATGGAGTTTTACGAGGCAGTGATGAAGCTGAACAGGAGGGGAGTTACGTTCTTCATCTCTTCCCACATACTATCTGAACTGGAGAAAATCATCACCCACGCCGTTTTCATAAACGATGGAAGGATCACTTTTGCAGGCAGAATAAACGACACAATGGCAGGAGAGGAGGAAGAGGTTTACCTACTGGTAGACAACCCAGAGAAAGCGATAAGGGTCCTTGGCCAAGGGGAAATGGAAGGAGGGTACTTAAAGGTAAAGGGGAGGATGAGGGAGATAGTGGACAAGTTAGACGACGCAGGGGTAAACGTGATAAACGTGAGGAGGTACTCCCTGGATGAGGCGTTCAAGAGGTTTTCAAGTATTTAACATGATCTTCAAGGAGAGGTACAGGGAGCCAACGCTAGAACTAGTACTGCCAACTATGTTGGTATCAAACGTCTTCTTGAGCGCCTTCTACGAGAGGGGAGGGTTCTCCCTCTTAGGGGTTGTGCTGTCCATGGTCCCGGTGATCAGCGTCTCCGAAACCTTGGCCTTCTCCCTAGGTCTTAGAAACGTGATCTTTGTCACGGGAGACCATCTGTATAATGAGAGCATAATTTCCTTCCTTACGACCCCAGTGAGGAGGGAGGAGCTCTTCGCGTTCATCTATTTCTCCGACGTAGTGGTGCCAGTGCTGCTCTGGGCCTTTACTACTGCTCTCTACTCCCTCCTCTCCGGCGTCCCAGTCCCACCTTTGTTGGCTCTCACCTTCGTTGTGGGCTACTTCTTCGCAGAAAACCTAGTCCTACTGCTCACCTTGGTATTCAAGAGCCCAGGAGTGTCAACCTTGGTGTCCATATTCGTTCTTGGCGGAGTATTCGTGTTCGGCGATGCTGGGGAGTACTTTTACGCCCTCCAAGGAGAGTACGGGAAGATTTTCGCTCTTTCCTTCACCAACCCCTTTGTCCCTTGGATAATAACTGCCTTAGGCAAGGACCTCTACCAGCAGGTGGAGGTAGGGGTTGCCGTGGACGGGTTTATAGCTGCATTGACTTTCGTGCTTTCCTTCCTTAAGTTCAGGGGGTTAGAGGTATGAAGGGGAGCTTAGCCTTTGCCTTGGGTATTGCCCTCCTCTCCCTAGGCCTTGTCTCCATTAACGCCCACGTGACGAACACGCAAGTCCTGTCAAAGGAGATGTCCTTAAGCGTTCCTCCAACTGCCTATGGGGAACTTGAGCTCATAGAGAACGCCACTAACGTCACCGCCTACGTCGAGGTGGTACATAACGGGGAAAAGTCAATAGTGAGGTTGGATTCCGTCATCCCATTGACTCCAGGGGAGTGGGTTATAGCACCTTACCAGGAAGCGTACTCCATGAACGTAACCAGAGTTATAAACGTGACAGAGTCCTTAAGTTGCGGTAACGTCACTGTCCAGAAAGTGATCCACGAGGAGAAGCTAGTGGAGTCCAGGAACGCTACCTATCCAATTTACGTGAAGATGTCCGTCACTAAGATGAACCTAGTGGAGGATCCTAGTTTAGTGGAGGCTCTGGGGTTGGTACTCACAGTCCTAGGCTTGGCCTTAATGCTCTTCGAGAGGGCAAGGAGACCTTAGATCTTCCTCCTTAGCCCTGGATTTGCCTTAATTGCCTCTTCTCTAAGCTGTTTTCTGGGGACGTAGAGTAATAGCTGCTCGCCCTTTCCTGCATGCCCCTCGATATACTTACATCCCCATGATCTTCCCAAGCTCTGGTCTTCACCCTAAGGGTCAAACTTGGTTGACCACTCGAAGTACCTTAGAGTTCTGAGATTACCTTAAATCTTCCACCAATTCAGTACTACGTCTTTCTAACCATAGCGACCGGCATATTCGCCTTCGTGCTGTACACCAGCGTGTGGCCTCCAGTCTTCCCCTACACGCAGGCAGTCATTGCCTCCGCGGTATACTTAGCCTTCTCGATAGCCTATTCGCTGTGGATATGGAAGAAGAAGCCGGAAATAAGGAACAAGATAGGGAAGACCGTCAATATAGTTGAAGAGGAAAGGCAACAAGAAGTTAAGGAATAAAAGTGATTCAAGGGAACCTGATTTTCATTCCTCTCTTACCTCGTTCAGTTCTGGAGAGAAGGTCTCATTATCCAAGCATTTACCGTGATTTTGCGCTCGGAAAGATTTTTACCTAACTCTCGTTAATCTTTCCACATGAAGATATCACTCAAGGAATTAAAGGAGATATACAAGCCAAAGCTTGTACCTTTGAACTGGGACAACGAGAGGAACGTTCTTGTCCTCCTGGATCAGTCGGCCTTGCCCTTTGAGAAGATGTTCGTTGAAACTAGAACGCCAGAGGAAGTGGCCGACGCAATTAGGCAGATGAAGATTAGAGGGGCGCCGGCGATAGGCATTGCGGGGGCTTACGGTATGGTTACGGCATTACTCAACTCCTCTACCCTAGAGGAGGCGCTTTCTTCCCTGTCGAGGGCAAAGGCGACTTTAGACAGGGCGAGGCCCACTGCAGTCAACTTGAGCTGGGCCACCTCCCGCATGTTAAACGTAGCTAGGAACGCTGTTGAGAACGGGTTGGTCAAGAACGTAAGAGAGCTCGTGGACCTCATGAAGGCAGAGGCAAAGAAAATATACGACGAGGAGTACGAGGCGGAGCTGCAGATGGGACTCTACGGTCTGGAGAAGGTAAACGATGGGGATACCATATTGACCCAGTGCAACGCAGGAGGTCTAGCTACTGGCACGGGTTTGGGCACTGCCCTGGCTCCAGTGAAGATAGCCCACGCCCTAGGCATGAAGGTCTCTGTGATAGCCCCTGAGACTAGGCCGTGGCTCCAGGGTAGCAGACTTACTGTGTACGAACTGATGGCCGAGGGCATCCCTGTGACGCTGATAGCAGACACCGCAGTGGGCCTAGTCATGTATAAGGGGATGGTTAACAGCGTGATGGTGGGGGCTGACAGGATACTGGCAGACGGTCATGTGTTCAACAAGATAGGCACCTTCAAGGAGGCTGTCATAGCCCACGAGCTGGGAATACCCTTCTACGTCCTTGCCCCCACCAGCACGTTCGACTTAAAGAACAGCGTAGAGAACGTGGTAATAGAGGAGAGGGACCCAAACGAGGTCAGGACAGTGAGGGGGGTGCCAATAGCGCCAGAGGGAGCTAAAGTTTACAACCCAGTGTTTGACGTTACCCCTCCTAAGTACGTAACCGCCATAATAACGGAAAAGGGGATAATCTACCCGCCCTTTGACAAGAACGTAAGAAAGGTAGTGGAAAAAAAAATGTCTTCTTTCTTAGCTTTTCGCCACTTCCATTAACGTCTTGAAAATCTCGTTGAAGTCTGCCTTCGTCATTTCCACGAATACCCCGTAGTTGCCCATACGCACACTGCGTAGTCTCCTGCAGCCACTGCACAGCCGTGGAACGGGGTCCGCTTCATTCCGCTGAACTTAGTGAAGCCCTCTGCTTGTATCTTCCCCATTAAGCTGTTGGCTGCACACATAATGGCAACCATCTTCGCAATTTCCTTACTCAGTGGTCCCTTGTACTCCACTAGCTTCCCATCTGCTGTGAACTCTCCTGCCGCTATAGCTCCCTTTAGTTGCATTAGGCGGTCTAGCTTGGACGACATTTTAGGTCTAAGTATACCATATGATTTCGTTTATATAAAAATTATTAATAAAAAATATTCTTTTGCTAACTTCAATACTTAAATTATCATTATAATTTTCAAGGTATTCCAAGAGAACATAAACTGCAATATAAACACGATAACCTCGTTAAAGGAGGGGAAAATTTAAATAGAATAGTCTAACGCTACCTTCTTTAGATGATAAGGAGCTAACATAAATATAAATGTTGCCCATACCTTAGCTAGCTACTTGTACTTCGCCCTTCTTTTCAGCTAGGTCCGAGAAGAGGTCCTTTAGCTTTTCCTCTAGAATTAAGCTGTCCCCCTGTAAGATTCTCACCGCCTCCATTGTCGTGACTTCCACTTTCACGTTGCCGAACGCGTTTAGTCTCTGGGAGTTGGTTATCACGAACTTCTTTGCCACCACGTACTCCTTCTTCTCGTGTTCTACCCTCTCCACTGACGACAACAACTTCACCTCCTCGTCCTCTTCCTTATCGTCGTTCATGAGCTTGACCATCCCCAAGTAGGCTAGGCCGTCCTTTAAGAAGAAGATACCCACGGTAACGTACTTGCCCTTGGCCTCTATCCTCTTACCCCTCGGGTGAACGTAGGTTATGCCGAGCTCACCAGCCATTGAGCTCAGCGCCTCTCTGATCATCCTCTCGAGGTCCTTGGAGTCGCTCTCTGGGTTTTTCAGGGAGTGGGAGTCGAGCAGTTTCCTCTTGTAGCAGGAGACGTCCTCCTTGCACTCCTCAGACAGCTTGTCAACTTGAGACTTCACGAACTGGAGTATGGAGCTCACGGTGTTTAGCTCCCTACCCTTCCACAATGAGAGGACTATAGGGAAGAGCTCTTCGGAGAGCTGGGGGCAGTAAGCGTCTACAATCTCCTTGATGTCCTGCTCCGTAAGGCTGTTGTCCAGGGATATCCTGCTCTCGTCCAACCTCCTCCTTATTGCCAGGTCGGTTACCCTGCTGTAGGCGTCTGTGGGGATTGCCATGATCACTGGGATTTCGAGCCCTGCGTTGATCAGCCTGTGTATCTTTGTTAGGTGGGACCCCCTTACCTCGTCTATGAAAAGCGAAAGCTCCGTGACCTCCCTCAAGTCTAAGAGGAGCTTTATCATACCGTCAAAGTCCTTTGGGTAAGACATGCAATAGATTCTCAAGTCCCTGTCTGAGTACTTTTCGCAGACCTTCTCGAGCCAGTCCTCGAATTTCACTCCCATTAGCCTCTTGAAGAAGGAGTAGCCAAACTTCCCCTTTTGTGCCCTCAACTTTTCGACCACAAGTGCCCTAAGCCTCGCTTTATCAACCTTGCTCCAGAACTCCTCCTCTATTTCGCCCTTACTAGACAAGTCTAGGAAGAAGGCAAGAGAACTCAAGGAACTGTAGGCTTTCCTCAAGATAGTGGTCTTCCCCATTCCTGGTTGGCCTATAATAGACGCAATGTCCTTGTTCCTCACTGCCTCAAGCACCTTCTGCAGGAACTGCCTATACGTAGGGCCTACGAGTATAACGTCGTTGCTGTTCCAGGTGGTCACGGTTACCTTAGGTATTCTGCAGATCATCTTGACCTCCTCCTAACTATGCCGTAAACCGAGCCCTTCCTGACGAAGCCCTCGTCGCCTCCCGCAATGAGGTCGTAGTGCTCCTCCACGTGCTTGCTCAATTTCGAGTAGAACTCCTCCTTCGAGAGCCCCATCTCAATCCTTATGGCAGAGAGATGGGCATAGCCTAGGTTATCTTTGACCTTCTCGTAGATCTCGTCAAAGGCGCTCTCGCTAACCCTCTTCCTGTCAGAGTAGAGCTCTTGGAGCTTTCTCACCTCTTCCCGAAGTTGCCTTACCTCTGCCAACACAAGGTCTATCTTTTCGACCCCCTCCACAGGCTCGAACGACTTCCCCCCACCCACTTCCGCTTTCCTCAACTTACCCTCTCTTTCCAGCTTTTCCAAAATCCACGTAACCTCTTCCCCGTCCACTTTGAGCTTCTTCTTAATCTTGGAATAAGGCACTGGCCTTCCGTTGTACAGCTCTTTTATCGCTGAAATCACTTGATCCTCTGTAAGCATGGTGAAGTAGCTTGAGGTAAAACCCTTTTTTACCTTTCTACTAATCCTACTTGCACGTCTAGATAGAGGGAAAAACAGAAAAATTATATGGGTTTCGCGCTCAGCCTAATTAGCCAATAAATTGCTTTAATCACTCCCATTACGCTGTTCAAGTTAACGTTAGAGAAAGTCTTGGAGTACTCGCCCTTGGTCTCCTTCAGCGCCCTGAAGATTTCCTCGAGGTTAGAGAAGGTCTTGTTTATCATAGTAACCACAAGCCTCTTGACTAAATTGTTCCTTATCCCGCCAGTGAGAATGGGCACTAGCTCCCTAGTCACCTTGAAGTTGTACACCCACGAGATGTAGAGCAGGTCCCAGTAGCCCTCAGGGAGGGTCTCAGGCTTGGGATAGGGGTTCTTCGCTATATAGGTAGTGGATATTGGTATCACGGGCAACGGGAACACCCACGCAGTGAACTTGTGGTCTATTATGGACTGAACGAGGTCTATGCTCTGCTTTAAGTCCTCTTCAGTCTCCTCAGGGTAGCCTATTGTCATTGTGTAGCAGGGGTAGATGTAGTTGTCGTTCATTATGCCAGTGGCGTCTATGATGACGTCCCTCCACTCCCTCGGAGTCCAAGGGAACGCCTTTGCAGACATGTACTTCTCCATGATCTTCACGCTCCCAGTCTCAAGCCCAACCACAGGGGCCGCAGCCCTGTCCACGTCATACCTAGCTATCTCAGACATTGCCCTCACGGTCTTGGGGCTTTCCCTCACTGCTGGGGCCGAGATATGGGGGAACCATATGCCGTCAACCCCCATCCCCATTACCTCAGTAAAGAGCTTGACTATGGCATCGTGGTTGGTCCTAAGCTTCTGGGAACCGTAGAGCATGACGTCGTCGGTGATGAACTCGACCCTCCTTATCCCACCCCTTAGGTTAACCTCTACCTCCTTCTTGATCACGTCCAGTGGAATTGACCTAAACGTCTCCGGGGTTATGGAACAGAACTTACAACCCCTTGGGCACCCCCTAGTTATTTGCACTTCCCCCAGCCTGGCCGGGTTAACTATTGGCGGTATTTGGTCTGCTTTCGGGCTCTTCCCGTGAACTATCCTCGGCACTTCTTGGTTGTCCAACAAGGCCTTTACCACCTTAGGGAGATCCAACTCAGCCTCGTTCAAGAAAAGGACGTCAATCCACTCAGGCTTTGCAAGGCTCAGCTCCCACGCCCCTGGCCCTCCTGCTATCACCTTGAAGCCAAACCTTTGCTTTAGCCCCTTTACCTCTTCAGCGAACTCCTGAAAGAACTTAGCTGTCCATGTTGGCCCTCCTCCGAACAGGAAAGAGAGCTTCGCGCTCACAGGGTTGAGGCCAAAGGGATCGTGGACGGTAAAGCCAACTACCCTCGTCTTCCTGGCGAAGGCGTGAAGCTTCTCTGGCGGGATCACAGCCACCTTGAAGCCAGAATTTACCAACACTGCCTCGATCTTCCTCAAGGCGTACGGAGCGTAGATGGCCTTCCCCTCCTTGTCGGTCTTCATGGGGGGTGTGAAGAACTTGTCCATGAACACCCTTGGCACTAGTCTATATGGCATGCACGCCACGTAGCCTAGTACGCTAGAGCCGTTGTAGTCGGTAAACGATCCTCTATCTGAAGAGAGGATCACGTCATACATTATAAAGTATTAATAGATATATCTAAAAATAAAGGTTTCTTTCAAAAAACGTTAGATGTTTCATATACGAACTTTTATAAAATCTATCCTACTGGTACATGACGATCGCGTCAATGACCTGACCGTTAATTAGGTGTATCCTTACCGTGTACGTCGTGCCGGACGACAGGTTTGTCACGCCACCAAAGTTTATTGTTATCACGTTATTGCCTTGGGAAAGGAAAGTGGGAGTTATAGAAGTGGTAGTCAAGCCAAAGTTGACAAGCTCTGCGTAAGACACGTTAACAGGATATGGACTATACACCGTGACGATAGCAGTCCCATTACTCCTTATGATCCCAGTCCCAACTTGGTAGAAGCCTTGAGTAGGTTGGACTTGGGGGGGCTGAGGAGGGAATGGCTGTAACTGGCCGGGCTGTTGAGGGTACAGCTGGAGCGTATTTACCAAGTGGCCTAACTCGACGTACGCAAGTATCTCCCCTATAAACTGAACTATCCCTATCGGTATTGCCATCAGTATACCGGCAGTGCTGAGCGTTGAGTTATTGTAGCTCTTTCCCAAGTTGTAGAAGGCTATGCCCAACAATATCATACCTATAAAGTATATTATTGCCCCAAGTATCAACACGACAAGCCCGATAGCTATTACGGTTAAAATAGCCCCTATCAGAGTCACGATCACTCCCGCTAGCAGTATAGAAGTGGCGCTTACGCCTAGGCTCGTGTCCTTTCCGTAACTCAGTAACTCCTTGAAGCCTTCCCTGATGTTAACGTAACCTAGGAATATCAAAGCTAAGGATATTAACCCTGCCAAAATAGGCACTACTACCGTGAAGTCCAAAACGAGCGCAAGAAATAACAAAAGTGGGACTATTATGAAGTAAAGTACGCCTTGCCTTAACCTCTGTAAAGCTCCTATCTCGCTAGAGCTAGACATACTACCACTAGGGAAAAACTGGAAAATAAACTAATTCGGAAAAACAGAAGTGCCTCACAAGAGAAACGCCTCTAGCTCTGGCTCCATGCCCATTAGCCTAAAGAGGACGTAACTGGGCTTTGGCACGTAATATGCCTCTTCTCCATGCTCTGGGTGGCTCAAGTAAACTGCTTGAGGGCTAAACATGATTACCCCAGCTAAGTTCACCTCTGCGTTAACTAGCACTCCCTTGAGCCTTATCAAGTGTGGGGTCGTGTAGTGTCCTAACTTTATCGCAAGGCTCTGCGTCCTTGACTTGACGTAGTCCACGAAGTCCTCCCTTGTCGCCTTCCTCCGCCTAAAATTCTCAAGCGCTCCCTGGACGTCTATGAACCTTATGCACTTCTCACTCCTGTGGAAAACGCTCCTCTTCTTCTCGTAGACGTTAACTACCTCGAAGTCGAAGTGGGAAGTAAGCTCCTTCTCAACCTTCCTCAGCAACCTCATTACGGCCCTCTCCTTCTCCTTTGGCAAGGTCGACCTCAATACGTAATCCATGAGCTCCACGTAGAGGGAGCCAAGCCTCTCCACCTCTGCGACTTCCTTGTCGTCCTTTAGCCTCTCCCTCACGTAAGAGTTAAAGAGGTCTGGAAAATTAGAAGGGGACAGGAAAGAAAGGACTTCCCTTTCGTCTTCAAATACATCCCTTACTTCCATTACTAGGTCTCCTTGTAGTCTTATGCCTATCCCTCTGGTGAACTTGAAATCCTCGTAGGCGTGGTAGTCAAAGCCCATACACCTCCTCAGCTTGGCCTTAGCCTCCTCTGGGAAACCGTCGGGGATGTAACACCTTCTCCTCACTGGCATCACGAACAGTTTCCCGGTCGATGAGTCCTTTCCTAACACGAAGTTCACTGGGAAGAACTCGTCGAGCTCCCCTACCTCGTAGTATACGTATTCGTCTATCTTCCTAACGTTGGCCTTAAGTTTCTCAGCTATTAAGTACCTCACGTAGTGCTGGACGCTTAAAAAGTCGCCCTCTTTATACTCCATTCAATCTAGACCCCTAGGCCTTATTGAGGTTAGGTCCACTGTCCTCTCTTCTTCTACCCTTTCCTCTTTCTTCTCCTTTTCCTTCAGTAGGGCTTTTTGCATAATATTAGGTCGTAGACCGTACTCTTAAATGTTTCTTTTTAAATTTTTTCATTCTTACGCCATTTAGTTAAAGCTTTTATGTGAAATCTTTTTAGTGTATAACGCTATCGATGTACGGTTATGGCGAAGGGGATCATTTACTTTCGAATGACATTTATTATTCCTTTCGGTCTAGAATAAATTTAAATATATTTACTTCCCTAAGTAAACTGTGAGCTCCCTAAAAGGATACCTATCTATCCTAGGAGTGGTCGTAGTTTGGGGGCTTTCGTTTCCCCTATCGAAGTTAGCCCTCTACTTTATGTCGCCTTTTGTCCTTACTTTCATAAGGTTCTTAGTCGGAGGAGTGGTGTTGCTAGCTTATGCCAGAGGCATGGTGATAGGGGTTAAGGAGGCGATAAACGCGATATTGAACATGGGCCTCTTCGTGATCCTTCTCAACATAGCCATAAACCTCTCCACCAACCCAGCGCTAACCTCTGTGCTGATATACACTCAACCAATTTTCGTCATAGTGCTCTTAAGGCTGATGCACGAGAGGTTGAGCTTGCTGCAAATCGCGGGGACGGTCATAGCTTTTGCGGGGATCTTCATCTCAGTGGACAGCACGAGCTTTAGCGTGGGCTCTTTGGTGGCAGTAGTGGGGGCTATTATTTGGGCGATAGGTACCATATACTTCCGGAGGAACCTAATGAGGACTGACGTGATCAAGCTCAACGCGTTCGGCTCGCTTTTCTCCACGGTTTTTGTCGTCCCATTTCTCCCTGCGTCCTATTCGTTCTCCTTGAACGGGTTGCCCTACGCCCTTCTAGTTGCGTTACTCGCTCAAGCGCTAGGGTTCATCTTCTGGTTCACGGCTGTGAAGAGCCTTGGTCCCTTGAACTCATCAACTCTTGCCATTATGGTCCCCGTGTCAGCCTACTTGTTCTCATTTGTGATACTTGACGACGTCCCCACTCCCATGGAGGTTCTAGGCTCAGTGCTGGCGTTAGGTGGAGTACTGCTAAGCCAGCTGGGAGTAAATAGGGAAGTAAAGTGAAACGTGAGAACTGCCCGCGTTTTTAGTCTTTGAGGCTCTCTGCGAAGTTACGTGGCAAAGAAAAAGCAGTACCGCTGACCTTTGGGCTTTTTCGCCATCCTTATCCCTTTACCATCTTAGAGAAGAAGACCGCCTGCTCAGAGCGGTAGGACTCCTCCTTAAACCCTGCCGAGACGAAGTCCTTCCTCATGTTCCTAACTATTTCTGGCTCAACTAAGATGAACTTACCTCCCTTCTTCAATACCCTGTACACTTCCCTAGCGAGCTCCCTCCTGTTCTCCCTCTTAACGTTGTAGAAGTAGAGGACTGAGTAGGCCACGTCCAACGACTCGTCCCTAAACGGCAAAGGGAAGAGGTTCCTAACTAGCTCCACTCCTTTAGTATAGGACTTCACGTCGTTAATAGTTATCTCCTCGTTCCAAGTGTCCACGCTTATGACTTCCCTTGCCTTACCGCTTCTCCTGAGGATCTCGGAAACTAGACAGTTGCCTCCTCCTATCTCTAAGACGAGCCTAGAGGACTCCACGTCCTTCAGCAACGATCTTGCCAAGTATATTTCCTCGTCAATAGTTACCCCCATACGCCTAAACGGCTTTACGTTCCAAGAGTTCAAGCTGTCGAAAATGGAGGACATTGGTAATATCTCGCAAATGGGGTTATTTAAGTAACCAACCTAAAAAATTAGTCATAAACGTCTCCTCACAGAGACGTACGCCACCGCAACCACAACTAGTATTACCCCTACAATAAACGCTGGCAACTCTAGGTTTACTGGAGGGGAATAGGCGTTAAAGAAGTAGACGTAATCCTCTCCAGAAATGGTGACGTAGACCTTACCGTTAAATGGGTAAATAAAGGACGGCTTGTTGCCCATGGGTATTGAGGAAACGAAGGACCCGTCCTTGTACACTAACACGGAGTTGTTCTCCACGTCGGTCAAGTAGAGGTAACCGTTGTAGTATGCTACTCCAAAGATTCCCACAGCGACCTTTTGGTAAGACACGTGGTCCCCTTGTATAGTCATAAGGTAGCCAGAGTTCACGCTGGTCACGTAGATCTCTCCACCCCCATATGCCATGGTAGTAGGGAGGTAGTCAAGGGGGACGGAATAAACGACGGAGTGGTTGGCCGGGGAGATAGCTAGGACTTGCGGGCTTGGGAACTGGACCAAGACGTACACCAGCGAGTTCCCTGGGTCGTACGCCAAGTAAGTTGGTTGCCCGCCTACGCTTATGTCCTTTACAACTGTGGTTCCCTTTATCACGGCAACTTGGTCGCTAAAGGTCTCTGTAGCGAAAACCTCGCCGTACTGTGGTACGTAGAGAAGGGCATAGGGAGAGGGTAATGTGATGTTGGAGATCACCTTTAAGGTGCTTGGGTCTATTACCGACACTTGCGACGAGAGGAAGTTGGCCACGTAAACGTAACTTTTGGAGGCTGTAGCTATCGTTGGCCCTTTACCCACACTTATGTTTGTTACAGGTTGGTCGTTTTGCACAACTGTGACTGTGCTGGAATTGTAGTTTACTACAAAGAGCTCGTTGTTGTAAGACGTTATGCTGACGGGGCCCAGACCCACGTGAATGACTTGTGGCACAATGGATAGCGCGAGCAAGAAAGCAAACAAGTTCATGACCTCTAATAACATTAACAAGGAAATTAATCTAACCGAGAAGGAGGGGTTACTTAGTCTTCACAATAGCCTTTATGGGCTCCTTAAGGGACTTTACGTCTCCCTTGGATTCCACTACGTCGCCCCCATAGAACTTAAGTTCCACTACATTCTCTCCGTCTGAGAGGATGAGGAGAATAGGAGCATCGAGGCTTTTAGCTATGGCCTCCCCGATAACGTCCTCGACGTCCTTTGCCGATATCCTCTTTACCTCTACGGTCTTCATCTCCAAGATCGACGGAAATTGGTTGTTCCCACCTAATACCACCTTGCTTTCTGTGGTTTTCTCGGAAGTCCTCGCTGACTCCATGTCCCTCTTGAAGATCTCCACCCCCCTTTTGTAAAAGGCCTCCGTCTGCCTCCTGGCTATCCCCTCAAATGGCCCCTCGTAAAAGAAAATTAGCTTTACGATGGTCCTTCCCTTTGTAGGTAGTATTACGAACTTGAGGTAAGACTTTACTTTTATCATCCCCTCAGTCTTCTTGATAAGGTAAGTTACCCCGTCCCTAGTCACCTGTCTAATTACGTTTAGCTTTAGCGTGATGAGCCAAGATATCTTGAGCTCCCACTCGTCTTCTCCGGTACGCTCGATACCCTTGAACGCTGGTACGTACTTCATCAGGTTATTTGGATCCGACAAGTACTCTTTGACGATCTCAGGACTCTGCTCTACCTCAAAACCGTAGCTGACTTCCACAATTATAGATCTTTTTTGTAAGAAATTTAAATAAATCGGCTCTACTTACTTGAGTTTAGAAAGCATCACTCCAACGTTATATGCTTAAATATTGAAAACCGCATCTCATTCCAAGTCATCGTTTAGTCAGCAAGAGGATATATAGGTGAGACGCTAGTTGTCGATAACCTAGATGGACACGTCTACGGGAATCCTGCTGACCCTCCTCTTTAGGAGATCTTCCACAGCGCTTGTCACAGCAGCCGCCGCCACTCCCACCGGTATCTCCCCTATCCCCTTTGAGCCCAGGGGAGTATAGGGCGAGGGGGTAGGAACTATGTTCACCTCAAACTCCGGAACCTCAACTGCAGTGATCATGTTGTAGTCAGACAAGCTTGTAGTGAGCAGTTGGCCTTCCTCATATACGTACCTCTCGTACAGCGCCAAGGAAACTCCTATGTATGATCCTCCGATGACCTGCTCCTTTACCACCTCTTCGTCAAGGGGAGTGCCGGGGTCTATGTACACGATTAGCTTCACTGGCCTTATTAGACCAGTCTCGTCTACCTTCACAACTGCTATGTCCACAGCAAAGGGATACGCCAAGAACCTACCTTTCTTACCTTGGAGCGACACAACGTAAGTAGCCTCACCCTCTAGCTCAAGTATGTTTACCCTCTCCCCTTCCTTGGTAATGAAGTAACCGTTCTCAAACTTCTCCGCCCCCAGCTCCCTCTTGAGCTTGCTTACCAGTTCCTCTGCGGCCCCCTTAATTGCGCCAGATAGGAAAACGCTCATTCTGCTCCCTCCAGGACCAAAGGAGGTCACTCCCTCGTCGCTCTCTGCCAGCTCCACGTCCACTTTCTCCACTGGCACTCCCAGGAACTTTGACACAAGTAGCTTGGCTACGTGTTCGTTACCCTGTCCCTCAGGTCCGTAGCCTATCTTCACTACCACCTTGCCCTTCTTGAGCACTATCTTCACTCCCTCCTGTCCAGCAGGAGTACTTGGGTCGGTGGAGACAGCTATCCCTACACCGTACCCTTTCTTCCTCAGCTCAAATACGTCCTGCCTCGACAAAGCCAGCTTCAACAGCCCCTTTGGGTCGCCAGAGTCGTACACCGCATAGGGCGCCTCGTAGGGGAAGGAGTCGACTAAGTTCTTCTCCCTGACCTCCGATCTGTCCGCCTTCAGATCGTCCGCTAATGCGTCCATTACCCTTTCAAGTGCCCACGTGTGGGGAGGTGTCCCTGCCCCCCTGAAAGCTCCTGCTGGGTTCTTGTTTGTAGCTACTAAGGAGGCGTCGTACCTTATGTTCCTCACCTTGTATGGTCCTGCAAGTATACCTTCGGGCTTGTAAGCTTGCCCGTTAAACAGCGTCGCCCCTACGTCCTCCCACACCTTGAAGTCAAGCCCGGTGACCGTTCCGTCTGACTTAAAGTATGCCGTTACCTTGAACTTCCTCTCTGGCCCTGAGCTCTTTGACGCCATCAAGTGTTCCGTCCTCGTCTCTACCCACTTTATGGGCACGTTGAACTTCTTCGACGCCAGCCCAAGCGCTATTATGTAGTCTGCTACAGAGAACTTGGCCCCAAAGCTTCCTCCATGCCTCACAGGAACCATGTTCACTTTCCCCAATACCTTGGAGATGAGCTGTCCTTGGAAATAGGGGGCTTGCACGTTGGAAATAACCTTTAGCGAGTCGCCTTGAGGATAGACTATCACGCCATAGGTCTCTATGGGGTTACCGCTTGACCTGCTCCAGTAGAGCTCGAGCTCTATGCTCCTGTCCTCTCTCGGCATCCTGCCGTACTCGTAGAGCCTGTTGTACACGACGTTTGAGCCCTTTTCCTCGAAAACCAAGGACTTCCCTGAGAGGGCCTCCTCTATGTTCGAAACCGGCTCTAAAGGTTCGTAGTCCACGTTCACTAGTTCAGCAAGGTCAACTGCCTTGTAAGGGTCTTCTGCCAGAACCAAGGCTATGGGCTCACCTTGAAACCTGACCTTCTTGAAGGCAAGGGGTAACACTGTTGCAGAGCCCTCATTTTCGGTGACCGAGCTCGACATTATCCTTACATCCTCCCCCGTTAGGACTAGCGCGCCTCGCTTCACAGCTTCTGACGGGTCTACCCTTATCCTAGCGTGAGGATATGTACTCCTAACGAACGCTGCATGATATCCAGAGAAGGGGAGGTCGTCCACGAAGTTACCCTTGCCTTTAATTACTCCCTCTAGGTCAGTCCTCTTCATGGTTGATAATTGACGCAGTAGCTAAAAAAGTTGGGTGAGGTTTTTTATTGACCCGTCCTAATGAGTAATGTGAAAGCCTTAATCGTAGCTGTTGTCAGCAAGCTACCTTCGGGCAACAAGATACCTTTCCACCCGGTGGACGAGAGGGGAAACAGCCTCGACGTCGTCGTCAAGGAGAGCGCATCCTTCCTCTCGGAGGAGGACTTCCTTAAGGACGAGAAGTTCGAGGTGTCAAAGGTAGTGTTCCTGTCGTCTACGCTCTCCTTCACGCTGAGGGATCCACCTCCGGACTACGCGTCGCTTGAGGGACAGCTCAAGGAAAAGGCAAAGGAGTTTTTTGGAGACACGAGGTCTTTCGTGCTACCCAGTTCTGGGGTATTCGTATCTAACGGCGTAGTTCACGACCACAGGGAGGGCATAAGCAACTACGAGCTTTTCCTCTACCTTAACCTCTACAAGACGCTCATGGAGGAGGTGCCAGACCTAGTCGTGCTCGACGTTTCCCTAGCGTCCAGCGTGGAGTCCTTGGCCTCATCTAGGGCCACAGAGCTCGCAGTTTACGACTTTGCGTCAACTAAGAAGAAGGAGGTGGAGGTGATGCAGGTTGCGTCCCCGCCGTGCTTTGCAGAAAACGAGGAGGTAAAGCTCTACGCAACTAAAAGGGAGGTTGTGAGGAAGGTGGACCTAGCTGACTTCTTCACTAAAGAGATAAAGCTGGTAAAGCAGGCAGGAGAGAAGGGGATAAACGCAACTGGGAAGTCGGACATTTACGGGGTAGGGAAGGCGATCCAGTACGGCCTACCCCTGGCCCTCTTATACCTGGTAAAGGAGGCGAAGCTGGAGAACTTCGTTAAGGAGGAGGAATTGGAGAGGAAAATTAGGGAGTCAATAAAGGTGAACAAGAGCGAGAAGCTATACCTAGTGGAAGCAGGGCTAGAGGCACATGAGAACTCCATCTATTACTATATGGGGTACCACTTCATCCAGAACTACAAGAAGCTGGCTGAGGGAGAGGAGTTTGACGTCGACAGGATACTTGAGGTGTCGGAGCTGATGGGCGAAGGCAGGAGAGTCGTGATAAACGCTGAACTGAAGAGGATAAAGGAGCTCGCTAGCCTTCTCGAGAAAGAGACAGAGGTATCCCTAGATTACTTACTTAAACTAGGCGAGATGAAGGTCTCAGACTGGTTGAGGAAAAGAAAGGTAGAGGAGGAGACCGAGTGCGAGTTCGACAAGGTTAGGATGGTCTCCCACGCAGGGTTCGAGAGAAGATCTACAGTGGTAAAGGTGAAGGAGGGAAAGATCTTGCTGAAGTACAGGGAGGAGTGTGTTGAAGAAATAATAAACGGAGTGAAGAATTTAGATAAGGAGGAATCCTAAAGGGGTGGAGAACACGATAGTTGACCTCACTGTCCCAATAGAGGAAGGGATGAGTGTCTACCCAGGGGATCCGGAAGTAAAGGTGGAGAGGCTTGAGAACCAGGGATATTACGTGAGCAGACTCACGCTGAGCTCTCACACTGGCACCCACGTTGACGTCCCGGCCCACGTATTTAAGGATGGAAAGACGTTGGATCAAATTCCCGTGGAAATGTTCTCCGGTAGGGCTTACGTGGTTAGGCTAGAGGAGCTCGACTCCATAAACGTAGACGTTGATGTGTTGTTAATATACACTGGTGGGAGGGAGCTCACCCTGGAGCAGGCGAAGAAAGTGAAGAGCAGGGTGATAGGGGTGGATTCCATGAGCGTTGGCTCTATGGAAGTGCACAAGGAGCTCCTGTCAAGGGGGTTAATAGTAGAGAATTTGGTCAACTTGGACAAGCTCCTCAATAAGTACGTCGACTTCCTTTGTTTCCCCCTGTTGATTAAGGGAGGGGACGGGGCCCCTGCTAGGGCTGTGGCGGTAGTGAAGTGAAAGGGAAGTCAAGAAAAGAAAAGTTGCCTCCCTTAAGCTAACTGGAAAACGCGTAGTCAATTACCTAAACTTCTCGATTTTCTCCACCTTCCCAACCCTTAAGTACAACACCTTGTTGCATGCCTCCTTTAGCATGGGGTCGTGGAACGCGAACACTACACTCCCAGGATACGCCTCTATCAGACCCTTAACCACCTCAGAGTTCTTCGAGTCCAGGTTGGACGTGGGCTCGTCGAGCAGGAGCAACCTTGCCCCAGAGGAGAACGCTAACGCTATCTTGAACAGCCTTCTTTGCCCAGAGCTAAGCTGGTAAGGCTTCTTGTCCATAGGTAGGTTAAACGTCTTCAACAGATCCTCCAGGAGGTCATCCTTGAAACCCCTGAGGGACTTAATGAACTCCAAGTTGTCCCTTAACTTGAGGTTCTCTAGGAACACTAAGTGCTCCTCAGCATGCACACCTCGTCTCTTCTCATCTCGACACTCGGATTCTTCCCAAAGACCTTAACGTAGCCATTATCTGGAACGAGAACGCCGTAAACTAGGTAAAGCAAGGGGGTCTTCCCAGAGCCGTTGGCCCTTGGATAAGTACCTTTTCGCCCTCACTCACGTTTAGGTCTACCTCAAGCGTGAAGTTCTTAAACGATTTAACTGCATTCATTTCCACAACACCACTCGATGCTCCTCACCCCCAAGAACTTCTGCTGGTCACTATAAGCTGAGTACACGGTGTAGTAATCTATCAGCAGGGAAGAGAAGACTACCCCAACTAGGCCCAGGATTAGTGGATAGGCTGTGTATAGTGGATACCAATAGAATTCAAAAAGGTTTAATACCTGTCTAGTATCTTTATTACACGCATTCCCTAATAGTGGACAATATCCCTAAATATCGTATTGTGTTAGAGTGACGAAAGACGAGGCAGACGTGATAAGTTTTTAAGTTGAAAAGAAATTGCGCTCCCCATACCGTAGTTAATAAGTAGTTTACTGAGCCTAAAAGCCCTCCTAGAAGGAAAGCCTACTCTGGCGGGATCTCTTTGTAGTTCAAGTCTATGTTAATTCCCCTCCTCAAGTTATAGACCTTTGATGCCACATATATCACAACTCCAAGGCCTATCAAGCTCACCACGTAAGCTATCCCCGGCACGTAAGGCTGTCCGTTAGATGTTATCACCCCGAAGTAGGGGTTCGTGAAGGACTCGTAGCCCATGAATGCCATGAATGCAGCCGAGAGCACGGAGGTCACCAAGATGGCCATACTCCTCTTCTCTCTAGCAAACCTAATCCCAGCAAGCGAAATAAGGAACAAGTAAGCCACAGCCAATGGAGTGTAGCTGTAAAGGGCTTCGTACCCTGTAGGCAGGATTATGGGAAAGAGCAGGAACACGAGCGTAACGACAAAGTCCAACAAGTGGGCGTACACGGGGGAGCTCTGTTTGTTGAGCCTCGCGAACACCTCTGGGAAGAGCCTGTCGAAGGCGAACGCAAAAACGTACCTCGCGAACACTACTACGCCAAATGCCATGACAAAGAACTCCCACGCTATCAAGCTTATCCCAATGAACCATTGAAGAGCCTCGTTGCCTGCTAGAGCCATGGCAACGCTCCAGAAGTTATAAGTACCGGTCTGGTAAAGGGAGAAGTTAAAGCCATATCCTCCAGCCACGTCCATTAGCCAGAAGGGCACAGTGATGAGGAACAAGGTGAGGAGGCTCCCCAACAGCAAGTTGTACTTGATGCCCCTCTCGGTCTTTATCTCCGCGGAGACAGCTGGGCCTGCGTAGAGCCATATGTACGCAAAGGAGGCGAAGTAGGGTAACATGTAGAGCGTGGCAGGCCAGCTGAATGTGGGCCCAGTGTAGGGCTCAGGCGTCAGGGAAAAAGCTTGAAGGAACGGAGCTATCCTGGAGTGGAAGTCGTTGACGTTAACTGCTAGCACTAGAGTTGCTACTACCGTGCCCACCACTGCCAAGGTGCCCAAGGCCGAGACTAGGCTGAACCCCCACTTGGGCCTAAACACGTTTATCGCTACCACCACCGCAAACGCCACAGCTGCGATGGCGTAGTCGACCCACTCGTTGTTGAAAACGTTGGAAGCGTTCACTAAAAACTCCTGGTGGTTAAGGGTACCTATGACGGTGAGCGTCGTAGAGATTGCAGCCACGGAGAAGAAGGCGGAGAGGGCGAAGAAAGGAGGCATGTTGAAAGCTAGGGCTATTCCCATCACTGCACCAACCTTTCCCGACAGCTTCCTGGAGAGCCAGACGTAGTCCCCGCCAGTCCTGTGAATCTCCTTTATGAAGAACGTGTAAAGTAGCAACAAAGGCAATGTCACAAGGAAAGTGAGCAGGGAAGCCACCCAGAGCACTGCCCCAGGAACTATGTAGGGGGAGATACCAACGAATATAGCCAGCCCAGCTCCCATGTTAGCTACGTTCAACATGGTGGCGTCGAGGAGCGACGCGTTCTTTACTAGCCCGGACGACTCCCTTACAAACCTCATAAATTCAATATTGTTTAGGAATTTTTTTAAAGTTATCTTACGAACACATGTTCAGTCTTCTACCTTGTCTGTCCTAGCTATCTCCATGATCCTCTCCTCCCCTCCAATGGCCTTAATGTATTCGTACACTTGTTGGGGAACCAATTCCCTCCAGTCCCCACCCTTTAACATTAAAGACCTAATCAACGTGGAGTTGTACTTCTCCCTGTTGAATTGGGGTGGGGGAATCACCCTGTACTCCTTGCTCCCTGCTATCACTAGCGGGTTCCCGGAGATGACCACGTCGAAGCGTGGGACGATAAGCTCCACTTCGTGTATCCAGTTCTTGTTCTCAAAGGACTCCATCAACGGAACAATAAACACCTTGGAGATCTCATCTTTGACGGAGTTGAAGATCATTTCTATCCTCTCTCCCGCAGTGAACGGATTGTAAAAGGTGTGGCTCTCTGAAGCGCTGCCGACCAATATTATGACCTCGTCAAACTTTTGAGAAGCCCATCTCACGACGTTAAGATGCCCTAGGTGGAAGGGCTGAAATCTCCCTGGAAATAGCGCCCTCATCAAGTTAAGAAAGAGTCGAGGAATAAAAGGTTTAGAAAGACTCAAAGTTTCCTACCCTTTTACGCCGCCTAGTGCTGAGTCACTGCTTTGTTGCTAGCTGACGCGTAAACTATTGAAATATTCTCACGTTTAGAGAATTATGTTTCTTAAATATTTTTGCTCATCTTTATGCTTACAAAGATTTATATTTCTTTAAAGTATATGTACATCATGGAATCCTCACTTACAAATAATGTGATTTTTAAATCGCTGCACATGGACATTTCCTTTTGGAAGTTAATTACTTGCGTTAAGAAGTTTTACGAAAACGAGATCTGTTACCTCTCTGACGAGGAACTCCTTTTAATCCCTCCCACAGAGGGGCTGAGGGCCTTGGACTACATTGACTACTTGGAGCTAGAGGGACAGCCGTCCTTGGCTCTCGAGAAATTTAAGAACAAGCTCAGGGGGAGCTTAAGGAAGAACCTCAAGGTCATCACCCCTGTAACCGTGGCCTCCTCCATGTCTTTCCTTTTGTTTTACCTGCCCAAAGAGCTCAGAAGGTTGTTGGTTCAGAAGTGCGCTAAACTGGAACTCTTTGGCAAGGTAGACGAGATGGTATTAAGGCACAGGGAAAGGGTGGTCGACTATGTTGTGGACAAGGGCATCCCGCCAAGGGTAGTGGAGTCGGTCTTCCGGAGGTACATGGATCTGGAGAGGTCGCATAGGGTAGTGTGGCTTACTGCGCTGTTGGCCTCTGGCGTGAGGGACTTGAAGATCCTAGCGGAGTTGTACGGTGATGACGTCCTTGAGGCGGAGAAGATAGCGTCGAGCCTCCTAGGGGACTAAGCGCGAAAGCAATTTTAAGGTATAGGCTAGATATCGCTCATGGAGTTTTACTACGGCAAGTCAAACGAGGTTAGACAGGATCCGGTTAAGATAGGTAAGTCCAGGGAGTCTTATATAAGGTGGCTCGTCACTAGGGACCACGGGGCTCCTTACGCAATGAGGAAATTCACCATAAAGGAAAAGGGGCTCATACAGATGCACTACCACGACTACGTGGAGACCCTTTACATTCTAAAGGGTAAGGCTAGGGTATGCGTTGACAAAGAGAAGCTCGACTTGGGGGAGGGGGACTTCATTTTCATAAACTCCAGGGTGAAACACGCTATAGTAAACACAGGCGAAGAGGATCTGGAGTTTATCTGCGTGATTGACTACCCAAAAAACATGGACATAACTCCCCTGGAGGAGGAGTGTTAAAAAACAGTAACTAGGGACAGGAGGACGTCCCTCTCTGTCACTATCCCCTCCAGCCTCTCGTTGGCAACTGGGAGGGTCCCTATGTTTTTCTCGAGCATGAGCCTCGCAACTTGGAAGATCCTATGATAGGGGGTAATAGTGATGGGGTTGAGGGTGCCAACCTCCGTGACTTTCCCATTTGGCTTCCCCTTTGCCAACTGCTTAACTACGTCACCTGCGGTGATTATGCCTATTAGCTTATCGCCCTCGACTATTGGCAACCTCCTTATATTCTTGGAGAACATAAGCTTTGAGGCCTCCAGCACGTCTGCGTCGCCCCTTATCGTAAGGGGGTTTTTCGTCATTATTGAGTCCACTACTCCAGCAAAAGCTTCGGAAGACGCTAAGCTAAGGGCTTGTCTTTCCGTGTACATACCCAGGATTACGCCATTCTCCACCACGGGTACTCCACCTATTCCGTTGGAGACCATTACCCTTATCACCCTCTCCACGTCTTCGCTAGGGGAGACCGCTATGAAGCCCTCGCTCATTAAGTCCTTTGCCTTTAACTCGTAGACCTTCTCGCCGTACTCTGCGAAACCGGCTACGACGCTCCTGGTAGTTATGACGCTAACTGGCTCTTCCCTCTGGTTTAACACAACTACCCTACCGTCCCTGTTCTTGGCCAACGCCTTAATTACGTCAAACACCGAATCCTCTAGGCCTACTGCTACTACTACTTTGTTCATCACTTCTTCGACTTTCATAAATACAATTATAGACTTTCTAGGATTTAAGCATTGGAGAACTCGTCCTTAACCACTTTCAAGTTCAGCTTGCTGGCTATCTCTAGGTCGGCTTCAATAGACGTTTTGTTCATTGACTGTATCACATACCCGCCTATCATTTCGTTGGTGTACTTAGAGGTTGACTTAAGTAAGTAGACCACTGGCTTCCTCTCTGGCCACTTTAGCTTATTGACGTCTATGAGCTCAGAGATGACTTTAGCCTTCGGAACTACTTGTTTTATTGTCTCTAAGCCTAGCTTGAGGTTCAGCTCTTCGAGCTCCTTGAGGTCGTTGAACTGCCTTCCCCTAAACTGGGACACTAAAGAGGACTCGATCTTAGGCGTCACTTGTTCCCCCTGCTTCACTGAAGAGAGAACGAGCTTCATGGCTGCACAGTCCGTGTGCGGGAGGTAAACTACCTCGTCGGGGTTAAGGGACTTGAGGATGTCCTTAAACTCGTTCACGTTTGCCCCGGCGTTCCTTAAGACTATTGTGTTTTGATCCATCTTCTTCATTATCTCTTCAGTTAATCTATAGTCCATACAACTCATGATAACGCGCATATTACTAAAACTGGGATTGAATATTTAAACTTTTTATACAATAAGATATCTTCATTTTTTAAACATGAAAATAAAGTTCATTTTACAAAAGAATGAAAGCCTTGCCATAGCGGGGATGTAGATTTAGAAGAACGAGAAATTAGTTATTTACGAGGAATAGACGTTTTTATCATGGAGAGTAACGCCAAAGACCTAGGCGGAACCCTCGCAGAGGGGAGTAGATCAAAAGGTGTCGAGTTACTTCCTGAGCAGGGGCTCTCTAGCATTCTTTTTCCCTCGTCTTCTTAAACTGACCCTTGACCAAAAGCGTTCTTTTTATGGAGACTTTAACCCCGTTAAAAATACATTTCGCTAACCTATCTATACTTTGGTTAATATACTCGATTAAGTTCATCTCTTGATATTCGCATATAACAAAACTTTTAAAAATAGTAAAAACAAACTTAACTTATGGAGGAAATAGTTAAACGCTTTAACGAGAACTTGACAAGGTACAAGAGGCTAGGACTGAACCCCCTCTCCATGGCTACAGGCTGTGTCGTCAAGGTGGACTTAATTGACACCGTTTACCCTGCCCTTGAAATGGTAAGGGAAAGGCTATTAGAGAACAACATAATCGTCTTACCGAGGGAGGACGCCGATATCTTTGTCTCCAGGGAAAGGGAAGAGGTAAAGAGGTTAATTGACGGAGGTAACTTCGACGCAGACAGGGCTGTGAGCTTGATCCAGGTAAACCAGGAGACTGCTTCCTCTCCCCAGAAGTTCTCCGACTTCTTGTTCAAGGTCTGCACTTCCGTGAAGACCCGCAGGAAGCTCACCGTGGGCAAGGGTCACTCCATAGTGACCACGATCCCAACCGCAGAGGTGGCAGTCTTGGACATGTTCAAGTTGGACGGAAAAAAGCTCAACTCCTATACCCTTGCAAACAACGACACCATCCAGATCGTTGACCCGCTGGAAGACCCAGGCTCGCAGATGCAGGTAGACGTGGCTGTCTCCAACTCGCTTAACGACTTGTTCACCAAGGGGGCCTTTGAGGACATCAAGATAATCCCGGTGTACGACGGGCCAGATGAGCTAAAGGAGGAGCTTAAGAGGAACTTTGAGAACTTTGCCAGTAGGTACGACCTCCAGCTTATAGAGGAAGTACAGCCGAGAAAGGGGGGCTTAATGATAGGCGCTACCGTTATTGCAAAGTCGGACCACGAGCTACCCACTTACTACAACCAGGTTCAAGAAGGAGACGTCATAATAACCTCAAGGAGGATAGGTGAGTTAACGCCAATTAACCTCTACTTATGGGCACTCGCAGCCCCCGAGGTCCTAGAGGAAATGGAGAAGAGGGGAATAAAGCTTAGCAGGGTAGAGAAGGTGAAGAGGGAAGTGATATCCCTGATGAGAGTTCCAAACTTGGGCCCCGCGAAAGTGATCTACAACCACTTGCCCGAGTTCGGCAAGGCGTTCTCCCAGGAGGACCACATTAAGATGACAACTGACGTCACTGGTCCGGGGATATTCGTGGTCAAGGAGTTCGCGGAGAAGGCCAAGGTCGACGTGCACCTTGAGGAGATACCAGTTTTCGACGAGGACATAGCGGAGTTCGCCACCGAGAACTTCATAATCCCCAACTCCACCGCCGGAACCAACGGAGCCATCTTAGTGTTCTGCAGCAAGAAGATCGCTGACCAGGTAATGGACGAGCTGAGGGAGGTGGGAGGAGAGCCCATGATAATAGGCAAGGTAACGGGGAAAGGGGAGGGTGCAGTGACCGTCAACAAGAAAGTGGAGAAACTAATCCACAGGAAGAACGTGCTCAAGTACTTTAAGATAGTAGATTGAATTAGTTAAGTTGAATCACTTTTTTAACCCGCTATACCTTGTAAAGCTCATGGTAAAAATCCTTGTACTCTTCTACGGGTACGGCTCCATAGTGGAGTTAGCAAGGGAAATAGCTAAGGGAGCAGAAGAGGAAGGGGCTGAAACTAGGTTGAGGAGAGTCAGGGAGACTCTCCCAGAAGAATACATAAAGAGAATGCACATACAGCCCAGCGACGACATCCCGGAGGTCTCCCTGGACGACATGAGATGGGCTGACGGCATTGCCATAGGTTCCCCCACTAGGTACGGGAACATGGCGGGAGCGCTAAAGACCTTCCTGGACACCACTGCCGAGCTATGGATGAAGGGAGAGCTCTACGGAAAGCCTGTAACGTTCTTTACGGAAGCGTCGACTGTGCACGGAGGTCACGAAAGCACAATATTGACAATGAGCACCTATGCCTACCACTTCGGTATGATAATAGTTCCCGTGGGTTACAGCATCCAGGAGCTCTTCAACACTACCACTGGCGGCTCGCCATATGGGGCGTCGCATTTGGGGATAAAGAAGGAGCTGGACGAGAACGAAAGGAAGATAGCGAGGTTTCAGGGAAAGAGGCTAGCGCAAGTGGCCAAAAAACTGTCTTCTTAATCCCTTATTTTTCTGTCTATTTCGTTACCTATCTCTTTAGCCCTGCGGTACGCAGACTCGACGGTCTTAATTAGCGCTGATTTGACCCCCTGTTCCTCCATAGTCATCAACCCCCTGATCGTAGTGCCAGAAGGGGTGGTCACTAAGTCCCTCAACGTAACTGGATGATCTCCGTTAAGCCTCAAGTTCTCCACAGTCCCTGCTATCATGTCAAGGACAGCGTTGTAGGCCAAATCCCTGGGCATCCCGCACTCCACCGCCCCTAGGACCAGTCCATCTATTATCTCCGAGATAAATGCAGGTCCGCTCCCCACAAGGGCCGTCCAGACGTCAAGCATCTCCTCCGGGACCCAGTAAACAGTGCCCAGCGCCCTAAATACCTCCTCGATCTCCTCATCCCTCCCGCCGTTCTCCGCTATGGCTGTTACAGACCTCTTGACTATTGCGTTAATGTTAGGCATCGCTCGGACCACCTTAGCACCCTTGAGCAGGGAAGAGAGGGTGGACGCCCTTATCCCAGCCATCACAGAGACCACCTTCTTTCCCTCCCAAGACTTCACTTGGGAGAGCACTGTGGAGAAGTGCTGGGGCTTTACGCTGAGGATTACTAGATCGCTCTCCCTCACCGCGTAGTCGTTGTCCTTGGTCGCCTCAACGCCCATGCTCTTAGCCTTCATCAACGTCTCATCTCTCCTCCCTGTGGATATGATCCTAACTGAAGGGTAGCTCTCAAGTAGGGCCCTTATTATAGCTGTACCAATTTTGCCAGTCCCTATCACTGCCACTTTGTGCATAGGCAAACTATAGCGCTGGGGTATAATTCGGTTTTCGTTCCCGTGAAACGCGCCTAACGTCAGGACGAGCACGTGTTGGTTTAATTTTATAAGCTGAACTAGTTATTTCCACTATGAGCGTCCTAGTAATTACCTTACTCTATCTTGGAATAATGCTGATCCTGGCTAAAGTAGCTGAGGAGGGATTCTCAAGGCTTGGGCTAATACCATTTGTAGGCTCCATCTTTTTAGGGATTTTGCTTGGCCCAGGGGTGACAGGGGCAATTCAAGTTAACCAAATTGTCTCGTTTATATCGTCTCTCGGCATAGTACTCCTGTTGTTCCTAGCAGGCGTAGAAGAAATAAGCGTTGACCACGACATACCTAAGAACGTTATCCCAGCGTCGGCGCTACAATTAGTTATACCCCTAGTAGTCGTCCTGCTAGTGGTCATAAGGATGGGATTGCCTAGTCCCTTTGTAGTCCTTGTTCCCCTCATAATGACCAGCGCTGGACCCCTCACTAGACTATTGATAGACCTCGGCATTGGAAAGGAAAGGGTAGGCACGACACTCTTTTACCAAGCTACCTTGGTAGAGATCGTGTCGGTGGTTATCTTCTCCATATTCCTCCAATCAAGGGGAGATCTCCTTCCAACTACGCTGGAGATATTAGGACTCATAATTTCGATCTTCGCCGTTGGTCCGTTCATAGCTAAGTTTCTGGAAAAAGTGGAAAGCTACGTGAAGGTAAGGGAGATTGAGTTCGCCTCGGTAATATCCGTCATACTCATTGTGGGCTTCTTGGCGGACTACTTGAAGTTTAACTCCGCCATCTCTGCCCTCTTCCTGGGCTTCCTCCTAAGGAATTACTTTAAGGACAGACCGGATCTCCTGGAAAAACTCAGGGGGTTCACGTACGGTTTCTTCGAGCCCCTGTTCTTCGTGAGCATCGGGCTCTACTTCGTGAGGCTTACGCCACAGCTCCTCCTCTCAAGCCTTGTGCTTATGACAGCTGTGATATCCTCAAAGTTCCTGTCCGGTTTTATGTCGAGCAGGCTAGTCAACGTCGACCCAATACTCAACGGCTTGGGCACTTCGGTGAAAGGAGGTGTAGACGTATCCTTGCTGATAACTGCACTTAACGCAGGGGCCATATCTTCCCAAGAGTACTCCTACTCTACCCTTGCTATATCGTTCTCTGCCCTACTAGTGCCAATCCTATTTAAGTTAAGGGGAGGGTTTAAGGTTGCTAAACCAAGTAGGGCTAGGTTAAACACGAGGCTTAAGGAAGTATTGAACCAAATACCCCTTATCACGGTCAGTTGTGAGTCCTATTTAAGGGAAGTTATCGAAAAGATCAACGAGAGGGGACTCAGGGGAATAGTGGTAGTAAACAATGGGAGACCGATGGGAGTCCTCAGTGTTTCCACCCTCCTTGAGATTAACCCTGAGGACTACGGGAGGTTAAGGGCGTGTGAAGTCCCGCTAGACGAAGTGGTAATAGTTGACGAGAAGGCGAGGGTCCTAGACGTGCTTAGGAAATTTAGAGAAACCGAGGCCATAGTAATAGCAGTAATGTCAAACGGAAAGCTAAGGGCAACGGTGTACGAGAGGGAACTGTTCCGCCTACTCTCATCATAAAACTTAATACCAGCTTGGGTTGAGAATATGCGATGGTAACTAACACAGCGAGTGCAACCGTTCCCCCTCCTCCAGTTTACATAGGCTACTTCCCTGAAATAGCCCTAGCCATTCTCCTAATCCCCATAGTAGTTGTATTACTCATAGGGTATAACTACGAGCTAATCTCCTTTAAGCTCCCGGAGAGGAAGGCAAGGAAGGTAAAGGCAAAGAAGAAGGCCAAGACATAGGAAAGGACTAACACTTAATACGTTCTAAAACAAACTTTACTTTATGAACAAAGTCAACAAAGTGATAGAAGAGGACTCCAAGTATCTTATGCAGTCCTTTAGGAGATGGTATCCTCTGGTCGTAGACCACGCTATAGGCTCCCTAGTATACGACGTAGAGGGGAGGGAGTACATAGACCTCAACGCAGGGATAGGAGTCGTCGCATTGGGCCACAACCATCCAAAAATCAAGGAGGCCATAGCTGAGCAGATGGAGAAGTTCTTCCACTACAGCTTAACTGACTTCTACTACGAGCTTGCAGTAGACGTGGCGAAGAAGCTCTCCTCTCTCATGCCATTTTCCGCAAAGGTGTTCTTCACTAACAGCGGAACGGAGAGCGTTGAAGGCGCTATAAAGATCGCCAGGTGGCACACCAAGAGGCAGTACGTAGTGGGTTTTATTAACTCTTTCCACGGGAGGACAATGGGCTCCCTCTCGTTTACTTCAAGCAAGTCGGTACAAAGAAGCTTCTTTTCTCCTCTCCTCCCTTCCACTCTCCTAATACCCTACCCAGACAAGAGGAACCCGCTATTTAAGGACGTTGATTCCTTAATGGAGTTCGTAGAAGACTGGCTATTCGAGAAGGTAGTAGACCCAAACGAGGTAGCCGCGTTCGTCCTAGAACCAATACAAGGAGAAGGAGGAGTAGTGGTACCTCCGGACGACTTCTTGCCCAAGTTGAGGGCTCTCACCAAAAAACACGGCATCCTACTAATAGTGGACGAGGTACAGACCGGTATAGGAAGGACCGGGAAGATGTTTGCCTTTGAGCACTACAACGTGGAGCCTGACCTCGTGTGTTTGGCTAAGGCGTTGGGCGGAGGCCTGCCCCTAGGAGCAGTGGTTGGCAGGTCGGAGGTGATGGACCTTCCCCCTGGTTCCCACGCAAACACTTTTGGTGGCAACCCATTAGCCCTTTCAGCGTCCAAGGTAGTCCTCGAAGAGGTGCCCAAGCTTCTTAGAAGAGTAAACGACGTAGGAAAAGAGATAATGGAGGAGCTGATGGATGCGAGGTCTCCCTATGTCCACGAGGTCAGAGGTAAGGGGCTTATGATAGGCCTAGAACTGAGGAAAGGGAAAAGGCCCTTTAAGGAGGGGCTAGAAAAGGCCTTAATAGAGTCCTTCCGCGCGGGAGCCCTTCCCATAGGTGCAGGAGAGTCCGTGGTTAGGCTACTTCCTCCGTTAACTATCGAGGAGGAACTAGCGATAAAGGGGACTAGAATAGTTAGGGAGTCTGTTGAGAGACTATGACCTCTTTCCTCCTGTTTTTGTCCCCCTTACGGGGTAAGGGAATTCTACGTTTTTTAAGCCTTTTGATCGCCCTCAGGGTCTCCTTCACGATCTCTGGCTCCTTGTTCTTGTCGTAGAAGCCGAACGTCAGTGGTTGTACAAGCGCAGAGACCACTATGGACACAAGCGCGAATATGAGTATTGCAACGGGGGGAAGCTTATACGAAAGAGGTATGGCTGTTAAGACTATGTAAAGCAAGGCGATTAGGTAATAGGGAAGGACTATTAGCCTTGACGTAAAGAACGAAAATATCTTCTTTACGGAGCTCCTAGTCCTAAGCCTCATTACAGAGAGCTCTGCAAAGTTCAGCAGGGTTTTGAAAATCCTCGACATTATCCTACTGAACTGGTAAGAGAACAGGATCGCTAGTGCAATCTCAAACGCGTAAATTACTTGAAGCAGTAGTTGGCTCTGCGGGAGTGGAGAGATTATCAACTCTTCTACCTTTACTACGATGGGAAAAACTACGTAGGGTAAAAACACGTAAAGCATTGCCCACACGAAATCCCTAAATATCCTGTTTTTAGATACCTGCTCCACGTCCTTAATCACAGCGTGGTTTACGGTCATGATCAAACTGTTCATTTCCTTTAGTATCAATGAACTCGAGAACGCCCTATTTATGAGCTTAGTTATTTCCCTAACCCTGTTAGCTATGACTGACGCTAATACTGATGATACCAACACCACGGTCACCGACACGTAGTATATGGGCATAACGTCTAATCCCTGCTGTAGGGCTTGGAGGGACACTATTATACCGAACTCACTTATGGGCAACATGTAGAGCCCATTCCTAAAGGCGTGGACGAAGTTCTCCCCCGTTATCCAGGACGCAGTGCTGAAGGAGAAGTACTTGATCGCTAACACCGCTAATGAGATGCCGAAAAGCAGCGGAAACGCGGGTGTCACTTGGAAGTAACTCCCCACTGATAGAAAGAAGAATATTAGGGCAAACTCCCTAATAGGGGAAGTCAGCTTAAGCACCCTGTCGCTACCGCTAACTGTCGAGAACGCAAGGCCTGCAAGTATCATTGTCAAGGTAGCCGGTATGTCGGTCAGTTCGGATACGTACTCGAAAACGAAGACGAGAACAACTGGAAGGAGTATTGAAATGCTCGTCTCCTCTATCCCTCTAAACACTCTGGAGAGGCCAGAAATGAAGTACTTAGCAAACACGTAAACTGTTAGCGCCGCTAAGATGACCTCAACTACGGTGAACGTGACCCTCAACGGGCTGAAAGTACCGTTAAGGGCAACTATAATGGAATATAGGAAAAACACTTCTATGTCCTCTATGGACGCCACTGCCACCAGGAGGTTTCTAGTATCGTGGTCGAGGGTCTTCTCAGTTAACTTATAAAGGATTGCAGTGCTGGTGTCTATCGACGCTAAGACCAAGAAGAGTGAGAGGAAGGGATCTAGGTGGAGGAAGTAGATTCCAAAGAAGTAGGAGAGGAGTAAGATGAACATCATCTCCGTTAGGGCTATTACTAGCGCCCTACGGAACAGCTCCCTTGTGGCGGATATGTTGAAGGAAGCCCCTATCTCAAACGCCAGCAAGTTCAACGCTAGGAAGTTCAACAGACTAAAGTCAGGGGAACTAAAGCTGAAACCGAGGAGGGTGGACGCCATAAACCCCCCAAGGAGGTAGGCAATGACCGGGCTTACCTTTAGCCTAGCCATTACGAAGGCTAACAGCAGAGTTACAAGAAGGGAGAGGCTCAGCACTCCGTAGTTCACGACTGCCCACCACTGATTTCCCCTTTATTACTTTTGAGGCAACAGCTAATATGTCCCACAGAAGTTCACAATCTGTTGAGAATTAAATAAATATTTTCAATAGCCACAGAGGTAAAAGGGGAAAAAGTAATAGACCGAAGGGAGCAACGCATTTAACCCAAACTGCATTGGCTGGGGCCCCTCGCTGACTGCCATCAATATCAACTACTTAGCAAGCTCTGCCCTATTTTCCCTACCTCTCAACGCTGATAACAAGGCTGCAACTGAAAGTATAGCTATTGATACCAGGAAAGCCGTGTGGAGTCCCTCGAGGAACTTAACACCAACGCCTCCTATTAGGTTGGAAGTTCCAAGGAAAACCTCAAATGCGACGTACCTAGGGACAGAAAGTGAAGCAACGGTTATGGCCAAAACATAGCTCACCAAGATGCCGGTATTTCCAAGAGTCCTCAGCATTCCGGAGACGGCACCGTACAAGCTCTTTGGGGCGTTTGCCATAACAGCGCTGTTGTTAGCCGGGTAAAACAGGGACGAGCCTATCCCTCCAATAACTGAGGCTATTATAATGTAATACAGAGGTGTGTTGGTCGACAACTCTAGCGCGTAGAAAGACGAGACCATCGCCATGAGGAATATACCCAAAGTTGCGGGAATCCTGGCCCCTATCTTGTCGGAGAGCCTCCCCGCGAAGGGACCTATGGATCCTGCTGCCACATAGCCCGGGACTAACAGGAGGGAAGCGTAGAAGGGGGAAAGCCCCCTAATCCCCTGGAGGTACATTATTAGCAGGAACGCCGTTGCTAAGTAGCCACTGCTCTGAAAGAACGAGGCAAGTAAAGACGCCGTGAGTACCCTGTTCCTGAATACCTTAAGGTCTATAAGTGGGGACTCGGTTCTGGTCTCAACTAAGACGAACACAGCTAGAAGGGCTACGCCTACAGCTAGGAGAATCTCGTTCTTGAGCGCAAGCCCCTCTCCTGCTATGTCTGCCGCACCGTAAGTTATGGAAGCCAAGGAAAGCCCGAAGATGGTCATTCCTACATAGTCAACCTTACTCCTAACCTTGTTCACGTCCTTTACTACCCTGAAACCTATCAACGCAGCAATTATGCCTATAGGTACGTTAATGTAAAATATGTACCTCCAGCCCACGAAGGTGGTTATTATGCCCCCAAGAACTATGCCCAACATTGCGCCGACGTTCCAGCCTATTGATGTAAAGCCGAAGGCCCTCCCCCTCCTATTGGGAGGAAAGTAGTCAGACACGATGGCCCCACTATTGGCCTGCATCATCGACGCTCCAATGGCTTGTATTCCCCTTGAGCCTATGAGGAAATAGGCTGAAGGCGAAGCCCCACAGAGGGCGGAACCTATAGTGAAGATTATGAACCCAACGTTGTAAATCTTTCCCCTACCGAAGGAGTCCCCTATCCTTCCCAACTGCGTAGTAAGCACGGCAATCTCGAGTAAGTAAATAAGGATGACCCATATCATGGTGAAGAGGTCTGAATGCAGATCTTGAACCATGGTGGGCAACGCCAGGATGACTATAGTGGAGTCAATGGCGCCCATCATTACCCCTAGGACTACTACTGCCAATACTACCTGCTCAGCCCTCATAAATTACTGTTTCGTTAGCGAACATATAAGCGTTTTTAAAAAGGGCAAGTCCAACTGGCAAAAGTGGACGTCCATAGATAATCTTTATTTTTTTTTATACCAAAAATATACTTAATTTATGAATATAGTTGTAGGCTTCAAAGTAGTCCCTGATGAGTCCCTCATTAGGGTGTCAGAGGACAAGTTACTTTTAGACGTCCCATTAAAGCTCAACACCTACGATAAGAACGCAATCGAAGAGGCGGTGAGCCTAAAGGAGAGGAACGGCGGGAGGGCTATAGGCATTACAGTAGGGGCTGGAGACAGGAAGGTCATAAGGGAGGCGCTAGCCATGGGTTTGGACGAAGTCATAGTAGTAAAGTCTAACGACCTCGACGTCTACGACACCTCCATGGCCATATCCGAGAACGTCAGGGGCCTAAACCCGGACTTGATAATTTTCGGGGAGCAGACAGTCGACAGCGGTACTACTGGAGTACCCAGGTACGTAGCGGAGCTCCTGGGGATGCCATTTGTGTCAAACGTAAGGTCTTTCTCGCTAGAGGGAAAGAAGTTCGTTGCTGAGAGGGGCATGGTGTCTTACTCGGAGAAGGTGGAGGGAGAACTTCCTGCAGTGATCTCAGTAGGTGGAGAAATAAACACTCCAAGGATACCCAGCGTCAGGCAGATAATGGAGTCCTCAAAGAAGCCGGTGAAGGAAGTCAACTTTAGCTTGGAGACAAAGGTAAAGGTGAAGGACGTGAAGCCCATAGTGGTAAAGAGGAAAAGGGTAGTGATTAAAGAGGGGGATATGGGCAAGGCAGTGGACAAGTTAATAGAGCTCCTGAGGTCGGAGGGGTTACTATGAAGGTAGTAGTGTTTTCGGAGGCACTCCAGTTCTTCAAGATGGCCTCTGCGTTGGCCCAGTCCTTGACAGAGGACACGGTCGGCGTCTTCACCCAGAAGGTCAACTTCACGAGGAAGCTCTACCTAGCGGACAAGGTCGAGGAGGACGGCCTAGTGGACTTCCGGATATGTGCTCGAGGGCCTCGTCATTTAGCATGTCCCTCAAGGTCTTTGCCGCGTATGCCATGTTCGTTGTAGCGCCGAGAGCACCCGTGGCGTTGAGCTCCTCAACCTTGTCTAACACGCTGTTTATTGTGTCCAGTTTCCTTACGACCCTCTTTAGAAGGAATTAGATCTAACGAGCTCGTCGTGTGCTGGACCCATAGGGGAACTATCTGGAGTGGTAGACGAGATGGAAAAGGGAGAGGCAGTAAAGGTAATACTAGGAGACGAGGCAACCAAGAAAGACATACTAGACTGGTCAAAGAAGAACTTAACTGTAGTGGAGGACAAACAGGAGGAAACAAGTACATCCTAGTGCTACAAAAGTGAGAAAGGATGAAGACGGGAATCATCATAGGCTCCAACGAGGCCTCCAGGCTAGCCTACGCTGCGATGACGTCAGTTATAATCTCTTCCATGGGTGACGAGGTATACGTCTTTCTAACAATGGACGCTGTAAAAGCGTTCACTAAGACTCCTGAGGTCAAGACAGAGGACGTAGCGTCGAAGGCAATGGTTGAGAAAAAGGAGGAGGACTACATAAGTCTGTTCAAGAAGGCCAAGAAGACCAACAAGGTCAAGATATATGCCTGTTCCTACGCCAGCAAGCTGTTTAACTTGACGAAGGCTGACTACAACGAACTCGTTGACGAGATAGCGGGTATAACGAGCTTCTCCATGGACACCGAGGATGCTCAAATAGTATCCGTCTAGTAAAAACACTTTCATAGCAACATTTTTATTTTATATTCCAAGTGAACTTTAATGATAATAGAAGTTGTATTTAGGCTCACGCATGAGACCGACGCTTTCCTAAAAGTAGTTTCCGATCCGTCGTTCTTGATTCCGAAGGTGATCCCTCCAGTGTATAGTGTAGAGGTAAATGGGAGTAGGTTCGTGGCTTACGGCAAATACATGGTTGTGCCTTTTACCATTAGCGGAAACGTCTTCACCGGAGAGAACTCAGCGACTTACGCCTTCACACTAAGCGCAAAGGGCGGTAAGGGGAGCGGTAGGCTCACCGTCAGTGCCCTAGGCGAGAGCGGATCCATAAAGCTCGACTTCGAGGGCTTTATGCATAGGTTGGCGGGGACGTTCCTTATAAGAAAGTGGTTAGAGAATTTCGCCAAAAACTTAAACGAGGAAGTAAGGCTGGAGAGAATAAAAAGGAAGATCTAAAGAAGATCAGCTACGTGGAACACTTTTCCGTGCAAGGAAAGGGCTAAACTGCAAGCTTGATTGGTTGATATTATATTCTCAACGCCAGTTGCCTTGACTTTTCTACCCTTCTCTTCCGCGATTCTTCGGGAAAGCTCCGGGTTGAAGATGAAGTAAGTCCCTCCAGCACCGCATTCAAAGGACGGGTCTTCCATCTCCACTATTTTTGCCCCCATCCTCTTCAACATCTCTCTGGTGTACTTGTTTAGTCCAACGAGGGACGCATGGCAAGGGTCGTGGACTGTCACAGTTATCTCCCTTTGTGGCAATGGGAGGTTTTTCTTCACCACGAACTCTGCGAAGTCGAAGACATCAAGACCCATCTCCCTCATGTGGGCAGTGCAGTTTGACGATAGGGAGACTACAACTTTCCCTTTAAACGCCTCCCTTAGCTTCTCGGCTATCTTCAGCGCCCTCTCCTTTTCCCCTTCAGCGTAATGAGGAAGGCCACAGCAACCGTTGTACACTTCGACCTTGTAGAACCGCCTCAAGTAGTTGGTGGCCTTCTCCACCGTGCTTCTGTACACGACAGAGTTTAGACATCCTGGGAAGAGCAATAGTTCAGCGTTTTCGTCTTTGTACTGGAGAGGAGGTTGGTAGCTTTTCACGAATTCCTTAATCCTCAAGGCTATGGGGGAGGAAGACCTAGAGTACACCTTTAAGGAGGCGTAAAGTAGGCCGGGGTTCTCCAGAATCCTGTGTGCCAGCTTCTTAGTGGCGTCCGCCCTCCTATAAGAAGAGATAGCCTTACCGTACTCGACTCCGCTGGGGCATGCCGCTTCACACCTTCTGCAAAACACGCACGTTTCAAGACCCTCGCTCTTTACCCCCAGCCTAACCGCCAGTATCCTCCCCCTGGGAGAGTGGACTTCGCTCCTAGTTATCACGTAAGTAGGACAGACCTCTAGGCAGAAACCGCAGTGGACGCATTTGTCCAGCTCTAGTTTGTCAAGCTCTAGTCCCACTCCCATAGCCACCTAAACACCTCATCCTTGGGTTGACACTTCTCCTTAAGGAAGGACTTACAAGGGTTTAGGAGGCCGTGAGGGTCAAAGGCCTTCCTTATCCTCTCCATGACCTCGAGGTCAGTCGCGTTGTAATACCTTTCCAGGAACTTGACCTTCTCCAAGCCGATCCCGTGTTCCCCTGAGGGCACTCCACCGAGGCTGATGGCTAACTCCGTTATCTCACTACCCACTTCAATCGCCTTCCTTAAACTGGCCTTGTCATCGGGATCAAAGGGTATTAAGGGATGAAGGTTCCCATCCCCCGCGTGGAAGACGTTTGCTATTGTAACTCCCTTATTCCTTGACATCTCCTCCACCTTGGAGAGGATCAAGGGTAGCTTTGCCCTAGGCACGTTGCAGTCAAGCGTTAGATATGCCCTTGACACTACGCCCATAGCTGGAAACGCCCCCTTCCTAGCGTTCCAGTAAGGTGCGTCGTCCTCTGGCTCAAAGAACTCCCCGTCGTTATCCCTTATTACCTTGACTACTCGGGCTATACTCTCCTCTAGGTCCTCGTCTAACTCTATGAGGAGTACGTGGGCGAGGGGAAGACCAGCCTTGTACCTGCTCCTCTCTACTATGGACACAGAGGTCTTGTCCATCATCTCAAGGGCTGAAGGAACCACTCCCGCCTTGAATATGCCCACTACTGCCCTTGACGCGTCGCCCACTGTCTGAAAGACGCCCACTATGGTCTTTCTTGCCTTAGGTTTTGGCACTAGCTTAAGCCTTGCCCTCAGTATGGCTCCAAGGGTACCCTCAGACCCCACGAAAATGGAGGTAGGGTTGAAGAAAGGGGAAGGAGTAAACTCCTCTACCTCCCCATTTGTTAGTATTACCTTCAGCGAAAGCACGCTGTTGAAGGTTGGGCCGTACTTCACCACCCTCATCCCTCCGGAGTCGTGGGACACGTTACCGCCTATTGAGGAGACCACGTAGCTTGAGGGATCTGGGGCGTAGAACAAGTCCTTTGGAGCGCTCTTGGTGACCATGGCGTTCGCTATCCCGGGGCCAACCTCGATCTCATACCCCTCCACTGAGTAGACCTTGTTCAGCCTAGTCATAGCAACGACCACTTCCCCTTGGAGGGGAACAGTAGCTCCGCTCAGGCTAGTCCCGCTGCCCCTTATAACCACTTTCGCCTTCCTCGAAAACAAGTACCTCAGTACCTCAACTGCCTCCTCTTCGTTCCCGGGAAGGACTACTACCGAGGGCTCCCCAGAGACTGCAGTGAACCCGTCAAAGGAGTATAGCTTCCTCTCCTCCCCAGTTATGACCCACTTGTCACCCACTATCTTTCTTAGTTCTTCTATCACTAGTCAAAGTTGTTTTTACAGTTTAAAAATCGACACTTTCACATCTCAGATAACGTCGAAGAAAACGCCCTCGGGGTCTAGGGACTTCTTTAAGAGCTTAAGGGAAGTGTAGTTTGCGTTAAAGCAGTCCCCCTCGCATCCCCTTTCCTTAACTAACTTCTTGCCCTTAGGTGGAGTACCACCTAAACACCTCACTATGCCCAGACCGTAATAGGCGACGCAAAAGTCAGCGTTGACGCCTTCAATTTCCTCAAACTCCTTACCTCTGATTGTCAGAATGGAGAAGTCAAATACCTCCGGTATCTCCAACTTCTCTCCATCACCCTTCTTCACTGCAAACTTCTTCACTTCTCCCCCAACCTTAACGCCAATGACTCCCAATGCCCTATCCTTGAACGCCCTCTCGTGATCCTTTACCTCTTCAAAATGGTACTCGAAATAGGGAAGTAGCCTTACGTTGAGTTCAGCGTATGCCCCCAACCACCCCAGAGAGCCAGAAAGCACCTTCCATATCTTATAGCCTGAGGAGAACTTCGTGGTCGTAGAACCGCTCTTCACCACCTCGCCGAGTCCTGTCACAACTATCGCGCCCAACAACCAGTCCTTTGGATACCCCAATGAGGTGAACACTGAAGGTAAATTAGTTGACGCGAAACCCCCTACGCTCCCGCCGTAGTTGAAGGGTACAGTGAGGCTGTGGGCCTTTAACTCCTCTTTAAGTTCCCTGAAAGACGCTCCAGCCTGGACCTTGACGTACAAATCCTCCTCGGAAATCTCAATGACCTTGTTGAGCCTCAACGTTGATATTCCAACGTCAGCGAACACATTTTTGCCTATGTGGTGGGCATTGAACCCGTGTACGTACGCCTTCAACTTTTCCTCAGCGCACAGCCTCACTACCTCTGCGAATTCCTCGTAAGTTGCAGGATACACCTCGACCTTGGTGTTGACGTCACCAGAGGATATACCTCCTTTGACTTCAACTACCTTAGAGAGCTTGTCTACCCAGTCCAACTTCACTACCCTACGTTAAATGAGATCTCGAGGAGCTTCTTGGAGTTCCTAAACCTCCAGTGGTCTAGGGAGATCCTCCCGACTTCGCCCGTAGTCTTAGTGTGGGGTTTATTGCAAGCGTTGACGTTCCAGTCTGGGATGACGACAACCTTTAGGATCTTCACCTCTGGGGGAACTGGAAAGAGGTCGTACATCTCGTCGCCGTATTTTTTCTCAGCCTCCTCTCTGGGCAGTTCCTCTACAAGTACTGGCGAGTTTTCCTCGACCTTCTTGTTGGCCAGGAGAAAGACCTCTTCCATTTCCTTGTCCTCTGGCTTCCTCTCAAATTGGACAGTTAACCTCCCGTGTTGCCCTTCAACGTAGGTGCTAGCTGTCCACTTCGCCCCCAAGACTTTCCTCACGGCCCCCTTGACCACGTGGAGAGCCGTGTGAGTCCTCACTTCCGCGTAGCTCACAACATCTCTTTAATGGATAAAAAATAAAAGGGTTTCCTAAGACTAAGCCGTCTTTAGTCTTGCTATCCACAGCAGGAGCCTTCCTCCTCCCCACTGTAACTTAATTTTAGGATAGTGCAAAGTTAAAATTCATAAAAATAGATTCACTAAAAAACTTAAAAACTTTTTATGTTTGATTATCCTCAATTATCATATGGAAGAAAGTTTACTAAATCGTGAAAACGAGAACGAAAAGTGGCACAACATAAAGTGCTGTTATAGGCTATCGGAGACAGAAGTGGCGTGCTTTATAAAACTAAACGAGTTAGGGAAGCCTGTGACCTCTCAAGAACTTGCAGGTATAATGAGGTTCAGCAAGACCACGGTAGAGTCGTCCTTGAGGAGGTTAATAGACCTTGGGCTTGTCGTCAGGAAAAAACTTGAGGGCTCTAGGATAGGGAGACCGAAGTACGTCTACTCTTTGCCTACGGACCTATGGGATAAGGTAAAGGTGGACCTCCACAAGTGCGCCGAGTCTATGAGGAACACTAAGTTATAGCGCCTTTTTTGACGTCTTCTTGCGAAGTTTGCTCTATTGGAACCATATTTACGTCGTAGCCCTTAAAGAACCACATCAGCGATCCACCTGCCCCCAACAGCCACAGGGCCAGGTTATACATCACGAACTGAAGCTCGTTGAACCCACTGGTCAGCTGTATGGAGAGGGCGTAGGAGACCATTGGGAACACCCTTATTAGTCCAATGAAAAAGGCCCTTGCCCTTATGGGCATCAAGGTAGGTTCGTATATTGTCCTCACGGCCCAGCCAAACTCACTGAAGAACATGTTGAGGAAAAGAAGAGCGTAAAACATTACGTAGAGCGTTGGGAGAGCGTAAGTCAGCAAGCTGGGAATTATTACGTATCCCACAATTAGTCCCATGGTGGAGGCACCACCTAAGTAGGAGAACAGCGCGAAGATCCTTGAAGCCATCCTGTTCGCCAAGGCAGAAGCCAAGAACCCAGCAAGCGAAGCACCCAGGTTTGCCACGAAGATTACTTGGTCAACTGAGGCCCCAGAGAAGTAGTAGTCGGCTATTACGTAGGCCATGAGTCCGTAAGTTAAGTACTGGGACACAGATATGATTGCAAGGAAGGCGAACCTAGTGGCTAACGAAGTCCTCTTGTTCAGCCTTACGTACTCTTCCATTGCCTCCGGAGAGAACTTCTTTAGTTCCTCCTTAGCTTTCTCCTCCTTCTTAGCCTTCACCAGCCACCTAACGCTCTCTGGGATCCTGTACCTCACAAAGATGGCCACGCCAACTAAGATAATTGCGAAGAGTCCCAAGAGCCTTAGCTCCACTAAGTAGGAATCTGTTAAGTTATAGGTCACCAAGGCTATTAGAGACGCCACCATTGCCCCTATGTTGTCGAAATTCGGCAGAAGCACCAGCATCGTCTCCCTCAGCCTCAAGGGCATTGTCTCAGATGCGTAAGATAACGCTGTAGGCACCTCGCCCTCTATCCCTAGGTTGCCCAGTATAATCCCCAAGGTGACCAGCCCCAGAAACAGGGGAGAGGATGAGGGAATCACGCCGTAAACGCTCAAAGTAGACGCTCCAAAGATCAAGAGGGACCCAGCGCCATAGAGGGCCATCGTGAGGAAGAAAGTCCCCTTCCTCCCTAGCTTAAGGTCCGAGAGAGCCGATATACCTAGGTCTCCTGCCAGCTGAGCTGCAATGGGCACTATCAGGAACCAGACTTGGTTCACCGAAGGGTAAAACAACGGTGCTATGGAAGCTATGACCCCCCACATGAAGAAACCAATGGCTAGGGAAGTGAAGAGCGACCAGTGGGAGGAGGTCCACTTAGAGAAGTCCACCTTGCTAAACTCGTCTTCCATGTGATATCCTTATTTTAGCAAGTTATAAAGTTAGTTAATACAAAATGTTATCGAGTTTCAGTCTGTTCCGCTTTAACCCCCTGTCCCTTCTCCTGGCTCACTATTTCGCAGGAGAGTATTGACTTACTGTACTCGCTAACGTGGTCTATAGCTCGGCTAAGTATGTCCTTGACGTGGTCGTCGGCTATTGAGTAGTACACAAACTTACCAACCTTCCTTACCTTTACCGCACCACAATTCCTAAGGCAGGCAAGGTGGTGTGAAATTAGGGACTGAGACTTCCCCAGGGAGGCAGAGAGTTCCTGGACGTTCTTTTCTCCCTCTAAAAGTAAGAGGACGATCTCGAGCCTAGTCTTGTCGGAGAGCGCTTGAAAGAAGTTCTCTAGCTCACTCAGTAGAGGCTCCTTGTTGCCCATAAGTACACTCTCACGCTAAAGTTATTAAAAAATATATGAACAAATGTTCATATGAGCTTATAAACTAGTAAACTAGAATACATTTGTGAGTTTGTATGAAATTGAGGATGAATGTAAAAGAGCTGAGGTGCGAGACGTGTGGAGTGCCAGTAACAGAGGACACGGCGTACACTAGATCAATAAATGGGGAGACGCACTACTTCTGCTGTTCTCACTGCGCCGATAGGTACGAGGGGAAATGACAGAGGACCTCGTAATAATTGGCTACGGAGCTGCAGGCTTCGCTGCACTTATTAGGGCAAACGAGTTAGGCTACAAGCCAACGCTAATAGGTTACGGTCCTCTGGGAGGTACGTGCGTTAACGTAGGGTGCGTCCCAACTAAAAAGCTGTTACACATGGGGGAAACGCTGAAGGCCTGCGACTCGTTGTCGGACTTCTTCAGCGCATTTGAGGAGACGAGGGAACTGGTGGAGAGGCTGAGGAAGAAGAAATACGAGGATGTGCTAAGCTCGTACGACGTAAAGCTCATTGAGGGGAAAGCCCACTTCGTTTCGCCAAACGCAGTTAAGGTAGGCTCTAAGGTCGTAGAGGGGGAAAAGTTCATCATAGCTACTGGTTCTTCCCCCTCAATACCTGAAATCCCGGGACTAAAAGAAGTGGGGTACTGGACTAACGTAGAGGCCCTAAACCCTGACAGGAAGATAGACTCTCTAGTCGTAATTGGAGGTAGAGCTTTGGCACTAGAGTTCTCGCAAATTTACAGAAGGCTGGGCGTAGAGGTTGCTGTGCTGCAGAGGAGTAATGGACTTATCCCGGACTGGGAACCAGAGATCTCAGCAGAAATGGAAAGAGTGCTGATCAGGGACGGAATACACGTTGCCACGGGGGTATTAATAAAGGAGATAAGAAAGGGAACTGGAAAAGCGGTAGTAACTAACAAGGGTGAGATAGAGGCAGATGAGATACTCGTAGCTACCGGGAGGAAGCCCAACGTTGACTTGAACTTGGACGCTGCAGGGATAGAGCTAAACGAACGTGGAGGAATTAAGGTAAACGAAGACCTCTCTACCACAAACCCCAACATCTACGCTGCGGGCGACGTTATAGGCGAAACGATGCTCGAGGCCTTGGCTGGGAAACAGGGAGCAATAGCTGCAGAGAACGCCTTGACGGGTAGCAAGAAGAGCGTAGACATGCTGAGCGTGCCACAGGCAATATTTACGCAACCCAACGCAGCTAGAGTTGGCCTGACCTCCTACGAGGCCACCGAGTCCGTAAGTAGGATAGTTAGAATGGAGGACGTTACCAAGGCCAACATCTTGGGAAGCGAGGGACTAATAAAGATGGTTGTACATGGGTCCACTAAGAGGATTCTAGGCGTACAGATGGTGGGAGAGAACGCCGCCGAAGTAATAAACGAGGCTGCCCTAGCGATCAAGCTTAGGGCCACCATAGACGACGTAATAGATACAGTTCATGTGTTCCCAACCATGGGAGAGGCGTTAAAAATAGCTTCACTGTCTTTTTACAGGGACGTTACGAAGATGAGCTGTTGCGTGGACTAGAGCTTTGACACCATTTCCCTTATTTCCTCGTAGTTGGGCTCCTTCCCTGGATCTTCCGAGACCCACTTATACCTTATAACGGACTCCTTGTCCACGACGAACACGGACCTTTTGGCCAGCACGTAGCCCTTTAACACGGGGAGCTCTCCAGCTACTCCAAAAGCTTTTACCGCTTCTCTGTTGAAGTCGCTTAACAAGGGGAAATTTATCTTGTTGTGCTCTTTAAAGGCCTTGTTGCTGAAGGGAGGGTCGACGCTTATCCCAACCACTGCCGCGTTTAACTCGTTGAACTTGGCAAGGCTGTCCCTAAAGGTACACATCTCCTTGGTGCAAACCGACGTGAACGCAGCAGGGTAGAAAGCTATTACTAGCGTTTTTCCCTTAAAATCGTCCGGAATCACGACTTTCTTTAGCTCTGTGTCCACGAGCTCCACTCGTGGAGCCCTTTCTCCTACGTCTACCATAATATACTTCTCACGGAAAAATATAAAAGCGTAATTATTGAAAAATATAAAAATTTTTAAACTTTAGTGATTGAACGTCTCTCCTAAGGTTTAGTCCCTATTCACGTAGAACACTCTACCGTCCTTTAGCGTTATCTTTATGCATTTCTTGTTAGGGGAAATGTTGTAGTAAGATACCTTGCCGTCTATTGTTGTCCCAGCTATGAGGACTCCCCTCTTTGCCACCTCACTTATGAGGGTACAAAGTTCATCTGGGGGCACTCCTTCCTCTACTTTTTCCTACCTTGTCCTTGGGTATTACCACTGGTTCAAAGAACGGCACCTCTATTTTATAGTAAGTTATAAATTTTTCCTTATAAAGTAGATTTTGATACAGAGTTCGCAAGGAAATTAAGGGAGAGACGCGCCTCCCAGAGAGGACAATTCGGGAGGCGATAAGAATATTAAGAGAAAAGGGATTGGCGTCAGCAATGATCTGCCTCCAGGACACTAGGTCGAAAGTGTATGTAATCTCGGAGTGCGTGAGCTTAAGAAACTCGGAAATTTAACCCCAAAATGCAATATTATTTATGGACTTTTCCTTCTCAGAGGAAGAGGCCCTCTTCAGGGAGGAGCTAAGGGATTTCCTCTCTAAGAGGGTCAGACCAATTGTCAGGAAGATAGACGAGGAAGGTATACCAAGGGATCTAGTAAAGGATATGGTCAAACTTGGGCTGTGGGCTATGCCCGTCTCAGAAGACGTAGGTGGACAAAAAGCTAGCTTCACGTTAACTGCGATAGCAGCGGAGGAAGTAGCGAGGGCAGATTTCAGCATGGCCACAGCTGTGATGTTCCTCTTGGAGGCCTCTTGGGGTTACGTCTTGGACAAATACGGCAAGGGAATAAGGGAAGAAGTCTTGCCAAAGGTGGTCTCCGGTGATTGGTTCCTTGGGATAGCCTCTACTGAGCCTTCTGGCGGGAGCGACGTGGCCAACCTCAAGACATTGGCTAGGAAAGAGGGCGACTACTACGTAATCGAAGGGGAGAAGTCTTACATTAGTGGGGTGGGCGAGGCAAAGAAGTGGGGAGGAGGTCACTTGACGCTGGTTAGGACTTCGCCGGAAGGGCATAGAGGGATCTCAATGATATACGTACCAACAGACCTAGAGGGAGTTGAAACGTCCCTAATATCCAACTCGGGCAGGATGGGGATCTCAACGGGTATCATGAGGTATCAAGGAGTTAAAGTCCCAGTTAAGAACTTGATAGGAGAGGAAAACAAGGGATTCTATTACGCTATGGATGGTTTTAACCACGCGAGAGTTTTGGTTTCAGCAGCTTGTATAGGTAGTGCTGAAGCAATACTCGAAATGGGACTAAATTACGCGAAAGACAGGGAAGCCTTTGGGAAGAAGCTGAAGGACCACCAGGCTATAGCCTTCGAGGCATCAGAACTTTATACAAGGCTAGAGATGGCGAGGCTGTTAACCTACAAGGCAGCGTGGATGTTGGACAACGAGGAAAAGTTCAGAGACCAGATACCGGCCTACTCTGCAATGGCCAAGCTGGTTGGTCCACAGACGGCGTTTGACGTAATAAAGTCGGTCATGATGTGGATGGGAGCTTATGGTTATACAAAGGGCGCCTTGGTTGAGATCGCCTATAGGGGAATAATGTCTTACTTAGTTGGAGCTGAGGGAGCTATGAACGTCATGAAAATGATAATATCAAAAAGGATATTTACTTAATGAAGAGGAAATGCAAAATTACTCTAGCCTATAGCCGAACCTAGTTTTGGATAGCCCTACCATGAATACCCCTATTAAGAGCAGGATGGACGGGACGAACAACCTAGGTTCTGGCGCGAAGTAGTCCAGAGCGGAGGTAAATATGGCCAAGAAGAACATAATAATGGAAATCGCTATAAGTGCTATTCCTCCCGAAGGTTATAAGAGGCTCTTCAGTGTGGATAGTGCCCTCAGCTTTTCTCGCAGTGCTCTGGCACCTCCCCTACTTCTTTGCGCTTGCAGGGGCTTTCCCAACTTTCAGGGCGATGAATGACGCCTCTATGACAGCCTCAGGGGTACTGGCAGGAATATGTGCAGGTAGCCTTTCAATAATGAAGAAACTAGGACTCTTGATAGTCTGGATGACGGCCGACACTGTTTACTCCATTGTATTCCTCCTCCAGTTCCCGCAGTACTCCAACTCCGCGTACCCGTTCTCTCCCTTCCTTATATCCCAGGAAGTGAACACTGCAATTGCCATGTGGATTGTAATGTCCGGGGCAATAGCGTACGTTTTGGGAGGATCTTTAAAAGAATTACTTCTCTAATTATATCAATGAGAGATAATAATGGTTTAAACCGCCAGAAAAGAACTTGAGTTACTCAATCTTATTGTGTATATAAAACTTTGTGTATGGAGGGAATAGTGGTACACTACGAGAGATGCCTAGAGTGCTGGGGAGCACTGGTGATCTGCCCTTTTAACGCCATAAGGTTTAAGTTCCCAGAGGGAGGGGTAAAGTGCAAGTACGGCTAGTTGATAAAAGAACAACAAACCTCGCCTTTTAAGGCGAGGAGGGGGTAATCTGGTAGACCCTTCCCCTCCAGACTACTTCCTTCTTCCTCCAGCTAGCTATTAGCACTAACCACGCAAATACTACCCCAGGGACTGAAGCAATTGAGGGTAGTAAAGCTTCCCTCCTCCTCGTCCTGAGCAAGTTCTTTACTATCCAAAGAAAGTATGGGGAGACGTAAACCAGGCTCAATGTGACGAAAAGCAGAGCCAGGAGGAGAACGAAGTACGCCCCTATCAGCAGGAAGGCTTTTGCCCCTCTCCTAGAGTAGACCCTCACAGTAATTACCTGCCTCTCTGCCCACTTCCACAAGTCTTTCTCGTCGTAAACGTTCAACGGCTCTGCCCTCCCTACGAGAGCTATCTTCCCTCCTCTTCTCTTCACTATCCTAGTAAGGGTACAATCGTCGCACCACTCTCTCGAGAGCTCCTTTATGACCTCTTCGTCGAAGAACTCCCTCTTGAACGCCATTGACCCTCCCCACAGGAACGTGCCCCCTAACGCTTGCGACTCAAAGCCTAACGTCCAGAACCCAGCCCTCAACACGTTGTTTAGGGTTAGCCTAGCGGGCTTCGCTATGGAAAAGGTAGTTGAAGCCATGTAAGCTCCAAGGGGCGCTACTAGTTCCCTTAGCCAATTCCTGTGGAATCGCGTGTCTGAGTCGGCAAATACAATAACGTTTCCTTTGGCGTACTTCAATCCAGTAAGCTGTGCCCTTATCTTTCCGCTGCACTTGTCACATAAGTCCTCCGCCTTCACAACCTTAACGTTGAACTTCTTTAGGACTTCCTGAACAGGGTCATCTTCTTCTACCACGTATATAACTTCGTAGGGGTCTGGGTATTCCTGCGAGAGTAAGGACTTCACGTTATCCTCTAAACCGTTGTCTATTCCTTTTACCGGGACGATCACCGACGCAAAAGCATGAAAGGAACCAAAGTTCTTGAAGAAGTCCCTCTCCTTCCAGATCTGGTACAGCAGACCTAGGTCCAATAGAACTGGGAGGGCTATAAGCGTGTCCAAGAGCATGGCTCTTACAATCGTGACATTCCGTTGTTAAAATTTTTTACGTACTCTTGGCCTTGGAATACACTTCTATCACTACCTTCAGGAGATAAGATTAAAGTTCATCTAGAAATGTTATTTTCGAAAAATAGTTAAATTTTTAAATTTTCGCTCCATTATTATCTTGTGGTAAAAATGAGAATACTTAGGATTTGCAGTTGTGGCATAGTAGGAATAGTAGGAGCCTTTCTAATATTGACCTCCATCTTTGGACAAATAGCCTACTTCGCACACGCCCCCGAAGTGCCATTATACCTTGGAGTTCTGTTGCTTACCATCTCTGGCTTATCTTTTTCAGCCTCGTTAGCAAGACCACAAGAAGACTTCTAAGTTTACTCCTTCATCCCTTTCTTTTTATTTTTTATTTTATTTTATATAGCAACTGTTTTTGCAACCCTTAATGATATTACTCCAGAGATTGCCCCTATAATCAAGTCTCCTGGTAAGTAACTTATAAACAAGTACAAGATCCTTGCTTGGTCTGGCACAAAACCAAATATTAAGGGGGCAAAGAACCCGTACGTGAAGAACGGGTGCACGAAGGTAAACGCGAAGCCCAGTAAAAGGCCTTCGATTAGGGCCATAGCGTAATTACTTCCTTTAGAGCCGATCCCGAAGATCTTTCCCTTAGTCAGAAAAATGGTTAAGTCGACCATAAACCCGTAGGTCAGCACGTCCTCGAACAACCACAAGGGCTCTCCTCCAAAGCCGAAGTGAAGTAGGTCTCCAACAAGGTCAAATACCGCCATACCAAACATCCCCGCCCCAACTTTCCTCACTAGACCTACTGTAATAAAGAAGACGATGATCCTAAACCAGACTGGCGGGTTGACTAAGGGGTATATTGGCGAAGGAAGAAATATCGCGTCTCCAACAACGTGATCGGCAACTGCCGTCATAGCCCCTCCTATGGCAACGTAAACCAGATCTAGCGTGGTGAACTTAGGCCTAGCTTTCCAGAGGATGAGCCCCGCTACTGCGGCAGCAACCACAAAATACCCAACAACTATCTCCCACGGCGTTGTGCCTGGCTTTAATAACGACTCAGACATTGAATAAATGTATAACCAGAAATATTTAAATATTTTCATATTTCTCTCGATGACTCTTGGACATACCGCTTCCCGTCCTCCTTAATGTGAAAAGTACTAAGAACATTGTACCTATTAACGAGGAGACTGTTACGTACAAGCCTGCTACTCCGATCGAGACAGTTAAGAGATAACTGAAGAATACGCTACCTAGGACACCGGAGATGGCCTTTCCCGTGTAGAGGACTGCATTGTTAGACGTAGAGAACCTAGTGCCAAAAAAGTCGCCTATCAAGGAAAAGTAAAGAGTGATGAGGCTACCTCCAAAGAATCCTATTAGCACCACCGCTACTGGCGTAGCGCCGACGAAGAGTAACGACGATCCAAGGAGGATTGCTGTGTTGGTAAGTAAGGACGCCTTAACTCTCCCTATCTTGTCTGAGACTAGCCCTAAGATAGGCCTGCTCGCCCCGCTCAACAGCGGAAATATGGTTATCAGGAGGGCTAGATCGTTGAATGGCAGACCCTTTCCTATTGCAGTTAGGGAAGAGGAGACCACGAGTAGGGGAACGGAGGAGAGCACGAAGGAAAAGTAGATAAGCCACCAGTCCTTTCTTGACAGCACCTCCCTAACCCTCATCCCGTAGACGTCCCTTGATGGGTAGTCAGACAGGTAAAGGAGAACAGGCAGGATCGCCAACTCAACTAGCCCTATGGCTAACCCCACCTCCCTAAAGCTATTCGCCTTTAATATCAAGGGATTCGCAATAGTTGCACCTAAACCGAAACCTAGTGATACTATACCTGTTGCTAGTCCTCTCCTCTCTTTATACCATTTTATAGCTAAATTAGAAGCAATACCATAAAGAATTCCCTCTCCTATACTCCCAATAGACCAAAAGAAATAGAACCAAAGTATTGAAGTAGAATAAGATGAACCTAGAAATCCTAATGACGATAAAATGGAAGATACTAAGCCGATTTTCTTCGGTCCCCTTGAGTCGGCTATGTGGCCTCCAACTATCTGGAAGGTAGTTGAGAACAAGGTAAACAGGGAGAAGGCCACCTCAACGTGGACTATTCCGCTCTTAAGGACTTCCTGGATTAGAGGTTCTAGGGCGTTCCAAGAGTACTGATACAGGGAGTTAAATAACATGACAATAAGACCAATAACAATGTACTTGTCTCTCGACACTGTAGTGAGCAGTTACCACATTTAGTATAAAACTCTTTACGGAAGTTTACGTGCAAGCGGTCAGTGAGAAGTTGTAGGGAAGGAAAGCGTAGGGAGCCACACGGTATGTAATTGTTGTTAAATATAGGCAAATTTATCATTAGAATGTAAACTCTCGCAGGGTTTTTATAGAAAAGTTAATATATATCAGATAATTTTAATAAACCATGGAAAGTTACTCTCAGGAAATTTCTGTAAAGAGAAGCAAGTCCTCCTTAGTCTCTATACTTGCCGACCCATATAGGTTCGCGGGAATTACGGGGCATTTGGTGTTTTACACGGTGTTTGACAAGGAAAAGGGAAACTTCGTCCCTGAAGGGACGCAATCGCCCCAATCAACAAGTTCAGAGCGGTATTCGTTTTTGAAGACAACAAGGGTAAACTAAACAGCATTAGAGGGACCATGATAGGTCCAGAGATCTCCCCAAACTCCATCTCGTACAAGGGAGAAAGCGACGACGGTAAGATGAGTCTTGAGGTGTCCTTCTACTTGACGCAAAAGGACGAGGTGACAAAGGTAAGGGTGTTGGCAATAACAGAGTTCAAGCACAGCATCCTGCAAAAACTCTTTGGGAGCTCCTTAGGGAACGTCTCGGAACACGTAGTAGATAAACACTTGGTTCCCCACCTAAGGTCCATTAACCCAGAAGTGGACTTTACGCTTAATCAAGTGAAAAGGGTAACCGGTTCCACGACAGAGATAATAGAGAATATGAAATCGCTCCCAGATATTAAATTTGGATTAATGATAATAAAGGGTGATAACTTTAAATTCAAAGCAATTATTAGTGACGATAAGATAGAAAATGCTAGACTAGAACTAGAAGGGCATAAGTATTATGGAGAGGAGGCACTGTCTAGAATGCTTACGTTAGGTGGAAAGGGCGAAATGACGATATACGAAATACCAGTGGAAGAGTTCCTTAACAAAGAGTTTGAGAGAGGCTAAAGCTTTAAGGAAGCCTAACGATAAGTCTCGATAGCCTAGTCCCTTTGAGGGTAGTATGTTGCGATAGGTCAAAAAAGGGCTACTTCACTTAATACTCTCCTAGGGTGCCCTTAACTCTAGCTATTTTGAACGCGTATTTAAAGGCCCATATCCCTAGGGGAACTAGCACTATATCAAATAGCGCTAAAACCTCTAGTATGGGGGCAACTTGCGTCAAGGAATAGCCATTTAGCATCGTGAGCCTAAGGCCATCGAGGGCCCACGTAAGGGGTAGAGCAAAACTCACGTCCCTAACCAATGGGGGAAGCACAGTTACAGGGAACACAACTCCAGTAGTTAAGGTAGTAAACGTGGAGAAAAAGAACGATATTGGGTTGCCCTGTTTTATTACCATCGTAAAGGCCCCTGACAAAAACGCGAGGCCTAGCGTTGAGAGCAGTAGCATCGCTACTATTGCTAAGGAGGGGAGAACGTTAACGTTGTACCTAACCCCCAAGCCCAAGCCCACAAGGAGTATTATCACCGCGTTTACCGTGTTTACCGTAAATCCCCAAAGCGAAGAGTAGAAGAGGAATGAGGTTACCCCTGACCTCGACAGGACGTAATACTCTATAGTGCCGTACAGTTGCTCGTTCCTGATCCTCTGGCTTACAGTGGTTATCACAGAAGACACGTAGCCCTGGAAGGCGAGACCTATAACGAAAAAGCTTGTGTAGTCCTTGACGCCTATGTCTTCCACGAAGCTGTTCCCAAGGGAAGTGCCCACAAAGTAATAGGTAAACACCGGGAGGGTCCACGAAAGCACTGTAAGGATAACTTGAGTCCTATAGGAGAGCCATACTTTAAGTCCCCTCAAGTAGAGGAAAGCGTAAAGCTTCGACAACGCACTCATTAGTCCCTTGGCATCCACCTTCTCCTCACCCTCTCCATCCTTGCGGTGTCCTGTTCCTCCCCCACAAAGTAGGCGTAAACGTCCTCTAGTGTCGGCTCCACTACCCTTAACTCCTCGAAGCCCTCTACCTTGTCCACTTCCTTTTCTGGTAACCTAAGGACAGATACTCCTCCGTGATCTACCACCACAAACCTTTCCATTCCCCTAGGCACGCTCTTTACCCTAACCTCCACCATCCTGCCTAGCTTGGCTTTGAGTTCCTCTGGCGTTCCTTCCCCGACTTTCCTCCCCCTCTTCAGTAATACTACTTTATCCGCTAGCTCCTCCACCTCCTTTAAGTAGTGAGATGAGAAGAGCACAGTTTTCCCCCTTAGTCCCTTTAGCAAGTTCCTGAACTCCCTGGCAGAAATTGGGTCTAGGCCAAGGGTAGGCTCGTCTAAGAGTAGCACAGGAGGGTCGGTTATTAGGGCCCTCGCCAGAGCAAGTTTCCTCTGCATTCCAGTGCTGAACTTCATGTAAGGCACGTTTTCCCACTCCCTAAGGCCCAGCATTTCCAGGAGTTCCCTTACCCTCGACCTCGCTTCCCTCAAGGAGAGCCCTTGAAGAGAGGAGAAGAAGAGCAAGTTGTCCATGGCGGACAGCCTATAGTAGAACTGCCTCTCGCTCACGCTAACTAGGCCTATCAACTCCCTCACCTTCTTTTCGTCCCTGGTAACGCTGTAGCCCTCCACGAACGCGTCACCAGAGGTGGGAATAACCAACGTGGAGAGCACCTTGATCAGCGTTGTCTTACCTGCACCGTTATGCCCTACAATGGCAGTTATGCCTCCCTTAGTAGAGAAGGTGACAGAGGACAAGGCTACTACTTCCTTACCCTTCAATGAGTACACTTTGGTTAATTCCAGCGTCTCTATCATATTTATTCAAAAATTTCGATACTGAACATTTAAACTTTGCATTCTGTGCTCTTAAACCTAAAAGGCATCTGCCTTTCTGTCATTGAAAAACTCCTTTGGCCTTAATTTCTAGATTAATTCAAATTTTTTGTTTAATGTCATTATTTATAATGTAGGATCGTAAAGAAAGTTTATAAACGCGTTCTGTTACGAAATATCCCATGGACAGAAAGTGGATAGCCCTTACTAATACTACCATAGCAATTTTCATGGCTTTCGCCAACTACAATATGATAATTATCTCGTTGCCAGCTATATTTCAGGGGCTGGACTTTAACCCCACAAACGCTGGCGCGGTGGCTTACTTGCTGTGGCTGATACTAGGTTACATGATAATAACCTCCTCATTCACCGTCACCTTAGGGAGGATCTCAGACGCGTATGGAAGGGCAAGGCTTTACGTCATTGGTCTAGTGATCTTCACAGTGGCTTCCTTGCTTCTTTCCTCAGTCTCGGCCAAGGGGACAGCAGGCGTGCTCCAGCTAATCGTGTTCAGAATCCTACAGGGAGTCGGTGGTGGATTTCTCATGGTCAACAGCGCTGCTATACTTGCAGACTACTTCCCTAGGCAAGAACTGGGTAGGGCCCTAGGACTAAACCAAGTTGCAGGACTAGTGGGAGGAATAGCTGGGCTCATACTGGGAGGAGTGCTTTCCGCCATAAACTGGAGGCTTATCTTCCTAGTAAACGTACCTATAGGAGCTTTTGCCGCAGTTTGGGCATACAAGACCTTAAAGGATATAGGGGAGAAGAGAAAGGGAAGGATAGATCTTGCAGGCAACTTGCTCTTCACTGGTTTCATAACCCTGCTCTTAATAGCAGTCTCTTATGCCCTCATACCTTATGGTAATTCCCAGCTAGGCTTTGGAAACCCAATATTCTGGATAGGTCTTCCTACTTCCTTAATAATGCTAATAGCCTTTGTGTTCGTCGAGAGAAGGGTCAAAGACCCTATGTTCAACCTTTCTCTTTTTAGAATAAGGGACTTCTCCATAGCCAACTTGACCAACATAACGTCGTCGCTAGTGAGACAGGGGATTACGATAATGTTCATCCTACTGTTGGAGGCGATATGGCTACCGCTACATGGCTACTCCTTTTCCTCTGTGCCCTTCTGGGCCGGAATCTACTTGATACCAAACCTAGTTGGCTTTGCTATATTCGGGACGCTTGGTGGATACTTAGCAGACAGGTATGGCTCTAAGTACTTTACCTCTGGGGGCCTCTTCCTTTCAGCCATTGGCTTCGCATTCCTTTACTTCCTTCCGTACAACTTCAATTACTTCGACTTCGCGGTTAGCATCTTTGTCATAGGCGCTGGTCTTGGGCTCTTTAACTCGCCAAACCTAGCAGACATAATGAGCTCCGTTCCTCCCAGCTTTAGAGGGGCTGCATCTGGAATGAGGGCAGCACTAGGCAACACTGCTTCCACTGCAAGCGTTGCCCTCTACTTCGTGATAGTAATCTCTGGGATGGCGTCTGCCTTGCCTTCTGCCCTGTCCTCTGCCCTAAGCTCAGCAGGCATAACTGCTGTGCCAAATATACCCGCTAGCGTTGCCCTCTTCTCAGCTCTCTTAGGCTACGATCCCTTGTCCCCCTTAGCCTCTCACCTACCACCTTCCCTTGCCCAAGAAATATCTAGTCCGCAGTTCTTCTCCCTCGCCATTGCTCCAGCCTTTGCATCGTCCTTTAAGGAGATCGTCCTCATCTCCATAGTCATACTTATTATCTCTGGCATCCTCTCTTTAGTAAGATCAGGGAGAAGGGCTGAAAATCTTGGAGAACTGGGAAAAAATACTGAAAGGGTTCAGAAACCTGAAGAGGTTACTCCAAAGAGAGTCTGAAAAGCACGGTTATAGCTACACCGAAATCCAAGTACTGTTCCAAGTTTTCATTGGCCCCAAGAACGTAACGGAAATAGCGGAGCAGATAGGAATAGGGAAATCGACAGTAACTGAGCTTGTGGAAAAGCTTGAAAAGAAAGGGCTGGTGACTAAGGAAAAACAGGAGGAGGACAAAAGGTACGTTAGGATATCGATAACTGAAGAAGGGAAAAAAGTGTTGGACAGCACTAGGGAAGAGTACAAGAAGGCCCTCACATCGATCCTTAAGAGGGTGAACGAGGAGGAGGTCATCAAGTTCTTTGAAGAAGTGGAAAAGGAGTTGGAAAAGGAGCTTAAGTAACCTTAAGCATAATCCTTCCTTTTCTCTCTGGCGACTTTAACGCGAGGAGAGCATCCTTTCCCTCTTCCAGCGAGAACTCTCTCCACGTGTACGGCTTGCATTTCCGACAAAGCTCCGCCAGTTCCTTAAACTCTTGGAAAGAGCCCCTAAATGTACCTATGAAGCTCACGTGGGACAAGTAAGCAGAGCTTAGATCTAAGGTGACCTTACTCCCAGTAAGAGTGCCGAAAAACACCATCCTTCCAGACTTCCTTAACAGCCTCACACCAAGATCCCAGTACTTTGCGCCAAGGGGGTTCACGACGACGTCTGCCATTTCCCCATCTGTGAGAGCCCTCACGTAGTCCTCAGCCTGCGAATAGGAAACTGTGTGCCTTGAGATCTTGAAGTCGTGGTCTGTTACTGCCACTACCGTGGCCCCCATGATCTCCGCTAACTGAGTGGCAAAAATCCCAGTGCTCCCCGACGCTCCAAAAACTACTACTGTCGCTCCTTTTCCAACTCTGGCCTCTTTGAGCGCGTGGTAAGGGGCCAGGGCGGAAATGGACAAGGACGCCATTAAGTCCCAGTGGAGGTCAGCCTTTACCACCAAGTTTGACGGTACCTTTACGTACTCCGCGTAACCGCCGTTCTCGTCAATCCCTATCCTCTTCCCCGATGTACATAGCATCTCCTTTCCCTCCCTGCAGAAGCTACAAGTTCCGTCGAAAGTCCTAGTGTACACTGCCACCTTATCCCCTGGGTTTACGCTAGCTTTTCCTTTCACTTCCTCCACTATTCCGGCGAACTCTGAGCCCGGGACGTGGGGTAGAGGGCTGACCTTCATTGAGCTTACTGTCATGTAATCCAACTGGGTAACCCCAGCCTTTACGACTCTAATTAGGACCTCGCCCTCGGTTAAGGACGGCTCCGGGAGTTCTCCGTACTTTAGGTTATCTATACCGTTCTCGTTGAAAAACAACGCTCTCATAGATGAGGAAAAGACATCATCTATAATAAAAAAGTATATTAATGAAGGATGACACTTTATCTTTATGAGACTACTTAGATGGTATTTGCTATATAGAATTTTCAAGTTCCTTTTAAGGAGGAGGTGAGCCAGGAGTGAGCATAACCTCGGCCATTAAAAACGAGTTGATAAAGAGGGCAGAAGAGCTGAGCAGGGGGTTTTACGAGGCCACTTATCCCCCTGTTGACGTCTACGAGGAAGGAGGGTACCTCGTAATCGTAGCGGACATGCCTGGTTTCAATAAGGAGAACATTAAGGCGAGGATAACGCCACAGAACGAGCTAGTCATAGAGGCGGAGAGGGAAATAAGCGAGGCTGGAAAGAGGTACATAAGCCAGCGTCCCAAGAAAGTGTATAAGGTAATAAGGCTCCCAATAACTGCCAAGAAAGGCGGAGAGATAACAGGCAAGTACGAGAACGGCGTTCTTACGCTTAGGTTACCAATTGAGGGCACTGTAACCATTAAGATTGAGTAAAATCACCTTTTTAATGCGAGCCCCAGTATTGCTACTAATATAGAGGGAACCGGCTGTTTAAGTACCAAGTATATAATCAAAGCTATAATAACGAATACAATGGGTATTTTATCTACCTTCTCCTTCTTAGTGACTATGGGTTTCTCCAGCAGAGACAACCTAAACTTCCTCAGAGCTGAGGAAAATGTGTCCCTGATCTCGTCCACCATGGCAGGGAGCTCTAGCCCTTGTTCTTCTATGAGCTCCACTAGTTTTTCGAAGAATTTAAACTCTGGATCTATCTGCAGACAAGTCCCTCCCAACGTAGACGTCATCCTTATGGATAGCACCAACTTCTGGGGCAATCTCAAAGGGAACCTGTAAAATACCTCGTTGGCCGCGTTCAAGAACTGCTCGACTTCTAACGTCTCCGGCGTTACGCCACTAAAGCCGCTCAAGAAAATCTCTATCCCCTTTGCCAACAGCTCTCTATCTGCTTCCGGCTGAACTGCGCCCAACTCCTCCAAGACTTTAACTAGCCCTATGCCGTCTAGCCTAACTAGAGAAGCATACGCCCTAATTAACTTGTTCCTAGTGTCCTTATCCATCCTCCCGACCATACCGAAGTCGTAAATGATTAAGTTTCCCTTTTCGTCCACTGCTACGTTCCCTGGATGGGGATCTGCATGGAAGTACTCCTTCTCTAACAACATAACCATGAAAACCTTGAAAACCTTGTACGCAAGGTAGCTTGGCTCCACAATTTTCTTGGCCTCCTCGCTTATAACCTTATATCCCTTGACGTATTCCATAACCAACACCCTCTTAGTCGAGAAGTAGGGCTTTGGCACTATAACGTCAGGGAACGCGCTGAGCTCCTCGGCTATCTTTCTCATGTAAAACTCCTCCTTTGTGAAGTCCATCTCCTCGAATATCCTGGAGGAAAAGTCGTTGACTATGGCCTTGAAGCTCTCGTAAAAGGACTCGTCAAATAGGAACTTAAGAAATGGCATCAGTCTCTTTATAACTTGGATGTCCTCCTCTACTGTTTCCCTTATCCTCGGTCGGTTCACCTTCACAACGACGTCCTTTCCCTTGTATTTGGCTAAGTAGACCTGCCCTATGCTAGCAGAGGAAAGGGGCACAGGGTTTATTTCCAGCTCCTTTGCTCTCTCTCCCAAATCCTCGTCAATAATTTGCTTTACGCTGTCCCAAGGGGAGGGCGGAACTTGATCTTGGAGCCTCGAGAGGACCTTAAGGTATCCCTCAGGCAACACATCTGAGTGTACTGAGAGCATCTGGCCTATCTTAATAAAAGTGGGACCTAGGGAAATCAGCGCATTAAGCATTTTTTCTGCCTCTTCCTCCACATCTTTCTCGTCAATTTCCTTACCTTTAAGGTAAAGGTCTCTGTAATGTCTTAACATGAGTATTCTCGGAAGAAGCTTAAAGGCAACTTCAAGAGTTCTCTTGAGCATAAGAATATTCCGTTAGGTCCCTTTTCTACTTTTTGAGGAAAACCTAAACGTCTTGGACAAGCTGTTCAGAGAAGGAGAGTATCTGAGGGGGGACCTTACCCGAGTTTACGAGCGCAAGCAAGTAAGTGGCGTTGGAGGATATGCTAAGAACATCTTGAGGGGAAAGCGTTGAGGGATAGCCTATGAGCATGAAGGTACCTTTTGGTGAGGTTATAATTAAGGCAGTAGCCACGTGCGGAGGGTTACCGGAGTTAACGACGTTGGTCCAGGGAGACACAAGAGGTAGGTCTACTTCGTATTCCTTAATTAGCGAGTACACCCAAGGTGGTTCCTCCTGTTTTATTACACCAAGACCATACGTTACCAAGTTATCTATTCTCGTCCCATTAGGAGTGGCATTAAGGTACTGGTTGTAAAGGTAAAGGACGTGAAAGGAGATCAGCTTTGACGAGTAATTTAAGAACAGTAAACCTGGGACTGGGGAGCCTATATCCCCCTCGACCATACTGTAGTGGGGCTCTACAGTGACGTTTCCGAACTTCTCCAGGAACACATAGAGGGGCCAAGAAACTGTTGCGCCGTAGGGACATCCATACCACGTTATAAAATAGACGGCAACTGAGCCATTGTCAAAGTCCTTTCCAGACACCTTCACAAGGTGTTCTAGCGGCACTGGGTAAAAGATGGAAACGATGGGGCTCCAAAGCGAGAAGGAAATTATGAAGAAAACAACTAAGATTAAAACGACGACGCTTAGAACGTGTCTCCTCATTTTAATCCCAAAAAAAGAGTTTTATCCCTTAGCTTAAAGTCACGCTTGCAGTAGCCCACCTAGACTGGGAAACTGCAGGCGTCACTATTGTTAATTTATATGTGCCCGGACTGAGGTGCACTGGGATTATTAGGTGGAACTGGGCCTCACTGCCTAACACTATCACAAAACCGGAATACCAGTTCACGGAGTCCTTCTTGTTCTCGTTCCAAGGGGCTTGTATGATCTTAACAGTATCGTGAGCTACTTGGCTGGAATTCAAGACTAACGTATACGTAGAGTTGCTTATTATCAGCATTGTGCCGGAGGCAGGATACGCGTCTGGTCCATCTACGTCGGTTATGTTCAGTATTAGCTCAGTGCCATTGCCTGTCGAGGTCATCTTGGCATACGTAATTTGAAGTTTAGGTAGCTTTGAGTTATTCACCAAAGTACCTACAACGTTTCCGTAAGCCCACTGACCAGTTCCCAGAATCCACCCTGCTACAAGGATTGAAAACACTATTGCAACGATAGTCACTCTATCCATTAATGTCACCACAGCTTAATCCACTTCAGTATTGGCACGTTCTTGGCCAAGGGTCTATCTCCGAACTTCTTGTAAAGGAAGTAATCGAGACCTAGTACCCTTCCTGGCGCGGCCAGCATTAGGGTTATTGAGCCCGCAGTGAGTAGAGCACCTATTTGCCATTCATCTTCGCAAGTGGAACCCAGCCAGTAGGCAGGTGCAAAACCAACTGCCATAGCTAGAGCTCCGAGGGACGCTAACCTGCTCAATAGGCCTATCACGAGGAATAGACCTACTAGTAGCTCTATATAGCTAAAGACCGTTAAGAACGTGACGTCTAGGGATTTGTTTTCTAAGGTCATCAGCAGGAAGGGTTTAAATGGGCCTGCGTGTGGTAGGAAGTTGACTAGTTTCCCTCCAACGAAAGAGGAGGAATTGGGATCAAGCTTTGCTGGCTTCAAGACTGCCTTCCTTAGTCCTCCATCTAAATACATCCAGCCTACAGCGAACCTAACTGGCCACAAGTATTCTAGCCTAGTGCTATTGCCTGGATTAAGTAACTCTTTTCCGGACATTTGTCCTCAAATACATACTTTTGTTAAAGTTAAAAAAACTTTTCTAGGTTTTTTCTTATTCTATTAAATTTTGTAAAAACTAACTGACTTTTAGCTCGCTCTGCTTTATTGTCTCTGGGCCTGCTAAAAGACCTATAACTGACAGTACCGAACCAAAAGCTAGGACTGAGAACGCCACAGCGTTTGTTGGCGCATATCTGGAGAGGAGCGAGATTACGAGAGAAGTAAAGCCAGCAACTATGAACGCGCCGTTGTAAGAGAACCCCACACCAGTTGCTCTACTAAACGTTTTGAACCTTTCAGCTAGATACGCAGGCGTTATAGCTGAGGGGAGGTTCATTCCAAAGCCAAAGACAAGAATCGACAATAAGAGGTCATGAATAGCAAAGAAGTAGAAGCTCCACGCAGTTGCCAACGCCACTCCTATGCCTATTAACGCCATAGTTCTCCTGCCTATGAAGTCTGAAATAACCCCAGAGATCGTCATTGCTGGAATGCCTATCAAGTTCATAAAGAGCGCTAACTCTCCGTATACCGAGGGCTTTAGCTTCAACACTGAGCCTAGGAAGACTGGAACGAACTGGGGGCCCGCGTATATCATTACCCAAAAGCCTATCATTACTACAATGGTTTGCAGAACGGGCTTTAGCCCCTTAAGCGGAGGTAATTTCTCAGACTCCAAATAGACCTTGGACTCCGTCATCTTATACCTTATTATTAACGCTAGAGCTGCGGGGATCGCGCCAAGTAGGAAAATAATCCTCCATCCTACTTCAATGAAACCGGGTTGGAGGGAAAGGTAGCTAAACAGCAGATCAACTATAACAAAACCAACCAGCGTCCCAGACTGCATTACCCCAGACGCTAAGCCCCTCCACTTCCTCACGCTTTCCATTGCTAGGGTAAAGCTAGACGAAACGTCTCCACCTATGAAGATCCCTTGTACCATCCTTAGTATAGAAAGCAGAACCGGGGCTAGCACTCCTATTTGATAGTACGTGGGAAGCAAGCCGGTTAGCCCAATTGCCAATGAGTAGCCCAAGACAGTAAAGATCAAAGTCCTCTTCCTGCCGTAGAGGTCAGACAAGTAGCCCAATAGAAAGCCTCCTAGAGGTCTAGTGACTACGGTGAAGACTATAGGTAATACAGAACCTACGAGACCTAAGGTAGGGTAGAATAGCTTTTCCAAGACCGTTGCAGTTATCACTACTGCACCTAGATCGTACGAGTCCATGAGCCAAGAGACGTAAGAGCCCAAGTAGTTTGCCCTATTGCTCATAGGAGACAGTTATACTACTATTTATTAAACTTACTTAAAATCGAACTTAACTAAAGTGATGACAAATCTGACCCCTTCCCCGCCTTAAAAGGCGAGGTTTGTCATTCTTCTATCATTAATGGTAAATTTATACTTTTCTAAGTATACTTATATACTACAGGCCTAAAATTTAAAAATATATTGAAGAATTCGATAATCGGTGAATCCGTTACGAGGACTTTCAGGGGAAACTACATCACTTCCTTCCTTGCTTACACTGTTCCAACTTACGTTCTGGTTACGCCCGCGTTTTTCGTGTCCTCCTTACGCCTGCCCACGTGGCTTTCCTTCCTCGTGGTGTCAATACCCTTTGGTGGTAGGATAGTGGGAGCGATAGCGTACCAGAGGGTTATAGCGCTCCTGGGCTCCAAGCTGACGTACTTAGCCTCATTTACTTCCCTTGGTTTCCTAGCGCTGTCAAGTGCGCTGACCTACAACGTTATCTTGCTTATACTCGTTAGGTTTCTAGTTGGAGTCTCGTTCGGACTAGCAACGTCTCTCGCTATGGAGCAGGCAGTGAGATCAGGAAATAGGCTGATCCAAGCGTCAACCCTTAGCGGATGGGCAGTAGGTTGGATCATGGGAGCCCTAGCGTATACTTCTATGGCTAACTTTTACCTTGCAACCTTGTCTGGAGCAGTCACTTTTCCGCTTTCTTTGCTCTATAGGAAGGTAGAGGCTTTTGAGGGGACAACTCCCGCGTTGAAGTTGGAAATGCCGTCATTTGCAGCAGTTCTTGTGTTCTTTCTCTCATTTGAGCCTGCCTTCGTGCTACAGCTAGCGCCCTCGTTGCTAGAGAGGGAAGGTGGAATAGTCTGGCTAGTAGTAGGTTACGTCGCGTCAATACCCATGTACTTCTTGATTCCCGCATTGTCGAGGGTCTTTGGGGAGACTAGGGCGTTAACCACTTCTGCTGTTATCGCTGCAGTCTCTGGAGCGACCTTTTTCCTTACTGACAGCCCACTGGCGTTGGTTCCATTCAACGCTTTCGGCCTAGGAATAAACTCAGTGGCTCCTAGGGTAGCTGAACTTTACGGAGCAAATGCCAGGAATATGGGAATAGCGCTGAACGCAGCTGCTGTTGGAGGTGTTTTCGTGCCAGTGGTCAGCTCCATAGACGTGAAAGTGTTAGCTTCAACCATTACGTTGGTCTCCATGTTCTTGCTTCTGCTACTCGGAGTGAGGAGGAGAAGGGCGGTTACGATTACATATTAAAGCCCGCTAGGCTATCTTAAGTTGTGGAGAGAGTAAGAAGGCTGAAGGAGGTAGGCGAAGAGTACGAGAGCCTTTTGAACGACGTCCTCAACCTTTTGTTCAAAGTGGTACCTAACTGTGTTGCACTAAACATGGACGACAGTCTTTACCCTATTTATGCAGTTACGTCAACTAAAACCTCTGGGCTATTGGCTTTTCCCTATAAATGCGAAGGAAAGACCGGCTACATAGTACTCAAGGAAAACGGGGAAGTGATCTTCGAAGATTACGAAGGAAACGTAAAGAGAATGGGAGAGATTAAGTAGGTACAGTGCCGATGACGCGTTGTATTTTTTCGTAAAGCCCCTTGTGCTTTTCCTTCACTAACTCGGCGAGCTGCATTATGCCCTTTAGGATGTTGCTGGGATCCTTTACCTCGTTCTCTCCAAATGGACTTATCACGTATACATTGCCCCCTCTAACTGCAAGCTGAATCTTGGAGTAAATTGGCCCTGTAGCTACCTCGTAACCTATTTCCTCGAATATCCTTAACTCTTTGTCCATTACTAAAATCTTAACTGATGAACCCTCGTAACAGAACTCTACCGTGTCCTTTTCGGCGATTATTGATTTAATTCTCATATTAATAACTTGTTATTTTGTTTTTATAAAGATTACATCAGCATGAATATGTACAGAAGCTTCTGGGTTTAAGACTGCCCTCGCATCAACCTCTACATGTCCTCCTGCTATTATAACGCTATCTTGCTCTCACACCTCGCAAATCCGAGACAGGGGGAGTCTTAATAAAAGATTTAATCGCATGAGCAGAAATTAGATAGCATGGACGATTCCCTCTGGTACGCAATAAGGCTAGCCGAGATTGGAAAACCGCTGATGGCAATGTTGGTCATAAAGGAATACGTGTCCGATAGAGTGGGCGACCTAAAGACCAAGGAAATTTCAAAGGAGTGTAAAGATCTACTGCAAGCCATCTTATCCTCTCCGTCCCTTAATGACGAGAGCTGGAGAGTTTTCGTCCCAGCCCTTCCGCCTGAAGAGATAAGAAGCATAGCGATAAGGGTTAGTGAGTGCGTAGGTTCCATTTAAAGTATGGGCCTCTTGGGGGTGTGCCTCCCGCTATTTCCCTTAAATCTCTCCTCTTCCCAGACGTTGCCCCTCTCGTGATAACCTCTCTCTTCCCAAAAACCGTCCACGTACTTGTCCACGAACTCTATCTCCGTTAACCACTTCGCGCTCTTCCACCCATACAAGTGAGGTATAAAAGGTCTGGCTGGGAATCCTGACTCTAAGGTTAGGGGCTTTCCATTCATCCTCAAGGCGATAATGGCGTCCTCGTGTAACACATCCTCCACCGGAACTACAGAAGTATAACCATCTAAGCTGTAAAAGACTGCCCACTTAGCGTTTTCCTTCACCTTTGCCATATCGGCCAGCCTCCTTATTTTGATACCTTCCCACCTTACGTCCTTTACGCTCCAGCCAGTCACGCAATGAAAGTCCCTAACGTAGTCAACATCTATCATCTTGAGTAGCTCCTCGTAGCTGAACTCCAGCTTATTTTCCACTAACCCCGTGACAGTAAGTCTGTACTTGGTTATGTCTACTTCTGGCACTCCAAGGGCGGCGTAATATATGAACTTCTTTATATACTTCTGTCCCTTAGGTACTTGAGTCTCCATAAACAACCTTTAACGGAGAAATTAAAAACAAGCGTTTAAACGCTTTTAGCTTACCCTCTTAGGAATGTCCCTATTTAGGAAACTCACAAAGGCTAACACTGTCGACACCCCCGAGTATAGTACAACGTAGGCTATAGCCTCTATCTCCGTGCCAGAGATCGCGGGAAAGATCTCCAAAGCCTGAACTATAAGCGATGCGTTAGGTATGCCTTGGGCGTATATGTAGGGGAGCTCCACTGCACCCCAGGCAGGGAGGGCTATTGCTATAGACGTGAAAATGGAAGACCCAGTCAGCCTGCTCACGAACTCCAGAACTGTCCCTATAAGTATTGAACCTATTAGGACGGTGCTAGATATTAGAAAGGCTAGACTGCTCCTCCTTAAGACCTCGCCTATCATGAATGCTATGGAGAAGAACGTAAGGGAGGAGAACTCTACCGACAGGAAGAGCGCTGGCAAGTATCCTAGGTCTATCTGGGATCCGAAAAGCAACTCTGAGAGCATCAAGGAGAGAAAGACCATAAAGGCGTACACTAACGTAACTAGAAGAAAACCTCCCAAGTACTTTCCCGTGAGGAACTGCAACCTCGTTATCGGCTTAGTGAGGAAGAAGTCCACAGTACCCTGTTCGTACTCCTCGGATAGGGCTCCAGAGGAAATTGAAATCGTAATAAAATGCAGTAACAGACTCTGGGGCAAAAGGACTCCAACTAACCATAACAACGAGGATATAGGCCCTAGGATTGTCTCTATTCTGGGAGTCTTCACTTGCGAGAGGGCAACGTAAACCCCTACTTCAAAGAGCAACGTTATCCCTATTATAGTGATGACCTTCTTCCTCGCCACTGCCCTCTTTATTTCATAGGTTACTATTTTCTCTATCAACCTTCTCAGCCTCCTTTAGGGCCGTTATATAGGCCTCCTCTAGTTCCTGGTCGAGGTAAAACGACCTAATCCCTACGCCCGAAGTCACCAAGTAATGCAAGAGCTCCTCCCTCCTATCCTCGCTGAGCCTGATCACTAGCTTGTTCCCTTCGACCTTAAATCCCCTGACGTAGTCCAACTCCTTAAGCGATCTTTCCGCCACCTCCACGTTTGACGCTTCCGTTATCACCACTACCCCAAGGAACTTCTTCACGAGGTCTTCTGGAGTGCCCTCGAAGAACACCTTACCTTGGTAGAGCAGGTAGACCTTGTCAGCCACCTTCTTCACGTCCTCCAAGACGTGCGTTGTCATTAAGATGGTCTTTCCCTCTTTCTTCATCTCCTTCAACGTCTCCCTCATGTTGTAGTTGAGCACAGGGTCGGTGCCTATGTTTGGCTCGTCCATTACCAGCACTTCTGGGTCCCCAAGGAGGGCCTCAGCTATAGCTATCCTCTGAGTCATGCCCTTGCTGTACTTGGCTATCTTCTTGTCGGCGTTCTCCTCCATCCCTACTATTTTAAGTACTCTATCCACGTCCTCCTTGCTTGCACCCTTTATTTTACTGCTCATCCTCAGTAGTTCCCTACCAGTAAGGAACTGTGGTAAGTTTGGCAACTCCTGGACGTATCCGACCTTCCTGAAGACCTTTTTGTGTCTGAAGGGGTCTTGACCAAGGATTGAAACCTCGCCCTTCGTAGGGAAGATGAGGGTCATTATTATCCTAATGGTTGTGGTCTTACCGGCACCGTTAGGTCCCAAGACAGCCGTTACTGCTCCCCTTTCCGCCGTCAACGAAACGCCTTTTAACACCTCCTTATTTCCATAGTACTTAACTAGCCCCTTTACTGATATCGTCATTTCTTCTCCTCTCACAGAACGGATAACGCATATGAAGCGAGGTGGGAATCACGCGTTAAAAACTTTTTCAAAAGTCAGCTGAAACACGGTTCCTCATCGTTCAGTTCTTTCATCTCCTCATCTAGTATTTTCCTCCTCACATTTACTTATAAACTCCACAGTTTTCCTTATTGAGTCGACGTAGTTCTCGATCTTCGAGAAACCATGCCCCTCGTCCTTATATATTGTGTACTCTATTTCCACCCCTCTCTCCTTTAGCTTATTCACCACTTGAAGCGTTTCTTCTGCGGGACACCTCGGGTCGTTTTCCCCAGCTAAGAGCAATAGAGGGGTCTTTATCCTGTCCACGAAAAATATAGGCGATCTATCCCTTAGGAGGTCAGGATTGTTGCCCATCTTCACTTCGTCATACTGCTTTAAGACCTCCCTTTCCAACTGCTTTTCAGTAAACCAGTTTACGAAAGGCACCACAGCCACGGCCCTACACCAGATGTCTGGATACTTTGTGACTGCCATCATGGTCAAGTACCCCCCATAGCTAGCGCCTGTAATAGCTATCTTTCTGACGCCTAGAACCTTCGTAGAGAAGACTACGTCCTTTAGGTCTCCCCCTCCCAGGTCGCCGTCGTTCATGTGGTTAAACTTCCTCCCAAATCCCGTTGATCCCCTGTAATTTGGACAGATGACCTTGAAGCCTTTGCTTACTAAAAACTGTATGGTAGGCGAGAAGGAATTGACGCACTCCCAGTCAGGCCCTCCGTGAATATATACCACCCCGCGATCCTCGTTGCCCCTAGCGTAAAGGAGGGCGTGTGTTGTAGTCCCGTCAAACGACTCGTAGCTTACCTTCTTGGGTTCCACGAAGTCCCCTGAGACTCCCTGCATGGAGTCGCTGAGCCTCTCGACTACCCCATCTTTCCCTACTCTGTACAAATCGGTAAAACGACCGTGATAGGAACCAAGGAAGTACAAGTACCCCTGGTCCACTTTAAGCTCCCTGTTGTAGCCCTTGCTTACCACCTCCCTTTCTCCTAAAATGAGCTTAAAGTCTCCTACTACGTCCTCTACGTACGCTAGCTCTCCGTTAAAGAGGAGAGCCTCTAGCTTATCCCAACTGGACTTCCTCAGCCAACTTATTTTCCCTCCCCTGTACTCTCCCACGTCGAAGAAGTTGTCCCTGTTGCTTAGGAAGATTACGCCTTCAGAGGTAAAGCACTCCGAGGAGGCTGGCACTTCCTCTGAACTCTTGAACCCTATTACTTCCTCATCCCAAGTTTCAACGTCTACTAAATGCACGTCGTCGTCGTAAATTCCCTGAGAGTACGCTACCTTCCTTCCGCCACTCGAGACGCAAAGGTTGCTTACCGGCTCCTTCCCCTTGCTTATCCTCGTTATCTCGCCCCCTTCGTATAAGTAGAGATGAATCGTCTCCCCCTCCCTGTTTGAGAGAAAGTAGAACTTATCCTGTCCTATAAACAAAGGAGAAAAGTTGTCGTAATTGTCCTTCAGAATGGGGGTTAGGGTACCGTCAAATAAGTATATCTCCCTCTTTTCCCCTCCATTGGGGTCTCCCACTATTGCGAGTCTCTTGACGTCTATCCAACTAACCTCGTCTGCGTAAAAGTCCCCCTCCACCTTCCCCTCTCCCATCACGTGGACTACCGGTTTCTTTTCCTCCACGACTAACGCAACCTTTCCATCCTTTACGTCGTAGTCTGATACAGGCTTTACCTTAAAGAGGTCGTTATAATCCATAAAGTTCCCTAGCGTTTGCGACTTTAAGTCTGTTGGAAAGGCTTATTTAGATATATCTTAAAATTCTGTTGACCACTAGTGTTCAACGGTCTTGCGAAGACAGTCTCGAAAAGGTGGTACGTACTTCTTGTGGCTTGGGTTATAGTCTTGGTCTTTTCCGCTCCCCTTTCTTCTTTGTTTTTTAAATCAGTAAGCTACCAAGTGGCTATATCTATACCAGGGAGTACGTCACATAAGGCAGAAGAACTCGTCTCGCACTTTAAGTTATCAGGCGTCTCGGCGGCAAATGGGATAATCCTAATAGAGGGGAACGCGTCAAGTTATTCCTCTTTCCTCTCAAACCTCACCTCTTACGGCAACATTTCTGTGACTAGTTTCTACAGTATAGAGAAGACCCTTCTTAACTCCTCCCTAAGTAAGGTTTACCCAACAGCGCTAAACTTGACTCGTCAGCTTTACATCCTAGGCCAAAACGAGACTGAAATAGAGAAGAAGCTTCAGAACCAGTCCCTCAAGCTTAACTCAAGCGTCCAAGAGCTAGAGAAACTGAGCAACTTCACTAGGGCTGTGGAGGGGAACTTCTATAATGCCAAGCAAGAACTGCTAAACACCTCTATGCTTGTAGCGGGACTTCATAAGAGCATGATGGAGAACGTCACTGCCTTCAATAAAGTAATGGAAGGCGAACTTGATCTGAACTCCTCTGTTAGTAACCTTTCAGCCTTATTGTTCCAAGCGCAGTACTACTTCGTTAAGGTGTGGATATCGCTTTACGATAACTCCACCCTCCCAACCTACCACAACGTCTTTCTGTCCAACTACTACGCCTTTACTTACGTTAACAAGAGCATTAGCAACCCGATTGCCAGGGAATTCTTCCAAGAGTTCTTCCACTTTTGGAACACCACTGCGAACTACGTAACGCTCAGTTCCTTCCCTGAGAACCAGTCTGCCCCGTTTGGAGTTGCAGACGAGAGCGTGCACGAGGCAAGCTACGCGTTTTTCCGCAATAACGAGACCGAACTCGCGCTGGTTGACGCAATGTTCAAGTTCTTCAACGTGACCAACTTCATGTCTCCTGAGCCTTACGAGGAGTTCGTCACAACCTACTTCAATCAAACCTACCATGTACCCTTGGAGATAGCAGAGGAGCTTTACACGACCAATAGATCAGTCCCGCTAGCCTTAGTCCTCAACTTCTACCACGAGAAGACTGGGATTTCCATACCATTGCTCCTCGAGGTCTACTCCAGTACGGATTACCTTAACCTCTCTCTCCAAGTCCTCCAGAGCAAGGTTAACTCCACGCAAGAAAGGGAGTTCCTAGAGGACGTCTATAATAACATAAACGTCACTTCATTTGACTTTGCCGTGAAATACGTTAGCAATGTGTCCAACGTATCTCCTGAAGTGGTAGCCGAGGTTGCAAACTTCACCTCTTACACACAGTTCTTGAACTACGTGGCGTCAAAGGAGGCGAACTCAACTATACCTGCGTGGTTCCTAGTTAGCCTAGCTACGTCCCACGACTACGGCAACTTAACTGCGTATCTAGTTTCCTCCAAACTTGGAAAGCTCAGTTTCCTGCTCAATAGGTCCAACATAACGCCCAAGGAGATCTCCGTTTACCTCATAAACGCCACCTGGGACAAAGCTTCAAACGTCTCTTCAATCCTAATCTCTAACGTTGTAAACTCTACTCCATTAATAACAGTGGACAAGGTAGAGTTAAAACAAGTACTTTACTCAATGCTCACCACTAACTCGAGCGTCCAGAAAGTGGTTAACGAGCTCATAGCCGAAAACCTCTTTCCAATACAGCCGAACTTGAACGTTACCAAGGACCTCTATTCCTCTAGCTTTTACATCCTAGTGCTGAAGGGCAACTTCACGTACAAGGAGGCAGAGAACCTTGAAAGTTACGTCAAGAACGTAACCCACTTGAGCACCTACCTTACCGGGTCGGAACCAATATCCCACTCCCTTAAGAACCTCGCTAACTCTGCCTTCTCCATCGCAATTCCCGTTGGCATAGCCTTGGCCATAATCCTAGCGGGAATTTACTTTAGATCCATAACTGCGGCGTTTGCCCCCTTGGGGACTTACTTAGCAGCCTACCTCGCCTCGTCCGTGGTGATTTACGCTGTGGTGATCAAACTACTCAACATTACGGTGGACTTCTTGACGCCAAGCCAAGTACTACTCCTCGCATTGGGCCTAGGTACAGACTACGTGGTCTTCATCTCTGGCAGGTACATAGAAGAGAGGGAGAAAGGACTGAGCAAAGAAGAGGCAGTGAAGGAGGCGGTAAGGTGGGGCGGTAGGGCTGTTACTATCACTGCCCTAGTCGTCATGCTATCCTTCCTGTTCCTCTACGTTTATAACGTCCCGTTCTTCTCCGACACAGCGTTGGCCGAGATGCTGGCAGTCCTCGTAGTGTGGATAGCGTCGATAACCCTTTACACGTCAGTGCTCTCAGCCCTTGGGGACAAACTGTTCTTCCCCAGGAAGTTCACAAAGAAGAATAATAGGGAAGAGTCCAAGGTATCTAGACCAGGGCTTACCGTGGGGATAATAACAGCTGTAGTAGTGGTCTTGGCAATATATGCCGTAAGCACGCCACTGACCTTCAACGTACTAGACCTCCTCCCTCCAAACCAGGCAACGCAGGGAGTTAACATACTGAGTCAACAGTTCACAACAGATAACGTGTTCCCAATATACGTAGTAGTCCCGATAAACGGAACGTTTAACTTGAGCACCTACAACTACGCCGTCTCGCTTTACGAAAAGCTCTCCTCCATACAAGGGGTAACAGCTGTGAACTCTCCAGTGTCCCCCTTTGGCTCACTAGTACCTTACCAAAACTTGTCAGAGTATAACTACACCCAGTACTTGGCAGATGGACACATGTTGTTTGTGGTAAACCAGAAATATCCGCCTTTCTCCAACAACGCGTTCTATGTAGTAAAACAAGTGCTCTCAGCTGTGGGCAAGGGAGGTTACGTTGGAGGCGGACCAGTAGACGCCTACGACATACTTAACTTTGTAAACACCGACTTCGCGGAGATCTTCTTGCTCATCACAATCACAATGTACGTAATCCTTGTGGTCATGACTAGGTCGTTCTCGGTATCCGGAGTAATTATCTTTACCATAATGTCAGCAGTTGCAATAACACTAGGGCTTGAGAGGCTTATATTTACCGAGCTAGGCTACTCAATTTTCGCTATAGTTCCGCTGTTCTTGGTGGCAATAATAATAGGAATTGGTATGGATTACAACATCTTCTTGGTAGCTAGAGTCCACGAAGAATTGGACAAGGGAAAGGACATGGAAGAGGCCGTTGAAATAGCGAGGAAGTCGATAGGTAGGACAATTCTCTTCCTAGGGCTAATATTCGCAGGTACTATGGGATCCCTAATGCTCGTTAACGCCGCTATTCTCCAAGAGATAGGATTCGCTCTGGCCGTTGCTGCCATCCTAGAGACCTCTGTGTTATGGTACTTCCTAGCACCGTCTTTGCTTGTAATACTCTACAAGGCTTTCAAGATAAGGCCTAAGATGATTGTCTAGCCTTTTCCTTTATTTTTAAGGCAAGTATTTTTACTTCTTCCGGTACTTTCACGTCTGCGGATGATAAATTAAACAATTCTTCGCTAAACGGTATGATAGCTCCTTCTTCAAGCCCCTTTTCAGAAATTATTTCCTTCAACTTTATCTCCGTTCTTTCCAGAACGTCCTTAAATGGAGGGACGAGGTTTACTATAAGGGCGTAAGGCTTACCTATTGGCTTACTTTCCTCCATTCTACCAAGGTATTCTAGCGTCAGCCTTATAGTGTAATCTATTGGGTCAGTAACGTAGATCCTCACAACGTTCTCCTTAGGCTTTACCTTTAAGAAGGCGTTTAACTCCATTTCCACTATTGGGTCTTCAACGAGGACCAAGGAAGGATTATCCACAACGTAAAACTTGTAGTCTTTTTGAAGCACTGCAGCCAAGTAAGTATTATAAGCCTTATTTAACAGCTCTTGCGACTTAGACAGCTTTTCTAGGTCAACTATGTATCTAGGCCCCTGGTCAAAGCACTTTAAGACGGACAAATTCCCCAAAGTCTTAACGCAATCCCTGGGTGGTTTGCCTTACACCACGCTTTGAATTGTTCCTTGACCTTTTACCCCGAAAACGTTAGAAACGTAAGCAAGTGGATCCCTGTCAGTGATTAAGACGTCATCTCCTAGCTCTGCTAGCGCCTTTCCCAGAAGTAAAGATATAGTTGACTTACCTACTCCGCCCTTTGCGCTTATTATGGATATCCTCTTGTTCTCTAGTCTAGATTAAAAAGGATACAAAAGTTTAAAATAAAAAATCATGATGTAGAACTTACGATCTTGTCCAGTTCTTTTAGAATGTTGGACTCGACGTGTGAAGTCCAAAGCATCTCCGGTACGTCCACTGCTAGAAATAGCCCGCTTATTAACAGCGTTTCAATCGCGGTAACTAGTATGTTCTGAAGCCACTTGCCTATACCGGCTGTAACCTTTAGTCCATCTGGGTTGTTCTCAAATGTGAACGTCAATGCCCGGTCTGCAGCGATTAAGTCCCTCAATATGCCTCCCTTCTGTGCCTGCACTACTGCCTTGTTATTCTCAATTTTCTGTTGCACTTTGAAGCCTTGGCTTTGTAGGTATTGCACGAACTGATTTACGACGGCGTTTAGGTCTTTTACTGGCGGGTAAGTTTTCTCCTTCTTAAAGAGTTCCATATAATATGTACAGAACACTTTGCTTTATACTTAACTATGTGTAATTCCTTTTTGTCATTAATGAATAATAGTCTTATAAATAGATTTATATTATTTAGTTTTCATTAAAACTTGTTCAATAAAAAAGTTTATATGTTTGTCTACATGATTGTAAATCTATGAACAGATTTTACACTGTAATGAGAACTGACAGATGCCACACCAACTACGGCCTATTCGAGTGTAGTATAGAGGATGGCAAGGAGAAGTGTAGCCTAATAGCATGCGTGCTAGACAGACAGAGCTCGCTATCTAGTCCACTGGAGTTTAAACTTTTTTAGAAAGTTTTACATCTTTTATTTTTAGTTTATTCCCGGCGTCAAAGTTTATAGGTTTAAACAATTTAATGTGCAATAAGTCTTTTAAACCTTACTGGAGCACTATATTACCGTGCACGTCGACGGGGCTTTTGAGGTATGCGAAAAACTCCAAGGATTCGAGATATGTAAAAGCTACGCAATCACGGATGAAGACAGAAGGGAAAATTGGTCACGCTAGGTATTTCTCCCTTAAGTAATCCACTAGGTACTTTGGGTTATATCCTTCTCTGAACGACTTCCTCAGGAGCTCTTTGGGAGGATAGGTAGCCCCATACTTGCACACCTTTTCTCTTAAGTACTCTTTAACGTCGTTAAGCTTCCCATCTCTCACCTTTTCCTTTACTGGAAAGTGGTAGTACAAGATGCCTGCTACCACGTTTCCGATAGTATAGGTGGGGAAGTAACCAAAAGATCCCTGCGACCAGTGAATATCTTGTAAGGCTCCCTCTGAGTCTTTACTCGGCCTTACTCCTAAGTACTTATCCATGAGGTCGTACCACATCGACGGGACGTCTGAGGCCGACATTTCCCCTGCAATGAGCTTCTTCTCTATCTCGTACCTTACCGCTATGTGGAAGTTGTACGTGAGCTCGTCTGCGTCCACCCTTATCAAGCTGGGCCTCACAACGTTAAAGTACTTGTAGAGCTCCTCCTCGTCCTGAGTTAAGAACTTTAGGTGCCTCTTCAGTATTGGATAAACGAGGTGGACGAACTCCCTACTCCTTCCTATTATGTTCTCCCAAAACCTTGACTGGGACTCGTGGATACCAGAGGAGACGCCCTGGCCTAAAGGCGTAAACTCCATGGACTTGTCGATCATGAGTTCGTACATGGCGTGTCCGCTCTCGTGGATAACGGAAAACATAGTAGACCTAAAGTCCTTACCCTCGTACCTTGTTGTTATCCTAACGTCATCTGCCGAGATCCTTATTGTGAAAGGATGTGGCGACACGTCGAGCCTGAACCTGGTCATTGGCATTTCCAACATTCCTATAACCTCGCGGTTTACCTTCTCCATGTCCTCTACCTTATACTCCACGCCCTCGAGTTCATGCTTACTTGGGAACCTTCCCTCAGATCTGACTTTCTCTAAGACGTGTTTTAACTCAGGCAGGAGATAAGAAAAAACGCTGTCGACGTCGTTCACCGTTAGTCCCTCCTCGTAGAGGTCGAGCAACGCGTTGTAAGGGTGACCCTCATATCCAAGCCTCTCTGCAATCTTTCTCTCTAAATCCACGATCTTCTCGAGATAAGGCCTAAACTCCGAGAATTTACCCTCTTTTTTAGCCTTCCTCCACGCCACTTCAGCTTCACTCGTCGTCCTGTTCAGTTCCTCGTCTATTTCTGGAGGCACAGCACTAAAGTACTTGATTTCCCTGCCTAGAACCCTCTTAACTCCCCGCCCAAAATCGTCAAGGTCCTCGTCTTTCAGCCCCTCAACGTCCCTCTCGAGGGCCATAACCTTCTCCCTATACAAGGTAGAGAGGTTGGCCAACGCCTCTCCCCTGGCCCTCGCCCCTTCCTGAGGCATGTAAGTCTCTAGGTCCCACACAAGTAGGGATCTAGCGTACGCTATGCTCCACGCTCTTCTGTACTCCCTTAAAATCTTTTCCAACACTTCCTTCGCGTCCATAAACTTAACTTCAACTTCAAGGATTTAAGCGAGTTTTTTTACTCCTTTCACGTCTATCTCCTGTGGAGCCTGCTGTAGTGGTTGTAATAGGAACTGACCGGCCAGGAATAGTGGCAGGGATCTCCAGCAAACTGGCTGAGAGAAACGTCAACATAGTTGACATTTCACAGACAGTGTTGAGAGGTCTCTTCTCTATGATTATGATAGTCGACGTGTCTAAGAGCACTGTGAGCCTAGGGAAGCTGAGGGAGGAGTTACAGCAGAGGGGAAAGGAGCTGGGCGTCGAAGTCCTAGTGTACCATGGAGAGGTCTTCCAGTTCATAGAAAGGATTTAAGTTTTTTACTTTCGCAACCTTAGAAAGACCTCATGAAGTACGACGCCGAGGAAATCGTAGAAGTAGTGAAAATGCTAAACGAGCAAGACTTAGACATAAGGTCTGTGACGCTAAGCGTAAATACCTTGTTTGCGGTCTCCGATGAGGAAGAGAAGGTCCTGAGGAAATTAGAGAAAATAAATGAGCTCGTCTCCAAGTTTGTGGACGCAGTAAACAAAGTAGAGGAAAAATACGGAATAAGGATAGTAACGAAGAGGGTCTCGGTGTCCCCAGCTCAGTACTTCTTAGAAGTGATAAGTAAGGAAGGCTTCGGAGTAGAGTTGGCAAAGAAGCTTGACGAGATCGCTGAGAGGAACTCGATAGACTACATTAGCGGCTACTCAGCACATGCAGAAAGGGGGCTGAGCAAGGGTGCAAAGGTTCTCCTGGATTCCCTGTCATCTGCACTAAATTCTACCAAGAGGCTCACAGGGGCCATAAACGCCGCTTCGACCATGGACGGCGTAAACGTGGAGGCAGTAAAGCTCTTCGTGGACCAAATTTTTTCCATGAGAGCTGATGCCTCGGCTAGAACCTCCATTCTAGCTAACTCCCCAAAGGACTCTCCCTTTGTGCCCTCAGCACACCATGGAGAAGGGCTACCAGACGCTTTGGTTAACGTGGCAATAAGCGGACCAGGAGTAATAGAGAGCGCAATAAGGGCAACGTCGCCTAAGAGCTTCGTGGAGCTTTACGAGGTAATCAAAAAGGCGTCGTTCAAAATAACTAGACTTGGGGAGCTTATAGGTAGGAGCGTTGCAAAGCAGATGGGAGTCAGCTTCGGGGCAGTTGATCTTTCAGTGGCACCGTCGCCTAAGGTAGGGGACAGCGTTGCCTCCATAATAGAGACGATGGGGATCGAAAGGCTGGGTGGCCACGGGTCTGTGGCTGCCCTTGCCCTTATGATGGACGCTGTTAAGAAGGGAGGCTCGATGGCTACCTCCTCCGTTGGAGGGCTCAGTAGCGCGTTTATACCAGTGAGCGAGGACTCTGTGATGGCGGAGAGAGCTATAGAAGGATCTATAGACTTCTTCACCCTACTCGCGTTGTCCTCAGTGTGCAATTCTGGAATAGATATGGTAGGAGTTAGTAAGAGGCAAGGAAAGGACAAAGTGATAGGCCTCATTTTAGACGTGCTAGCCATGGGGATAATGCTAGACAAGATACTAGGGGTGAGAGTTATACCCCTTGACGCCAACCCAGGGGAGTACGTTGACTTAGGAGGTCTACTAGGAAGGGTAGTGGTGATGAAGCTAAAGGACATTGACGTATCCAAGTTCACCAGACTGGCCGGTCACATGCCAAACGGTATTAAGAGGCTTGAGATGGGGTAAAGTACGCAACGCTCAGTAAGTTCCCGTAATAAACTTGAAGCTGGAACCCCACTCCCTTAGGAATACCGTAGCCTGGAGGCGAGCGTAGTACCATTAACTTCCACCCCTCATAGATTGGCGAGTCGTTATACATAAAGAGGTAACCGTTTGCTGATGGCATAGGGGAGAACGTCAAAGCCCTAAATTGGGGGTATATTGGATCTGGCATCCCGTTGCCTGGGTTATAACTAACGTTTACCACGATACACGATACCTGGTCCCCTTGGTATACTACCTTTAAAATGTCGACCTTTATCGAGTCGAAGTAATTGGAGCTGCTGTAGTGCATGTAGGCAAAAGCTCCTACTAATATCATCACGCTTAGGGCTACTGGCAAGAGTACCTGCTTTGCCGTTCCCCTTCCTTTTGCATTCAATTCACCCAATTCGCCCTGTTGTATGAAACCCAACCAAGGCCAGTATATTAGGTAATTCCACAAGACTCTGTACATGAAGAAAAACGCGAAGTAGGGGAAAAGGGTCCACTTATCCCTGAAGTAGTTGTAATCCTTAATGAATAGATAGATTTCTGTTATCGCGATTACCAAGGCCGCGAACGTAAAAAAGTCCCTGGAAACGTAAAAGAAGCCGTTGAAAGCTAAAATCGATGGCCCAAACCCTATTCCCAAGAGAGGTGAAGTAACTGGAGATAGAATGTCCTTGAAGTAGAGGACGGGAGAGATCGCAATGAAATATCCATTGATAACTAGAAACACAAGCAACGAGTAAAAGGCAAAGTCAACTACGCTTTTTCCCTCCCTTTTCATGTGGAGTATATAAAATGGGAGGAGTATCCAAGGGGTCTGCTTAAACGACACAGCAAGCCCGTAGAGCACTCCCTTTAACTTAGCATCTGAGACAATTAAAGAGAGGACCACAAAGAATACCCATACTATATCCGTAACTCCACCTGCAGGATAATAGGCAAAGTTGGGGTTAGCAAGGATCCCGGGCATCATTGCCGTGAAGACGCTTGTTCTCCTGAACTTGGCGTATATAGCGAAAACTGTTAGCAAGTAAAAGGAAAAGAACGTATAAGTTGGGGGGAAATGGAGGAGCAAAGAAGGGACTTCTAGGATGAACGACAACGCTGGGTAACCTAAGTTTGTTACCATACCACCCGTCGTTAGGGGGGTCCCGAAGTAGTATTCGTTGAAGGATGGGTCGTAGTTCCTTATCCATGTATATAGATCTGCAGTTGAGGAGGGGATGTAAGGGTCGATTCCGTGGATAAAGTTGTAAGCAGAGTAGAAGTCAATGGCCAACTCGTCGGTTCCAAAGTACGCGAAGTGAACCACTAGAAACGTGAATGCAAGGAACGCTAGCAGAACGCTCTCTGCCTCCCTTTTGATCAAGTAGCCTACAAGGAGTAGTGAATAGTAAAAAAGAAGAAAGGCATAGTCCACTAAAGCACCTCTTGGAGCGAGGTATAGGTCAAAGAGAACAGGCAAAAGGACCACGTACTCGACGAGAATTACAAGATAGTAGTACCTCGAAATCCTTTTTAAGGGCAAAAACGGCAGTACTCCGCTTATTGTAAGCAACGCAAGGTTTAGGATTATCAACCCAAGGTTAAGGTAATCTGGCTGAGCGTAAATCAGCATGTCCAGCCCAAATACGAAAATCGACAGGTTAAGTAAAAGCAAGCTTGATTTGTTCACGTAGTTACCGAATTCAAGCCTACCTTAAAAATCTTTTCGAGATTATATTTATAGTCTATTAACTACTAAAGTAATAAATACGGGATACATTTTAATTATATTAGCAGATATAGATTAATATGGCGTAAAATACAGAGTAAGTAACACTTTCAAGGCGTGAAGTATTATGCATTGGTTAGTTCCAGGAAAAAGATAAGGGTTTGACGTAGATAATAAGCGTAATGAAGTTTACAAATAGTGAAAGCCTCACCATGGCGGGGATGTAGTTTTAGAATAACGAAAAACTAGTTATTTATTGCGGAGGTAAAAGTCCTTTAAACTAATTGCGCAATTATTCTCTGCCATGGGCAGCCTAGTTAAGGGGGGGCAAATCTAATCCTCATTAAGAAAGCTGCTAGGATCCTAAATGATTTTGCTAAGAAAGCGGAAAAGTTGGCGATTGATGTAGCTAAAATGTACAGCGCGTCAGTCGTTTTATTGAAGACTTAAACAACGTAATTAGGCATATTGATAAGTTGGCCAAACCATTTCATGATAAATTACTGCTAGTGTACTATCGCCTCATTTAACGTTAAATTGAGTGCAAGTGACAAGGCACGGCCTCAAAGCGATTAAGTTTCCGGCTTTTTACACTTATATAGTCGTTGTCCTAAATGTAAAGGCGAAATGAAGGAATACGCTCATAGGCAATTTAGATGTGCTTCCTGCGGTTATGAGAACGACCGCGACGTTATTGCTGTAATGGACCTTTATGGGATGAGATCTTGGCCCTCTCTACTGCTCGGCAAATGAGGGACTCTAAAGGTCTTGATGTCCGGAACCCTCGCCCTTTAGGGCGGGAGGAAGCCAGAAAGTGCAAAACAGAGGCTTGCAAGGAAATCCAAGACTTTCTCCACACTAAAGACGGAACACTAGAGATAATCGACAAGGCTCCGAAAGCTTATCCCGGGCTAAAGAAGATGATCAGAAGGATCATAAAGGAGGAGGAAAAGTCGTTACACGGCGTGCTTTTAGGGGAGGACATAATCTCGGCTATGTACAGCGGATACAAGAACGCCCTAATGGGGTTCCTGAGGTCGGCAGAGGAGAGCAACAGATTCATGATCGAAAGGGCATGTCTTTCCGTTTTCGTTACCTCGACCACGAAAAAGTATCTGGATTTATTGAAGTCAAGGAAATGGCACATCCTTGTAGACGAAGGGCTTATCATAAGGAACGAAGGGGAGGGCCTAGGAAGGATTAAGAGGTTTGCAAGGCACAAGGTAAAGCTAGACGGCGTATCAGTTTACTTAATGGGTAGACCTCTTTGCGAAAAACACTTGAAGTTCCCTGAGTTCTCAATGGAAGTAAAGAAAATAGAGAGAGCTCTAGGCTTTAAAATAGACGCTAAGTGTTACCTATGTAGTAGAAGGGCAAGGTACTTCACCCTTTCTATGCCAAAGGCCAGCGCTTTAATTGGCCTCGCAGGTCACATTAAAGGAAAGGACGTTTCCACCTTGAGGAGAACTTACTCTAACCTTTCTAGAATACTTCACCCCTACGGATTTAACGAGCTAGAGAAGGACAAAGTTTTCACCATATGGGCCAGGGACTTTTTAACTGTGGTTTCCGAGATTAACGATCTTCTTGACCTCGTCCACGATAGCTGAGGCCGCTGTAACGACGTCAATTCTGCCATTGAGCTCTTCAAGGATGGGTAAAGTAGAAAGGATTGTACACGCCACGTATATGGCATCTGCAGAAGACATTTGAGCTACCCTGACCGCTTCCACTACCAGCTCGCGGGGCGTAGACGCAATGGCCTTTCCTCCTGTTCTCCCCAAGGCTATGGAACCTATAACGTTGAACCCGAAGTCTCGTAACCATTTAATTTCATACTCATGCCTCTTCTGATTATATGGCGTCACTAGGAAGAGGTCTTTGGCCCCTAGTGCTCTTAGCCTCTTAATTATTGCTTCCGTGGAAATTACCACTGGCTTTGAGAAAATCCTCCTTATTTCTCTCATGCCTTCCTCATAGAAGACACCATACGATCTTGCGTAGACTATTACGTCTCCCTTCTCTGCCTGCCCTTTTACGCTTAGCAGTTCATTCGTCATTCTAATTCTCTCTGCTTTAGTGTTCCCGTGCCCAGGGTAGTACTTCATATAAATGGTCTGGACGTCTTTGTATGCAGCCTCAATGTCCCTTGGTAAGACTGTGTTCTCTTCAGATACTATTAAGGATAGCATAGCCTTATAATGAGCCAGATGGGCTAAAACTTACTACGCTCTTATATGCGCTTTATATGCGCGCTAACCCTGTATTTCCTTCCTTCTTGGGTTATCTCGTATTCCATAGCGTATTGGCTGCAATTCCTCTTCACTATGATTTTCTTCTCTGAGAAAGAATAGATGGGTTCTCCACATCCTTCTAAGAAGGGACCTAGCCTCCGCTCTATCTCTTCTTGGTTCTTAGCGTAAAACTCCACGTTAAGTGAATCACCGGAGTAATATGAATAAGTCATGTGCCGAGAGACTACGTAGGCCACAGACGTACTTATACCAATGCCTATAACCGAAAGCAATACGGCGAGAAACTGAAACAGGTTCCCAAACAAGGGCACAAAGAGGAACTTTAAGGCTAGAAAAACGTAAAGGGTAGACGCTACGGAGGAAGAAACCACTGCAGATAACACCGATGGACGAATCCTCCTCTCAAGAAACGCGTTAGCTATGCCGTTTATAATGGGGCCAAGTATAGGGATCCACCACGTCGCGAGAGAGAGAGGTATAGTTATCTTTAGAGCTTTCATTTACTCTACTTAAATCACGAAATTTAAAAAGGATTTCGGAAACTTAGCGCCACTGCGCTAAGAGCTGCTTCAACTTAGCTAAAACCTTCTTAGGGTTTTCTGAACAGTCTCGAGGAAGTTACACAGGAAAGCATTAGGTTTTAGTCACAAAGTTAAGCGTCCTGCCTAGATTACTCCAAAGATATATGCGCATCTATTCAGATTTATCCATTTTAAGTTATTAAAATTTGGGAAACGCTTTTATCTAACGCAGTTGGATGATAGTATGTGAATACACTAGGCGAACTGATGCAAGAATTTGGATTGACGGATGAGGAGATTTCATACGCCCTGGACAAAGCAAAGGGGATAATTCTGGGCTATGCAATGGAGTACAGAGCCAGAAAGGTGCTGGAGGACCTCAGTTTTACTAACATTAGGTCAGTAGATCTACCTAGCCATGACATTGAGGCTGAAAAGGACGGCCACAAGTACTTTATTGAAGTGAAGGCCAGCAAGAGGCCACCTACAAAAGAGTACTCAGCTTACAAGATAGCTATGATTGCAAGGCTAGACGGAACTCACCTAACCCTACTTATGACGCCTAAGCCGACGATCTTCTTGACTGAGGACGTGCTCAGCGAGCCAAAGAGAATACTCTTGAAGTTCTTTAGGCTTCTATTTTGGGGAGACCTATCTGAGGTAAAAACTTTCTTAGACGATGACAGAAACAGAAAGGTTGTGGCAAACTACGGAAGAGTAGTCTCAGAGTACGCCAACAAGATACCTAACGACAGCCTACTTCAAATAGTTAGGTCTGTTCTTTGAGAACTGCCTCACCAGGTCAGCTTCTGCCTTGTCTAGGAACTTGTAAACGGTAGAGTGCTCCCTCCCCTCGATGAGCATGTCAATGGCCTTCCTGACTATTGGTGTTTGCTCGTTTGTAGAGATTATGCCTACGTAGTGCTCGTAGATGGAGATTACAGCAGAGGTGTACTCTTGGAGGATCTTTTTCGCCTTGCCTCCCTCTCCTATTATCCTTCCTTTAATCCTCTTAATTGTGTCAGGATTGCCTCCTAGTATAGCTTTTAAGTCAATTACCTCTAGCTGGTACTCATCGCTCATCAACTTCATAGCGTCGTTTACGGAAAACCCGAGACCGAGTGCCCTTATGACTGAGGCTGCTTTGAAGGCACTGTACGGATTTTCATTTGTAGGGTCAATCTCGAAAATCTTCTTCCTCTCGTCGTAAATTATCTTTACTCCAGAGATCTCCTGTAGTCTGGGCAAAAGGGATTTAACTAGCTCTATTTTCTCGTCAGGTACGCTGATAAACATTGTCCCTAATTAAGGTATTTCTAGCTTCTTTAAAATTTCTTCTATGTCTAGAACCTTTACGCCCTTGGAGGAGAAGAATTCATTTACCCTGGTTATGTCCCTTAAGAGGAGTTCCCTAGCGTTCTCGTGGTCTACCGGCAAGGACTGACTCACGTCTATGATGTAGATGTGGTCGTACACCATCACGTTGTACTCGCTTAAGTCTCCATGAACCAGCTTCGCCTTGTTCACCATTAGCTGAATTTGGCTTACCACTTGATCGTAGAGATCTTGGTCGATCTCGTCGTCTGGAAGCTCCTTAAGCAGGGGTGCTCTCACTCCGTTGTCCCCTATGAACTGCATAACGAGAACGTTCTCCATTACCAGTATTGGTTCGGGAACCCAAACGCCAGCCTCGTACATCCTCTTTAAGTTCTTGAATTCCTTCTTTGCCCAAGTAAAAATTAGTTGCCTAGTGTTGGAGACCTTTATTTTCTCAAACCTCTTATCGCCTAGAGTGTACTTTTCCACTGCCCTTTTGTGGGAAGCCGTGCTGACGTAGTAAATCTTTACCGCATAGAACTTACCGTCAATTGTCTTAGCTGGATAGATCTTCGCCTCCTTGCCCGAGGAAATAGCTCCTAAATAAGTGTCTATCTTGAGCTTAGACGCTATTTTCTCCAGGACTAAATAGGTCCTTGGGTCAATCGTGGAGTCTACTACTTTAAATAGGTCTTCGTCTTTCCTCCTCTTCTCCTCCTTCCTCTTTTTTTCCAAAACTTCAACCTCTTAGCTGATCTATCACTTCCCTGGAGATTACCTTCTCTTCCACTAGCTTCTTTATCTCGTCATTACCGTACTTGTGAATAATGTCACACTTTTCAGACTGGAAGTCCCATGGAGCTGCCAAGACTACGTCCCCTTCCTTTATCCAGACCTTTTTCCTCATCCTACCGGGTATCCTCGCTACCCTCTGCTTCCCGTCCACGCAGAGGACCACTATGTGCTCCGCTCCTAGCATTTTCTTAACTACACATATTACTTCCCCTTCCTCTGGTTTCATAACTTCCTTAGTGGGAGCCTCTCCCCTATCCTTTTTACGCAACTAATTGACCACCACTTGATAACTTATCTCTCCGAATAAAAACTTAAGGCTACTTTAGGGGCTTGAGTAGCTCTATAGCAATAGCTGTAGAGCCTCCTGTACCGTGACAGATACTGGCTATACCCCTAGTTCCGCCCATCTTAGATAGCACGTTTATCAAGGTAGTTATAATTCTGGCACCGCTGGCGCCTATTGGATGGCCTAAAGCAATTGCCCCTCCAAACACGTTCAGCTTTTCATAGGGTATGCCCAGATACCTGTGAGCTAGGACATTATTCACTGCAAAGGCCTCGTTGTTTTCGAAGTAGTCAAAGTCTGAGATCTCCGTGTTGAGCTTCTTCAGGAGCTTCCTCACTGCAAAGATGGGAGCCTCAGTAAAGCGCCAGCTCTCTATCCCTACCCAAGAGTAACCAATTACCTTCGCTATAGGCTCCACACCGTACTCCCTTACCGCCTTTTCGCTCATCAAAATAAGGGCAGAAGCGCCGTCCGATATCTGGGAGGAATTACCCGCGGTGTGGAAACCTCCTTCCGAGAACGCAGGCTTCAGCTTAGACAGCTTCTCAATGGAGGTGTCAGCCCTAATTCCCTCGTCCTTTGTAACCAGACTACCGTTAACCTCAACTGGGGTAATCTCGCTTAAGAAGTATCCCTTGTTAGTTGCTTCAGCAGCCCTTCTGTGGCTCTCGAAGGCTACCTCGTCTAACTCCTTTCTGCTGATGTCGCGCTCTTTAGCAACCATGTCAGCTTCCCTCCCCATGGCAAACATGTTAAAGGGATCGGTCAATCCGTCAATGAGCATTGTATCTATAAACTCCAGTTTTTTGTCCATAAGGAACTTTACTCCCCACCTAACGTTCGATGGTAGGGCCAGGGCGGCTTGGCTCATGCTTTCCATACCTCCAGCGATTATCACGTCTGCATCATTGCTCTTTATCATTTGCGAGGCGTTTATTACGCTCATCATTCCAGATGAGCACACCATGTCGACTGAATATCCATCTATTTCGTATGGTATACCTGCTTTACAAGCCGCCTGCCTAGCTAAGTCCTGACCATGTCCAGCCCTTAAAATGTTTCCCATAATCACTATGTCGACTACCTTTGGGTCTAGGTTTACCTTTTGCATAGCAGCCTTTATGGCGGCCGATCCTAGATCCACAGGCGATACGTCTTTAAATACGCCGCCAAACTTTCCTATGGGCGTCCTAACGGCTGATACTATGTAAACTTCTGCCATGTGCTAATGTAGATTTCATACTTTTTAAACTTTTTAAATAACAATCCCCCTCACATCGTAAAACGAGAAATCCGTAATTTTCACGTTATACCACTTTCCCAGCTCGACGTCTTCAAGGATCACTGGAATGTAGTTTACAGTCCTACCTATCTTTGTGTTTCCTTTTCCTTCCTCTGTAACGACAACTTTTGAAACTTTCCCCAGATACTCCGAGTGATTCTGCCTAGCTATTTCCTCGTAGAGTGAGTTTATTCTCTTTAGCCTCTCAGTCTTAACCTTGTCCGGTATCTGGGGCATAGAGGAGCTCTTTGTGTTGGGCCTTAGCGAGTAAATGGCTATGTGCATCTTTTCGAATCTGATCTCCTTGACTAGATCCAAGGTGTTCTGAAAGGCCCCCTCGTCTTCCCCTGGATGGCCTACTATTATGTCAGTAGTTATGTTAGCCAGTGGTATCTTTCTCCTTATCTCCCTTACGAGCTCCTTGTACTCGTCGACAGTGTACTTCCTGTTCATGGCCTTTAAGACTCCATCGTCTCCGCTCTGTACTGGCAGGTGGAAGAACTTATATACCTTGGGGCTCTTGTACGCCTCCAATAGGTCGTCCAAGATCCTGAGTGCTTGCTCTGGCGTCATCATACCTACTCTGATCATGAACTCCCCCTCTACCTCGCTCACTTCCTTGACCACGTCAGCTAGGGTGATCTTCCCACCGTAGTCGAGACCGTAGGCTGCCGCGTCTTGGCCAGTGATCTCTATCTCCACTACGCCCTGACTTACTAATGCCTTCGCGCTTTCTACTATCTTTCTAAGGGGATAGCTCCTAAGCTTGCTCCTGGCCAACTTTGTTATGCAAAAGTTACAGTCTCCCGCACAGCCGTCAGCCACTGGGATTACGCCTATCTTGCCCTCCGCAATCCTCGGCGTGTAGACGGGTTGATCTGACGACAAGTATACCTTCCTCTCTTGCGACTCAACTGCCTCGACAATCTTGCTGATAGCTTGGGGGCCAAGAATAGAGGCGTTGGGGGCTATACTTCTGACCACAGCGGGCTCGGCCCCAGAAAAGCATCCCGCAACCACTAGCTTCTTACCAGTGTTGCTCAACTGGCGTATTCTCCTTTTCATCCTCTCTCCGGTTTCAAGCCTAACATCGCACGTATTGATGACTATCACGTCGGCGTCTTCCTGTGACCCAGTAACCTCGTGGCCTCTGTCCTTAATTAGTGTCATCATAATGTAGGTGTCTCCCTTGTTCAGAGCACATCCATAAGTCTCAAAGTATACCTTCATTTCACCACATATTTAAACCCCTGCGTTTATAGATTTAATGTAGGAACATGTCAGATAAGGACTACATGTACTTGCTCGATAGAGTCTACGCAAAACTGCCCAAGAAGGCCAGCGAGGGAACTCAGAATTTACCCTCTTTGCAGATACTGAACATAGGCAGCACTACAATAATAAGGAACTTCGCAGAGTACTGCGACAGGCTAAGGAGGGAAGACAAGATATGTATGAGGTACTTACTAAAGGAGTTGGCAGCTGCAGGATCTGTGACAGAGAACGGTCAGCTGGTGATACAAGGTAAATTCTCTTCGTCCGTAATAGAGACCTTGATGGAGAGATTCATAAAGACCTATGTCCAGTGCAGTACGTGCAAGAGCTTAGACACTGTACTAGTTAAGGAAAAGAAGGTCTGGTACATCCAGTGCCTAGCTTGTGGAGCCAAAACGTCTGTTAAACCGCTGTGAGAGGACATGAAGGTTATCTTGAACGTCATAAGAGAGCAAGGGAACGTATTTGTAAACGTGTGCGAGAAGGAGCTACTAGGAAGGGAGTTTAGGGAAAACGAGGTAATCCTCTACATAAACGAGGAATTTTACGGTGGGGACGAGGTGGACATGGAGTACGCGTTTTCCCTATTTGAGGAAGCCACCGTCGTCAGCCTAGTCGGGAATAAGGTAGTGGAAGAAGCTGTAAGGAGGGGGTACGTCCACAAGGAGGGTATTCTTGAGGTATCGGGGGTTAAGTTCGCACAAGTTTACAACTTGTGATACCTTATGCCGGGAAAGTTCTGCGTAAGATGCGGAAAGGAAAACGTGGAGCTAATTGACAGACTGTGCATAGACTGTTACTTGGAGACAAAGAGCCTCTTCGCTTTTCCCAAGGAAATTAAGGGAAAGGTGTGCAGGGTATGTGGGGCTGAGTTTATTGAGGGGAAGTGGGAGAGGATCCACGAGGACGTGGAAAACGCCGTGAAGGATCTAACCCTTAGAGAGCTCTCCAAGAGGGTGGAAGTGGACAAGAACGTGAGCAACTACTCCATAGAACTTGGAGAAGTGTGGAGGGACAGCAACGGCAGGGACCACGTCGAAATAGTAGCCAGGGGTTCGCTGAGGGAAAGGAGGATCGAGGTCAAGGGAGACTCCTTCATGGGCATAGAGTACATTCTGTGCGACACGTGTAAAAAGAGGAAAGCGAAGTACTATGAGGCAATAATACAGTTGAGGGGGAAAAAGAGCGGTCTTGAGAGCGAGAAGAGGAGGTTGTTTGAGTCGTTCTTTAATGAGGAGGTTATAACTAACTTGGCGGACGTGGTTGAGGGAAAGGAGGGGGTAGACTACTACTTCATAAAGAAGTCAGTTGCGAGGAAGTTAGTCTCCTACGTGGCATCCTCTGTTGACGTGACCGTTAACGAGAGCTTCCAAGACGAGAGCATTAAAAAAGGTAAAAGGACTGCTAAACTAGTTATTTCGCTTAGAGTATGAAGCTCGGAATAGACGAAGCAGGTAGAGGGCCCTTAATAGGTCCAATGGTCGTAGCCGGAGTGCTTTTGGACGAAAAGAGGGAGAGATTGCTAAAGGACTACGGAGTTAGGGATAGCAAAAAGCTGAGCAGAGATGCTAGAGAAAGGCTCTTTAACGTTATAGTCGACAACGCTGAGGCAATAGCTATAGCCAAGGCCTTTCCCGAGGAAATAGACAGTGCTAACTTGAACGACGTCACCTACGAGAAGGTCATCCAGATAATAGAGGCTATGTCTCCGTTCTCCCCCTCCGTGGTGACAGTGGACAAGGTTGGCAACGAGGAAAAAGTCATAAAGAGGATCCTTGAGTTAGGGTTTACCCCTAACGTAGTCCACAAGGCCGACGAAAACTTTATTGAATGTAGCTCAGCTAGTATAATAGCTAAAGTGATCAGGGACAGAATAGTAGAGTCTTTGAAGAAGGAGTTCGGGGACTTCGGAAGTGGTTACCCCTCTGACCCTAAGACCATAAAATGGGTAATGAAAGTCCATGAAAGGGGCGGGCCGCCTCCACCGATATTAAGGCGTTCGTGGAAAATCCTTCGCAGGATTGCGCCCAATTTCTACCTCGAAAAGGGGAGGTCGAATGTAGATGGTAACTAACCTACCTGCAGAGGCCAAAGCCAAGTGGATAAAGGTAATGGAGGCGAAGACTCCTGAGGAGAAGATAAAAGCGATTCAAGACTTCCTAAGCTACGTCCCAAAACACAAGGGGACGGAAAACCTGGTCTACTGGGCAAAAAGACGTCTAGCGGAGCTCAGGGAAGAGAGCGAGAAACAGAGACACAAAAAATCCTCCTCGCTTTCCTTCTTTGTGGAGAAGGAGGGTGCGGGACAAATTCTAGTTTTGGGTAAGCAGGAGCTGAAAAACAAGGCAGTTAGGATGCTGACTAACGTAAGACAGGATCCCAAAGACCTTCCTGTACCCGCTATGACGTACTATGAGGACGTTGCCATACAGCTTGTAAACCCACCTCCCTTGATCCTCGACTCCAAGCTCATTGCTGGAAAAATAATAGGCCTAGCCAGGAACGCGGACGCTATCTTGGCAGTAGTATCCAACGATGTGGAGTTCACTAGGATTAGGGAGTTCCTAGAGTCGAACAACATCCTGCTCGGCAAGCCCAAAGGTAGAGTGGTTATCGAGAAGTCGAGGAGCCCCAAGGACGGAATTAGGATTATAAACATGGGCAAGCTAGTCAATACTGACGAGAACGAGGTAAGGAGCTACCTAGAGGGCTTTGGCATAAGATCGGCAGTCGTCAAGGTTATCGGAGAGGTTACTCTAGACGACGTGGAAAAGGCTATATTTGAGGCAACCACTTACAAGCCCATGGTTATACTTTCCGAAACCAGGTTTAACGTCGGTTTTCCTCTGGCCACCTTCGATGAGTTGGACAAGCTGAGGAGGTACTTGTTCGAGAGCCTTGACGTAATAAGAGTTTACACCAAGGAGCCAGGGGAAAAGCCCACCCAAGAACCCCTCATAATGAAGAGAGGTGCTACTGTACTCGACGTGGCAAGAAAACTTCACAGCGCGCTGTCCGAGAACTTTAAGTACGCCAGAGTTTGGGGTCCGTCTGCCAAGTTTCCTGGGCAGAAGGTAGGAGGAGATCATCCACTTGAGGACAAAGATATTGTAGAAATAAAAACAAAGTAAAAAACTTGTGTAGTTCACAGTGTCGCTGAGGAACTACTGGGAGTCACGAAGCCTATGTTAACGTGGAGCATTACGATAAGCATTACCGTAGTGACTACCGCTAATATGATGCTGTGGAGGAAGCCTGTTGCCATCTTTCCAGAGCCCAGCTTACCCACTAAGAACCCGGCGAAATACGCATTATAGATGGAGGAAACTGCAGAAATGTACACCGCCTTAGGTAAGAGTTCTGAGGCTAGAACCAGCGGACCGTAGGAAAAGCTCTGGACTAGTATGAGTTTGACCACAGCGATCCCTAGGAATACTGATGCGATTAGGGCTATGACAACGCCTACATACGGAGTCGCCATCAGTATCTTTACCTTGCTTAGGTATTTGCTCCTCACAAGGATCTGGCTATCTATTTGCTGTGCAAGAACCTCTACCGTCTCTGGTGTTAAGCTGCCTATGTCCAACATGTCCGCCAGGGATAGCAGGGCTATCTTAGAAGTGAAGTCGTTTATCCTGTCTGCACCTTTCCTTATGGCGTCCTTTAGGGGATAGCCTAGATTAACGTAAGCCACGATGGCCCTTAGCACGTATCTCAACTTTCCCATTTCCTTGGAGTCCTTCAAGTTCCTTATGACTGCCTCAGGGGATAGGCCTGCTCTCAGACCTTCAGAAATGGTCCTAAGCAAGTTCACAACGTACTGATCGTAGCCTGTCCCCTCCCTTAGTTCCTTGTTAGTTACGATTGCAGGAGGGACAGACGCTATTAGCAAGCCGATCAAGATCGCTATCGAAGTGGGAACTATGTCCTGGACTGTGCCAGATAAAGTAAACAAATTGAAAAGCTGGTGTTGTAACGCTAATATCACGAAGGTCACTATCATACCAATGGGGAAAGTCACGTAAAATACCTTATACGAGCTCAGATTCCTCTCAGGGAACTTTAACTGGATCGAGTCAGCCATAAAGACGAAAACTAGGTTGACCATCGGAATGAGCACAACGGCTACTGCTCCCATAAGCCCGAGCGTTAATCCCCCGCCTAGTTGGGGGAACACTGCCTCAAGTATCAACACCAAGAATATCATTATGTAGCCTGACGCTAGCCATATTACATAACCCTCTCCTACTCCAGATAAGTTTTCAGCCGCTTTGTCGCCAAGTAGTTCGAACTCTCTTAACAGGGCTCTCACCTTTGCCTCCATTGTTTCGATCACTGGGGCCCCAGTTCTAACCGCGGTAATGTAAGTACTTATGAAGTCATTAAAGAGCTTCGAGGGAGAGACCTTCGTGGTCTCTCTGAGAGCGTCTTCAACGCTCTCGCCTAGGTACTTCATCCTCTTGTAGCCGTAGAGCATAAGCTGTGATACGTACTGGAATGCACCTACCTTAGGAATTCTCTCAAATAGAACTCTAGGGCTTAGCCCCGACCTAAGGAATATTATGAAGACTGCAGAAAATGCAAAGGTCTCTGCGTTAAGGCCGCTCTTCCTGTTGTCAATGGCTTGCGATACGTTTAGATAGGAAATGAAATACGTTACCACCGGGATTACCAAACCGAACATTATCATCATGAGGGACACTGCCAGGAACTTAGGCTCCCTCAGGGGCAGATAGAACTTAAACAAGATAAGTCCTCCAAATATCATTAGCACTAGGCCTATCGCTAATCCCACTAACGTAAAGAAGAACGTCCTTGCAGCGAAAAGCACGGGGTCCTCAGTCAATCCAGCTAACATCAACTTCTCTTGGTAGCTCTTTGCCATTCTCTTCACTAAGCCTAAGTTATAAAATCCCATGTACAACGAACTTGGACCGTTTCCTGTGTTTTTAGCGATAGGGGTTCCAGTAGTCGAAATCTTCCTTAACTTTAATGTCATAACGTCTATTTGTATTAAGATATTTTAAACCAGTATGTTTTCTTAAAACACATTGTTAAACGTATATTGAAACAATTTAGTTTCGGAGACGAGTGAGCGGTTATATGAGACATTAGATCGCGGATAAAATCGGAGAGCCAAAATACTTGGATCGCACAATTAATTTTAGTCTTTCTGTCATAGAATTTCCTATAGTATATCATTGTCTCTTTTTAATTCATAAATATTAGAGTTTGCAAGATTTATAAGGAAGAAAATTTAATACTACTAATATGGCAAGTGTATTTTCCAAGTTAAAGTTCAGCAGTAGCAATGGCAAGTCTAGGACTACAGAGGTTAAGATGCCCGTCAACCTCCTTCCTCTCTCTGCTCCAGTTGAAGAGGTAACAGAAATTATTTCTGACTATGATATAAATATTTTAGGGAGTATTCCACCTGAGATAAGGGACAGCTTCGCGAAGACGAAAATAGAGCTCAACATAGCGAACCCACACGTCTTCATTACCTATGATATTAACAAGGATATCTACAAGTACGTCTTAATCGAGCCACCAATAGACAACCAATCGTTTGAGATATATAAATATCTCATTAGTGAGATTGAGAGAGAACTTCTCAACTCCAAGACAGACCAGCTAGATCTAGGTAAGGTAATCTACGATGCCTCTATGAAGAGAAAAGACTTAGAAATAATCCAAGGAAGCAAGGGGGAACTACAAGTACTAAGTACTAGAGGTAAGATATCCCTCTATTACCTATTGAGAAACATGTTTGGCTATAACATCCTAACGCCCCTTTTAGCTGACTATAAAATAGAGGACATTTCGTGTAGCGGGCTTGACTTACCGATTTTCGTATACCACAAAGAGTACGAGTACCTACCCACAAATATTGTGATAAAGGAAAACATGAAGGTGCTCGACATCGAAGTTGACGGAGCAGAGCTGTTGGACCAAATAGTGATGAGGTACATGACCCTAGCCAACAAGACGATTTCGATAGCCACTCCAATAAACGACGGAATCCTGCCAAAGGGAGACAGGATAGCTGCTACCTTCAGGAGGGAAGTGAGTGCCAGGGGTTCCTCCTTCGTGATCAGGAGATTTAACGATAGGCCAATAACGATTCTTGATTTGACCAATTCTGGAGTTTTATCTCCAGAAGTTGCCGCCTACTTGTGGTACGCCATAGATTTAAGGATGTCATTCATGGTCCTCGGAGTCACCGGTGCAGGAAAGACTACAATGTTAAACGCCATCCTCAACCTCGCAAAGGAGTCAATGAAGATAGTGTCCATAGAAGATATCCCTGAGATAAGACTTGCCCAAGATAACTGGGTGCAACTACATACAAGGGAAGTATATGGAGGTGCAGGAAAAGAAATAACCTTGATGGACTTACTGAAGTTGTCCCTAAGATATAGGCCAGATATAATCGTGGTCGGAGAAATAAGGGGGCAGGAAGCTTACGTCCTCTTCCAAGCTCTATCCACAGGACACGGAGGAGCTACTACTTTCCACGCATACGATACAGACAGCGCAATAAAGAGGCTGATGAACGAGCCTCTGAACATCCCCAAGGAGTGGATACCCATGATGAACATAATGATTAACGTCAGGAGGTTGCCCGTATATGTAGGGGAGAAGATAGTCTTAAGGAGAAGGGCAGTAGCTATAGACGAGATCGTAAGCTACAACGACTTCAGGAGAGTATCGTCGTGGGAGCCCAAGTCTGATACGCATACCCTTATGCTAGAAAACGCTAAGGTCCTGTTAACCAGGATCGGGGAGATGGGTAAGTCGCTCGACGAGGTAAAGAATGAGATAGAAAGGAGAGCGACGTACTTGAAGTTGCTCTCAATGTCAAAGGAAGTAGTTCAGAGCCTAGAGAGCTACAAGGAAGTGAAGAAGTACATTATCAAGTACTCTTTAAGGCCAGAGGAGGCCCTGAAAGAAGCCTACAGGATGTCGTCAATCAAGATAACTGCACCACCTTAACCCTTTATCTTAAATTGGACCTTAAGTCAGGATTTTTCAAGCGTCAAAACGTTCCTTCCCTTTTTCCTAGACTCCCATTGGAGAGAGGACTTTGCTAAGAAAACAGGAAAATGGGTAGTTGACGTCGCTAAAATGTATAATGTATCCACTTCTTGTGGATTTAAATGGCTTGATCAAGAATGTAGGCAAGCTGGCCAAACCATTTCACGAGAAACTGTACTTAATGCGGTATCACCACATTCAATATTGGATTGAGTGGCAATCAATAAAACGCGGCCTCACAGTCGTAAAGTTGCCCGCTTATTGCACTTCTACTCGTTGTCCTAAATGCGGAAATAAGATGAAGGAATACTCTCATAGGCAATTTAGATGTGTTTCATGTGGTTATGAGGACGACCGAGACGTTATTGCAGTTATGAACCTTTATGGGAGGGGATCTCCGATCCTCTCGACTGCTGGGCAAATGAGGGGCTCGACAGAGTCTCAATGCCCAGAACCCTCGCTTTGCGGGGAGGAAGTCAGATGAGCAATTACACCGGAGATTGTCTTGAACGCAAGTCTCCCGTAACTGTGTAGCTCGACGCTGACGTGAGCTAGCCTACTGGCCTTTTCGACTACCTTGTAGTGGTGTCTAGGGAGGACTGCGACGAGACTCCTGTGTTGCGAAGAGACTTTCCTGAGGAATGGTACTAAAAGTTCTGAGAACTCCTCCTTTTCCGCCTCGGTCATCCTAGCAGGAGGATAGTCGTAGGAGTTAAAGGGGTAGCATTCCTCCAACTCCCTCGGTACAAGTAACATGGGCTCAGAGACAGAGTACACCTGCACCCTCCCTTCTAGCCCGTACTTCTTGAGTAACGCGTACGCTAATCTATGAGTGGCCGAACGGCTATAGGGCTTCACTGAGGTGCAAGGTAAGAGCAAGGCAACGTCTTTGTCACTCCTCCACTCCTTTAAGAAGTACTCGTGCCACGCCTTTACTACGGGGTGTCTAAACATGTCCACTCCGTCGACCTTTGCCACTGGCTCCCTAGTCGGCGGTAAGTAGCTATAGAGCCTTTCGCAAGCAGAGCTCATTTACCTCCTCCTCTGGGTCTTTCAACCCTTTAGAGTACGCAATTAAGGGGTTGTCTACCTCGTATTCCGAGTACAAAAGAACCCAAGCGTTGATCAACGCCCTCCCCTTCCAGTGGTCCAACTTGGGAGTAAATGGAAACCTTGTCTTCTCTAAAAAGGAAAGCAACGTCTCTACCTCTTCGTGCGTGGCCCTCTTAGCCTTCCAAACTATTTTCCTATCACCCACGTACCTCTCGCCTAGGCCAGGGATTAACACCATGCCGTGTATTGCCTTTATCCGATAAGTCGACGTGTCGACGCTGTCCGCGTCGTAGAATAGCTTCCTCATGAAGGGTGAGCCTGCGCCTAGGACGTGCACCTTACCCTTCCACTCCCTCCTTAACAGCTTGTAAGTGACTATCGCAAGCTTTTTGCCGCCGCCCCCGTTAAGCGAGGGCGGCACTATACCGCCAAAGGCAACCGTGTCAGTGTACTGCGAGTAGAAGTCCACGGCCTCCCTGAGCGACTCAACGTCGTACGCATGGATCACTGGAATTATTTTCTTTTCTAAGGAACTGTATAAATACTCAAAGTGCTTGAAGTTTACCTCTGAGGGCTTACTACACGGCGTAGGCGGCGGTACATCAAGGCTCATATAGTACTTTGCGTCGAGCAACTTGTACTTCTCTAGGACGGCGTTCAGGTCTACCTTCACCCCCCTCAGCATAATCTGGTATCCACCAGAGTCCACCCAGGTCTCGTTGGGCCAAGGGACCCTGTCCCAAGAGAGCTGGTTGACCATGAGGGGGGTTCCAAGTTCCCATACAGGAACCCTTGTGTCGGGGATACCTAGTATTACCTTCATTGCTAATTAGCCTGGTAATACTCTCGTCATAAATCCTTAGTCATACATAATACCTAAATGAAATAACGTACCGACATATGAGAGAGAAGAACTAAAGTTAATAATGATGCGTTTTTATCACGTGCTTTAAGCTCAACAAACTTAACCTTCAGACAAACAACCCGTCATCATATTTCAGGTAAGGTCGAGCTCCACATCTGCAAGTCTATTAGCAAAAAAGGTTATAAGTCTTGTATATTCGGTAATGCGGGACTTCTTTTATTTCCGTCTTTCATACCATGAAGGCGCCATCTCTATTCCTTTTCCTGCTTTTAGTGCTGCCTACAATTACTTCCTCATACTCACTTCACGTTAACATCCACGGAAGTGGAATTACGGTAATGATAGAAGAAGGGAATAACATAATAACAGTGAGCAAAAACGAGACAGTCGAAATTCAAAACGGAACAGTCTACGTTATGGCTTACACTACCCAACTTGGATATCAAGTCGAGATAAACGGAAACACCACGTATGAGACGCAAATAAATCCGAACACTACTAATTACGTTAATGTTTCACTGGTCCCTATCTTATCTTACGTTAACATCACAATTGAGGGCAACGGTGAGGTGATAGTTAAGTTCGACAACGGTTCATCTGAAATAGTCAGAAACTCAAGCGTAGTCAAAGTTATCCAGGGAACTTCGCTATCCCTAATCCCCAAACCAGGAAAGGGCTACTCGTTCTATTCTTGGTCTAACTTGTCTTCCATGTCCCCAATGTGGATTATCGCCTTTGGAAACCAGTCAATAATTGCAGTATTCGTAAAGGGCAACGGACCCTCGTTTTCGTTACCCAAGTACGACGTGATGGGCTTTGGATTCCTAGGCTTGTTCGGCGCAATCTACTTGTTAACCAGGAAGAAAACGTAACATATTCTTGGACTTATATTCCTGTATTTATCGTTTTATGTATGAATAAGTTAGCTAACAGCAAGAGCGCTTTTCTAAGGGAGTCGACTAATCATCCTATAGACTGGTTCCTTTGGGGAGAGGAGGCCTTTGAGAAGGCGAAGAGGGAAAACAAGCCCGTCCTTGTTGACGTGGGGGCGGCATGGTGCCACTGGTGCCACGTGATGGACGAGAGCTACGAGGATCCAGAGGTAGTTAAAATAGTTAACGAGAACTTCATGGCTATCAAAGTGGACAGAGACGAGATGCCAGACCTAGACAGGACCCTCCAGAACTTAGTTTACTCGATAACCGGAGAGTCAGGCTGGCCCTTGACCGTATTCATGACACCGGACAAAAAGGTGTTTTTCGGCGGTACGTATTTCCCTCCAGAGGACTCCTATGGTAGGATCGGACTGAAAAGGTTACTTAGGGAAATACTGAGAGTGTGGAACCAAGAGAGGGGAAAAATAGAGTCCTCCTCCATACACGTCGCAAATTTGAAGACCTCCTTGCAGGGCAATGAAAAGGCGGAGGTGGATATTGTAGCTTCAACCTATTCCGCAATTGTCGGAGCTTACGACATCGAGTATGGTGGTATAGGAACCTCAGCTAAGTTTCCCCACCCTAAGATAGATCAGTTCCTTTTTGCGTATACGGCCTGGACTGGCGAGGATCTAGGGAGGAAGCTGGCGTCCTTCACCCTAAGTAGGATGTACTACGGGGGTCTGTTCGACCAGGCAGGAGGCGGGTTCCATAGGTACACAGTAGACAGGGAATGGACCACTCCGCACTTTGAGAAGTTGCTAATAGATAACGCGGAATTAATTTACGACTACTTTAACGGGTACATTGCGACTGGAGATGCTGTGATTAAAGACGCTCTTGACCTCACAGTCCAGTTCCTTTTGAGAGATCTCATGAGAGAGGGCAGTTTTGCAAACAGCATCGACGCGGATAGCGACGGCGTTGAGGGAGGATACTACACTTGGACGGAGAAAGAGATGGACGAGGCATTAGGAGAGGAAAGCAGATACTACAAAAAGGTGTTTGGGATTTTTGAGCCTGGGGGAGAAGTAGAGGGAAGGAAAGTGCTCAGGCTAACTTACGAGATAGGGGAACTGGCAAGGAGCACTGATTCGTTCCCTGAACAGATTATCATGAAATTATGGACGGTGAGGGAAAAACTTAGGGAGTACCGGGACAGGACTAGGAGTAGGCCATTCGTAGACGAAAACGCCTATACTCATCCAAACTGCGTCGCCGCTGAGTCGTTACTTTACGCGTCCTTAATAACTGGAAAGGGAAGAGAAGAGGCTCTAGCCGTAGTCGGCAAACTGGGAAAGAAAGTGAGTAGAAGGCTAGACGGCGGCGACGATGGCCTTCTCGAGGACTACGCATCAGCTCTAAACGCGTTAATTGCCGCATATGAGGTGACCTCAGATCGCAAGTACCTTCAGAGGGCCCTTGACGTGTACCAAGAGCTTAGCTCCTTTGAGGTAAACGGAAAGTTTGTGGACTCCTTTGGCAATATACCCAAGCACGACATGCCAAACGAGTCTCCGGTGTCCTCTGCGTTACGAGGGATATACAAACTGGAGCTTCTCGACTACGCCAAAGTTGGCAATAAACTAGACGTGATCTCAGGATCTGAGGACTTTACCTTCCTAGCCGGGTTAGTAAACACTTTAGGTGCATACTTGAAGGGTGGGGCTCACGTAGTGGTTGTTGACGAGAAAGACGGAAAGGCTGATGAACTGCACAGAGAAGCCTTACTTCTCTACTACCCGTTCAAGGTAGTCGAGAGGGTATCAGTGGACCACAAGGACGAGGTGAGCTCCACTGTAAGGTCGATGATAAACGAGGGAAAGGGAAGGAGCAGGGCCTTTGTATGCGTGGGGAATACTTGTAGCCTTCCAGTTACAGACGGAGAAAAAGTAAAAGCGTTGCTACGCACAAAATTAACGTGAGAGTGATGAGACTAAAGGGAGAAAATGTTCTGGTGATTGGAGTAAGCAAGGGCTTGGGTTACGCGCTAGCGTACTTCTTGCTTAGAGAAGGAGCAAACGTAATAGTAAACTCAGGAAACGTAGAGAAGCTAAAGGAGATAACCAATGCGCTCAGCAAGTATGGTAACGTGAAGTACGTTGATGGTAGAATAGTAGACAGGGAGAGTGCACGTAACGTGATAGAGAGGGCTTATAAGGAGTTCGGAAACCTGGACGGGCTAGCCGTGCTCATAGGTGGCTACTTGGAGGACGACGTGCACAGCTTAAAGGGGCTTGACGAGATGATAAACAACCACGTAAAGTACCCGCTTTACGTGGTCTCAGAGGCCGTGAGGTTCATGAACCCTGGCTCAACCATTGTCCTAGTGTCTGCTATAAGGGGAATAGACAAGGCGTTGCCAAACCAACTCTCCTACTCAATAGCTAAGGCTGGGTTAGCCAAAGCAGTGGAAGTACTGGCTACGGAACTAGTGAAGAAGGAAATAAGGGTTGTTGGAATAGCTCCAAGCTGGATAGATGGGGAATTTGAACCGGATAGGGATTGGAAGAAGTTGAGGAAATTAGGCGATCCAAAGGCACCTCCAGAGGACTTTGCTAGAGTAATAGTCTGGCTAATGACTGAGGAGTCCCAGTGGGTTAATGGAGTGATAATACCAGTAGATGGAGGTGCAAGGCTATTATGAACTCCGACGCTCTAAAAGAAAGCGTAGGAGAGCTATGGGAGAAGTACGTCAGGCACGATTTTGTTAAAAGGATGAAAGATGGCTCCCTGCCGCTAGAGAACTTCAGATATTACCTCATTCAGGACTCCAAATACGTTAGAGTAATGCTCAAAAGCCTCTTAAACGCTTCATCAAAGGGACCTATAGACCAAGTCTCTAAAATCATACTCAAAGTATTCCAAACCAGGGACAAGGGAAGCGAGGTCCATTCCTTTTTATTGAGCCAGCTTAAGGTAAACGAAAGAGAGATCCAAGATACTGGCTACTCGTTAGTAAACTACGCTTACACTAGGCACTTGTTTTACCACTCTAACTTGGGCTGGAAGCAATTTCTCGTAGCGTGGGCTCCGTGCATGTGGGGATACATGGAAGTGGGGAAATACGTCCTAGGCTCCCCAAACCCCTTGTACAATAAGTGGGCAGAGTTCTATTCCTCTCAAGATTACAGAACGAGGGTTGAAGCCATCCTTGAAGCTCTAAACTCGGTAGATCTAGGTGAGGGTCTATTCAAGGTGTTTATGGACAGCGTTAATTTCGAGATAATGTTCTGGGACTCTTCCATGAGGATGGATCCTACGCCTTTCCACGGCGACTAGTTAATCCCATGTTTTTATTAGCTTTCTTTTCGCTTTTCTAAGTTTGATTGTGATAAAGATGCAGTGGATAAAGGAGATGAGCTTCACCTTCAAGTGCAACCTTAACTCAATAACGTTTAGGTGTAACACTGGTTCCAACATACTTGAGCTAGAGTGGAGGGACAACAAGTTAAACGTCAGCCTCTTTAGTCCTACGCACAGGGTAAACTACAGTTCTGGAAGGCTGTTTGACATGCATAACCTCTCTGTAAAGAAGGGTAAAGAGGCCGAGGACTTCCTGCGGGAGGTCTTTGCCCAGCTATCGAAGGAAATCCAGGAAGGGGCAGAAGAGCTAAAAAGCGCGTACGACCTTCCTGTAGCAACCATAAAGGAATTCGCAAAGGATATGTGCAACTTCGAGTTCAGACCGTCAAAGTTCTTCGACATAGGCATCAAAGACCTGGAAATAGAGCTAAACAAGGAGTTTCTGAAGGACAGACCGGGTCTATACTCTGAAAGAAAGCTAAAGTTACTGATAAGAAAGCAGGATGACGTCTGCTTGAAGGCGGTGTTCTGGTTGGAATCCAGGAGGAAGGAGACGCTCTATTCCCCAGACTGCGTCAACTATCAGCACGTTACTTCAGAGGATATATCGGACTCGTTGAGGTCCTTAAACGAGTACGTAACGGAGATAAGGAATTTCGTGATCAACAGTTAAAATCTTCTGAGCTAATGAGAAGTTAAGTGATGAGGTTCCACCCCATATGAGCGGTGAAATTGACCTCGATCTCTGATAAAAGAACTACATACCTTGCCTTTTAAGGCGGGGAGTAGGTAGGTACTTGTTGTTTCGGTATGCTCAGATTTTATTTACCTATTAGAAAAAGTATATGACGTAATGATGAGGTCGAGCACTACATGAGCTATGATGAAAGGACCACCTCTGAAGCTGTTATAGAAATCAACTTCAACTTGTACGCCTTCAGGGAATCCGTTTCCAATTACCAAGTGAGCTATCAAGATGGATGGATCGTACTTAAGGGAAAGGAGGGAGAATACCTCAGTAGGGAGTTTGACAACTACGCTGTATTAGTATACCCAGTTAACGCTCCAAAAGACCTTCTTGAGGCCTTATCCGTTAAAAACGAGAAAATAGACAAGTTCAGGGAGATTCTATACAAGCCAAGGTACTGGAGAGAGTCAGTAACAATCCACTTGGTGAAGGATAAGCTAGTAACGGGGACCGACATAGAGCTGGTTCCGTTCAACGGAGTTGACCTCGTAAACGACATATTGAGGACAGAAGGTGCAGAATTCAAGACCATTGACGACAACCTAGTTATCTCGGTTACAGTGGAAAGACCTTTGACTGCCCAGAATTTAGGGAAGGCGCTATACAAGTTGTCGGTATGCCTATCGTTATATTACAGGATCAAAGAGGCACAAGAGGACATCGCACTAAAGATAGCACAAGAAGCGCTCTCAGAACTTCAGTGAGATCTTAGCTCCGCGTAAACAGCAATAACTATGGACGAGAATACTAAAATTGCCCCTAGGAGTATTGCCCCAAACACAGCGTATAGTGAGTCGTTGAGCTTGTATATGCCCACTACTGTCCCGTTGATAGATGGCTGCACATCTAGGGAAACAACAGTACTTGTAGGCACTACGACAAAGTTTTGGCCAACGGTGTAGACAGCGCCGCCCTTCACGTTCAAGTCTGCTGGAGATTGAACCTCTAACGCTATCGACTGGGAAACAGTTAGTTCTGTGTTGAGGTGCTGGCTAGGAGATAGACTTATTTTGTAGTTGTTGTTTCCCAATACAATGTCCCCAATAATTACGCTAGCTAATAGCACTATTATCCCTGCGACGAAGAGATCCTTGCTTATCCTCATAATCTTTCGCTTCTCCATATTACTTATCTTTAATTGTGTTAGCAAATTTATTTTTCTATAAATCTTAACGTTACTCAGTCCACTTTCAACTGCTCTCTAAACAATAGAAATAGAAGTTAACGTCTGCTAGGATGGAAACCTCTTCATATAGAAAACATCCACACCCATAAACTTAACTTATTAATGCCTATACAGATGACACCTAAATGCTATGGTTAGTGATGACCACGGGTAAATGCAACTTAGTTTGCGACTATTGCGGAGGCTCTTTTCCTAAGGACGTCGTTCCTTGGAAAATTGGGTACAACGTCGAAAAGTTAAAGAAATTGATTGAGTCGGATCCAGAAGCTACAGTCGTTTTCTACGGTGGCGAACCTCTAAATAATCCCAAGTTTATCATGGACTTTATCGATAGAGTAAGGGCTAAGAGGATAGGGATCCAGACAAATGGGACCTTGGTAAAGCTTTTGCCGCAAAAGTATTGGAAGAAGATCAACGTAGCCCTTATGTCAATTGACGGGAGGCCAGAAATAACCGACAGGCATAGGGGAAAAGGTATCTATAAAGTTGTAACAGAGAACACGAGGTTGCTGAAGTCCTTGGGCGTTGAGACAGTAGCAAGGATGACAGTTACGGAGGACACCGACATTTACGAGGACGTCGCACACCTCTTAAGCCTTGGAATATTTGACAAGGTCCACTGGCAACTCAACGTCGTGTGGACTGAGAGGTGGAACGTCGAGAAGTGGGCCAAGGAGAGCTATCTACCGGGGATTAAGAAGCTCGTGGAGCTGTTCGTGGACAACGTGCAGAGGGGAAAAGTTGTTAAGATTATACCGATCTTAGGGGTTATCTCTGCCCATTACTTTGAGAGCTATAGAGGGTCTCCTTGCGGTGCTGGTTATAAGTCCGTAACTGTCACCCCAGAAGGGAGGATATTGTCCTGTCCCATCGCAGTCAGGGAAAAATGGGCAGAGCTAGGGACTTTGGATGGGTTTAAGCTCCTCGAGGACCCACTTCCTGACGAGTGTAAGAGGTGTGAGTTCAAGAGGTATTGTGGTGGTAGATGTCTATACGCCTCAAAGGAGAAGTTCTGGGGAGAAGAAGGGTTCAAGGTGGTAGATCAGATTACCAAGGAGTACCTAAGGATTGTGCTTTCCTCCATCCCTGAAATAGAACACGCAATCAAGAAGGGCGCAATTAGGCTGAGCGACCTCAACTACGACCCAACGATGGACTCTACGGAGGTTATACCATAAGGAAACATGAGAAGATATAATTCCCTCGAGTAAGTTTATATTGTGACTGAGACTTTCTTTAACTCAATTGCTGAAAAGTGGATAAAAGAGTTCGAGAACGCCTTTGAGGCCAACGTAGATAGCAGACAGAAGTTCCTCGTTACTGTGGCCTTCCCTTATACGAATAGCCCTTTTCACATAGGCCATGGAAGGACTTACGTAACTGCTGACATATACGCTAGGTATATGAGGATGAAGGGATTCAATGTCTTGTTCCCGTTGGGGTTCCAGTTTACCGGTACTCCAATCCTTTCTATTTCTGAGGCGCTGAAGAGAGGAGATAAGGACATTGTCAAGGAATTCTTGGAGATCTATAGGATCCCCCAAGAGAAGCTTAAAGAACTTGAGGATCCCTTGAAGCTGGCGGAATACTTCAGGGAGGACATGAAGAAGACAGCTAAGAGGTTTGGGTTAAGTATAGATTGGAGGAGGGAGTTCACCACCGTAGATAAGAGCTTTGAGAAATTCGTCCAGTGGCAGTTAAAGACCCTCAGGAATAAGGGATACCTTGTAACTTCCACAGAGGCCGTAGGTTATTGCCCCAACGACGGTTTCCCAGTGGGCATGCACGACACTAGGGGCGACGTTGAGCCAGAAATTGTGAGCGAGGACGTAATACTCTTCGAGGACGGAGAACTGGTGTTCCCAGTTGTGACCTCACGCCCTGAAACCGTCTTTGGTGCGACTGCCATCATGATCAACCCTGAAAGCGAGTACGTTCTCGCCATAAAGGACAACCGGAAGTGGGTAGTGTCTAAGGAAGCGTACGATAGGCTCAAGTACCAAGTGACCTTCAGAGGAGTAGAAGAGATCGACAAGGCCAAACTTCTATCCGCAAGCCCTATGAACCCAGTAACAAGAGAAAGGCTAAAGGTAATTGAGAGCAAGTACGTAGAGCCAAAGGTAGGTACTGGCGTCGTAATGGCTGTTCCGGCTCACGAGCCCCTCCACTTTTTGAGGTACCTAGAGGAAGGAGAAGAGATAAGGCCTAGGATAGTCATAATCTCAAGCGAGTACAAGGGAATCCCAGCGGAGGAAGTGATCTCCCTAGCTGGTACTAAAAACCCAAGCGAGTTAAAGGATTACATAGAGACGTTGTATAGGACAGAGTACTACAAGGGCGTTATGGCGTCAGACCTCGAGGATCACGTGCCAGACTATCTTAAGCAGTTTGTAAAGGAGGAGATCTCTGGAAGGCCAGTTAAGGACGCTAGAGGTAAGGTTATCGAGCTCCTAAAGAAGATCAACGCCCACGACACCATCTACGAGATCTCTAACGCTCCAGTTTACTGTAGGTGTGGAGCGGAAATAGTGGTTAAGGTTATACCTAGCCAGCTCTTCATAAATTACGAGGATCCGGCATGGAAGTCCATTGCTCTGAAGTCCCTTGACAAGATAAGGTTCGTCCCTAAGGACGTGAGGAGTGACTTTGAAAAGGTAATCTTTTCCATGGGAAAAAGAGCATGCTCGAGGTCTAGGGGGCTAGGGGCTAGGATCCCATGGGACGAGAGCCAAATAGTGGACAGTTTAAGCGACTCAACAATTTACACAGCCTTTTACACAATCTCTCATTTATTACCTAAGGATAGCGAGAGGCTCGACGACGACTTTTGGAACTACGTGCTTCTAGGAGAAGGGGACAAGAGCTTTATAGCCAAAAAGACTGGGATAAGCGAGGAACTGCTTACAAAGATGAGAGAGGAGTTTGAGTATTGGTATCCGGTAGATTCTAGGCACAGTGGAAGGGACCTCGTTAGAAACCACTTGCCCTATTACATTTACAACCACGTGGCAATATTTGGCGAGAAGTATCTCCCTAGGCTTATCGTAGTTAACGGCTTTGTAAGGGTGGGAGGCAAAAAGATGAGCAAAAGCTTCGGTAACGTTTACCCCTTGGAGAAGGCCATGGACGAGTACGGCCCAGATCCAGTTAGACTAGCCTTAGCGACAAGCTCGGAAATTTCCGAGGACGTTGATTTCAGACAAGATGTCCTAAATTCCGTTTATCTCCAGTTAAAGAAGATATACGACGTAGTGTCTCGCGTGAGTTCGATAAGCACGGACAACGCGATGAGAGAGGAAGATCTGTGGTTCTCGTCCATTGTAAGTTTCAAGATAAGGGAGGTAAACAGACTAATGGATAGCTTGGAATTCAGAAAGGCCTATAATATTATCCTTTACGAGCTCTACGATCTCTTCAGGGATTACATAGAGATTAGGGAAAGGCCAAACAAGGATGTCCTTACTAAGTTCGTGGACGCGTGGATAAAACTACTGTCCCCTGGTGCACCTTTCACCGCTGAGGAGCTCTGGCACCTATACCACTCCTCTCTAGTTGCTAAGGAGAGTTTCCCATCAGGGGATGAGTTTACGGTAAATACCTCTGCCCTACTGCGGTTCGAGTACGTAAGGTTCGTGATAAGTTACGTAAAGCAACTTGAAGAGGAAGTGAACAAGAAACCAGAGAAAATAGTCATTTATGTGGCTAAACCAGAACAGCTTGAAGATTTTAGGACTGTGATCAACGCGATAAGGTCCCATAAGGAACTACCAGAGTCGGAGTACTTCCTCAGAATCCGTAACAACTTGTCAAAGATCCCCACGCTCATCAAGGAGTTAGCTCTGACCGCGGATTTCGACGAGTTTGAAGCCATAGTCGATAACACAATGTTCATGTTAAACCAGCTAAACGTGGACGAGATAAGGGTATACTATTACGACGACCCGAACGCCCCTGACATTAAGGGGAAGAAGAGTTACGCCCTACCTCTACTGCCCTCAATAGTGCTCCTTTAGGGGAGTTACTTGAAGGTTTTAAACTCGGTCAACCTCTACAACGACATAAGGTCGATGATCAATAACGCCACTTCTGAGATCCTAATAGTAACTGACGAGCTGTCCTACGACTTTGCAGAAGAACTTGAAAGAAAGGCGATTAGTGGGGTTAAAATGAAGGTCATGAGCTCTGACACGGAATGGGTAAGGTGGTTGGAGAATAGATCCAAGTCTTACGGGCTAGATGAAGAGAAAAGGCTTGAAGAGGACGTAAAGAGAATTTCCAGCACACTCACGTTATATAAAAGGATCCCTTTCCTCGTTTTAGTCACTTTTTTGGCGCTAATCGTTGTGGAACTGGTTCGCGCCCTTAAACTAGATTTACTTCTAGAGGCGACTTTAGCCACAGGGGTTTTAGCTACAGCCTTTTCCTTTATTTACTTTAGAAGGAAAAACAAGGAGTTAGAGTACGAGATCTCGTTAAAGCAGCAGGAACTTGAGAACGTAAGGGCTAAAATAAATGATGCCAGGATGAGGCTTTCCAAGTACCTTAGCGTGGTCGAACTGTCCACCAAGGTAAACTTCTCTTTGATTATGACAGACGACAAGGCCATAGTCACTTCGATGTCCCTAAAATACGACGAAAAGGAGAGTAAAAACCTAGATTTCGTCGAGGAGGTTTCAGGAGATTTCGTAAAAAGTTTGGTTGAGAAATTAATCCCTGGCTAACCTAGAGTAAGCCTTTAACAGCTCTAAGCCTTGCAATATGCCTTTTTCAGCCTCTGGTAGTTTATTCTCTTTGAAGAACTTCTCCACTTCCTCTTCCCTGCCTACTCCTATTATGGGTATTATAGTGGATAACGTCCTACCCAAGATCCCGGTACCTTGATATATCCTCCTAACGAACTGCAAGTTGGTCTTCAGCCATATCCACACAGAGTCCCTCACTTCTGGATAAGTAATGGAGTAGCGTATTGCCGTAAGCACGTCCTGCTTCTTTATCTCGTTTGTCAACGCTAGGCTCAACGCGTTAAGTATAAGGTAGTTCTTTTTGAACGACAGCAAGCCCTTGAGATAAGTCAACTTGTCCTCGTCGAATTTGGACTGACGATACTTTGATAGGAGGACGTCAAAACCGCTATCTTCATTCACTATTGCATATGCCTCAACTACTGCATCCCTTAAGTTGGGATCAACGTTTTCAAGGTTATTGAAGTCGCGCGACAGCTTGTTTGCGTAGCCTTCATCCATTCTAACAAGGTTCTCCGAAAGTACGCCATAAGTCATCTTGTTTAATGGATCCTCAGAGCTTGAGAAGTTGCCTATAACGCTGCGGTGGAACTCCAAGGCCAGTTTTCCAAACTTCCTCGGGTTTATCGTAAACAACGTGAACAACTGACCAGCTATTTCCGTTGCCGGGAGGTAGTTCCTCTCTCCCATCTCCTTCTCAACGATCTTAGCGTAACTTGCGTAATCGATCATTCCAGCCAACAGGAAGTTGAAGTAGTCGTCTATAACCCCAAACCTCTCCATGTGGTTCGGATTGGAGTTCCAGAAGACCTCAAGGTCACTATAGTATACCCTATAGAATCCCGTCCTGTCTATGTTGAGCTTCAGCGATCTAACTTCGTCCCCTGCGTCAATAGTCATTTCTCCCTTGTCAAACAGAGTAGATACCACCTTCCCGTTAACGTGAATGGTTAAGGGCACGGGGTAAACTCTGTCCTCAAGCCCAGAGATGATGAACCTCTTTTGCGTCAAGCGGATTTTCTTGCCCTCCACTTCTACCTTAACTACTGGATAACCATCAGTAGTCAACCACGAGGGCATTATGCTGGAGACTGGCTTCCCTGAGGCTTTTTCTAGGCTGTTCCAAAGATCCTTCCCTTCAGCGTTAGAGAACTTAAACTCCTCAAGGTATTTGGCTATCCCCTTCCGGAAGTCCTCCTTTCCTATGTACGCTTCTATCATCCTCAATATACTAGCTCCCTTGCCGTAGCTGATGTCGTCAAATATCTGTTCTATTTCTGACACTGACTTCACTTCTACCTCAATTGGGTGCGTAATGTGCAAGGAGTCCTTTAGCATAGCCCCAGACGTCTCGTCTGAGATAAATTGGCCCCAGAAGTCCCACTGCGGAAACGCTGAGTCCACGGCCTTGTAGCTCATAAACGTAGCGAAGCTCTCGTTAAGCCATAGGTCGTTCCACCACTTCATTGTAACTAGGTCTCCAAACCACTGGTGCGCTAGCTCGTGGGCTATGACCTCTGCCACCCTTCTGATCTGCCTAAATGAGGACTTCTCATCAGCCAATAGAGCAGTCTCTCTGAACGTTATGGCGCCCCAGTTCTCCATGGCGCCGAAGGCGAATTCGGGAACGGCTATTAAGTGAACCTTGGGCAACACGTACTTTATACCAAAGTAGTCTTCGTAAAACTTGATGAACTTCACCGCTAGCTCTGCTGGCATTTTAGCTTTTGATATCTTTCCTGGAACTGTGGCGACTATTACCTTTGGAGTGGAGCCAACAGCGTACTCCTCGAACTTTCCTATTCCCAGGTAGAGAAGGTAAGTTGACATCTTAGGCGTCTTGGCGAACTCTACTATCTTTTTATTTCCTTCTTCCCTTACGCTTTCTATAGGCATGTTTGAGATAACGTCTAGGTTCTTTGAGACCTTCACCGTGAGTTTGAACTCTGCCTTATACGCTGGATTGTCCACGCATGGAATGAACTTCCTGGCATGAGACGACTCGAACTGCGTAGTAATAAGATAGGAACTATCGTAGGGAGCCTTGTAGATGCCAACCAGATCGTCCTTTACTCTACCCTCAAACTCCACCTCCAAGGTTCCGGAAAACTTCCCCGTTTTAACTACGAGTTTGTTCTCCCTGACCTCGTATTCTACCTCCTTTCCATTGGCCCTCACTGAGGTGATCTTTAGACCCTCTAGGTCAAGTTCTACAAGGTCTTCAGTCTCAACGCTGATCTTTTCGTGTCCTTTATAATCTAGATCGTCGAAATCTAGAAAAATTTCGTACGACTTAACGTCCATGAAGTTTAAACTGAAACTTAATTTAAAAATCTACTTTCTCCTTCTATCAAGTATGGAAATAACGGTCTATTACAAGGGAAACAAGATCGAAATAAGGGACAAGATCGTAACCCTTATGGGAGGTACTGCTAGGTACGAGATAGGAAGGGCGGTATATTACGTGCTAAAGGCGCTTTACTCCATTCCAAGATTGTATGGCAGTCCTCCTAAAGGCGATGTCATAGACTCCTGGAAGAACTCCTTTGAAAGGGAGATGTCTAGGCTTATTGCTTCGGAGATAGAGGTAGAGAAAATAGCATTTCCTGAAGCCACAATAAGAGTTGAATTTAAGAAACTCGCTGTGAACGTGGCCCTAAACCAGAGGCAGTTCTCAGTTAACGTTGAGCTGAAGGAAAGGCCCAACGTGGAAAACTCCCTCGCCGGTCTGATCAAGGTGGACTCTTTTTACTTTGATTCCATTGAGAAGGTAAGGCCATTTGTCGTCCTCGGCAATAGGTCAGGGCTAATCGCCGCGTTCAATAGGTTTCTGATCTTGAGGAACGAAGGAGCGCCTGGGATACCTAAGACTTTGGGGGTTATCTCTGAGTTCGTAAACTCTATAGTGTTAATGGAAGGAAGCGTTTACGACCTCTACGGGAGGAAGATAACTACTAGTCCAGAGGGTCTAGTACTCGACGGGAGTCTCGTATACAACGCTGACCCAGAGACGCTCAGCCTATTCCCGCTGAAGTTCCTCTTGGAGGGCTCTAAGGGTTTCTTTGTAATAGAAGACCCTGAGGCAAACTTGAGCAAGGAGAATAAGGAAAAGGTAAAGGAGTTAATCCTAGGCAACCCCTCCACTTTCCTCATATCAACCAACGACGAAGACTTCGCGCTGGGAAAGGTGTTTAGGGTACCTCAGTCTTGAGGATCCCGTAGATGGCATCTACTAGTACCCTCCTTGTGGACTCTATATCCCCCCTAATTCTCACCCTTAGACCCTTGTTGCAAGTGACACATAATACCTTAATATAGATGTCCTCCCTCGATAGCTCAAAGACGTAAGAGAGATCGAGAAGTTTTACCTCTACTGTTTCTTTTCCCCTGGTTGCTCCTTTTACCACTTTAATGCTCACAACCGAACTTGCTGCCTTTTTGAGGTCAATCTCTTTAAGCGCCTCCACGTAGTCCCTTGAAAGCAAGAACGCCTCAAAGGACATTCTGAGGCAGAGGTCCCTGTTCTTTTCTACCTCCATACATGCCGTAAAAACGCTACACCTGCCTGACGACTGAGAGAAAAGGAAGTAACCTAAGGAAAGTTGAGCAGAGGAATAGAGGGTCTCTTCCTTGCACTTCACGTTAAGGTTAACTCGCTTTTTCATTATGTACAGTTCTCCTAGCTCTCTTCCCCCTGCAAGCACCTTCCCACCGATTAGCTTAACCTTGGTAACGTCACGTCTGGGCGTTACGTTAAACTCCTCTTCTAATTTTAGGGAGAAGCCCTTTACGGAGTTAAGTTGCTCTGTGTCGTATCCCTTAAAGTCCCTCTGACTTAACTTGTAAAAGCCGAGCTCCCCTAGTCTTACCTTCTCCCATTCCTCGTATAGCATGGTAGTATTGGTCAGGTCCACTAAAACCCCTCCCCATAGCTTGTTCCTCAAGTAAAGGTAAGCTGGCATGGTAGTTATTTCCCTGCTTAATATCACCCTATTGTCCTTTACTTCCCTTAGATCCGTAACTGCCTTAATTCCATAATCCCTAAGCATGTCCCTTTCCTTGGAGTTAGGTGCCACAACGGTGAACCCGCTGAACCTTTCGTAAATTTCCTTTACCTTCTCCACCCTTTCCTTGAATGCCCTGCTCTGAGGCAAGCGTCTACTCGAGGAGTACCTTATTACCTTAAACGAAGGCAGATACTTTTCCCTTATCAGGTCCTCTGAATGGTAAACCCTAAGTAGTTTGTTTCTGAGGACAAGCGACCTGCTAGGCGCCTCCACAATACACGCCGCGTTCCTTGGGAGCCTAAAGTGACCTATCTCAAGCAGGTAGGACAAATCCACCACGTATTTCTTGCTCCCTCCTACAAAATCTCTGGAAACTCTAAGCGAGCCCTTTGCCAACTCCAGCTCGGGGTCTCTCGTTACTAAAATGAAATCCTCGTCTAGCTCTTTGAACAATTGATACCAAACGTCAAAGCTCAACCCAGGCAACACGATAACTCCGCTGTTGGCCTTTCGTATGATGGAGGAAACTTCCCTCACTATCTTTTTCATTAAGCTCAAATTGGGCAAGGAACTATAAAGCTCAGCTGATTGACCTTCGCGATTTAACTAAAAAATTGTAGAGATCTTTTTGAATAATGATACTCTATTAATATATACTTAAATATCTCCAATTTGCAGTCCTATATATGGATATCCTCCATACTGCAATTTTACTCTACATAGCTGGCGACATGATAGGTAACTTCGTGATCCTGTTTTACGTTTTACGTAAAGGAGTTGTTAATAGAAAGGTAGTCTTTTTCCTGTCCTCCTTACTCTTGTACATGGCGGTGGAGGCCTCAGATATAGCTTACGTGCTGTTCCTCCACGGCTCGTTAATGGTGGAGCCAATCTCCTTAATGGTAGCATCTATACCTATCCTACTCTCCGTCGTAGGGAAGGACAAGGTGGTAGCGTGGAGGGAGGACAGGGCGTCTTCTATAACGCTAGCCCTTACCGTGTTAGTAGACGAGTTGTCCATGGGTTACGCTTACTCTCTCGCCTTTGGGCCTAGAGATAGCTTCCTCATAGCCTCAGTGAGCAATCCAGCATTTGGTGCAATGATGTTGGCAGACGCCGTATTTTTCCTCTTACTTTCGAAACCTAGAAACATTATAGAATTTAGCATGTTCACGTTTGCCTCGTCCATGGCCTTTATGCCTAACGTTTTCTACACCCTTAGGATGGAGGCTCAGCTGATAGGGTCTATAATATCATCGGTGTTCATGATAGTGAATATCGTAATGCTTTACCTAATCCAGATTAGGAAAGCCTCTTTCAATGCCCAGCTATTGGCAATATCGCTTTCAGGCTTCGATTTCCTCATGATGTTGGGACTGTCAGCGTTCTCAGTTAACAATGACCTCACTCTCATTAGCATAGCCATGGTTGTTTCAATGTTCTGGTACTTTATCTTGACCTTATACAAGTTCTCGGACAGGAGGGTAACTGGACTCAAGTACCCAATAGCCTTTATGACCTTAGCCAACTTGGCTGAGCTAGCAATGGGATTTGGGGAGAGCGTTTTGGGCTTTAACGTTACCAACGCGATTTTCCATCCCTCTATGTCGATGTCGATGCAGGGACACATGATGAGTATGCATGGGCAAATGATGCAGGGACACATGATGATGAGAAGTCCATTCTCCAACCCATTCTGGTGGATTTTCCCAATGAACCCATACTCTATGACAGTGATGGCATTCAATAATGCACTTGCCTCCTCCCATAACTTGCTCTTCGCCTACTTCTGGGGCTCTTACATGTTAATTATGACGACAACCATGGCTCCCTTTTACGTCGTAATGATGGGGGCTGAGATGTCCTATCTTGTATACGAAAGGTACAAAAGCCTTAAGAACAGGAGCCTTAAGTCGTGGACGTTGGGCATCATAGCTGGAATACCACTCTTCGTCTGGCTTATCCCGTACTACACAAGTTTCTACGTGTTTGGGATGAGCGGAATGATATTCCCGGTGACGTTAGTCCCCTTCGCAATATCTCTAGCAGTGGTGATCTTATTCACTTCCCTGTTTGGGAAGAGGGCTTACTGCAACCTCGCGTGCATGTCTGCCCACATGTGGACTAACGTGTTCTACGACCAGTTTAAGCCTAAGAAAGACCACAAGTTCTGGAACTACTTTAGGTGGGCTCCATTCTCGCTAATGATCCTTGCCATGGCTTATTGGGTGCTAATCGAGGTAGGGATCGCTAAGCCTCCTAAGATAGGTATGCTAAGCGTAAACCCCTTGGATCTGTTCGGCATGTTCACCTTAAACTACGTATGGTGGTTTATGTTCTTCCTAACGCCAGTATTTGGAGCTTACTCGTGCTCTAGGCAGGGTTGGTGTGGTTTCGGGACGTTTACCGGGATCTTTAATAAAGTCCTGTTTAAGGTAAAGGCAAAAGACGTCAACGCCTGCAAGGAATGCCAAAGTTTATCGTGCGAGAAAGCATGCCCTCAGAAGATAGAGATAAGGGAGGACGTCCTGAGCAAGGGGTACACTAATAGGATTAGTTGTGTAGGGTGTGGGGATTGCGTGGAGGCTTGTCCATACAATAATCTCTACATCTTCGACGTCACGAGCTTGTTTAAGACTAGGTAGGGATCAGCAGGAGCTTTTCTTCACCCTTCAGCCCTTGTAAGGCACATCATCTTTTTATGCCAATAACTAATGTAATTATATGCCGCAATATCAAATTTTAGGAGATGACCTCCAGTATTTGAAAGTTATGCTTGCTCCGGGCGAGGGTTTTTACGCTGACGCAGGACACATGGTGATGAAGTCTGATTCTGTTAGGCTACAGACGAAGCTAAGAGGAGGGTTTTTATCCGGCATAAAGAGGGCTCTCACTGGGGGATCTTTCTTTGTAACGGAGTTCTATGGGCCAGGAGAAGTAGTCCTTTCAGGGGCTTTCCCAGGAAAGATATTCCCCGTACAGTTACAGGGAAGGGGAATACTTGCGGAGTCCCACTCCTTCCTTGGGGCAGAGACGTCCGTGGAGTACGAAGCAACTATGAGTAGACTCTCGGCAGGTATACTGGGAGGGGAAGGCATTTTCATGGCAAAATTTAGAGGTGTAGGGAACGTGTTCCTTCAAGCCTACGGAGGACTAATCGTGAAAGACCTAGCTCCTGGTGAGACAATACAAGTGGAAGCTTCCCACTTGCTAGCGTTTGAGGAAGGGATGAACTATTCCGTCCAATTAGTAGGAGGACTTAAAACAATGTTATTTGGCGGTGAGGGCTTATTCTTCGTCACGATCTCCGGGCCAGGGAGAGTATGGATACATACCCTAACTGCAGAGCAGTTAGCAAGCGCCCTTATTCCCTTCCTTCCTTCGGGGCAACAGGGAGGAATAGGACTGGGAATTTGACTCTTTTTAATATACCTTATCAATAATCCTTATTGTCTAAATATTTAAGGGAGTAAACGAAAAGATACTATTATGAGCGAGGACAGCGAGTACATATATTTCGACCTAGAATCGGCGAGAAAGCTCCTACCGTGGCTCAAGAGGGAACTACAAGCCTTAAAGCAATTAAGGTACTCCACGGAGATAGTGTTAGTTAATGGAAACAAAGAAGAACTGGAGAAATACGTAGCTAACATCGACAAGATCGTCAGGGAGATAACCGGAAAAGGCATTATACTCAGGGACCCGGATATTGGACTAGTGGATTTCCCTGCAGTAATAAATGGGAGGCCAGCGTACTTGTGCTGGAAAGTGGACGAGGACGACATAAGGTACTGGCACTACGCAGAAGAGGGGTTCAGAGGGAGAAAGGAGATCACGGGAAAGGAAGATATCCTTAGCTTCTTGTAAACAAATTTAAGTCCCTCTGCTTATTTAGCCATATGTCGAGGTACATAGGGAAGAGGATCAAAAGGAAGGAGGACCCAAAGCTCATAACCGGGCAAGGTAGATACGTAGACGACATAGAATTTCCCGGGACCTTATACCTCGCCATAGTTAGGAGCCCTGTAGCCCACGCCACACTAAAGAAGGTAGACTTCTCTGACGCCCTTAAGTTAAGCGGGGTTGTAGGCGTAATTACAGGCCTCAACTTGAGGGTAGAAAACAGGCCCAGCAACTTCCCCATGGCTAAGACTGAACTACTATATGTGGGACAGCCTGTAGCCGCAGTTGTGGCAAAGGACAAGTACACTGCTTACGACGCGGCAGAGCTAGTACAAATAGACTACGATAGTCTACCCGCTGTGACCGACCCTGAAGAGGCACTTAAGGACGACGTAAAAGCAGTGGAAGGAAAAGGTAACGTTGCATACAGGAAGACATATTCTTCTGGAAACCCGGAAAAGGCAATTTCAGAAGCTGACGTCTCCTTTGAGGAGAAGCTTGTCATAAGCAGAGTTTACCCGGCGGCCATGGAACCAAGAGGAGTCATCTCAGTATACCAACAGGGCTTCTTGACCGTTTACTCGTCAACTCAGTCTCCTCACTACATGAGGAGGTACTTGTTAAACGCCTTTGCTGACAAGGTAAAGGACATTAGGGTTATACAGCCAGATGTTGGTGGTGCATTTGGCTCTAAGCTCTTCCCCTATCCAGAAGACTACATAACTGTCTACGCCAGCTTGCTTTACGAAAGACCGGTGAAGTGGATAGCTACAAGGAGTGAGGACATTAGACAGACCTACCATGCAAGAGGGCAAATACACAAGGTGAAGGTAGGTGCTAAGAGAGACGGAACTTTAACAGGCATTATTGATGACTTGATAATAGACCTAGGGGCAGCTTCTCATGGTACCTACTTGGCTGACATAGCCGCGCAGATGCTCCCTGGTCCTTACTCCATTAGGGACATTAAGGTAGAGGTCTACGGCGTCTACACTAACAAGACTCCCCTTGACCAGTATAGGGGAGCAGGAAGGCCTGAGGCCACTTTCGTCATAGAGAGGATTATGTCCATACTCGCGGACGAGCTAAAGATGGACGAGATAGAGCTAAGGAAAAAGAACTTAATTAAGAGCACTCCTTACGTCAATCCCTTTGGAGTTAAGTACGATAATGGAGATTACGCGTCCCTCTTGAACAAGGCAGAACAAGTCTACAGGGAAATGGAGAGAAAGGCAGAGAAGTTGAGGAGCGAAGGAAGGAAAGTGGGAGTGGGCTTCTCCTTCTACCTAGAGATGAACAACTTCGGACCATGGGAGAGCGCATCTGTGAGGGTAAGGGGAGACGGAAGAGTTCTAGTAATAATTGGGGCTGCACCTCACGGTCAAGGTACGGCTACAGGGATTGCCCAGATAGTAGCGGACGAGCTAGGAGTGGACATAGATAACGTTGACGTGATATGGGGAGACACGAGTACCATAGGCGAGGGCTACGGAACTTACGGTAGCAGGAGCCTAACGCTAGCAGGAAACGCTGCTCTACTGGCGTCAAGGAAAGTGAAAGAAAAGGCAATAAGGCTAGCAGCCCAGTTCCTTAAGAGCGACCCACAAGAGCTGGAGTACAAGGACGGCAAGGTCGTCAACCCTAAGACGGGTAAGTCCATGACGCTAAAGGAAATAGCAGCAAAAAGCATGTCAGTTCTAGGAGGTGTTTGGAGGTATAAGGAAGAGCCCGGGCTTGAGGGGACGGCGTACTTTGGGCTGGACAACTTAACGTATCCATATGGAAGCCACGTGGCCTTAGTAGAGGTAGACGACACGGGCTTCGTAAAGGTCCTAGATTACTACGCAATAGACGACATAGGACTAGTGGTGAACCCAATGCTGGCAGAGGGTCAAGTAATGGGGGGAGTGATCCAGGGGTTTGGCGAGACAGTACTCGAAGAAGTAATCCACGACAAGGAAGGAAACCTGCTAACTGGTACATTTGGGGACTACATGATACCAACAGCAGTTGAGGCGTTCAACATAAAGTGGGAGTACATGGAGAAGGGCAAGTCAGACGCTCCGCTACCAGCTAAGGGCATTGGAGAGGGGGCCACCATAGGCACACCTCCATCGGTGCTGAGGGCCATGGAAAAGGCGGTAGGCAAGAGGCTTACCAAGTTGCCGACCTTGCCATGGGATCTTTAACCCTAGTTTTAGATTTTGTTGTTTTAAATTTCTTATATTTTTTCAATATAATAAAGTTTATACGAGTTTTTCTAGAAGATCTTTTAACTCTGTTAATGCAATTACACATATGCAAGTCATAGAGGAGTATAGCTCTCCGTTCTACAGACACATAATAGACTTACCTGCATCAGTTGTCAGAAAGCTATGGAAAAGAGGCGATATCTTGATCCTAGACGTTAGGACGCCACAAGAATATGAAGACCACCACATACCTGGGGCTCTCCTTGTACCCTTGGACTACCTAGAGGTATTAGCCAAGTACTTTCCAGAAAAGGACGTTGCAGTGGTCTGCGAACACGGTAACAGGGCTAGGTTTGCCACCTACGGTATGCCACACGTGTATAAGAGGAAGGCAATATACGTGCCTGGGGGCATGATGGCCTGGATGAGCATGGGATACGAAGTGGAGAGCGGAACGGACGAAAACGGCCTCAAGTGGCAGGAGTGGCTAGAAAAGGAGATAAACCAATAGACATCTGTCTATAGGCCCAACATGCAATTATTTTTAAAGCATAACTACAAATTGTACTTATGATATACATGTACCACATGATAGAATACATGGATCTAGAAGACTACATAGTGCTCAGCGCTCTAGAACTCTGAGCTGTTTTTTAAGTATAGACACGGTAAAGTAGCTGTTTCCACAGTAAGTTCCCATTTTCTCTTCCCTTTTCATTACGATTACCTTGTCTACGCGCGTTGGAGGGTACTCTGTAGATATTAACACGTTTTCTCTCCCTAGAACTATGGGGATCTTGTGGAAAGCGGAACACCACGAGAAAGACGTAACCCCGGGGACAACCTCGTAGGGTTCCAAGAACTCGGCCAGCCTATAAAAAGAGCTGTAGAAGGCCGGGTCACCTAAGGTTACGTAGGCTACTTTATCGTAACTTGAGATCTGATCTGACAGCTTTTTATAGTCCTCCCTATTCCTCCTTATTGGCAAGTTGAAGCGAATCACTTCCTTGTCCTTCAAGTAGTCCTTAATTGCGTTATAGGTGAGCATGCTGGACGTATATGGTACTACAACCACGTCCGAGTCCTTTATTACCTTTAGAGCCTTCAGAGTTATGAGCTCAGGATCCCCTGGACCTACGCCTACTCCGTAAAGTCTCATTGCTTTGCTCTCCTATAAGAGTGGGTAAAGGAACCAGAATAAAGGTTGCTGTGCCTTTCCTCCCTTTTCAGACACTGGCTCACTATTATTATGGCGGTCTTGTGGATCTTGTTCCTCTTCACCAGCTCGTCCAGTTCCTTTAACTCCCCAGTTAACACCTTCTGGTCTGGCCAGCCAGCGTGGTACACCACCGCCACAGGGAAGTCAGCAGGGAACACTGAGAGCAGTTGTTCCTTGACCTTGTCTATTAAATGAATAGAGAGGAATATTACGATGGAGGCATTTTTGTCGAGTACCATCCTCCTCTCGTAGTCTGTCCTATAAGGCAGCCTGGTTATTATCACGCTCTGGGGGCCTTGAGGGCAGGTAAGTTCTAGCTTAAGTAACGAGGCCGAGAGCTGGAAGGAGCTAACTCCTGGGACTACCTCTACCTCGAGTCCCTCTTTCTCTAGGAGAAATACCTGCTCGCTGATGGCACCGTAGATTGTTGGATCGCCGTCGTGGACTATTGAGACCTTCCTTCCCTCCCTTGCCTCTTTAACTGCCTGTCCCACTATTTCCTCAATTTCCATTGAGGAAGTGTCAAAAGTCCTCTTTCCCTGAAATAACTTCACAATCTCAGGACTTACTAACGAACCGGTGTAAAAAATTACATCCGATTCCCTTATTACCTTTAGAGCCTTCAGAGTTATGAGCTCAGGATCCCCTGGACCCACTCCCACTATGTAAACTTTCAAGTTACTCCCCTTTCTTGTAATTCGAGATACCAGCTGCGATGGCTGTGGAAATCGTGGGATATATCTCTTGTCCTGCTGGTACGACGATTATCAGTCCGCCTTTTTGGGAGATGTCAGATAGGGTCTCAAGAAACCTAATCTGAAGGGCAATTGGATTGTCCTTATAGGACTTGGAGGCGTCAGCCAATATAGAGGCTGCTTGTCTTTCTCCCTCGCTTAGGATAACCTTTGCCTTTCTTAGCCTATCTGCTGCAGCGTACTGCGCCATGGCAGTGCTCAAGTCTGCGGGTAGCTTTACGTCCCTTACTGTTACCGCAGTTACCTTCACTCCCCACCCCTCAGTGTAATTATCTAGTATTTCCTGTAACTTCCTGTTGATTGCGTCCCTCTCGCTAAGTACTTCGTCAAGGAGCATCTGACCTATTATGTCCCTAAGGGAGGTTTGGGCTATGTTGATCACTGCGGTGTTGTAGTTGGAAATGTTAGCCACTGCCTTTATTGGGTCTACTACCTTGTAGTACACCACTGCGTCTATGGAGACAGTTACGTTGTCCTTGGTTATCACAGTCTGAGGAGGTATGTCGACGTTATTGATCCTCAAGTCAACTATTACAGGTCTGTCGACAAATGGAATTAGGAATATTATTCCTGGACCCTTAACTCCAAGTACCCTGCCTAACCTCAACACAACTGCCCTTTGCCATTCCTTCACGATCCTGAAGGATAACCCCACGAAGACGAGAATTATTATTAATAGAAACACTAGCCCTTCTATTAGACCTACATCTAAACCACTTGCCATAGATATATCTTGAGTTTGTAGAATTAAAACTTATATTTAACAAGGATTGCAGATATTAAAACTCCTGCAAGGAAGGCGGAAATATATTCAATTAACGTTAGGTTTACTTCAGATGGAGGGGCCTTGTACTCCACGTGGGTAAAGTTTGAGGAAAGCGCCTTCTTGAAGTTGTAGGTTCTGAGGAAGTTCAGCAAGTTCTCAAAGCCGGAGACCAGTTTTGAGACAGCCTGGTTAAGGGCTGGAGATACGGAAGAGGAAATATAGTAGTTAGGGGCTAGACTAAAGTTTCCTGGATAGTAAACCAAGTATACGTCTGTAGAGGCGTTAGGAAACACGACAAAACCAGTCGCATTGGTCACGTTTTCAAAGCTCACCTTAAAACCGGCAATGGTTGGATATTGTACTTCAACAACTTGACCAGGAAGAGGTCTACCGTTAATGCTCAGCTTAACTATGAGCGTCTTGTTCAGTTGCGTTACAGAGATTGTTGGAGGGATGGGCCACAGTACTGAGGGCGAGTTGTACCCTGGGCTTAGGACAGCGAAGGGGTGGAATATGGCGTCCAGGTTGCCGGATACGGCGAGACCGTAAGCGCTCTCGGCCGTGTCCAGACCTACGCTTAACGCTTCTGGTACTACTTGTAACCCAGAGGAGGACTTGTAGTAAAGGTCTTCCGTAATGTCCCCGGTAATTTGAACAACGCTACCTCCCCCAGGCCCACCCCAAACAAGTTCCAGGTCATTAGGTAGCCCAATTTTGCTCAATCCACCCATTACAAAGTAGCCAGGATAGGGAAGGGAAAGGTAGATCTTTTCCTTGCCGTTAACGCTGTAGCCGAAATCCAAGCTTCCGTTTGACGTCATAAATAAAGTCAAATTAAAGGGAGTCTTTACAGGAAACGTAGGTCCTTGATAACAGATCACGCCAAGTCCTTGGAAAGTCGTTGCGTTCTTAACCCCAACAAAGGGACCAGTAAGGTTCCAGAAGTTGACTACCATTGTTACCAGAAAATACGTCGAGTTAACTTGGTGAATTAAGGCAACGTCTTGTGCCCAAAAGCTACCGTTCAGCATCGCATTGAGCTGTAAGGATGCATTACCGGAGACGAAAAACGTTCCATTTGGTAAATAGGAGGGACCAATGGTGAGGTTACTGACGTAAGCGACTCCCTCCACCAAGGAGGAAATTACCTTATAGGTCAACGGGAAGAAGGTCATCCCAGTGGGATATGACGCCGAGGCTTGTGAGTGAAAAGTGGGCAATGCGACCACTGGCAATATTAAGAGAATTATAAGCAATACTTGTTTCATAAACTATTTAATACACTATAACAAATAAAAATTTATGGCATCACACGTAGTTATCCCGATCATTATTATCATTGTAGTCATCATTGCCCTTATCGTAACGGGGTACATTGCTGATCCTCTAGTGGACATACCTTCCTTGGCGTTAATCGGGTTCCTGACATATAGAATGGTGTACGTCATTGTAAAGACAAGGCACAGGAACTTCTATAGTTACACTGGAAAGGTGGGAAAGGCGGTAGATGATTTAGCCCCTAATAAGCCAGGCTATGTGCTTATAGAAGGGGAGTACTGGCAAGCAGTTTCCAACGAGCCCATAAGCACAGGGGAGCCCGTGATAGTGGTCGGAAAACAAGGATTTATACTCGTCGTCAAGAAGGCAAATAGAGATGAGGTTGTCGTATAAAGCAATGGAAAGGTTGAGAGGTCAAGGGAACTATTTAGTGGTGGAGACTGACAACGAAGTCACAATAACGTATTATCCTCCTTCTCCTTCTGAAGCGTTCAGTGAAGAGGAAGTAGTAAGAGAAATTAGAATTGTAGGGGTTAAGAGAAAGGATTATGTTGAAATAGAGAAGGCCGTAGTTGTGGAAAACGGCAGAGAGGTGAAGAAGATGAGCGAAAGCGAATTAAGTCTTTGGCTTGATTATATTGAGGGTATGTAAGTTGTACCTTTTCGTTTACGGGAGCCTTAGGTACGGCTTCGAGTTACACCACTTCTTAAAGGACAGTAGGTACGTTGGTTTTGGCTACACTGAAGGCTTTAAGATGTACGACTTGGGAAATTATCCTGGCGTTGTTAAAGGGGACGGAGTGATATGGGGGGAAGTGTACGAGATAGACGAGAACCTATTGAGGAAACTAGATGAGATAGAGGACTACAGAGGTAGGGAAGACGACCTCTACGTTAGGAGTAAGACGAGGGTCTACTTTGACCAGAAAAGAAAGTACTACCTTGATAACGTTTACCTATACGTGTACAACCAAGACATCTCCTATAGGGACGAGATAGAGAGCGGCGACTACGCAGCCTACGTTGGTATGCCCAGGCTGATCAACTACTTCGCCTATGCGGAAAACACCAACTTGAACGTGCTAAAAGAGAGGGGAGTGAAGAAGATCCTCAAGGAGATTAAGGCAGTGCTTCCTGGTTACAAGATGATATTTAACATAAAATGCAAGTATGGTTACTGTGCGAACATAAAGGAGTTTGAAGGAGGGAAAATATGCGGTTACGTGTACGTAATGTTCGAGGACGACCTCAACTTCTTGGACAAGGCTGAGGAACACTTGATAAGGTATGTCAGGGAGACGTTCAAGGTAGTCGACGAGAATGGAAAGGAGTACTTTGCGCTTGCTTACGTCTCCGACTACAAGGAAGGTGAGGAAAAGCCCTCTGACGAATATGTTAAGGCGATACTCGAGGGCATAAGGAGAGGATGGGGAGACAAGTGTATTTCCACCGGTCTCCTTTAGTTTCCCTAATTAATGTTTAAAAAATTCCTCTACCATTTACAACTATGAAGAAACTGTCGGAAGAAGAGATAAACCAGGCTCTTAAGGGCCTTTCTGGATGGAGACTCGAGGGAAACAAAATTAGGAAGGAGTTCAAGTTCAACGACTTCAAGCAGTCCATCCAATTCCTTAACCTCGTACAGCCTGTGGCAGACGGCCTAAACCACCACCCCGACGTCTGCGTCTACTACAACAGGGTGATAGTAGAGCTAACAACGCACGACGTTGGAGGACTAACTAACCTTGACTTTGAGCTGGCACAAAAGTTAGACGATTTGAGCAACTACGTCAAGTCCTAGACATCGACGGCGTTTTTCACTTTTTCCAGTGCCCTCTCTAACCTCCTTTCTTCCTCCCTTAGGAGGACCAGTCTTTTCTTTAGCTCGTTACTGAGCTTTACTTTTTCTACTATCTCCGACCCCTCCTTGCCGATGTACTTGCTCCTTAGTTTCCCGTCCTCCCAGTACCTCAAGTAGTAGTAAACGTTATTGCCTATCTTCTTGGCGTCAATATGCCCCTCTGGAAGGGAGCTTATCTCCCTCTCTATCTTCTCCCTCTCTTCTTTAACCCTTTGAAGTCTCTCCTCTATCTCCTTTACCTTCTCCCAGAGCGTTTTGATCACCTTACAGTACATCTACAGTATTTCCTAATGCTCATACCCTAAAGGATCCGCGAAATTATCGAGAGCTTTTATGATCTTTTCCCTATCTTCCACTTCCACGTACTTCTTTATCCCTCCAGCCCTCCCCCTGTTGAGCAGTTTGATCTTGATTATGCCAAACATGTCCAGCTCTGAGATTATGTCGGAGAACCTCCTGTAGGACAGGGGCCTAGTCCTAAACTTATTGCAATAATCTATGTAGATCTTGTGCGCAGTGACCACGTCGTCTGCGTCCAGCACTGCTCTAAGGGCAAGCTTATAGTGGAAGGGGAGGGACTTTATCGCCTCCACTAACCTCTCCTGCTCGTACTCCACTATAGCCCTGTCCACGTGTTCCTTCTTAATTATCCCCTCGCCTGAGGCCAGCTGCGCAGCCCTAAACAGTAGGTTCACCGCTTTCCTAGCGTCGCCGTGTTCCTTGGCTGAAACCGCAGCGATATAAGCTAACACGTCGTCCGTATAGCTGCCGTTATATATGCCGTACTCTGCGTACTTTGCCAGAATCTCCTTTAGTTGTTCGGCATCGTAAGGCTTAAAGATAACCGAGGGACCCAGAGATGAGAGTACCCTAGGTTCCATGTAATCCCTTACGTTTATGTCGTTGCTTATCATTATCAAGGATATCTCTGCCTCGGATCTAAGAAGCTGGTAAAGTACTATGTCGCCTCCGCGTCGTTTTACCAGAGTATCTACCTCGTCCAGGTACACTATGGCCTTCCTGCCCTTAACTGAGTTCTTTATCTTATCTATATACTCGCCCAAGTTGACCCCATGCCTAGGAACTATGCCACTACTCAACTTCTCGGCTATCACTGACAATACAGCTTGGGGAGTTCCACCCACTTCTCTGCAGTTCACGTACGCCTGCTTTACGTCCTTGTAGTCCCCGTCCTCTTTCCTGACCTCTTCGATCTCATTGAAAATATACTTCGCCACAAACGTCTTTCCGGTGCCAGTAAGTCCCAAGAACAAGGTGGAGAACTTAACGTCATTCTTAACAAAGTACCTAATGGCAACCGCGGTCTCCCTGATAATGTCCTCCCTGTAAGGAATGTCAGTGAACACGGACAAAGGGTCTATGAAGACCTTAGGGTTCTTTATTACCTCTCCCTTTCCTCCTTTCAGCGCTTCCCTTATCACGTCTGTTTCTTCTGTTTCGCTAGTTTAATCTTGTTTCCAAAATTGGCAAACGTATAACCTAGGTGCCGACCTGGGAAAGTAATACAACACACGTTCTGACGTGTGCCATGTAGAATTAGGAGAAGGGCTGAGAGCCAATTAACTCCCCAGTTTAATGTTGAAGGTTTTACCGTATATCTGCATCGTTTCCCCAGGTCTTTTCCCTAATGCAGAGACACACTCTGTGGATTTCAACTGTTTCAAGTGTTAACTGTTTAGAAGGAAACTCAGAGCACACACCTTATTATACAAACTAGAGGTTAGGAAAAGAAAGCTCGATCTCCTTAGAACTCTGCATACTCACAGTCACACACCTTAAAATCCGTAATACCGATCACAGCGAATTACCAATTGGAAAAATTAAAACACATTATTGAACAAATATTTCAGTAGATTTGATTTTAGGGTAAAAACCTGTAGAAACATTGCTGCTGTACTGTAAAACTGGGGGGTTAAAAATCACCTTAAAGTGTCCATTATTGCTATCAGCTCGTCAGTAAATTCCTTGGTGCCAAGCGGGGTAACTCCCATGTACCTAGCTATGTCTTGGGTGACCTTCTTGGTCTCTATTGCAGTGTTAATGGCCTTCTCTATAAGATCCGCTGCCTCGTTCCATCCCATGAACCTGAGCATTAGTTCTCCACCCTTTATCATTCCAGTTGGGTTCGCCACGTTCTTCCCAGCGTACTTTGGAGCTGTACCGTGGATCGCCTCAAACATCCCGCCTGAGTCCCCTATGTTTGCCCCTCCCAGTAGTCCTATGTTGCCTATGAGGGCACCAGCAGCATCCGATATGTAGTCTCCGTTTAGGTTAGGGGCTAGTATAACGTCGTATTCGTCTGGCCTGGTGATTATCTGCTGGAACATGTTATCCGCTATCCTGTCGTTCACTATGACTTTCCCTGTTGGATTCGCTCCTTGGTTTACCTCCTCCTCTGTCACTATTTTGTCTCTAAATTCCCTCTTGGCTAGGTCGTAAGCCCACCACATAAAGCTCCCCTCCGTGTACTTTAGGACGTTCCCCTTGTGCATTATGGTTACCTTTCTCCTCCCGTGGTCTATGGCATACTTTATTGCCATCCTAGTTATCCTCTCAGTCTTGAACTTGCTAATCACCTTAATGCCTATCCCTGTATCGTCCTCTACTTCTACGTTTAGTTCTTTCTTAAGAAATTCCCTGATCTTTTTTGCTTCCTGCGAGTCGTATGGGTACTCTATGCCTCTGTATAAGTCGTCTGTGTTCTCCCTGAAGATAATCATGTCCACCTTTTCCGGATTCTTTAAGGGGCTTTCTATCCCCCTTATGTACTTAACTGGCCTTATGTTTGCGTAAAGGTCCAACATCAGCCTTATCTCTACGTTTACTGACTTCCACCCCTTTCCAATTGGCGTCTGAAGCGGCCCCTTAAGGACTACCCTGTAGTTCAGCAGAGCCTCCCTAGTCTCCTTGGGGAACCTGTCGCCAGTTAGTTGCTGGGCCTTGTCTCCTGCGTAAACTTCCACCCACTTGATTTCCCTGGACGAGCCGTAGCTTTTCTCCACTGCCTTGTTTATCACCCTTATTGCTGAGTTCGTTATTTCCGGTCCTATGCCGTCTCCCTCTATGTAAAGGATAACGGGCTTGTTTGGGGTTATCCACTGCCCGTTTTCGAAGGTTATTTTTTCTCCGTCTTCTGGAAATTTATACATCGCTATTTTGAGAGAGTGCCCACGCTTATATTCTTTCTTGTGAAGTCTAGACTCTATGTTGAAAAGATTTATCTTTCTTGAGAGCTAAGGATTGACATGTTAAAGGAGTTAATTACCCTCATTTTCCTAGCAAGCTCCGTTGTTCCCTTGGTGGGAGTTAACACTCATGATCTCCAGTTTACCTTAAACAAGGACGCTTACGTTACAGTGACCGTTGTGGAACAGCCTAAGAACTTAGAGCTCCTCCAGATGTACGTGGAGAACCACACCGTGCTTAACTTGACTCAAGTAGAACGGCTGTTTATCCCCAATGACGAGATCCAAAGGGTCGTAAACTACTTCCACCATTTTGGCCTGTCAACTCAAACTTACCTTAACGTCATAACCGTGAGCGGGAGTGTTGGGGCCTTGGAGAGGGCATTACACGGCACGTTTTACGTGTATAAGCTTGGTAACATAACCTTCTACGATTTTGAGGGAGAAGGACCTTCTCCAATAGGCTCTGCCTATCTGATATCCACTAACTTCACCAAAGCGCTCTTGTCAAGGCCAAATACCCTGTACAACGTAACCCAGGCTGTAGCCTTCTCCGAGGTAAAGCCAGAGCAATTGAGGGAGGCATATAACGTAACGTATCTGATTAACCGCGGCATAAACGGAAACGGTACTTCCGTGGGAATACTCGACTTCTGCGGAGACCCATACATTGTTCAACAGTTAAACAATTTCGACAAGACCTTCAACGTGACAGCTCCACCGTTCTTAAAAGTGGTGCCTATTGGCCCATACAACCCAAACGATGGTATTAGCAACGGGTGGGCCCTCGAGATTTCCCTAGACGTCGAGTACGTCCACTTGATAGCCCCCAACGCTGGGATATACCTTTACGTCGCTAACCCAGACGTCTCCTTGGTCGAGGCCATAGCTTTCATTGACCAGCAGGACAAAGTCAACGTGTTGTCCCAGAGCTTTGGAATCCCAGAGATCTACTTCGACCTGGGCGTCCTACCCCTAAGTTGCGTTCAGGCTCTAGACTACGAGTACTGGTTGGGAGAGGTAGAGGGGATAACGTTTGTTGCAGCCAGCGGTGACGGAGGGGGTACTGGTAATAACTTCTTCCTCTTCCCTAACGGTAATTTGGTCTTCCCGGCAAGCGATCCTTATGTTCTAGCAGCAGGGGGCACGTCATTATACGTTTCCGGCAACCTCACACAACAGACGGCATGGAGCGGAGAGAGCGTTTTCGGTGCATCAACTGGGGGGTTTAGCTCAATCTTCCCCTCACCGTGGTATCAAGGTAGTAAGGGGTTTAGGGAAGTCCCAGACGTTGTAGCTGATGCAAATCCCTACACTGGAGTCCCGGTAATTTATTATTACAACCAGACCTACCTCGTGGGTGGGACGTCCCTTGCGTCTCCCACTATCGCTGGGATCTTGGATCTAATGAGCCAAGTTTACGGAAGGCTGGGATTTGTAAATACCCTAATTTACCAGCTTAGCGGTACAAAGGCCCTAGTGCCAGTGACGTTTGGCTATAACACGCCATATGTAGCAAACTCGTCCTATAACCCAGTTAGCGGTCTTGGTTACATTAACGCAGGGTACATGCTCTCATACCTTGGGAAAGCAATAAACATGACTACCGTGAGGGTAGCAGTGCAGAACACCTCCTACTTAGACGGGCAAATAGTTAAGGTAGTGGCCAAGGCTCCTCTAGGCACAAGGCTAACAGCTTACGTGTATAACGGGACTTCCATAACAGAGCAGTTCCCCTTGCTCTACAACGGCAGCTATTGGGTGGGGACGTTTTCCGCTGAAGGAGATGGAGTTGAGGAGGTAGTAGTAAAGGGAGGGAACTATACTTCGGGAACCTACATTGTGGTGGGACTACAAGCGACATTCCTGCTACCTCAAGTAGCAATATATTATCAGCCGGGAGAGATCCCGATTCTAGTCCAATTGTTCTATCCCAACGGTTCCGTGTCTAAGCCCCCTTCTAATGCCTCAGCGGAAATCTATAACTATAGCGTAGTATACGATAACTTCTCCCAAGTTGCAGAGGCGTATCTTACCAGGGCTGAGGTAATAAACATCTCAGCCTATGGTATATCGATTTCCTCCAACTACTTGGACGGAGCTTACAACATCTCTGGCAACATTGGAGGGATTTACATGGTTAAGGTAAATGGGGCCTTTGGCTTCGACGAATTTGTTGAGGGCATCTACGTCGTACCCGCCCTAATACCCTCCGTTTTCACTGAGCCGACCGTGGCCTCCCCCGGTTCCAACGTGACCCTTGAGGTTATAACTGAGACTGTGGGGTCGCCTAACGTTACCGTCTACTTCTACAAGGACGACAGGGTTGTTTACTCTACGGAGGTAAACTCGATTTACGTCGCTGGGACCCAATATTACGTCAAGCAGATAACTGTTCCCAGCAACATGAGCCCTGGCTACTATAATGTAGTTGCGGTTGCAGACTACTACCATGAGAACTACACTGATAGCGGCGTAGGGTTTACTCAAATATACGTGTCACCGGGGTCCTTGTCAGTTAAGGTGTCAAACCCCAAGGTGGTCCTTCAAGGTACTAGCTTAAGCATTTACGCCAGTATAGACTACCCCAACGGTACGCCGGTAAAGTTAGGGTCTTTTACTGCCGTAGTTATCCCCGCATTCATGGCGGATAACTTCGACTCTCTTAGCATTTCCTACGCTTACCCTATGGTCTACGTTAACGGCACGTGGGTGGCTAACGTAAGCGTCGTCAACGGTTCTACTCCCAACGGCTTTGGGCTGTCAGAAGGTGCTCTCTCTTCACCGTGGTACATATACGTCTTTGGGATCTCCGCCTTCGGGTACCCAACTGAAACTCCTTCTTCCCTAAATTACAATACGTTAAACATAGCCCCAGAGTTTCCCAGCTCTTCTTTCATACTGTTACCCTTGGCCTACGTTAGCTTATTTAACGGTTCCTACGCGTACGGCGATTACATTAATTACGCGTATATCGTGGACCACAACGCCACTATAGTGGACTCCATAGTACGGAACGCTACCATCATTAACGCTACCGTAACACTGATCAACAGCCAAATATACAACTACACGCTAAGGAACGGGGCTATCGTAAGTAACTGGAGCCTTCCGGAATTCCGCGGCAGTTTGCACAACGTAAACGCAACCCCTACACAAAACGCAACCTCTGCTACTATTAGCGAACCGGTAACGAACCAAGTAGAGGAGACTGTTGCGGAGCTAGTAGGAGAATTAGCCGTGGTTGGAGTGGCAACTGCTATAGCGGTGAACGCTATCAGAAAAGCTAAGAGACCTACTTAACGTCAGTGATCATCCCAACCCAGTTTTCTTCCTCGTACATTATGTATTGAACTTGAAGTATGATCTTTTTTGTGGAAGTTCTGGTCTTAACCTTCAGCGTGTAATTGAAGTAGTAGATGTTGCCGTCTATCTCCATTTCAGCCTTCTTGGGGAACTCGATGTCGTAACCGTAGTCCTCAGCTAGGGATTGTATCTTGCTTGTAATCCTAGTTACGATGCTCTTTATGTTTTCCCCGTAAAATGGCTCAAAAGTCATGCTCCTTAGCTCTTCCTTGAACGCAGATATGCTCTCCCTGCCTTTCCTTATGTTGCTCGTAGATTTCTCTCTTGTTTTTCCTTTCACAAGTTCAAACTCTACCTCAAGCCGCATATAAGTTTTTATCAGAGACCTTGGGGTGTGCCCTAAAGGTAAGAGGAAGAGGACTTTATGTCTTTTATTATCCTCAGCACCTCAGCCTCAAACTCGTTAGTCGGCGAGTCTTTTATGTCGCTCTTCTTCACGAAGTACACAGCGTCTCTTATTCCCCTCTCCACTAAGATCTTGTCGAAAATCCTTGTCCTTTCAGCGGCAAGGTAAAATATCTTCTCTTTTACCTCCTCTAAAAACTTGTCAAGAAGATTAGCCAAGGACACGGCCTTTAAGCTCTTTTCCTCTGAAATAGTCTTCGCCCAAGGGTAACTCCTCTTCAAGTTATCCATAACTTCGCTGTTGTAAGCTATCTCGTTGAAGAGCTTAACGTTATCTTCCTCATCGTCCCTCTTTCTCTTCTCCACGACGTCGTTAACGAATCCAGTGAAGTCAGCCTCTATTGGCTCTCCCATGGAGGGATACGGATAGAGTGACTCCTGGTTTGCCGCTTGCTTAATTGCCTCGTAAACTTCTTTCATCTCCCTTTCAATTAGGGTGTAAGGGACGTTGTGATCTCCGTGAAGAAGGAAATACGATGTTCCCACTATGGAGTACACATCGAGCGTTACTAGTAGTTGAAACGCCTCATTATACCCCGGTTCTGCCAGTTTTGGGTAGTGCTTCCTCCTCTTGAGGTAGAGCAAAGGCCAGTCCTCTAATGAGTAAGTTATGGGGGGTTTCGAATAGTATAGTAGGAGGTAGTACCCCCCGTTCATCCTCTTATAAACGTAAACTGCCTTTTCCTTGTCTATTCCAACTCGTTCGGCCAAAGATATGTAATCCATGCTAAAACCTCAGCCCTGGGACCACCATCACCCTTCTGCTAAGGGCGTGGTCATCAGGAGAAAATGGAGGTTAGAAGAAAAAAGTTTTACTCTATGTACCCTTTTTCGACTAATAGCTCTGCAGCTAGGATTCCTCCTCCTGCGGCACCCCTTACTGTGTTGTGGATAAGGGACACCATCCTTATAGTCCTGGCATTTACTTGCTTGACTCTTCCCACTACTACGCTCATTCCTGGTGGGTTACCGGACCACCTATCGAAGTACACTTGAGGCCTATTGTCTTGGTCAACTACTATGATGGGCTTTTCGGGAGCTGTAGGTAGCTTTAGCTCCTGCGGCTCTCCTCTAAAGTTCTCCAGCACTTCCCTTACTTTCCCTGCATCCGTGTCCTCCTTGAATGTCACGTAGGTTACCTCGTAGTGGCCGTGGATTGTTGCTATCCTGTGGGTAGTAGCTGCTAGGGACACCTCTTGCATTGGTGGGTCGTTAACTGCCCTTCTCGCCTCGCTGAGTATTCTCGTTATTTCCTTGATGGTTTTAGCGTCATACGCGTCACCTAAAGGTAATATGTTATCCACTACGTCCAGTGACGGAATGCCCGGGTATCCAGCTCCAGACAGGGACTGGATAGTTGTGATGAATGCACCGTTCATCTTAAAGTTCATGTAGATAGGAGCTAGCGGTATTGCAGCACCTTGAGCCGTACATAAGGGAGTTGTGACTATGAATCCTTTCCAGTCCCTTCTCTTCTTCTGTTCATCTATTAGCTTTACTGTGTGTGGGTTTATCTCGGGGACCAGTAATGGAACGTCTGGATCAAACCTGTGGTCTGGGGAGTTACTTATAACTGGGAAACCCAGCTTTGCGAACTCTTCCTCTACGGGCCCGGCAGCTCCCTGTGGTAGTGGCGAGAAGATCAAGTCGACGTCGTCCATTAGCTTAGGGTCTGTTGGCTTCACTTCCATGCTAGCTACTTCCTTCGGCACTTGGCCTGCTGTCTGCCACCTCACTACCTCTTCATACGGCTTCCCTACGGATCCCTTACCTGCCAGGTAGGCAGGCTTAATGTAGGGGTGCTGTGATAACATTCTTGCGTATTCAATTCCAACTAGTCCGGTAGCCCCAAGTATAGCTGCCTTTAGAGTTCTTCTCATGGTAATCAAAATATTGTGGAAGAACTGGAATATAAACTTACTTTAACAATATAAGCGTCTGAATTTGAGAAGAGGTAATATATTTATAATGAAAAAATCTAATGAGGTATAAGTACTGCGCCCATGGAGGCAGACGCCACTAGGCTGGCATACTTGGCTAACAGACCTCTCTCATATCTGGGTTTTGGGGAACTCCACTCCTTTAGCCTTGACTTCATTTCCTCCTCTGACAGATTAACCATGAGCTTTCCTTCCTTCGCGTCTATGGTTATTTCGTCTCCGTCCTTTAAAAGGGCTATTGGTCCACCCACCATGGCCTCTGGAGCTACGTGGCCAACCATCATCCCCCTAGTAGCTCCGGAGAACCTTCCATCTGTAATCAAAGCCACCTTCTCTCCCAATCCTTGACCCACTATTGCGCTAGTCACAGCTAACATCTCCCTCATCCCTGGTCCTCCCTTAGGTCCCTCGTACCTTATCACTACAACGTCGCCTTCCTTAATTTTCCTGTTTATTACGGCGTTAAAGGCCTCTTCTTCAGAGTTGAACACCTTTGCTGGGCCTCTGTGGAATGTGACTTTACTGGCGGAGACCTTTATTACTGCCCCCTCTGGAGCCAAGTTGCCCTTAAGTATCTTTATGCCTCCCTCTGGATACAGGGGATTTTTAACGTCTTTGACTATATACGAGTGGTCTACTGGAGGTATCTTGAACTCATCTAGGTTCTGTTTCACTGTCTTTCCGGTCACGGTAATGGCATCTCCGTGGAGGAGACCTGCGTCAAGGAGTTTTTTCATTAAAAGGGGAGCTCCACCGACCTTGTGTAGGTCAGCCATAACGTATTCTCCTCCGGGCTTCATGTTAACTATCTCCGGAACTCTCCTTCCAACTCTCTCGAAATCGTCTAGAGATAACTTCACCCCTGCCTCATAGGCTATTGCGAGCAAATGCAGCACCGCGTTTGTAGAGCCGCCTGACGCCATTAGGACAGAGATTGCGTTTTCAAACGCTTCAAAGGTGAGGATGTCCCTGGGCTTGAGCCCTAGTTCCATTACGTGAAGAAGTGCCTTCCCGGTCTCCTTAGCGTACTTGACCTTCTCGGCGTCCACCGCAGGAGGAGAAGCGCTTCCAGGCAGTGCCAAACCAAGGGCCTCCGACATTAGGCCCATGGTGTTTGCCGTGTATAGCCCACCGCAAGTTCCAGGCCCTGGAATGGCGTGGTCTTCCATTAACCTTAAGTCGTTTAAGCCTATCTTGCCAGCCGAATAAGCTCCTACAGCCTCGTAAACGTCGCCAATTGCTATGGGCTTCCCCATGTAGTTTCCGGGCAAGGTAGTTCCTCCGTACATCACCACCGATGGTATGTTTAGCCTGCCCATGGCCATCATTAACCCTGGCAACGTTTTGTCACATCCTCCGATAGCTACGAAGCCGTCGTAGCCGTGGGCGTTTACGGTTAACTCTACTGTATCCGCTATTACCTCCCTGCTCACAAGGGAGTACTTCATCCCTTCGCTTCCCATTGCAATGCCGTCAATTACTACCGGGGTTGTGAATATCCTTGGGGTTCCACCAGCCTCCCTTACTCCTTCTTTTGCAACGTTTGCCAACCCTAGAGTATGTATGTTGCAAGGTCCTGCCTCGTTCCACGCTGCCGCTATTCCAACAAGGGGTTTGGCGTCTATGTCCTCGTCTGTTAAACCCATAGCCTTGAGGAAGGCCCTATTTGGAGCCTTTTCAAAACCTCCATAAACTTTTTTTGACCTACTTTTGTCTATCATGGCGAAATAAACCTTCTCCCCAACTTTATTAAGCTTTTAATCTAGGTTGAAGAACTCACTTCTTCTAAGGGACCGATCAAGGGGTTATCTAACGCAGTTGGGAGCTTTCTTTCAATTTCTAGATTTAACTACGGCTATCGTTAGGCTTAGAGTCCTTGAGTTTGTACTCCTCCAAGTAGCCCAAGATCTCCGCCGTTATAAGTTGAAACTTTTTAAGCACCTCAACGTGGTTGAAAAGAAACGCTTTCCCTCCTTCAGTAAGTCTGTAGTACTTTTTCCCTCCACTGTTATAGCTCTCTATTATACCGTTGTTTACCATTCGTTTCAAGGTGACGTAGATTAGACCTTGGGGGAGTCTCCTCTTGTTTATTTCCTCAAGTCTTTTTTTAATCTGATAACCGTACATGTCTCCATAACGATATAGAATGTAACATACTATGATCTGCAGCAGTCCCTTTAAAACCATCATTTTCGGCGTTTCTTTGTAGTTCATTACGTTCACAGTAGAGTTAATTTTAATTGTATTTAAACTCTCAAATAGATTTTAACGTCAGCCTGACGTGCATCAATCATCAAGTCAGAAAAGACCAATTCAATCATCTATATAACTTTTTAGTAGAAATAATTTAAATTTTACCTATCTTCAATAGAATAACTACAGCAACTACAATAGCTATAACGAAAACTATTAAAGGCAGGTAAGAAAACGTCGAAGTCGAGGTTGACGTTGAAGTTGTTGGAGTTTGCGTTACCTCTACTGTTACTCCATCGCTACTCCCGTTTAGCGAGTAGAGTACCCCGTCATTAAAATAGGCGGTCACAGGGACGTTGTACTTGCCCAACGCGTTAAAGATTCCCTTGTACTCCTGCATCTGAACTCCGTCAAGTGTCGCGTTTCTTACAAAGGTTAAGTCAGACGTGTTAAAGGCCCTGAAGTCCTCAGGTAATGGATAAGGGTCGTTAATTCCCACCACGTATCTCTCTGTATTTTCAAATCCCAAGCTGGAGACAGTCACGTTGAAGGTTACTGTTGACGAGTTTTCTTGGAGGATAGTAAAGTTATACGTGAACTGATAAACGGTATTGTTAACTGTAACTGTAACGGAGTAGCTCACGTTGTGATAGGGTTGTGCTAAGACTAAGAAAAACAATAAGGGAAGTATCATCACGTGACTATTTAAACTGCAAGAAATAAAAAATTATTCCAATTGATAAAGAAGACGGGCGTTTCTTGACTGTTGATACAGATATCTGTTACCCCTGTCCTTTTCGTGAGTAACCAATCCAGTTCTCTCAAGCAATTCGAGGTGGTATTTTACTGTAGAATAATTTAAATTCAGTTTCTTTGCTAATTCGTATGCAGTCATTGGCCTTGAAGAAATCTCGTTAAGTATTCTCTTCCTCGTCTCCCAACCTTTGCCCGCTAAGAGCTCTTCTATCTTGGTTATCATGTGAAGGTATTTCCCAATATTTTTAAATAACTCTACACTTTTTAGGTGAACTATAAAGTCCATTCCGTTTCCCTTAAATTTGTTTTAATTTAGATTAAGGTGGAGTTAAACCATTAAATTTATTTATTAGGAGTAAATTTTGTAAGAGATTTATACAGATTAAACAAAATAATAGCTAAAAGCAATATTATTGATATTGTGTAAAAATCTCCATGTAACGCTAAAGGCAAAAGTAATAGTAAAGATAAAGGAATGAATACTCTGCTATGATAAATATTTAGAAAACTTACACCTATTGCACCAATGATGAATATCGGATAAAGAATAGAGAGTATTAGGAAAATGATGAGTAAGAACAGCAATAATATGCCTATGTCGAACTTCTGAGAAATCATACTAGGATTATTTAATCTCTTTTTCACTATTAAATGTTCCACATAGCTCTATGGAAGTCCCTGTTGTGATCTCTGAAGCTACTAAAGTACCTTGCCCTTCTAATGTCCTCCCTGTCTATTAAAGAGGTAAGCCTTGCCTCCTCGAACTTTTGGGCCCTAGCTATCACCACCCCGAGGGGGTTCACTATCATCGACCCACCCCAGAAGTACTCTTCCTCTTGGCTACCAACTGCGTTCACGAACGCAGACCATATGCCGTGCATTATGGAGTGGGCCTTCAGGAGCGCTTCCCACTGGTCCTCTATTGCAAGTCTAGTGGATAACCTTCTCATAGGCGATGCAGAAGGTATGAAGACTACTTCTGCTCCTAGTAGGGCTAGGGCCTCAATAGGTTCTGGGTGCCACGCGTCTTCGCAGATCGCAACCCCAAACTTAAAGCCTCTATAAGAGAAGACCTTTAAGTCCTTCAAGGGGTTCCCAGGCTGGAAGTACCTCCTCTCCTCGAATAGTCCATAGGTAGGGAGGAAGAACTTGTAGACGAAATCTAGCTTGCCCTCTATTGCAACTCCAGCAGAGTTCCTGAGCACTCCTGGCATAACCTCGTCTATCGTGCCAAAGATCGCACATTTCGCTTTATCAGCTATCTTTTGCGACGCCTTCTTTAAGTCCCTGTACACCTCGTAGACAAGGTCCCTCAAGACGTAACCCGATAGGGAGAGCTCCGGAAATACCACGCAGTCGGCCGAGGACGTCTCTATTATCTCCACGTGCTTTGATAGGTTAAATTCGATGTCTCCCAACTTTGGCCTTATTTGGGCTAGCTCTACCTTTAAGACCATCCCCTGGGATACCTCCAGTCTGAGTTAATTGCCCTTCCGCTTAATCTGAATATCTCTGGGGGAAGCCTCTTGTGCTGTGACGTCTTCACAAGCCTTTCCACCTTCAGTACTAGCGATCTATCCACCCCTAGCTCCTGAGATATCTCCTCTGACGTCTTCATCTCCTCAAACCTCAAGTAAAGGATCGCATCAGCCAGTTCGTAGCTGATCCCCAGCTCTCCCTCGGCTGTCTGCCCTTCCCATAGGGCCGGCGAGCTGGGTTTCTTAACTATCCTCTCAGGGAGTCCAAGCTCTGCTCCTAATCTCCTCACTTGCGTCTTGTATAAGTCGCCAATGGGAAGTAAGTCAACTCCGCCGTCGCCGTACTTCGTGAAGTAACCCAAAAGCAACTCGCTCTTGTCTCCGGTGCCTACCACAAGGTAGTTTAGCTTCTGGGCGAATGCGTAAAGTAGTGTCATCCTGATTCTCGCCTTAACGTTGCCTATTACTAGCTTGTCTTGAGTTTCCACTTTCTTCGAAATATCGTTAACCACATCGTCTATTGGAATAAGCTTGCTCTTTTCCTTCGCCTTTACCATGGAAATAACGCTGTACGCGTCTTCCATATCCTCTTTGGGCGTGGAAGAGGAAGGCATGAGGAGGACAAAGAAGTTGTTCGTAGCCTTACTAACCAAGACGGTAGTCACAGAAGAGTCTATTCCTCCGCTTAATCCAACCACAAACCCTTCCTTTCCGCTCTCCTCTAGGTACTCCTTTAGCCTGTTAACAATGTAATTTACAATAACGTTATAATTTACGTCAAGAAGCCTGTTTAATACTTGCTGTAGTCCCATTAATTAATACGTTAGTTGCGTTGATATTAACTTTGTATGACGAGATAAAGTACCCAGAGTAAACTTGGACAGTGAATGAGGTGCTATTGATCTCCATGGTAGTATAATTAGTATATGCCAAGATTTTAGTAGAGGAATGAGGGGGCACTTGGCTAGGCGAGAAGTTCCACACCATATTGAGGTTGCTGGGAATGGATACCCTAACTAGAGTTACGTTGACTGAGGTATTTGCAGTATTGTTTATCACAATGTAAACTTTGGAAATGGGCAGAGAGCCAGTTGGCACAATGACTTCCGAGATCCTTATGGGGTTCTCTGCCACGTACTCTGCGTGGGCGTAACCGCCAGCAACCGCTAACGTGAATACTATACCCAAAAACACAGCTATTAACTCGTTTCTGTTAACGTTAAGTCTTACAGTAATGGGCTTTCTGTTGTAGTCCATTGAGAATATAGAGAGCAGCATTAGTTCCGGCCAGAAGAGGAAGTAGTCAGTCAGAGTCCTCCACGAGAACCAGAGTATTATCATAGGGAAGACCCAGAGGGTCTCCTTTAGTACGTCGAAGAAACGGTAGTACGCGTAAATTAAGAACGCGAACGCTATTGCCATAGCTACTGTGAAGAACCAGGGCTCTACCGAGAAAAGGGTTGTGAAGTTAAATATCGTAAAACCCGTTACTCCAACTGGGATCGTGTTTTGATCCAGCGTAACCACGTCTAGGAACTTCGCCGGATTCCAAAGGAGGAAAGGAAGGTCTATAACTGCTACAGTGAGTAAAAACCCTTTAAGGATCTCAACTATGTTACTCCTCTTGTATATCAGAATAAATGGGAGCACCAACCAGGCGAGCTGGCTAAAAGACGAGGCTAAGCCCAAGAAGACGCCGGACTTCTTGCCTTTAGAAACGTAGGACAGGGCGAGAAAGGTAGCCCATACTGCACCGTTTACTCCATAAAATGACGGAGCCAGGATTCCTGTGGTAATAAGTGCGAAGACTACCGATAAAGTAGCCATTGGATTATTCCTCTTCCTTGCCACCCAATACGTTACTAGAACCAGGATGTCTTGGAAAACCACGTTCAACCCATTGATAAAGTATGAACTTACATGCAAAATTGAAAGTAAGAGGTAAAGAGGGATATATAGAAGGAAGGACAAAGGAGGGTAAACGAAGTTGGAAGCAATAGCTCCGTTAATTAGGTAGGTTGGCTGCACGCCTGAGGGGTGGTACAGCTGTTCGTATGGATCCTTCATGTGTAGAAAATAGGCAACAGCCTGTGAAATGTATTCCATGTCGTCGGTTCCGTAACCATTGATGAGCGATATTGCGATCACTGAGTACGTCAAAACGGATATGATGACTACGACGTCGTCTATTTTTTCCATATCCCTGTTTGGGTCAATTAAGCGAGGATTTAACGAGATGACGAAGATTGCCACAGCTGAGAAAAACGACACAGCCACGACTGAAGCCTGGATAGGGAAGTTGAGGACGTTGTCCCTAAACTCGATGATAAATAAGGACGCCAAGAGCGTTAAGCCGACGATAGCGTAAACGGCTGACCTCCTCTGAAAACTCATTAAGAGATAGACACGCTTATTGGGTTATAAGATTTTTCGCAAAATGCATTAGATTTTTGAAACCTTAAAAGGCGAAAGGTCGTGGCAAATATCTCTAGCGTCAAGATGGCCCAAGTAGGCTAAGTTTTCGCCTCGTTTCGCTTTAATAGAACATGTTTAAACACATCTTAAGCCCCAACCTCTCACATAGCTAGGTAGATTATAGTTGTTTTAGGCTTTAGACTCAAAGATTATCCATTTTCAAATATAATTAGATTTAGCATAAATATTAAGTCCTTGCCTTATTAATTCCGAGTCTTAGCAAGCTCTGTTAAATGGATTTACTACGATAAGGCTTTTGTACTATTTAATGCAAAAAGTAATCTGTAGAAGGTCGGGATTGTGAGTATCTTAAAAGTGCACTCTGACCCAGTGAAGCCAACGATTATGTGCTCATTAGTCGACGACGATGGCAACGAAAGAGATATCTTAACTATCACGCTAGAAGACAACGGAATTCACGTCCACAAGAATCTAGGTACTGATGACCACTACATAGTACCCCCAGTTCCACAAGTAGAGACCTTAATTAGGGAAGTAATCGAGGAGATAGCTGAAGAACTGAACGTTAAGGCAGTTGTGTTTACGTACGGCGACGAGGAAGAGGAAAATACTGAAGACCTAGTCCTAAGCGACGAATGGTATAACATAGAGAGGCTCGCGCTAGCTGCGTCCAAGCATACGGCACTCTCTGCCGAGGTTGACGCGAAGGTCGTCATAGGAGTCGTCAGGTTTTCCAATTTCATATACTCTGCGACAGTACTCAGAAAAGAGGACACCTTTCCCTTGCTCCAAGTGTACATGGACTCCTCCTCTGACGTACCCCTCATAAGGATCTACAACGAACTCGGCCAACTAATCGAGGAGAGACACGAGAAGGTTGAGGATTTCGAGGAGTACGTGAAGTCGCTAGTGACGTCTAACGAAATTGCGGTAGTGTACAGGGAGGAAATAGAGAGCTTTCCGTCTCCTAAAGAGGTCGTCACAGAGAACGGATCCACCTTCTACGTAGGTGTCATATTTAAGTACTTCCTCGGCTTCCTGCCTTCTTCCTCCATAGATGACGTTAAGACCAAGAAGATCTACGTAAAGAACAAGTCTGAGCTGGCAAAGCTCCTCAGAGCAGTGCTCTACCTAGATAAGCTTTCCTCCAACGGTGGAGTAGAGGTTCTGGTACCAAGTTATGCGGTACCGCTAAACGAGATCCCCAAGGAGATAGAGAGGCTTAAACAAAGGGCAGTAAAGTTACTTAAGCGGTACAAAGTGAACGCGGTCAACTTTTATGGCGTCAAAGAGCCCTTGCTCAAGGAACTATTTAACTATAAGCCCAAGTTTGAAAACGGCGAGGTTTACTTGGGGATAAGGGTGATCCCTGTGGCCTTTGTGATAATGGCTCAAGACAAAGGCGAGTTCGAGGAGTACGTAGAGAGGATTCTGAACGGTCCCACGTCAGATGGGTACGAAATACTTGACGAGGCTATAAAAAAGTACGTCTCCAGTTACTTTGTTGGCTATCTTATGGACATAGAAGAAACCCTAATTATCTACTCTGATATAATTAACGAGATGAACAAAGATGGCAAATGAAGTCTTCATGTTAGTCTTGTCTGTGGGTTTGGACAGGTCTTGGTGGAGTATTCCAGTAATTGAAAGGAAAAACATCATGAGCAAAGTGGACGAGGTAGAGAAGAAGTTCTCAAACGCGTTCGTTTCCCTGAAGAGATTTGCGTCCATAACCCAGGGTTCCCAGCTCCTCTACTGGGTTTCCTCTACAGACACAAGCAAGATTGTGGATTTTAGGGACGCAATACTGTCCTCTTTTGAAGGACACGCTTATGAGCACGTCTCCCTCTTTTCCGTGTTTAAGCCTTCTCCCTATGTAAAGTCGGCCGGAGACGTAGAAAAGGCCTTAAAGTTACCCCCTCTTAGGTACTTCATTGCCTACCCTATGAAGAAGTCGGTCGAGTGGTACTTGTTGCCCTTTGACGAGAGGGAAAAAATAATGAGAGAACACATAGAGATCGCTAGAACTCACCCTAAGAACGACGGAATAAGGTCTTACACCACTTACTCATTTGGGGTGGCAGACTACGAATTCGTAGTAATATACGAGGCGCCAAGCCTCACGAACTGGATAGAGGTAGTGGAGAAGCTAAGGGAAGCGAAGGCAAGGAAGTGGGTGACTAAGGAGGAGCCAATTCTGGTGGGAGAGCTTAAGGGTCTAGAGCATCTACTCTACTAGGTGTCTGTTATTTTCTAGGTAAAGGATTCCGATCATCGTCTTAGCGTCAACGATCTCTCCCTTTCTGAGCATGACTAAAGCTTCGTTTAGGGTAACGGGAAAGGGTTCTATCACCTCATACTCCTCTGGATGACTTCCAACGTATGTTAGGTCTTTGGCTAGGTACATGTGCATTAGTTCGCTGGTTATTCCAGGGGAGGGGTAAAAGTCAAAGAGGTGCAACATTTCCTTTGCTTCGTAACCTATCTCCTCTACCAGCTCCCTCTTGGCAGTTGTGAGCGGGTCCTCATTTTCCTCAACAGTTCCAGCAGGGAACTCGTAGATCCACTTGCCTATCACTGGCCTATATTGTTTTATTAGGATAAGCTTCCCGTTAAGTACAGGGATTACGACTGAAGACCCCCTGTGTTTAACGTATTGTAGTTCTCTCTCCTTGCCGTTAGGTAACTTTACCCTTTCCACGTGAACCTCGAACTTCTTACAAGAAAATACCTTCATACAATCTTAAAGATAGGTCCAAGTCTATCTTTAAACTTGTTGTAAATGGATTCCCAGTCGACCTTGAATATTACCACGCTCAAGACTGTGAACACCACAGAGGATATCACTCCCAATAGGAAAGGAGAGACGTTAATGATTCCTCCTATTGCTATTAATCCATAGGTTTCCAAAGGTATCTCTATTGACGACTTTATGAACTTCGAAGCAAAGGTAATCTCTATCATCTTGACTAGGGATGCCTTGCCTGCTCCCCCTATCAAAAAGGCGAAATCATCTAAGGGCACTCCTGGCAATAGAGCTAATATGAAGAGCGCAACGTAGAAGGACTTGTGGTTTATAAACCTGCTGAAGAAGACCACGTTTTTGTTGTGTTTCAGTGTGTGACCTATGCCGTAACCTATCCCGTACATAACGCTCTTAGCGATCGCAGCGCCAACAGCAGTAACCGCTATTACCTCTGCAAGGTTTAACGGTGTGACTCCAGATTTCAGCAGTATAGTGGAAGCTACGATAGTATAAGGAGTCCCAAAGAAGGGAGTAGCGTTGGTCGCCACAGAGATGGCAAAAATTATTATCAAATATGTAAAGTTCACAGCGATAACATTACGCCATATCCATTTTAATTTTTTCCCAAACAAGTTATAGTACATGCAGATACTGCTTCCCACTGAAGGTCTGTATGGCAGGATAGTGGAGGTAAGAGTAGACAAGGAGTACACGCCAGAGTTCGCTCCTGACGCAATTTCTCCGGGCTCAAAAAAGATGGTACTGAACATAAATCACAACTTTAGGAAGGGGAAACACATGATCGAAGTAATTACTGACAGGGGCAATTACTTGAGGTTACAAATAGAGATATGAACTTTTTCCCTTGGCGAGAATTCTTCCTCTAATTTCCCTATTTTCCTTTGCTCTGCCACACCCAGTTAAACACGCCAGTTAAACACGTCGGCGTCTGCAGAGGACATTATCGGCGTAATTTCTTATTATAAGCTTATTTGTCCACAGAGAGTTGTTAGGATAGATAAACGATGTGCATATTCTGTGACATTATTCACGGTAAGTTAGAGGGTTACATAATCTATAGGAATAAGTTTGCTACAGTTATCTTAGATAAGTACCCTATATCGCCTGGCCACACTCTGATCTTGTCAAATACTCACTACGAAAACTTTCTAGAGGTGTCTCACGAAGACATATGCGAGATCTCAAAGGTAATTAATGCCGTCGCAAAGGCGGTAAAAGACTCGGTGAACGCGGAAGGCATTAGGGTACTTACTAACGTGGGGAAGAGTGCGGGTCAAGTAATTTTTCATTTTCACACCCACGTTATACCAACGTGGGACGACCCACCGGAGGAATTCAAGGGATTTGAGCCAAGAAAGGAGCAAGGCAAAGAGTATTATGAAAGTTTAAAAAATGTTATAAGCTACAATTTACGAAAATATCTATAATAGTATCAATTTACGAAAATATCTATAATAGTATCAAGGTGAGTTATTTGCCAATAAAAGATTTACTAGAGAGCAGGTTTAAAGACAATTTCAGCGATTGCTTGGTTGAAAGACTTTCCCACTCGGTAGATATGGGGTTCGTTCCCGAATTAGTGTGGTCCGGGATTAAGATTAACATAATCCCGGACTACGTAGTTTACCCTCAAAATTCGGAAGACGTAATAAACCTAGTTAAGATTGCCCTTGAAAATAACGTTCCCCTAGTTCCATATGGAAGAGGGACTAATAGGTATGGAAACGCCATACCGGCAGACGGAGGAATCGTGATAGACTTCTCAAAGATGAACAAGATTGAAATTGACGAGGTAAATAAAGTTGCAATAGCCGAGCCTGGAGCTACGTGGAAGCTCGTTGACATAGCCGCACAGCAGAAGGGATTACAGCTGAGGACTTTTCCCTCCTCTTATGACTCAACCGTTGGGGGAGGAGTTGCGGGCGATGCATTGGGTATAGGCTCGTATGAGTATGGCTTCATATGCGATAACGTGGCTTTCGTGGAAATGGTGAATCCCAAAGGGGAGCTGGTGAGGCTTGAAGGGAAGGACCTCGCCATAGTGTGTGGAGCAGAGGGCAGTACTGGGATTATAACAAAAGTTGGGATCAAGCTGAGACCCTTCTCGACCACGGAGGCCCTGGTTATTTCCTTTGATAACCTTGAGAACGTATACAACACAATAGGCGAGTTTTACAGACAAGTGGTTCCAGCGTGGCACGTCCAAGTGAGGGGGCCCGCTATATCTTCCTATATCCACGACAACTTCAACGCAACCTTGGATCCAGGAAAGTGGAACATGGTGGTTCTCTACCCTTCCTCCAGGGCAAGTATTGTGGAGCCAAAGCTCTATAGAATCGCCCAGTCCTATGGTGGGAAGGTATTCGAGGGAGAGTGGACTGGGTGGTGGTCGTTTAACCACGGAGTAAACGCTGCCCTTAGGACTAAGGGACTATTAATACACCAGCATGGACTAATCCACTATACTAAGCTTAAGGATCTGATCTCTGAGATCAGTAAGGATCTTGGAGACGTAGGAGTCCTCGAAATGAATAAGGGATTTGATCTGGACATTGACCTGGAGAGGAGGGAGGTGCTGCTAGCTAACGCGTTCACTTTAGTGTCTCTTTCGCCTGCAGACAAGAAGATCATATACGAATTAGCCAAGAACACCTTGATGATGGAGGACTTCATCAAGCTGGGCGGCTCAATGCTCTCTGTGGGGATATTCGTCCACAAATACGCTAAGAACAGGCTAAGCGCTATGGGAAGGACGTTCCAAGAGTTGGGCGTTAACAGGTACGAGGTAATGAGAAAATACAAGGAGGAAATGGATCCAGAGGAGCTATTTAACCCTGGAAAGGTTTTCGAGCCAAAGAAGAGGGCAAGGACAGTCCTGGAGATCGTGAAGAGGCAGAACGAAGCTCTGAGGTTTAGGTTTGGAATTGGCTTTGCGAAGGCAATCTCTCCAGGAGGGCAAATAGAAGGGTATAAGGTAGCCAAGAGGTACTTGGACGTATTTGTAGACTATGCCTTAACGTGTATAGACTGTGCCATGTGCGTGACGGTTTGCCCGCAGTATAGGCTTATCCCGCAGTGGCCTTATGCTCCCAAGGGCATGTTCGACTTCACAAGGGGAGTTATGAGCTATTATGAGTTAAACGGGAGCGTTGACGTCCCGGATAGCGCAATAGCGGAGATATCTGGTTGTCACAAATGCGGGCTATGTGACGGAGTATGTCCTGCTAGGATCCCGATTTCCACATTGCTCATTAAGCTCAACAGCCTTGTGGCCAAGAAGATTCCAGAGGAGCCAGGGGTCGCAATACAGATACCAGATAAGTACAAGGATATCATCACTGACGATAGCGAAATAGGCGTTTGGCTAGGTAAGTACGTCTCTGATAACCCCTCTATAGTCTACACGGCATTAGATCTGCTTCAAAGGCTCGGCATAAAGGTGAGGCTATTTGACACAACAAGGGACAGCGGTTTTATGGACTATATAAGCGGTAACGATAATTCCTTAGTGGAGAAGATAAGGAAGAACTCAGACCTTAACGTCGTAGAGCTGATAACTTTAACACCGGAGGACTATAAGGCGTTCTCCGAGGAATATTTAGAGTACTCTAAGTTAGCCGGAAACACCAAGGTCTTCGACGTCGTCCCCTTAGAATTAAAGCTACTAAAGTCCATAGAGTTCGAGGGAAACGATGAAATAGCGTTGCACGTGGCTTGCTTCTCCTCATCTTATGCCAACGAGATAATAAAGAGGTTGAGGGAAAGGGGATTCAAGGTAAAGAGGGTTGAGGGGTGCTCAGGCGCAATACTAGAGCGTAACCTGGGTAAGAGAGCCGACAGGATGGTGAGGGCACTTGGTGAAAGCTATCCTTCCTTAGTAACCCTATGTCCCTTGGCAGCAGCAAAGTTCAGATCAGTTGGGGTAAACGCCAAAACACTTGTGGAGTTCATTGCGGAAAAGCTGGGAGTTGCAATTTACACGCAAATCTTAACCTTTACCGTACCGAGCGATGACGTGAAGGTAATAAGGGACAAAATTACATCGTTATTGACTTCCTCCCTTAATCAGAGGGCTAAGTTAATTGCTGATACCACTACCTTCATTTCTACCTCTCCTGAGGAGTACAAAAAGATAATAGAGCCCATAATAGTTGAAGTGGTAGAAGAGGTCTCTAGAAGTCTAATAGATAGCGTCAAGGGAATTCTAGCTTCACGTTATGGTATGGAAGATCCGTCAAAGAAAACAGTAATATCTGGAGCTTACGTAAAGGAAATCAACGGTATCCTCATGTCCATGAGCCTAGAGGGTATAGTTAAGGAGCTAGTAGACCTAGTTAAAAGCGAGTCCATAGAGCCATTCGACGAGAAAATACTCGCCTCAGTGCTCCTTGAGACGTTAAGGGAAAACATGGCAAAGATAAGGAACGCTCTACCGGCTCTTTCCTTTTAAACCAATCTGGGCTACTCTTTACTATGCCCAAGCCCAAGATATACCTAGGTACAGCCGGCGTGCCACTCTCTGCTAAAGGAAAGGACACAATAGAGGGAATAAAGAGGGTGAAGGAACTAGGGCTTAACGCAATGGAAGTGGAGTTCGTTCAAGGCGTCAGGATGAGCAGGGAAAAGGCAACCCAAGCTGGCGAAGTAGCAAAATCGTTGGGTGTAAGGCTTTCCGTTCACGCCCCTTACTTCATAAACCTTTGCTCTGAAGAAAAGGAAAAAGTTGAGGCATCGAAGAGGAGGCTCCTGGATACTGCAGATAGAGCAGATGCAATGGGGGCCGACGCCATAGCAATTCACGTAGGGTTTTACGGGGACTTAAAGCCAGAGGAATGCTTTTCAAAGCTAAAAGCGGAGCTAGGGGAGGTTGCTGACAAGGTAAGGGAGAACGGCTACAAAGTAAAGCTGGGCGTGGAGACTATGGCGAAGGAAACGGCGTTTGGAACAATTGATGAGGTCATAGCGATATCGAAGGAGGTAGAGGGAGTGATCCCCTACATAGACTGGGCTCACACTTTTGCGAGACAGGGAGGGCAGATAAATTACGGCGAAATAATTGATAGATTGGTAAAAGAGCTCCACTTGACCCACATTAATTCCCACTTTGAGGGCTTGGAGATTAGGAAAGGAAAGTACGTGGACGTCCATAGGTCAGTAACATATAACACGCCTCCCTTTGAGCCTCTAGCTAGGGAAATCTTAAACAGGGACATATCGATTACCTTGATATGTGAGAGTCCTGAACTGGAGAAAGATGCCCTTATAATGAAAGACGTTATTGAAAAATTAGGGTATAAGTTTGAGTGAGGTGCTAGTAGCTTCAGACTACGATAGGACTCTCTCGGAGGAAAAAGATAACTTCTTTATATCTGAAAGGGTAAAGAAGAGAATAAACGACTTCTCCAGAAGGCACTTTTTCGTGGTAGTTACCGGACGAGAGAGGAGGTTCATAGAGAGGCTAGCCTACGGCTTGTGCCCTACAGCGTGGGTGTTGGAGAATGGGGCCCTATTACTGCTAAACGGAAAGGTGATCTACAACGTTCCAAGGGGTTGGTCCACAACTCGTTACGAAGTAGGGAAGAGGCTGGAGAGGAACGGGATAGAGTTTACCTATGGCGAAGTGATAGTCTATGTTAATAACTCGCCAAAAGCAGTGGAGAAAATACTTTCTGACATAGAGGTTAAGGTAGAGTGGAATAGAAACGATGCTATGGTCCTTCCAAGGGGCGTGAACAAGGGGACTGGAATATTAAAGCTGGCCAAAATTATGGGATTCAAAGGCAAGATAGTGGGCGTGGGTGACTCGCAGAACGACATCTCGTTATTTGAGGTAGCTGACTTTAAGGTTGCAGTTAACAACGCCCTGGAAGAAATCAAAAGGATCGCGGATTTAGTTCTCTCTAAACCTGACGGAGAAGGGGTAATCGAACTTCTGGACATGATAGAGGAAGGGAGGCTATTTCTCTAGATTCTCAATGAGTTTTAGGGCCTCGAAAAGGTTTCTAGCCTTGTTCTCCTTTATTTCGGGATAGTAGTCAAGTCTGTCGAGCAGTATTCCAGGCAAGTACGCTCTCTTGGCTCCCAATACGTCAATCTCGTACACGTCGCCAATGTGAACTCCCTCGCCCCCAGCGAGCCTAGCGGCATAGCGGAAAATTTTAGGGTGTGGCTTCATTACGTTGTAATCGCAGGAAGCCACAATACCGTCCAAGTATTCCATAAGGTTAAGATCCCTGATGATTTGGTTAACTTTCTTAGTTGTATTTGTGACCAAAATTGTTTTGTAGCCTTTTTTCCTCACCTCTTCTAGGAAAGGTATAGCATCCTCGTAGAGTTCGTACTCTTCAGCAAGGTAGTTCTTTCTCTCAAGGCTTTTTACGACTTCGCTAGGGACATAAAGTCCCATGTGGTAAAAGAGTTCCCTGAAGTTAACTTGGCTCAGTCCATCATAGTGGGGGAAATGGCATTTGCCAAGTACCTTCATGAGCGCTCTAAATACCTTCCTCTCGTCTACCTCAAATCCCTCTTCAGCTATAGCCTTGGCGATGGATTCGTGGAACCTCGGCTTGAACCTCACTAGTGTCTCTCCCATGTCGATAAATACGGCCTTCACTTCATTACCTTCTTTTCCTTGATTAAAAATTTTGGCGGGGAAATTCTTTCCGACTTACACACGGGGCACCTGCTTGGTTTCTTGGGGAACTCCACCTCGAACTCGTAGCCACAACTTTCACATTTGGGGGAGATTACGAGGACCACGTAGTCTTTCCTCTTTGAGGACTTGGCTAGGTGGAATATGTGGTCGTAGACCTCCTTCTCCTTTCTTATGCCCAGAGCTTTCATTATGTCCCTTGCGGTCATCGGCTCCTCTGCATACTTAAGCAACAGGAATATCTTTTCCCTCGTCGTTAAGAATTCTGTGCTCAATAGCGTCCACCAAATCTTCCTTTAATGAAATTTTTATATTAAAACTATTTAAAAGCCACGTATCCAGTGAGAAGTCCCTGTACTGGCTATCTATTCCTATGCTCTCAACCCCGAAGAGATCGGCTATTAGGCTACACATTTCGTAGAGAGAGGTTCTGGCTCCTGCCACGTTTATTATTCCTCTAACTTGTTCGTGTATAAACCTTGAGACCACCTTTGAGAAAGTATGCAGGCTTATGGGGGATATGTAAAAGTTCTTATTGCACCTCAAGTTCCTCCCGGCTAAGGCAGCTTTAAAAAAGGGGAATAGGAAACCCCTGTAGTTTAATGAGTAGAGAGCTCCTAACCTTAACACTAGATAGTTGCCTAAAGCAGCAACTCCGACCTCTCCTGCTAGCTTAGATACTCCGTAAAAATTTAAAGGGTTAGGCGTGGAGTTTTCGTGATAGTACCCCTTCTTGCCGTCGAATATCATAAACGTTGAGAAATAGACGTTCGTGGCCCCTACCTTATTAGAGGCCTTGGCTATGTTTATAGCATACCAAGCGTTGTAGTTCCACATATGCGCCCTGTTTTCGAAGAAGGGAACTTCCATCGTGTGTATTACTACCTCTGGCCTAACGGCAAGAACTTTTTGCGGAGTGTCCACCACGACTACTTTATCTCCCTTAAGTTCCCTAGCAATGCTCTTAGCTAATTGACCCTCATCTGTTAAAGCAACTATCATTTCGCTTCCTTCAGGAGGTTCTCATATATTTCCTCAACCTTACTTAAAATCCTTTCTTCGCTTATCCCTTGCAAAGTGGCAAAGAGGGAAAGACCTCCAGCCCCTACGCCCTCCTTAACGAAACCTCTTTCATAAGCCCTCAACCCGTCAAACCTCGACCTGGAGAAGTCGAGGTTAACGAAGGATAGCTTGACTCCTGTCTGTCTGGCTAAATCGATTATGTCGGAGGACTTGTCCTCGACTATCCACCGTGTTGTCCCTATTCCTACGTCCTTAAGCTTTTCCCTCCCTAATTCTTTAATTACGGCTGAGGCTGCAACCATTTGGGTACCTCCTGCAAGTAACACCTTCCCCTTAAATCCCAAGGATATTCCCGCAACTCCCAAGAGCATGGGATCAGAAAGCTTGGAGAGCCTACCCATGAGGTCGGAAGGCAACTCTCTCAACGCCTCCTCCACTATTTTCCTCTTTAGGGGCTTGGGATTGTCGGGCGAAGCAGAGCTCACCTTGTCCATTGCATCGTAGCCTAGCCCCACTAGAGTTGCCATGGCAGTGGTAGTTCCAGCGGGGATTGACTCGCCTATTATTAGTAATTCGTAGTCGTTGGAGAGCTCCTCCCCTAATATAGTTCCTCTCTCAACTATCCTTTCCGCCACTTCCCTCTTGAGGGATCCCTTTCTTATGTCCCTCCCTGGCTCTCCGCCTAGGTCTACGTAAGGTATTTTGGGCTTTATCTTGGAACCCGCGTCGACTACTAACGCGTTAATCTTCAGCAAGGATAGGGAAGCCCTGGAGATTACTGCGGGGGTCGGGAGACCACTTGGAGTAACGGGTATGGCATTAATGACCTTACACTTCCCCAGGATTAGAAATTCGGCGTCTGCTGGAGGAGTAAAATGGGTTAACTCTTCCGTAGCCCCAGCGATGGTTATCCCTGGTATTAAGCTGACGTCTGTTGTGGCTATAACAAGGAGAAACATAGCTTTTTTCCCTTTAATTTCCTCAGAGAACTTTCCCAAGACGTCTGGCATGGCGTTCCTCCTTTCAGATTGCTCAATTAGATTTAAAGTTTAAAGATAAAAAGTTGAAAAACGACAGTTCAGATGCAGGATTTTGATGAAGCTTTCTGGAGTTTGTACAGAATTATAGAGAAAGGTACTAGAATTAGCCTCGAGGAATTCGAGTCAGACAAAACTACTAATGCCAGGATAAGGGAAGCAGTAAGGGACTTCGTAGACCTAGTCTTCCTCGTGGTTGAGAACAAGTTTCAGGGTGAGAAGGATAGGGAAAGGATAATTTGGGAGCTTATGAGGGAAAACGTCATTTCCGCATATCTAGCGCAAGAGATCATTGACATCCTTAACTTGGTAAAACGCTTAGCTGATGTAGACGACAAGGTCCTCTACGGCATGTTGGTGAGGATCTTAGAGGACCTCGAAGAACTCTATTTTTCGATAAAAAAGAATATTAACCACAAAACGTAAAACCGAACATGAGTTCGGCATGAGTAAAATTGAAGAACTCATATCCGAGATAAAGAAACTGAAAAAGGAGAAGAACGCGATAATACTTGGCCACAACTACATGGACTACGGAGTCCAGCTTGTCTCCGACTTCACTGGGGACTCCTACGATTTGGCTGTTAAGGCAATGAAGACTAACTCAGATGTGATAGTCTTCGCTGGCGTTTACTTCATGGCAGAACAAGCAGCAGCCCTGAACCAAGACAAAAAGGTGCTATCTCCTGACCCTAACGCTGGATGCAGTCTTTCCGACTCCCTTGATGCGGAGACGCTCCTCAAGTATAAGAAAATGTACCCAGATGCCCCAGTGGTGCTCTACATAAACACTAGCATCCACGCCAAAGCCCTCGCTGACTACATAGTTACCTCCTCTACGGCAGTAAAGGTCGTAAGCTCCCTTGACTCTGATGTAATACTCTTCGGTCCAGACGCTAACTTGGCCAACTACGTGGAAAAGAAGACTGGCAAAAAGCTAGTGAAGGTCCCACCTAACGGGAGGTGTATAGTTCATGCCTCTTATACTAGGCAGATTGTTAGGCTAGCGAGGAAGAAGTATCCCAACGCGCTGCTAATGGCCCACCCAGAATCCCCACTAGAAGTACTGGAGGAGGCCGACTTCGTTGGATCCACAAACCAGATGATAAACTTCGCTAAAGAGAGTCAAGCAAAGGAGTTCATAGTGGCCACGGAACTAGGCATGATTAACGCGCTTCAGATACAAGTCCCAGGGAAGACCTTTTACCCATTGCTCACTACTGAGGCTTGTGCTTGTGCAAGATGCCCATACATGGCGATGATTACCTTGGAGAAAGTCCTGCGATCTTTGAGGGAAGAGGTCTACGAAGTAATGGTTCCCCATGACGTAGCGGAAAGGGCTAAGAGAGCCTTCGAGAACACTATGAGCTTGCTATCCCGTAAATAGCGTCCCTAATTTCCTCCTCGGTGTTGTAAAAATGGGCAGATATCCTTACGCCTTCTCCCCTTGGGGAGACTACAATGTTCTTCTGAAGGAGTCTCTCCGCCACCTTTCTAGGTTCCTTGACCTTAACAACTACTATCCCGGACCTCTTTTCCTTGGGTGTAATGACCTCCATCCCCTTATCCTCAGCCATCTCTATGGCTATCTTGCTGAGCTCCAGTACTCTTCTCTCTATTTCCCCTTTGTGTTGGGAGAGTATTTCGGCAGACTTGGCTAGTCCTAAGTTTGAGGCGACGTCTATCGTTCCTATCTCAAACCTCCTAGGTCCTTTCTCTAACTCAAAGATAGTAGGATCAAACATAAGGTACTCCCTAGTACTTTTCCAACCGTAAAACGGAGGGTCCTCAAGAAGTCCCCTTCTAACATATATGAAACCAGAACCTTGAGGCGCCATTAGCCACTTGTAGCCGCCAGCTACTGCGAAATCTGCTCCCAACTCTCTGACGTCAACGTTTAGGGCACCTGCGCTCTGTATTACGTCTAGGAGTACGTACGCTCCTACTTTTTTGGCCTTCTCCACGATCCTCTTTACGTCCAACTTGACGCCCGTGTTAAAGCTAACGTGGCTTACGCTGACTATCTTGGTGCGTTCGTCGATTTCTCCAATTATGTCCTCCTCTAGGGACTCCGGCCTCGTTTTAACGACGGAGACTTTAATTCCCTTTTTAGCTAATTTGACGAATGGAAACACGGTGGCTGGAAACTCTAAGCTGTCCGTGACGACCTTATCCCCTGGTTCTAGCGGAATGCCGTGAGCCACTAAATTGACCCCAAACGAAGTATTAGGGATAAGGGATACCTCCTCAGGGGAAGAGTTAATTAGATTAGCTATCCTCACCCTTATGTGAAGAAACTCGTCACTCTCCTCCTCGTTTACTGCAATAGCCCCTAGTTGGGCAACCCTATATAGGTAATTGAAGGTCTCAAAGAGTACGGGTAATGGAGTTGGCGATATTGCAGCATGGTTTAGGTACTTGAACTTCTTGGTTATGGGCACGAGGTCTCTAAAGCCGTCTAAGTCCATTGATTTTCTGAGATTTATTCAAGAGTTTGTTATTATTATTTTCGGAAACTGCCATTGGCCCTTAAATATCTCGTAGGGTATACTGTAGCCCTCCGCGTAGCTTGCAGTAGCTGGTACTATTAGTATGTCCCTGGAGTAAGCCTTAGCCATCTTCACGATCTTGTCCAAGTTGTCGTCATCGACCAGTACCTCTGTTAAGTATCCCTTCTCCGTCTCTGCAGACCATGCCAAGTTTGGGAAGCTCAGAGGCAGTTCCTTATCTGAAATGACGTCAATGATGAAAGAGAATTTGCCCAGCCTGAAGAAGAACCCCGATACCAGACTCTTGATAAACCTCCAACGTGAGTACAAGAGGTAATTTATAAACGGGTTATGTTGAAGAGCGGCAAGGAAGTCTATATCGGCCTTAGTGAGTTTGGAGACGTCAGGGATCCTCTTGTTAGTATCGTTGGCTATAACTATCTTGTCCTCGTATATCTTATTTCCAGATTTGAAGTCTATACACGATGGGTTTACGATGAACCTCTTTATCCTACTAATCTCAAAGGCTTCACACTCAGCTATCCCATTATTCTTCAGTTCCTCCAATACCTTGCGAAGCCTACTTAGCCCATCGTCAACGAAGTACGCTACGACAAAGAAGTAGTCCCTTTCCACGTCGTGTCTAAAGAGGTGGACTATGGGGAAAAGCAACCTTTTTCGAGTCTCCATCTTTAGCTTGCTCTTGTTGCAGAGAACGATCGCCTTTCTTAGCCCAAGGTTCTCAGTGGTTATTAGGGTAGCAATGGACAAGCCGTACATACTCATTAAGTTGTTTATCACAGACCTTACCCTATTCGATGGCAAGCCGGTAACTTTAGAAAGGATATAACTATTTGCCCCAAGCTTTACTAACTTGGTAAGAATGGCCTCAGCTTCTTTCACACACAAATAAGATTTAAACTTCTAATTAAATTTTGCTGCTAAATTAAGTTTTAAAAATATTCAGTAGATTTTATTTATGTTCTTAGTAGTTTTTATTATCTCTCCTCCACAAATTTCGCATGCGTCCTTTCTTGTCCTGTATACTTTTCCACAGTTTTTACATACATATTGGTATTCTTTTTCAATTTTCACACTTTTATTTAATTTCACTGAATTATACTTTATGTTGAGCCTAGCTAATACGTTCTGGACGGAGAAGTCGTCGGTAAACACCACGCTTGGCTTAAGTTGTATTGCTAACGCAATTATGGACACGTCGGTTTGGGACAACGTGTACTCGCCTATTTTTCTAAGGACGTTGCGTACGTCCTCCACGTTCCTCCTTTCGGGTTGCATAACAATCACTTTCCCTGAGCTTGTTGCAAGGCTTAGCAGTCCCCTAGAGTAGGAATCTCTTACCTCTTCTACAACTTGTGGGGTAGTATACACTTTATTGAAGTAGTTTTCCAGACCCGCCAAAAATCCAGCGGTGTCAAATATCACGTTTTCCATTCAGTATACCCTGTATCGGGTCAATCTTGTAAAATCTGAGTATTTTAGCTTTTTTGTCGCTTACCCTAACCTCGATCTCCGTGCTGTTACGCACCTTAGCTATTATCTCACCGTCTGAGACCACTCTAGCCCATTGTTGGTACCCCTTGTCCATTATGGTCAACCTAACGCTTACTGGAGGAATAACCACGGACTTTAGCGATGTTAGTATTGGGTTTACTAAGCATACCTCGAGCGCGTTGACCCTGTACACGTAGTTACCGCTAATGGAGAAACTCCACGCACTGCTTCCCTGGGGAGTAGAGACGAGAACGCCATCTCCCTCGAAGACAATGCTGTCCTCCAGGAACCTTACGTTTATTTTCAGTGCTTCGGGCTTGTCGTAAAGTACGCCTATCTCGTTAAATGCCAGTGCCTTAACTCCCTCGACTTCTGTCTCTAGGAGCATGTATTCCTCTGTGACGTAGTCGTGTTTCACCAGCCTGGAAAAGGCTTGTTCTAGGTTCTCAGGCAAAACGTCCATCATGAAACCTCTACGTCCAGCCTTAACGGCGACAATAGGCTTAAAGTACCTTATTGCCTTGAGTAGCGTCCCGTCTCCCCCTACCGCAATTACCACATCAGGCTCGTCCTCTGTCAGCGTAAGACCGTACTTGTTGGCCAGTTTCTTAATATGTTCCTTTATTTCGTCTACGTTCGGCGTCGGTTTGCTGACGATTTTAACTTTCATCTTTTGAGTTTATTCTTGGGAAGTTATTTAATAGTCTTCTGTTAGGCTTAGTTATGCCAATGAAAGGGAAGACGATATACTTAGCTAGGGTCGTGTATTCCATAAGCTGGTTCTACCTCTCGCCCGAAATACCCTATATCCTCTCTAAATATAACGTAAGTAGCTCGTTGGCTGGGTTTATCCCCTTCTCCTTCTTTATTGGCTCCGGAACAATGCAACTGCCCTCCGCATTTATCTCCACAAAGATCGGATTGAGGAATTCCATGACCCTCGGTCTCCTCATAATGTCCATCTCAGCTTTCCTTGTTTCCACGTCGTCCACTTTCTTTCAAGTAGTCTTGTTCTATTTTCTCGGGGGAGTAGGTGCGTCCCTTTTCTTCTCCAGCGGGGGTGCTCTGCTAGCAGAGCTAAACAAGGACAAGCTAGGGAGGGTGATGGGCCTCTACAACGCCTCGTTTAGCTTAGGAGGCATAATTGGGTTAAACTGGGTATTCCTTGACCAACTGCTTGGCTTCAAGTTTGCCACAACGTTGTTGTCAGCAATAACCCTCCTGTCAGCTTTTACTAACTTGAGGCTGCCCAATTATTTCCCTAACTGGGAGGTGATTAGGAACGTAAAGGTGCTCTATTTTGGCATAGCTACGTCGGGCGTTTGGGGGGTCTATTATGTTGTAGGGGAGCTCTTTCCAACTTTTGCCCACGAGTACCTACACGTGAGCGACGTGGAGGGGGGAGTAGTAACCTCGCTGTTGCTTGTATCGTCGTTGGTGGGAGGCCTCCTAGGATTTTTGGGCGACAGGGGGAATAAGGTTAAGCTTCTCCTGTTCTCGTCAGTAATGGGGGTCTTGCCCAGTTTACTCCTCTACACGAACCTCTACGTCATTGGGATAGTTACCTTGGGTGTTTTTAACGAGTTGGCTATTTCGATCCTATACTCCATTGTAGCTGTCGAAACTAAGGGCCTTAACTCTAGCGTAGGGCTTGCGGAGGTAAACTCGTTAAACATAGTTCTAGGTACTTGGCTTGAACCGTTGGCGAGCTTTTCTGGTCACTTAGCTTGGGTAATTGTGGACGTAGCGGCCTTGTTGCCACTGTTAGTAGTTTTCAAGGCAATAAGGACTTACTGAAGTAAATTCGCTCATTAGTACGCTTTACTCTGTGCAGATACCTTTTACTAACGTCTGAGGGTTGAGGAAAGCAAAACGAGGATATCAGTTTTAATTATGGAATAACCTAAACCATCTAGATGAGTTAGATGTTAGCTTACTTACTTTTGTTGTTGTTTTTACCTTTACCGGTTTTGTATGTACTATGGCTCAAGTATTATAACAAAATTATTGTAGAAGGGATGAAGTTCCCTGGAGAGAACTACAGAGAGCTAAGGGTTACAGTAAAGCCCTCGAGCTCAGTATTATTAGAAGTAGAAGGCAAATGTACCATACTTGTAAACGGCGTAAACGGATGGGCTACAATTAGGGTAAACGGCAAGGCTAAGGAGAAGGTGTTTAAAATAAGGTTGTTGAAAGCAAACGGTAGACTTGAGATCATAAACGAGAGCAAAGTGTTCTCAATCGATGTAATAGTAAGGTGCTCTAGTAAATTAAGTCCAGCACATAGTGCATCTGGGGCCTCAAATGAGGCCCTGGACGAAGGCAGACAGGGCGGTTAATAGCGTTGTGCTGTTAGATCTTTGACTACTATAGTAGTAGTTGAATGCCCACTCAGCTTGTCTATATCTATAGTTAAGACGCGCGAGTAGTGAAAGTTGGCACATGTCTATAAAGCTTATCCCAAAAATCAGATGACGAAGGGAGTACCTATTTTTTCCGGAATCTATAACTGCACATTTAGCTAAGTTTTAAATATTTTAAGTACACTAAAACTACTGTCCAGTGATTTAGCATGAGCGAGTACGATATGATAGTCGTAGGAGGAGGTCCTATAGGGCTTTTTGGGACTTTCTACGCCAGCCTTAGGGACATGAAGGTATTGCTTATAGACGCTCAAGACGAGCTAGGCGGGCAGTTAGTAACGCTCTACCCAGAGAAAATGGTTTACGACGTAGGCGGTTTTCCAGGGATACTAGCTTACGACCTTGCGCAAAAGCTAGTTGAACAAGCTAAAATGTTCTCCCCAGACATTAGAACGAGCGAGGTTGCTGACGGCCTAGAGAAGACCAGTGACGGGATGTACGTATTAAAGACCGATAAGGGTAACTCCTTCAAGACCAAGACTATCTTATTGGCTGTAGGTCTAGGGAGGTTAATGCCAAGTAGGCTAGGCGCAAAAGGAGAGGTAGAGTACGAAAATAGGGGAGTTTACTACACGGTGAGGAGAAAGAAGGACTTCGAAGGAAAGAGAGTGCTAATAGTGGGAGGTGGAGACTCTGCAGTGGACTGGGCGTTGACTCTGGCCCCAATAGCCAAGTCAGTGACCTTAATACACAGGAGGGACCAGTTTAGGGCACACGAGAGGAGCGTTAAGGAACTATTCCAAGTGGCAAAGGTCTATACTTGGCACGAGCTAAAAGAAGTTAAGGGTGACGGTCAGAGGGTAAACCAAGCTATCATCTTCGATAATAGGACCAAGGATGAAAAAGTATTGGACGTAGATGCCGTCATAATTAGTATAGGCCACAAGGGCGACTTAGGGAACATACCTAAGTGGGGTCTAAAGATGAAGGGAAGGGATATAGTAACAGATGCCATGATGCAGACCAATTTGCCTGGCGTATACGCTGCTGGAGACGTGGCCCAAGTGGAAGGTGCGCCTAAGCTGGCACTAATAGCGGTAGGCTTCGGACAGGCGGCAATAGCGACCAGTGTAGCAAAGAAGTACATAGATCCCAACGCCTCGGTTTTCGCAGGGCACAGCTCAGAAATGAACAAGTTTAAGAAGGAATAAGAAACGCGTTTATTATTTTTAGGTCTTTTTCCCATCCTTATCCTAAGGAAATATGGTTTTATGCGCCAAGATACCCAGGAGGCAGTTTAACGAGTTAAAGAAAAGCCTAGTTATTGACCCAGACTTTGAGCTTTCCTACGACGGAGATTACATCATGGTTCCAGTAAAGGAAATTAGAGCGGATCAAATTCATTTAGTGGAGTGCAAACCCTCCCCTAAGAAGAGGACTCCCAAGTTAAACCAGCTCATACCGGGCGTCTCGAGCTACTACGTGATAGGGGACATAGCTCTCGTTAGCATGAAGGAGAGTTATGGGGACACAAGTAAGAAGGTAGGAGAAGTCATAATGTCAATTAACAGAAAAGTTAGGAGCGTGTTCCTAAGGAAGAAAGTGACAGGGCAGTTTAGGGTAAACGAGCTCGAGCTACTAGCCGGAGAGAACAAGACGGACACGGTTTACAAGGAAAACGGTCTGAAGTTCTACGTAGATGTGGCAAAAGTCTACGTTAACCCCACTATGGCAAGGGAGAGGCTAGAGCTGAGGAGAGAAGTAAAGATGGGAGATAAGGTCTTGGACGCATTCACAGGATACGGTCCCATAGCCCTAAACCTAGCAGTTACAGGAGCTTACGTAGTAGCTGGGGATCTCAACCTGGAAGGGCTCTACATGCTGAAGAGGTCAATGGAGTTGAACAAGATCCGTTCGGTTGACGTGATTAACTACGACGCAAGCTTTCTGCCCTTCCGCGATAAGTCGTTCGACGTAGTTATAGGGGACAACCCTACAATGGCGAGGAATTTCCTCAACGAGTTGTGCAGGGTTACAAAGGGAAAGTTGACGTATTACGTCCTTGAGAGGACAGCCGACCTAACCTCTTGTGTTAAGGTTAATGACTATGCCAAGGACCTCTTCATCTTTAAGTGCAACGTCGCTTGCGATAACGTAAACAGTCCCCTTAGATCCACGCCTTAGCTTGTCTACTAGGTCTCTATTTATATCGGCGGCTGATTTGTTTGCCTTTATAGCCAAGGTAGAGTCCGAGATGAAGTCCGATTTCCTCACGATCATCTTGTTCTTGTCGCTTAGGGTTAGAAGTCTTGAGCCTACAGCCCTTATTATGTCGTATGCTCCTTCAACCACAACGACAACGTAAACGTTGGATCCAGATTGTATTAAGCTCTTTACACTTTGGTTTAAGTCGCTCACGGCTTTCTCTGAAGAAATCCCTAGGATGCAGTCCCCCCTAGGCGTAAGAAAGTTGTCCTTGGTGAACTCCAAGGTACTCCTATGGACTGCTTTTACATTGGCGTGTCCTGAAATCCTAAACCAGTCAACTGCTATCAATTTTCTTCAGTATAAACGTGTAACCTCTTACTTCAATAACTTTCGAGTTAGTTAAGCTAGCTACCCTTTGTGCTACTTCCCTTCTGTCAAGGTCTTTCATTCCTATCCTTACCTTCACGACCTCGTGCTCTTTAAGCCTCCTCTTAATCTCATTTATAACTCCATCGCTGATTCCGTTTTTACCTATCCTAACGTCGGTTTCTCCCATCCTTAGCCTCTTTATTCTCTCCTTTATTCTTTCTGAGGTCATAGCGTCTTGTCCACCCACATAATAAGCAAGTCCTAATTAAAATCTTTCCCCTTATCCGTCTTCTTTCAGTTACTCCTGGTATAAGGGGGACATTACACTTTCTGCATACCTTTCTCTTGTAATTTAACGGCAGCTTTGTTCTAGTCTTTGAACAGTACTCCTTTGCCAGCGTTACGTAATCTCTTGCTAGCTCTATCTCGCCTCTTCTAGCTAGGTCGAGGGCGTCGTCAATAAGCTTGACAGCCCTCCTGAGTATTCTTCCTTTCATTCTTCATGGTAATTGGGTGGCAAAATTAAAGCGTAATTGTGTTGTCATGAAAAGCTTTAATCCTAGGTCGTCTGTGATTGTTCTGTCCGTGGGGAACAACTTGAGGGTTAACGTTATTTTGCTCGACTCGTCCCTAGAACTCGTCCCCCGCGAAATCTCTAATCACCCTAGCGTGGTGAAAAACGCCAAGAAGAGGGGTAAGAAGCCTACTGAAGTTCTCCTTGATATATCTGTACATTACTTCGCAATGAAAAACTTGAAGGACAGGGAAAAGAGGGGACGGCCTGATATCGTCCACTCTGCCATGATCCTTTTCCTCACGGAACCGTTTGTGAGGGGAGACCTCTACATACACACGATAGACTCGAAGATTATCAAGGTAAACAGGGAGGTAAGACCACCCAAGAACTATAATAGATTTGTGAGCTTAATGGAGCAGCTTTTAATTAACGGAAAGGTCCCTCCCGAATCGCAGAACCCCCTAATGGAAGTGACAGACCTCACTCTCTCTGACCTCTCCAAGGAATATAAGCTAGTTCTGCTCAGCGAGGACGGTACTTACGTTCCTCCCACTAAGTTGTGCGAGGAAATAGACGATAAAACCCTGTTAGGCATCGGGGCCTTTCCCCACGGAAAGTTTTCCAGGGAGGTTTTGGAGCTTTTCAAAGAATCTTATTCGATCAGCTCCGTGCCATTGGAGACAAACCAAGTGCTATGTAGGATACTCTCGAGTTGCAACGAGAAACTAGGCTGGCCTTGAATACCTTGCCCTTATGAAGACTATACCTCCTGGCGAAGGATTTATCTCCTTCACTTCGAAGGAGTAGGTCTCCAATATCTTCTTAAACGCCAGACCTGCGCATAGAGTGGCCTCAACATTAAATCCCGTCCCCGTAAGCCTTATGTCAAATATTTCGTCGCCACTGCTCTTAACGCTAATGTCCTTTATGGGTAATACTCCCTTGACCTCCGAGTATATCTGGATCAAGTCTTCGAAGTTAGATGCCCTCGATTTAAAATAGGAGGAGAGTTGCTTTCCTGCACCTTCACATATTTCCTCAAATTTCTTCTGGTCTTTTTCGTATCCAAGCTTTACCAGGCTTTCAATGAACCAGGAAGGGATAGGTATTAGATCAAGGTCTTTACTTATCTTGTAAAGTTCTACGAGATCTAGTAGCGTGGTGGAGTCTTCCCCGCTTTTAAGTACCTCTAGGATAGCTCTGAGTGCGATGTTTGTGACGGCGTATATTGTATACCCTCTACTTTTTACCTCCTTCTCTAACTCCTTAACTATATCCGCATCCGCAGCTATGTTTATCCTTGCCAACTATATCCCACAAAAGTGTATATACTAATGTATAAAAAAATCTTCTTATTTTCTTTAAGGATGATAAACTGCCAAGTCAAATATTACAAACAGTATTAAAGCTATAACAAACCCACCTAAATACCAGTTATCATACTTAAATAGCGCTTCTATTAAATCCTTGAAACTTTTAATTTCGTACTTTTCGTCAGCCATAGTTCTACATCATAATTAAATAATTATAAACTTTACTTTAAATTAAGACGTAAAAAGGACTTCAACTGGGTTAAGCTGGCCTACTCCACGCCCTGCAAGGGTTTTGCCTAAGTCTGAGGCGATACTCCCCTTTATGGGAGTTACTCCGCTAGATAGAGCTAAAAAGAAAAGGGCTTACCCAAAGTGTTGACAATTTTCTTCGCTCCTAACCTCATAATGTTTAACGCTCCGTAGAAGTCGCCGTGAAGCTTATGGCCAAAAGGACAGTTAATGTCCCCTAGGCTTTCTGTCAACTTCAACGTTATGGAAATCCAGGAGCCGTAACGTATTGTACTCAACAACTAGATATGTCTTTACGCCGTACTCGTGAAGCTTGTTCACTATAACGTCAACTCGCGATAAGACCAAATGTTCACAGTAAACTTGTTACCCTTGTCCTGAGCGATGAAGTAAGGTGGCGAGACGTGGTTGTTGAACGGTAATTTTACCCTTGCTTTAGTAACGAGAAGAACGACGACCAAGCTTCGTTGTTCTTCTGCAGTACAGCTTGTACGTTAACTCCTAAAACCTTCTTGTACTTTTCACGCTTTTCCCACGAGCCTTTTAGATCTAACTTTCTTTTGCTGAAAGAATTACTGCCTCCTCTCGTGGTTTACCTCGTTCCACATTTTTGCATTCACGTCCGCTAACTTCCCCAATTTCTTCTTTTGATGCTCACTTGGGAAGAGCCTTACTACGATTGTTCTGACGCTTCCCCTGGCATTGCGGGAGTAGCTCCTGCTCCTCATCTTTAGTTCACCAGAGGGAGCACCATAAAAGGAAATTGTTTACTTAAAACCTTACCCCGGCTAAAAAGGCAAAGTTTGTAGTTTTTTGTCATAGAACCATAAACGCTAGTAACGTAACTTGTGGAACGCTTAGACGAAGACTTTTTACATCTGAAGTATAATATTTTAATACGTTAATACAAATTTATGAGTGGAGAGTGATGAGAATTGCTTCCATTAGAGAAGCTAAACTCAGCCTCCAGAGCGTTCTTGGTCACAAGCGTTATGATTTTTGGGATTACGAGCGTTGAAATTGTTTTCGCTAAGATTTACAACTCTTCCTTACTTATAGTAGACTCCTATCATGGTTTCCTAGACGCGTTTGGGGCACTACTCTATTCCATTCTGTTAAAGATAGTGTACAGAAGGACAAAGCGGTTCCCGTGGGGCCTCTACAACCTCGAGAGCCTAGCTATTTTGATGACCTCTGGTGTAATCGTCTTTCTATCGATAGACTACCTTTCCACAGTGGTTAAGGCTAACTACGAGGTGCCAGCCTGGTTGTCAGTATTTGCTTGGGCTTCCTCTGGAATTACACTTATTGCATACCTCATAGAGAGGAGTTACAGCTGGATAGGCGTTGTAAGGACTGACCTGCTCCACAGCAAGCTGGATTTTGTCATGGAAATAATTAGTGGAATTGCAATAATTTCTGAGAACTACTACTTTAATATCTCAGTGATAGTTGTCATAATACTATTTATCCTGGTAGATACCGCCAGGGAAGTCAAGGAATCAATCCTGTCCCTAGTAGGAGCCAGTTGCGAGTGCCCTATAAAAGAGAGAATATATGAGATACTCAAGGGCTTCAACATTGACGTGTCAAAGGTATACGTGAGGAGGCTTGGCTCGTTTTTCATGGTGTACGTTATAGTTAGGATGCCGGAGAACGCGGAGCTTAGGAAGGCATACAGAGTTAGGAAAAAGGTCAACAGGTTAGTCTACTCATTTGATTCGGTGGCCATGGTAGAGGTAAAGATTGTACCTAAAAAGGTTAAAACTACCAAGGGGAAGAGATTAGCAAATGTATTTGAAAAAAGCGCGAATGATAAAGTTGATGAGGTCGATAGGGCCCAACTTAAGCCTACTGGCAAAAGTTCTACGAGAGTCTGAAGAGGACGTTAAAAAGGAGCTGGAGGGAATAAAGGACCTTTACTTTACGCCAGTATTCTCCTTTGGTAGCTTGGGGTTTAACTTCGACGAGAAGGAATGCGTGAGGAAGAGCATAAGGGAAGATCTTTGCGTGTCCCTTAGCAAGGAAGGACTAAGGGTAAAGGAGTTCTTGAACTACTCGGGGATCCCAGAGGCCTACGACTTTGCCTATGATAAATGGGATCTGTCCTTTAGCGTCAAGGCTGAGGGGGAAAGGCCACACTTCCAATACGAAGGGGATTCCGAAGTTATCCTGTACTCTTCATTAAAGTCTACCTACTCCTTTAACGAGATACTCAAAGGATTTTTCAACAAGGGAATAGTTATCAGTTTTATCCTTGACTATGGAAGGAGGGACTACGTAATAGACGTCTTTTCTTTTAACAAAGTAGTTAGGGAAAGGCTTGAGTACGTACCTTTTATTAGGTATTCCGTTACCTTGGAGAGCGACCAGGGAGATATGTACCTTACTGAACTCATGATACCAAAGGATTACCTCCTTATCGTCCTAGAGGTACTGAAGGAGATGAGAGAGGAGGTAGAGATCCTTTTTACGAAAAAGAAGATCCCGTACTTTCACGGCATCATTTAGACGACGTCAAGGTTGATTACCTTAGGTAATACTCCCCTTTCCTCGGCCAACTTGTAGAACTTGTTTAGCCCTTCTATCACCTTCTCTTGTGGGACGTTATACTCCTGGATGTCTGCCCATATAGTCTTTTCCACGATCTCCTTGTCTATGTTTACGCCTTGGGTTTCCCTCATAATCTCAACGTCCTTGGGAATGATCTCGTCCAAGTGCTTTTCTGCGTACTTCTTGCTCTTTTCGTATGTTTCCTTGAACTTTAGGGCTAGGTCCCTTCCCAAGTCTTTGTTAAAGACTACCATTCCCATGGGCATAGGAGCGTCGTTGGATATTCTCTTCCACAAGTCCCACATGCTGGTGACAACGTGGGGAGTGACGCCAAGTTTCTTCATGGCGTACATCATCTTGATCTCGTGAACAGCTACCAGTACGTCACCCTCCTTACCAAGGGCTTTTATCTCGTCCAACACCCTTTCTATGATAACCAGTTTCTTGTATTTGCCTACAAGGAGTCTATATAGAGTGAAAGCAGTTGTGTTAGGACCGTGAACTATAAGCCTTGAGTTGCTCAAGTCTTTTACGTCCATTTTTTCGCTGGAAAGTATTGGCATACCGGTGATCCCGTCTATGGCTGAAGCGACGGCGTTGCCTAGGATAAAGTAGTCGCCCTGGATATATGGGTACATGGCAGCTGAGGGAACGGAAACGTCAACTTCTCTCTTCAAGACTTTCTCGTTTACTTTCTGGACTGTTGGGATTACCTCAAACTCTAAGTTAAACCCTTCTGGCCTTACTTTTCCCTCCATTAGTGGGATAAAGGGGTATAGATCTCCGGAGTCTGCCAAGGCACCAACTTTTATTGTTACCATAAAATAGAGGACTTTAGGGCGGTTAAAAATGTTGGTTTCAGTGGGTAGCACAAATCCGGCAAAGGTTGAGGCGGTAAGGGTTGCAATAAAGACCGTGGGACTTAAGGCAGAAGTGGCGCCCGTGGAAGTTGAGCCTGGGGTGCCGCCACAGCCCATGTGCGAAGAGACCTACGTGGGCGCCAGGAACAGGGCAGTGAAGTCGATAAAAAAGACTGGGGCAGACCTAGGGATAGGCATAGAAGGGGGAGTATGCGTAGATATGGGCTTTCCCGTGGCCTTTGCGGTAGTGTACGTTGTAAATAATGAGGGAAAGGAGAACATGTCAAGGTCGGCTTCCTTTACCTTGCCCAAGAGCGTATTCGAAATGGTACTAAGAGGTATGGAGCTAGGAGAGGCGGTGGACAAGTTATTTTCCCTCACTGGCTCCAAATACAACGTCGGAGCCATAGGCATTCTCACTAAGTACATTGACAGGACGAGGCTCTACGTCGACCCAGTTATAATGGCGTTATACCCGTTTTATAACAATGTTGAATAGTTAGTTTTCCCTGAAAAACATATGAAAATCTTAGTCCTATGGCTAAGTCCTTGTGGGATCTCGGCATCTCCACAGTTTACTTAGGTTATCCCTTATTCAGCTACGTTAGTTAGAAGGGCGTTCTATTTGCCTTACCATGCAGCCTCGCTATTGCCCCACTAGCCTTCTAAAGAGCACGCCTATTTCGTGCAGCTTTACGGTGTCATGTTCATTTGGCCTAGGCACAGTAGACAAGTAGACTCCGTAATCTTCGTGTTCATCTGGCCTATCTGAGGTCGGTTCCCCATAGGGCGAGAACAGTATGAAGTCGTCTGCCTTGTTTACAATTTTCCTTATTACGTCGTCCACCTGCTTGTAGAGTTCGCACTTGTTTTCCTTGCTCTTGTGGAGCATCCTATCAAGTACTGTTATGCTAGCTATGACTGGTCTGCTTTCAAGTTCCTCTAAAATGGTCTCTGCTACCTTCGATATCTCCTCTTGTGGAGATACTGAGTCGTTGTACTCAAAACTTACCTCGCCGTACGTGGGATTAGTTATTGGAATGTTAATTGCAACTGCTTTGGTCTCCTTAATGAGCGTGGGGGTCTCCACGTCCTTGAAGAAGGAGTCTCCTTTTACTTCCTGCATCTCCAGCACGCTCATCCAGGAAGACGCTGGGTGTTGGGGTTTTTTGTTGAGCACAACGCCCCTGAAAGTACTGCTGAACAGCGCTAGAAGAAACCTAGGGTTACACTTCATAAAGCTAGTGTAACTTAACGCGTCTATTCCCAATAGAAGCGGTTTCATCTCTCTATCACTCTATCAGCTGTTTAAGCCTTACCTCCAGCTCTTCCCTGGGAACCGCTCCTAGGACTTCGTCCACCGGTTCACCGTCCTTGAAGAATATAACAGTAGGTAGGCTCATAACACCATACCTAGAGGCTATGTCTGGGTTCTCGTCAGAGTTGAGCTTCCCAAAGCCCACTTGTGGGTAGTCTCTGGCTAACTCTTCGATTATTGGCGCCAAGATTATACACGGAGCACACCACTCTGCCCAGAAGTCAACTACGGCTATCTTGTGCGATCTTATGAAATCGTCGAATGTCTCTGAAGTGAGGTGAGCAACTAGTTCCTTTTCTTCGTGTTTTTCTTGCATGCGCTTACTTTCGTTAATGATTTGTTTAAGCTTTTTGTTTAGGAGCTTTTCAAGTTCAGCGTCGTAGTCTGAGCTCATACGCAATCACTCTCATCTATAGTTTAAAAAGTTTATATTCGGTTAAATTAATTAATACCACATGTACGACTTAGCAGTGATAGGAGGGGGAGTAACTGGACTATTGCTGGCAAACAGGTTTCAGCACGAGAAAGTCGTTCTCATTGACGACGGCGACTCCAAAAACTCTAAGGCTAGCTTATGGAGCGTAATGCCACCACTGTGTGGAGACCTCTACGATGACTGTATATCAGCGGAAAAGGCGTACGAAGAATTGTGCGAGAGACTGGGAGTGCCTTTCAGGAGGGTTCACATAATAAGAAAGCCCGAAAAGGGTCTGAACGGGAAGAAGATCAGTAGGGAAGATATAAGGGCCTTGGAGCCCTCAATAGACCTCGACGAGGCCGAGTACTTTGACAATGGCCTATTTGTGGAGGGAGAAGATTTGCTGATGAAACTAAGGGAGAACCTCAACGTAGTGAAGGCTGAGGTCGTGGAGGTAGTAAGAAAGGGGAATAGAGTTGAGTCAGTGTTGACTACCAAGGGTGAGATAAAGGCGAGCAACTTCGCGTTTACCACGGGATTCAAGACTAGCTCCCTGTTTCCAGAGATCCCTCTCCAGCTGTATAAAGGCCACTTGATAACCACGCGAAAAGTTGGCTTGAGAGGCATCCTAATCTACAAGGATAGGATAGCTGTGGAGGGAAGGTATTTATACTTGAACGGAGATTCCGTAAAGGACACTTCAAAGGAAGTGAATTACGAAGAGGTGAACAGGACTTTGAGGACGTTATCTGAGGTCTTAAGCGTAGACACCCAAGATATCTCCGTAAGGGTGGGCTTTAGGACAGTGTCGCAGGACGGCAGGCCCATAGTGAGAAAGGTGGCAGAGAACGCCTTGCTCGTAACGGGGTATAGATTTGGCTTTGCTCTGGCCCCAGTCTTGGTGGAGAGGGCTAGGTCTCAGCTATGAACATCAAGGTTATAGTCTCTGAAAAGGACCCGGTAGGGCAGACCGCGAAGAAGCTATTTGGCTTCGACTCTGTAGAGGAAGACGTGACCGATTTCACCTACGACAAGGCGGACGCTATTGTTATACTGAGCAGGCACGAGAGCTCAGCTGGGATTCCTTCGCTTACCGTCCACTTCCCCGGAAACCCCTCTGATAAGGCTATGGGGGGTAAGCCAAAGACCTTGGGCGTCGCCTTTCCAAGGCTACTCACTTCCATATACAGGGAGTTACTAAAAATTGACGTCCCAATAGACAAGGTGATAGAGGCTACTCACCACGGACCAACCTTAGATAAGCCAGTAGTCTTCGCAGAGATAGGGAGCGACGTTAGCTACTGGACCAACCAAGAACTCGTCAGGAAGCTGGCAGAGGCTGTACTAAGGGGAGTGGAAAATTACGAGAATGTCACCTGCGACAAGGTGGTGTTAGGCCTTGGAGGTCCTCATTATTCCAAGCTTTTTAGCAATCTAGCAAAAAGTAGTTGTATATCACATATTATTTCTAAGCACTATTTAACAGAAATAGACTCGAACATCATTTTACAGGCAATAGAAAAGTCAATTGACAAAGTTGACACTATTGTTTTCGATAGTATAAACCGAGATTTACGTCAAAAAATACTATCATATATTGGTACTTATAATATATCTGTTGAGTTTAGATAGCAGCGTAGAAGATATTACTGGAGAACCTAATGAGTGTATGTAGAGACTACCTTTATCTCTCTCGTGTTCTATTACTGTCATGCTGGCGTTGGGCAAAGAAATTCCATAGGCAGAAATGTCGTCTAGGTCTAGGATGTGTCCTATGAGAGCCCGTATCGGGTCGTAATGGCTAACCGCTACAACTACTGAGTCGGACTCTGGCACCGAATTCAAGAAGTCCGTCATTCTCCTCTTCATCGACTCCCACGGCTCTAGGTCCTTAACCTCTATCTCTCCCCTAATCAGCTTGAGCTTCCAGTGGCTGTTGGGATCAAACCTCTTGTTATTTAGATCTCCCAAATGTCTTTCCTTAAGTCTGTCGTCTATTATGGGGATCAAGCCAAGTTCGTTGCCTATTATAGTGGCAGTCTGGTAAGCCCTTAGGACAGGACTCGTGAAGATCTTGCCCACCTTAAGTTTCCTTAGCTCCCTTGCTGTCCTTTTACTCTGCTCCTTTCCTTCTTCGGTTAAAGGGTACGAGTGTACGTCATGCGACAATATCTTATTAACGTTGGACTCGCTCTGACCATGTCTAACAAATACCACTAACACCATTTTTATGTCGCACTAATTACGGTTTTCGGTGGTAAATTAAATTTTTTAATTACTCGACATAGGTATTAGCTGTATGGGGCTATTTGGAAGGAAGAACAATTCCCAGTCTTCTGCCGGCACAGTAAAGTTGTTGTTCACTTCTGACGTTCACGGCTCCGACATCGTTTTCAAGAAGTTCCTTAATGCTGGGAAGATGTACAAAGTAGACGCCCTCGTAATTGGTGGAGACCTCGCGGGCAAGGCGCTGTACCCTATCGTAGATCTGGGCGAAGGAAAATACGAAGTCGACGGAAAAGTAGTGGGAAAAGAGGGACTACAGCAGGTCATAGCCGAGATAAGGAACTCAGGCAATTACTACGTCATAAGTGACAGGAAAGAGGTTGAGTTGATGAAGGAGGACAAGAGGAGATTGGACGAAGCTTTCAAAAACGCGATATCCGATGTTCTAAGGAACTGGATGAAGATAGCGGAGGAGAAGCTCTCCGACTTTAATATCCCTGTATACTACAACCTTGGCAACGACGACCCAGAGTACATGTTTGACGTGCTCTCAGAGAGCGACAAGTTCGTGAAAACTGAGGGTGAGGTAATTCAGATAGGAAAATACGAAATGGTGTCCTTCGGGTACGTAAACCCCACGCCTTGGCACACGCCTAGGGAAATGGAAGAGGACAAGCTTTACGTAAAGTTAAAGGAGGAAGCGGAGAAGGTAAGCGACGCAGAGATGGCCATATTTAACTTCCACGCTCCACCGTACAACACGAACATAGACAACGCGCCCCTCTTAGATAAAGATCTAAGACCAGTAGTTAGGGGAGGGGAAATAGTTATGACCCACGTAGGTTCCACTTCCGTGAGGAAGGTTGAAGAGGAGTACCAACCCCTTCTAGGGCTTCACGGTCACATTCACGAGTCCAGGGGATTCGATAAGGTTGGGAAAACCCTTGTAATAAACCCTGGTAGCGAGTACGGTGAGGGAATTCTCCACGCTGTTTACGTAGTGCTAGAGGGGAAGAAGGTTAAGGCTTACCAGTTCATCATTGGGTAAATGTTTTTAAGCGATAGAACGATACTTATCATATGGCGGTCACTGTTTCTCGAGTTAGTACGAAGAGAGTCCACGTGATTAAGGCCGATGATAACGTCTTAACTGCCGCTCAGGAAATGAAAAAACACAACCTTGGATCCCTGCTCGTAATAGACGCCAACGACACTGTAGTGGGCATTATAACTGAGAGGGATATAGTTAGGGCGTTCGCTGACGGTAAGTGCGACGCGAAGGTCTCAGAGTACATGACTAAGGACGTGAAAGGCGTCACTGACGATACTCCTGTTGCAGACGCTTTAAATATAATGCTAGAGAACGGCTTTAGGCATCTTCCGATTATAGACAAGAAGACTGGTAAACTGAGTGGAGTCGTGTCGATAAGGGATCTGGTCAAGGGAGTTCTAGATCCCCATTTCCTGCAGTTCGGAAAGGAGTGGACTGAGGTAAAGGGCACTGGGGTAATATGTCCAGTATGCGGTCTCGAAATAGACGAATACGGCTACTGCGGTTGCGGAACTGGTTCCGGTTGAAAAAATTTTTAAAGGTTACCACTGTTTTCTTATTATGATAATATTTTACGCAGTAGGCGAAAAAGATAGGGCAAAAGAACTTGTTAGAATAATAACCAAGACTAGGTGGAAAACCATATCCAAGCATGCCCTCAAAATCTCCAGTTCCTCCATAGGTCCATCAATTGTAATATTTAAGCCAACTTTAGCAGGTCTTGCAGTCGCCTTATGGCTTAAGGCAAAGGCAGAAGAACTTGGTATGACGACTGCAGTGGGCTGGTTTACGCCTATATCTAATGTTCCACCGCAAGTGATGGACGCAATAAACACTGACCTAAACAAGATACTTATGAAGAAACTTGAGGTTCCGTGGTCTCCTTAACTAACTGCAAGTTTTCATCGCTCTTTGTCACTATTACGTAGTCTGTAACGCTGGCCAAGTATTTTACGAGAGCGTCAAACCTCTTCTGGTCGAAGGTCATGAAGGACTCGTCCACGATGAAGTAGGGGGTCTTGAAATAGGCCTTAAGCGCAGTAAGTACTAAGATCAACGCTAAGGACGTCCTCTCCGATGACGAGAGCTTCTTGAGGTCCATTAAGGTTCCGTTCTTCCTCACAACCAACTGGTAGTTATCGTTTATTTCAGCTTCTAGGTTGAATTCTAGCTGTCTCAGCAAGGAATTAGCCGTCCTAACGAACTCTTCCTTAACTGCTGTCAACCTTCTTATGTACTCCTTCTTTAGATCCTCAGCCACTTTCTGCAGCTCTTGGATCTCCTTGTCCTTCTCTTCCAGTTTTTCTAGGAGAGCGCTTGGGACTCCCAATAGTGATAGTTCGTACTCCAACTGGCTCTTTGTCCTCTGCAAGTCCTTAATTCTCTTAGTAGGGTCGTCCTCTAGCTCCACCACCCTCAACGTCTCACTTCCCTTATTGAATTTCTCCTCCATCTCCCTCTTTTGCCTCTCGTAGTTCTCTATCTGCGACTTGACAGCCTCAATCTTTGAGAGCAGGTCCTCCCTGAACTTCTTTAACTTGGCCACCTCGTTTTGAAGGTTCTCTATGTCCTTTATCTTTCTGGAAAGCTCTTCTTTCTGTTTTAGCAGTTCCTCTGTCTCCTTCTTAATTCCGTCAAACGTGGACATCTTCTCCTTTAGCTCCTTGGTTATTACATCCATTCTGACCCTCCACGTTTCTGGATCCACGTGGCTTCCGCAAACGTAGCAAACAGACAAGTGCTTCTTCTCAGATTCCTTGATCTCGTCAAGTACCCTCTCTAGTAGCCTTATCTCGATCTCTGTTTCATTTCTGAGAGAGCTCTTCTTCTGTAGTTCAGAGTCTATTTGCGATATTTGGGACTGGAAGTAACTTATTACCTCGGGCTTAATCATGCTCTCCTTTTGCTGTATCTCTAGTTCTAGTCTCGTCAGCCTCCTCTGTAGTTCGCTTAACTCGCTCTTCTTAGCGTTTATCTTTTCCATTATTTCGTTGAGCCTGTTCTGCCACGTGGTTGCTACCGCGTGAGTTGTCCTGTTTAGTAGCTTATCGCTTTCCTTCTCCTTCTCTAACCGGGCTATCTCCTCCTCTACGCTCCTTATTTTCGCTCTTAGGTCAAGGGCCTGCTTGTACTTATCGTTTAGTTCTTCCCTTTCCTTTTGAAGCGTCGCTAGTTTTGCCTCTACCTCGTCCTTCTTTTTCCTTATTTCGTCTATCTTTGAGGTAGTGGAGATAAACCACTCTACGTTATCCTGTCCACCAAGGATCTGGTTCAATAGAGCGTTATCTGGGGAGAAGTAAGATAGTAGAAGCACCCTATTGTCGTCCATCAATAGTCTGGCACTTTCGTAGATCCTGTTCTTGCGCCTAGTAATTCTCCTGTAGTAGAGCCTTCCCTCATACTCTAGCTCTACGTATCCGCTGTTGGAGAAGACGTTAAGTAACTCGTCGGGCTTTATTTCTTGCGTTAAAAGCGATATTAGAGCCTTAGCTACTGAGGTCTTACCATAGGCATTAGGCGCCTTGTAGACGGTCACTCCTTTTGATATCTCTACCTCCAGCGGCGACGTTATACCTCCTATATTAGATACTCTTAACTTCATCAAGTAAGCTTTCAGCTTATAACTTAAAAAACTTTTCATCTAGCATATGTAATCCTCACTACAAATTTTATAAGTTAATTGTATTAAAGATAATAAGATACCATGAGCTTGTGCTTGTGTAATAATCAAACATAAATATTCCTTGCTCCGTTTAACCTTTCACATGAGAAACGCAATAATCGATTCTGATACTGCGAGCGATGATACTATAGCAATTTTACTTTCGAGCAGACTATTTAATTTAGTTGGAATAACTATTGTAGCAGGCAATGTAAGCTATGAGCAGGAGGTTAAGAACGCCTTGTTCACAGTGGAGTACTTTAACATAAAGTCTCCCGTGTTTCTAGGTAGTAGTAGGCCAATTATGGGTAAATGGAGGACGGTAGAGGAAGTCCACGGCAAGAACGGCATGGGAGACTGGGACTACGGCGAACCGTCTGTAAAGCCAGAGAGGGAACACGCTGTGGACGCAATAATTAGGCTGTCCAAGGAATATGACAACTTGGAGGTCTTGGCTGTCTCTCCCCTCACGAACTTGGCCTTAGCGTACTTAAAGGATCCGTCAATTGTCAAAAGGATAAAAAAGGTCTGGATAATGGGAGGTGCCTTTTCGAGGGGGAACACAACCCCCATAGCCGAGTTCAACTTCTGGGTAGACCCAGAGGCGGCAAGCATTGTGCTTAACGCTGGTTTCGACATCACGATTGTCCCTTGGGAAGTCACTGAGGAATACGCCTATGTGGACGACGATTTCTGGAGCAAAATTGAGGGGCTCAAGTCCAGGGCGTCTGAGTTTTTCATTAGGGCAAACAGAGCACTGAGGGAGTACTCAAAGTCCCATGGGCAGAAGGGAAGCGTGCAGACTGACTCGTTTACAGTGTTCCTGGCTCACGATCAGTCCGCAATCCTCAAGAAGGAGAGTCACCACGTCAACGTTGAAACGTGCTCAAGCGCTAGGGGGGCCATGTTAGTGGACTGGTACGGACTTAACGGAAAACCGAACGCTGAAATAGTCCTAAAGGGGGACAGGGACAAGTTCGTCAACTTCCTTCTGAGCGTTCTTTCAAGTTAGCGCACTCGGAGTAGGCTACAATGCTCAAGCTTTTTACTTTTATCCCCTTCTCCTCCAGCTGTTTGTAAATGGTTTCCACGTTTGCCTCGGCATCTAAAATCTCGTTGGTGTCCACGCAGAATATGTTTATGTGAGGAACTCTTCTCATTTCGTACCACGTTATCCCGCCAGCCTCAAATGAGTTTATTATTCCAGCCTTCTCTAGTGCCTCCAACGTGTTGTAGACAGTCGACAAGCTAATGCTAGGCTCGGTCTTCTTGAGCTCCTCGTATATCTGTTCACCATTGTAGTGGCCCCCTTTACTTAAGAGCCTTAGTACTGCTATCCTCTGCGGAGTTACTTTCAATCCGCTCTTTCTCAGCAGTTCGATGGTATCGGTCTCCATGCTATAGTTATTATCAATTTGAAGTGATTTAAAATTATCCATTGTCAACTGGGAAAAGCATTTTTACCGATTTAAAGGGGATAATATTTATGAAGTACATAGTCGACATAAGCGTAGAGCCAATAGGCACGAGATCAACTAGCCTATCTCCTTATATAAAGACGGTATATGAGGTATTGAGGAAAAGGGGCTTAAAGTTCTATCCTGCTCCCTCAATGACTAGCATAGAGCTAGACGACATAACGCAATTAGGTTACCTTATCAAGGAAATAGACGACGCCCTGGCGGAACTGGGAGTGAAGAGAATAGTCACTATCTTAAAGGTGGACGACAGGAGGGACAAGGAGAACTCCATAGACCATAAACTAGAGGTCATAGGGGCTAAAAAGTAGACGTGTACATCTTTACCTCGTACAAGTACTTCCTTACCTTTTCGTCAAGCATTGCCCTTACTATGTCGGTGGTAGTAACCACCCCGGAAAGAGAACCATCCTTTTTCACTACTGGTATACCCTTAATTTTCCTGGAGGCCATTAGCTTTGCGGCGTTAGCTAAATCCTCTTCTTCGTCTATAACTATCAAGTTGGGGCTCATTACGTCAGCTATGTCGATCCTGTTCTCCTTGTACTTTAATACCGGGGCAATATACAAGATATCCGTGGTAGTTATGGTTCCCTCAATTTTTTCTTCTACTACTATTAGCCTGCTTATGTTTTTCTCTAGCATTAGCTTGACCGCCTTAGATAAGTCGTCGTCGGGACCAACAGTCACAGCAGGGGAGCTCATGAACTCACTGACCTTCTGAAGGCCCTTAATCTGACTGGAGTAGTAACTACTTAGGTCGCTCTTGATTATCATCCCAACTAGTTTTCCGTCGTCGTTGCATACAACTAGTAGTGGTTGCCTCTTGTCCACCATTACTTCCGCTGCTTCAAGCGGGTCTATGTTCTGGTTGACGCATACGAAGTCCTTACTCATCACTTCGGAAACAAAGGCTTGGCTTAAGTGCCTTTTCTCGGTTCTCTCAAAAAGGAACTTTATGATGTCCTTCTGGGTTATGTAGCCTAAAGGTATTAGTTTCTCGTCTGTCACTATAGCCTTGGGCACCGATTCCATAATCATGACCTTTATGGCATATAACAATGAATCGTAAGGTCTGAGGATCAAGGACTCCCTAATAATTCCCATATATTATTCTTAGAATTCTAGCTTAAAAAACCGATGTAGTAGGATTTTTACTGTTCTAAAGGGGAGAATAAATGTTGAAAAGTAAACGCTTTGATTTATACAAAATAGTTTTAGCTTTTAGCGCATTAAGCATTAAGAGAGGCAGCATAACGGTTTTAGCGAGCACAGCTATTGGCTAGAGAATGTGGAGACTTCGCTAAATGATTAGTGCGTCCACGTCCAGTAAATAATTAATAGAGTAGAGGAGTAACTAATATCTAATGGAGGAATTCAGACAAAAGATATTAGACGTTTATCTCTCCTCTAAGATTAAGAACTTTAGTGAGGCCTATACCGAGGGGTTAAACAAGAAGAACTTATGTGCCTATTTTGACGGGAAGTTTTGCAAACGAATTACTATAAAGGAAGAGGTTTTAGCCATCTGGAGATCTGAGGATAAAATCAGTCCCCATCCTATTCTGTGTTACTTATGTCCCTACTTCTCGCTAAGGGATGAGGGGATTCACTCAAATATAGACCTGTTTGAGATTTTATCATACTATGAAAAGATAAGGAGCAATATTATCAAGGAAATAGAGTACCTTGAGGCAAGGCTAAACGAGTTCCTCCACACGTCCCCGTCTTTGAGGAGGAGAAGGGAAGAGCTCATTTTAGTCCTTCAAGACATAGAGGAGAAAAGGAACGTAGCTCTAACGCTTATAAAATCGATTTTCAGAGAAGAGAGTAATGGAGATTTTCAACAACCCGCGTCAATATAGGGAGTGGTATTTAACTCACAAGAAGATATACGATACAGAGAAGAAGGCGGTAGAAGCTCTAGGACTAAAGGACTGCTTGGACATAGGGTCCGGGCCGTCGATTTTTCACGAAGCGATAAAGGGGAGGGTGATATCCCTTGACGTCTCGGAGCCGATGCTGAAGGAAGGAAAAGAGGACGAGGACAAGATATTGGCAGACGCTCTACATCTGCCCATAAGGGACAACTCGCTCAAGTGTACTTTCATTTCGGTTACCGCGTGTTTCATTAACGAGGTAGACGCCCTGTTTAAAGAAGTTGCGAGGGTATCTGACTCAGTCAGCGTGTGCATAGTGGCTGCAGATTCCCCTTGGGGGGAGTTTTACCAAGAGCTAGGTAAGAGGGGTCACAAGTACTACTCTAGGGCACATTTCATTACGAGAGACGAACTGATCAAAACCGTCAGTAGGTACTTCAAAGTAGTGAAAATCGTATCCACTCTTACGTTTTCGCCGCTTGAAGATGAAAGGGATGAGGAGCCTCTAGTTGGCGACGCTTCCGGAGCGTTCTTTTGTGTGAAAGGAATAAAAGCCCAGAATTCAAGTAAGTATTGATGGACAAAGGAGTAGTGGCGTTTTGGGCCTCCTTTGCTATACTTATCCTTGTGTTCCTAATGACCAACAACGTAATAGCCCTTTCAGAGGCTGTCCATTCTCTTTTCGACGCCCTAATAGTGAGCATGTCCATTTACGCATATAGCGTTATTAGCGGCAAGAACTATACCTATGGAGTACACAGGCTAGAGGTTCTATCCGCTTTAGTTAACACTTCTGTAGTGATAGTTGGGAGCGTTATATCGGTAGCCCTGTCCTTAGTGTACTTGGAATTTCACGTTGAGGAAAAGGAGTTTTCCGTTATTCTGTCGTCCTTTGCCATCGCCCTATTCCTTATGCTGGCTACAGGTCACGAGGACAGGGGAGTGAAGCTACACGCTGTTTCAGACGTCGCCAGTTACGTAATAGGGGGAGTAGGCGCACTGGCAGTGCTCCTCTTAGGACTTGGGGACTTGGCCAACTTGGTAGTGGCCTTAGTGGTTGTGTTGACGGTCTCCGTACTGAACTATAAGGACCTTAAGGACTCCTTTTACGTACTAATGGAGAGGTCGCCAGTTGACGTTGATGAAGTCGTGGAGAGAGTTAAGACGGTGTTTCCAGGCGTCCATCACGTCCACGTCTGGGCTTTATGCGAGCACACTAAGTTGGCGACTTTGCACGTGAGAGAAGACCCCAACATCATGCTGAAGGAACTGGACGAGAAGAGAAGGAAAATTGAGGAGATCCTCAAGGAGTACAACATCACTCACGTAACTATACAGTTCGAATCAGAAAAGGAGGACTAAAAGAACTGGTTTGGCCACCAGTCTACCCCAGGCTTATGTAAGCCAAGCATCCTAGTAATTCTCTCTCTGTCCCCCTTCTTTACCTTAACGTCAAAGTGAACCTTCAAGAGCGGATAAGGATACCCCTTTACCGCCACGGCAGATAGATCGTCTACCACTTTCCTTATAAACGCCTCGTCTATAGGGAGCTTAGACACCACGTCAAGCTTTAGTACCTTGCTCGCCCTCTTTAGCCTTATAAAAGACCTGCACACGACGAAGCTCTGGAGGTTCACCTCGGTGTGATGGGCGAGCTTTGTCACGTCTACCCCCTTGCACTCGGGGCTTGTGTAGCCCACCTCTTCCGTGAAGGTCTCCAGGACTACTATGTCTGGAATACCCCTGCGAAACATGTCCATGTTCCTGCTGGTCTTGGAGATCCACAGCACTTTGTTATCGTAAGTATTGAGTAGCTTAGACATAACCACTTGCTTCTCCACCACGAGGGATCTGTACATCTCGTCCTCGTCCTTCAGAGAGAGCGACGCTATCCCGTCGACGTTGAAGTCCAGCTTGCTCTCCATGCCGTTTGCGTCTCCGAGCTTCTTGGAGAAGCTACCGTCCATGAGGATTAGGTCTGCCCTCCCCCCATTTTTGAGCGCTAGCTTGACTTCGACGGTAGCCATGAGCTCAGAGACTCTCTCCTTGGCGTAGTTGGCTGGCCTAAACACCCCAACTTTGCTGAACTTGTCCACTGGCTTGGTTTCCATGCCCTCGCTTAAGAGGGCCTCCGCGTTCACCACGTAAATTGTTCCTACCCTCAGTTCCTTGATGTATTCCCCGCCGTCTATTGCCAAATACCTCTTCATGGACTTGATTGGCGTATAAGGGATCCATCTCTTCCTCACCTCTTCCTCAACTTCTTTCCCTAGGTCTTTGTGGAAGAGCCTTATCTTCTCCCTTAGTTCGGTGAAGTTCTCTGAGAGCTCCTTGTATACATCGTCAATCGTTTCCCGGCACCTCCTCAGTTACCTTGCTCTCTGAACCCCTCTTCTCTACCCTAATGATGTAGTCACCTATCTCAAGGATCTCGTCGTCGTGGGTAACCACTATTATTTGGGGAACCACGTCTAAAGCACTTCTAATGACGTTCATGAGCTCCTTCCTCCTCTCCTCGTCTAGGTGGACAGTGGGTTCGTCTAGGATTATAAACCCCAAGGAGTCCATGAGGGACTTAGCAATTGCCAGCCTTAGAGCTAGGGCAATGGATATTCTCTCTCCTCCACTTAACATATCTACAGCGTACTCCCTACCGTAATTGTCGTAAGCGGACAAGCTAGCCTTGATCTTTTGTCCTCTGGTTGAGGCACTGAATTCTAAGGACACCCGGGTAAACGCTAAGTTAAACATTGAAGTTATCTCGTTCAAGTTGTTCTCTATCTTGCTCTTTACTGCGGAGATGATGTAATTTTGAAGCCCCTTCTCGCCTAGGTCTTCCCTCAGCTTGGTGAGCTTCTTTAATGCCTTCTCTAGGTTGGGTTTCTGGCTTATTAAGGCCTCTAGATCCTTTAGCCTCTTCTCCTTCTCCTCTATGTCCTTCCTTATTTGGTTAAGGCTGCCCTCGTCCTCAGCTATCTTCTTAGATATGTCTAGTAATTTATTGCGAAGTTCTTCCACCTTTTTCTTGGCCCCTTGGTACTCGTCTTCCGAGAAGTTTAACTCACCGATTCTCTTCTCGATCTCCCCTAGGTCCTTTTGCATTTGGTTTAGCCTCATCTCAAGCGATGACCTCTCACCCAACTTTCGTAGCACGTCATTTAGTCTCCTCCTCAATTCCTCAAGTTCCCTCAACTTCTCCTCAATGGACTTCAAGTCCATTCCAGTCAGTTTGTTCTTTATTTCATTTCTCTTGGCCTGTTTCTCCTCTAATTGTCTGTTTAACTTGAGTATCTCTTCTTCCTTTTCCTTAAGGTCCTCCTCGTTAACTTTGCTTAAGGATAGATATTCCTTATACGCAGGCTCAAGCTTGCTTAGGGCATCCTTGAGCTTAACGTACTCTTCGTGCGCCTTTTTTAGCTCCTCTAACCTCGATTGTGCATCTGCGAGTTGCTTCTCCAGCTCTGCCTTTTTCTCCGCCAACGTGTTGTACTTGGTGTTGTTTTGGTTGGCACTACTGAGCCATGTCTTCAAGTCTTCCTTTTTCTTGGCAAGTTCGCTTAGCCTTCTGGACACGTTCTCTAATTCTTCTTTAGACGCTTGAATAACGCTCTTTGCCTCTTGGATTAGGTTTAACTTGTGCGACTCGTCTAGCGGCCTTTTACATACTGGGCACTGTCCCCCTTTTACTTGTTCCAAGCCACTCAAGACCTTTTTCGCCTCGTCCACTTGCGCCATGAGTTTCCCCTTCTTGCTGCTTAGCTCGCTTATCTCGTCCTCAACCTTGCGTATCTCGTCCTCTAGTTCGCTTGTATTTATCACCTTGAGTGAACTCAAGGTCTTGTCTATTCTCGAGATCTCCACTTGGATGTTCCTGTAGGTAGTCTGGAGGCCGTTGTATTCCCTCTCCTTTTCCTCAATGGACTCAAGTTTCTCTTTGTTGGTAACGTACCTTGAGTAGTCCGGGTAAAGTTCCGCCTTTCTCCCTAGTTTATCCTTAATGGTATCCCTCTCGTTCATGGCCTTCTCTAGACTCTGCCTTATTCTATCAATGTCCTTTTCTACTTCCCTTAACTGGTCTAAAAGGACCTTTGCTTCCTCGTATTTCTCCAGTTCCCTTACCTTCTCCTCTATCATTTTCTTTTCCTCTTCTGCTCCCGCTAGCTGAGAGAGACGATCCTCAGTTACTTTCTTTTCCCTTATCAGCCTGTCCTTTTCTCTGGCTAGCCCTAAGTACTCGTCTCTCTTCCTCTGAATTTCATCTAATAACCTTTGAGCCTCCTGTAGTTGTCCGTTCAAGGTTTCTTCAGATTTTCTAAGTTCTTCTAGTTCTTCTTCAATTTTGCTCTTTTCTCTTTTTAGGTCAATTAGTTTCATTCTTGTGTCAGTGTATTCCTTCTCAAAGGTTTGGATTTGCTCCAACTTACTCTGGATTTCCTTCATCTTGGAATATATCGGGCCAGAGGCCTCGGTCAACTTCTCTAAGTTCTCAATCTTCATAACCTTTTTCAGCACGTCTGTCAAGTCCTCAAATATGGACTCTATCTCCCCTTGTCTCACTATTAGTGTGGAGAGTAGCACCTCCTTGTCTATGTTAATGATCTTCTGTACCTCCTCCGTTACCTTTTCCGCTCCCCTGGCCTTAGGCATGGAGCCAGCTATAAGTAGGTCGTTACCGGAGTCTGGCAAGTGCCTCTCTATGATGATCTGGTTCCCGTTAGCGAGGGTCAACCTTACTGAAGCTGACCTATTGCCCATCTTCACTAGGTTCTTGTTGGCGTTACCCCTACTGCTCTCCCTAAACAGGGCGAAAACGATGCCGTCGATTATGGAGCTTTTTCCCGCCCCGTTGTGGCCAATTAGGACGTTTATCCTACCCTTGAAGTTTATCGAGCTTTCGCTGTGGCTTAGGAAGTTCTTGAGGTCTATTCTGTCTATTCTCACTTTAGGCCACCTATCCTTTCCAGGATGCCATCTACCGAGTCCGAGTCGTAGTTGTTTATCAATTCTATGATTTGGCTGACCTCCTCCTCGGTGTAGCCCCTCGACTTCAAGAAACTAGATATGATCTGGTTTACTGTGGAGCCGGTGGGAACCTCGATCTTCTTCTCTTTGCTGCTCTTGGTGTTGTCCTTATATATCCTGTAGAACTCCGCTACTCTATTCAGTGCAGACAGCTTCTCGTAAAGGCTCCTAGTGTTTACTGCCTCTCCCTCTAGGATAATGTGGAGGATTGGCTTGAACCTCTGGTACCCCTGGTACTTCTTGATCAAGTTCTGGACGTCCAAATCAAGGGTATTGGTGTTGATTGTTACTACCTCCTGGGGCCTTATCTCGACGTTTACGTCTTGGATTACTACATCGTCCTTCGACACGTCTACAAGGTAACCTCCCTTCCCGTACTTCTGATAGCCCTCTATTTCCTCCTCCCTTATGATGTCTGGAGACCCCGCGATTGCCAAGGTGCCAGAAGGCAACCTCTCCTTAAACCTAGTGTGGAAGTGGCCTAGGGCATAGTAGTTAAAGCCCTTGGGTAAATTTCCCTCCTCTAACTGCCACGCTCCCTCGTAGGGTAGCTTACTCCTGAGCCCCTGGTGGAGCATTAGCACGTTCCTGTTCCCCTCCGGCTTAAGGGATGAGAGGATCTCGAGAAGCCTTTGCCTTGCTACCGTGGGTATGTGCCTCACCCCATAGAACCTAACCCTCAAGTTGCCATCTGTGGCTTCGTAGAACTTGTTGTTCTCTCCGTCTAGGAAGCGGAGGAGCTCAAGAGTCTCGCTCAAGAGTCTGTGGGTGTAGATCTCCCCCTTCTTCTTTGGCGTGTCGTGGTCCCCGGGTATAGAGACAAAGGGTATTCCCTTGTCCTTCAACTTCTTCAGCCCCTCTACGCATACCTTCAGCGCATTGGTGGGAGGGTTGTAAACGTCAAACAAGTCCCCAGTATGCACTACTACCCCGACGTGTTCCTTGATGGCGATTTCGATCAAGTTGTTGAACGTATCGTAGACGTCTTTCTCCCTGGACTCCAAGTTATATCTCCTGGAGCCCAAGTGGGTATCTGAGATGTGGAGGAACTGCACGTCAATCACCCAAAGTCCGCCACAGAGGAGCGAACTTTGCTCTCCTCTTCCTCTTTCCTCCACTCTCCAATCATGTCTGGATCGGAGCCTCCTAGCTTTCCCTCGAACTTGTCGATTTTCACGAACGAGGGTATCCTCACGAGGTTGCCTATTACTATAGCCTCCCCCACGTCGAGGGAGGAGAGCTGACTCACGAGGTCCTCGCTCAAGTTGTCGCTGGACTCAAGGACATACTTCTTGTCGTTAGGCTCAACTATCTTCAGGATTATCTTGTTAGTCATCTGACTCAGGATTGTGTCGTCTAATCCCTTTGGTCTTTGGCTCACGATGACCATGCTGACGCCGAACTTCCTCCCCTCCCTGGCTATCTTCCCAGCCCAAGCCTTCGTCAAGGTGTTCTCCGTCTTGGAGATAAACACGTGAGCTTCCTCTATTACCAATATGACGGGGAATCTAAGCCCGTTCCCAGTCCTCTTGTAGCTCTTCCTACTGTCAAGTACTCTCCTCAAGTAGTGGGAGACTATGGCGTCCATTGAGTCCTCGTCTAGGTGGCTTATGTCCACTACGTTTACGCTATGACTCCTTATCCTTGACGTTATGTCCGGGGCAGTTAAGTCTATGATGTTGGAGTACCTTTCAAAGAACTCTTCTAGTTTGTTTTCCACCTCCTCTGCCGAGTCCTTGTTCTTCTTGGAGTCACCCAGATACTTCTCTATCCTGCTCTCTATGTCAGCAACAAAGGTCTCGTTTAACTTAGATAAGTCAACTTGCCCAGAGTTGAAGCTGTTCTCCAAGTCCTTTAAGTACTCTGTGAACGCCTTCCTTAAAATCCTATATTGTATAGTTGCATTCCTAGGTATTTCTAAAAGTGTTGCGAATTCTCTGGGAGAAAGATATCTAGGATTTAATTTTGGTTCAATAGGATTTAAATTCTTTATATCGCTATTGTAATACTCACCGTGATAGTCAAATATTAATACAGATCCTCCAATTTCTGAAATCCTCTCAGTTAGTACCGCCACTGTGTTTGACTTTCCGCTCCCAGTGGCCGCCAGGATGGCTAAATGCCTTGCTAGGGAATTTACCTTGATCCTAACAGCAACATTCGTGCCTATTAGCTTGCCTATCTCGATTTCGCCCTCGGAGAAGAGCGACTGGAGCTCGCTCTCTTGGGAAAATCTAACCTGAGTCCCGGGAGGAGGGGGCACTTCGGGGAGAGAATTAGAGGTAAGATCGTAAAGCAACTTTATTTCAGCCCTTATGAACCTGGGTACCTTTTGGACGAATATGATGTCGTCTAAAATCTCTACGTCGTCTAAGCTATCGTTAATGAGGGGGCTCCCCCTTGTCACTGAGGTTATGAGCCCCAACACTTTCTGGTCATCGTACTCTAGGGTTACGTACCTCCCTAGCCTCACTGCCTGCTTTGCTAGCATTGTCGCTTGTTGGGTAGTGGAAGTACCTATTATGTATCCAACTATTTGCTCCATCATTTTTATAATAGATACCTTTAATAAAAACTATTCTTGAGTCGGTGAGGTATTACGATACGTTGGGAAAACGTACCAGATAAGGTAAACGTGGAGAAAAACTAGGAAAAAGAAAAACTACTAGATTTAAAGCGCCTTAGCTACTTTGCTCACTGCCTCAGCTATTCCCTTCTCTTGCTCAGCGTACGCGCACAGCATAGCCTCTATTTCTGCGTGCCCCTCAGCCTTTGCCTTCATGGCAACGTTGTTGTACTCGCTTACGTGCTCCTCACCCTCTTCTTTAGCAAAGTTCTTTAGCATGGCTACTACCTTGCTAGTGGCCTCAGCTATTCCCTTCTCTTGCTCAGCGTACGCGCACAGCATAGCCTCTATTTCTGCGTGCCCCTCAGCCTTTGCCTTCATGGCAACGTTGTTGTACTCGCTTACGTGCTCCTCACCCTCTTCTTTAGCAAACTGCTCTAGCGTCCCACTTACGTCGTAGTTGGTCAGTAGCTTCTCGAAAATCCCGGAGGCGTGGGCCAACTCCACTAGTGCCTTCTCCCTAAGTATCTTGGCCTCCTCTACCTTTCCCATCTTTTCCAGCTTGTTGGCGAGAAGGGTTAGCAACATGTAGTCCTCTGCGTTTGCCTTAAATAGTTCCTTTAATCCCATTTCGGTTTCCTTTCCGAGGGTCATACTTGATCCCTTTAAATAAGTAAATATAGTAGTTTATAAACTTTGATCAATAGTCCATTATAATACATCTGCCAATTAATCAATGTTGCTTAGTTTATTTATTGTTTGTTTTAAAATTCCTAGTCATATATACGAAATTAGAGTGATAACTTGCCTTAATTAACCTTTCCTATATGGGGCTTGTGTCCACCTACATTTAAAAGAGGAGAAGTAAAAGCACTTAAGAGTGATGAGTGACTCCAATCCCTAGCAGTGACGAGGTAACTCGAAGCTGACCGTGCGGAATTTAAAACCCCCACGTTTATTTCATAGTGTAGTGGGCTAATGATCACCTCTCTGGAAATGAGGGCTCTCGAGGTCAACAGCGAAGCCTTTGGCGTGTCTACTTTGCTCCTAATGGAGAACGCTGGCCGGTCAGTTAAGGACGAGGTAGTGAGGGCCTTAGGGGACGTAAAGGGAAAGACTGTGTACGCGTTTGTGGGCCACGGAGGGAAAGGAGGAGACGCGCTAGTAGCGGTAAGGCACCTCGTGGGAGAGGGGGCAAGAGCAGTTGTCTTCTTGCTGGGGGAGAACAAGCACAAGGACGCAGTGTTCAACCTCTCCGCAATAAGGGAGTTGGACTACTCGGTTAAGCTCGTTGAAGTAAAGGACGTGGAGCAATTGACTCCAGTAGAGGGGGACGTCCTAATAGACGGGATGTTGGGGACTGGTTTCTCCGGAAAGCCCAGGGAGCCCTTTAGGACAGCGATAAACGTGTTCAACAGGAGCAAGGGATTTAAGGTGTCAATAGACGTTCCCTCAGGGATCGACAGTGACACAGGAGAAGCCCCTGGCGAGTTTGTGGTTCCAGACCTGGTGGTTACTTTCCACGACCTAAAGCCAGGTTTGGCTAAGAGGGGCTTCAACGTCGTGGTTAAGGGTATAGGGATACCTCCGGAGGCCTATATATACGTAGGTCCTGGAGACCTGCTCACCAGGGTAAAGAAGAGGGACATGAAGAGCAAGAAGGGAGCTGGGGGGAGGGTGTTAATAATAGGGGGGAGTAAGACCTACAGCGGAGCCCCCTCGCTCTCAGCTTTAGCATCTCTGAAGACCGGGGCAGATCTGGTATACGTAGCATCTCCCGAGAACACGGCAAACATCGTAGCATCGTACTCCCCAGACTTAATAGCTATCAAGCTAAAGGGAGAGAACATCAACCCCAAGAACTTAGAGGAGCTGAAACCGTGGATAGAGAAAGTGAACGTAGTAGTGATAGGTCCTGGGATGGGCTTGGAAGAGGAGACTGTGGAGGCCTCAAAGGCGATAGTTGAGTACTTAAAGGAAAAGGGAAAGAAGGCCGTTGTCGACGCCGATGCCCTAAAGGCTATAAAGGGAGCGAGGCTTACAAAGGACTTCGTCATAACGCCCCACGCGGGCGAGTTCAAGATATTCTTCGGCGAGGAGCCTTCCCAAGATCCAAGGGAGAGGATCACTCAGGCTGAAGCGAGGGCTAGGGACTGCAACTGCGTCGTTTTGCTCAAGGGCTACTTTGACGTCATAACTGACGGCGAAAGGACAAAGTTAAACAAGACCGGAAACCCGGGCATGACAGTTGGGGGGACTGGCGACACGCTCACGGGAATAGTTGCTACCCTAATGGCCCAGGGGATAGAGCCATTTTACGCCGCAGCCATAGGTGCCTTCGTCAACGGCCTGGCAGGATCTTTGGTATACTCCACTGTGGGGAACCACTTCACCCCAACAGAATTAGTAGCTGAAATACCCAAAGTCCTGCAGAACCCAGTGGAGGCTTTTAAAAAGAAGGCATACATTAGGGTCTTGGACTAGGCCTTTCCCTTGATTATCTCTAAAGCCCTATCTGCGTGCTCCTCCGCCTTCTTCAAGTTCCTCAGCACTGCTACAACTTTCCCGTTCTCGTCTATTACGAAAGTTACCCTCTGGGCGCTGGTGCCCTTCTCGTTTAATACCCCATAAAGGGTTGCTACTTTCTTTTCCTTGTCTGACACCAAGGGGAAGGGGGCGTTGTACTTCTCAGCAAACCTCTTCTGCGTCGACACCGAGTCAACGCTTACTCCCACTACTTCGGCGTTGTTCTGCTTGAACTCGCTGTACAGCTCCGTAAACCTCTGTAGTTCCCTAGTGCAACCGGGCGTAAAGGACTTGGGGTAGAAGTACAAGACCACTTTCTTTCCCCTTAATGACGAGAGCTTAACTGTGCCTTGGTTACTTTCCGCCTCGAAGTCTGGAGCTTCTTGGCCTATTTCTATGGCCATGAGTAAACCTTATAACAAACGCTTAAAAATGCATGTCCACAGTATTTTGTCCAATGAGCCTCTCAAGAAAAATACCTAGGACAATGTCTACTCAACATCCAGACAACGCTAAGGTTCCGGAGTGGAGTAGGAGCGAGGTAATAGAGGGCGACGACGAGGTAATTGAGGCCTATTACGCTTACATGACTCTAGGGATACACGAAGTCATGTGGGACGCAGAAGGCAAGGACGTGGACATCCACGTTGTTAGGAAGCTCCTCTCCAAATACCCAGAGTTCTTCAAGGAGAAAGTACTAGGGCAGGACGTCTTCCTGACCTACCGCCTTCCAAACCCAAGAATAGAGGGGGCAGAGAGGAAGGTCTTTGCCGAGACCATGGAGGGTATACCAATAGCCTATGACTTGGCGGAGAAGTTCTACGGTAGGGGCGTAACTCCTGTCTTTGAGGTAATCCTACCATTTACCACAGATTACAAAGAAATCGTGGCAGTGGCAAAGTACTACGAGAACGTTATAGCAGGGAAGGAAGACGTAAAGCTAGTAGACGACATAAGCGTGAAAGACTTCGTGGGCGAGATAAACCCCAAGAAGGTGGAGGTAATTCCCTTAATAGAAGACAAGGACTCCTTGCTAAAGGTTAGGGAAATAGTAACTGGCTACGTGAAGGCCATAAAGCCGGCGTACATGAGGGTTTTCATAGCGAGGTCAGACCCTGCAATGAACTACGGCATGCTCTCGGCAGTCCTGCTCGCGAAGTTCGCCTTGAGCGAGCTCTACAAGATAAAGGACGAGCTCAACTTACCAATCTTTCCGATAATAGGTGTAGGTTCCCTGCCCTTCAGGGGGCACTTTAGCCCTGAGAACTACGAGAACCAGTTGCTAGAGTACAAGGGAGTCTACACCTACACGGTGCAGTCAGCCTTCAAGTACGACTACGACGAGGGGAAGGTGAAGGAGGCAGTTAACGGTATAAACAACTCCCCAATCCTAGAGCCGAGGGTCTACACGGAAGAGGAGGAGAAAACGCTGAAGGGGATAGTAGAGAAGTACGTGGCGCGGTACCAGATGATAATAGAGAACCTAGCCACAGCCATAAACTACATAGCCTTCTTCCTGCCAAAGAGAAGGGCGAGGAAGCTCCACATTAGCTTGTTTGGTTACGCCAGGAGTACAGGTAAAGTAACCTTGCCTAGGGCAATAACATTCGTGGGGACGCTCTACTCCATAGGCCTTCCCCCGGAGCTTTTTGGTCTAGCGTCACTTCAGTCCCTCAGCGAAAGGGAGTGGGAGCTACTAAAGGAAAGCTACGTGAACATGAAGAGGGACCTAGAGCAGAGCGCCAAGTACTTGAACGTGGAGACCCTAGACTTGATACCAGAGGTCTGGAAGGTGGATGAGAAGGTCATAAAGGCCATAAGGGAGGACGTGGAGTTCATGCAGAACAACCTGGGAATAAAAGTGGACAACAAAGACTTCAACTCGAAGAAGCACGTCCTACTCTCGTCTCTCTTGCTGTTAGCGTGCAAGGAGGAAAAGGAAGATGAAATAAGGAAGTACGCTAAGGAGATGGCTGTAATAAGGAAGTCGATTGGGTGACCTCTAGGATTTTTTGCGCGATATCCAGCACTTTTCCGTCCTCGTAGGGCTCTGCGCTGACCATTAAGCCTACTGGAAGACCGTCTACCTTTCCCAAGGGGAGGCTTATGGATGGCGCGTTGACCACGTTAAAGAGCTCCGTGTTGAATATGAGCTTTTCCCTGAACTCGGCCTCCCTCCCCACGACCTCTGATATCTTTGGGGCTGGGATCTTTGTAGTGGGGGAGATGAGGGCGTCAACCCTGTCGAAGGCCTTTAAGTATTCCTCCAGTACTACCCTCCTTCCCCTCATAGCCTCCAAGTAGTCCACAGCCCTTAGTTTGAGCCCCTCCATGAGGATGCCCTTTACGTCTGGGAAGTACATGCCTGGGGTGGTCTCTAGCCAGTCCCTGTGGTAACTTGCCCCCTCAGCTACAGCTATAGTCCTCCTTATGTTGCCACCGAAGAAGCGGAGGAAGTTGAGCTCTACAACCTCCACGTCGAACTTCTCGGTGAACTTGTCTACCAAGGGCTTTAAGGCCTTTGAAGCGGGATCGTCATCAAACAGGAAGAGGCCAAGCTTATACTTCAGCTTTGACTTAGAGACTAACACGTCCTTGTGCTTGTTGGGGAATAGGTTTTCCACCACTTTTCTCATGGTAGCTAAGTCCCTAGTCAGGAAGCCCACTGTGTCCAAGGTCCAGCTGAAGGGTATTACTCCACTGGTAGGTATGATGCCGGTGGTGGGCTTGAAGCCTATCACCCCGCAGAGGGAGGCAGGGATCCTAACTGAGCCCCCAGTGTCTGTTCCAACCCCCACGTCCACCATCTTTAGCGCTACTGCAACAGCTGAGCCACCGCTAGAGCCTCCGCTTATCCTCTCTGGGTCAACTGGGTTCCTCGCAATACCACCTATTGACGAAGTGTTTGTAGCCCCTACAGCGAACTCGTGAGTGTTGGTCTTCCCTAGAATCCTCCCACCAAGGGACAGTATCCTGTCGACTATCCAAGCGTTTTCCTCGGGGACGTAGTCCTGGAGTATCCTTGAACCTGCAGTTGTCCTCACTCCCTTGGTTAAGATGACGTCCTTAACGCCAAAGGTGAGGCCAGAGAGGGGACCTTCTCTTTCCTTCATCTCCTTAAGCGTTATGAACGCGTTGTACTTTGTATTTAATTCCCAAAACGACATCTCTGCTCACCGTGAAGAGAGGCTCAGGGAGCTTTCTCAAGAGGGATTCGCTTGAGCTCGTTTAGGACTACCTCCACAGTAGTGTCTATTTCCTCCTTTTTAACTCCTCTCTCCTCAGCAATTTTCTTCACGAGTTCCTCCACTTTAGCGTAGCTCTTATATTGCTCGTTTAGCCTCCTCCAGTCTATTCCCTTCAGGGATTTGGAGACCTTCTCGTTGAAGGGAAGCCTGCCCTCTAGCATGAGCACTGCTATGATAGGGTAGCCCACGTAACCCCTATAGGTGGTGCCGTTGTCGGTGCTAGAAACCTTATTTCCATTAACTTTCACGATGTACGTCCTGTCGCCCTCTGAGGATACCACCTCGTAGTGATCGTCTGCTTTCCTTATCCTTCCATCGGCTATTGCGCCTAAGGCCTCGAGGACCTTTATGCGGGGAGGTAACTTCAACTTCATTAACTACATATGCTCAACTGGAGTTAATATACGCGAAAACTTTAAATCTAAGTTATCAATTATTATCACAGTGCTCCGGTAGTATAGCCCGGTCAAGCCCTGCCATCTACTAGGGCACCGAGAGTATGCGGGCCTCTCAAGCCCGTGGCCCGGGTTCAAATCCCGGCCGGAGCACTTCCTTGATCCCTTTTGTGCTTTTCTCAAATCTCCTCTTCGATAAAGTTCGATTGCCTCGCCCTTTCTCTGGATAAGGGCATAATGAGATGCTTAGGTCTGTCTTACTGAGAGTTGGGGATTGTTTCAGTTATTTATAGTATATATGCATGAGAACATTTGTATGACCGAAAGGAACAAAAGACTTTAGGTATAGAATAGTTAGCCAATTCCACATATTTCGATTTGCCCTTTTTTGCTTACTCTTCTAAACTTCCGTCAAACAATTTTACGCTCTGATTTTTCCAACGATCTCCTTTACCACATCCTCCACTTTATTGCACTGAAACTCCCCATACACAATTTGGTTGTACGCCACGAAAAACCCTGGACAAGTGTTAAGTAATGAGTAACTGTATCCCTCTCTATTGAAAATCACTCCTCTAAGCATTTTCTTGAACTCGATGTCCATCACGGAGTAAATTAGATTTCCTTCCCTCTTTACTTCAGCCCTAAACTCCCCTTTCCTTAGCCTTTTGGATAGAGCAAACAAAGCCAACCTAAGTATATCTTCTGTTTCAACCTTTGCCTCCCTTAAAGCTTTAGCTAGCTGAAAATCGTAGTCAACTTCTCCCTTCACTTTCATTAACTTTTCCCTTACCTCCTTTACGTCCTTGAGCTCGTTTTCGCAATCCCTAGCAATCTTCTTTGCCTCTTCCAAATCACCTACCCAAGCTAAAAGGAAAGCCTTGTTTAACTCTTCAACGCAATTCAAGGTCTCACCACAACCATCAAGTCCTTTATTCCTTCATCGTAAGTTACGTAGGAGAGGAGAGAAAAATTATCTGGATATCTAAGAACTTCGGTTACGCTTAAGTCCTTCACTAAGTTACTTACCAGAGTAGATAAGGAAAATCTCACCATTGACCTAGAGTTCACCAAAAGTAGCTCGTTCCCTTTGGCTCTCAAGAAGTCCTTTAGTTCCTCGTACTCAGCTAATGGAATAACTAGGTCGGGCACGATTCCCAAGTACTTTACTAATCTAAATGGAACTAGCGAAGATACGTCGACTTTAAACTTGGTATCCAAAACGGCATAGGTAATCGTTTCTCCTATAGCTGAGGAAACGTCTCCAGAGAAGAGTTTACCAGCCCACCTCACCCCATAACCCTTAATATTTTCAGCTATTCCCTCCAATATCCTTCCAGAGAATATGCCTAAAGGATGAAGCAGCTTAAGATCTAGCCCTAACGTTTCTCCTCTTTCCTTCTCTAGTTTTGACGCCACTCCTTTAGCGAATTCCTTTAGATCTTCCTCTGTATTTTTCTTGTCCATAGGAATTTCGCTGGAGTTTAGAGATGCCCATTTGATTTTTACTTCCACAATCAAGTATTTGGACAACTCAATAAAAATTTTTACGGTTTGAGTAATACTTTTCCAATCTTGTGCTTATCTTTTAGCATTTCATAACCCTTATCTATCTCCTCTAAGGAAACTGTCCCAGCTATAACTGGCGTTATCTTTCCCTCTTGCGTAAGCTTAAGTACAGCCTCTATTTCCTTCTTTGTCGCGCTGGCGTGGCCTATGATTTCAATGTCCTTAAGTATTACATATCCCAACTTTAGTTGATAAGCTTGTGAGGGATCTACGTTGCCTATTTGCACTATTCTGCCCCCCATCCATAGCGATTTCAAGCTTTCGTCGAAAGTTGGCGTTCCTACAGTGTCAATGACCACGTTAACGTCTCCTATTTTCTTCGCTTCCTTTGAAAATTCCCTGCCAACGATAACGTAATCTGCGAATTTCCTTACAATAGGAACTTTTTCCTCAGATGTTGTGACGCCTATTACTTTAGCTCCCATTGCCTTTGCCACTTGTAGGGCATGTATTCCAACACCACCACTAGCTCCAGTAACTAAAACTGTCTCTCCGGGCCTTAGCTTAGCTCTGCTCAATCCTCTGTAGATCATTCCTGTAACACATGGAGCAAGAACTGCTCCTTCATCTGGGGTTCCCTTGGGCACTTTCACGAGGCTTGTCACCTTGATTTTCGCGTACTCTGCGAAGAACCCGTCCAATTCCTCTGAGTAACCTAGCCTGTTGTGGCAGTACGCTTCCTCCCCTATCTTACAGTACTCGCAGTGACCGTCAGGGGCGTAAAGCAGAGAGGTAACCTTATCGCCCACCTCAAAGTCCGTTACTTGCGATCCCTTCTCCACTATCGTTCCAACTACCTCGTGGCCCAGGACTACGGGGTACTTCATCCTTGGGTAATACCCCTGTAGCTGTAGGAGGTCTCTGTAGCACAACGCTGCCCTGTCTACCTTTATTACCACCTCGTCTGGTCCAGGCTTCGGATCTGGGACCTCCTGAACCTTGTAACCTTGTTTAGGCCCTACTACAACGACGGCTTTCATAATTTAAGCATGCTTATATTGTTTAAAAGCATATATGGAAAGCGTGAGGAATCATAGGTAGGGACAAGATGTTTTACAAAAACTGTAATTACACAAAAACATTTAGCTTATTGCGTAGTTTTCAACTCCTATACCAGGACTCCAGGCGACCATTATCTCGCTCAACCCTGGGTCTAAAACAACGAAAGATGGTAGGGTAGGGTAGCCGGGCCCTTGGTATATCCCTATGGGCATGCCGTCAGTGGTGAGATTGTAGCCGGGGACTGTGATGAACCCGTAATCGCTAGGTTTATAGAAATGCCAATACGCCTGCCACCACTGTGAACCATAATAGTCTAGTAAAGCGGTCGTCTGACCACCGTTAGACGCGCCTCCAAGCTTGCCGTCCAGCGAGAAGTTGGTAACCCACTCGTTAACTCCCTGTTCGTATCCTCCATAGTACACGTTAAAAGCTTCCATTATTTGTTGATTTGCAATATCGAATGAGCCTATATAGTTGAGCCACGCTGAGTAAACTTGACCGTAGCCCCAGCAGTCACTCTTTATTCTGTTCCACAGCTCTTGTGGTAGTTGCTGGTCTGGTAAGGGTATTGGGTACCACTGCCCATTGTCTTGATAATAAGCGTAGACGGTAACGCCACCTTGCGTGATGTGGAACGCTAGCTTTATTGGGTAGGTTCCGGGGAAAAATTGCCAACTATATTGGTAGCTCGGTATCTTAACCACGTCAAACATTCCGAAAGAAGAATACGTGCCTCGGATTGGTTGACCTCCAGGCTGTGGAGTCCATATTAGCATATACCAGCCCCCTGGAACCCATCGCCACGTCGTCAAATTCCAATAACCTTGTACATCGTTAAACGTCACCATCACAGGCCATGGGTTGCCAGCGGTGGTTGGAAGTAGGAGGTATATAGTGTCCGGAGAGGGGTCATAGGGTCCCCATCCACAAAATAACGAAAAGGTCAAGTTGACCCAATTATTGCCCGTGAAGGTAAACAGCAACCCCTTATTAGAGATGGCATTATTGGAACCGGAAGAGAAATAACCCTCTATTGGGTTCTGGTTCCAGTTAAACTTGATCTCTTGCGGGGTGGTGTTAGAGTTTAAGCTAACGGCTAGGGGCAGTGGTGGTAAGGCTCCCCCATCTACAGACGTACTGCTTGTGGACGCACTGCCTGGAGGCGTGTAAGGGTCGGCGTAGATTATGTTGCCCACGGTAGTGACCAGCCCCACTAGGGAGTAGCCGTTACCTACTTGATAGGCATAAGCTACATAGCCGTTAAAGGTGGTCTTAGTGGGCTGTGGTGTCATCACTATCTTTACTGTCCCTCCATTGTAGAGCAAGAAGTAAGAGGCGTTAACTGGCACTGGAGGGGTGGAGGCGTAAACTAAGTACACATCACCGTCGTAGTAATAGATTTGTACAGGGGAGTTTTGCTGATTAACTTCTCCTAGCTGTTCCTGCGCTTTCTGCAAGTAGGGTTGTGCTTGTTGTATCGCCTGCTCCTGCATAGTGGGGGACGATTCCATGTAAGTGACAAGCGGTATCAATACAGCCAACATGATAAGCAACACGAAGAGCATTCCTATTACTGCAGAGAGGCCCTTGTCTTTCCTATTCGACTTCCTCCATGTCCTCACTATGGTCACCCCACCACCACTTCGCCTATCCTAAATAGCCCCCCAGAGACGTTGGCTATTACCCATACCACCGTAAGGTTCTGCACTAACACTGGCGTCCCCTGTTCGTACTTTATTAGGGGTAGCTGTCCTTGATATAGCTCTTGTCCAGTTACGCTATATATTACCGTGTTGCCATTCCCAGATGGAGGCGTCAAGTACTGGGCGGAGCTAGCCTCGCTAGGGCTAAACGTTAAGAAGTACAAGTAGAGCGTCCCGTTATAGTTAAAGTCCTTTATCACGACGGGATATTCGTCACCTGCTGGCGTGCCAACTTGGTAGTAGAGGCCTTCCGCGTAGCTCCTCGCCTCGTTAAGGATTACCTGCCTAGAGTACTCGGCCACGCTGTATACTGAAAAGAGAGAAAAGACCACCAGTCCTAAAACCACAGTGGCAATGACTATCAGGAAAGACGATACTGCTTCCATCCCAGGTCGCCTAACATAATTTTTTCGAAATTTCCAATATTGTTGAGATAAATTCCGCCAGACTCTGCAAAGAAGTCAAGTATAGTAAAACGATGGAAGTCCCTGAAGACTATAACAGCGTTGTACTTTAGGCCTTCTTTCTCCACTTTAACCTCGAACAGATCCTTTATCGCGTTTACGCCTAATTTGAATCCCCTCTTCTCCATAATCTCCTTCGCCTTACGTAACCTTTCAGCCACCAGACTCTTGGATGTCTTAAGCTCAAGGTTAAGCACAACTGAGCCTTTGTGTTCTAGCATGTCGTGTATATAAGTAAATAAAATGCCAGACCTGGACGAAACTTTTACATGAATGAACAAGTAGCCGAAGATGAACGACGCTGGGTGATGAGGTTTTACGTAAACTATTTAATGCAATTCAACGTAAGTATCTCTAATGACGAAAATGATAATAAAGGACCTCGTCACAAGGGCCCCCATCAGCATAGACGGGAATAGCTCAATAGTCGATGCATGTAGGTTAATGAAAAAAGAGTCGGTCGGCTCATTGCTAGTTCTCATAGACAGCGTAGCTAGGGGAATAGTCACAGAGAGAGACGTGGTATACGCTATAGCAGACGGAGTCCCCCTTACTGAAAAAGTGTTGTCCATTATGAGCTCAAACCTAGTTACTGTGGACTCGACAACTGACGTCAGCGATGTAGCGCTCATCATGACGAGTAGGAAGATTAGACACTTGGCCGTGGTAGAAGGGGGAAAAATAATAGGGGTTATCTCGTTGAGGGACGTTGCTAGAGCGCTGGGACTTGTTACCGCAGATCTATCTGTGTGGTGAGCTATTTCATCACTATTAAGCTCCTTATGGCCTCTCCTTGTTGCAATAGCTTAACCGCTTCGTTTATTTCCTCCAATCTGTACTTGCCCGTGATTAGCTTTGTCGGGTCGTACTTCCCTAGCCTTACCATCTCCAGTAGCCTAGGCATGTCTACCCTTGGTCTACCGCCGTAGTTCCCAATGATCGTAACGCCGTTCCTTACTATGGACGCGATCCTTACTGGTATCATGGCGTTAGCTGGTGGAAGGCCAACAAGCACTACCCTTCCCCCAATCCTCACCAAGTCGAGCGCCATCTGTACGGTCTTTTCGTTACCGCCGGCCTCTATGACCACGTCAGCTCCTCCGTTCGTAATCTCCTTAACTGCCTTCACTGGATCAACTTCTTCCGTGTTTACCACGTCAGTAGCCCCTAGCTCCATGGCCCGCTGGAGCTTCCACTTTTTGGTGCCAAGTGCTATGATCCTCCCTGCTCCTGATGCCTTGAGCATCTGGACTACAGAGAGTCCAACTCCTCCAACCCCTACTACCGCCACAGTCTCTCCGGGCTCAATCCTAGCTGAATTCACTGCCCCATATCCAGTAAGCCCAGCGCATCCTAGGACAGCTATCTTTTCTAGGTCTATATCAGGGGGCACTACCGTTAGGGCGTTTTCCCCAACTATGGCATATTCTGCGAATCCTCCTCCCAAGAACGTTCTTACCTCTTTACCGTCCAGCGACAGCCTCGTAGTCCCGTCGGGCATGGTGCCCTTTAACCTCACTTGCGAAAACGTCTCACACAAGTTTTCCTTGCCGGAGGCACAGTTCCTGCACTTGCCGCAGGGGTGTATAAAAGCTGAAACTACCCTATCCCCAGGCTTTACTCTGGTAACCCCTTCTCCCACTTCCTCCACTATCCCCGCTATCTCATGTCCCGCCACAACGGGAGGTGGCACAGGAGTCTTGCCCTCAAACACGTTTACGTCAGAGTGGCAAAGCCCAGTAGTTACCACCTTAATTTTCACTTCCCCTGCCTTTGGGGGGGATATCGTGACGTTGTCAACTACCTTTAATGGTTCGTTGTATTTGAAAAGAACTGCGGCCTTCACATAATGAAGTAATGGTGTCGAGTATAAATTATTTAATCAAGTTTATTCTTTATTAAACAGACCCCAAAATGAAGGTCTTAGTTGTTGGTTCTGGGACAATGGGTCACGGAATAGCAGAAGTGGCGGCAATCTCTGGCTTTGAGGTAAAGCTAGTAGATATCTCGTGGGATATACTCAACAGGGCTAAGGAGAGGATGATGGACTCGCTTAGGAGGCTATACGAGAGGGGCGCAATAAAGGACACGCCAGAGGCTATAATGTCCAGGGTGACCATGTCTGTGTCCTACGACGTGGCCAGGGACGTAGACCTAGCAATAGAAGCTGTACCAGAAAACATGGACCTCAAGAGGAAGGTCTTCCAAGAGCTGGACAGGGTATCACCTCAGCACGCCATACTGGCTACCAACACTAGTTCCATCCCCATCTCTGACATAGCAGAGGTGACAAACAGGAAGGACAAGGTGATTGGGATGCACTTCTTCAACCCACCGCCCATTATGAAATTAGTGGAGGTAATACCGAGCAAGTACACCTCAGAGGAGACCACCAACAAGGTCGTTGAGATAGCTAGGCAGATGAACAAGATACCTGTGAGGCTAAGGGTAGAGGTCCCCGGATTCGTGTCAAATAGGATCTACTTAAGGCTTATGCAAGAGGCTTGTAGGGAGGTGGAAAGCGGTGAGGCTACAATACACCAGGTAGATAGCACAGCTAGGAACAAGTTAAAGTTGCCCATGGGAATATTTGAGCTCTCCGACTACGTGGGCCTGGACGTAGCTCTAGACTTGTGGAAAGTGATAGTGGGTAGGGGAGCTAGCGACGTTAAGTGTAACATGTTTAGAGAAAAGGTAGAGGCAAAGCAGCTTGGCGTTAAGACCGGGAAGGGCTTCTACGAGTATCCTGGGGGCAAGTACGTGAAGCCATCGTTACCTGCTGACTCGCCAGTGAGGGAATCTAGGCTGTTGTCGTTGGCTGTGAACGAGGCTGCGTGGCTCATCCATAACAAGATAGTGAACGCTCAGGAGATTGATACAGTAATGAAGTACGGCTTCAACTTCCCGCAAGGGCTATTGGAAATGGCAGACAACATAGGGTTAGACAGGATAGTTGAGGAGCTAAGGGATATCTACTCCAAGGGCTACGAGGCATACAAGCCAAATGAGCTCTTGGATGAAATGGTAAGAAATGGGAAGCTAGGAAGGAAGGTAGGAGAGGGCTTCTACAAGTATTCTTAAAGTTTTTAAGTAGTTTAAGCAATATTAGATTCATGTCCTCAGTTTTAAGTTTCTATCAGTCGGCACACGAGGAGCTAAGAAGAGAGGGCTTCATAGCAACGACGATGCCAGATCCCTCAGAAAAGCTGTGGAATAGGAAAGTAATGACCATGAAAAGGGAGGAGCTGGACAAGCTGAAGACCCAGAGGCTCAAGAGGATAGTTAAGTGGGCCTGGGAAAACTCGGAGTTCTATAGGAAGTTCTGGAAGTCAAAGGGCTTCGACCCTGAAGTAATAAAGGACTGGAGGGATGTCGTAAAGATCCCCATCCTGAGGAAGGACGATCTCAGGAACGACTTATCTGCAAACCCTCCCTTTGGGTCTATAATGGTCCCTGAGCTGGCCAGGAGGATTAGATTTGTGGGCGCTACATCTGGCTCCACAGGGATGCCTACCTTCCAGGGTTGGGGCGCACTGGAGCTGGACTACTTCGAGGAGGCCCAAGCAAGGTACTTATGGACCTTCGCTGGAGTTAGGCCAACCACCGTATATGCTAACTACTTGAACATGAGCGGTTTTTACAGCTGGGGACCTCCAGTAGTTGAGGCTGCTATGTGGAGGTGTGGGGCCACGGCGATTGCTGGAGGAGGAGAGACGTACTTCAGTTGGAAGAGCAGACACAACTTGATCTTTAGGCTCTGGAAAGTTGACGTTTTAGCAACGACCCCTTGGTTACACAGGCTTATAGGGGAAGAGGCTAAGAAGGAGGGCTGGGAGACTCCATTTAAAGTCCTCCTGCTTCACGGCGGGGCTGCTGCAAAGAACACTAAAGAGAAACTGTTCCAAGTGCACCCTAACGCTAAGCTAGCCATAAGCGTCTGGGGTACAACTGACGGCCACATGGCAGTCGAGGTCCCTGGCTTAGACGGCCAGCTGGTAGTGTGGGAGGACATGGAGATCTTCGACATAGTAGACCCTAAGACAGACGAACCGGCGAGCGAGGGGGAGAGGGGAGAACTTATCGCCACTCTGCTTAACCACTTCACGATGCCCCTGATAAGGTACAGCCTAGGGGACTACGTCAAGAACGAGTTCACCACTGATCCAGACCCACAGTTTGGTATTACGCACATGAGGTTCACAGAGCCCATACCGGGTAGGGTAGAGTGGATGTTCAAGGTGAAGGGGAAGTTGTTGCTTCCCATTTACGTTGAGGACGCTGTTAACGAGATAGCTGACACCACTGGAATGTTTAACATATTCGTCTACGCCAACGAAATGGACAAGTTAAAGATAAGGATAGAAACTTACAAGACCAGCGTAGACAAGGACTATGACGCTAAGGCTAGGGAAATACTGGCAAACAGGATAGGACTACAACCGGACGACGTAGAAATAGAGTGGGTGGAGCCAGGGAAGACAATCTGGACAGGATACAAGCTACAAGTGTTCGTGGACCAGAGGAAGAAGAAATAAAGTGTCTTGTCTTTCTTTTTTTCCTCATGTGAACTGAATTATCTTGTTAACCGCTCTGTACACTTCAGCTACGCTCCAAGCTTGTGCTAAGCAACCTCCAGGCTTGTAGGGTGGAATGTCCTCGAACAGTTCTTGAATATAGCCGTTGTTTTTCTCCGCTACTTCAAGCAACGGTTTGAGTTTGTTAAGCAACCCCTTTAGCTCTATGACGTTTTCCTCAAACTTGAGCTTTGCGTCGACGTAGGCCCCTATTAGCCATGGCCATATTGGTCCATTGTGGTACGCTAAATCCCTACTTGCCCTATCCCCCCTGTAATAAGGTATGTACGAGGGGTCGTTCCTAGATAAAGTACTGAGCCCATATGGCCTTAGCAGTTCTTCTTCAACTATTTTCAAGACGTCCTTTGCAGTGTTAGGGTCGTCTATAACGGGGAAAGGTAAGGAGATTGCGAATATCTGGTTAGGTCTTACCTTCTCGTCAGGTTTCATGTCGTGGTCTATAAAGTCGTAGAGGCCGTAGTTGCCTACGAAACGCTCTAAGAAGCTAGACTTTACCTTCATCGCTTTCTCCTTAAACTCATCTCCCCTATATCCCAATTCGTCTGCCAGTTTGGCGGTTATCATTAACGCGTTGTACCACAGGGCGTTTACCTCTACTGCAGCCCCTTCTCTGGGCGTCACTACCGTGCCGTCAAACTGGGCGTCCATCCACGTCCTAGGGGCCCCGTAGTGAAACACTAGGCCGTCCCTGTTTACCACGACGCCGTTGCCCTTCCAATACCAGTCCACTATGTCGAGTACCTTGGGAAACACCTTCTTTGCTAGTTCCTCGTCCTTTGTGTATTGGTAATACTTGTATATGGCGTTTATAGCCCAGAGGGACACGTCAACTCCCTTGTACTGAGGTTCGCCGTTGTGGAGGAAGTTATTTGGCAGTAACCCTCTCTCTTCGTAGGAAAGATACCTCAAGATGATCTCCTTGGCTATGTTGTACTCGCCGTTAAGCAGAAGCGCTCCCTCTAGGGAAACAAAGGTGTCTCTACCCCACTCGTCGAACCAGTGGTAGCCCGCAATTATAGCCCACTCCTTCCCCTTGACCACAAAATTCTTACTGCTGGAGGCTAGTAACTTAGCTATATCCCTCTTCAAGTGAACCAAACCGCACTTCTTCAAGGAAGTCATGTAGGCGTCTATCGTTACTTCGCTGTTTTCAGCGGTAATGCAAAATGGATTGTACAAATCCTCCAAGTAGTTGCTTCCCCTCTCGTAGTCGAGCTTGTAAAAGAAGTTGTAGTACCAGTACTCAGTTCTCTCAACCTTATAGACGCCAGATATCTCGAAGTTGAGGATTGGTCTTTCGTTTAGGAATATGGTTATTTTATTCCCCGAAACCGTGTAGGAAAAGAACCCGGGCCTACTCTTCAACGCCAAGTGGTGGCTCCTAAACGTCACTAGAGGGCATATCCTAAACTTCCCCGAATTTGAGGAGTATTCAATGGTTACCGAGTCTGAGCCCCTATTGACAACTAGGGTTTTTCTCACCTCGTTGCCGTCAAAGTCGTAAACCCACGTGACGAAGTTTTCCCCTAACGTTGTCCTAGTTATGTACTTATATCCTTGGGGGTAATATACGTCAAAGTTATACCTATTAGTGCTCATTGGGTACTCCTTGTCGTCGAGGAGAAAGAAGTCCTCGAACTTAGAAAGCAAAAGGTACCTCTTGTGAGGAGGGTTGAGAGGGACGACAAGGTAGCCGTGGTACGTCCTGGCGTTAATGCCGCATATGGTGGAAGAAGCGTAACCCCCGATCCCGTTTGGGATTACCCACTCCCTCTCCTCGCACTCCTCTGGGCTAATCATCTACTTTACCTTTTATTGCTCAAGTACTTATTTAAACTAATTATATACTCAGCATGTGACCAGACCAAGGGTATTACTGAAGTGGACTCTAGAGTCACTGGGTGAACTTGTTCCGGTAGTAGGCCAGAGGGCGTGGCCCTCCCCTTTGCCCAGTCTATGAGCTTCTTTGCGTTGTCGAGGTCGCCTATGTCCGAGTAATACTCAGAAAGCCATAACGTGGTAATTATCCACGGATTGGGCTGGGCGTCCCTCCTCTGGTAGTAGTCGTTCTCGTACCTTATGATCCCGCCGTTCACACTTAACGCTTGTTGTATTGCCTTCATCGTGTTTACCACTACTGGATCTCTTTGGCCGTACATGCCAAAGAAGTACGGTGCATACATGCTCGCATCTATTGTAGTGTCGAGGTTTCCGTACTCGTCTATTCTCCTCACGAAAACGTTGTTTTTGACCATTCTCTTCTTGGTCTGCTCAGCCATAACCCTAGCTACGTCCTTAGCGTCGTCGCTCAGGGATTCATCTCCCATGTCCCTAGCCAATATAGAGCCCTTTATGAGCCCACCATAGACGGTTGCTACGGTATAAATGTGTATGCCGAATCTCTCCTCCCAGAGGTCAAAGGAAGGCTTAGGAAGTCCATCCTCCGTAAATCTGATCATAAAGTGTAAAGCGGGCTTAACGAACTTCTTGTATATTTCGACGAGTTCGTCCAGGTCCTTATACCTTTCGTAGTGGTTACCTATAGCCCACACCTCTAGGGCCGTTTCGTCCTCCTGTATGGGATATATCCTCTTGCCGTTGTAGAGCCAAGGGTGCCAAGAGCTCGCCAAGGTCTTGTTTGGGTTGTACTTGTGGTACAGGAACCCCTCGTCGTTGGCCAGGTCCTTTATAAAGTTAAAGTGCCTCACGGCCAGTTCCCCGTAGCCCGAGATGTCTAAAGCGTAAGCAGCATATGCGCAGTCCCTCGGCCAACAGTACTGGTAAGAATCGCCGTACAAATTTACAAAGGAGTAGTCTGAGGAGGCTATAAAGGAGCCGTTAATATCCATGTGGTTTTTAATGACTATCAAGCTCACGTTGTATAGCTTTAAGAGGTCTTCTTCTCCCTTGCTCCCCTTGTTCAGCCAGCTCTTCCAGAACATGTAAGTGGAGACGAACTTGGACTCTATTTGCGCTGGTGTGATCTTGCTAATGGCGTTCCTGACACCCTCGAGGGTCCTGTCTGCTACGATTACGTAGTAGAGCTTAGTAAAGGAGCCCGGGTCTACTTCTCCCTCGATCCCTATAGCTGACTGGACGTTCCCGTGGGTTATTGGGTTCTTGCTAAGCTTTCCGTCCTTCATGTCATCAATGAGGTTGTCCTTTGATGTGGAGAAGTCGAGCTCCTCAGTCCCGGTTGTTAACAACTTCACAGCAATGTACCTCTTGGACTTGTAGTGGACCAAAGAGAACGTATATGGGTCATAAAACGCAGTGTCACCAAAAGGATTAGAGTAGATGTTGAAGTCGTGGTAGTAGAACAGCTTAAACTTAGCCTTGTTGTTGCCGCTGCTCAACACCTTTATGACAGAAAAGTATATCGGCTCAGAGGGATCTACGAAGCAATAGCTGTTAATCGACAGTCCCAAGGGATCTACCTTGCTGTTGACCTCGACTATGTTAACGTCGTCCATATACTCTACGTTCGTCTTCCACTGTTCGTCAAGGATTAACCTTTCGTTACCCCACAAGGCTACCCTTACTGGGTTCCCCGAAGTCTGGTTTTCCATCCCTACGTAAGGGTAATAAAGGTCGACGATCCTCCCCATCTCGTCAAGGTTTACCAGCAACCTTCCGTTGCCAAGAGTAGCGAACCTCATGTCACTATTACTTCTGTTAACTCTCTTACTTATGTTAAAATTGTGTCGTGTATCTTGCTACCGGCGTTTATAATCCTGTGCGGGTAAATCCTGGACCTAATGATCTCGCTTCCCTCTCCAATGGAGACGTCGTCTCCAATGACGCTATCTATTATCTTCGTACCGCTCTTAATCTCTGCGTGTCTGCCTATTATGGAGTTTTGAATAACCACGTCCCTACCTATGTATACCCTGTCCATTACTGCGCTCCTTATTATCTTCACGTTGTTCTCCACGATGGAGAAGTTGTCTATAGTGGAGTTCTGTATGAATATCCCGTTACCTATCTGGCAGTGGCGACCTATTAACGCATTTCCTTGGATGTCCAGCCTACCTTTCTTGTACTTACTGATAATTATATTCCTCCTCCTAATGGAGTCAGGGCTAGAGCCTTGGACGAATATCCTCCTATCTTGGTCTATCCTCTTTCCTCCTATCTCGTTGTCTGGCAAGGTCGCCAAGAGGGTCTCCATGGCGTCTAAGTATCTGTCAGGAGTTCCAACGTCAAACCACACGCCCTCCATTTCGAAGCCGTAGACTGCGTATCCTTTCTCTATCAAGTACGGTATAACGTCTTTCCCGAAGTCCATCTTCCCAAGCTTTAGCATTTCCCTCATATCATCGTTTCCAAATACTTCTCGGATCTTTGGAGAGAGGACGTAAATGCCAGTGTTTATTAGGTTAGAGGGTGCCTCCCCTTTTTTGGGCTTCTCTACGAACCTCCTTATCCTCATGTCCCCAGCTACGTCGGCAACGCCGAAATCCTCTACGTTGTCCCACTTCTTAAGCACTATGGTCATCATTGCCCCCTTGCTAAGGTGGAAGTCAATTAGCTTTTTGAGGTCTATCCTAAAGATGTTGTCTCCTTGTATTACTAGGGTTATGTCCTCTACCCTGTAGTACTCCATGTTTATCCTCACGGAGTCCGCGTTACCTACGCTGTCTACCCTAGGTTGGTACTTGAAGTGCACCCTGGGCTTTATCTTATACCTAGCGGAGAACCCAATTCCCTCCTTGAATGTGTCGAACAACGACTTGTAGTTTACGTAGCCCCTGACGCCGAAGATGAACTCCTTTACTCCCTGTTTCGCCAATTCCAGTATGGGGAACTCTATTAGGGGCCTATTCAATAGCCTTACTGTGGCCTTCGACGTCTCTATGGTAAGTGGCCTTAGTCTTGTAGCCTCTCCACCTATTGGGACTATAACTTTAATGTCCTCTGGTCTCCAATCCATGTAATTTTATTTATAATTAATCATATAAGAGTTTATGGCACAGAGAATTGCCCTTGGATTTGAAGTACACCAGCCCTTCAGGGTGAGGAAGGACGCCTTTTGGAACCCCAGATTTACCGGAGACCCCACGGAAAAGTACTTTGACGACAAGCTGAACAGGGAAATCTTCGAGAGGGTCAAGAAAAAGTGCTATATACCCGCTACCAACATCATCCTCGAGGAAATAGAGAACGGGGAGAACGAGGGTAGGGACGTAAAGTTCTTCTTCTCGGTCTCTGGGACTTTTATCGAACAAGCGGAGAGGTGGGGAAAAGAGGTAATTGAGCTGTTACAGCTCCTGGCGTCCACCAAAAAGGTAGAATTCCTTGCCCAGACCTACTATCATTCAGTCACGTCACTTTGGGAGGATAAATACGAGTGGAGAGAGCAGGTCAAGGCTCACACTTCCTTGATAAGGGAATACTTTAAACAGGAACCAGTAGTCTTTGAGAACACAGAGCTATTGACGAGGAAGGACATAGTGCAAGAGGCGGAAAGGATGGGATTCAAGGGATACGTGCTCGAGGGAAAGGAGACTACCTTGAACGGCAGGAGCCCAAACTTCGTGTACAAGCTAAAGGGCGGTAAGATATCCCTTTTGTTCAGGAACTACAGGCTGAGCGACGACATAGCCTTTAGGTTCTCCAGCAGGAACTGGGACCAATACCCTTTAACTGCTGAGAAGTTTGCTACGTGGGTAAGGGACTCTCCAGGGGAAGTGGTTACAGTCTTTGTTGACTATGAGACCTTTGGAGAACACCACTGGCCCGAAAGCGGCATTCTAGACTTCCTGAGGTGGTTGCCCAGGGAACTCAACAGGAAGGGGGTGAAAATGGTGGTGCCCAGAGAAGTGCTCAACGACGTGTACGATGAGGTCGATATAACGTCTACTTCCTCGTGGGCTGACATAAACAAGGACGAGAGTTCTTGGTTAGGAAACTTAATGCAGTGGGCTTACGACGAGGCTGTGAGAAGGGCGGAAATGCCATCGAGGGAGCTGGGCGGAAACTACCTAAAGGCATGGAGGTATTTCACGACCAGCGACAACTACTACTACTTGTTCACTGGAGGAGGGGGACCAGGGGAAGTCCACTCATACTTTAGTTCGTACTCTTCTCCGGTTGACGCTTTCCTTAACGAGTTCTACGCCATAAACTCGTTTCTCTTTGACGAACTGAAAGAGCTTAAGGTGAACAAAGAACCTTTCTTCTTCGTTAAGGACGGTAAGAGGGTGGACGTAGCCTGGAACGTAAAGGAATTCTATGAAATAATTAAAAGAGACGAGAGCCTAAAGGATAGCGAGAAGTACTTGAAAGAGTGGCTTGGACATGAAAAGGATTGAGTCTCTCTGGTTGCCGGAAAAGGTAGACAAAGTCTGGATGTTCTCCTTTGAGCTACAGGGAATAGCCTCTATGGGGGGTCTGGGCAACGCTGTCTTTAACTTGAGCAAGGCCCTAGTGAAGAGGGGCATAGAGGTAACAGTCATTATGCCCAGTCATGGGAGGCACTTGAACGAGTATTATCGTCAGAAGCTGAAGCTACAGCCCCTTTCCTTAGTAGCATACGGAGCTAGGAGAGGCATGGACGGAAACTACTACGGCTACAGACTTGGCTTTGAAAAGGGAGAGATTGAAGGCGTTAATTTGCTAATGGTGAAGGGGTTGGACTACGAGACCGGGAAACTCATGGACAGCTGGGGAGTATACGACTACGCTATGGAAAAGTCGGCCCTCATGAGTAGGGCAATTGAGAGCTATATTTCTCACCTAGGTTTCGAGGACGTGCCTTCCCTCATACACATAAACGATTGGCACTCAGTTCTACCAGGGGTGAAGGCGAAGCTCTCCTTCGAGGAGAGGAGGATAGTAGTACCGGTAATGTTCACCATTCACTTGCTTAATAAGGTGGGGGCTCCGTGGCACTACGCTTCTGAGGACTGGGCTGGTCTCGAAAACTACGGCCACTACGTCTGGATGGTCTCCAGACACGTCTTGTATAAGACTAGGGACTTGTGGGATAAGTGCGAGGGAAAGATAGAGAGGTTCGGGTGTTACGAGGCGGACACGATAGCGAGCGTTAGCAAGAACTACCTATCCTCAGAAGTGTTGCCCTTTGTTGGTAGCTTCATGGAGAACAAGGGATGTGTAACCTATAACGGTACTGACTGGAAGGTAGAGGAAGTTGTAAACTACGCAATTTCGCTTTTTGGGGAAAGCGAGAGGCATAAGGTAAGGGAGAAGCTCTATAAGTACTTGAACAGCTTAAAGTCGGTTCCAGAGGACTTCTCCACTGGTTCGATGCTGTGGAACAACAGAAGGAGGATTGGTATAAACGACGACTGGACATATGAGGGCCTAGGCCAAGGCCCCCTAGTCCTCTTCACCGGGAGGATAGTTTACCAGAAGGGAGTTGACATCCTACTTAGGGCTTTTAGGCAGGTAGTGGACGAGATACATAACGCGAGGTTAATAGTCCTAGGGATACCTGCAGGGGACTACGGTCTCCTACAAGACCTCATAGACAGGACCTCAGAGCTTAGGGATAACGTAAGGCTCATCTTAGGTAGGTTGGACTTCAACGTGTACAAGCTATTCCATTACGCCTCTTCCGTCTTCGCTATCCCATCTAGATGGGAGCCCTTTGGCATAAGCGCGGTCGAGGCCATGGCTGTGGGGACTCCTGTCGTCGCTACCTCGGTTGGGGGCCTCTCAGAGAGCGTCCAGGACGTGAGGTGGAGCACCGAGGGAACTGGGTTTTTGGTAGACGAGGGCAGTATAGACTACTTGGCCAGGGCCATAAAGGACTCTCTCTACCTCTCACTAGCCGACGAGAACAACGACCCAGGCTACCTTACCGCAGTTAGGTTGCTCAAGGTAAACGACACAAAGTACTGGTCTAAAGTGAGGCAGAACGCTATTAGAAGAGTTGACAGCCACTTTAGGTGGGACAAGGTAGCTGACGACGCGTTAAGCTGCTACGAAAAAACCTTATTAATGGCTAAGTATAGGGCCATGTCTTATATGTAAAATGAAGGTCTGCGGTAACGGAGCTTCAGACGGGTTTAGGTTCTACGTTGGTAAGGATTTCTTCCTCTTGGACAGAGGAATAGACGTGTTGATCAAAGCCAAGGGAGTGGAGGTAAGGAAGTCTCGAGATACTAACGTTGAGGCCTTAGGGAAGCTGACGGAGGCTATAAGGAAGGGCTATAAGTACGCGTTCCTCGATGGGTACTTATTGACGTATAACTTTGGCTTCGGTTTCGGAGAGTTCAGGATTCTGAAGGTAGACTTAGAAGATGATAACTTCTCAAGGCTCACACGTGCACTCCTCGACGGTTCTATTGAGGAAAGGGAATACAACTTAGAACTCTCTAAGGTCGACTGGTCAAAGCTAAAGGGTTACACGGTAATGGTCGTGGACGAGTTCTCGCTTGTCAGCTCCGACGTCGACTGGAACGTCTTCAGTTACGAGGCTGGGGCTCTCGTCAACTGCCTAGAGCTCGACGCCAAGGTCACAGGGGAGAAGGTAAGCGTAGGTTCCCTCAGTTTTCTTGTAAAGCGATACTCTGAGTTCGTCGACCTCTCAGCGTTCATGACGTTATTTAGCGTACTGAGAGGAGGATACGAGGGGGAGTTTGAGCTAGATAATGGAAATGGCTACGTTTACCAACCTTTCTCGGCAGTCTCCATTAAACACGTGGGCAAGACCAGGATATGCGGGAAGTTTAGGTTAGAGGAACCTGCTTACTGCGCCTTTGGCGACGGAATCTCCCTTTACTCCTCAAACGAGCAATCTTTAGAGAGGGCTATTAAGGACGTGGAAAGGTTAAGGGAAATAAGCGGTAAATTAAAAAGCTAGAGAACGATACCTTAGCTTAAAACGCCTTAAGAGTGAAATTTTATGAAGGTCAAGGTATTACTGGTAAGGGAGAAGAGGGAAGTTCTAGTAGACCTGCCGGAGAACTCGAGGGTGAAGGATTTAGTAAAAAGCCTTGGTTACAACGTTCAAGGAGTGGTTGTGCTGAGAAATGACGTCCCCATCGTGGAGGACGATTTCCTCAGGAACGGAGACGAGCTCAAGATCATATTGACGGCCTCAGGTGGGTGAGTTGTCGAGGATTAGGAAGATATTAGATGGGCTGAGAGACCCTGACGAGAAGGTTAGGCAAAGGTCTTGGGAAGAGGTGGAGAAAATAGCCGAATACGATATATCCTACTTGGCTAGGCATAGGCTATACCTAAGGTCCCTCCTCTGGCATAGGCTGAAGGGCGTCAGGGAGGACGCGTGGAAGCACTTAGCAGTGTATAAGTTGCTTTACGTTGAGGGCCTTAAAAAGACGTTGTCAGCTAAATCTGACAAGGTGAAAATAGAGGCGTGGTCGCACTATTATGACCTGCTCAACTTGGAAATAGTGACTAAGGACGACTTGATAAAGGAGAGGGAGCACTTCTGGAAACTCCTCAAGAGCTACTACCCCACTATAAGGAAGAGGGCTTGGAACGTCTTTCCGGTCCTCGTCAAGGAGGGAGTGTTCCAGAAAGGTGACAGGGAGAGGTACCTCTCTTTTATGAGGAGCCCGAAACCTGGCATTAGGATCAAAGCGTGGCAGAAGGCAGTAGTACTCGTAAATCTAGGATTTCTAACTAAAGAAGATATTTCAAATAATCTAAACTATATAAATGAACTTTTAACAAAAGAAAGTAATATAAAGAAAATGGCACAACGTATATTGAAGGTGCTAGGTGTTTGAAAGTTGCGGTGGTCGGAGGGGGAATTGTAGGTCTACTCACGTCCTATTTTCTCCAACAAGAAGGCGTTGACGTGACGCTCTTCGAAAAGGCTGAACTCGGAAGTTACTCGATTCACGCTGCAGGACTCATTGAACCCTACAGATTTGACAGGATAAACACAACTGGGATGATAGTGAAAATGCTGAATTACGTTGCCAAAAATGACACCGTCATTAGGTCAGTTAACAGGGACTGGCTATTGGCGCTTCTGAGGGAACTTAACGTGAAACCGCCACAAGAGGCTTGGGACACAATAAGGGAGATGGCTAAGTTCTCCTTATCCTTCTACAAGGCCAAAAGCGAGGAGAAAAACGACTTTGACTACTACGAGGACGGCCTCTACGAGGCCCATTACGGAAAGAACAGCCTTGAGAGGGCAATAGAGGAAGAAAAGAGAAGCCCATTCCAAGCCAAGTTCGAGGTCGTAGAACTAGAGGGATTCGCTGGGGCACTTTACTTTCCAGAGCTCTCAAGGCTTTCCACGGAGAAGTTCGTAGAGAGGATAGCAAGGGAACTAAACAAGGTGAAGGTGGTAAAAAGGGAAGTTAACTCGCTGGAGGAGCTCAAGGAGTTCGATTCAATAGTATTGGCAACTGGCGTGTGGACAACCAAGTTCCTCAAGGTTCCTTTGACAGCGTTCAAGGGCTATGGTTACAGGGTTAAAGGAACTCCTAAGTTCAAGAACGCCGTGGTTATAGCAGACGAGGGAGTAGCAATATCACCTCTTTCTGACCACGTTAAAATAACTGGGGGCTTCGACGCAGACTTCTCCTACGACTCCACCAGAGCTCAGATGTTCTTAGAGAAGGCAAAGAGGATAGTCAACGTTGATTACGTCTACGAATTGAACATGGGATTTAGGCCTTGCTCGCCAGACGGGTTCCCCATCATAGGTAAAAGGGGAAAAGTTGTGGTAGCCACAGGAGCGTGCAGGTTAGGGTGGAGCTACGCCCCGGCTATGGGTAAAAAGGCAACAGATCTAGTAGTAGGAAGGGAAAATTCGTTAGGGTTTATATCGAGGCTAGTGGACTTTAGCGGTTCAAACTCATTTTGATGAAATGTATTTAATCTGGGGAGTGGATAATGATATTAATGGCGAGCGAAACCAGGCAGTTATTTAAGAGTCTCACTTACGCTAAGGAATTAATAATAAACGGTCATACGAAGGAAGGTATCGAGGTAATAGAAAAGGCCGTTAATTCAAGCAACATAAAGGAGGCAAACTGGGTCATATGCAACATAATAGACGCTGCCAGCTGCAACGCTGTCGTAAGCGTGCTGGACTCGATTGGTAAGATATTTGACATTTCCGCGTGTGGTAACGTAAAGAGGGTAATAAAGTGCTACGACTCGGCAAAGAGGGACAGCGAGTTCGTGGATATAGCGATCAATGCACTTATAGCCAGGGGGAAGAAGGACCAGCTAGACAAGCTACTTCCAGAGCTTACCTACGGAAAGATATTGCTAAAGTTGTCACAAGTCTACGCGAAGTTCAAGGAGGAGAAGAAGGCAAGGGAGCTAATGAAAAAGGCATGCGAGCAGGGAGAGAAGGAGGCTTGTGAAAATATAAATCAGCTTTCCACATATTCTTAAATGCGGAAGACGAAAATTGTTGCAACTCTTGGGCCTTCTAGCGAGGAGAAAGTAAAGGAGCTCTCTAAATACGTTGACGTTTTTAGGATAAATTTCGCCCACGGCGACGAGGAGAGCCATAGGAAGTACTTTGACCTAATCCACGACTACGCAAAGGACTCCTCCATTCTGGTAGACCTTCCTGGTCCAAAGATCCGTGTGGGCCAGATTGAGGGAAGGATTGAGGTAAAGCCCGGAGAGAAGGTAACTTTTTCACAGAATGAAGGCATATCAGTAGAGGATCCCCTGTTTTACCAAGGGGTAAAGCCGGGTACCCTCGTTCTCATAGCTGACGGAAACATTAAGGTGAAGGTGACCTCTGTAGAGAAGGACAGGGTTGAGGGAGTAGTTCTAGAAGGTGGGATAATAACTTCGAGGAAGGGCATAAACGTTCCAGATATCTCACTGTCAGAGGGAATTACCAGTAGGGACCTAGAACTGCTGAAGGAGGCGTTGAAGCTGGGTGCTGACTACGTTGGCCTTTCCTTTGTGATAAGTCACGCAGACGTACAGAAGGCCAGGGACGTAGCTGGAGGAGACGCTTGGATAATTGCAAAAATAGAGAAGAAAAACGCCCTTGCAGACTTGAGGGAGATAGTAAAGGCCAGTGACGGAATAATGGTGGCAAGGGGAGACCTAGGTGTAGAAATAGGGCTAGAGAACTTGCCCTTTATCCAGAGAAAGATAGTGAGGACGTCAAAACTCTACGGAAAGCCGGTAATACTGGCAACACAAGTACTGGAGTCTATGGTTACCAATCCAATCCCTACTAGGGCTGAGGTGATAGACGTTTCGAACTCCGTCTATCAAGGAGTAGACGCCATAATGCTGAGCGACGAGACTGCCATAGGTAACTACCCATTGGAGGCGGTGAAGTACCTCCACGACATTATTGTCTCAGTGGAGAAAAGGGTTAAGGTCACTAGGCCGTCGCCATTGAGTAGTAGCGACGACGCTATTGCCTTTGCAGCCATTAACGTGGCAGAGCTATCCAAGGCTAAAGTGATTACAGTTCACAGTAGGAGCGGAATATCCGTGGTAAGGATATCGAGACTAAGGCCAAAGAGTCTGATCCTTGGACTTTGCCCCAACCAGAAGCTTGTAAGGCGCTTGAGGCTCTGTTGGGGTGTTCTTCCGGTACACGTAAGGGAGGCAAAAAGCCTAGACGAAGTAACCCAGCTTGCGGAGGAATACTCTAGGGACTACGTAAACGAGGGGGATGAGATAGTAGTAGTTGGCGGAGATCCCAGGTTAGAGGAGGGAAGGACCAACTTCATAAAACTTCACGTCATAGGGAAGCAAAAGTGATCTCCAAGTTAAGAATATCCAAAGCTACTCCAGAAGACGTGGAGGAGGTACACAAACTCTATAACTCCCTCAGTCCCGACGACCTCTACATGAGGTTTTTCTCGTTTAGGAAGGTCTCGAGAGAAGAGGTAAAGGAGTTAATACTCAAGAGGGCCCTAGTCATGCTCATTGCAAGGCTAGATGGCGAAGTGGTGGGGGAGATATCCCTTTACGAAGACGGAGAGTTTTCACTAGTGGTCTCCCCAGCGTATAGACGAAATGGGATAGGAACCAAACTAGTAGAGAGCATAATAGAGGAAGCAAAGAGGCTAAAAATGGACAAGGTAAAGTTCTACACGCTCCCGGACAACATACCCATGATTAAAATAGGGAAAAAATTGGGTTTTTATCTTAAGTTTAGCGAGGATGAGGTATTTGGTTTAAAACCGTTGGTATAACTAAAGTCTTATCTAAAATAATCTTTAATACTGTTAATGCTAAGCAATTTTAACCTTGAAAAAAGTTATTGTACCTTGTGAAGTGGCAAGTAAAAGCGTAATCCCAGCAATAAAGGCAATGATAGTTATAGAGCTCTATAGGAGGAAAGTGCCACAGACTCAAATAGCCTCCTTCCTGGGTATAACCACTGCGGAGGTAAACTATTACATAAAAGGGAAGAGGGGAAACTCAGACTTGATATTTAAACTTCAACAGGACGAGGAATTCGTTGAGGCCGTGAGGATTACGGCCGAGAAGATACTCAAAGAGGACGAGGTAATAAACCTCTGTCCCCTTTGCAGCCTGGCGAGGAAAAAGGCGCTTAAGAACGGAAACAGTTGCCCCTTCGACTGGTGATTTTTCAGAGTTTGCACCTCTGATCACTTCTCACTAGCCTGAAAGCTCATCATCTATTATGTCTTTCCTTTCAGGGTATTTAGCTTTTAGTCACGTCTCTAAGGCAAGCTCTGAAGGTTTATATTGGTACCGTTAAAAATAGTAATATGAAAATCTCGGAAATCGAACCCATAGTTGTAACGCACAAGGAAAAGGGGAGCGCCACTTGGGCCTCAACGTCGATCATAGTAAAGGTAGTCACTACAAATGGAGAGGTTGGCTTTGGTGAAGCAGTTCCGACGCTTAGAGTTTTACCGGTTTACAGCGCAGTAAGGCAGGTCAGTAAGGCATTCGTAGGAAAAGAGGCAGAAGATGTGGAGAGGAATTACGAAGAGTGGTACAAGCAGGACTTCTACTACTCGAGGTCCTTTGAGTCAGTAACCGCGTTTAGCGCAATTGATATAGCATCGTGGGATATAATAGGCAAAGAGCTGGGAGCTCCCATTTACAAACTCCTCGGCGGGAAGGTAAGGGATAGGGTTCCTATATACGCTAACGGCTGGTATTTGGATTGCGTCTCTCCACAAGACTTCGCTGAAAAGGCAAAGGAAGTAGTCAAGATGGGTTACAGCTCCATGAAGTTTGACCCGTTTGGCAGGTACTACAACTGGATCGACTTTAAGGGGCTAAGGGAAGCGGAGGAGAGGGTCAGGTCTGTCAGGGAGGCAATAGGGGAGGAGAGGGAGATTATGATAGAGCACCACGGTAGATTCAACGCCGACTCGGCAATCATGATAGCGAAGGCCCTTGAAAAGTACAGGCCGTTATTCATGGAGGAACCAGTTCACCACGAGGACGTTGAGGGGTTAAAGAGATATCGCTCAGCTACCTCATCTAGGGTCGCGCTGGGCGAAAGGCTGTTGAGCTTAAAGGAGACAGCGTTTTACGTGAGAGAGAGGCTAGTAGATGTCCTACAGCCTGACATAACTAACATTGGGGGCGTAACTATTGCGAGGAAGGTTATCGCTTTGGCTGAGGCCTTTGACGTGGAAGTAGCGTATCACAACGCTTTTGGGCCAATACAGTACGCCGTTACCGTACAACTAAGCGCAGCAACTCCTACCCTACTGCTGATGGAGTCGTTTTACGACTGGTTCCCTCAGTGGAAGAGGGATCTCATCTACAACTCAATAACGGTAAGCAACGGACATGTTTCCGTCTCTGACGCTCCAGGAATAGGGGTTAAGGTTAACGAGAAACTACTCGAGGAACTCAAGGTAGAACCAAAGGAGTTGGAGGTACAAGAAGAGCCCGTGTGGGTAGTGAAGGGGACGTGGAAGTAATTAGAGCTCTTTCTCGGTTTCCCTCCTTTTAGCTACTCTATCGTAGACTATCCAGTTTCTAAACCACTCCTCGTTCTCCTTCTTAAGGAGGCTAAGGATCATGGAGGTAAGTTCCTTTGTCGTTACTTCTTTCCTGTCCTCCTCGTAGAGCTTACCTATGACAATTATCGCTATTTTCCTCGAGACTGAGACAGGGGCCCCGGTCTTTAGGACGCTGACCACTATTTTCTCGTATATTAGATCTTCCTCGCTCCCATCTCTTTTAATAACTTTCATGATTTAAGTGTTATCTCGCCAAATTAATATTTTGATTCCTCCTCTCCACTACTTTAGATACCCCTACTCCTATGAAGAACAGCGACGACAGTATGATGCCTATGGTCGTCTCAATAATCCCGCCTGTAGTGCCGGGGGAAATCATCCATGCTATTATGAAAGATCCCATAACTCCCCACCTCCAGTTCCTTTGCCATGTCTCAGCCTTAACTAGTCCAACGTAGGTGAGGGAGATCATTACAAGGGGGAACTCAAAGGCCAGTCCTGTGGCTAGCATAAGGGTGACCAAAGTACTGATAAAGGATTTGAGTCCTAAGGTTGGTTCAACTCCCAGTGAGTGGGTGAATATAAGGATGAACTTCATCATAAATGGTATGATTATGAAGTAAGCGAAACTGGACCCTGCAAGAAAGAGCACGAACGCGGGGAGCGCGAAGTTCTTTATCACCTTTTTCTCGTTCTCGTAAAGCCCTGGGGCGATAAAGCCCCAAAGCTCGTAGAATATTACAGGGATGGACACAAGGAGAGCGAAGAAAAAGGATATGTATGCGGAAGCGTACATCGTATCAAAAGGGTTAATGTTAATCAGTTCTAGACCCTTAGGTAGTTCGTGATGTATAAAGAATACTATGAGCCTAGAGGAGATACTGTGGAAGAGGTTAGGGTAGATTACAGGCAACGTGAAACCGTAGACTTTTACGAAAGTGAAGTCAAAAGCAAACAGGAAGACAAAGATAACAGCGAGAACTATTAGTGCTCTTCTTAGCCTAAGAGCGAGCTCTCTTAGGTGATCAAGCAGGGGCCTTTCTTGGTCCTTTATTTGTTCAGTTCTTGTTACCATTTTGCTTCAACCTTTCTAACTCCATTTGTAATCTCTTGATTTCGTCCTCTATCTGCTTTATCTTGTCTTCTTGCTTATTACCGTTGCTGGGAAGAGTAGTTACAGGCTGAGGAGAGATCTTGTTAACCCTCCTGTACGTTGGTGTGACGTCAGTTACCACGCTCTTTTTTGTCTCCTCTGCTACGTCTCCTAGTCCTCCGTTGATTTCTCTAGCCAGCTCTTGCCTGAACTGCTCCTGCGTCCTCTTCAATTGGTTCAAGGTCTTCCCAATGTTTTTCGCAGTGCTGCTTATGTCCTTTTGGCCTGACAGAAGCAGTATACCTACAATGAGGACAATTAGAAAGTCTGAGATGTTGCCTATCATAATAAACCCCAAAAATTTTTGACTTTATGAAAACAAAAAGGATCTTACGACGTAGAACTGTTCTTCTTTAATTGCTCGAGCTTGCTCTGTAGCTCCTTTATCTGTTTCTCTAGCTCTTCAGGAGATACGTGGCTCTGTGATGATGTATTGCTTGGAACCACTTGAGGCTGTTGTGTTACTTGGGCAGCTTGTTGCATCTGATTTAGCTCCATTTCAGCCTCAATCCTACCCTTCTTAAATTCACCTACAGCCCTACCCATGTTCCTAAATAACTCGGGTATTTTAGATGCTCCGAAAAACACTATAGCTGCTACAATCAACAAAACTATTATATCCGTAGGGTTAAGATTGCCAATCATTGTCTCACTTTTCCTGACTATCAATTGACGGGTAAGTTTATAAAGATTGTTATCATGGAAACAAAAAAGAAAAAACTTTAACACGGTTTAATTGCAACAAAATAAACAAATTGCATAAATAAAAAGAAGAAAGAATATCTATTTATTTGCCTACCTTCTCCAATAGCTCTTTTGGAGCGTCCTTCTCGCTTACTGCTCCTCTTCCGGTCTTGCCGTTGTCG
>ASRH01000002.1 GCA_000565255.1 Candidatus Aramenus sulfurataquae | reverse complement strand
TGATTCACGTAGTTCTCTTCCCCATATATTACAAGGTCGTCGACGTCCTTCTCGTAGTACTTCTCTATTGCCTTCACCACGCTCTCCACAGATCCCGTCATAACGTCTACCACTTCTCCTCCCTTGAGCTTGTCGTCCTCGTAGACCACAAAGGCCATGTTTCTGTACATCTGGATCCTAAAGGCAGCGACCACCTTTCCGTCCTCCACTTTCTTGTACAAGTAAACGAGGAGGAGGGGCTCCGTCAAGGAGTGCTTCACGTACTCAGCGAACTTTATCATGGAACTCACAAAGTATTTAGTCCCGCAGTGTAAAAAAACGTAATGACTTTCCTGGACGAGCTCTTCGAATTCCTCAAGGTAGATACAACCTCAGCTAAGGGGAAGGGAGAGGAAGGCGCCAAATTCCTAGTGGACTTCATGAAGGAAAGGGGAATTGAGGCTGAGCTAATTAGGCACAAGGCCGTCAACCCCTACGTGCTAGGGGAGATAAACGTAAAGGCCAAGAAGACCCTCTTGATTTACAACCACTACGACGTCCAGCCTGCAGAGCCTCTGGAGAAATGGAACACCGATCCCTTCAAGCCAGTGGAGAAGGACGGGAAGATATACGCTAGGGGAGTTGCAGACGACAAAGGGACGTTGATGGCAAGGCTCCAGGCTGTGCTTCAGCTGCTAAAGGAGGGAAAGCTAAAGGTAAACGTAAAGTTCGTCTACGAGGGGGTAGAGGAGATAGGGAGCCCCTTCATAGAGGACTTCCTTCAGGATTATAAGGAGAGGCTTAAAGCCGACTACGTGCTCTGGGAGGGAGCAGGGAGGGGGGCCGACAACTCCCCTGAGATAGTCCTAGGCGTCAAGGGACTCCTTTACGTGGAGATAAGGGCGAGGATGGAGAAGGACTTGCACTCCATGTATGCCCCTATAGCCAGAAATCCCGCTTGGGAGCTTATCTACTTCTTAACAAGCCTAAGGTCTGAGGACGGAAAAGTGAGGATCAAGGGCTTCTACGACAAGGTTAAGAGGCTCAATGAGGAGGAAGTGAAGTACTTGAGAGGGTCTAAGGAAGAGGTGGAGAAGGCACTGGGCCAAAGAGTTCCCGAGGGATTCATGAGGAAGCTCGTCGAGGAGCCTACATGCAACGTTGCTGGGATATACGCTGGGTACACTGGGGAGGGGTCGAAGACAGTGATACCCTCCTACGCCTTCGCCAAGCTCGACTTCAGACTTGTGCCAGACCAAGACCCTGAGGAAGTGCTTGAGGAACTTAAGAAGATCTTGCCCAGCAACCTAGAGCTTAAGGTGTGGGGCAAGGTGAGGCCCTACAGGACGTCAATTAACAGCGAGATAGCGAGGGCCTTGATCTCCTCAGCTAAAGAGGCTTACGGTATCGACCCAATTGTGATGCCCAACTCCCCCGGAACTGGTCCTATGGAGGCCTTCGCGAGGATACTTAACAACAACCAGATCGCTGACGGAGTAGGGGTAGAGTACTACGGCTCCAACATACATTCCTTCAACGAACACATATACAAGGATGACTACTTTAAGGCAATGGAGTGGATGAAGAAGCTTGTAATGGAGCTACAAAGGTAGACTCTCACAGAAAGCCTAACAACGCGTTAAGAAACGCGTCTTCTTTTCGTCCCCTTAGCTAGAGCCTGTTTAACCTTGATATCCTAGAGGACCTTCAATCCAGACCCAGTTAGCACTAGCACGCTGTCCTTTCCCCTGTCCTTCATGTAGGCAGCTAGCGTAGTCGCGGAGCTATACTCCACCAATATTCCTCTCCTCGCCAATTCCTTCCACGCTGAGGCTATCTCGTCCTCCGTCACAACCACGCAGTCGCCGTAATTCCTTACTACCTCCTCCATCTCCCTTAAGAGGAAGGGATTTGTGGAGACTAAAGCGTCTGCGAGAGACGTCACCTCCTTTGGGGGAGAGTAGCTGAGCCCCTTAACCTTGGCGCAGAGAGGCATTACTTGCTCGGTCTGGACTGCCACCAACCTTGGCACTTCCCTCATGGCACCGCTCTCGACCATGTGTCTAAACCCCTCGTACACCCCTAGGAGCAGAGTTCCGGCTGAAGTAGGAAGGTAGACGGTCTTTACGGGGCTGAAGTCCCTAGCTATTTCGTATGCCAGAGACCTAATCCCATCCCTAAACTGGGGCTGAAGCACGTGGGACGCGTAGTAGTGGCCAGAGTTCTCTGCTGCCCTCGCCACGTCCTCCCTAGTACCCTCTACCCTCACCACGTTAGCCCCATAGCTCTCTATCTGCTTCAGCTTCCCCGCTCTGGCGTTCTTTGGCACGTAGATGTTCACCTCAATTCCCGCGGCAGCTCCATAAGCCGCAATTGACGCCCCAGCGTTGCCTGAGGAGTCCTCAGAGATGCTCTTTACGCCCTTCTGCTTTAAGTAGGAGATCAAGGTCACGGACCCCCTATCTTTATACGACCCAGTGGGGTTCAAGAAGTCCATCTTCAACGCTATATCTCCCCACCTTATGGTGGGAGTGTTGAACTCGCCAAGCGTTATCCACTCCTTTATGTATGGGAAGTTACTTCTCAATTCCCTGGAGAAGGGGAACTCCACCTCCACCTTGAAGGGGCCCCCGCACCTCTTGCACCTCACCTCGAGCCCTTCCCTTTCCTTTCCACACCTCATGCACACCTCTCTAAACATTTTAACCACAGTTCTCTACTTATCGTTATGAGTTTAAACTACTTGTTTAGACCTTCCTCAATAGCTGTAGTTGGCGCTTCAAGGAACAGGGAGAAGATAGGAAACATAATTACAAGGAACCTTCTTGCCACCTTCAGGGGAAAGATCTACCCGGTGAACAATAAGGCCGAGAAGGTTGAGAACCTCCAAGCGTATAAGTCTCTAAAGGAGATTCCAGGGGACGTTGACCTAGCTATAATCTCGGTGCCCAGGGAGTACGTAGTCCAAGTGATGGAGGACGCAGTGGAGAAACAGGTGAAGGCAGCAATTGTGATCACTGCTGGTTTCAAGGAGATTGGAGAGGAAGGGGCAAAACTGGAGGAACAGCTTGTCTCCGTTGCGAAGAAGGGAGGGATAAGGTTCCTCGGACCCAACACCATGGGCCTCATTTCCCCTGACTACAATGGAACCTTTGCCTACGCCAACATAACGAGGGGGAACATAGCCCTCGTAGTGCAGAGCGGAGGAATTGGGGCTTACATGCTGGACTGGGCACAGAGGACTAGAACTGGGATAAGCTTCCTTGTAAGCATGGGTAATCAGGCTGACGTGAAGGAGTACGAGGTCATAGAGTACCTCTCCAGGGATCCGGAGACTAGGGCGATATTCGTCTACTTAGAGGGGGTATCAGACGGGGAAAAGTTCCTTGACGTAGTGCCTGAGGCCACTCAGAGGAAACCAGTGATCTTCATCAAGGGTGGAGCAACGTCAAAGGGAGCAGAGGCAGTGAAGACCCACACTGGAAGCCTCGCTGGGTCGTATGAGGTATTTAGAGCTGCTATTAGAACGGTTGGGGGAATATTTGTTGAGGACCTAGGGGACTTCTTGAACTTGAGCAGGCTAGTGACGTCCTCAGAGCCAATTAACGAGGACATCTTAGTCATTACTAACTCCGGTGGCCACGGAGTCCTCACTTCAGACGCAATAGTGAGGAACAACTTGAACATGGTTGAGCTTCCAGAGAGGATTAAGGACGAGCTTAGGAAAGTCCTACCTCCTACAAGCCTTCCGAAAAACCCACTAGACTTGTCAGGGGACGCAGGGAGAGACAGGTACATGGAGGCGTTAAAGATAGTCCAAGACCTAGACTGCACAAAGCTCGTCATAGTGCAGTCACTCCCAGTGGTGAGCGACAGCGAGGTAGCTAAGGTGCTCTTGAACTTCAAGGGAAAAGGCATAGTAGCAGTGACCATGGGGGTGGACGAGGATTCGGCAATGAGGATACTGGAGTCCGCCTCCATACCTGCCTTCAACATGCCGGAGAGCGCAATTAGGGCAATAAGGTACTTCACCACCAAGCCCGTCGTAAGGAAAAAGATAAGGGTAGCGCAGCCAATAAACTCCGCCCTTGAACTAGTGAAGGGGAAGCAGTACCTAAGGGACTACGAGGCGCTGCAGCTCATGGAGATCTACGGAATTAGAACGCCAAAGTGGGGAATTGCCCAGAGCGAGGAAGAGGCCCAGAGGGTAGCAGACAACATAGGCTATCCCGTCGTAATGAAGATCTCTACAGACACTCCAGTGCACAAGACGGAAATGAAAGGTGTGGTGATGAACGTGGAAAAAGAACAGGTAAAGCAGGTTTACAAGGAGCTTTCCAAGATCACGAAGAGGGTCTTAATCCAGGAGCAACTGACGGGGCTCGAAACGTTCGTTGGAGGAATAAAGGATCCAGTATTTGGCCACTCGGTAGTAGTGGGAAGCGGTGGGATCTACGTTGAGGTGCTCAAAAACGTAGGACACGCCATAGCCCCAGTCTACGAAGACGAGGCCCTCGAGATACTGAAGGAGAGCAAAGTCCACGATATGTTAACTGCCAGAAAGAGAAACTACGACGAGGGGTCCCTAATAAGGACTATAGTGTCTGTGTCAAGGCTAATAGTAGACTTAAACGTGAAAGAGATGGACATAAACCCCTTAATAGTAAACGAGAAAGGGGCATTTGCCGTAGACGTCAGAATAGTTTTCTAAGGAGTTTTTCAAGTGAACGGTTTATAGAAACGTTATAAGGTGCTTCCCTCTGTTAATTTCATCTATCTGAACGTCCCTCCAGGTACTAGTTTAACGGTCACGGAGTAGGGCAACGCAAATTAGAAAATTGACCTAACTAACTGCCCCCAATTCACAGATTCTAAAGCTCGCGAGCTCTCAACAACTTCACTGATACAAGGTTGACTACTGCACTCTATTGACGCGTCCCCTTAGAGGGCTAGCCTTCCAAACTTCGTCCTAAGGAAAATCCCCACCACTAGGAAGAACACGGCAAACCCCAATATTATAGGAACAACTGGCCTCCAAGGAGCGAAGTTTTCCAAGTACTCCGCCAAGATTACTGTCATCACGAAGAAGATGCCTAGCGACCCTACTAAGAGTACCCATGTGGAAGCCTTGTACTGCTTGCTGTCCTCTTGAATTTCCTTCTCCTGTAAAGCCTCTTTCTTCTCCTGGTTTTTCTCGGACATAAAACCAGATATATCTTTTGGTCTTTTAAGATTTTTCCAAAATAAGTTTTAACCTTTTTTTAATGCTTTGTTTATTTCCTCGAAAAGCTCCTTGTCCTTCTCCTGGATAGCCCTCAGGGAAGGCGGGTAGAGCCTCTTTTCCTTCACTCCTCTCACCACTGACCTCAACCACGCGTCGTACACCTTCCCAGCCCCATTTTTGTAGTAGAACTCCTTCATCTTCTCAATGGCAGTATCCTCGTCGTACTTCTTTACGTTTACCAAGTATCGCGACGCTACGTACAGGATGAACCTCTTCCTCCCGTCCTGGAGCCCCCTCTCCAAGACCTTCTCTATCCAGCTGTAGTCCTTTGTGGCCACCTTTGGTGGAAATACCCCGGTCACTTGGAACAGGAACTCCCCTTTCTCGTTGTAAACCTTTGAGAACACTCCGTCGTACTCCACATACCCTCCTGGGGAATCGTCAGGGTACTCGAGGACAAACCTTACTTTTTTGACCTTCTCCACTACTTCAACCTAGGACTAGGAAGGGTATTAAGCTTTATCCTCAAAGAACAGAACGAGCATATCTCCCTGTCCTTGTTTGTGGGCCTCCCGCAGATCTTGCACCTCCCCAAGGTTTCCTTGGGGACGTCCTCTATACGTGGCCTTATCTTCTCCTCAAAGTTCTTCACTAGGCTTGCCATGAAGCCTGGAACCTTGTCCTCCAGCTCCTCAAGGGTCCTCCTTATTGCCTCTGAGCTAGCACCTCCCACCCTGAACGTGTGAGGACAAGAGTCGTAGAGGAACGGGATTCCCTTGAGCAGGGCGTACGTCATTACCTCCTTTTCAGGGATGAGGAACAGGGGCTTTACCTTCTTTACGTAACCGTTCTCAGCTGGGGACACTGGCCTTAGCCTAGCCAGGCTGAGGACGTCGCCGTTGAAGTACCCAGTCATCACGTACTGGGCTACGTCGTTCAAGTTGTGGCCAGTTGCTAGGGTGTCAGCTCCCTCCTCCTCTGCCACGACCTCTAGTACGTACCTTTTAGTTAACCCGCAAGTGCTGCACACTGGCCTCCTTACCTTTACCTTGGCTTCATCTATGGTAAAGCCGTACTCTTCCTTGAGCCTCACCACCCTGTACTTCACGCCTAAGGCCTCGTAATTCTTCACGGCGAACTCCGTGCTTAACTGCGAATACTTCTTCCCCATGTCTATGCCTAGGTCTATGGTTATGCCTATGAGCTCGAAGCCCTCCTCTTGGGAGAGAGCGTGGAGCAAGTGGAGGAGAGTTGTGCTATCTTTACCGCCGGAAACTGCTACTGCTACCTTCTTGCTCCCCTCAAACATCTTGTAGTCCTTCGCGACCTTTTTGAACCTCCTCTCAAACCACTCGATAAAGTGTTCCCTGCAGAAGTAGAGCCCTGCGTACGGTATCTTTATTACTGCAGTGTTATTGCACTTTGTGCACTTCACAGTAAAGATATATATAGCGAACAATAAAGACTTTTTTATGCAAATTTTAGCGGAGCTCCACCCTAAGGCTAACAGGGAGAAGCTGCTCAGGGAACTTGACGTAGTGTCCTCCTTTGACGGCTACGACATACCGGACTCTCCCCTAGGCCTGCCCTCAGTTTTGCCTTCAACGGTGGCGGTGCTGATAAGGGAGAGGCTAGGAGAGGGGAAGAGGATCATTATAAATCAGAGGCTCTACGACGTAAACGAGCTCTTTGTGTACTCCTTGAGCTACTCAGCCAAGGCCTTCAACTTCGAAATAGCCTACACTAAGGGCGACAAGCCAAAAGTGGGAAGGGAAGTTGGCTACTTGTCTTCAGAGGAGGGAGTCAACATATCCAAGTCCTTGGGCGTTAGGGCTGGGATGATGCTAAGCTTAAGGAAGAGCAGGGAGGAAGTGCTGGCTAGACTGGAGTCCAACGCCGACTTTTTCCTTGGCCTCCACTTCTCAGGGGTTGACTCGTTGAAGGGGCTGAAAAGGAACGTCATACCCTACCTAATAGTGATGACGGAGAAGAACAAGAACTTCCTCTCTTCCTTGACCCAGCCTACCTTTAAGGAGGAGGACGTCCCCTCCGTCCTCTCCTCTCTGGAGAGCTACGTTGACGCCGTCCTCTTATCCTCTCCAGGAGATCTGGACTTCTTCCGGAGGTTCTCCAGGAAAGCTTAATATTAAGTGAAGAGAGTTCCGTGGTATGTTTGAAAATTTAAGCGAAGAATTGAAGAGAGCTTTGAGGGAAGTAGGCTACGAAAGGCCTACAAAGGTACAAGAAGTCGCCATACCTCCTTTCCTTTCAGGGGAGAGCGTGGTAGTCCAAGCTAAAACGGGCTCCGGGAAAACAGCCTCGTTCATGATTCCCATCTTGGAGAGAGGGGAGAGGGCGTTAATCCTTACCCCTACCAGGGAGCTCGCCTCTCAAGTTCTCACAGAAGGCAAGAGGCTCGGAAAGTACAAGGGTAAGACCTTTGGCCTCATCATAGGTGGTGTAGGCTACGAAAGGCAGGAGAGGGAAGCCCGCAGCGACATAGTGGTCTGCACTCCAGGGAGAATCCTAGACCTCTGGGGTAAGGGGATCCTAGACTTGAACTTCCCCGTTGCGGTAGTTGACGAGGTAGACAGGATGTTCGACATGGGCTTCTTGGACGACGTTAGGATGATACTTTCCCACGCTCACGCGAGGCTGTTCGGCTTCTTCTCGGCAACTGTGCCGAGGGAAGTGGAAGAACTGGCCTACCAGTTCGCCCCTAATGCAAGACTATTGAAGGTAGACGAGTACAAGCCTGTAGAGATAGAGCACAAGTTCCTCCTTGTCAGGGGTTGGATGGAGAAAGTGGAGAAGACCAAAGAGCTGATAGAGGGAAAAGCCATCGTGTTCGTTAACACAAAGGCAAAAGTGGAGGAAGTAGCAGAGGAGCTCTCTGACGAGTTCAAGGTTTCCTACATCCACGGCGACCTACCGCAGTCTGCCAGAAACAGGAACTTGATGAAGTTCAGGAGGAACGAGGCAGAGGTACTTGTAGCTACTGACGTGGTGGCTAGGGGGATTGACGTGATTGACGTGGATGAGGTGGTAAACTTCGATACCCCAAGAGATGTCGAGACCTACATACACAGGGTAGGAAGGGCAGGAAGAATGGGAAGAAAGGGACTAGCGGTGACGCTTTATACAAGGAAGGAGGAACAGCTCGTTAGGAGGATTAGGACCCTCGTCACCCCTCAACTAACGTAATAAAAGCTTTTTATGTAGCTTTCCGAGCTTTCTACTATGATTAGGGACTCCATACTTGCGTTACTATACGACAGAGGAGAGATGTCAAAGGAGGAAATAGCACAGGTCCTTAGGCAGGACGTCGACGAGGTAGAGGTTAACTTGAAGGGCCTAGAAAGGGAAGGGCTAGTGACGGAGAAAGAGAAAGGGATCATCTTCAAGAAGAAGGTATATGCGCTCACCCCTACTGGACTTGAGGAGGCTAAAAAGGCTAAACAAGGTTTAGAGGAAAAGGCCAACATGCTCGTCCAAGCAATCCAGAACGGAGACTACGATACGTTACAGGAATACGCCGACGACCTGTACCTTCTTGTTGCGCTTTCGCTAGTGGACGCAATGGTGTTACAGGAATTAGCGTTTTTAGATTTCTTCTGGATCTAAAAAAGAATTTGAAGAAGGGGAAAAAGAGGAGAAAGTTAAGAGGCCTTTTGTATTACTACCTCTAGTTCCTGCTTGTTTATGGCGCTCTTAGGCCTCCAGCCCAAAGCGTAGGCTATGGCGGAACCTATCAACGTTATCGCTAAGTTAACGCCTAGGGCTATCAACGCCATGTATAGGAAATGTCCGAATAGCGGGTACAGCGACGTAGTGAACGAGGTCTGATGTAGTTGGACGAAGTTCCTGTAGTAGGCTAACCCCACGGCAGTTATTATTCCTCCTGCCCACCCAGCTAGGGTAGACTTGGGCTCCAGCTTTTCAGTAAACAACGCCAGGAACACTGCGGGAAGAGTCTGGGAGATTATTATTCCGCCGAGCAACTGAAGCTGTATAGCGTAAGACGCAGGGACTACAAACACGAAGCCTAACGCCAAGAACTTGAACACAGTAGACATCCACTTTGCCAGCGCTGTCTCAGTCCGTGGCGACATGTTTGGGTTTATCTCCTTTACCACGTTCCTGGCGAAGAGGTTCGCAATAGCTATGGCCATTATTGCTGCAGGCACTAGTCCCCCAATGAATATAGCTGACAGTGCAATACCTATGAACCAGTCTGGCATAGTGTAGGATATTAGCGCTGGAACAGCGAGGGCAGCGTTACCCGTGTGTTTTATCAGAGTCAAGGCCCCTGGGACACCGTAGACCAGAATACCAAAGAGCGCTATCAACGCCAGTCCAATGCCGTAGATGGGAAGGAGGGAAGTACTGTACTTCAGCTTCTGCTTGTCGTTGGAGCTGAGGCTACCGTTTATTGCGTGGGGGTAGAGATAGAGGGCGAATGCGCTACCCAAAGCGAGGGAGAAGTAGGCAGTGTAGAGGGATGGAGGTAGGGTCTCAAATATCTTCTTCGTGCTCTGGGCAACGGTAAACGCGTGGGAGAATCCTCCTATCTGGAGGGGTACTGCGATGATAACCGTGATCACGGTCAACCACACTAATACGTCCTTGAAAATCCCTGTTAACGCAGCCCCCCTGAGACCGCTAGTAAAGGTGAAGGCTGCGAGAACGATGAACGCCAGTACAAGGGACAGCTCAGTAACAACTTTGCTGCTCACTCCCAGTCCCAACAACAGTATCTCTAGTACTGCTTCCATTCCGACAATCTGCAGGGCGATGTAAGGTAATTCAGCCACGATCCCAGTGAGAGCTACTGCCATGGCCAAGCTCTTGCTGTTAAACCTGTCCTTCACGAAGTCCGCAGCTGTGACGTAGTGCCTGTTCCTCGAGACCGTCCAGAGCCTCGGCATTGTGAGCAGGGCAACGAAGAACCCCCACGCTACATAGGGCACAGCGAAGAAGTACAGCGAGCCCGAACCGAAGACTCCTGCTGGTACGGCAATGAACGTGTACGCAGTGAATAAGTCAGCTCCCAATAAGAACCACACTAGTATAGTACCTAGTCTTCTCCCGCCTAGGCTCCACTCCTCTATTTGCTTTAGATCTCCCTTCCTGAACCTAGCTCCGTAAAAGCCCAGAAAAGCGAAGACAGCGAAGAGGATTATGAAGACAGCCAACGATACATAGTCTATGTTACCTATTGCCACTTCCCTTCACCTCCCCATTCTTTATTGTTGACGCTCCTATCATTAGCACTGTCGTTACTACCAGCATCAGTATCTGATACCAGTAGAAGAACGGTAGTCCGAGAAGTTCTGGCTGTACCTTATTGAACACCGAGAACACAGAGTACAAGATTATATCTATTAGGAAGGTTATTCCTACAGCTAGGTAATACACATTCATGGCATTCACAGTTAGTGTCAAAATTCTTATAATCCTTTTTTAATAAGGTAATACACTTTTTACTAAACATTTCCATTCATGATTTAACCTTTCAACTGTAAATTAATTTTTTCAAGATAAGTACTTACTTTCTTAAGAAGTATTTGTCAACGGTTTCCCGTTTAGCTGGTTATTTCCTATGAAGAGAGATTAATAAAATTAATGGGGACAACGCTAACAACACTGTGGAGCTTAGAGTAGAGAAGCCCGAGGAAGTACTTGTGCCCCCTCTCCCCGAATTCTCCTACGTCTGCGACAACGAGATAACAGAGGCAAAGTGCAAGGGGGTTTGCATATTCAGGGATCCGGACTTCCTAAGTTTCACGTCGTCAGAAGTAGTTTCAACAATGAGCTTACAGGGGATAGTGAGGTCCAAGACCAGGGGAAGGAAGCTGGAGAGGTGGAGCAACTACCTTGAAAAGTACAAGGTGGCTCTAGATGGACAAGAGTTCTCGCTCTCGCTAAAGCTCAACCTGGTCATAACGGTGTACGTAGATGGCTACGAGGTAAACGGAGTCTCAGGAGATGCTGTGGTAAAGGAGTACCGCCTAGTGTCCACTAAGAAGAGGGAGGACTCGCTGGTCGACCTGCTCTCCCTCAAGCCCACGCTCGTTACCTTAAGGAGGCACTCCGACTACTGGGACTTGATCACTGCATATAAGGTAACTTACGTGGACAAGGGGGTCTTAAAGGAGCTGCAGAAGTTGCTGGGGGTAAAGAGGATGGAGTGCCAGACCCTGGAGGTACTTCAAGGAGTAAAGGTCTGCTACTTGTAGACTTTTATTATAAAATAGTCATAATTGTGATAAGACTTAAAAATACAGGAACGGGAACGTATGCAATGACTGCCAAGAAAAGGAAGGAGAAGAAGGAAAGCAAGCTTATCTACGTTCCCTTCGTCCTGTTGGCCGTTTTCATTGCATTGTTTTTCTCCTTGCCATACCTCCACCAGTCGAGTAGCAGCTCTACTGTAACACAGGCAGACTCCTTTGGCACGCTCATAAAGGTCTCCAATAAAGGATACTCCAACAGCACACACGTGTACTTTATAAGCTGGTATGGTTGCCCGTTTGGGGCAACGCTTTCCTGGCCTCTCTACTTGGCGCTAAGCCACTACGGGTACTTAAATGTCTCTACTCATTACTCCATAATCGAGAGCGACATAGGCGCCCCTGTGCCTGGGCTGATCTTTAACGGGTTTGTGCCCAACTCCACTGTCCAGTTCACCTACCTCTACATATATAATCAGTACTTGAACGCCACCCCCTCTGGCCAGCCAATCCCCGAATCCCAGTTGATTCAAGTGGGCCTCCAGGAGATAAACTCAAGCCTGCCCTCGTGGATCGGCGCCCTGATTTACCAGTGGGAGGTTGAGAATCCAAACTTCGGCTTCCCCCAGCCTATAGCCTTGCTTGATAATCATATACCCAGCACGCTGATAATAACCGGGCCAAACGGCACTTGGCTGATGGTTGGTTACCCCTACATGCTAACTCCCCAAGAGCTTTTGCAGATAAACCCCTCCCCCACTTCGCTCTACCATCAGATCGAGAGCGGTAACGTGCCGCCGCAAATAGCACAAGCAGAAAATTACATCCTTCAAGTTATTAGCGAAGCTCAATGACCTTAACGAATTCCTTGTCTACAGCTACCTTCCCTTGGATTCCTAAGAAGTTGTCGTTAGCTATGGGGTGCATTTTCTTGTCGGAGAGGACTACTAGGACGTTCACAACTTTTTTAGCTTCCTCCACTAGTTCCCTCACCTTCTCTAAGTTCAGCACTATGGGAATAACCGACAAGTCGTAGAACCTTCCATCCTTAATGGCTTGCACGTACTCAGGGTTTGAGTTCCACGCGTCCAGTATCTTCCCGCCAACGTTTACAGACTTAGGCGTCATGAAAACTTGCACTACCCCAACTTCCCCGTCCACCTTGTTTGTTCGGTACTTTCCCACTTCCTGGTCTATTATCTCAAACAACCTCTCCATGTAATACTTTCCCAAGGCTGGATCGTAATCGTTCTCCTTATCGTACTTGGCGTGGAACGTTTGGCTTGCCCACATATACGCCTCCACTATCTCCTCCTTCCTCTCTACCACGGGGTCAATGAACTTGACGCTCTTTGCCTTGTTCAGCGCAGAGTTGCCGTTAGCTAAGTAACCCGCTAGGGCTGGGGTCAAGAGAATGACGTCCCTGTCCTTGACCCAGTCAGCCACTTCTCCGACCTTGAACTCGCCTTCCGGAAGGGACGCTAAGGGGTTTGCCCCTATTCCGAAGTCCATCCCCTCCTCTGGGTTCACGTACGAGTAGAAAGTAAAGCGAAAGTGCTCTATCTCCTTGGCGTTGGGATACCACTCCCTGAACTTCTTCATGGCCTCCTCCCTTCTCAGCCTCAGCTCCGTGAGGATAGTTTCATACGCCTGCCTAGTGTCCTTGAACTTACCGTCAAGTTCAGAGAAGGGAACAAAGAATGGTTCGCCTATCTTAGGGGTCAAGTAATAAAAACCGTAGGCCTTTGCTACGTCGGGTATTGAGGAATCGATGAGGGTCTTTATGGCCTTCCTCATCGCTTCTGGCAAATGGTTTACGTGATGTATCTTCTCCTTCTTTTTAAATAACGACATGCAATGTCTATTCTGTCTGACGACGTTATAAAATTATATGTGAAATATTGACTTCACCAAGTTAACGACCACGTAAACGAATACTGCGGTCATTATGCCGAACATCACTAGGCCAGTGATGGGCTCTTGGGAAACTGGGAAGGGAGAAAAGGAGTAGGCCTCATCTGAGTAGGCTGGAATCCCAACGATGAGCACTACTGAGAGAACGCTGTCAGCGCTCATCCAGAGAACAAATAGCAGGATCTTTATCACGTTGCTCAGCTTGTATATAGTCATCCCGGCTGATATTCCAGCTAGGAAGAGAGTCAAGTCGTTTGCCACTCTCCACGGTAGGTAGGCCCCAGCGAGGGCAAAGAAAGGGGGAACGTGCCAGAAGACCGGCAACGCAATTCCTGGGAGAAGAAATATTATTGGACCCCTGATGGCCTTTAGCCCTATCAAGAACCCCGCTATGTAGAGGAGGTAATGGGTGGTCATGAAGAGCCACTGCTCGTGAAACTCTGCCTCTTCCGTAAAGGGGTTCAAAGAAGCTATTAGAAATATCAACGGTAGAGAAAGGTTCTTCCAGTTAAGTTGGTCTCTGAGGATTTCCATAAAAAAGGAAGGGGACTTGAGGAATAAAAATCACTCTGGCGGGATCTCCTTAAACGCTAGGGATATGTCTATACCTCTCTTCGCGTTCTGATGCTTTGAGTACAAGTAGACTAACGCTCCCAAGACCAGTACGCCTACCACGAATATTATCGTTAAGGGGACTCCGTCCACCTCACTGAAGAAGCCGAACACAGGGTTCACCGCGGCCTCGTAGGTCAGGAAGGCGAAGTACACAGCGGATATTCCACCTGCTACCTGCAACACCCTGAGGTTGTTCTTGACTCCGTACACTAGTCCAGCGACGCTGACAACGGCGAAGTAGAGCGCGCCCAGTATTGTTGCACCGTACAGGGAAACGGCAGCAGAGGTGGAGAACACTGGAATCGCGAGCAGGCCTAAGGTAACTATCAAGTCCAAGAGGTGAGCGTACACAGGGGAGCCGTACTTGTTGACCTCAGATAACTTCTCCGGTAAGACCCTGTCAAAGGAGAGGGCGAATATGTACCTAGAGAAGACTATAACGCCGTAGGACAGGACGTAGAAGTTCCACACTATTGCCCCAAGGCCTATTAGCCACTGCAGTGCCGGGTTTGAGGCTAGGGCTATGGCGACGTCCCAGAAGTTGTAGACAAATGTACCATACGCGTAGTAGTTGAAGTAGTACCCAGCAACTGCGTCCATCTCCAGGAAGCCCACAGTTACGAAGAATCCAGTGATGGCCAGAGCTATTAGTAAGTTCAGCTTTGCCACTTTCTGGGTGTTCTTGAACTCTGCTGAGACCGCTGGTCCCGCCTGCATCCACGGGTAGGTGTAGAGGGCAAAGATGGGTAGTAGCAGTAAGGTGTAAGCCCAATTCACCTTTGGCACGATCGCATAGGGCACTTGGGGAACTGATATTCCTTCTGCTGAGAGGAAAGGCTCAATTCTCTGTTGGAAGGGAGAAGAGGCAGCTATGACCACCATCGCTATTGCTAGGGTCGCGAAGGAGAATATGCCCAGCGCGGTGACCACGTTGTAGCCCCACTTTGCCCTAAAGACGTTCAAGGCTATTATGAGCCCGAAGAACACCGCACCTATTAGGTAAAATATGGCCTTCTGGAAGAGGGTAGGGTTGCCGTAGGGATTTACGAAAACGTTACTTGCCAAGCTTAGGAGGGTAGAGGAGTGGTCCACTCCCCCTATTGTGCAGAGCACAGCGTTAACTGAGGACACCGAGAAGAACGCCACTAACGCGAAGTAAGCTAAGCTCTCGATCATGAGGGCAATCGCCATTGTGGCCCCTATCCCACCGCTCAACGACCTCGATATCCACACGTAATCTCCACCGGTCCTCGCTATCCTCCTGTTCAGCGTTGTGTACAATATAAGCTGGGGAATAGCTAACACTAGACCTATTAGCGAGGCGATCCACAGGACTCCTCCTGGTCCTCCTATGGTTGGGTTGTTCTGGGAATTAATGTAAGGAGATATGGACTCGAAGAGAGCTACCCCAGCTGACATATTGCCTATGTTCAACATTACAGCGTCTAGGAGGTTGACTTGCTTTATTAGACCGGAACTTTCTCTTACGAAGATTGTCCTCTTTGACACAACCATACTTAATTTGGGGAGTATTTAAGATTTACGTGACTAAGTAATATCGATGATGTAATGTTCACGTGTGTATTTACTTAGACAAGTAAACGAAGATCGGTATTAATAATTACTTTACTACACAAAGTAATACTTAGAACTCGATAGTAATTTTAATTAATCCTTACGAAAGGTTTGAAATTAATGGCAACCAAAGTAAAGTTCAAGTACAAGGGAGAAGAGAAGGAAGTGGACATCTCTAAGATAAAGAAGGTCTGGAGAGTAGGGAAGATGATATCCTTCACCTACGACGACAACGGCAAGACCGGAAGAGGAGCAGTAAGCGAGAAGGACGCTCCAAAAGAGCTATTGGAAAAAATAAAGAAGTGAAAGTCTAAGGTAAAATTTTCTCCCCTTTCTTTTTCCCGTCTTACTTAGTTAAGATCCTTTGAACTACTTCTCGCAAACTATTAGGATTATACAAACTCGTCATACGCTGACGTTCAGGGGCGTCCCACTGAAAACGCTAAGTAAATCATAACTAACCCCACCGCTATTGCTACGCCATTAGCGAAAGGGTTGCTGTATGAAAAGTGAGCCAAGGCAAACCTTCTCCATTTACCTTCCCTCTTGACGAAGACCCCTTTCTCTGTAAACACGTCTAGGACTAGGTGGGAGGGCCCAGCTATTGCACCGTCCACTAAGCTGAGGGCTATCAACTTGAACGCGCTGGGCTCGTACTGCAGGGTATTGAAGTAGTAAATTGACGCCACTAGGGGGAGAGAGGAAATTACCCCCCAGACGACGCTTCTCGGAAAAGTGTGAGTCAGCGGTGTCCTAGTTATTATGTCTCCCTTTGGCGTGTGAAGCTCTCTATGACCTAAGCCATCAATTAACGAGTTGGCCAGAATTGACACTATCAAGGAAAGGGAGAGGGAAAGGATGAAGTTCCTTAAGAGGAAGGAGTCGGCCAGGAGTAGAAGGCCAAGCGTGAACACATAGTGTGTTCTAAGCTGCATAAGATAGAAGTGAAGATGAGGTTTATATAGCTGAGACCACGCCGTAAGTTTTTCCATAGTCAACGACCTAGCGCGTAGAGGTTTGAGGTCTTCTTTAACCCTTGTGACAAGATTTAGGGTTAAAAGTCCTTCCACAATGGATTTTGCCTTCACGTGCATGTCTTCGCTATTGGCCCACGTTATTTCCCTGAATTATCCGTGATAGAACAATAAATTGATACAGAGAAGTTTAATAACCTTTCCAACTTAAGAGAGCATATGACCTACTGGCTTATCCCCATCCAGGAGGACATGTGGGACGTCATACTCACCAAGGGCGTGTGGGGGTACAAGACAAACTTAAGCGAGTACATAAAGAAGGGGGACAAGCTCATCATTTACGTAAGCAAATACTACGCAAAGGCATACGGAGGGAAGATAGTTGGCGTGGTGAGGGTGGAGAGCGACTGGTACGTAGACGAGACCCCCGTCTTCCCGGAGGAAGTTGTGAGGAACAAGGGGATGTTCATACACAGAGTAAAGGTATTCCCTGAAGTCACTGGGGTTTGTGACCTCAAGGGAATCTTAGATAAGTTGAGGTTCGTGGAGGACCCAGCACAACTGCCCAAGTACTTGAGGAACGCTCCGGCGAACCTAAAGAGGCCCATCCCAGACGACGACGGGAAGAAGATAGAGATGTGCCTTAAGGGCGAGCTATGAGATACACTCCTTCACCTTTTCTAGGAGCTCATCCACATCGACGCCTATAACCTCTACCTTTGCTGGCTTTAGCTCCTTTAGGCTTCTCTCCAAGTACTCAATGTCGTTTTCATCTGCGAAAAAGTCGCCAGTAACTTCTACCTTTTCTATCCTACCTTCTTCTGAATACACCCTCAGCACCACTGTCTTCCCTTGCCTAGACCTGAAGATCTTCTCGCAGATCATCTTAAGTAAGTCCACCTCTCGTTTGTGTACTTAAACTTTAGCTGAGAGCTCAGCTCCACCTCTAGTTCCGTTAGCTCCCCGTCCCTTAGCTCGAACGCGCTCGAAAACCCCTCTATTAACGCCTCCACTGCCTCTCTCCTACTTATTTCACTGCCCAGGAGAACGGACAGGTTGCTCACCCTTCCCTCTGGGGATCCCCTCTCCCTCACCTTTGCCTCCGGGGACTTTATCACCTTCATGTAACCTAGGTAGGTGGAGAACATAAAGGTGCCGTGGACTAGGACTGCGTCCCTCTTCTTTGCCCCTGCCATTCCAACTACCTTTTTGCCCATCACTGTCACGTCGTTGATCGGGGAGAACTCGGCCTTGAGCCCCAGAAGCTCTATGGCCTTAACTAGGGCTGAGCCAATCCTCCTGTAGGCCTCAACGACGTCAACGCCCTTCATCAACACGCTCCACGTTACCTCTCCCTTCTCGTCGTGGAGCGCAGGCCCTCCCCCTGTGAACCTCCTTATTAGCGGTATCCCTAGCTTTTCCCTCTCCTCCTCATTTACCCAGTCCCTCACAGCCAAAAACCTACCTATGGTAAGCGTCGTTGGCGAGAAGTTCCAGAGCCTCACTGTCTCCTCCACCAAGTTGTGGCTAGCTAAGATTAACATAGCCTCGTCTAACGCCATCTGCCTCTCTCCAGGGTTTCCTCCCTCAATTATCAGCCTCATACTTGAACTCACCTAGGTACTCCTCCGGTAGGCTACAGCAACCGTCGTAAAGGGGGAGGTTGAACTCCTTGACTACCTTGTGGTGAGGGTTGGCTATCCTCTGCACTATTCCCCTTTTAACCACCTCCCTGTCTAACTCCTCCTTGATTTGGTAGGGTCTCATACAGCCTAAGCTAGTCCTGCCCCCAGTTAACGCGTGGCCGAGCTCTATGAGCCTTAATGCCCTTACCACGTCCATTGGCTTCAAGAGCCTAGATGGAGTGCCGGGCGTAGGGATGAGCACTAAGAAGTTGATCAAGTAGGGATTATAAGAGGCAACGAGCCTTATCACGTCCTCCAACTCCTCGTCAGAGTCGCTAGGCAGCCCCAACATGAGGTGTGGGACAACGTACTTGGGGCCGTAGTCTACCAAGTCCTCCAACACCTTAAGGTAGTCCTCCCTAGGCCTCTTCACTCCCTTCGACTTGTAGGCTCCCGTGGAGTAGGCGAACTCGTAATCCACTATGTCAACTACGTCGCGCATCTCCTCTATTGTTTCCCTGTCTAGTAGGCCGGGGTGGACGTTAAATATAACTCCCATCTCCTTCTTAGCCTTTCTCATAACGGGTAAATACTTCTTGACGGGCAACTCTCCCCTTTCGTTGAATCCCCCGCTCACTAGGAATCCCTTGACCCCTCTGGCGTGTAACCTCGAGATCTCCTTGTAGAGCTCCTCAGGGGTAGGAGCTGAAAGCATAGACTTTATGTACTTTGCAGAGCAGTAGAAGCAGTTCAGGGAACACGAACCTCCAGTGAGGCTTAGGACTGAGAATTTCCTGTCTATCACAAACCCCCCTATCATAGCCTTCTCGCCTCCATTAGGGGTATGTTGTAGGGCTTCTCCCTGGGGTCCTCGTTGTAGAAGGGCCTATCACAGGAGGGACAGCCAGAAGTGAAGTAGGCCTTCTCGCTTGGATTAGCCCCAGTTGAGAGGGCAAACCTTATCCTCTGCATCTCTCTGTACTCCTCAAGAGGTGGCCTTGGGTGGTCCTCCATTGGCGTTCCCTTCACGGGGGTGAAGGCAAAGAGCGCTACCTCCGCCCCCAGAGAGTAGAGCTCCTTCATCAGCTCCACGAACTCCCCCTTCTCCTCCCCTAGGCCGAAGACTAAGTGAACGTAGACTTTCCTCTTTCCAAAGACCTCCACCGCCCTCTTGACGAACTCAAGGTACCTCTCGAAGGAGTAGGGCTTTCCCACCTTCTCCCAGTTCCCCCTCGTGGTGTCCATCCCAACTCCCAGGTAGTCCACTCCTACTTCCTTCATCTCCCATAAGTACCTCTCTTCCACGGGTGTGGTAGTGACGGACTTCCTGGTGTTAACTTGCCCCAAGATGTCCAACGCCTCCTCCTCGAAGCCATCCTTCACAACGGTCTGAAGGCAGAAGCGCTTAAACGAGGAGAGCTTTTCCTTTACGTCCTCTACTTTTACTGGGTACCACTTAACCCTTGAAAGGTAGGCCTTGTCTGCCCTGCTAACGGAGGACTGCGTACAAAAAGCGCACTTCGCCTTACACCCCCCTGTTTGGAGGGCGTACGCAGTGTCGCTGTATTTTATCCCCTTTTTGAGAAAAAAGAAAGTACCAGCAGATACTAGCACTTCCATGTCAAAAGAATTGCGTCCAAGTTAAATTAAGCTTGCCTTCTCCACCATCTTCACTGCTCTGTACACCCCAAAGTCCTTCACAAGCCTCGCGAGGTTTCCCTTGACGAACCTGCCCATGAGGTCGCCGAAATACTCGTCCCCTACCCTCAATATCACTGCCAACTGCTTGTAGGAGAACTTCTCTTCCTCCCCTAGGGCGTTAAGCATTGCCCTCTCTCCAGACTGCACAGCCACTTGCGCTGACATAGGGACAAACGAGTTCCTTACTGTCATACAGTCCCCAGCCCCGTAGACGTCCTCGAAGTCCACTGACCTCAAGTACTCGTCCACTAGCATTCTATTGTTTACGTTGCTCAGCCCCATCTCCCTTATTATGGAGGGTCCTCTCATGCCTGCAGTCAAGACGACTAGGTCTGCCCTAACTTTCCCAGACGACGTCTCCACCAACTCTCCTACGCTATCCACCTTTGCGTTCAGCATTACCTCCACCCCCAAGGCTTGTAGCCTACTGAGAGCGAAGTCTGAGGACTCCTGGCTCATGAAGGACAGCAACCTCCTCTGCGCCTCAATGAGGAAGACCTTCTTGCCCATCTTAGCCAAGGCCCCCGATAGCTCGACCCCAAGAGTCCCACCTCCCAAGACTGCAACGCTCTTAGCCTTGCCTAGGGCTTCCCTTATCTTCAACGCGTCCTCCACGTTCTCTAGTTTCATCACGTTCCTTGCCTTTACCTTGCTCGTATCCTGCTCGAAACCGAGGGAGATAATCAGCTTGTCGTACTCCACGTCACCTTCGCTGGTAATGACCTTCTTCCTCTTAAAGTCCACGCCCCTAACTCTGGCCCTCAGGAACTTCTTAGGCAAGGGAATCGCGGCAAGGGATCGATCTCCCCTCTCCACCACGTCCACGAGCCTGTGCGTTAAGGTGAAGTAGTCCTCCTTATCTATTACGACAGAGCTCGGGTTCTTTAAGTAAGCCGAAATACCTGCAAACCCTGATCCTAAGATTACAACTTTCATAATGATGATTTATACTTTCACAGTATTAAACTAGTCTTTATAGTAGCTTATATTATTCAAGGGATTAAGTTTAAAGGGGGATCAGCCCGCTGAAAGCCGATCACCGGCTTTCACTCCCCGAAAACTCATCACCCTTTTATGATAATACCTCTCAAGAGATATAACATGTATTTTGATGATATAATTAACGCATCACTCCTCAGGAGCAAGTACGAGGAGTACGAAAGGATACTTTCCTCCAACAGTATATTGGAGATAAGGGTAGCCGTAAGGGACTTCCTCACCTTCATTAGGGACATAAAAGCCTACGTGTCCGGTAACTTAAGGGCAATTATTGAGAGGCAGGAGAAGATAGCAAAGGAACTCCTCCTTACAATAAGAATAAGGTACTTGATAATATTCGCGTATAAGGCCATAGTGAACAGGCTAGTGAAGTCCTTGGTTAACGCAATAAAGAGCTTCGTCTCAATGCTAACTGCTTAAGGAAACCCTGAGCTGGTGGCTCCTGGGGAACTCGACCTCTATTATCCTTTTTACAGTTTCTTTAACTTCTTCTTTCTTGACCTTAAACACGACATTTCTGTAGCCGTGTTCGCTGAACTCGAACTCCTCCCCGTTCCTCTTTACCTCAAACCACCTGTCTCCCTTGAAGCTCTCCACCCTTAGCACCTTACCCTCAGGGAGCTTGAGGATCTGGGAAGAGAGCAATTTGTCGGCAGACTTTATAGGTATCCACGGCATACTAATGTTCTCTAGCGAGAAAGTTATATCTCTATCCGCGAAGATCTACTGACCTCAGCTCGTGGCTAGCATGTAATTACAACTTTTCGTAACAAAAACATTTTTCCGTCTTTTCCCTAACACCAATATGAACGTCTCAATAGCTATTCCCACTCTTTGCAGGCCCTCCCTCTACTCCCTCCTAGATAGATTGAAAAGGTATAAGGACGCTGAGGTAATCTTAATCTACAAGGGCGAACTGAGGACAAAGGACTACAACAAGGCAATAGAACAAAAGGATGGTTACTACGAGGAGGCGCTGAACATTGCCTTAAGGGAGGCCTCCTCCCCCCTCCTCCTTGTCACGGACGACGACGCGATTCCCTCAGAGCACTGGGTGGAGGACCACGTGAGGTTCCACGAGGAGCACCAGAGAATTGGGGTCCTCACAGGTCGCGTCGTGGGGAGGAAGTGGAAGAACTACCCAAACGCCCTCTTCCAGAGATTAAGTCACACAATCTACATGGAGGAGTATTGCGCTAAGTTCAAGGAGTACACGGGGTTTTTAACCAAGACCGGTCTTTCAGTGGACAGGAGAGAGCACATAGGTAACGAGAAGACGCTTGCCATAGCCGGGGTAAACATGAGCATTAAAAGGGAAGTCTACCAAGGGCTCCAACTGCCCGAGTACTCGCTGAGGGGGAGCTACAATGAAAGCGTAATAGCCCTCCACGCCATTAGGAAGGGGTTTGACGCCTTCTACTTCTCTGGAGGAGAGGTATTCCATGGAGGAGAGGAGTCGCTTTCGAGGTCAACAAACCCCTTGGCGGAGAGGTACTTGTCGATAGAGAAGCACGCGTTCCCCTACGCCGTCTGGAGGGTTTGGGGTTTAAACGTAGCCCTCCTCGAGGAGTTGTACCACTTAGCGAGGGGAGAGGAGAGGGTAGGGATAGGTATAGCGTTAAAGGGCATTAGGAACAAGCTTGAGCCCCATAAGTTCAGGGAACTACTAAAGGCTGAAATGGAGGGACTATCCCTTTACCCTCCTTAAGTACCCCACAACCATTGAGGCTGATACGAAGGTAATGGTCGCGAGAAAGGAGTACACGAAGGCCTCAGCGATTACTAATACCTTCACCACCAAGGAGATAAGCGCTAAGGCGACGGAGGTGGAGGAGAGAGCAAAGGCTATTAGCGGTGCATAGGGCACGGAGTCCACGTACTTCTTCCCCCCAGACCTCAACAAGTAAAACAAGGAACCCAAGACGCCCAGTAAGGCGGAGTCGACTAGGTACCCAGTCAGCAGGTAACCTAAGGAGAAAAGCGTGGCAAAAATTATTACAACTGGCACCCATTTCATGAAATTCCTTTTGTTATGCTATTAAATAAACCTATTGAAACCTTTCTTTAAGTAGTAGATCGTCCTTATGAGCTCTGCGTGGCTCCAGACTAGGGGAGAGACTGAGGGGTAGTTGCCTGAAGGCGAAATTTGTTCTGGGATCACCCCAGTGCTGAGGGAGTTCTTCAGCACCCACTCCAAGTACTTCTTCCCCATCTCTGGGTTCCCCTCGAACGCGTAGTGCTGTGCAAGCCATAAGGTTGATATGAACCACGCGTTAGGCCTCTCGTCCTCCTTCAAGTACCAGTCCCCCTCATATCTAGCTATTCCACCGTTTACGTTTAAGACCTCCTCTACCTTCTTCCTGTTGACCTTTACCCTCTCGTCCTTAGGGTCTAGGGCAAGCATTGCCCCTAACAACGTACTTGAGTCCACCTTGTCGTCGTGAAGGCTCCTGGCGAAGTGATCCCCTACGAAGAACTTATCGAGGCCCTTCTTTACCTCTTCCGCCGCAGCTGAGTACTTCACCCTGTACTCCTCGTCGCCAAAGAACTCAGCGAACTTCGCCGCTGCCGTAAGCCCTGCGTAGACAGCGGCAGAAGTGAAGAAGTGGACCCCTAGCCTCTCCTCCCATAGATCGTAAGAGGGGAGGGGTAGCCCGGTCTCCTCGTCCCTGTACCCTGCTAAGAAGTCCGCCGCTGCCTTTATAGCTGGTCTGTATAACGACTTTATGAAGTCCACGTCCCTAAACAAGTAAAAGTGGACCCACGCGGCGTAGAGCATCAACGCAGTCTCGTCCTCTTGAATTGGAATGTAGCCAGAGGTCCACGGGTGCCAAGTGCTTCCCCAGTGACCATCGCAGGTGTACTTCTGGAAGAGGAACCCCCTGTAGAGCAGGGACTTACTGAAGTTAAACAAGTTCCTGGAGAAGTCTTGGTACCCAGCCAAGGACATAGTAATTGAGGCGAAGGCAGCATCCCTATGCCACACGTAGTTGTAGGTGTCTCTGTTAAACCTCATTATGTCCGTGTCGAGGGCAGCAGGTATTGAGCCGTTGTTTTGCCAATGGGCTGCTATGATGAGCAAGGACCTCCTTGCAACCTCTTCCAGATCTCTGGCCTTGAAGAGCCAGGCTCTCCAATAGTTGTTGGTCCTACCCATGAGCTCCTTGGGCGTCTTCCTCCCCACGTACTCGGAGAGCCTCCTCGCGTTCTCGTAGTTGTTTGAGGCAACTAGCCAGCAGAAGAACGTGCCGTTGGCCTTGAAGCTCACCGCAAAGTCCACAGAGCCTTGAGCTATTGGGTTCATTGAGAGTGCCCCGTCTTCACAGTCCTTCCAAGTACCCTGCAGGCCACCTATTTCCTTGTAGCCTGTTGCGTATTGGTAGGTGTGGAGGTTACAGGAGAACATGAACCACCTGTCCCTCTTGTAGTGTACCATGGAATCGGTGAAGGGGTCGTAGAAGGCGGTATCCCCTATATTGTTGTTGTAGACGTTGAAGTTCCACGCAAAGAACACGGTAGCCTCCTGGGTCAGGGTGACCTCCCTGACTAGGATGGGATAGGCCATGTCAACTGCATCTCTTATCTTCACCTTTAGGTCGTCAAACTGCGCCTCTATCACTGCTGTCAGTGCATCACTCTCGTAGGATATCCTTGGGTTTAGTTGATCGAGCCACGCAAATTTGCCCTTATACCATAACCCTACCTTTGAGAAGACCAAGTGGTTGTCGGTGGGCAAAGGGTAGTAGAGCTCCCTTAGCACGTAGTCCTTGTCAGCCAAAACCGTGAGCTGTCCATTGCCCAAGATAACGTACCTTGTCATAGAAGAAACTTCGCATCTTGGAATAAAACCTTGGTGGGAAGAATGAAGGTAATAATTAGGAATAAAAACAGTATCAATATAACTTTTTAGCCCCTAAAGAGAAGTGATGGCATGCCGTTTCAGCTCCTAGAGTCTCTGGCAATCGTGGTAATCCTAGGGCTAAGCCACGGCTTAGATCCCGATCACGTGGTAATGACCAGGATGCTGAAGAGGTTCTCCAAGGTGATCTCCTTTGCGCTTTTCCACACTGCAGGCTTCCTGGTGATAGCCCTCCCACTTGCCATCGTCATACTGTCCTTCAGTTGGGCCAAGGGGGCCATCGCTATAGGCTCATATGCTGTTGGAATGGCGGTAAGCGTGGTCTTCCTGTGGGCCTCGTTAATAGGAAGGGAGATAGAGGTGGAGCCAAAGGGTTTAGGCCTACTTCAAGGTGCCCTAGTGCTAACCCCATCCAAGGTATTATCGTTAACTATAGCGTTGGCGAGCGGGGAAATTGCTTACTCAGCGTTAATACTTCTGGCGTTCGTAGCGTCTTCCTTTGTCTCCCTACTGGTACTTTCTTTGGTGAACCTAGTGCCGAGTAAGGTAGAGAAGCCATTCAACTTGGCAATCTCCTTGATCTCCTTGGGCTACACAGCCTACGAGCTTTTAACATCGCTGGGAGTTTAGATATCAATCGGTTTAAAAGACCTTAAAACGGTTAATTCACTCTCGACAACTTTTGCAAACAACTTTGTTCACTACACCCTTAACAGGGTTTCTTCATAATTAAAACGTAATTACAGATTAATTCTAAAGATCGTTTATTACCAGTCAACTAATAACACTTCTATGCAAAGGCTATCGGAAAGGCAAATTATAGCGCTCATCTTGACGACCATAATAGGCGCAGTGGTAATTGGCCTAGGCCTCTTAGCTCTCAGTTTCCTACATGTTATCCCAGCAGACTACCTCCTCTACATGTATGCGGGAGTTTGGATAATTGGAACCATACTGGTGACGCAACTCATCTCGTCGCTTATCAAGAGGAGGGCGAGCAGGCTAATTGGGGCGTCAAACGCCAACAACGTTGCCTTTGTGGCGCAGCTCTTGGGCTACGTGATCGCGTTTATAGGCTTCTTTATCTTAATTAAGGTAAGCATCACAGCTGCCTTAGCGGCAGGGGGCTTTGCAGGGCTAGTCCTAGGTTTGGCCTCCCAGACAGTCCTTTCCAACGTCTTTGGCGGAATAATGCTGGTATTCTCAAGGCCCTACCACGTGGGAGATAGGATAACAGTTTCCACGTGGCAATACGGACTGATAGCGCCAACCTATCCTCCCAAGTTCTTCTCTAACGACTTCCTCATACCGGGTTACACTGGACAGGTTATTGACATAACCTTACTTTACACGGTAATATACACAGACGAAAAAGTGATCCTGAAGATACCTAACAGCGTAATGGTACAGGCTGCCATATTTATACACAGCGCGGAGGAGAAGAGGCAGGTTCGCACAAGGTACGAAGTCCCAAAGGATTTAGATCCTGAAGTGGTGATCCCAAGGCTTAAGGAGAACATAAAGAAGAAGGTAGACGTCCTATTGGACGAGCCGTCGATTAAGGTCCTGGAGACCACCCTAAACACGTACATTTTGGGAATAGACGTAGTAGCAAAGTCCATATATGAGGAGCCCGTGAGGGACGCGGTACTTAGGGAGACCATGAAGACAATAAAGGAGATTCAAGAGGAGTTTCAAGGTAAGGACGTGAGGGAGAACAGAAAGGAGATAGCGAAATAAACGCTTTAATTTTACGAAAGTTGCCTTATCTGTAATGAACCCGTTTGAGACCCTTTCGTTCATCGTAGAGCACGCTGAAAACGGCTCAGTTGCAGTTCTGGTGACCCAAGACAACGTGCCAATTATATTGACCAAGGAGGACGAGTTCTCCTTCTCCGCCTACGTTTGTACAAGCGACGGCGAAGTCAAGCACTTTAGGAAGGAATTCAACAAGACCACCTTTCACAGAGCAATCCTGGAGTTCTTGGACGAGGTAAAGGAAGCCATAGGCAAGGACGTAGTGGAACTGAAGCTTTCCAATGCAGCAATGTTCCCCGAGTGCGTGCCAAAGAGGGAGCCAAGAAGGGAGGGGAAGAAGAGGGAAAAAGAGGAGGTGAACTTGGAAGAAAAGGTAAGGGAGCTGAAGTCTCTCCCCAGCTTTTACCACTTAATCCCCCTCATAACGGACAACGGGAAGCTCTTCTCATTCGTTCCCGAGGTAGGCGGGACTGTAGAGGTGGACTTCGTAGTAAAGGCCCCGGTTAAGGTTGACGGAACCAAAACCCCTGTAAACTTGGACGCCAAATCGCTTTACTCAGTCCTCTCCACGGTTAAGCTCGACCCAAAACTAGGGAACCCCTTTAGCACAGAGGGATCCTTCACTTTCTTTACTGCGATCTTCGTTCACCAAGAGACAAAGGGCAAGGGAAAGTTCATGAACGTGGAGATGAATAAGAGCGTAGGGAGATTCCTGTCCTTGAGCAGTAAGGGCACTGTGAGGACGGAGACCGTGGAGTTCCTTTCCTTCCCCCATAAGAACAACGGGCTGTATGTAGGCTTCTTCGTAAAGGGACAGGAAATTGTAGAGCTCCAGAGCGTGGACATAGTGGCAACCCACAAGGAGGGCAAGTTCAGGGTAAACGACTACGTCTTCTCCTCCTTTACCCTAACCTCCAGGGATGGGAGCTTAAAGTTAGAGGACTACGACAAGGCAATGAGCGGTTTCGTAAACCTCCTGCTTTCCAAGAGCAACGGGAGGGAGGTGCTGAAGGACGTCATAGAGCTACACTCCATGGGCCCCCTTGACTTGCCAATGGTTAAGGGAGTGAACAATAACGTCATATCCGTGATAGACCCCATATCCTTCTGGTACTCTAAGGTATACGAGAGGTCAGACGAGGTTAAGGAGTGCGTTGACTGTCCTCTTGCGGAGAAAGTGAAGAAGAGGGAGTTTCTACTCTCCGCTCTGAGGAGAAAGGGCTATTTCGCGTCCTTTCTCCTATGACATCACGTGATGAGCGATCATGCTCCTGAGCTGTGATGACTTCGCCAGCGTCTGATTTTTAACCTTACGCTACAATCTGGAATCGATGATGAGTTTGCCGAGTTTTGAAAGGTGAAATAGACAGTAGTTCTGAAAGTTATCGCGATTTAAACCCTACTTTATATTCTCTGGCTCGAATCTACATATGTGGGACTTACCGCAGAGGACGTAAAGAGAGAAGTGTTAGAACTTTTGGCCAAGACTAAGTCCTCCTCCATACTGCAAGCTGAGGAGAAGTACGCAATAGCTATGCTGGTCTGGGCGAACAGCTCTAAGTCCTCCTTTAGGCAGAACCTTAGATCCACGTTCTCCGAGGCTTTTGACCTAAACGAGTTGGAACTAATCATTATCTCAAGCGACGTCGAGGTTCTCCCTTCCCCAGACTTCAAGGTAGGCCCCTACGTAACAGCGGGCGACGTAATAAACGACACAGTGCTCAAGAACTGCAGGAAGAAGTTGAGCGACGAGGCCTTCAGGAGGGTAGTAACGTTCTGTAGGATGGCAGTGAGCTTAAAGAACCTCACCCGCGTGGACACCATGTTCAAGTACTTCATCCCCTTGGGCTGTAAAGAGCTGGACGGGATCGTGGGGCAGAGTGACGCCCACAAGGTTGTAGTCAAGCTCCTCCTCGGCATATACGTGGGACACAAAGAAAGGAAAGTGGCCCTTTTCGGTTTTTCTCCAGAAGTGCTCAAAAACGGACTAAGCTACTGCTTTGAGGCTTGAGGCTCCAAGAGTTTCGCACCGCAGTTATAGCAGAACTTTGCCCCAGGCTGGTTTATGGCACCGCAAGAGGGGCACTTTATTGGCTGTAACGAGGCGCCGCAGTTGTAGCAGAACTTCGCTCCCTCGTCGTTCTCAGTCCCACACTTCCAGCACTTTACCTTCTTAACTTGAGGTCTCTGCGTCTGTTGCGACGCTGGCTGGACGTTCTGGCTCTGGGCTTGCGAAGCTTGAGGCTGTGTTGGGGGAATCTGTGGTGGTTGCTGGTAGGGCTGTTGTGGGTAGGGCTGAGAGTAAGGCTGGGGGTAGGGCTGAGGTTGATAATACCCCTGCTGTGGGTAGGGCTGACCGTATGGGGCTTGTTGCCCTGGTTGGGGACCGTATCCCTGAGGATAAGCTGGAGGACTATTGACTATCAGCATTGTTATCATGTTAAGTAACTGCTCCTCTTGGGCGTATTCCTTGTAGATTTCGTATGCGTCGAGGCCTCCTCCAGCTGCTGTAAGTAATTTGCTGTGGAGCACTTCGTCCGTTAAGAACACTGTCCCGCCAGCAACAAGGAGGTCTTGGAGGAGGTTAGATATGCCAGTCTCAACTACGACAACCCCTGGGCCTTGACATATCTTTATCGTATAGGCCCTGTTGCTGTCAGTAAGCGTGCCTAGGAGACTTGAGTGTTGGGCTTGAATTACTGCCATGTTCTGAGCAACCATCGGAAAAGCTTGAAAGCCTTGACCCATAAGGAACATAACTACTTCCTGCGCTACGTACTGCAGGTTTATTGGGTAATTGACGGGGATCACTTGCGTCTTCCCGCCTAGGCCTGAAGACTGCTGGCACATCAAAAACTGCATGTTCGGGTTTCCCCAGTTGGGACTGCCGTAAGGGTTCGCACCATAGGGGTTGTAGGGTGGCTGGTACATACCCAATTTATGCAGACGTAAATATATAAATTATGTGTAGGCGCATAAAAGGTGAAAAGGTAAGCTACGCAACTTGAACTCGCTCTTAAGCGCGGGAAGCGCGGGAAAGGGCTCACTTGTTAAGCAGTTACTCCGCCTTAAGCGCCTTCTCTATTCCCTTGAGCAAGCCCCTCCTCTCCATATCCACGGAGAAGAGCGCTGTCCAAACCCCCAGCAACCACCCGCCTAGCACGTCTGCTGGCCAATGTACTCCAACGTACACCCTGGAGTAGCTCACTAGTAGCGCCTCTACTAGCATGGGTATCCAAAGCCACTTGGGAGACGTTGACATGAGTACAACTGCTCCGTCTCCCACAATGAGTGCGTGACCCGAGGGGTATGAGTAGTCGTGTGGTTCTGGTACCAAGAGGTTAGCGTGGACGTAATAGAAGGGCCTAAGCTGAGCGAACAAGTACTTTGACGCTTCGCCCAGTATTATAGCTAATACAAAGGAAGCTGCTAGGGTTATGGCTATCTTCCTAGTCCTCTTGAACACAAGTAGAACAGCGGTCAACGGTATCCACACGTACTCCCTCCCGTATAATGAGAGGAATATCATTACTGGGTTCAAGAACGACGCTTGATGATAGTTAATCAACTCAAACAGCTCAACGTTAAATGGAACATTTGGTTCACTTAATACCTTTACCGCCAAAGATAGAACCAGAAAGAGGCCAAGGAATGCCCAGTACTTTCGCATAAAATAGAGGCTACCAAGAGTTAGATAAATCTATTCGAGACATTTTAGTTTACACTTGCACCGCCCTTCCTACTCTGTTCGACGAAAGACCTCCAATTGCTCCAACTATCGTTGTGCCAGGAATACCTGTAACTAGGTCGAAAATCACCTTTTGCCAATCCACTATTGCCCCGTAAATGAAAGACCTCAGGAACGCCTCGTAGAGAATTGGCTCCGGTATGGACCATAGGAACCCTATTATTCCGCCTTCTAGCACCGCCAACGCGGTCTGATGGCTGTTGAGCCCTAGCCCAAATATGTGTCCCCTAGTAATGGCTATCATTAGATCTATGAAGGCGCCGTAGGTTAGAGATTCGTAGATGAAATAGAGGGGCTGTCCTCCAAAGCCGTAGTGGAAGAGATCTGCCAAGACGTCAAACAGGAAGAGCGAAACAATACCTACTCCCGGCTTCCTCACTAGGGCTGCCACAACGAGGAGTATGAACATTCTGCCCCAGAAACCAAAGGCAACGTAGGCGGACAGACTTTGAGGAAACGCGCGATCAAGTATTGGTCCAACAAAGAACTCCCATGCAGTAGCTGCAGCGGCGCCTATACCAATGTAAACCCAATCTACCGTCTTAAAGGACTTGAGGCTTCCGTTCCTCTTTGCTAGAAGAAATATTACGACTGGCATTACGATAAAATAAGCTACAACAAACTCAAACGGTATTTCTCCTGGCTTGTTCAAATACCCTCCGATCCCGTTAAAAGCCATTTTTACCTAGCTTTTGATTATCTCTAAAAATAAATATACTTTTCCTATATAATAACTTTATTCTATTTAGACCTATTTAGAGTACATGCCTATCATTAGCCTAATGTAAATCCTTAGCGTCCACGCTTGCGCATAATATCCACGGTAAGCGTTTTTGCTTTTTAGGGATAAATAGTCTCCATGTTTCTATATACTTTATATTCACTATATAGCAAAAGTTTATTTTTACTACAATAAAATGATTACAGAGGTAAAATGGGATTTAATGGAATTGGCGGCTACTTAAACAGGCCAGGAGAGATCCCAGTTGAAGTAATAATAGCGTACTTTGTTTTCGCTTTGGCAATTGCTATCATACTTGGAAAAAGAAACGGAGGACTAAAGGCCTTTAAGACAGTAGATTGGGTTTACATTGGAATAGGCGCTGCTGCAGCCTACGTCTGGGAGTTCATCATAGGAGCAATAATAGGCAGGGCAGTGCCATCTGGCCTCTCCAACTTCATCGACGTCGGCTTCTGGGGCAGGTTATTCATAGTCTTTATAGTAGCTGCACTAGTGAGGAAGGTTGGAGCAGGCATGATAACGCTCTTTCTCTTTAACTTCTTCAGCGACCTCTTCCATTACGGATTCTCAGGGGAGCCAATGTACTTCATATACGAGTCCTTGACCTACGGCCTCTTCGTCGATCTGGGCATAGCCATAACCGGGGGAAAGATCTTTGGAATAGGGGTAACGGGGAGCACGTCAAAGGTCGTAGCGCTGGCGGCGATTGAGGGAGGAATAATAGGCTTCCTCTGGGCTTTCCCAGACCCCATCTTCTACGGTGCGTTCTTTAAGCCCTTTCTTTACGGTGGAGTAGTAAATTGGTCAAGGATAATATACGATTTGATATCATTTATCCCCGGAGACGTGGTAATAGGAATATTAGCGGGTTTGGCATCAAATAGAGTACAGAAAGCTGTACAGGTGTAAAATATTATGTACGCCGTGGAGATAAAGGGACTCTCTTTTTCTTACTTAGGCTCCTCTAAGCCCTCAATAACAGTGGACGAGCTGTACATAGAGGAGGGCGAGTCCGTCCTCGTGGTTGGGAAATCTGGCTCTGGGAAGTCAACGTTAGTTAACTGCATAAACGGCGTCATCCCCCACATGATCTCCGGGGAGCTCAGGGGAGAAGTAGTCGTAATGGGCAACAAGGTAAAGGAGACTCCCATGTCTAAGCTATCTACGGTAGTGGGGACAGTCCTGCAGGACCCGGAAAGTCAAGTGGTCAATTACTTAGTGGAGGAAGAGGTGGCCTTTGGTCCCGAGAACCTTGGCCTCCCCCCAGAGGAGGTAAAGGAGAGAGTGTCAGAGGCTCTGAGAATAGCTGGGATAGAGCACTTAGCTAAGAGGGAAACCACTAATCTGTCTGGAGGAGAGCTACAGAGGACGGTACTAGCGTCAGTCCTAGCCATGAGGCCCAAGGTCCTGATCCTAGACGAGCCCACGTCGAACATAGACCCTGAGGGAACTAACAGCGTCTTTGCTACCTTGAGGGAACTAAAGGGAAAGAAGACTATGATAGTGGTGGAGCACAAGGTTGAGAGAGTCCTCCCCTTCGTGGACAGGGTAATCTTGATAGACAAGGGGAGGATTGCCCTAGACTTGAGGAAGGAGGAAATAATAGAAGGCGTGGAGACGCTGGTGGAGGCTGGGGTAGAGGTCCCGTCTTACTTTGTCCTCTCTAGGAAGCTAAAGCTTCCGAGGCCGGACTTCGAGGCTGTGAAGAAGGGAATAAAGGAGGGGAAGATTGCCCTAGAGACCCCTAAGAGGAAGGAGATCGCAGACCCTCCCATAATGTCTGCAAGCATAAAAGTGACCGCAAAGGACAGGGAGTTGGTGGACGCCTCCATAGAGGTCAAGAGGGGGGAGCTAGTAGCTTTAATGGGTAGGAACGGAGCAGGGAAAACAACGCTCCTAAAGGCAATAGCAGGGCTTACCGGAGACGAACTAAAGGTTACTGGCTCAATAGTATTTGAGGGAGAGGAGCTGATAAGGAGGCCAATATGGTACAGAGGGAAGTACTTCATATACCTTCCCCAGTCCTTTGATCTGATCCTAGTGACAACCAAGGTTGAGGACGAGATAGCGTTCTCCTTAAAGAAGAGGGGAGTGAAGGGGTTCAAGCAGGTGGTGGAGAGGTACTTGAGGGAGTTCGGGCTTGAGGAATACAGAAAGCAGGATCCAATGTTGCTAAGCATGGGACAGAGAAGAAGGGTTGCCATGGCGTCAGTCCTCGCCTCAGGGGTTAAGGTACTCTTCATGGACGAGCCTACCTCTGGGCAGGACTTCTACAACAGGATGACGCTAGGGAAGGAGCTAAGGGAATTGACAGACAAGGGGTACTCAATAGTTGTGGTGACTCACGACTCAAGGTTCGCCTACGAGTTTGCGGACAGGATAGTGGTCATGAGCGAGGGTAAGGTTGTAGCCAACGGCAAACCAGAGGACGTCTTCAAGGTATCCCACAAATACGGCGTTGAGCCCCCCTCGGACTTCCTGTTGAGGTGGTGAAAGTGAACTTCGTCTTCCAACAGCCAAACTTGCCTCCCTTAGTGGAGTTGGCGATAAGCTGGTTCATTTTCCTCTTTGGGGCCACCGGGCCCATTGTGATAATCTTAGCCTTCGTGGGAATAAGGGGGTTTCTACACATTACTAGGTTCGAAAGTGGGGAAGGCATCCTATACAAGCTAAGCCCACTAACCAAGCTGATCATCGTAATAAGCACAACGGTGGCTGTTTCCCTAACTATCTGGTGGTTTGGGGCAATTCTAACCTTGGTGTTCTGGTCCCTCTTCTTTACCTTGAACGAGGCCAAGAGGAAAGTCCTATACGTCTCCTACCTCTTGCTTTCCTCAATCCTCGGAGTCTCTACGGGGTTCGCCTTTTACACCCCCTATAGCGTCCTTCAAATGGCATTTAACACCAATACGCTCAACGTGATATGGGTGTGGCCAAGTTACTTTAGCTTTGCAGGGTACGAGCCCTACTTGACTCTCCAAGCCCTTTACTACGGCTTCCAAATAACCTTCCGGTTTACGGCCCCGATGCTAGCCGGCCTCCTATTGATACTAACCACAACTCCCTCCGATTTAATGAGGTACTTGGCTAAGGTAAAGTTCCCCCTTCCCTTCATCTTCGCCTTGACCGTTGCCATGAGGACGGTTCCTAGAATATTCGATACCCTAGATACTGTAGTTAAGCTACAGCTCATGAGGGGGCTTGGTTACGGGAAACCTTCTTTTCTGAGGCCTTTCTACGTGTTAATAGCTGGCCTATACGGACTAGTGCCCACTTTGATATTCCTCATGAAAGGAGCCAAGTACACAGCCATAGCTGCGGACACTAGGGCCTTTAACTCCACTCCTAGGAGGACTTACATGAAGGAGGTGAAGTACACCAAGGCTGACTACGTGGCGTGGGGACTGATCGTTGTGCTTTTCGTGACCGTGGCACTACTCCTAGCCTTTGGCTACGGTAGAGGCATACCTTACGTAGGATACTGAACTATTTTTAATCCTTGAACACAATTCTACCCTATGACGAGAAAAATACTCATGCACGTGGGCCCCGTCACCATAGACGTTGACGTCCTCAAGGAGGGACTTAGGGGAGACGTGGGCTTCACCTCAAGGGAGTTCGTGGAAGCTTTTCAGTACTCGCTCAAGGCAATGAGGAGATTGTTCAACGCTAAACCCAACGACCAGCCTTTCATAATCCCAGGAGGAGGGACTTCTGCCATGGAGAGCGTCACTTCCCTTCTGAGGAAGGGGGACAAGGTCCTCGTGGTGTCAAACGGGGTCTTCGGCGACAGGTGGGAGGCAATCCTCTCTAGGTACCCCGTGACAGTGAAGGTATTAAGGGCTGAGCCAGGCGACTACGTCAGCCCTGACATAATAGAGGAGGAGCTTAAGAGGGAGAAGTACACTGCCGTGACTATGACCCACGTGGAAACGAGCACTGGAATAAGGGAGCCAATATATGAGGTTGCCAAAAGGGTGAGGAGTTTAGTGGACTTAATCGTAGTAGACGGCGTATCCAGCGTCTCCGCAGAGGAAACTAAGCTAGAGAACATAGACGTCTTCTTAACAGCGAGCCAAAAGGCCCTTGGTACTCCACCGGGAGCTGGCTTGTTAATGCTCTCGGAAAACGCGGTAAATAGGCTGAGCGACGACTCTGTGGCTGGTTACTACTTGAACTTGAAGAACTGGCTACCCGTGATGAGGTCAATGGAGGAGGGCAAGGGATCTTACTTCGCAACTCCTCCAGTCCACTTAATCTTAATGTTGGCCAAGTCCTTCCAGCTCATTGAAAAGGAGGGCTTAGAGAACAGGGTCAAGAGGCACGCGAGGATATCCCAAGCCATAAGGGCGGGAATAGAGGGGATGGGCCTCTCTATAGTGGCCAAGAGACCAGAGGCTTACAGCAACACCGTGACCGGGGTCCTTGTTAAGAAGGTAAACCCTGCCCAAGTTCTCCAGGAAATGAACAACAGCGGCATAGAGCTTGCCCCTGGAGTGCACCCCGCGTTGGCTGGGAAGTACTTCAGGATAGGGCACATGGGGTGGGTTAACGAGAACGACGCCATAGCTACAATAGCTACACTGGAGAGGGTGTTGTACAAGCTAGGCGAACCTGTGAAACTGGGAGAAGGATTAAAGGCTACCCAGCTACAGCTGGCTTAAATATTAAATGGAAAATGGAAAGCCCTCCAGCTTGTAAGCAGAGTCCCAGAACATGTACTCCATTATAGAGGCAAGCCTAAACTTCTTTATTGCCTCCTTTTTCTCTTCATCCGCGAGCTTAAAGGAGTTCGCTATCTCTAGGACCTGCCTAACTCCCCTCTCATACTCCTCCCCGCCGTACGTGTCTATCCACCTCTGGTACTCCTCCTTTGGCGAGCCCCGCTTCTTTAGCTCCTTCCCTACCTCCATATATATCCAGTAGCAAGGCAAAACAGCAGAGACCCCCTCGTGGTAAGGCCTCGAGTACACAGTGGATAGGAGGAAGGAGGTGTAGAGCAGATTTGTAGGTGAGGGAGGCACAGTCTTGATGTCCAACTTAGAGATGAAGTACTGGTGTAGTTCCCTCTCCACGTTCATGACGTGAGTCACGTGCTCCGCAAAGACAGCTCCTTGGTCCTCTGGGGCCTTCGCTGATAGCACGGAGAGCGCCCTGCTGAACTCCTTGAGGTAGAGGTAGTCTTGGGCAATATAGTACTTGAACTTCTCCTCTTGTAATGTACCTTCCACGAGCTCCCTTAGAAAGGGATGGGACATTATTGCTGAGTATACGTCCGAGATCGAGTTCCACATCTCTTCTGTTAGCATGAGCCTTAATCTCCTCTGGGGGTTAAATGCGTTTACGAAAAGGGCTTTCCTTAACGCACAATAACTTTAGTCAACTCGGCAAAGGCGGTTGCCGACTGGCGGGGTTGATTCAATGGTGGGAAAAGACTTTAGACGACTATCTAGGCAAGTTCAACGCCGTTGGACTTCTAAGGGGCTACCTCAAGATTGAAGGGCTAAGTACTTCACACGGCTTTGAGCATAGCGTAGGGACAAACTGTTCTTAGGCCCTCTCCACGTCCATGGAGAAGTCCAGTGACCTAGCGGAGTGCGTTATGTAACCGCTGGAGATTACGTCTACCCCAGTCCTCGCGTAGTCCTTGACGTTTTCGGGAGTTATCCTCCCGGACGCCTCAATTATTAGCTTTCCCTTCAGTTCGTTCACTATTGGCACTATCTCGTCAGGCTTTAAGTTGTCCACAAGTATTGCGTCTGCCCCTGCCTTGTAAGCTCTAAGGGCGTCCTCGTAACTGGAGACCTCTACTTCCACCTTCTTGGTGAAGCTTATGGCCTTGGCCCTCCTTACCGCCTCCTCTATGCTCCCCAGGAGGGCGAGGTGGTTGTCCTTGATTAACACGGCGTCTGCTAGGTTAAACCTGTGCGGGTCTCCTCCTCCCACTTCTATGGCGTACTTCTCGAAAAGCCTCAGTCCCGGGGTCGTTTTCCTAGTGCCAGCAATCTTGACGCTTGGGTTCACCTCCCTAGCTAACCTCACCATGGTGGCTGTGGCTGTAGTTATCCCGGAGAGCTTTCCCAACAAGTTCAACGTTAACCTCTCCACAGACAACAGCTCATCTGCCTTCCCCTGGAACACCAAGAGCACGTCCTTGTAGGAGACGCTCTCTCCGTCCCTTTTGTACTGTTCCACCTTGAATCCCAAGTAGTCGAGGAAGGGTACTAAAAAGTAATTGCCAGACAACACACCAGAGTCCTTGGAGAACGCAATACCTCTAGCGTTTATCCCAGAAACTATCCTGCTGGTAACGTCCTCAGGGTATGCGTCCTCCTTTAGGAAGTCCAGAAGCCTCTCCACGAAGAGTTGCTTTATCACCCCTTGCACACCTTGAGGAAGTTCTTAAAGACCTCGAGGCCTTGCTCAGTGTGTTTGACCTCTGGGTGGAACTGGACCGTAAAGATTCCCCTCTGCTCGTTAACCGTAGCTTGTACCTTGGTGTTTTCGCTTGAAGCTAAGACCCTAAAGCCCGGTGCTGGTTCAATGACCTCGTCGTTGTGACTCTCCCACGCGTTAAACTCCTTGGGCATGTTCTGGAGTATGGTGTCGTGGTCGTTAACCACTATCCTGGTGAGGCCAAACTCAGGCCTCCGCGATTTCCCCACCTTGCCTCCCAGAGCATAGGCGATGAGCTGATGGCCTAGGCAGATCCCCAACATTGGCACTGTCAGCTCCCTCACAAAGGTAGGAGAGTTTCCCATCTTGGATATCTCAGACTCAACAGAGTAGGGGCCGCCGCTAAAGACAACGCAGTCGTAGTATCTCATCTGCTCCAAGGTGGAGTTGGGATCTACAGAGACTGCCTCCGCTCCCAAGTACCTCAAGTTCTTTAGGATTAAGTGGTTGTATTGTCCACCGTAGTATATTAAGGCTACTTTCACGTGGAAAGTTTCCATTTTCAAGGTTTAATACTTTGTGCGACCTCCTTAACTACGCTCTCGAACTGGGAGTAATCTTTCGCTTTCTCCACCTTCAAGGCAGACCTCCCCATGAGCCTCTCTATAAAAGTAGAGGCCCTCAACACAGGCAGGTTGTCCGCCACGTAAACTGAGGTGCCCTCTGGGTCTTCCTTAAATAGGTCTATCCCCTCTTGGTAAACTGAAAGGAAGTCCTCCTCAAAGCGCCTTACGTGTGCCCCACAAGTTCCCGGAACGTAAAAGGGAAGTAGGTCCTCTACTACCTCCCCGTCCACTACGTTAGTGACTAACGCCGAGTCAACTATTCCGTCCCTCAGGAGCTTGAAGACCTCGTCGGGTTGCTCTACGTATACTATCTCGGCGTTTATCCTCTTCGTCGCCATAACGGCCCTAGCAATCACGTCGCTAGCAGACCCCATCTTCCACACCCCTATCCTCTTCCCTATCTTAGGGTGGAAAACTAACATCCTGCTTATGAGGGAATAGTGGACCCTAAGATTATCGAGTACAAGAGATACCGAGCTGTCGAGCACTACGTCGCCGTCCCTGGAGTCAAACAATATTTCGAAGTCCTTTCTTTTCATAGTTGAGGCAATCAAGGGGTAGGCTACAGGACCAGTTGGGGTGGAGATCTTCATAACAACTATTAAAGAGGGAAAGTTTATCAAAGTGAGTTAAGTCCTGCTTGAGAGCTCGCTGAATGCAACCCAGAACGGGTCGTAGCTGGGCCTCTCTATCCTCTTTCCGTCTACCAATACCTCAGCCTCCCCTTCCTCCACAATCCCTATTACTTCTGCCTCAATGCCCTCCTTCGCTAGGGCTTCCTTGACCTCCTCACCCCTGTCGGTAACTATGACCATGGTCCCCTCGCTTATGGACGAGAATGGATCGATCCCCACTATTTTAGTTACCTCCTTCACTGCCCTATACATGGGTATCCTGTCCTTGTACACCCTTATCCTTAAGTTTGAGGCCTCTGCCACCTCAACCAAGGCGTTCCAGAGGCCTCCCTCAGTTGCGTCGTGCATAGCGTGAACTCCAACGTTGGAGGCCACTAACCCGTCCTTCCAACAGCTCATCTTCCAGAACATGTCCAACCCTTCCTGGAACACGTCCGCGGGCAACCTCTTCTTAAAGTAGTCTGGAAAGGTGTTCACTAGAAGGGCAGTGGCCTCAACTGCTGGCCCTTTCGTGACTACGACCTTGTCCCCTGGCTTTACCTTGGAGGGATTTGCAAGCCTTTCTTTCTCTCCTATACCCAACATTGTGAACCCCCCAAGCATTGGGTAGTTTACCCCCTCGTATCTTCCAGTGTGTCCTCCAACTACCATTACGCCGATCTCCTTCAACGCGTCTGAGATCCCCTTCCACATCTCCTCGAACTCCTCGTCAGTCATGCTAGGCGGTAAGTTTAGGTCTATTAAAGCGTACTGAGGAGGTATGCCAGACGTCATTAAGTCGCTTGCTAGGATGTGCACTGCGAACCAAGATGCCTTCCTAAAGCCGTACTGAGGGACGATGAACACTGGGTCGGTCTTGGTAACCAGCACCCTTTCGTCCCCCAAGTCAATGACTCCCACGTCAACGCCGTTCTTTGGCGGTACTATTACCTCTTTCCTCACTGCACCTAGGTTGGGATAGATAACCTTGTCGAACACGTCCCTCCCTATCTTGCCCAGAGTCATGAAAGCATTTTACTTCAAGAGCTTAAAATCCATCCATGAAAAGAATACTTAGGATACCTAGGTTCACCAAGGACTCTAAGACCAAGGCACTTGAGCTACTGATAGATGACGCAATTGTAAACGACAAGGGGTTCCCACAGGAGGCTAGGTTCCTGCTCGTGATCGATGACGGGGAAAACAGGGTAGCCTTTCAGCTGTCGCAATCGGAGGCAGCCCTCCTATACCACAGGCTAGGATACGCCTTAAATGAGGCCACAAAGCAGTACGTTGATCTGGAGGAGAGGTCAAGGAAGGAGTACCAGAAGAAAAAGGGGAAGAGCGAGGGACAAGGTAAGGGAGGAGGTCAAAGGGAAGAGGAGGAAGAGGAAGAAAACTTATACTTTGACGAAGACGTAGAGGACTCTCATTTCTCTGAAGAAAGTCAGTGACATCTCCTGGTAAACCGCGTACGTCGAGGGCACTAACTGGGTTGGGCTGGGGTCACCTACGCTTGAGAACTCCTCGCTCACGTACTTGTAGTAGCCGTTTAAGTTGACAGTGCTGTTCTGTATTCCCTCCGCGGAGAAGAGCTCGTCAAAGCCCTTTCCGTTTACTAAGTACGTGAAGTTCAAGTTCTTAATTGTGACCGCGTTGTTAAACGTCAGCACCACGAGAACTGCACCTCCATACCTATTTATTATCTCCATTATCCCTCCAAACCCTCCCTTAGCCTTCAAGTTCTCCACAATGTTGGAGCTAACGTTGTATCCGTTGAAGGAGTAGGCGCAGTAGTAGTTTAGCCCTAGATGTATTTCCCCCAGTTGCTCAAAACTCAAGTTATACGGTATGACGCTGGGACTCGTTATTGGCGTCGCAAAGGAGTCAACGTACATGGATATGGGATAACTGCCCGAGATTGCGAGAGTGTAGTTGTACATGCCGTAGTCCTTCGCGTACTCTGTGAAGGTCTCTGACAAGTTGGCTAGCTCATATATGTTGTTGAACGTCTGATAAGCGTAGAACCTCCCTTCCTGAACTGTGGAGGCGAGCTCGTAGCCGTGCTTGAAGTAAAGCATTGAAGTGTAGTTTAACAGGTAGCTCCCTCCCTCTTGGTAGTAGAATCCCAAGAAACCTTGGTTAAATATGGGACCGCTGTCTAGGAACCTCTGGTACTCCGTGATAACAGTGGAGTTCACCAAGGGGTTGGAGCTATTGACCCACAGCATTAGGACTCCAGCTATGTCCCAGAAGTAGTCTGGAGTTCCGGTGAGCTGGAGGGCTGTCACTAGGTTGGTGACGCTAACGGTTATGTTAGCTTCCTCGCCGTAAGCCAACATAGGCGTTAAGTCTATGACGTAGGGGTTGTGGAAGGAAAGCGTGTCTATAGAAGTCAGCGGTTTCCAGTAGAGTAGATCAATTCCTCCAGTGTATATGGTCTCGTAAGGGTTGACGACGCCAGCCAAGTGGGAGTCGTAGTAAACTAGTATACTCCTCGTTGCAGGCTCGTTCGTGTACCAAAACTCGTCAAGTCCCCCTCCCTCCTCGTAGATCAACGCTTGTACCTTATATGTACCGTTGGGAATAGTTACAGCGCAGGTGTAGGAGTCCTCCAAGGGGCTTAAGACCACGTAGGAGTAGTTGTAAGGCACAGTAGCGTTAACGAAGAGCGGGATGAAGGCGTTTGGCAATCCTTTTGGCTGTGCTCCTGGGTACAAGTAGAGAGTCATGTTGAGCTCGTAAAGGCCAGTTATGTTAACCTTCACGTCGTAGTAGTTCTGTATTACCGCTTCGAAGGTCACGTTTCCCCTTAGGAGGTTCTCGAACACGGTAACGTCTGCCTCAGTTGTTGAGTTGTTTATCTCTTGGGTGGAGCCCCAGAAGATTGGGACGCCGTCCGCAAACACGTAAACCGGTCTATCGTACTGCGTCCCGTTGAACTCCTTAATCGTGACGTTGAGTATCTCCATGGAGTAGTTCCCAGGAGGTACGTAAACGTGGAGGTAGTAGGGCTTGAGCCCTGTGTCGTTGAAGATCAAGTCCTTTGCTATTACCACCTTCACCGGGGTCACGTTTGGGGACTGTAGGTGGTAAGCCTCGAAGGAGTAGAAGACCGGGTCTTGTTTGAAGGGCGCTGTAGAGCTAACAGTAACGTTAGTGGGTATGAACGGGTGTTGCAGTACTGGGGTTGTAGAGCTCGAGTTAGCTGGGGTTACAAATAAAAAGATCCCTAGGAAGAGGAACAACAAGTAAATTAGGGCCAACCTCTTCATTTTACTCACCTCTTCCTTAGAGACAAAATCAACGCAACTATCCCTATTATTAGGCCAACTGAGGCTATGCCTATCCCGACGTAACTGTCGGTGCCCACGGAGTTGAGGGAACTATGTAGGGAACTTATTTGACCACTAGCGACCACCTCGTGGTAAGAGTTGTAGAAGTTGGCGTACAAGGTGTAACTAAGCCCGTCGGACACCGTTACCTCTATTGTGTAGAGCCCGTCGGGCAACTTGGAGGCATTAAAGGGAACGGATACCGACACTCCACTGCTAGTAGTACTAACGGAATAGCTCACCGGACTGCCGTCAACCTTCACTGAAGCGACCTTTAGCTTTTCTCCCGTGATGTTAACAGTTACGGTCGAAGTGGCGGTAGTGACGTTAACTGGGGACACGTAAGTTACTGTGGGCTCGGGTAGGGTCGACTCGTTTACTACGTTAACCTCGCTGACTCCCTCTTGCGTCACCACAGAGTTGCTGATGTTAAAGGCGTAAGAGGAGTCCTCGATCACGGAGCTTATCAGTTTAGCGGTGGAGGAGGTTAGGCTTAAGGCCACATTCTTCCCGCCTAGCGTGTCTTGGATAAAGGTCAAGTTAGAGCCCACAGCGTTAACCTGGATTACTTTAGAGTTCTCTACAACTACAGTCGAGTTGTACGCGTCGAGCTCGCCGACTATGGAGTCCTCAAGTACAATTCCTCCCACTCCGCTTACCTTTAGCGAGTTCACGTAGACGTTGTCTAAGAAGTAAGTGGTACCGTTGAATGCCATGAGCGGTACTGCGCTAATGTTCTCAGCGTTGACAACTAGGTTTCCTAGGTAAGTGTATGGCATTACGTTTAGGAAGGTAGAGTAGTAGACGTTGTGTCCTCCTGCAGAGACCCCTGTTATTACTAGATTCCAGGGGCCAGACAGCTCGTATGGGTTTGCCCCCTCGTAGAAATATGAGTAACCGGTGTAGTCGTTAAGCACGGAGGGCACTGTGAAAACTCCGACCCACTCGTTGAGTTTTGAATCATACTGCATGGGCACGTAGGTGTCTAACTCAACTATAAGCGAGGCAAAGGAGAACTGCGATGGGAGCAAGGTCAACGAGAACTCTCCATATTTTACTTCAGTGCCGTTGGGGTAAGTTACGTTCGCCGTGACCACTAAGTTCTGGCCCTCATACGCTGTAGTCACCCCCCTCACCTCTGCAGTAAGCGTTGAACTACCCACGTAGAAAGAGGTAGTAAAGTTGGCAACTTCTGTGCCCACTGACGTAGGTACGTTAGCCTCAATTACCACAGTGTAGAATCCAGGGGTGAAGTTACTTGGAATAGTAAAGTTGGCCTCGTGGAATAAGAAGGCATCTATGATGCCGAACTGGGGTACGTCCGGTGCTGGGACCATCGGCACTGAGGCGACCAGCCTACCTTCTGGATTGTAGATGTAGGCAGTCATATTAGAGGTGAATATCCCAAGACCGTTGGAACCTTCCGCAAGCCCAAATATGGTTATGTTCTGCCCAGGGTCAGCTGAGGGTAACCCGTCATTTATGGGGGTAAAGACTAGGCCTTCTATGACTCCTCCCACGTAGTCGTAAGTGTACGCACTGCCGTACGTGTTGTTAATTACCAATATGTACGTTCCTTGTGGAGTCGGGGGTAGGAACGCTGTGACGCCCTTATAGAGCCCCGGAGTAGTAGTAGGAAGGAGGGTGACGTTAGCGTAGCTCACGCCGTTTTGGATGAAGTACGCAGTGAAGGTCTGAGAAGTAACGGGTGTTCCGTTGGGGTAGTAAATACACGCCTCCACTGTTATTGGTTCGTCGATGGGCAGGAAATCGCCAACTGGCGTCAGAATGTTTACTGACTCGCCCACGTCTACGTCAACTGCTCCAACTCCAGTCTCGTTGTAGGCAGTGCCGTTGACTACTATGCTCCAGACATTGGGCGGATCTCCGGGCGATATCGTGAAGTTCCCGACCCAGTACGTGCCGTTAAAAGTCAAGGGAACTTCAGCCAGGAAGCCGTCCAACGTATAGATGTACGCATTAAAAGAGCCATTAGTTACTATCCTGCCTCCCTGCGTAGAGATGTAGGCCACCACTGTAAACGTTGAGCCGTACATGTACCAAGGATATGTAACTCCAGGCTCGAAAGTGCTCACCGATATGTCCAAGTGTTTAACGTGACTTAGCATGTAGGATATTGCCTCCTCGAGCCCTCCTACGTTGGGGCTACCCAGTCCAGTTACTAGGTTGTAGGAGCTGTTGGCGCTGTACTTGCCGTTGTAACCAAACGTAACTGGGTGGAAGGCCTCGCTGTACAAGGTCTTGTTCACATAAATCCCGTAAAGCAGGGGGTTAACTAGACCGAGGGATTTCCCTAGGTAGGAGTCCACGTCAGCTATTGCCCCAGACCACAGGGGAGCAGCCATGCTAGTCCCTCCTATCACTTCCTCTTGGCCATCAACTATTATCACACCACCTGTGTATGGGTTCGCGTCTGCAGCCACGTCAGGGGTAGTCCTAAATTTGGAGTGGGTAATTGGAATTTGGTACCACGGTGCTGGGAAGAAGGTGCTGTAGCCTCCGGTGGAGCTGACTGTACTAGTCCCTATGCCAGCGTACCACGGGCTAACGCTCCACGCAGTTTCGTAACCGTAGGTTGCAGTAGAGTTATAGGACGACAAGTAGCCGGAGGTGACGTTAACGTAAAGTGAGGTGCCACCCACTGCTGTCACGAAAGGAGAAGAGGACGGGAATATCACTCCACCGTACGTCGTCAAGGTACCTCCGTAGGCTCCCTCGTCTCCTGATGCCGCAAAGAATGAGATTCCCTCAGCTGCGCCAAGCATGAAGTAGTAGTCAAGGTAGGGGTAATTGGGAATAGGAACTCCGTCTACTACTGCGTAAAAGCCGGAGGCGGAGTACAAGTTTTCCGGGGCTCCCCAGCTCATGCTCACCACTTGCGCCAAGTCCTCGCTAACTATGAGGTCTATTGCCTCGAACAATGCCGGTCCATTGTTTGACGCTACGACTAAGTCGACTTTAGCGTAAGGCGCCATTGTGTGAACCATCTCCACGTCCAACGCGGTCTCTGTTGCCCAGCCAGTTAAGATGCCGTAGATTGGATGATATGGGCCCACCGGGATCACGGTCAGGTTAATTGGAGGAAGGCCAAACATCTTGTCAAAAGCCTTCAAGTCTTGATAGATCTCCGGGTCACCATAGGCGTCTACTACTGCCACAGTGACGTTATACCCTGGCTTATTTCCTGTGACGTTATAGGCGCCCTGGAAGTCCTTTGGAGTGTAGTATAAGGCGGAGAACTGGAAAGTGGGCAACCCTTGTAGGGAGGTAGGGATTAGGGCTCCGTTTTCAACCTTGCCCACAACGATGTGCTGAGGCCTAATTAAGGTGAAGTTAGTCAATCCCCCTATTACGACGCCCTTAAGGAACTCTGGTACCTTAGGGGTTGCCACTGGCTTGTAGTACGTTTCCCCGCTATTGTTGAACAAGTAGAGCTGGGTTGAGAATAGCCTCTCCACAGTGCCTGCAGGCGCTTGTGCTATTAGAGAGAAGGGGCTCTCATACACAACTTGGAACCCTTCTTGCTCAAGGGCTTGGGCAATTTCGTCTACCTTCTGCTGTTGCCCAAACATTGAGATCAACTGCGAGTTTGACAGAGGTTTTATCTGGTGGTTTGCAACTTCTTGAGCCACTAAGTAAAGCTCGTTCATGTCCTTGGGTGGCACAAAAACCTCAATGCAGAGTTGACCACTAGGGCTGAGTGGGCCGATCTCGTTGCCCAATAGCTGGGGTCCAACGTACTGCACTTGAGAGCTAAGACCCATCCCTACAAAACTCGGAAACAAAATCCCTAACAGGAGAAAAATCAACATCAGTGTAATATTTTTGGATAAGACCATAATTTAATGACGACGTCAGCTTTTATAAACTTTGATTATATTCATTGTGTAGAAAATTAAAAGACATTTGGCACGTCGATGAGGTGCTGAAAATTCAAAAAGTGCTAGAAAAACATAAGGGCTTTAACGAAGTTTTATAACCAAATCCAAAGCAATCGAACATATGAGAACCAACATTATAGTGGGCATAATAGCCATAATCTTGATTTCCGTAGTGGCATACGAGATACTTGCCTACCACAGTTCCTCCCACGTGTCTGCCCCAACCAAGACGGCTAGCGTTATTACTACGCCAACTAACTCCCCACAAGCACCAACTCCGCTTTCCCAAGACCCTAAATACGCTGAGCAAGCGACAGGGATAACCCCGTTCTACGTGGCTGCGTGGTTTGAAGTGAACAACTTGAGCAAACTTCCCTTAACGTCAGGACACGTGAACTTCACGCGCTTCAACCTCGGCAACGTCACGTTTAAAGAAGGGGCGTTTGAAGTAGTGAAACACAACTCCTCTACTTTTGCAGTTATTGGTTTCGCGAAACTTAACTCGTCCCTAAACAGGAACTACGTATATGCTCTAATATCCTTGCTGAGCTCAAACTTCACCGTTGAAAAGACCGGCAACTACGAGGGCTTCAGTTACTTCTACGGTAATTACTCTGGGGCTGGGATTGCCTTGGGATTTAACGGCTCCGTCTTCGTGGGGGTGTTATTGAACGGTACTTCAAATAACGCCAACTACTCAGCTCAACTCCTCATAGAGCAAGTGAACTCCCTGGTAAAGAACTCAACCCTCAGTGTGACTCCTCCTGACATTTTACCTAAACTCAGCATGGAACTAGCGGGGTGGGGATACGTCAATGACACCTCTATTTCATCTAAGATAGGGCTTAACACCACTACTATTTTATCTAGCTACATAGGGTTCTACACCAACACTACCTCTTACTTGACCTTAGGAGTGAGCCAGTTTGCTAACGCGAGCGACGCTGAGGAGGCGTTCTCGTCAATAGCGTCGCACATACAAAACGTCACCAAGAACTACACAACGGGGTCAATAGATGGAGCAAAGTACCTCTCGTTCGAGTTTAACTCTACTAACATTGTGGTGGCACAGTACAACAACTACTTAACGTACGCTGTAGGGAAGAACACAAACGCGTTGCAGGCTGTAGTGGAGGAAATAAAAACTCTCTCTTAAAAAGAGACAACTGCATATCCTTCATCTATTTTTCTCGCGGTCTCCACTCCTCCCATTACCTCCTTTACGTTGTCGAAAATCAAGTCCCTGGTTAATCCTAGGTTTTTGAGGGATATACCGCAGTAGCTTACCTCGATCCCAGCTTCTATCATGTCGTTTACCAACTTCCTCATCTGCTCTGCGTTAGCTGCGTTCTTGAGCAGCGTCTCCACGCCCCTACCTAAGAACATGAGGGATACCGTGGCATTGGCGTTATTCCTAGCTCCAAGGGCGAAGTTTATGGCCATGGTTGCCCTATTTATGTCGTCTTTTCCTGCCGTGGAAATAACGAATATCTTGGCCATAGGCATTTTTAAACTTTGGAAAATAAAAAGTTACTTTTCACCTTTCTTCTTGCTCTTCCTTGCTCATGTAAATTACCTCTGCCGCCAAGAAGCCCATAATTATGAACGTCATGAAGGTGTACACCAAACTAGGGGTGGAGCCACTTATTGAGTACACTAGGGAGTAGATAGTGAAAGCAGCCGCCCCTATGCTTAAGGAGATCTCAGGAAGCCTCTTCCTGAACCTTTTCGTGGATATTTTCAATAGGGAGAAGTCTGAGGCGAGGTGCACAAACAAGTTGGAAAGGACTGCCACTTCGCCTATTGCCTCAAACGCTAGGAATGCATTTCCGGAGGCCAAGTCAAGGCCTAGGAACACCGATAAACCGTAAAGTAGAACTGTCAACAGGACTGCGTTAAAGGGCCCCTTTGAAGGTTCAAACTTAGCCAGACTGTTGGGCAAAAAGCCCTTCACCGCCATAGAGTAGGCAGTCCTCGAAGTAGCCAACATAAAGGATAGCGTGGCGAGTATTCCGTCGTTGGCTGCGGCGAAAAGCACGAAAATCAAGGTTACTATCCCAAGTTTGTCCTCTATTAACCTCAAGAAGTCCACTTTATTAGCTGAAAGATGGTAAAATATGAGGTGGTCTGCGATTGCATAAACGTCAAAGGAAGCTAAAAGTCCCCCCAACAAGATAACGGTAATTATGGCCAAGGGCACTGTCCTCTTTGGATTCTTTACTTCTCCCGATAGAGGAGTTATTGACCCGTAGCCTGTAGGTATGCCTGAGCCGAAGAGTATCGTTAACGTCAACTGCGATATTGGGATATGGAAGCTAAAGGGATTATAGAAGGTGAAGTTGGTAGACTTTAAGAAAAGCACTGCTAGGACGCCCATAATGGAGATCTCTACTAAGCTAGCTATTACCGCGTATATAGCAGTGGGCTTAATTCCCAGGACCGCAAAAACGGAGGAGACTCCGAATATGAGTAACGCCACAAGCCAAGGGCTCATCGGCAGGACGTGGGAAATAACGTAGCTTGAACCTAGAACATATGCCGAACCGTAAAGAGTGGCGTACACGAGGTATACCCAGCCGGTCTCGAAGCCCAGTCTCTTCGTAAGGGAGTAGAACGCGTACGTGTAATACCCTCCGGACTCTGTGAACCTCGTTGAGAGCTTATAGACCACTAGTCCGTTAACTAAAACCAGTAAAGTTCCTAGGATAATCGCTATGGGACCAAAGGGACCGGCTATAATAAATGCCGCCACGCCGTATGTGAGCACGCTTAGGAAGGGGGACTGACCCCCCAAACTAAGGAAAACTAGATCCCTAAAGGTTATGGTCCTCTTGGGTTCTTGGCTAGAAACCTCTTTAGCCTTACTCATGATCAAGTTAACTAACTATCATCACAAATATTAAAACTCTTTGAATGTATAGAATTTGAATCGAATTCAATCTTGAAAGTTGTATTTAATTAATGTGACGTAATTATATAGTCACAAGATAGCGACGTTAAAGGAGCGCTCTACATTACGAAATTAGTTGTGAAGAAGATTGTCGACGTGTTGGAAAACCTCTTTCCTTTCTAGTCGCATCTAACGAAGTATATCCCTTAGAGGAGGTAACGACTCAGACCTAGACAAAACCCTCGTAGGGCAGAGAGGGGACCAGCGAGTTTTGGGATGGACACAGGGTTACGAAAAGAACATGAAGGAAGCAAAAGCAAATAAAGTTATAATTCGAGAAGAAAAATTTTCGTGAAACGAATTGCCCATTAGACGTAAGAGTACTGCTGTTGTAAACGGAGTATCAAGAAGTTTCAAAGTTATTGGTTTAATTCTTACGTTATTCTTTACTATACTCCTTGTTACTTATTATGCCCACTCATACGCGAGTGCTACAACCACTTCCCAAGGTAGTTCTACAGACGCTGTTATATCGCAAATTGGACTCCAAATAGAGCTGATCTTTGTGTTTACCCTTATTGCCTTCTCTGGCCTAATTTCCGGTTCCCTAAAGGCGTTGGGTTCTGCCCTTCTAATCTCTATAGGGATCTCTGTGCCTATGTTAATCCTCGGGAAACTCGGAGTATTTGCTGACTTCAACAACGAACAAGTTGTTTTCTCGCTGCTGTTCTTCTTCGGGAGCTCGCTAGTCCTACCTATCTTAACGAGGAAAAGGGGAGGCCTCAAAACCCTCATAGCTACTCTCCTAGGCTCTGTACTAGTCCTCTTGCCCCTTCTAACGTACTCCTTGATATCTCTCCCCACAAGCTTTTCGCAGACCAGCGACCTGCCAATCCTCGCATTCTTAAGTGGCCACAACACTTACTTAAACGAGATAGGATTGCTGTCAAGTTTTGGAGTACTTCTGGGCGCGACTTTAGTATCGCTGAGGCCTGGGTTTAGGACTGGAAGGCCAGAGATGGACGTTGCATTACCCTCTGTAGCTGTCTCCCTAGCTGGGATAGTTTCCTTTGTGGAGTTCTGGGGCGAACCTTCAGCCTTGGTCTACCTATTGCCTGTAATCGGCTTCCTCAGCTTCGTCTCAGTTGTCAAGAGGGAACTAGGGCTAGTGCCTGCATCGCTGGCATTAGTAATATCGCTCTACATGGCTTACCAAACCCTTAACTCGATCAATATCCATAACCTCACGCTTACGTCGCCTTCACCGTCCCCCTTGCCCCTAGCTTACCTCTACTTAGTAGGGGTGAACTCGCCCATCTTTTTTGACCCATATGCACTAGAGAGAAAGGCTTTGAAGAATTTAAACCAGGGGAACTACAGCGTTGCCAGGAACTACTTGAATATACTCAAGAGCTACGGCATCTCCGAGACTGAGGTCTTCTTGGACGTACTTTCTACCAAGAACTGCAACGCCATTTTGTGGATGCAGGACAACTTTAGAATTGACTACAGCAAGTGCGGCAAACTACTAAGGTACTCAGTGGACTGCATGATAAGCAAGAACGTCCTACCAGCGTCAGCTGACAAGATCCTCGAAGTCTTAGCTTCCACAGACCAAGAGTACGCGGAAAAGCTTGCTGGATTTATACTTTCAAAGGGCACTAGGGACATAAGGGCACAGAAGGCAAAGCAGATAATGGCTAAGCTTTACGGGAACCACCAGCCTCAACAGACCTTCCAACAACTCCAACAGCCTCAACAACTGAAGGCGCCGCCCTTAGACCAGTGGAAGCCTGAGCTCTGGCTAGGTAGGGAGATTTACGGCTATAGGGTGACCAGAGTGTTGGGATCTGGAGGAACCTCGTACGTCCTTGAAGGCGTCAGGGGAAACGAGAGGTATGCTATCAAGGTGCCGAAACTCTCCGGGGCTCAGAAGGAGGCAACTAGGGCGAGCTTCACTACTTTTGTGGACTTGTCGAATGAGTCCTCCAAGTTGCAGGAACTGTCTGAGAACAACGACGCAATAGTGAGGATATTCGGTACCTTCATAGACGTCAATACCATAAAGAGCATTGAGAGAGGTGAGACTTCTTACTACTTGACGTCTCCCCCAGCAATTGTCATGGAAATAATGGAAGGAGGAACGCTAAACGACCTAATCAAGAAGACGGAAGTAATAATGTCCAAGTACTGGCCTGAGGCTGTGAAGTTGATTTTCCTGAGGATGGCGTATGCCCTGGACTTCATACACAACCCCAAGTTACAGGGCACAACAGGGTACGTACACTTGGACGTAAAGCCCCAAAACGTCTTCTTCAAGACCCCTCCTGGCAACTTAGGAGAAGAAATCCTCGAGAACTTGAAATATGGGAGAACGGTGGTGAAACTAGGGGATCTAGGCTCTGCTAAAAGAATAGGAGAGAGGTTCTTTGAGTACACCCCAGACTACTGTCCAATAGACCAAGTTGAGGCAGCGATAACTAGGAAGGGAGCACAGCCCTCCATGGACGTCTACGCCTTTGGGGCCACTCTGTACAAAGCCCTCACTGGAGTGACCTATAATCCGCCAGAGGTAATCAAGCTAATGGACGAAGCTGTAAACAAGATGCTATCTGGATCCATAGGTTACCAAGACGCAATAAACAGGGCTAAAAACATCTACACCAGCTATTACGGGAAGAACCTAGGCGACGTGCCTGAGAAGTTCCGTCCAATAATCCTCGCTACTACTCACCCGAACCCCTTCCAGAGGCCAAAGATGAGCGAGGTCATAGAGATGCTTAAGAGGGTATAGTGAATGAAGGGCTTAAGTCAACTTGAGTCCTCCTTGGAGTGGTCCAGCTTCATTGCGCTCTCTACGTCCTTCATAGCGTTCTCTTCTCTACCTAACTTGAAGTAAGTCTTTGCCCTCCTAATGTACGCTTGCTTCATCTTGGGGTTAATTGCCAGTGACTTTGTGTACAGCTTTACTGCCTCCTCCAGCTTATTGGACTTCTCACTTATTATCCCCTTCCCAAAGTAGGCCTCAGCGTAGTAGGGATTCAAGTTTATTGCAGTGTCGAAGTCCTCCTCAGCCTCCTTGTCGTTGCCCAACGCCATGTGGCTCAGCGCCCTATAGTAGAACAGGTCTGCGTCAAAGCCGTAAAGGTAGATGGCCTTGCTAAGGTCCTTTATTGCGTCGTAATACATCCCGAGGAAGTACTCAGTTATGCCCTTGACCTTGTAGTAAAGGGGGGTGGAGGCATACTTCTCTGGTAGGCCCTCCAGTTCCTTTAAAGCGTCCTTGTACCGTTCAAGCTTCAGGAACGCCATAGCTCTCATCAGCTTTGCCTCTGGATTGCTGTTATCTCCCAAAACCCTTAATGCCTCGGCGTACCTGCCCCTGTTTACCATTATCTTGGCCGCCTCTACCAACTTGCCAGCGCTCAAGAACGCGTCAATCGCCTCATCGTCCCTTCCCAACTCTAGGAGGATCCTCCCCAGGAGTTCGTAAGCCTCCCTGCTAGGGTTCATGGCTATTAGTTCCTTGATCTTCATGAGGGCGTAGTTCAAGTTACCGGCGTTCAGCTGGGATATTATTTCCTCTAGGTTTTGAGCCATTATATCTAATTTTTGTTTTACCCATTTTTTGTTTTACCCATTTAAAACTGCTAGACTTTTTAGCGGGTAAAAACTTAAGGCCTCTCGGCGGTCATCATGTTTTAAGATTCCCTCTTGAGATACTTGAGTGAGCTTAAATGGATCTAGGCAAAGGGCTAGGGCTTTTGGCGTTCGTCGCGATCGTTATAATAAACTTCTACTTCCTTAACGTGTCCCAGATCTTTAACCAAGGAGTCTACCAGATAACGAACTTACGCAACTCTCTGAAAAACCCCGAGTTCAACTTCCACTTTTCTGAAAACGACGTAACCGTCTGCGTAAAAAACCCCAACAACTTTACCATAACGGTCTACAACATGACGGGAAACTACATGTACCTTCCCAAGAGCGTCGTCGTTTACCCCCACACCGAGGAAAACATATCGCCAGTGGTCACTGACTATCAAGCCTTCGCCAACGAGGTAAGCTCAGGGGACTACAACGTTAGCATTGAGATGTCGTTCCTGGGCCTAAACGTGACGTTCCACGAGGTGATATGATGAAATATCCCTTGACCGCTTTATCCCTAGCCTTAAACGTAGTCATAGCCCTGTTGCCCTTCTATTGGTGGAGTTACGGCATAGACGGACTCATAGTGATAAAGGACTCTCCTTTTCAGCTATACATGAACTTGTTAGGGCAGGACTTGACGATCGTTGAGATCGTCAACCTATTCCTCTTCGCCTTTAGGTTCTACGTGATAACGGTGTCCTCCATCTACTTGATCTACTTGTACAAGGGAGTGCGCAAAACATACGGCACAGTGTACTACCTCAGCTACTTGTACGTGCTTGACCCAGTAATCCTTTACTTGGCCTTTAACTACGTGCTCCCCTTCTTAGGCTACTCTACCTCCTATCCCTTCTTTATCATAGGAAAAGAGAGGATGGAGTTGTCCTACTCCAACGCCCAGATCTCAGCTACCGTGTTCAGCTACCCCACTCTAGCGTACTGGTTCTCCCTAGCCTCAGGAATAATATACTTGGCTTCAAGGGTTCTTAAGAGATAGGTCCTTGAGCACCTTCATTGCTGCATTGTAGCCGGGTATCCCTGTGACTTGACCTCCAGGGTATGTGCCTGCCCCAGTCAAGTAGAGTCCCTTTATGGGGGTCGTGTAGCCCCATCCCTTCACTGGCCTGCCGTCAAAGAGGTAGGGCTCAGCCATTGGCAAGTGGTTTAAGTTGCCGTAGGGCAGGAAGTACTCCCTCTCCGCGTCCCTCGCTGTGAGCTTTTCCTCGTACACAACCTCCCCCTTTATCATGTCCAATGCCTCGTCTATGTCGCCCATCATCTCCATTACGTGTCCCCCAAGGCTGTCGTCCACAAAGGAGGGTAAAACTATCTCCCCTGCGTAAGTGTCTAAGATGGAGGACGCAAATGGCTTCAGGTTCTCTGGGAGCTTTGGCTTGTCCTTGAACACAACGTTGTACTTTACCCACCTACTGTACCCCATTTTTACGTCCAGCTTTAGGTCTGTGAGCTCATTGAGGAGCAATGGACTCCCGGCAAGCACTACAACGTCAAAGTCCAGGACCTTACCGTTGACCTTAACCCCTTTTACCTTCTCCTTGCCCACCACTTCCTCTACCCTTGAGTTAAGCCTTATCTGCACTCCGATTTGCTCTGCCTTTTCCCTTATCCTGTCAGCCACCGTCCCCATGCCTCCCCTGACGTAGCTCCATGGGGCGTAAAAATAGGCTACAAGGTAAGCTGGAGAGTCCTCCATTCCGGGGTAGTAGAAGAACTCGTGCAATTCCTTGGACAAATACTTGTTGAGGAACTCCTTTACTGTTAACCTCATGAGCTCCTCTACACCTTCCTTTCTTGCCTCTTCCCTCACTTCCTCTTCCGAGGGTGGTTCTGTAACGAAGGTGAACTTCCTCTCCATGAGGGACTTGAACTTACACATGAGCTCCTCGAACTCCCTGAAATTGCTCTCCCCTGCCCTCTCCAGTTCCTCTACCCTCTTCTGCTTGTCCCTCCAAAAGGGTATTGGCTTGTCCAAGTAGATGGTCTGGATTGGGTCCTGCTCTATTAGCGGGATTGAGAACTCCTCCAACAATTTTTTGGGCATTAAGCCTAGGACGTAAGATGCCCTGCTTACCTTGACCCCCATTACTTCTACGGTCTCAACCATTCCTCCTACCTTGCTGGAGGCCTCGAACACGACTACGTCAAGTCCAGCCTTTCTCAAGAAGTAGGAGGCTATGAGTCCATTGTGACCTGCACCTATTACGGCGACTCTCATAGCTTAAATGTATCCGAGCGAAATAAAACGCTATGGAAACTGACAAACTAAAGAAGCTAATGGATGAGGCTGAAGAGGAGGCAAAGAGGAACTCTGTCGACGGGATAGTGGGGAGAGTGACTAGATTCGAGAACGTCAGGGTGGGAGAGTCGCATTACGTGTTAGTAGACGTGGCCTTTGAGGACTACTTGAGGACTCAAGTAAGGAGAGGCGAGTACTTGGCAATAAGGTCCATAATACCTAGAGTCACAATGGTGGGAGTGGTGGAAGCCATAACTAGATCTGACATGCTTGCTAGCCTCAAGATAAGGGAAGTGAATAACTACAGCGATCCCTCAACTCTGATGACTCCAACTACCATACAGCTCACTCCCATCACAGAAATGGACGACAAGGGAAGGGTAAGGCCAGCTGTGTCGCCAATAGATCCTCAGTCACCAGTGTTTAGGCCAAGACCAGAGCTACTGGAGAAAGCCTTGGGTATCCCTGAGAAGGGCATAGTAGTGGGAAAGGTGTACTCTGGTGGAGAGGTAATAGAGGCCAACGTTAGGTTGGACGAGTTTACCCTCACCCACCACGTCCTTTTAATAGGCACTACTGGCTCTGGAAAGACTACTTTTCTCAAGAGGGTAGTCTCCCAAGATAGCATGGAAAAGCAGAGCGTGGTCTTCGACAGACAAGGAGACTTCGTTAGGCTCGCTCTGGAGAAGCTAAGGGATGCGACAATCGTAATGCCAGTGACTACGCTGATGGAGGGTTCCACCACGGAAGATTACGTAAACCTTTTCTTGGATAGGTATGGGAACGCAAAAGACGTAGTGATTGGACACGAGTACGTAAGCCTCGAGTACGAGAACTCTAGGCTCTATTTAGTGCCGTACTCTATAGCCTTTAGCGAGGTTATGATGAACTTCCACAAGATGACCCCCTATATGTCGCCTGCGGCGAGCTTAGTATGGGAGTCGTTAATGAGGAAGACCAAGGAGCTGTTAATTTACAATCTCATGGACTACTTTGGGAAGGATACACTCCCATACACGAGGGCTTTGGAGTTCTACGAGACAGAGGTAAAGCCAAGGCTCTCAATAGACAACCTCACTGAGAGGCCAGTTTCTTTCCAACCGAGGAAACTTCAAGTCGTTAAGGGCAAGAGCAAGGAGTACGTAAAGCCCGACAACGAGGGTAACCTAAAATTGGATGTGTCGAAGGCCTTCGAAAAGGCAATGGAATCGCTAAGTCTTGCCCCGCAAACCAAGGAATCGATTAGCAGGCTGTTAAAGTCGTACAAGGAGTTTGGTATATTCGACGTCCCAGGTACGTTTAACCACATAGGTAAAGGAGTTTGGAAGGAAAAGAACATAATAGTGGACTTGAGCTGGGTCCTTGACTACACTGCCTCCGTAGAGGCTTTAGCCACGATCTCCTACAAGTTGCTGTCGGACTTCTTCAAGTACAAGGACGAGATGTACAAGCAAGGCCAACAGAGTACGCTCTCCCTCTTGATCATGGATGAGGCACACGAGTACTTTCCCCAGGCTAGTAACGAGAACGCAAAGGGGGTTATAGAGGACTTAATAAACAAACTCATGAGGCTCGGAAGGGTTAGGAGGTTAGGGGTAATCCTAGCCACTCACTACCCTGACGATCTAAACGAGCTCGTGATCCAGCTGTCCAACACTAAGGTGATCATGAGAAACGACCCTCAAGTGCTCAAAAAGTTAAGCGCTGAGGATTACTCAGACATACTGACCAACGCAGAGCCAGGGGTGGGGCTAATAAGAAGCATGAGGTTCACTAACGTCCTGTTCAAGTCCCTAGTTCCGTGACTGCAGTCTCAAAAGCCAGCTTGTCGTCGTGGATTATGTCGAGGAACTGGGATGCGATCTTGTAGCCAATGACGAAGAGAGAAGCGCTCACCTTTTTGCTTGCCCTGTCCACTACCTCTATCCAAGTAGGGATTCCCCTTTCGGTTAGCCTAGAGAACACCACGCCCGCGTAGTTCAGCGAGTCCATATCCAACGCCTCCACCCTGAAGAAGCTCCAGGGCCCAACGACCCTCCTTACGACAACGTAGTAGGCGTACTTTGGCGGAACTCCCTGGAGAATGCCCTCTACGCTTATGTCGTACTCCAGCTTGAAGGGACCAAAGGCACATACTTGCTCTCCCTTACATAGCTTTGAGTACAGCATTCGCATCACCTCGGGGTCAGGCATAGAGGGCAGTTTTCCAAGGAAGTCAATGACCTCCTTCACCTTGTATAGCTTCCTCGACTTCTCTAACCTCTTCACAACCCCCAATACTCTCTTTCCCTTCACAACGTCTAGCCTATCCTTTATCAGGAGAGCGTATGCGCGCCTATGGGACACCCTAAGGTTTCCGGGTGAATAGTTAAATTCCGCCACAAGCTCAAGAGGAGTAGGGTAGATAGGCCCGTCTACGATCACGAGGTCCGCGTTTGCTGTCTTCAATGCCTCCGTCTCAGACTCGAACCTAAGCTCGTCAGCCACGTCGTCTAGGTAGGGGTAACTGTTCTCCTCGTAGTAGTCACCTACCCTGTTCCTAACTGCCACATAGTCCTTGTCTATCACCTTTTCCAGTTCCTTCAGTACACCCTCGTTTGCCCACAACCCTATGAACCTCGACTTGCCGTCGTAAGGGTAGAGCTTAAGCCCATCTGTGGTAGAATAGGTTGACATGCCCAGTAAAACCATTCCCACAGACGTGTCCCTCAAGTACCTAGTGGAAGAGTCTACTGCAAACACGGTAAGCCTTGGCTGTCCTGTTGAGGACCCTGTTAACGACACTGACTTCACCTCTCCAAGGCCCTCTACCTTTATCTCCTCTTGCGGCTCTACGCTCTGGTAGTCCCTAACAACGTCTGGGTACTTACTCTTTAACTTTGAGACCTCCTCTGATATCGTCTTAATGTACTCCCTTATCTTAGCTTCCGACAGCATTGCTCTTTCCCTTCTCGCCTTCAAGTAAAAACCTTATGGTCTGCCTTACTTCCTTAGCTACCTTTCTGCCCACTTCTGTCCCGGGCCCTAAGAAACTTACCTCACCTGGCTTGCCACCTACCGCAACTGCGTCGCTGACAGTGCCCGTGAATTCGTAGGACAAGTCTCGAAGGGCACCAGACTTGGCCTCAGTGACAGTCCTTATTAAGTCCACCAACCCGTTTACGCTAACGCCAAAGTCCAGGAACACCGCAACGTTGATCGTTCTCCCAGCGTTTTCACCGCTCTCCCCAATGCCAGCGGTAACCATTAGCTTTCCCCAGTCCCTTATCTTGTACGCGTAGTTCCTTGCAGCGGTCATGAAGATAATCACCTCTCCACAATCAGTGAACTTAGAACAGTAGTCCAGCGCGTCCCTCCACGGGTCTTTGCTATCGTAACCGTGGTCTACGAAAATCACCATTACCTTCCTTACCTTCTGTATCCCAAAGGGATGCAGAGCCGAGGTAAGGGCGTAGTACTCGTCTCCTAGGTCAAAGAGCACGTGAAACAACTGTGATCAGCCTTCACCTAGATCCTTCTAAACTCGTCATAATACTTTATTAATGTTGCGTGAATTTTCACGTTCTGAGTTTTCACGTGGTTAAACATTTTCTCCTTAATAACATAAGGAGATAAAACAGATTGTACTAAAGTTTTTAAACACATATTGAAGTTTTCAGCAGTGAACGAACTTCACGTCGTATGGGGCATAGCGCTCTTAGATAAGAAAGTCCGCGTGTCATTGGACAAAATAATAGCTCTTCTAACCGCGTTGAACGATAAGGGGGATCTGCCTCTCTCAGAGTCAAGGAAGATAGTAGGCGACAAGACTTCTCATCCTGTGATAATTAGGGTCCTTGAGAGGCTAAAGGTAATAGAGAGGTACAAGAAAGGCAAATCTCACTACATTAAATTGACCGAGTTAGGTAAAAAGGTAATAGCGGCGTACCACGAGCTAGACAAGTCCATCTTTGAGTGAATCTTTGAGTGACTAGTTTATGCCTCGTTGTCTATTCATATTGAAATTTTTCTAATTTTACTAAATTTCTAATGAAAATATATCAATCGGCATCGTATGCCTTATAGAGATAAGGATAAAACGGACGTAAACTTTCCCTTAATTATGAATGTCCAGTTGTTTATTCCGGACGAGCTATTCGACCAAATAAGGACAATAGCCATAAGGAGGAACATGACCGTCAACGAGGTACTAATAGAGGCGTTGGAGTACTACGTTGAGGTATCAAAATATAGTTAATCTCAAATTAGCTAAATGATCTGATAAATAAGATTTATGATCCCGAAAAATTTAGGGGTTATATTATTTTATATTCTCCTCATTAAGTTACCAAGGTGGTAAAATGGGAATCGATCCGAACTACCGCACCTCAAGGCAAGTAGTTGGGGAACACGCAGGGCACAAGGTATACGGCCCTGTTGAGTCACCAAAAGTCCTAGGAATCCACGGGACCATAGTAGGAGTGGACTTCGACATATGCATTGCTGACGGCTCGTGTATAACAGCGTGCCCAGTTAACGTGTTCCAGTGGTACGACACTCCAGGACATCCAGCGTCAGAGAAAAAGGCAGACCCAGTTAACGAACAGGCTTGTATATTCTGCATGGCCTGCGTAAACGTGTGTCCTGTTGCAGCTATAGATGTTAAGCCACCTTAACCCTTTATTTTTTCCAATGGTAGGTTTTTGGTCCTCACGCCGTAGATCCCGAACATTGCCCCAGCTACCATAGAAGCTATTGCAGTGACCGCGAAAGCTAACTCCACGTTTTGTCCGTAGAAAAAGGAGAGAGCTAGGGGTCCAAACACCCCACCCAAATGCCCTAAACCGTCCGCTATTCCAAAGCCTATTGTCCTCAGCTTTGTACCAATGTTTTCCGCTGTGTAGGTGTAGCACACGGGGAACTTGAACCCTTGGAAGAACATTATCGCGAATCCAATGGCAAGAAAGCTTAGCCCAGAAACCAGGGGCCAAGCTAACATGAGCGCGCCGCTGGCGAAGTTTGAGGCGAAAGAGGTGAACTTCCTCTCTAGCTTATCGTTGACTAGAGAAGCTACCACGACGCCCAAGGGGTCTCCGTACAATACATAGGTGAAGTAAAGCGAACTGTTCTCAAAGCCTTTAGACGTTATTAACGAGAACACCGGCTCCGAGAACAAGGCGTAACCGGCAAAGTAGCTCAAGAACCACGCCAAAAGAAAGGCGAAGACTACGGGGTCCCACTTGGCCTTTTGGGTTGATGTGGCCTCCCACATCTTGGACTCCGGTAAGAGAAACCTAAAGGCGAAAGAAGGCACTGCTATTAAGACCCCGGCAAGGAAGAGGAGCCTCCAGAACTGCGTCCCTGCAAGCACGGCAACCGGGCCTACTACTAGGCTCATGAGGAACCCTGAGGCCTCCACTAGTCCTATTGTACTGCCCCTTGAGGTGACCATTTCAGCTATGTAAGATGGGACTATGGCGACCTCTCCCTCGATCCCCATGCCTATAATTAGCTCAGCGACCACAAGGTAGTAGAAGTTTGGGGAGAGCAGGCCCAGGATGGAACCTAAGGAGATTAGACCCATGGTAAAGATTAGTCCCTTTTTCCTACCGAACTTGGAAGCTATGAAGCCGTTTATAGCTCCGCCTAAGAAGTACCCAAGCATCTCGCTACTTAAGGGTAAATTTGCAACTGTCTGCGACACGTTAAATATCTTTGACGCGTAGTTCACTATATAAGGTACGTTAAATATGTCCCAAAAAGAGAGGGACGTGCCCAACGCCAAGAGAGCCAAGTGTTTTTTCTCAAGCATTTGGCATTTAACATATAAACAACTTTATATAAGCTTTTCTTTGTAACTTTAAAGTACTTATATCGCTTAAATTTTTTAAGATCTATAGTGATAATTTAGTCAGTTCAAGGCGACAACTTGATGTTAGCTAAAGATTAGTCGTTGTATAGATGAAAGTCTTTCAGTTTAAGGTCTCTCCACTCCCTTGATTATGACAAGATTTTAAGTTAAAAATGATAATGGCAATTACGAATCCTTAAACAATGTCCTTGATATCCAAGGAGTTTAAGACCTCCCACGAATGCGATGCGGTTTTGTCTATAATGAAAGACCCCAAGTTCCTTCTCAAGAACTTATTTCCTTCCGTGAGAGAGGTGGAACTAAGGGAAAGGGGAGGGTTAGTTGCGACAGGCAAATTCATGCTCCAAGGTTTTAAAATGTCCGGTAACGTTTACTCCTCGCCTACTTCAATCACTTATGTGTTAACCATGAACGACAAGAAGGACAGCGGAGGGAAACTAGTGATCTCCTGCTTTAACGGAGAAGTTAAGATAGACTTTGAATACGAAGGGTAGTTCGATAGGCTTTCTGCTCCCTCTATAAGCTCGTGGTTTGACAGCTTCTCTAGGGATTTTGACGAAAGGATTAGGCTGGAGAGAATCTCCAGGAAAATCTAATGTGTATATAATACAACAATAAATTTATCTTAATGGTCTACAATTTCAGGAAAAAGTATTTTAACTCTTGAAAGTAGTTTCAGTACAATGGAAGATAGTATATATCTTCTCTTTTTGACGGTATCATTAGTAATCGGTTTCCTTTACTTTACCGTCAATTCCTATCTGGCCGTGACTGAAGGTAAGGAGGAAAGGAGAGTAAAGCCAGATATAAGAGAGGTGACTGCGGTCATACCAGTGTACAATGAAGACCCGGAGCTGTTTGAGAAGGTCATCAAGAGCGTCTCAAAGATAAAGTTTGTAGTAGTAGGGGACGGATGTTCAGATCCCTATTACTCCATAACCAAGAAGTACGGTGGCGAGTTCGTACACCTAAAGAAGAGGTCAGGGAAAAGAGTCGCCCTGGCTGAGGGATTCAAGAGGGTCAGGACCAAGTACGTCTTGTTCCTGGATAGCGACACAGTCCTCGAGGAAGGTGCCCTAGAGCAAATGCTGAGCTCGATGGACGAAGACGTGGGAGGAGTGAGCCCCAGAATACTGATGATGAATAACGGTAAGTTGTCCTATTACTACGCGGAGTTCTTCGAGAGAATGTCGGAGGTGTTACAGAGGGCACTAAGCAGGCAGGGCAAAGCAGCAGTGCTCTACGGCCACTGTGCTCTGTATAAGAGGGAAGCCATAAAGGGCTTAGTGCTCTCCAAGGACTTTGTGCAGCCCAAGGTACTTGGGATGAGAATCCTAATAGGCGACGACAGACAGCTTACCAACTACGTACTTAACCACGGCTATAAGGCGAAGATAGACTACAAGGCGATAGCGTATACCATGCCTCCCAAAGACATAAGAGGCTTCTTTAACCAGCTAATAAGGTGGACGAAGGCCAACTACTTGTACTTCTTCGAGGACGTGCTAAAAGGGACAATAGTTAACAAGGGAACGCTTTACGCGTTTAACGCTTTCTACACGAACGTCTTACCCTTGCTAGTTTTGGGGACTACGATCTACGAGTCCGCGATTTTAGGGCTTAAGATAGACCTCGACCCCCAGACCTATGTTAGGCTGACCGTACACCTAATATACCGCATACTCGACTTCGTGATGAGTGGGGTTGTGCCAATTTTCGTAGCGGCAAAGCACGTGGGGATACACAACGGAGATCCAAACGTTGTGCTACACGTGTGGAGGAGGACGTTCTCTCGTGAGTCGCTGTTGACGTCTTCAATACACCTCATGAGCTCCCTGTCCACTTTGCCCTTTGCCGTCGCCGTGTTTAGGATGGTAGATAGGGACAAAGTGAAGGTGATAACCATAGGTTCCATAGCCCTCGTTGCTCAGATGGCAGCAGCCGTTTATGCCCTGCTTACCCTATGGAAGCAGGAAGGCTGGAGAACTAGGTAGGGACTCTGCACAGGAAACTCTCCAAACCCCTGTATGAGGTCTTCTCGTAGTACACGAAGCCGGCGTTCTTGTCCCTCTCCTTTAGGTGTATGGACGCGGTGGTCACAAACAGAGTGTCTAGGTTTTCTCCTCCGAAGGCAACGGAAGTAGCATTTAAAGTTGGGACTTCTATAGTCTCTAGGAGCTCGTGGGACTCTGGGTCTACCCTTACAACTTTTCCCTCACCAAATAGGGCAACCCATAGCTTACCCTCGGAGTCAATTGTCATTCCGTCTGGATTCCCGCTCAACCTCGTCGAGTTGAAGTCAAACGCTACTTTCTTCTTTCCCAGCCTACCTCCTTCCAAGTCAAACTCAAATGAGAATACCTTCCTAGTGGGCGTGTCTATAAAGTAGAAGAGCTTGTTGTCCAGGCTCCACGCCATCCCGTTAGATATAGTGGTGCCAGAGATTACTTCCCTGTAACTTCCGTTTAGGTCGAGTACGTAGAGACCCCCAGTGGGGTACTTCTCCTCGAGGTTCATGGTCCCAGCCCAGTACCTCCCTAGGGCGTCGCACTTGCCGTCGTTAAACCTGTTCCTCGAGTCCCACTCCTTTACCTCATACCCCAGCCTCGCACCAGAGTTAAAGTCAACTAAGTAGAAACCCCTCCCTGACGTTGCTACTAGCTCATGCGAGACGTGGGGCTGTATGGAGCTTACGTAGTTTCCTAGGCTTAATTTCTCCTCCACTTTCCCCCTTCTGTAAATTACTCCCTTTAGGATGTCAACCCAATAAAGGAGACCCTTATGCCAGAGGGGGGACTCAAAGAGCTCCCCACTCTCCTCAGAGTACTTATCCATGATATTGACTTTCATCTTTTCCTTATTAATACTAGTCCAAAGTGGTATGGACTGGGTTCGAACTCAGTCTCTAGCTTGAAGTCCTTGAACACCCTTAAGTAATCTTCCTTCCCCATCCTCACAAATACTGGGGGCCCAAAACCAGTATTCTCCTTTTTCCAGTCAACTACGATAACTTTCCCGTCGTCCTTAAGTATTCTTTTAATCTCTTCGTAGACCCTTTGCTTATCCCTAAAGTCGTGAAAAGAGTTGGCTAAGAGAACCTTGTCCACGCTGGACGAGGGGATTGACGTCCTCCCTGCGTCTTCCACCAAAAAGACTACGTTTGAGAAGTTGACGTGTCTCTTTGCCTCCTCTATGTAGTCCCTCTCGTTATCGACGCAGTAGACAGTGTTGGTCGTAAGTTTCGCGAGGTATCCACAGTAATACCCGGGTCCGCAACCGAGCTCAGCGACTACATCCTCCTTAGATATAAGGCTTGGGAGGAACTTCCACGGATCTTCGACTTTTTTCCTAGAATGCAAGAGGAAGTGTGGCAAAGTAATCTAGATTACAGTGAAACTCAGTATATAATAACCTTTTCATTGGAAAAAACCAGAGCCATAGGTCACACTACCGCTAGGATCCCAAATGTCACCACGAATGCTAAGCTCGACCAATAGGCCAAGTTTTGCCAGAAGGTATTCCTCAGTTCCCCCATTACCTTCTCGTTGTTTGCTATCAACCCCATCACAACGGCTGGCCCTATGAGCACGAAGACAAAAGCCACTAACAAGTTTAGCAACAAGCCTAGCATCTCCGAGGCAGGAAGTGCTAGGGAAACTACGAGGGCCGGTACACTTTCCAATACGTAAACCACAAATGCCCTGTCCCTCGGTACCCCCAAGGCCTCCAAAAGCCCCCACGCGCTCCCTAGCGAGATGACGACCAAGGCAAGGAATCCAGCGCTCGTTAACCCAATACCAAAGATCAAAGGAGAGTAAGTCCCGGCTATCGCGAAAAGGGCGTTCTCCAGATCCTTGGCTGAGGCGAAATTTGTGGATGGATCTATCCCTGCAACGGCCATCTCTACCAACACCATGAGCCCCTCAGTTGCCAAGGCCCCCAAGAAGGTCTCCTTCCTAACGTGGGACACAGCCTCCTGTTTCTCACATGTCTTAACTATGCTAATTGCCTTGACCTTCTCTGCAGTGGCTGACGCTTGAAAGAATAGCATAAACGGCATAATCACTGCTCCAACGTTAACGGCCAGCAGGTATAGGAACTCTGGGGAGGGTACAAAGTAGAAGGGGGTGTAGGGCTTAATGCCCCTAACAGCCAAGTTTAGGACAAAGGCGACTACCATTACGGACGAGGTCAACAGGAGGTACTTCTCCGCCTGGATGTACTTCCTCTTTGTCACTATGAAGATGTGGAGAAGGAAGACCATGGGCATCGACACTACCGGGGGAATGCCCACCATGCTGAGCCCTATCGCTATACCTAGATACTCCACCACGTACGTCAACATGTCAGTCAACCACATGGGAATGGTGAGCAATACCGCCACCCTCTTGCTGTAGTTCTCCCTTATGATCTCGCCAAATCCCTTTCCCGTTGCTACCCCAATCCTCCCAGAGACCTCTTGGACAAAGTAGAGGGGGATTGTCAATAGGAGGAGGAACCACACCAACCCGTACTTGAATACGGCCCCTGTCTCCGCTGCCCCCAAAGTGCTGCTGGCGTCCATGTCAGCCATCATAACGAGCCACGCTGGCCCAAACAGCCTCAAAAATCGCAAATTACGACTCGTCGTAAACCAATTACGCCTCATCGTAAATAGATAAACTACCAAAGCTAATAAGTGTTACCACTTACGCTTTAGCCCACTAGCTCATTTGTTCACGCTAGAAACCTCGAGGAAACTGTGAGGAAACTGTATTATCTGCATAGCAATTGATTATAGCTATGAGCGAGAGGGCTCTCAGTTCCCCTTTAAAGAGGAGGATCTTAGCCTACCTAAAGGAGAACGGGCCCTCCGCATTTAAGGAAATAAAAGACAACGTCCGAGTCTCCACTGACTCACTGAAGCTGGCGTTGTCTGACCTTGAGGCGGATGGGGTAGTGAAGAGGGGGAAAGATAAAATATCCTTAACTGAAGAAGGGGAAAGGTTAGCAGGAAAAAATAAGTTAACCTTGTGACCTCTTCCTTAAGGCTAGCGCTACCCCTGCAATCCCAACTATTTAAGGTAACTAAAGTTTCCTTGGGAAGAGCGATTCCATGATGGATAATTTTCCAACCAATAAACCTACGCCTAACTATAACGCTGGGCTGTATCCTTTCCTATCGTCATAGCAGCCTTTAGTAAGTGTACACTGTGATAGAGGTAGTTGCCAACTGGCTGGAGCGCTGCTCCAAGAGCTAGAACGACTCTAGAGGAATTAGAAAAGTGAGCCTAGTGCCTTTACAACCCCAAGACGGGACTTATCTTGAAGCTGCTTGAGGTCAAGTCGCTACACGTGGCCTTGAGAGCCAAACGACTACAGCGTGGGGGTGAACAATGGAATTCCGGATCAACTGGCCATCTTCCTAACCTACGGCACTACAGGAGACAACGTGTGCTAAAACGAGCGCCCTTATTGGAATGAGGTCTCACATAAGTTTAGCGCTCCAAGGAAAACTATGTTTTTTAAATGAGAAAAACAGAGTTAAAAATAGAAAGGACAATAGTATAGAGAATCTCTTTTTAAACACAGAAGTTGTAAATTATGTATGGATAGAGTTCAAAACCTTTTTATAAACGGAGAGTGGGTAAAGCCCTCCTCCGACGAGTATCTCAATAAATACAATCCGAGCACTGGAGAGCTCTACGGTAAGTTCGCCTCAGCGTCCAGAGAAGATGCGGACAGGGCGATAGATGCCGCATACGAGGCACAAAAGAAGTGGGAGAAGTTAACTTCAGTGGAGAGGAGCAAGTACTTGTACAAGCTAATAGACCTCATAAGGGAGAGCAGGAAGGAGCTGGAAGAACTCCTAATGGACGAAGTAGGGAAACCGAGAAGAGAGGCAGTGCAAGAGGTGGACGGGGTAATAGACCAACTCCAGTATTACGCCGAGTTCGCCAGGAAGATAACGGGAGACGTAGTTGAGGGAACAAAGCCCGAGAGAGTAATCTTCCAGTACAAGGTTCCCTACGGCGTAGTTTTGGCCATAACCCCCTGGAACTTTCCGGCTGCAATGATTGCGAGGAAAATAGGCCCAGCTTTAATAACTGGAAACACTGTTGTGCTCAAGCCGTCATCGGACACCCCATTTGTAGCCGGTTGGATAGTGGAAAAGGTAAGGCAAGCCGGCTTCCCGTCTGGCACAGTTAACCTAATCACTGGTAAGGGAAGCGTTATAGGGGACTACTTGACCTCCCACAAGAAGGTGGCAGTAATAACCTTAACTGGCGAGTCTAAGACAGGAATGCAAGTAATGAAGTCCGCCTCTTCCATAATGGCGAAGTTGATCCTAGAACTGGGAGGAAAGGCACCGTTCATAGTCTGGAAGGACGCAGACCTTGAGCTAGCCGCCAAGGTGCTAATGTGGGCCAAGTACTGGAACGCCGGGCAGTCCTGCATAGCTGCGGAGAGGCTCTACGTCCACGAGGACGTGTACGACAAGTTCCTAAAGCTCTTCATAGAGAAGACGAAGCAACTGAAGATAGGTGAACCTAGGTCCAGCGACATGGGGCCATTAATAAACAGCCAGCAATGGAACAAGGTATCAGGCTTCGTAGAGAGGGCTGTGACACGGGGGGCACAGATACTATATGGAGGCAAAAAGCCAGAGCTCCCAGACAGGTACTCCAAGGGGTTCTTCTACATGCCCACAATACTCACCAACGTGACGCAGGACATGGAGATCTTCAGGGAGGAGATTTTCGGCCCCGTTATCGGGGCAATGAAGGTCTCTGACGACTTCGACGAAGTCATAAGGCTAGCGAACGACTCAGACTACGGGCTGGCCTCATACTTGTTCACAAGGGACGTGTCGTTGGCCATGAAGGCTGCCAGAGAGATTAAGTTCGGGGAGCTCTACATCAACATGCCAGGTCCAGAGGCAACACAAGGGTACCACACAGGATTCAGGCTATCAGGACAGGCGGGAGAGAACTCCAAGTACGGCGTAGAGGAGTACGTAAAGGTAAAGAACGTGTACATCGACTACAGCAAGGATCCCACTGAAGGAGAGGTCATACCTCCTTACACGTAATTTTTAAATTTTCTTTGCTATGTTTTCTTGTGAACTTCTCGGAAATTATAAATATAGCCACTGACGTAGTTTACGTACTCTTCTTCATTGTACCCCTAATCTTTTACCTTATGATGATAAGGGCAAATGTCTACTCTAGGAAGAAGGTGAGGAAGACAGCTTACATCCCCGCTGTGAGGTGGGATGACGTTTTTGACAGAAGAGAGGTAAAGGAGAGGCTAGAGAAGATAGCAGAGGAAGTGAACAAGGGGAGGACTTACGGGGTCATCCTATTTGGTCCCCCCGGAACTGGGAAGACCATGATAGCCAAGGCCTTAGCAAACAAGATGGGGTGGAACTTTTTTGAGCTCAAGGCCAACGATGTGTTAAGCAAGTGGTATGGAGAGAGCGAGTACTTGCTCCACTCCTTCCTCAGCGAGGTCGAAAACAACGCGCCAGCAGTGCTCTTCATAGACGAGCTAGATGGGTTCGCCATGAGCAGGGAAGGGGAGATACACGAGGTAACCCATAGGCTGGTGAACATATTACTCACCAAATTGCAGGAGTTCCACGACAAGTCGCTGAAGCTCTTGGTCATAGGCGCAACCAACATACCGCAGGAAATCGACGAGGCCTTCCTGAGGCCAGGCAGGTTCGACGAAGTGCTGTTCGTCCCTCTGCCAGACGAAAAGGAAAGGGAAGAGATATGGAGGGGATACGTCAAGCTTGAAGGAATAGACTACCCCCTGCTAGCTAAGAAGAGCAACAGGTACTCCCCTGCAGACATAAAGCTGGTGGCAGAGAGAGTCCTCTCAGAAATTAGTTCCCCCAAAACGGAGGACTTTCTCAAATACCTCGAGGTTTACAAGCCCTCAGTGTCGATATCTACCTTGGTGAAGTTCGAGACCATAGCCAGGAAGTACTCGAGGACAAAGATCAAGGTCGACTACTACGGCGTCCCGAACGTGAGGTGGGACGACCTAGGGGACCTTGAGGAGGTGAAGAAGGTAATAAGGGAGTCCATAGAGCTACCCTTGAAGAACAGGGAGTTCGCCGAGAGGCTAGGTATAAGGCCAGTGAAGGGCGTTCTTCTTTACGGTCCCCCAGGCACTGGAAAGACAAGCATAGCGAAGGCCTTGGCAAACGAGGTGAACGCGTCTTTCATAGTAATCTCCGGGGAAGAAGTGTCCTCAGCAGGGCCACTTAAGGCGCCGGAAATAATCTCAGAAAAGTTCAACGTAGCTAAGGACAACGCTCCTGCTATAGTTTTCATCGACGAAGTGGACATGATAGCTAGGGCCAGGAGCTTTAACGAGTGGAGGAACGCGCTTACGCAACTCCTCACCGAGATGGACGGACTCAGGGACTTCAGCGACATCATAGTAGTTGGAGCTACAAATAGGCCTTGGGACCTAGACCCTGCCATCCTGAGACCAGGGAGATTCGACAGGGTTATCTACGTCCCTCCTCCTAACGAGGAGGGAAGGTTTAAGGTGCTCAAAGTACTGATCAAGGGCCTGGAAGTTGACGACGAGACGCTAATGGAACTAGCTAGGGTAACCCAGTTCTACACTCCCTCTGATCTAAAGCTTGTGGTGGAGGAGGTGAGGAGAGATCTACTAAGGGAGTCCGTCGAGACCGGAATCCTCAGGACAAGGGTCACAATAGACGACTTTATGAAAGTGCTCTCCAGGGTAAAGCCCTCTGTGACGCAAGAACAGCTTAAGATATACGAGAACTTCATGAAGAGGTAAAAAAGATTTCACTTTCTTCTCATTAAGACTACAGCTAGGACCGCTATAATTACCACTATGATTCCTATCATTGCGTACATGGTAGTTGTAGCTGACGTGGAGGAAGACTGAGGAGAGTACAGTACGTAGTACGTCTGAACAGGGTCTGTGAATACCTCGACTGTATTGTTTACGATAAAGTAGTTGCTACTATTTAAGGCAACAAGATTACCGTTCTCTACCTCTACTACGATGATGTGTGACGTCTTCATTATCGGAGTAACGTTAAACAACACGTAACCAGTAGCGTTTACTTCGACCTTCTGTGCCACGTAATTGGTACCTTCATAGGACACGGTCGTATTGGTCACGTTGATGGGCTTAACTTGCTTCACTACGCCGGTCTCGTTGTTTTTGAAGACTACTACGAAAGCTCCAGTGGAGTTTACGTATACCTTTACGAGAACTCCAGGCGTGTTTACGAACACTTCGTGAGTGAAGCTCACGTTGGCAGTAGTTTCCACGTTGTGGTGGTCTGTCATAACTACAACTACTTTGTTCCCATTTACGTTAACTACTCCAACGCTCAAGGGCCTCTCAGCCACGTTACCGTTGACCTTTATTATCATTATGGAGGAGTAGGCGATATCGCTTACACCCTTCATGCCACCGAAGGAGTTCGACAGTCCGTTGTTCACCTCCTTCTGGGAGAAGAAGTTGTCCTCCCTCACTGCGGCAACTAGCGTACCGTTAACGCCATAGAACGCTATCATAAAGTTGTTCACGTTTCCGGAGTTGGAAATCCCGAAGTTCCGCCCATTGAAGTTAACGAGACTACTCGTTTCAAAATGAGCTGAGGTATTCCAAACTATCGCAGGCAAAAGCGTGCCGTTAAACCTGGCCAGGGTTACGTTGTACTTACCTAGGGAGCTCACGTTTGTGCCGTTTATCTCGGTCAAGAAGTTGTAGAACTCGTACTTCCTCGGTACGTTAGTGACTACAACTGACGTCTTAACGTGAGTGTGAACATTGGCTACGTTCATCTGAACTAGGTCTACAGTCTCGGAGCCTTTCACGATGCTGTTGTATGAGACCTTGACGGTTACGTTGTAAATGGACGTGCCGTTGGCATACTGCAGGATCACTGTACCGGTGTCGTTAATGTAGGTGTATCCCTGGACTGTACTTGCAGTGGACAGAAAGCCAGCCCAGGCCTCTTGGGTTCTACCGTCGGAGTACACTAGTACTCTAATAAGCTGGGGAGAAGATGACACCGTTATGAACATCCCGTCCTTGACCTCTACCGTGTAGTTCAGCGTCACTTGCTTGAGGCTCCCTTGATCTAAAACGTAAGTAGTGAAGTTCTCTTCCATCTTTATGACGTTACCTTGGTAGTCGGTTGAGCTGAAGTTCTCAGATGAGACCATGTAGACGGTGTAGTTCTGCATGGTGTGGTTCTGCGTCATTCCTGGACCCTTTATTGGCCCTGACATGGAAAAAGTCCTGTATATTGAATCATATCTTGAATAGTAAATTGTGTACGATACTTGGTGGGAAAACCCCTGAGCCATTACTCCTACTAGCGATAGCCCAAACAAGGCTAAAAGGAGGGCTGATGTTACTTTTAGTTTTGTTACCATATGCGAAAATAACGTGTTCCAGATATTTAAGGATACAACGTGGAACACTCAGTTTCACTTGTAGTTCCCGCTTAGGAACAAGGCTTACCGAACCCGCCTCCTCCTGGCGATTCCAAGACTACCTCGTCCCCTGGTTCCAAGGTTACCGTGAACTTGCTTGGCATCTCTTCTACCTTATCCTTCCTCTTTACGACAGCCCTTCCTTGCTTTCCTAGTTCTCCTCCTTCTAGGCCCCAAGGTCCCTTAACAAATCTGTCAGCAATCAAGGACATGGTTGCCCTCTCTAATACCTTGAAGCTCCTCACTATTCCGTCCCCTCCCCTGTATTTTCCCTTACCTCCACTTCCTTCCCTTATACCATAGGAGGTGAAGAGCAGTGGGTAGTACTTCTCTGCAACTTCTATTGGAGTGTTTAACGTGTTTGTCATGTTGTTCTGCACAGCTGAGACTCCGTCCTTAAAAGGCCTAGCCCCACTACCACCTCCTATTGTCTCGTAGTACGACCAGAACCTCCCTTTCCACATTCCGCCGAGCATGACGTTCATCATGGTACCGGAACTGGCTGCGGGCACTTTCCCTGGGAGCGCCTTTGATAGGGCTAGGAAAGTAACGTCGGCTACCCTCTGGGAGGTCTCGACGTTTCCCCCTCCCACTGCAGAAGGCTTCTTCGGGTTTAGGAGACTACCGTCCTCCGCCACCACCTTTATGACAGAGTAGAAGCCATCGTTCGTGGGGACCTCTCCTATCATTGACCTAACTGCAAAGGAAACTGCGGAGTAAGTGACGCCAAGGACAGCGTTTAATGGTCCCTCCACTTGCTTGTCTGTACCAGTGAAGTCCGCTACCACTCCGTCCTCCCTCACCTCTAGGCTAAGCCTCACCCTCAGGAAGCCTTGGCCCCACTCTAGGACGTCCTCAGCTTCAAACCTCCCCTTCCTCCATTCCCTTATCCTCGACAACGCCATCTCCCTGCCGTAGCTTATCGAGGCCTCCCAGCTTTCCTTCACGTTTTCGTATTTCGAGAAGAGTTCCCTAACCCTGGCTATCCCGACCTTGTTAGACGCTATCTGAGCGTTTAGGTCACCAATCGAGAAGTCTGGGACCTTGAAGTTCTCCCTAACGAACGAGATTACTTCCCTGTTAACCTCCCCTCTCTTTACCAGCTTGGTTGGTGGGATAACGACGCCCTCCTCGTAGATTGTCCTGGCGAAGGGATTGAGGCTACCTGGCATGGGTCCGCCGACGTCGACGTGGTGGGCCTTGTTAACCACATACCCTACTAACTTCCCCTGGTAAAAGATGGGAGCCAGGAGGCCCACGTCGTTTAAGTGGGTCCCAGAGATGTAAGGGTCGTTAAAAACCACCATGTCCCCGTCCTCTAATTCCACACCCTCCCTCTGCAGATAGGAAAGGACGTTCTGTACCCCCACCTTAAACGAGCCTAAATGCACCGGTATGTGCTCCGCTTGCGCGACTATCCTACCCTCCTCGTCTACTATTGCGCAGCTGTGGTCCATCCTCTCCCTAATGTTTGGGGAGAACGCTGACCTCTTTAGCGAAGCTCCCATTTCCTCAGCTATGTACACTGAGGCCCTGTGAACCAGCTCCCATCTCATCTCCAACACCTCATAGCCCCCATCTTCTCTACCCTAGCCCTCCACCCTGGCTTCAGGATAGTAGTTGAGCTGTACTCCTCAATTACTGCAGGCCCCTCAATTTCAAAGCCCATGGGCAGGGTCTCCCTTACGTAAACCGGAACCTCTTGCCACGAGTCAAACATAACCTTACGGCTGCTCACTGAAGGTTTAGAGTTAATGGGGGGATCTGGCATCCTTGGCCTCTTCGTTCTCCTCACCGCAAACACCCTTATGGTTACCACCTCGATGGGCCTATCGAGTTTAAACCCATAAGTAACCTCGTGTTTCTTCTCGAACTCCTCCCTTAGCTTATTCACGTCGTTGACTTGAACGGTGAGCTCCCACCCCTGTCCCTCGTACCTCACGTCAGCGTACCTCAGGAAGTAGTCCACCTCCCCAAGTCTCTTTACCAGTTCCCTCTCTAGCTCTTGGAAGTCCCTTTCCAGATCATTTGGAAAGGACTTCCGAATTTCGAACTTCTCGTCGGCAAAGAGCATGCCCATTGCGCTGAAAAGGCCAGGCTGGGGTGGGACTAATACTTGCCTTATCCCCAGCTCCTCAGCTATTTCTAGCGCGAACTGCGGCCCTGCGCCACCAAAGGCGAAGAGCGTCATGGTAGATGGGTCAATTCCCCTTTCAACTGTTACCAGCCTTATCGCCCTGGCCATCTCTAGGACCGCAAGCCTTAAGGCGTTCAAAGCAACCTCCTCTGGGTCTCCTAGGGCTGAGAGCCCCCTTAGGGCCAGATCCTTTCTCAAGGTCATCTGCCCCGAGAGCAACCTCTCCCCTATCCTTCCTAGTACTAAGTTTGCGTCAGTCAAGGTGGGGCTCTTTCCTCCCTTACCGTAGCTCATTGGGCCTGGATCTGCGCCGGCGCTCGTTGGACCTACCCTTAAAGCCCCTGCCTCGTCCCTCCATATGATAGTACCGCCGCCAGCCGAGACCTCCACCAGATCCACGAAGGGGAACCTAACTGGGTAGCCAGAGCCCTTAACTATCCTGCCGTAGTGAGTTCTCCCTCCGACTTCGTACTCAGTAGTAACGTTGACCTCGCCATTTATCACTGTCCCAGCCTTGGCAGTAGTGCCCCCCATGTCGAAGCTTATAGCGTTGCCAATTCCCAACTCCCTGGAGAAAGCTTGAACTCCCACTAGCCCCGCGGCGGGGCCTGACTCTATGATCTGTATTGGCCTCTTTGAGGCCTCGCTAGAGTCCACTAGCCCGCCAGAGCTCGCCATGACGTAGAGCTTAGCGTTGTACTTAGCCATTACTCCCTCCAACGCGTTTAAATACCTCGACACTATGGGCATTAAAGCTGCGTTGACCACTGTCGTTGACGTCCTCTCGTACTCCCTGGGCTCGGGGGCCACTTCGCTCGAGACGCTAACGTGCCTAAAGTACTTCTCGGCTATTTTCTTGGCCTTGACCTCGTTTTCCGGGTTAGCGTAGGAATGAAGGAAGGATATAGCTAAGGCTACAGCAACCCTTGACGCTTCCTTTACTAGTTCCTCAGCCTCCTTTTCGTTTAGGGGGACTAGTATCCTACCCTCTGCGTTTACCCTTTCCTCCACCTCTAACCTCAGCTCCCTTGGGACAAGTGGTTTCGGTCTCTCGAAATACGGGTTGTAGAGCTCTGGCCTATTTTGCCTGCCTATTTCTATTACGTCCTTGAAGCCCTTTGTAGTCATCAAGGCAACTGGGGGCAATTCCAAGTTGAGTTGCCCTAGAAGGGCATTTGTGGCTACGGTGGTAGCGTGTACTACTTCCTTGAACCTCACACCCATTTCCTTTATCCCTTGGAGGAGACCTTCCTCAGGGGCCTTTGGCGTGCTAGAGAGCTTGTAAAAACTCACGTTGCCGTCTTCGTCAACGTAGACTAGGTCTGTAAATGTCCCGCCTATGTCTACGGCAAGCCTCACAAGTAAAAAACGACATTGTGCCCATTAAGCTTATGTAGCCTTTCTGAGGGGTTCCCTTACCCCGACAGAGGTCTCCTCCAACTGCATCTTCCTAGTCTCCTTGACGAACCATAACGACACTAAGAACGCGACCAGACTAGTAGTAGCGAAGACCTCGAGGGAGGTGGAGAAGCCGAGTTCCTTGGTCATCTGAGGGAAATAGTACACCCCGAGCACTGCCCCAACCCTACTCACTGCAGTCGCAAACCCCTGCCCAGTTGACCTCACTGACGTGGGGAAGAGCTCAGTGGGATAGAAGAGCGTCACCGCCCCTGCCCACTGCTCCAACGCCACAAACGTCATAAAGTAGGGAACCAGTACTGGTCCGACTATCTTAGTAAATGCGCCCAAGTACAGCATGAAGGCCATGGAGCCCAGTCCCACTAGCAGTACCCCCCTTCTTCCTAACCAGCGATCTATTACTGCCACAGCTACGAGGTAACCTGCTAGAGACGCCAAGGAGATCAAGATAGTGCCGTATATGACGCTGTAGTAGGAAGGGAAAGCGAACTCCTTCAGTATGTATGGATAGTAGAGCCCTATACCATAGGCAGCCACGTCGAAGAGGAACCACACGGCAGAGGTAACTACGGTCACTATTAACAGAGTCCCCTTAAAGATGTCCAAGAAGCCGTGCGCTCCCTTTGACTCCAGCTCCTTGGGTACCTCAGCCTTTACCTTCCCCGCGTATACTAGCCACCTTGGAGACTCGAGTAGCTTTATCCTAGCTATAACTATTGGGACTGAGATTATTGAACCCAAGAGGAAAACGTACCTCCAGAAGTAGGGGCCAGCTGGGAGGAAGAGCAAGTTGGCAACGTTGGCAAGTAACGCCCCAACCCAGTACATGGCCACTGCGCCAACTAGGTACTGTCCTCTGCTCCTTGAGGGGGAGACCTCCGACAGCAAGGTACTGCTTATGGGATAGTCCCCTCCGATCCCCACGCCAAGGAGTAGCCTAGAAGAGAAGAGCTCGTAGAAGTTTTGGGACAACGCCGAAGTAAGGGCAAACACGAGGAAGAAAAACAAGTCGATGCCCATTAGCTTCTTCCTGCCTACCCTGTCGGAGAGCCTTCCCAAGAGAAGGGAGCCAATTATCATTCCAATAAGGGACGAAGACACAACGAGCCCCAGCTGTGCTGAGCTTAAAGACATTTCCTTCTGGATGAACGGCTCAGCAAAGGAGATTACAGACAAGTCGTAACCGTCTAACAGAAAGCCAGAGGAGGAAACTAGAAAAGCCCTGGCCTTGTCCTTAGTTGGTATGGTATCGAAGTAACCCATGGGCTTATGTTAACTTAAATTGTTTAAAAGCCTTCATTACTATAACTACAGTTCACCTCTTTGCCCCAATCACTACTAGCCCAGCCCCTATCACAAAGATTATTATCAAAAGCGCGAAGTCCAGCCCAAAGCTGACGTTCTCCGCGATTACTGTGTACTTCAGTGTTACGGGGTGGGTAGTATTGTTGATTACCACGATGCTACCGTTGTAACCTTGCACTACGATGTCGTTCCCCTCCCTTATCACTGTTAAGTTGTGGAAGGAAAAGTTAACAGGGGCTACATCGCGAAAAAGTACTACAGAAGGCTGGTCTACCTTAAAGTTGAAAGTCTCGTTAGGGTTTAACACGTTGGTTATAGGCTTTATGCCCGTGTACACGTAAATTACGGCAAAGATTGACAACGCCATAAGGGCAAAGCCTAGGATTACGTAACTCTTTTTCATTCCCCTATTGATAGCTAATTTTACATTATAAAAGTTGTCACTCCTCAACCCCAGGGACCTTGAAATTTACCTTTATGGCGTTAAGCGCTCCCCACATAGCAGCCGCGTTCTCCGAAACCACGGGCATCTTGAGGTCTTCCCTTAAGTGCTTTACCGCCTCATACGCGGACAAGGCAGTACACGCTATGTAGACTGCGTCTGCCTTAAGCACTTCTTGTAAGTTCCTCTTCACTAGCCTGTAGATAGTAAAAACAGGGGTGTTGGATATGTCCACTCCCTTTACCTTCCCTAGCCCGTCGTATCCGGTCACTTCGAAGCCGTTCTCCCTTATCCACGATACCTCCTCCAAAGTCCTCTCCTTAACGTAAGGCGTGCCTACCCAGACCTTTTTGGCGCCCAACTTCTTAAGAAGCTTCACCACCTCTTCCTCTGGGATTACCACGTTGCCTATTGCCTTCCTTATTAAGTGAGCGTGTTTGTGGGTACCGTAAGTCCTGCCGTATATTACCACGTCAGAAACCTCCTCTAAAAGGTGGTATGCCTCCCTGAGTTCCCTTTCGAACTCATCAAGGTCTGATGGTTCGCACCCTTTGGTAGGCCTCATCCTAGTTACGTGAATGGTTACTCCCTCTGGGGCCATCTTCCATAGGTCGTACTCCATGCCAGCGTTGTTTGCGGGCAATATTACGCCTATCCTTCCCCTTCCTCCAGGCATGGGGAAAAGATAAATTGCGTCAAATTAAACCTTAGGTGTGGACTTGAGGAAAAGGATCGTTAAGGAAGTCAGGGACTTCTTTCAGTACCGTAAGTCAGGGGACGACGAAATACTGGAGGAGGCTCTCTCCAACTTAGAGTACGAGAAGGGGAAGGTGAGGATAAGGGATCAAGTTATTAAGGTGGAGAGGAAAAGGGACGCGTTAGACGTCTTCCTTGCTAACGTGCCTTACGCAGTGCTAGGCGAGGGAGAACTGCACTGGGACTTGCCGGAAAAGGTAGTGAAGGTACAGTCGTACGCCTTAAAGCTCTTGGAAATAGGAGGACTAAACGAAGTGGCTACCCTGGAAGCTTACCTAGTCATGGAGATGTCCCTTAGATCGCTTTACTCTGAGTGGCTAGGAGACGTGGTGGTCATCAAGTACAAGGGTAAGGCGGTGAAGGTAAAGGACATTGACTATAGGAGGTTAAAGCTTTACATCCTCAGAAAAGGGTGGAGCAAGTACAAGGTAAAGGTAAACAACGAGACGTTCCCCTACTCCCAAGGTTCCCTGCTGGCGTGGGCTGAGAGGTTCATGGACAGGAGGACTAGCCTCGCCTTTAGGCTGTCGATAAACGTGAGGAACTTGCTTGCCCACGGTGAGGTAGAGTGGAGGCTTTTCCCTACCTTGGAGACGGTGAAGTCTGCGTCTCACGCGTCCTGGTTGCTGTTTCAGAGGCTCCGAGAAGGCTAAGCTTCAAGCCAGAAAGTAGATATTCCCGTCCACTTCCACCTTCCTTACTGGAGTACTGTACAGCTCGGTTAGCATTGTCTCGTCCACGTCTCTCGGACTCCCCTGGAACAGCACTCTGCCTTCCTTCATTAGGATCGCCCAAGAGGCTATTCTAAGGAAGTTTAAGTCGTGAGTGGCTACTATGAAGGTCTTTTTAACCTCCCTAAGCACTTTTACGACCTTTGCCGAGTTCCTCAAGTCGAGGCCAGAAGTGGGCTCGTCCATGATAACGAGGTCGCCCTCAGCTAACGCCTTGGCTATTAACGTCAACTTCTTCTCCCCAGTGCTTAGGGTCGAGAAGTCCCTATCGAGGAAGTCCCTGAGGTTCAAGTAGTCAACGTAACTTAAGTATTCCACCAGCCTTCCCTCTCCCCCAGAGAGGAGGACGTCTATCACCTTCATTTGTGCGTTGAAGAACTCTGCAGGGACGTAAGACTTCTCTCCCTCCACTTTTAGCTCTCCTCCCATGGACTTTACCATGCCTATTATTGCCCTTAGCAAAGTAGTCTTACCCGACCCGTTTGGGCCAAGGATCAAGTTCACCCCGTCCTTTAGCTCAACTGTTACGTTGTCTAGCACTAACTTATTTGAGAGCTTTACCTTAAGCCCCTTGATTAGCAACTCCCCTCACCAAGGCGCACACTATTACGGGAAAAGCAAGAATGGCAGTTATTGGGGTTATGGGTATCTTAACCCCTAGGGCTCCGTCTGCTACCACGTTGCTCAGGAGTAAGGTGGATGCCCCTAATAGGGCGGAAAAGGGCACTAGGGTCGTTGCACTACCACCTGCGAACTTCCTTATAATGTGGGGAACCACAATGCCCACGAAGCCCACAATCCCTACTTGCGAAACTATGAAGGCAGTAACAAGGCTGATCATGACTACCCAGAAGACCCTAAACCTTGAAGGGTTAACGCCACGGGCATAGGACATCTCGTCGCTTATTGAAACTAGGTCTATCTTCCTAGCTTGGGCAATGCCAACTGAGAGCAAGATGGAAACGAGGAGCGCTAGCGTTACTACGAACTCCCAACCCACCACTTGGACGTCTCCCAGTAGCCAAAACGTCAGGGGTGGGACTTGTGGGAAGCGCAACTCTATGAGGACGAGCATTATTGTTATGAGAGAGGAGAAGAGGTAGGACACAACTACTCCTCCAACCACTATCCCGTACACGCCCCCTCTCCTCCCAATGGCTATGGTCACGAGCGTTGAGAACAGTGCGAAAACGAAGGCCACCAGCGGGGAGAAGTAGATTACCCAGCTAAAGGGGAGGCCAAACGCCAAGAGGAAATACGCAAGCACTGCGCCGAAAGCTCCCCCTGAGGCCGTGCCAGTAATGTATGGGTCTACGATAGGGTTCCTCAGAAGTAGCTGTAGGACTGCCCCTGATACAGCAATGGACGCCCCTATTAACGCAGCTGAAACTACCGTAGGTAACCTTATGTCGAGTAGGATCTCCTTGTACACGCCTTGGGGAGCAAAGAGCTCTCCTAGAGGGATGTAAACTGAGCCGAAGAGCGTGGCCAAGAGGAAAGAGAGGGCTAGGAAAGAGAATAGGAAAGAGAGAAAAAATGCCTTCGCTTTCGCCATTTAGAACACCGGCATCGAGGGATTTATGTTCTCCTTAACCCACTCCGTGCTTATGAAGCTGGGGGCCTTTCCTTGGAGGATCTCTTTCATCATCTCCACTGCGTACACGGACAAGGGCCCAGGCTCATTGAGGAGGCTAGCGGGCAAGTTGTCTGAGATCACGTAGATCCTCCCCTCTTTGTACGCAGTTAAGTTCTGCACCCCGGGGATGTGTGATATGAGATACTCAGTATAGCTTAAGTTGTACACCTCCTGGACTACTATTACTTGTGGGTTAGCCAGGAGTAGCTGAGAAGGGTCCATTAGCGGATAGCCTGACTGCCCCGCAAACGCGTTTATTCCTCCAGCTAGGGATATCACGTTGTTTATGAAAACGTTCCCCCCAACGGTGTAGAAGTCTTCGTTCGGGCATATCCAAAGTAAATACGCTACCGTAACGTTACCCGGTGCAGTAAAGTTGGCTATCTCCTGGTTCATCCAAGACACCAGGTTCTGTGCCTCCTGCGTAGCGTTAAAGTCCTTGCCTAGACTCACTATGACGTTCTCTATCTGGTAAAAGTTCGAAACGAAGTCCGCGTTGGTTGTTATTACGTTTAGCCCAGCTTCCTCCATCTTCTGCACGTAACTACCTAAGAGACCCTCTTCGCCAATCACTGCAGTTGGGCTTAACGCAACAACCCCAGACACGTTAACTGGGTATATCTGCGGGAAGACGGTGACGTTCTTGGGCAGATAGGAGGTTTCATTGAGCTCTTGGAGGAGAGAGTAAGAGTAATAGTCCAAGCCTACTATGTCCTTCCCTAAACCAAGGGAGACTAGAACTTGCGTATCGCTAGGAGAAAGGGAGACTATCCTTATTGCCTTAGTGGAAGTTGTGGAAGAGTGCAGCTTATAGAAGTCGTAGACTCCAACAACAGCGAACATTACTATGATGACTACAGCTACGGCAACTACTCGGTAATTCATAAGTTTGGATAGGCTATCCAAATTAAAAAGTTAACTCTTTACTCTGAGATCTCGTAACTATAACCTATCATGACGTCGGCGTCTGGGTCGAACTTCCTTACCTTGTCAACGTAAAGCTTGGTCTCCTCAAAGTCCTTAGCGACGCTCACGAAGACCCCAGCCTTGTCGTCGCTTATCTCCCAGAATATTACTGGGGAAAGCACTTTCCTGGCGACCTCAACACTCTTGGTGAATATCCCAAACATCACTATCCCCGCCTTAGCCACGTCAACTATGGGAACTAGCCTGAGAAGTCCCTTGCTCTGCAAGTACCTTAAATGCCTTCTCACTGTCTTAGACGACACCTTCATTCTCTCCGCCAACTCTAGGCTATCAATGGTGGGATTCTCCCTCAGCATTGAGACCAGCTTCACGTCAAAAGTGGAGGGCTTGTAGGGGAACTGGGTGGGCACGTAGACCATCCCGGGCTCTCCTAGTTTTTCTTTCATTTTGGATATGGTGTCATCGAGCTGTTGGGGCGAACTGCCCTCTATTTCGTAAACCGTCAGCTTCTCCAAGCAGGTGACTTTTAAGACGTACTCCCCTTCCCAAGAGTTCAAGTTGCTGAAGGACACGTAGCCGTGGTACTTGCCGTAAAAGTTAGGGTTAACGTAAAGGGATACCTTCTTTATAATTCCCTCGGAGATGAGCCTATCAATTCTGTAGTTAACGGCGGGAGGGGACAAGTTCAGATCCTTGGCGATCTTCCTCTGGGACGTGCTGTAGTCCCTTAATAGCATTAGTAAAATCTTCCTGTTTATTTCGTCCATAATTAACAGTATCTGTAGACCTAAATATATAGATTATCCTAGGGCCTCTTAACAACTTTCCTCAATTTTTTATAGTTAACATGTATTAATTACTGTGCAGTCTCCCTTATTAATAGTTTTGATACAATGAGTTTGACGTGGCCCGGAGATATTGCCCTGTCTGTAAAAAAGTAGTCGAGGAGAAGCTCATAAAGGAAGGTAAGAGAGTGACTAAGGTCTGCCCGGAGTGCGGACACGTCTTCATCTCTTACGAGATAGGTAAAGGCATAATAGAATCAGGGGGAGGGAATAAGTTCGAAGAGAGAACCGTTCTTAAATAAAAGATTTATTTATTCACGTACCTTTTTCTTCTCTTATGCAAACATTAACCGAGAAAATCCTATCTAGGGCTGCAGGGAGGACCGTCTCCCCAGGAGACGTAGCTGAGATAAAAGTAGACATAGTGGGATTCCACGATTTAACGGGGTACCATGTAATAGAGGTAATGGAAAAAGCAGGCCTAGAAAAGGTGTTCGATAAGTCCAAGGTCGTAATAGCCTTTGACCACCTGGCCCCTCCCCCTGACCAGAGGAGCGCTGAGATCCAGGGTTACATAAGGAAGTTCGTCAGGAAGATGGGACTGCCCAATTTCCACGACATAAACTTCGGCATCCTGCACGAGGTGCTCATAGAGAACTACGCAAACCCTGGGCAGGTAATAGTTGCAGCTGACAGCCACACGACTACCTCCGGTGCGGTAGGCGCCTTTGCCCAAGGCATGGGGGCAAGCGACATAGCTGCTGCAGTAATAACCGGGAGGACGTGGCTGATGGTCCCAGAGCCTTTCAAGGTCGTCTTAAAGGGAGAGCCGGCGAAGTGGATAAACGGAAAGGACGTGGCACTGAAGATATTGGGTGAGTTCAAAGCTGACTACTTTAACGGCATGTCCATAGAGGTAGAGGTCGAGAAGCCGAGGGCTTTCCCAATGGACTACAGGGCTACAGTGTCCAACATGGGCATAGAGATGAACGCTGACGCGTTAATGTTTGTGCCGGACGAGGAGACCGTAAACTACATAAAGACAATGAGGGGCTACGAACCTCCAGTGGTCAAGCCGGACCAGGGGGCCAAGTACGTGGACGCTTATACCATAGAGCTAGACAAGATGGAGCCTCTGGTAGCTGCACCTCACAGCGTAGACAACGTGAGGACTGCTAGGGAGGCAGAAGGAATAGAGGTGGACCAAGTATACATAGGCTCCTGCACTAACGGGAGAATAAGCGACTTTGAGGTCGCAGCTAAAATACTGAAAGGTAGGACCGTGAAGACTAGATGCATTGCCATACCAGCCTCTTATAAGATGTTCAAGCAGGCAATGGAGTTGGGCTATGTGGAGACCTTAGTAAACGCTGGATGTATCGTGACCTATGGAACTTGTGGCCCTTGCTTGGGAGGTCACTTCGGAGTTGCCGGACCCGGAGAGACCATAGTTTCGACGAGCTCGAGAAACTTCAAGGGAAGGATGGGGAGCGTGGACTCAAAGGTATACCTAGCGGGTCCTGCGGTAGCAGCTGCAACCGCGGCAACTGGAAAGATAACTGACCCGAGGGATCTAGAATGATAGTGGAAGGTCCAGTAATGAAATTTGGAGACAAAATAGACACAGACATAATCATCCCAGCGCGCCATCTCAAGTACACTGACCCCCAGTACCTAGCGCAGCACGCCATGGAGCCCATTGACCCAGAGTTCTACAAGAAGGCGTCTAAGGGCGTCATCATAGTGGCAGGGAAGGTATTTGGCATGGGATCCTCGAGGGAGCAAGCGGCGATAGCCCTCAAGGCGGCTGGAGTAAAGGCTATAATTGCAGAGAGCTTCGCCAGGATATTTTACAGGAACTGCATAAACAACGGTCTGCCAGTGGTAGTCCTGCCAAACGCCAAGGAGCTAATAAAAGAGGGAGACTACGTGAAGGTTAACGTGGAGACAGGGGAAATAGAGGTAAACGGAAAGGTGTACAAGGGTAAGGGAATAACAGGAATGGCCCTTGAGATCCTGAAGAAAGGCGGCATAATGAACTACATAAAGAGCCTATAAGTTTTCCTGTTTTTCCCTGCTCTTCTTTATTTTCTCCTTTACTTTTTCCGGGAGCGCGTAGTCCTCAACCCTCTCGTTTAGCCTCCCTAGGAGCACTATGCCCTTCCCCGGGACTATGTCTATTTCCCACACGTACTTGTCGTGGTTGGTCTGTCTCATCTTCTCTATGACTATAAACCTCCTGAGCCTGCCGTCCTTAAGAGATCTCCTAAACCTTACTATACCGTCTGCCACGTGTTCAACTCCAAAACCAAAGGCCTCCGAAGTGGTTATAGCGTACTGGGACGTAGCAAGGACCGTGAACTTCCACTTGTAGAGCACCCTCTTCAAGTAATAACTTATCTTCCTCGCCATGGCTGGCTTATCCAGGAATAGAGCGCTTAACGAGTCTATTACTAGCCTGGCTGGCCTAGAAGTTCTGAGCTTCTGCTTTGCCTCAACTACTTTGTTCACCAGCTCCTCTGGCGTCAGCTCGACCAGGGACCAAGGGTCTTCCTTCTCTTTCATTAGAGCGTCTATAATGATGAGCCTCTTTTCCAAGTAGTCCTCGAAGTTCCAGTTGAACTGCTTTGCTTGAGCAATTATAGAATCCCTGCTCTCCTCCGTAGTGACGTATATGCAGGGGTCTCCCTCCTTTAGCCCCTCGTTTATAAAGCTCTCTGCGAAGATCGTCTTCCCAGTACCGGGCTCCCCCGTGAGGGCCACGAAGAACCCTTGTGGGATGCCTCCCTCGATAAGCTTGTCGAATTCTGGTATACCAGTTGATAGCCTCTGCATAAGCTTAAAGTCCTCATGAGAGTAAATAAAGGTAGATGAAGAACAGCGGATCTGCTGAGGGATGAGGATGTACTGGGTGATAAAAAACGAGATTGGCGGATCTCATATACCTTACGCTTTAGACGAGTTAAAGGAGTGGAAGTCCCAAGGAGTTAGGAGGGTTCTTGTCCTACCAGAGGAGTGGGAGATTGAGGAAGTGTGGGGTAGCGCAGACTACTACTTCTCCCTGCTAAAGGAGATGGGCTTTGAGTACCTCCACGTGCCAATACCAGACAACTACCCACCCACTGAAGAACAGATGGAGGAGATATACAGATGGCTAAGCAAGGGAGGGGGTAACCTAGTCCACTGCGTTGGAGGTATTGGGAGAACGGGCACGGTTATCTCAGCTTACTTGATCTTAAAGCTCGGACTCGACGCCCAAGAGGCAGTTGAAGCGGTGAGGCGTTACCGCCCCAACGCGGTCCAGTCCCTACAGCAGTTCCAGTTCCTACTTAGGCTGAGTGAGAGAAAGTGGACTACGTTTTGAACTTCTTAAGGCTCCTCCAACAGTTGATAGCAAAAAACGTGGTAATAGAGCACTTTGGGCTGGAAAACGCCAGGTCAATTTGCGGGGTTGACGTAGCTTATAAGGGAGAGGAAGGGATCGCTGTGGCGGTGAGGTTCGACGGTAATAGCTACCAGCACAATGTCGTAAAGGGAAAAGTGGACTTCCCTTATATTCCAGGCTACCTCTTCATGCGCGAGGCGCCGATAATGCTGAAGGCGCTCGAGGGGCTCTCCTGTGACCTCATTTTAATGGACGGCCACGGCATAGCCCACCCAAGGAAAAGCGGGATAGCTACTGTTATTGGCGTCCTCCTCGAGGCCCACACAATGGGGGTCGCAAAGTCGAAGTTAGTTGGGGACGTGGTGGAGGAGGGAGGGGTCCAGTACGTAGTGGTCAACGGGGAAAAAGTAGGCGTAAAGGCTGGCAAGTACTACTACAGCCCAGGCAACAAGACGGACCTGCAGGACGCCCTAGACCTCTCCATGCGTGGCTACCCGGAAGTGCTAAGGGTGGCCGACAAGCTGTCCAAGGAATTAAAGAGATAAAAACACGTGTTCGTATTACTTCTTATGGAGGTAAGAGTTCCACCCATACCCGAGGAGAAGGAAGTAGTACTAGACCCCAGGAAGACAGCCCTACTGGTAGTCGACATGCAAAATGACTTCGTGAGGAAGGAGGGGAAGCTTTACGTCCCAGAAGCTGAAAAGACTATCCCGGCGATAAGGGAACTGCTCAGAAAAGCTAGGGAGTCCTCGGCCCTCGCGGTCTACACCCAAGACTGGCACATGAAGGACGACCCAGAGTTCAAGATATGGGGAGAACACGCGTTAGCAGGTACTTGGGGGGCGGAGATAGTCGACGAGCTCAAGCCAGAAAAGGACGACTTCCTGATTAAGAAATACAGGTATGACGCGTTCTTCGAGACCCCATTGGACTACGTACTCAGGGTAAAGAACGTACAGAACGTGGTGGTAGTAGGGACGGTGGCGAACATCTGCGTCCTACACACTGCAGGTAGCGCTGCCCTAAGATGGTACAACGTGGTAATGCCGAAGGACGGAATATCCGCTTTGGACGCCTTTGACTACTACGCTACCTTAAGGCAGGTCACCTTCCTCTACAAGGGCAAGGTAACCTCATCTTCAGGAATAAAGTTTAATAGCAATTAGAGCGACTTTTAACTAAAATGGACTTTTACGCAATCGTTCACAACGACTTTGACGGCACTGCCTCTGCAGCGGTGTACTCGAGGGCCGTGAACTCCTTACCAAAGAAGGTCTGGTTCACGGAACCCACCAAGTTGCACAACCTTTTGGCGAAGCTAGAGCTAAGGGGAGTAAGCAACGTAATGATTGCAGACCTAGGGATAAACGCCTCCACCTTCCCGTCTATAGTGGAGAGCTTGAAGAGGCTAGTAGGAGAAGGGGCTAAAGTACAGTGGTTTGACCACCACGTGTGGAAGGAGGAATGGAAGAGCAAGCTAAAGGAAATTGGGGTAGAGGTCTACCACGACACCTCCACTTGCGGGGCAGGGGTAGTACACAAGTACATGAATCCAAACGACGATTTCTCGGCCAAGTTGGCCTCAGCGGACTGCTCAGTTGACATCTGGTTGCACGACGACCCTATGGGGGAGAAGCTTAGGAGGGTAGTAGAAGGAAACAGAGACTTCTCGTGGAAGGAGAAGCTAATACAGACCTTCTACAATGGCGTCCTCTGGAACGACGAGTTTCAGAAGATCTTGGAGGACAAGATCGACGAGGAGTTGAGAGGGTACCAGAGGCTAAAGAAGCACTTCAAGGTTATAGAAGTGGACGGAAAAAAGGTGGCAGTGGCAATAAGGTGGAAAGGTGCCCCTGATATAAGCTACGCTGGACAGTACATAATGACCAGGACTGGAGCAGCGGTGTTTGCCTCGGCCAACGGCAAGGCAATATCCTTCAGGAGCAACCGCTACGAGGTGAGGAAGTTCGCCACAAGGCTTGGGGGAGGAGGCCACCCGTTAGCTGCAGGGGCTGGGCTTAAGTTGCCCCTAATCTACAGAGTGCTCAGGAGGCTGGGCTGGGTAACCCCAGCACTTAACTGGGTGTCAAACGTGGTAAGCAACGTAATAAAAGAAGAGGGATTCACGGAGTACAAGTGAGCCCTCTAGAGCGAGTACATTTAGTTCCTATAAAATTACTTATTTCTCGACAAACTTAAAATACTTTACCCAACCGTATTAAGGTGGAAACGTTTTAAATCTAATTTAACTATTAATTAGTAGTGAGTCTAAATGGTGAAGGTATACCAGAAGTTCCCAGACGTACAAGTTCTCACCACTAAGGGACCCATTGACTTCTACAAGGACATATTTGGAAAAGGAAGGTGGCTGTTCCTATTTTCACACCCCGCTGACTTTACGCCAGTATGTACGACTGAGTTCGTAGGCTTCAACAAGGTCTACGACGAGTTCGACAAGATGGGAGTTCAGCTAATGGGGCTTAGCGTAGATAGCGTCTACTCCCACATAGCCTGGCTCAACGACATTGAACAGAGGTATGGCGAAAGGATAAAGTTCCCCGTAATTGCAGATCCTGATAAGAAGCTGGCGAGGCTACTTGACTTGGTGGACGAGAGTTCCGGAGTAACTGTGAGGGGAGTGTTCATAGTAGACCCCACGGGAACAATAAGGTTCATGGCGCAGTACCCAATTGAGGCTGGTAGGAAGATTGAAGAGATGATAAGGATAACTAAGGCAGTCATGGTAGCCTACAAGGCTAAGGTGGCCACGCCAGCAGACTGGGAGCCAGGCAAGGAAGTAGTATTAGGAGCACCTACTACCCTAGATGAGGCACAGTTTAGGATGAAGATGCCTAACGCTAAGGCGTGGTACCTAGTGTTTAAGAAGTACGAGGAACTTCCTCAAGATCAAAGAGTCTGATTTTTTCAATTTATTTTGTTTTAGGTTTTTTCCTCTCCGTCTACTTCTGTTTCGTCAATCCTTATTACCGTAAATTTCCTGTTAGCAGGTAAAGCCACGTTGTAAACCTTTACTCCTCTGACCACAGCGTAGGTAACCTTGGCGTAGTGAGCGTGGCCGTGAACGGAGATGTTGGGGAGGCACTTAACCTCTTCCAACAAGTTATAGCCAAGACCAGGGTAGGCGAACTTTTTCTCTCCGTAGACAGTAGCGAAGGTGGTAGCGTAGTGCGTGAGGAGGATCTTAAAACCGCTAGAAGAACACAACAACTCCTCAATCTTTTCCTTTCTCTTCATGTAGAAGGACTCATCTAAGCCCTTAAGCCTTTGATAAAATGTGGGCTTCTCGATTACCCCCTCGCTTCCAACCACTGAGATCCCTCCAAGCTCCACCTTCTGGTCCTCTAGCCATATCACTTCTGGGTACTTTTCCCTAAACTTCTCCCTGTACTCTACGAAGTCCTCGTTCCCAAAGGTTGCCACTACTTTGAACTTTTTCAATGCATTGTACACTGGGTCGAAGTGTAGATAGTTTCCCCTTTCCGTTAAGTCCCCCGCTAGAAGGACTAAATCCACTTTTGGGAGGTACCTTAATGCGACGAAGAAGTCGTTAAGGTACTTTGGGGAATGAATGTCAGATATTGCGCCAATTAGCATAGTTTAATAGTATTACATCGGGATTAATATCTATGGAAATTGAGGGCATAGCGGACTTACCTCTACACACTGGCAAGGTGCCGGAGTGGCTAGTGCCAATAATGAGGAGGTTGGCAAAGGCAATAATAGACGTTATGGTAGTGGAGTGGGGTCCAGAGAAAGTATTAGAGAGACTTTCAAACCCGCTCTGGTTCCAGGGATTTAACAACGCCATCGCAATGGACTGGGACTCCTCTGGCTCTACGACTGTAACTATGGGCATCCTAAAGGATGTAGTGAACCCCAGGGAAGACGGTTTTGCAGTGCTGGGAGGTAAGGGGAGCAACGCCCTTAAAGTGCCCGAGGAAGCAGTAGCCTTGTCTAAAGTATACAATATAGACCCAGAGGAGATAACCAGGGTAAGTAGGCTTGTAGCCAAAGTGGACACGACCTTGATCCAGGACGGTCACCAGCTCTATCATCACTCCGTTGCCGTGACCGAGAGGGGTTACTGGATTGTGATCCAGCAGGGCATGAACTTGGAAACTAGGTTTGCCAGGAGGTACCACTGGAAGAAAACGGAGAACTTCACCTCCTCGCCACACGAGGCAATCTCTGGCACAAAGGGAATAGCAGTAAACGTTGTTGAGAAAGAAAAGGAGAGAACTAGGAAGCTCGTGCTTGACCTCCTTAGGGATAACCCAAGGCGCATAGTAGAGGACTACCTAAAAGCGTTCTCCGCGTTGAAGGGGCAGACAACCCTTGACGCGTGGACAAAGGGAGGTACAGTGGCTGCAATCTCTAGGGAGGCGAAGTTAATATACATGAAACCCGTCGACGTGAAAAGGGTTAGACAAGTGCTCGAAAAAGTATACAGCCAACAACCAAGCAACCTAGAGGAAGCCCTGCTACAGGGAGTGGGCCCCTCGACCGCTAGGGCCCTCTATTTGATAGCCGACTTAATTTACAGGGAACCTCCTTCCTATAAAGACCCAGTTACCACCCCATACGATCCCTTTAAGTACGCTTTTGCTGTGGGCGGAAAGGACGGAATCCCTTACCCGGTCAACGTAAAGGTTGCAGAGGAGGTCATAACTACGCTGGAAGACTTCGTCAGCAGGGCGAAACTTGATAAAAAAGATAAAAACCTATCTCTAAATAAAATAAGGGAAATTAAGCTTGGAGTTAAGAAAGGGACTTGAGGATATAGCAGTAAAGGAGACCAGCATTACCTACATAGACGGTGAACTGGGGAGGCTTTACTACAGGGGTTACTCCATTTTCGACTTGGCAGAGTTCTCTAACTTCGAGGAGACCGCCTACTTAATATGGTACGGAAAGCTTCCTAACAGGGAGGAGCTAAGCGAAATAAGGGAGAAGCTCGCCTCCAAGAGGGAGCTGCCTCCCTCTGTGACGAAGTACCTCATGGAGATAAAAAAGGACAGCAACCCCATGGACGTCCTCAGGACTGCGGTAAGCATGTTAGGCGTGGAGGACACAGATAACTCGAGTATTATGGAGAAGTCTATATCTATAACCTCAAAGATACCAACTATCATAGCCTATTTCTTGAGATTAAGGCGAGGAGAAGACATCGTCCATCCTGACGAGTCTCTCTCACACGCCGAAAACTTCTACTACATGGTAAACGGAAAGAGGCCTAGCGATCTAGAGAGCAAGGCTATGAACGCCGCACTCATCCTACACATGGATCACGAGATGAACGCCTCCACCTTCGCGTGCCTCGTTGTTGCCTCCACCTTGTCTGACATATACTCGTCTGTTGTAGCTGGAATCTCGGCGCTCAAGGGCCCTCTACACGGCGGTGCAAACAGCGAGGCACTGAAACAATTCATGGAGATAGGCGACAAGGAGAAGGCTGAGGAGTACGTCCTCAGCAAGCTAACAAAGGGCGAGAGGCTGATGGGCTTTGGCCACAGGATCTACAAGACTTACGACCCGAGGGCAAAGATACTAAAGGGATACGCTGAAGGTATCACCAAGGAAAAGGGGATCTACAACTTGTACGAAGTGGCCCAGAAGGTCGAGGAGGTTGGTGTAAAGTACCTAGGGAGCAAGGGGATTTACCCAAACGTTGACTTCTACTCTGGATTGGTGTTCTACTCCTTAGGCTTTGACGCCGATATGTTCCCCACAATATTTGCCTCGGCTAGGGTCGTGGGATGGACGGCCCACGTTATGGAATACCTCAGGAACAACAGGCTAATTAGGCCAAAGGCTATCTACGTTGGCGAGATAGGCAGAAAGTACGTCCCAATAGATGACAGGCAATGAGCTTTTAATAATGCGTGAACGATAGCTTTCTTGTGATCAAACTAACCTTAAATAAAGAACAAATACTGTTCTCCAAGGTACTACAGATAGCGGAGAACATAAGAGAGGGCACCAACAGACTGACCTCACTATACGAGAACGTATTCCGCAGGAACTACAACGATGCCCTAGCTGAAATGGTTAAGATCAAGGGGATCTACGAGAGGATAGGCCTCATTAGGGAAGAGGTGGTCTCCATGATTTACGGGGAGGCTTTTCTGCCGGATTTCAAGGAGTCCATGATGATGTTGACCCAGTCCCTTTACGAGACCATGAAGGCAATAAAGGACTCCGGGAGAGCTATATCGTCCAGGAGGCCTGACGAGAAGCTTTGCACTGCACTCCAGAGCAACATAATGATCTACCTCTCCACGATAAACGATGCGTCTGAGAAGCTCGTCACCATGATCTCGTTGCTCCAGAAGGACGTAGGAGAGGCAGTAAAAATAGGGAAGGAGATACAGCTACTGGAGAGGAACGGGGACGACATAAAGGACTCATTGATACAGAGATTATACGAAATAGAGAAGGACAGCGACATAATCAGCATCCTACAAATGAAGGACGTGATAATATTCCTCGACGACATCCTGGACAGCATGGAGGAGAGCTCCTTGTCTATAGAAACGTTATATGCAACGCTAAAGGCCTAGTATACTTTTTATGACCCCAAAGGCGGCTAATGAAGCTATGATAGCTATAAAAGGGGAAGTTCCCCATCCCTTAACCACCTGTTTTAATTGCCTTCTCACGTCGTAGCCAAAGCTCCTGAAGCTAAGGCCTATTATCCCTCCCATGGTAGTCTGAGTTATGGAGATGGGTATGCCGAGGACTGTGAACACCTCAGATATAACGTCGCTTCCAAGCAGGGCTGAGGTAGCGCTCACGTAGCCTAGCTTTGTCACCCTGAAGCCAACAACTATAGATGCCTTTTTGGAGCTGAAGTATATGCCCAGAGCTGCAGCAAGGGCGTAAAGGGGAGCCACCACGTAGTATGGAAAAGCAACTAACCCTGCAGAGACTATAATGCCTATGGCGTTTGCCCCCGTCACAAAGGAGGTGAATACAGCTGAGGAGATTATGAGAAACTTGTATATCCTCATCTCCCTCAGTAGGCTCTTCTCCTTTCTCACTATCCTGCTTAGGGCAAAGTACATGGCCAGGGAAAACGCTATGGCAAGGAGGGGAGAGAAGGCCCATGAGACAACGGTAAACCAGAACTTGAACCAGTTGAAGGTCAGATCCCTAGATACCAGTACGATGACTGCTAGAGAAGGGTATATCATTTGGCTTAGGGAAGAGGGGATCCCAGCCTTGTTTAAGTAGTAAAAGGCCACTACTGACGCAAAGAGAGCTGAGAAGACTGTTATCTCCCCCAACAGCTCAGGCCCTCCAATCTCGCCGTAAATTGAGGACGCCATAGTATAGCTACCAACGGCGGTACCCAAGAAGATGCTCGCGGCGCTGATTAGGTAGGAGTATTTCCTCTTCAGCGCGTTAGTGGAAACCAGTATACCTAGAGCCGTTGCGGAGTTGTTACCACCGACAATGAAGGAAGAGATTAGTCCTACGATGAATATAAGGAGGGTAATGAACATTTACCTTGTACCTTTTGAGTCTAGGTATCTTATGTACTCGTAGATTGCGTCCCTAATAAGATCGCTCCTATTTTGGTAACCCAACTCTTTCACTAGGCTATCTATTTTTTCCAAAAGCTCTTCCTCCAACTTGAAGGATATTGTCACAGTTTGAGTTATGTCCAGTTCAATAATACCGCCGGGCAACTTCTTTACGGCGTCCATATGCCTATCATAGTATATGCATCCCTACGGTAGATAAACTTTTTGTAGAAAGTGTTACCGTACTTTCAAACCTAGCTGCCCGTAAGCCTGGTAGGTTAAGTCAACAGAAGTTCAGTATCTCTTGCTAGGAAATTTCGCTTTTTAATTGGGCTAACTAAAAAGCATTTGTGGAGTTTCTGCCCGTTGACCAGCTCAACGTAGACCAGAGGGTAATCGAGGTAATTAAGTCCAGGGGAATAACTAAGCTAAACCCCGTCCAGTCAGAGGCAGTTAAGAAGGGGCTCTTAGAGGGAAGGAGGCTCCTCGTGACGACTCCTACGGGCTCCGGAAAGACGTTGATAGCTGAGCTGGGGATGATAAGCAGAATCTTGGACGAGGGAGGAAAGGCTGTGTACGTGACTCCCCTGAGAGCCCTTACCTCGGAGAAGTTTGCGACGCTTAAGGACTGGGAGAGGTTAAACTTGAAGGTGGGGATGTCCTCTGGAGACTATGACACAGACGACGAGTGGTTAAGGGACTACGACATAGTCGTTACCACCTACGAAAAGTTGGACTCTCTTTGGAGGCATAGGCCCAGTTGGTTAAAGGAGGTAACCTATTACGTCCTAGACGAACTGCACTACCTTAACGACTCCGAGAGGGGGCCGGTTGTGGAGAGTGTCGCAGTTAGGGCAAAAAAGAGGAACCTACTGGCTCTAAGCGCTACGGTAAGCAACTACAAGGAAATAGCGTCATGGCTCAACGCCGAACCCATAGCGACCAACTGGAGACCAGTCCCCTTGAAGGAGGGGGTAATCTTGGAGGACAAGAAGGGGTGCACGGTTATCTTCCAGGATAACACCGTGCTCACTTTGAGGGGAAGCGACGCCATAACTTCCTATACCCTCCACGTAGTTAAGAACGGAGGACAAGTATTGGTGTTCAGGAACTCTAGGAAGACTGCGGAGACCACTGCTAAGAAGCTCGCAGTTGCAATGGAGGAAGTAGACCTTAACGATAAGGAGCTGCTGGAGGTCTCGAAGAAGTTCAAGGAGGTAGAGGACGGTGGAGAAGGTGAGAGGGAACTTCTGAGCGAACTAGCGCTGAGGGGAGTTGCGTTCCACCACGCTGGGCTGTCCAAGGGACTGAGGGACGTGATAGAGGCTTCGTTTAGGGAGAGGAAGCTGAAGGTCATTGTCGCCACCCCGACCCTTGCCGCTGGAGTAAACTTACCCGCTAGGGCCGTCATAGTGGGGGACATCTACCGCTTTAACAGGAGGCTAATAGGCTACCAAGAGGAGTTATCAGTGATGGAGTACAAGCAGATGAGCGGGAGGGCTGGGAGGCCAGGGTTCGACGAGTACGGCGAGTCGCTCATAGTGGTGAGGGACAGGAAAAACGTAGAAAGGGTGATGAAGAAGTACATACTTTCAGATCCAGAGCCCATTGAGTCGAAGTTGGGTAACGAGTCCTCCTTCTACAAGTTCGTACTTGGACTACTGGCTAGCGAGGGGACCTTAAGCGAAGAAGAGCTAATGGACTTCGTAAACCAGACGCTCTTGGACAAGGAAATAGCGAGGAACTACTTCCAGTCTGGCATCGAGTGGCTCAATGAGAACGGATTCGTAGAGGGAGAGGAAAGGCTAAGGCTGACTACCTTTGGCAGGAGGGTTTCTGACCTCTACGTCAACCCATTCACCGCTAAAGTGGTGAGGGACTACTTGAGCGGGTCGGAAGTCGGTTGTAGCTTAGCTTACCTTCACCTCTTAGCTTACACTCCAGATGGCCCCTCCTTGGGAGTGTCAAAGAGCGAGGAGGATAGGTTATTGGACGAGGTATACTGCCCCCTATTCGTAGACGAGCCCGAGGACTACGACGAGTTCTACAATTTCTTGTCAGCAGCCAAGGTAGCCTTAATAATGAACGATTGGATTGACGAAGTGGACGAGGACGTCATACTTCAACGCTACCAAATAGGCTCTGGGGACTTGAGGAACTTAGTAGAGACCATGGACTGGTTAAGCTACAGTGGTTACCACATAGCCAAGGTCATAGGCAGGGAAGATCACTACGACAATTTACTGACCTTAAACAAGAGAGTGAAGGACGGGATCAAGGAGGAGCTAATACCCTTAGTGCAGATACCAGGGGTAGGTAGGAAGAGAGCTAGGCTCCTTTACAGCAACGGCATAAAGAGACCGGAAGACGTGATAATGAACGTGGAGAAAGTAAAGGGGTTGTTGGGACAGAAACTTGGTGAGAAGGTTGCAAAGGAGGCTGCAAGAATTATTGCTGGAGTACGCTAACGGAAAAAGGGAGTTTGAAGGAGATCAGGAGACATTGGAGAAGTTAAGGAAGGTTTTGCTTGCCCTAGGAGTAAAGAGCGAAATAAGGGGTAAAAAACTGGTCATTATGTAGCTTAAAGTGGGATGTTTCCGTGCTTCTTCGGCGGTCTGTACTCCCTCTTGTTCTTCAGCATGCTTAACGCGTTTACTATTACTCTCCTTGTGTCCTTTGGCTCAATCACGTCGTCTATTATTCCCTTCTCTGCCGCCCAGTAGGGGTTAGCAAACAGCCTCTTGTACTCCTCGATTTTCTGCTTTATGAACTCGTCTGGGTTTGAGGAGTTCTGGATCTCCCTCCTGTACAAGATCCTAACTGCTCCCTCTGGTCCCGTCACGGCGATTTCTGCTGTAGGCCACGCGTACACTAGGTCCGCTCCCAGGCTCTTGATGCTCATAGCTATGTGGGCTCCACCGTAGGACTTCCTCACTATCACCGTGACCTTTGGCACTGTTGCCTCTGCAAAGGCGTACAACATCTTTGCCCCGTGCCTTATTATCCCCTTGTACTCCTGTTCCGTTCCAGGGACGTAGCCGGGAGTGTCCACGATGCTAATTAGAGGTATGTTGAAGGCATCGCAGAACCTAATGAACCTCGCAGCCTTGTCTGCGGCATCCACGTCAATAGACCCTCCGAGCACGTTGGAGTTGTTGGCTACAATACCTACGACGTTCCCTGCTATCCTTGCAAAGCCCACAACTATGTTCTGGGCCCAGTGCTTATGCACTTCCAGGAACTCGCCGTTGTCTACTATCCTGTAGATGATCTCCTTCATGTCAAAGGGTTTGGCTGAGTCCGTTGGCATTACTTGTTCTATGCCACTGACGTCCCTGTCGGCTGGGTCTCCCGTGTCCATGTATGGAGGCTCCTCCATGTTATTGGAGGGCAAGTATGATAGGAGCCTCTTCGTTATCTGTAATGCCTCCTGCTCGCTTTCTGCGAGGAAGTGCACGACGCCGGACTTAGTAGCGTGAACAACTGCTCCTCCCAGGTCCTGGAACGTCACTTCCTCTCCTAGGACCACCTTAGTTATCTCTGGCCCAGTCACGAACATGTAGTACGCGTCTCCCTTGATCATGATTATGAAGTCAGTAAGCGCAGGAGAGTACACAGCGCCTCCTGCAGCTGGACCGGCCATGATGGTTATCTGCGGTATGACGCCAGAGGCCCACACGTTGTACTTGAACACAAGACCGTAGCCCTCAAGCGCCACAGCTCCCTCCTGGATCCTGGCGCCTCCAGAGTCGTTAATGCCGACCACTGGAGCCCCTACCTTTAACGCTAGTTCGTAAACCTTGCCTATCTTCGCTGCGTGCGTCTCTCCAAGCGTACCTCCTATAGACGTAAAATCTTGAGCGTAGGCGAACACAGTTCTTCCTTCTACTTTTCCCCAGCCCGTCACCACTCCGTCTCCGTAAACCCTGTTCTTGTCAAGGCCGAATTCCGTTGCCTTAGTAGTGGCGAAGGTCATAACTTCGTTAAAAGACCCCTCATCGAAAAGCAGGGCTAACCTCTCCCTAGCTGTCAGCTTCCCTTTCTGGTGTTGCGCCTTGATCCTCTCTTCTCCTCCACCTTGGTATGCCTTTGCCTTAAGTTCCCTTAACTGTTCCACCAGCTTGTCAAGACCGCTTTTCTCAGACGAGACTGCCATTTTTACCTCACCCTTTACATTCCATACGGGGAATATATACTTTTACTACTTAAACATTAGGAAAAATCTAATTGACTTTCACTTAATTATCAGGAGCACGTCTCCCTTCTTGACTCCTTGTCCTTGCTTTACTAGGATTTTCTCCACTATCCCCGCCACTGGGGCTGAAATGATGGTCTCGGACTTCATCGCCTCAATGGAAAGTAGCGGCTGTCCCTTGTTCACTGCGTCGCCTTCCTTGATCCTTATCATGACTACCCTGCCTTGTAACGGAGATATGACCTCGCCTTCTTTGCCCTTGATCAGCTCCTCTATCGACTCGCCCTCTTTTGTGGGCAACTCCGTTAGCCTCTCTAGCCTTAGAACGCTCGCGTCGTCAACTAGAACGTAGCCACTTTCCACGTAAACCCTGTGGATTGTCCCGTTGACCTTAAACAAGTACTCGTTCTCCCTCGTTCCCTTTCCTAGGTACTCTATTGTAAACTCATTTGTATCTGTCTTTACAACTCTCTTGTCTCCCTTTGAGTCTACGGCAAGTAAGTATGTGTCTCCTGTATCTAGGTAAGCCCTATACAGCTTCATTACCACATCACCCTAGGAGAAGCTTGGGACATAATACCATATGTCTTCCACGCCGAATTGCTGGTCTTATTGGAAGAGGTCTGGACAGTGGAGGAAGACCTCATCAGTCCCCTTGCCTGTAGCTCAGCAGCTAACGCTACCCTCATCTCTTCCTGCTGCTTCAAATACTTCAAGAAGGCCTCCCTTTTCTGCGCTATGTAGGAAGTGGAGAACTTGCCCTCCTGGAAGTCGGGATCTTGCGAAATCCACTTGTAGAGCTCTATAGTGGTCTTCACTCCTCCTATCTTGTAGTCGTTTAGGGCCCTAAGTCCTGCCTGGATAGCATAAGCCCTGTTCTCACCGTAGACTATTAACTTAGAGATTAAGGAGTCGTAGAACGGAGGTACGTAGCTGCCAGTTGTAACTCCGCTGTCAACCCTCACTCCTGGTCCAGTGGGTTCCTTGTAGTAAGTGATGAATCCAGAGCTACCTGAGAAATCGTTTAGAGGGTCCTCAGAGTTTATCCTAAACTCTATGGCTGCCCCTCTAACTCTCTTGTTAAGCTCCTCTTGAGTGAAGGGTAAGGGCTCGCCAGCTGCGAGCCTAATCTGCAATTTAACTAGATCTAACCTAAATATCATCTCTGTGACAGGGTGCTCCACTTGGAGCCTCTTGTTGAGTTCCAAGAAGTAGAACTCCCTGGTGGCGTCGGAGAAGGCCGTCTCAAAGGTACCTAAAGTGAAATAGTTAATTATCTTCCCGAACTTCATTATTGGCTCGAACATCAACTCCCTTTCTTCCATCTTAAGCGCGGGAGAAGGCGCCTCCTCGACCATCTTCTGATTCCTCCTCTGGATAGTACACTCCCTTTCCCACGCGACTGCGTAATTGCCGTACTTGTCGCCAATTAGCTGAAACTCTATGTGCCTTGGGTTTACAGCGTACTTCTCTATATATAGATCAGACTTTCCGAACGCTTGCGACGCCAACCTCTTGTTCCTCTCCCACACCTCTATCAGCTGGTCTGGAGTGTCAACCTTGGTTATACCTACGCCTCCACCTCCGGAGGCAGCCTTCACCATTATGGGGTAACCTATCTTCTCGGCTAGCTTCAATGCTTCATCAATGGAGCTCACTGGTCCATCGGAGCCAGGAGCAATGGGAACGCCAGCCATCTTAGCTACCCTCTTCCCATCCAGCTTATCCTTGATCTTTCTCATAACCTCTGCAGACGGCCCGATAAACGTCATCCCGGCCTTCTCCACTGCCTCCGCGAACTCCTCGTTCTCGGAGAGGAAACCGTAGCCTGGATGCACTGCATCAGCATGTGCCTTCTCTGCAGCGTCAATGATGTGTTGTATGTTCAAGTAGCTGTCCAGTGCAGGTGCCTTTCCTATGTAGTAGGCTTCGTCGGCGTACTTAACGTGAACTGCGTACTTGTCAGCCTCTGAGTACACAGCTATAGCTGTCATCCCCATTTCCTTAATGGCCTTCATTACCCTTACTGCTATTTCTCCCCTATTAGCAACTAAAACTCTATTAAATGGAGGCATAACGTCTCATATATATACAACTTTAACAGTTTAAAAAGTTTTTATCTAACAATTTTTAGACAGGAAAATCAAAAAATCAGTGTTCGTGTTTCTCCTCACTGTTCAGTTCCCGGATTCCACATCATTCAACTGGATAAGGAAAAGAGAAACTAAATTTTTTGCGAAAATTAAGCCGAGTAGATTCCTTCTTCCGCTACGTACTTCTTCCTAGCTAGGTCCATTAGCCTCCTGGTGAACAAGATAGAATAGGCAACGACGATTATGGCAAATATTAGGGAGAGCCAGCCCACAAGGGCCAGTTGTCCGTTGGCGTCAGCTATAGCCAACTCCTTCATGAGTCCTGTCCTCACTTCAAGGTTATAGTTGTTATATATGTCTGGCCAGTACTCCCCAATTGCCAGCCCTCCCCACGCACTGTTGACAGTGCTAGAGAGCCCAGCGATTATATAGGGAAAAGCAGAGGGTATGACTACTTTGGTCATCCTTTGCCAGAAGGACAGCTTCAAGTTGTCCATCAGCTCCCAGTACTCGTGAGGCATGTTCCTTACCCCTAGCCAATAGCTGTAGAAGACGTAGTAAAACGTAGAGATGAAGCCCAGCAGCAGAACGTAGAACTCGTTAGTATAGCCGTGGAGCAGGTTAAAGACTGCGGGATATGTTGCCCCGTAAAGTAACGGAAAATAGGCTGGGGCAGGAAAGGCTGATATGCTCTGGATTATAGGTATTACTATCCTCTCAGCCAAGTGACTTCTGGCCAGCCAGTAACCAGCAAATATAGCGATAACCAGAGACGCCAACGATATGACAGCCACCCTCAAGTAGTCCACTCCTATCTCCACTAAGTCTTGCGGAAGGGTCGAGAATAGGTAAGCCCAAGTGGAGGGGGTTACGTTTCTCACAACTAGAAACGCTGAATAGGCCATTGCAAACAAAAGGAGGATTCCAATGCCTGCTCCGAGTTTTCCCCAAGGGAAGCTCCTCCTTTTCTCCTCATCCTCGATCGCATCCCTAGGCCTCCTAGATATTGGCCTATTGACGTACTTGGCCAGTTTTACCAAGGGGGCCTTTGCGCTGCTGAGCCTGGAGGAGTACCTTACCCTAAACCTCCCCCTCTTGAGGGCTAAGTGCGTGTCCTCCGTGTCTAGGCCGTATCTGTCGACGGAATATGAAGCAAACTCCCTAAGTAAAAGCGTTACCGTAGTGGTGAACACTGCGAAGATTCCTAGCGCCACTAAGGCATCGCCGTAGTCTCCCTCAGCTACGTAATTAGAGATTAAGGTCCCTATACCGAACACTTGGTAGGTGCGGACGCCAACGGTGAAGACCTCGCTAACGGTTATGTAAAACAGGGCGTCGGCAAAACTTGGGATCAAGTTGGCAGCTATCCTAGGGACTGAAAAGGGAATATAGAGCTTTGACATCTTTCCTAGGAAACCTAGCTTATAGTTCTCCACAGTCTCAACCAAGTGTTCTGGCACAGTCTTAAACGCTTGGTAAATCCCCATCCAAATGTTCCAAACTGCTGCTGTGAACACTAAGAAGATTACTGCAAGCTCAACCCCCAGCCCTCCGCCGATCTCGTAAACAAAGAATATTAAGACCACTGGGAAGAATGAGATTACCGGAACTGACTCGAACACTTCTGCTAAGGAAATATAGATGTTCTCAAAGATCTTGTTCTTTATTGCACCGTAAGCTAAAAGCCAACCCGTAACTACCGACAACACAATAGTAATGAAGACTCTACCTAAGGTAGCCAAAGTTGCCAATATATCGAGGAATAAGTCAATCGTTTTTTCCATCCTCCTTTATCTTCTTAGGTATGGGAGTAAGTAGCTTGTAGAGCTCGTCCAAGTATTGTTGAAACTCTTTTGACTTCGGATTCCTAGGCCTCTCCATCTCCACCTTTATTTCTCCTACCACGCTCGCTGGCCTATTGTTGAGCACGAATATCCTGTCCGAGAGTTCCAATACCTCTGTGAGGTTATGGGAGACGAGTACCGCTGACCTCAAGGAGGTCTCCTCATTGAAGATCATGTTATACACCTCTTGTCTCAACCCCTCTGCAGTTAGCTCGTCTAGGTGGGAGAAGGGCTCGTCCATAAGGAGGACAAGGGGATCTGCTGCCAATGCCCTAGCTATGGCCACCCTCTGCCTCATCCCGCCGCTCATCTGCTTTGGATAGAAGTTCTCGAACCCTTGTAATCCAACTACTTCTAACATTTTCCTCGCTATTTTGTCCTCCTCTTCCTTGCTCAGTTTCTTGTACTTCAACCCCAGCTTCACGTTATCTAGGGCAGTTAACCAGGGAAAAGTAGCTATAGACTGGTGAATCAAGGCGATCTTTGGGGTGGGAGACGTGACCTTTTTGCCCATGAGCCTTACTTCCCCAGAGGTAGGCTTTATGAACCCACCAAGAATCCTAAGAAGGGTGGATTTACCTATACCAGAAGGGCCCACAATTGCCACAAGTTCGCCATCGCCGGTGAAGACGTTGATGTCCTTGAAGACCTCATAGCCATTGGGATAGGTGTAAGACAGGTTAATTCCTTCTAGGATTCTTCCATCTGTATTCCCTAGTGACTCCTGGATTAATTTCTTAAAAGCTTTTCCTAAATTAATAGTATGACAGAATCCCTGGAGAAAACATTCACGGTAAAGCCGGAACACGCCGCAAGCAGGATCTCGTCAGGGGCAGTGGATGTATTATCAACGCCTATGATGATAGCATACATGGAGGACGTTTCCTTTAACTTAGCTAAGAAGTTTATTAAGGAGGGCGAGACCACCGTGGGCATACACGTGGACGTAAGGCACTTACACCCAGCGCCAATAAATAGTGAGGTAAAGGTTAGATCTACCTTAGTGAAGGTGGAAGGTAAAAGGCTCGTGTTCAAGGTAGAGGCGTACTGGAAGGACGTGCTAATAGGGGAAGGCATACATGAGAGGTACGTAGTTAACGAGGAGGAGTTTATGAGGAAGCTAGCGGAGAAAATGAAGGCATAGTTCTCGTTAACGGTAAAAACGAATAAATGGGCTTATATTAGCGTTTATCTGCAACTCGCAACTAGGGGAAGTTGACCACGTATTTCCCACTGCCTGCTTTAGCTATGTAGCCCTTTTTAACGAGCTCATAGAAAACGTCCTTTCCATACCTGCTAGCGAGCTCCTTAAACTCGAATTCCTTCCCGTAGAACTTTTCGAGGGCCCTCATCATGTCGAACACTTCAGGATAGGTGGAGTAGTACTTCCTGCACAGTCCCTCTGCAGTGTAGCCCCTCTCCTTCAGTACTTGCTTAATCTGAGGCAGTCCTGCCTTGACGCAAAGGTCTAGGTCGTCCTTTGCAACGTCCTTTAACTTCAAGGCTGTCTCCCTGTCCAGCCCCAACTGGGCCAGCTTAACCACCTCCATGGGCACACCGTACTTCATCTGCACGTAGACCTTGTATGCCTTCTCGTAGTCCTTGCCCAAGGCCTTCAATACCCTGTAAAGGGCGAAGGAAATCCACCTGGCGTTGTCTATTACCTCGTTAATGTCCTTAGCGGAGAGCCCCCTGCAGAGGTCAGAAATGGACTCCCCCTGAATCCACCTCCTCAGCAGCTCCTTCCCCTCCTTGCATCCCCTCAAGCTCTGCACCACTGCGCTGGAGTTTGCTACTGCGTCAAGCACGTCGAAGGACTCCTGGGAGATCGGGAAAGAGGCTAGGGAGTCGACGTCTATGTAGCTCCACGACACCGCCCTCCCGAGGGAGGTCAAGTATAGCCCACTGTCTCTCTTCACCAAGTTTAGGTTAGTTACCCTTTCCAAAACTTGTGCCACTTCCTCTTCCCTTATTCCCTTGAACTTCAAAGAACCCTTAATTAGCTCTGAGAACTCCTTCTCTTCAATCCCCTCTGCCCAAGAGATTACGCCTATGGACAAGTTCTCCACCTTATAGGATGTCAACTTGGTCTGGTAAGAGTTGGAGAAGAACTTACTCCTCATCTCATCAGCCTCCCTAATGGAACTGGCCACGATTATGGCCATACCCTCCTTATCGTATTTTGGCCTCCCTGCCCTGCCTGCTATCTGCTTGAACTCCATTAGGTCTAGCTCCCTCCAGCCCTTGAACTCTCCCTTCTCGCCGGTGCTGGGCAAGTAGATGTCGTAAAAGACCGTAGCGAAAACAGGCAAGTTCACGCCTTGACCCAACGCCGTCGTAGTGACCAAGAAGTTGACGTCCCCGTTCTTTAAGGCATCTATGATCCTTTTCTTCTCCTCTGGGGGTAAACCGCTGTGGTACCTCTCGACCTTGAAGCCGAACTTGAGCAAGGTGTCCCTCAATGCCTCCGTGGACTTCCTACTCCTAACGAATATGAGGGCGTTTTTACCCAGGTTCTTGATGTACTCCATTACAGAGAGGAGAACTTGTAGCTTTGCGTTCCTGACGTGAGCGAAGGAGTTCAGCGGTAGGTTGAAGTCGTTATCGTAGCACCTCAACACAAAGGGGTAGGCAACGCACTCGTGGAGAGGGACAGCCCTCTTATCCTGGGAGATGACTTCGGCGTTTAACCACTTCCTATACTCCTCGAGGTTGGGCAAGGTCGCGCTTAGGGAAATCAAGGGGACGTCGTTGTTCTTGGCCCAGAGGACTATGTTCTCTATGGCCATGCCCCTATCACTTTCCACGTTGTGGACTTCGTCTATGAGCACTACGCTGACTTCCTTCAGCCACTTGTACTGGTGCCTAATGGCGCTGTCAAACTTCTCATAAGTAGAGAGGAGGACGTCTGCGTTGAACTTGCCCAGGTCGTCCTCGTAGACTTCCGAGTCCACGTACTTCGCCTTCCTCTTTTCCTTTACCTCCTCGTACACCTCCTTGGCTAGCGCCTTCAATGGGGAGACGTATACCGCTATCCTCTCCCTATTCTCTAGGACGTACTTGGCGAGATAGGTCTTGCCGGAGCCCGTAGGTGCAGAAAGCAGGTAGTTCTTCATGGGGTTTGAGTTATAAGCCTCCAAGAACTTCTGCTGGAAGTCGTTCAACTCAAGATTATTAGGTGAGGGCTTTTTTATAACCTTAGGTAGATCCATCCCTCGGCTTGCTTCCTCACTATCTCAGCTACTCCAGATTTAACCACCTTGACGTTTCCCAGTAGATCCTCCTCCTTTAGACTAAAGGCGTTCATACTGTTCCTGCACGCCATTACACCTATTCCCTTGCTGAGGAGCTCTCGTATCGCGTCCTTGTACTCGCTGTCCTTTGTCAAGCCCTTTATCGCGTCCTGGTGAAAAACCACCTCAATTTGGGCTTCTGGCATCTAGTTCCTCAAGTTATTGACTGGCCTAATTGCCTTGGTTAACGAATTGTAATCTGAAACTTGAACGACTACCTTCATAATCCTGAATGCAGTCGGTTTATAATTGTTAGCCCTCGTGTTAGCCTTCGTAGAGCCAGCACGCTACCTTATTCCCATCCTTGGCGAACATGGGGGGCATATGCATTAAGCATTTCTTAAAGAGCTCTTTGTTGTTCTTAGTTGCGTAGCAGTACTCGTGAAATGGACATCCCCTCTCACTTGGCTTGCCTATCTCTATGACCTCCAGCCTCTCCATCGGCTTGCCTAAGGATATTGCGGAGTTCCTCAAAGTGACGGCATAGGGGTGGAAGAGTTCCCTTTTACCCTCCTCCAGCACCCTACCTCCGTAGATAACGTAAGTCCTATTGCAGAAGTCCAAGTACTCCGCGGAACTTGTGAAGAGCAAGAGCGAGGACTTGACAAGGTTGGCCGTCTTGACAAGGTATTTGATTGCTTTAACCTTAGCCTGCTCCTCAAAGAGCTCTAGGAAATCCTCTGAGATTATTAAGCTTACTTTTCCCATGAACGCTTGCGCCAAGTAGACCTTAAACAGCTCTAGGTCTCCCATCTCGGTCATCTTTTTGTCCTCTATCTGCAGGAAGCTCATTATCGCCTCGCAGTTTCCCCCGTACTTCCTTGCCAAGTACTTGAGGAACTGGCTCGCCTTTACGTTTATCCTTTCCATTTCCCTTGGTATGACCCTTACTTGTTCTCTCCTCAACGTACCCTCGGGGTACTTAAATACCTTGCCTTCAAATTTCGTCTTCCCCAAGAGGGCACTGACGAGCTGTTCCTTGTCCTTATCCCAGTCACCCAATACACAAGTTATTCCCTCAATTACCATGGACACGTCGTGGAGTTTCTTTGAACTCAAGTTCTCTACGACTATCATGGTCACCACGGGTACATGAAACACTTTACGTTGCTCTTCCCAACTGAGGTGAACTTAGGTTCCCTCTCTTTGCACTTGAAGCTAGAGAACTTGCAGTTCTCGCTGTACCTGCACCCCTTCCCGTCCAAGTTCCTCTCCCCCAAGTTACCGCTCAGCAGATCCATGGTATAAGGGTGGTAGGGCTGAAACACGACTTCTTCCCCCTCCTCTACTACCTCCCCCCTGTACACGACTAGGAAGTAATTGGACAGCCTAGACAAAACAGCAGGGTCATTGTCTAAGATAAGGAAACCAGAGCTAATAGTCCCCATCAAGTTTATCAAGGCGTTCAGTATCGATGCCCTGCCGTTGTCGTTTAGCTTGTACTCTATGTCGTCGAGAAGTATGTAGTCTGGTTCCAAAAAGGAGGCCATGGCTATCGACACTTTCTTCGCCTCTAAGGGCGTGAGATCCGAGGGATACTTATAGAGGAGTTCCTCTTTTCCTCCTAGAATGCGTAAGAACTCCTTTGCCAACTCCACTGCCACGTGGTAGTCGCCGAGCCCATGGGAGACTACTATCTCAGCAAAGTGTGAGGCCACGTCGTATATTGGGTTAAACATGGCATATGGATCGTAGAAGACCGCAGAAATCCTCGCCCACCTCACCTCATTCATTTCGACTTCGCTTAAGGATAAGACGCTCTGTCCGTCCAGAAACACGTCCCCGGAGACCGCCTTCTTTAAACCCAACGCCACGTTTATTACGTCTTCCTTGCCGCTGTCCCTTTGGCCCAGGACCCCGACCCTAGCTCCCTTGGAGAGCTTTAGGCTGAAACACCTCAACCTATCAGTGGTAACGCAGGAATACTCAAGCATACCTTTTGCTCACCTCGTCAGAGATAACGTAGAGAAGTACTATCACGATTGCCCTAAAGAGCGCCGGTACCAAGAAAAGCCACCAGTAAGTGAAAAGCCTAGAGGCGTTTAACAGGGTAGTGAGAGTGGGGAAGTTCGGGTCTCCTACTCCTGCAATAACTCCCATGGCAGTGTAGGTGGATATACCGTCGATTACTGCCGGGAGGAAGAACTTGACGCCCATTCCCTTGAGCGTGGGAAGGTATTGGAATATAAGGAGGTAGAGGGACACTCCTCCGGGTATTTTCGTCAAAAGCGGGGAATAGGAGAAGTACAACTTCTCGCTTACTTGCCTAGCGTAGTTGAACCAGCCAGTCAACGCTACTATTAGGGCAGTCAAGAAGAAGTTGGACCTAAGGAAAGCGCCCTCGGGAGAGCCGTAAAATAACGCCAGAGCGAAGAGGAAGGGCAGTCTTGGAATGGAGTTAAATGCGTCCAAGAACCTCACCATTACCGTCCTTCTCCTCCCACTAGTAGCAGAGACAAAACCGTAGGCCAACGCAGCAGAAACCTCTATTACCCCAACCATCCCTCCGAAGATTAGAGTGTTCAGCACGGCAACTGCGTTTACGTTTATCATATTCTTTCCGTTGACGTAAGTGCCTAGGGGGAACTGAGGACTTGGGGGAGTAAGAGGTGGGCCATAGGGTAAGTTGTAGAAGGACAAGAAAAGGGACAACGCTACCACAGCCAAGAAAGCTACTAGGCTGAGCTTCATTATCTTCTCACCCTGGGATCGGCTATCCCGTAAACTAGGTCTGCGAGGAAGTTGGAGACCAAAACTATTGTGGAGTAGATTAACAGGACTCCTTCCACCACCCTAATGTCTCCGGCGTCGACGCTTCTCCCCAACAGGTAACCTAGCCCTGGCCACGAGAATATGGCCTCTATAAGGAACTCAGCCACCAACATCTCGACTAGGGCAGAGGATATGGAGGAGAGCGTGGCTACCATGAGGTTTCCGAGGACGTGGCGGTACATCACTATGTCCTCACTTAAGCCCTTGGCCTTAGTGACCAGGGGAGGGGTTGAGAGGACAGTGTACACAACCCTGTTGGCGAAGATGCCTATGTACGGGAAGAAGAGAGACACAGCTGGTAAAACTAGATACGATAATAGGTAGCCATTGGGCGAGCCCACTGGGAAGACGGGGAAGTAATAGTGGAATGTGTAAAGCAGAGCTATGCCTATGACCCACGAGGCTAAGGCATTACCGATGTACTTCCACTTTTGTATCAAACTCATTGCGAACCCCTTCTTTCTAATGGCGTACATTACCAAGAAGGAGGAAATGTAAACCGTTGGGGAGAAGGATATTCCGGTAAGAAAACTCGAGTAGGAAAGGGAGGTGAGGATCAAGGAGTCGACGCTAAGGCCTTGTTTGCTAAGGCCCATGTTAAACGTTAAGAGGCTAAGGAGTTCGCTAAAGGGAGTGAACTCTTTGACGGTCTCCAAGAGCGCAACAACTGCAACCACTACGATCAAGGAAATGACTAAACTTGAGAACCTCTTTAACGCGTACTTGTAAATTGAACTGCTCACTGCATTGCCCCTGGAGAGCTCTCCAAGCTCCCTTTCTTGGATCAGCAGTATGGTACCCCTGAAACCCAAGGCGGTCCCCAGAAAGATCAGGAAGATAGATGGCACAGACAAGTAGGCGAGCGGCTGCACGTATCCTCTCACCACATAGATGTACAGTTCTGTGTCGTTTAGCTTGAGCGGGTGGACCCCTTGGAACTGCGTTACGCCTTTGCTCGTAATAACAGTCGAGTTAGGATACCCCTTGCTCAGACCTGCCCAGTACTGATACTCCCATCCAGACGGTGGCGTAGCTACGCTCGAGTTACCGTAGCCAACAACGGAAAAGGGGGAGGTTTGTATCGAAAAAAGAGAGAACGCGATCCCTAAGGCAAGTAGCGCCAAGGAAACGAGCAGGAGATAGGGTCTCATAAGCTTTGTTGAGATGGGGGTGTGAAACCATACTTAAAAGGTTACTTCATATTCCCACCGTTCTGAACGATACGTTTTTCACTAGGTCTATTCCCGCTGCAAAAGCAAACGAGATTCCCAATACCTCTAACACGTAGAGCAAAGGCAGTGGAGTGACCAAAATGCCCAGCCAAGAGATAAGGACGGTAAAGATAATGTCTGCGATGCTAGACAACATTAGGAAGTTGCTTGGCTTAGAAGACCACATGCTCCTCCTCTCCCTCACCACGTAGACAGTGAGTTGCCCGCTGAAGACTAGCAGGTCGAACACAAACGTGTGGATCTCGTCCACATGGATGCCTTGTACCAACGCTACCCACAGCGTAAAGAAGGACTCGATCACCACCAGGAACGCCAAAATGAGGGACGCGGAAATGAGTTTCCTGACGTCCCACCTCTCCGGGTACTTGGAGTACCTAACGTTGTCTGTAGCAATGGACATGGTGACGAAGTCGTTCAAGAAGAGCAAGAGTATGACGTCAAAGGGCGTTGTGACGAAGAACCTAACTACGAAGAAGGACAGGGTGAGGAACAAGACAACTTGGAGGGTCTTGATGATTTTATTCAAGGTGTAAGTCAGCATCCTTTGGTAAATTTTCCTCCCGGACTTGATAGCCTCCACTATGTCGGTGAGCCCCTCGTGGGTCAACACCATACTAGCAGAGGCCTTAGCCACGTCAGTAGCGTTGTACACTGCTATCCCTACTTCAGCCTGCTTTAGCGCAGGAGCGTCGTTTACCCCGTCCCCTGTCATGCCTACTATATGGCCTGCCTTCTGAAGGCTCTTGACTATTAGGTACTTGTCCTCTGGGTACACCTCTGCAAAGACGTCGCACTCTTCTATCTTTTTGACCTGTTCCTCCTCTCTCAATGTCTTTATTTCCCTTATGTCACATATACTTTCCCCTATCCCTACCTCCTTCGCTATTTCCCTTGCTATGAGCTTGTTGTCCCCTGTGATCATCTTGGGCTTCACGCCTAAGCCCTTGATCTCCTCTATGAACTGCTTACTGTCCTTCCTCGGCCTGTCGTAGAGCGGAAGGATTCCAACGAGCTTCAGCTCTCCCCCTTCCTCCCCTACTGCCACTGAGATCGTCCTAAACCCCCTGGAAGCCAAGTCCTCCAAGACCTTGAAGTACCTCTCGTCCTTTACGTTCGCCAGTTGGGCTATTACCTGGGGTGCCCCCTTAGTCACCCTAATCTTTTTCCCCTCTATTTCCACTACTGCCTCAGTCCTCTTGGTGGAAGGGTCAAAGGGCTTAAAGTCTACCCTTTCGTAACTCTCAACCTTCACGTTGTTCTCCCTCAAGCACGATATTACGGCGTTGTCTATTGGGTCCTGGCTAGCCTCATCGGAGGCCATATAGGCGTACTTGACCACGTCGTCCTTATCAAAGCCCTCCCAGGGGACTGGGTCTCCAACCCTAAGCCTGTTCTCAGTTATCGTGCCAGTTTTGTCCAAGTTAAGCACGTCCATGGAAGCGGCATCCTCAGAGGCGGTAAGCCTAGTGACTAGAATCCCCTTCTTTGACATCTCCAAGGCTCCAAGGGCCATCGCTATGGTAAAGGTCGCGGGGAGGGCTACTGGAACGGAGGCTATTAACACTATTAGGGAAAAAGGTAAAACGTCAGACAAACTTACCCCTGAGATGAGGGAGTACGCTGTTAACGCCAGTACCAAGGCCACGTCTATGGCAATTAGGTACTTTACTATATTGAGTATTAGCTTCTCCAAGTGAGACTCTGCCCTGGCCTTTTCCACTAGCTCAGTTGTCTTGCCGAAGTAGGTCTTAGCCCCAGTAGCTATAACTACGCCATTTGCCTCTCCCCTTCTCACTATCGACCCAGAGTAGGCCACGTCTCCCTTGTCCTTAGCCACGGGAAGGGACTCCCCCGTGAGGGCAGACTGATCTACGGAGACCTCGCCCTCCAATATCTTGACGTCAGCTGGCACTATGTCGCCAAGCCTTATGTGTACTACGTCCCCTGGCACTAGGAACTTTGCTGGGATAAGCTTCCACTTACCATTCCTCAATACCTTGGCTTGAACGCTGAGCTTTTGCCTCAGCAACTCCACTGCGTTCTCTGCCCTATGCTCTTGGACAAAGGAAACCACCGAGTTGAATACCAAGAGGAAGGCTATTATGTACATGTCTAAGTACTTCCCCAAGACGTAGGTCAACACTATAGTTACCTCGAGCATCCACGGCACTGGGGCCCAGAACTTCTTCAAGAACTTAACGACGGGATTTACCTTTTTCTCCTTGACCTCGTTAAAGCCGTACTTCTCCAGCCTCTTCTTTGCCTCCTCTTCGCTGAGGCCCTCTGGCGACGTATCCAGCTCTCTGAGTACTTCTTCAATGGACTCCTTTTCGTAGTCAGACATAGATATTAGATCTCCGCAAGACGTTAAAACTCTTAACTTTCCTTGGCCCTTTTCGCTATCCTCTCTAGAGCGTGTTCCGCGCCAAGTTTGAAGTGCTGGTAGTTCCTCTTATCCAAGAACCTAATCAAAGACGAAGTCTTGACCTTCCAATGGGATATTATTTCCCTTTCGGTCACCCTCACCTCGTTAAACCCGACAATTATTCCCCTCAAGAACTCTATCCTCAGCACCTTGTTACTGTCGTTTACTGTTATCCTCACCTCAGAGGTAGAGGGGAAGGCAAACCTCACCTTCCCTTCGTAGTGGTCGCCTACTCTCCTCACTTCGAGCTTCGAGACTCCTTTCCAGAACTCGGGTATTGAGTAGACGTCGCTAGCTACCTTCCACACTTTTTCAGGGTCGTCTATTTCCCTGGAGACCACGAACTCTATCACTCCTGCTTCCTCCTCGCCCCTTTAGTTTTTTCCATGTCCCTCTCTTCACGCCCTTTTAAAGACTGAAGTCAACCCCTTGGGCACTATTGCCCCTTTCCTCTCCTTAAGCCCAGAGTAGAGGAAGAACTTCCTGTCGAGATATTCCCTGTCCCTTGAGTCCAGGAACTCTATGGCCCTCTCCAATGACGCCTTTAGCTTTAGGAAGTACTCCTCGTCTCCCTCGACTGGCAAGTCGGCGTCAGAGTGGTAAAGCGGAATTAAATCGTCGTTGTACAAGACCATTGCAGGATGTCCTTCCATTACATAAGGGAAGTGGTCAGAAAAGGGCGTTGGCATCTCCACCCTCTTGACCTTGAAGAACGACGAGAGCTCCCAGAGGTCTGGGGTTGAGGAGAAGACGACCCTGTCAGGGAATAGGGCGTCCAACGAAATCATGGCAAAAGTGTCCTCCTTTGGGTGCTGAAGCGAACCAGTACAGCACTTAGGCCCCTCCTCCGACGAGAAGAAGACGAGCTTAAAACCGTGGTTCCTCAGCCTAGGCCTAAGGGAAAGGGCAAGCTCCACGGAGAAGAGGTTGTCGTGGAAGCCAGTGAGCCAATGGTCTACGTGTGCTCCCACAACGATGTAGTCCTCCCCCTCCTTTAACGTCGTCTCTAGGTTGTAGGACGTCGTTTCCCTAAGCTCCGCCTCCCCACAGAGCTCCACGTAGCCCTCTACTTCCCTGTCCACGAAAAATGCTACTGGACTAGGCTTTAGTAGGGAAATCCTCCTAAGATTGCTGTCCACTATTACAAGCCCCTCGTAACCCTCTGGCTGAGATAGCTCAAAGGGATGGGACGGTATCCGGACTACCTTTATTTCCTTGCCTACCTTGCCCTTGACGCAGCCAGAGGTGTAGGGCATTAGGGCTCCCCTTACCCTCTCCCCGTTCAAGTAGACCTCTTCCCTTCTAATTTCCCAGAACTTGGTCTTTACCTCCACCTTCTTTGCGTCCGTAAATACCTTGCTAAGCCTTTCGAGTATCTTCCTCTCCACATCTCCCCCGTGTATTGCCTCTCCCAAACCCATTAGCTCCCTGGCTAACCTCACTTCCCCTCAGCCCTCCTGACGTATTCCTCGTAGTACTTCACTGCCAACCTCAAGTTCTCCACCTCGTTCTCGACCTTTGATAGCTCTACGTATGCCCTAGCCAGGAAGAGCGAGTCCTTCAGCTTTTCAGCAATGGTTATGGCCCTCTTCAAGAGCTCCACTAGCCCAGTTCTCTTATACACCTCGTACAACAACTGTAGGTGTTCCTGGCTCTCGTCTTCTATTTCTTCTAGCTTCGACGCCGCCTCGTATACTAACTCTGGCTTGTACTTAGAGAGAACGAGGAGGGCCCTTGCCTCTCCTCTGACGTCCCTCACCCTTCTGAAGAGCTCTAATGCTTCTTCAACGTCCTTCTCTTCCCCAGAAGAGAGGAGGGCCTCTGCCAGCAGGCGGTCGTCCTTCAGGAACTTCGATACCTCTATTGCCTTCTTTCCGTATTCCTTCCTGCCCCTCCTCGCCAAGAGTATGTACGCTACAGCTAAGTCCTCGTTTGGTATCTCGAAGCTCTCCAGTATGTCCTTTGCCTCCTCCACGTACTTCCCTCCCCTGGCTAAGCATACCTTTGCCAGCAACCTCTTCGCCTCTCCCTTTACCGAAGTCCTCAAGGAGATGGCCTCCTTTAGGGCGTCATACGCCCCTTGGTACTCCCTCAGCTTCATGAGGGCCATTGCCTTGTTCAGCAATATAACCCCCCTACTCTCCTCGTCCTTGGCCCTCTTGTAGGCCTCGTTAAAGACTTCAATGGCCTTCCTGACGTCTCCTTTCTCCAGGTAGCAAAGCCCTAAGAGGTTAAGGGACCCGCTGTCCTTCTTCTCGACTTCCTCGAGTATGGATATTGCTGAGTCCAAGAGCTCCGGCTCCTTAGTTCTCTTGTACCTCTCGAATAACTCCACTGCGTTAGCAATGGTATTCCTCTTCACGCGTTAATTTATGGTGTGAAATAAAATAACCGTTGAAGATCTTTAATAGCCGTAATCCACCATATACAATATCGCTGTGTCCAGTATTTGGATTAAATGGCAAGCGACAAAGCACGGACTAAATGTCGTTAAAGTTCCAGCGTTTTACACTTCTACTCGTTGTCCTCATTGCAAGAGTGAAATGAAGGAATACTCTCATAGGCAATTTAGATGTGTTTCATGTGGTTATGAGGGCAAACCGCGACGCCATCGCGTTATGAACCTTTATGGGATGAGATCTTGCTCCTCTCGACTGCTGAGCAAATGAGGTACCAAAGAGTCTCAGTGCCCGGAACTCTCGCTTTGCAGGGAGGAAGTCAACTGTTCGAGTCGTGCGAAGAGGTGAAGATGCCAGCAGAAGTAGCCGGGGTAATGACGCTGAGGAGTACCTTCGCCAGGAATGGGTTCGTTTCCCCACCCACGGTAGTGGACGCAGGCTACAAGGGAAAGATAACTATTGCGTTAACTCCCTTCTACAAGGCAAAGTTGAGGAAGGGGACTAGGGTAGTGCACCTAGTCTTCTTTAGGCTTGACGAACCAACGAAAATGCTTTATTCGGGTAAGCATCAAGGAGGAAAGATAATGTAGAGGGTTGAGTTTGTCGAGGGTAGAATACGCCTTCAAGGAGCTGGTCTCCCACCTACCAATTATACTGCCCGTGATAATAATCTCGGTGGTGGCCTTCCTCCTGGAACTAGTGCTTTTGCGTTTCTTCCCTTCCCCACTCACCAAAGCAATGGTGTACCTCATAGAGGGGATAGCGTTCTCCCTTGAGGCGGGGATGGCGTTCTCGGGATATATGATATCCCCTAGGTTAAGCGACGAGATAAGCGACGTAAACTCGAGGCTTGGCTCAGTAATAGCCCTAGGTGTGGTGCTTGGGGTTTTCCTGTTAGTCTTTTCTTTCTTGCCCTTATCTCTGCTGTTCGACGCCTTATCCATGTCCTTTTTGTTTCTCTCTTACCCTTTCGTGTATAGGTCAAGACTGAGGGGCGTTGGGGAGGCCCTAGACTGGCTTAGCAACTCCCTTCAGAAGGACCCTCTGTCCTTTCTCGTGGTCTACATAGCCTCAGTTCTGTCATTCTTCCCTGTTGTCGACATACTCGCAATACCTTACGCTGTGATATTGTCATATGTTCTGTACAGGGAGGTCTAGTGTGTTAGGGGTTCTAACAAGGAAAAGGAAACCCCTTAACAGTCCTGACCCCCTCCTCGTCCTGCAAGGCTTCAACTGGGGTCTTGGACGTTACTCCGTTGAGAGTTACTCCATTAGCGGTGACAAGGGAAAAAAGCAGAACCAAAATAGTTTGCAGTAGGCTAAACTCTCTTAATGCCTTAACAAGGTTTGTCCTCATATTCTCCAAGGACAAGAGCTTCTCGTACCTTTCATTGCTTAAGGTCTCGAGAATAAACCCTAGCATTAACGTGCTCTGTTGGGAAAAAGTTCCCCCAAGAAATATGATCTGGAAAAGAGGACCTCAAAGTGCGGGGAGTGGGACTTGAACCCACGCAGGCCTACGCCAGTGGAGCCTCAGTCCACCCCCTTTGGCCTAGCTCGGGCATCCCCGCAATTTAAAAAACTTCTTCAAGACCTAAAAACTTTTTCTATCCATTTCGTACTCCTCACCAACTTTTTAAGTTGATACTAACTAATTTCTTTTTGATCAGGGATGAGTCTTTGACAAGTACGTCCTAAGTAAGCAGGAGTTAAAGACCCTGTTAAGGGAACTCAAGAAGTGGTCTGCACCCGCTACAGTTCTTCTCTCGCTCTATGTACCTCCTGGTAGGCCGGTCTCAGACGTAGTGAACATGTTGAGACAAGAAGCGTCTATAGCCCAAAACATCAAGCTAAAGAGGACTAGGGACGCAGTTGAGGCTGCAATATCTGGAGCAATAGACAGACTAATGAGTTTCTCAAAGGTACCAGACAACGGTCTAGTCCTCTTCTGCGGTGAGAACTTCGACACGGAGGAGTATAAGTGCTACGTCTTCTCTCCTCCAGAAAAGGTGACCGTGTACTTCTACAGGACGGACAAGTACTTCCACACGGAGTTCCTAGAGGACATGACTGAGGAGAACGAGGTCTACGGGCTCATAATAGTAGAGAGGGACCAAGCGACCATAGGTATCCTAAGGGGCTCTAGGATACTCGTCTTAGAGGAGTTCGAGGGATTCGTTCCAGGCAAGCATATGATGGGAGGTCAGTCTCAACGAAGAATAGACAGGATCGTCGAGGAGATGTACCACAACTTCCTCAAAGAAGTAGGGGAGAAGGTGAACCAGCACTTTCTCCCCCTCCTTGAAGAGGGCAAGCTTAAGGGGATCCTGCTGGGAGGTCCGGGCTACGCCAAAAAGGACTTCTTCGACGGCGACTACATAGACTATAGGCTTAAGAAACTTGTGCTCGAACCCCTAGTCGACCTCGGAGACCAGGGAGAGGCAGGACTGAGGGAGATGGTAATGAGAATGAAGGACGTGCTGAAGTCCCAAAAGTACGTAGAAGTTCAGAGCCTGATGGACGAACTTAAGTACCACTTGGCAAAGGACGACGGCCTCATAGTCTACGGCCTCGACTACATAAAGAAGGCGCTAGAGATGGGAGCCGTTGACAGCCTAATCGTTTACGACGAAGAAAACCCAGAACTGCAGAAGGTTATCCAAGAGGCTGAAAAGTACGGCGCTAAGGTGTACGTGGTAGGAGACGAGTTACCAGAGGCGGAGTGGATAAAAAAGACGTTCGGAGGGGCGGTTGGAAAGCTGAGGTTCAAGGTAGACTAGATGATTTTTCTCCTCCTCATTTCATCCAATATTTTGCTCAAGGGGATTGGCGGCTCTATTCCGTAGCTCTCCCTGAACTCCTTCTCTAACTGGGACAGCTCCATCTTCCCCTTCTCTGCCAAGATCTTCCTGACAAGGTTTATCTCGTCCTCCCAGTAGTTCCAGGGGTACATAAACCACGCCCAGTCAGTTACCTCGAAGGCGTAGAAATCTGGGACGTACTTAGAGGAGGGCTTAATGTGCTGCATTGTAGCGGTCTTGATGTCAAGCGGGTTGAAGTTCTCCCTCACGTACTTTTCTGCCAGGATTAGGCTGTCCCCCGTGTCCGTTATGTCGTCTATGATTATCACCCTCTTACCGCTCAAGTCAACCTTAAAGGGGTACTTGATCTTTGCCTCGGGTGTGTGAGATGCAGTCACTACCCAGTGCTCTACCTTTATGGAAAGGACATCTGTTATACCGAGGACGTCCGCCACCAGCCTCGATGGAACTAGACCACCCCTCGCCACCGCTATTATGACGTCAGGAGAGTATTTGTCCCTTATCTTCTCGGCTAGGTCAGTTGACCACTGGGCTACGTCCTCCCATTTTACAACCTTCACGGGGATCTTTGGCAAGTTATATTACCCAAAATATCTGAAAATAAACATTAATCAAATTTTTGGTTTAGACTTTAATACTAGATTTACAACTTTTCCCTATGCTTAGTTACGAAAAGGTGGACGTGGCTATCATTGGCGGTTCCGGGATTTACGATCCTAAGATTTTTTCTGACTCCAAGGAAATAAAAGTGTACACGCCGTACGGCGACACCAGCGACCTCATAACCATAGGCACAGTGGAGGGGAAGAAGGTAGCCTTCCTTCCTAGACACGGCAGAAGACACAGAATACCCCCGCACAAGATAAACTACAGGGCGAACTTGTGGGCCCTCCACGAGCTAGGGGCAAAATGGGTGATATCTGTTTCCGCTGTAGGTAGCTTAAGGATGGACTACAAGCCAGGAGACTTCGTGGTGCCCGACCAGTTTATAGACATGACAAAGGGAAGGCAGTACACTTTCTTCGACGGCCCCGTTGTAGCTCACGTCTCCATGGCTGACCCCTTCTGCAACAGCTTGAGGAAAGTAATAATAGGGGCGGCGAGGGACCTGGGCATAAACACTCACCCCTCTGGCACATACATATGCATAGAGGGACCTAGGTTCTCCACTAGGGCTGAGAGCAAGGTGTGGAAGGAGGTCTTCAAGGCTGACGTAATAGGCATGACACTAGTGCCGGAAGTCAACCTTGCCTGCGAACTGCAGATGTGCTACGCCACCATAGCCATGGTAACTGACTACGACGTCTTTGCGGACATCCCTGTCACTGCCGAAGAGGTGACCAAGGTAATGGCTGAGAACACTGAGAAGGCTAGGAAACTTTTATACGAGGTAATAAAAAGGTTACCAGATAAACCAGAGGAGTGTTCGTGTTGCAATTCCCTAAAGACAGCTCTAGTTTGATTTTAAAGCTCAAGCCCAAGGACTTACCTCTAGGTAACTACGCCCTAGTAGCTTACGGAAGGGGAATGGAACTACCTGCCTTTACGTACGAGAGGGCGAAGATAGAGCTCGAGGGAAAAGTGGTAAAAGTAGTCCCACTCCACGAGATGCTCTTCCTCGAGGACGCCTACGCGGACGAAAAGGACGTCCTCGTTTTCGCCAACGACCAGAGCGAGGTAAAAGAGACCTTAGACAACTTGTGGTCCCTAGGGATCAACGCAGACCTCTTCACCTGTGGTAACGTGGAGGGAAAGGGAGGCGTAAGAGTGCAACAGCTAAAGGAGGAGCTCTGCGAGGTCAACTTGTCCCTTTCCATCCTCAAGTCTACCCTCAGTTCCTCAACCTCGGCCAGGGCGAGGAGGTTGATAGGGGAGATGGATTTCTCTGACCTCAAGGAATGGGCGGAAAAGAAAGCTATGGAGATAGACCCCGAACTTGACGTAATCCTCTCCCCCGTGTTAATGCCTGCTAAGTCGTTGGTGGAGGAAAACATAGGTAAAAACGTTAAAACCTATTACGATACAAACTTTTATAATTCAAACGTGATATTTACTGGGATAGACGCCTTGATAATGAGAAGAATTTCTTTTCAGCTAAGGAAGAATTCAACGAAGGTCAAGGAAGTTCTCCTTGACGTCGACCCCCTAATGGCACCAATCTACTTAACAATAATATCTTATATAATAAAGTTAAACAAATAAGTGAAGGGATTGCTGTGGACGTCCTAGAGTTCTGGGCGAAGAGCAAGCAGACCATTGACGAGATAATCAGGAGCTTCCTGGCCGACATAAGGGACTGGGAGACGCTAGAGGTGAGCAAGTACATACTGAACGACGGCAAGAGGTTTAGAGGAACAATGATGCTCCTCTTTAACAACGCACTCGGAGGGAGGGAGGAGGACGCATACCCTGGGGCATTGGCGACGGAGATCCTCCACTCCGCCTCACTTGCGCTAGACGACATAGTGGACTACGACGAAACCAGAAGGGGAAAGAAGGCAGCATGGGCCATTTACACGAACAGGAAGGTGATCTTCGTCTCCAACTACTTAATACCCACTGCCCTCAATATCATCTCCCGATATGGTAGCAAGGCCCTCAACATAAGTATAGAGCTCTGGAAGGACACGTCCTTAGGGGCATTAAAGGACCTGTACGGAGATAAGTCGGAGTATATTAAGACCATAGAGCTCAAGACTGCTAGCCTCTTTAAGCTCCCGACAATGTTGGCGTCGTTTTCCTCCAAGAGGGAAGACCTTGTGGATAAACTAATAGACCTAGGGAAGCACTTGGGTATCATATACCAGTTGGTGGACGACTACGTAGACTGCGTCACTTTGGACAAGGAAAACTTAGTGGGGAGCGCGAGGCAGCTCTTCGAGCTCACACAGGGCAAAGTTGACCCCTACGTATCCCTTAAGGTGGAGGAGCACAAGACGGAGTACTTAAAGATCCTCGACTCTCTTCCGGTGTCCCCTGAGCTGAAGGACACACTCTACACTCTGCCGGACTTTTTGGCGTACGGTCTCCTCTCAGAGGCGGGAATAAAGAATAAAATGTTTTAGGTTGCGTTAAATCTTGGTGAAAAGTCATAAGGATTGCGGTCATTCACGAGTCCCAGAAGGTCACAGAGGCTTCTAAACAGCTGCTGCTAGAGATAAAGAACAGGGGCCATGTGGCCTACTACGTTAGGCCTTCAAAATTGAGCGGTATAATAGAGAAGGATGAGATAACCTTCACCTACGCAGGGAGAGAGGTTAGCTTTGACGGAGGGATATTGAGAAACCTGGGCTTTATAGTCACTACCGAGCAGCTAATGAAGAGAATAGACGTCCTCGAGGAGATGAGAGCCTCCGGGGTATACATTGTCAATAGACCCTCTTCCATGCTGCTGGCGAGGGACAAGTTCAGGAGTTTAATGGTGTTAAAGAAGAACAACATACCGGTACCGGAGACTGCGTTGGTTGAGGACCCTATTGAGGCAATGAGACTGGCGGAAAAGTGGGGAGAAGTGGTGATAAAGCCAGTGGTGGGGAGCCTAGGCTTGGGATCGGTAAAAGCCAGCGATCCCGACATTGTCTTTAGGGTCGCAAAGTCAATCTTGGCCATAAACCAGCCAGTTTACATCCAGAAGTACGTAAAGAAGCCAGGGAGGGACATTAGGGCCTTCGTAGTGGGGGGAGAAGTACTGGGAGCAGTTTACAGAATTTCTCCCAACAACTGGAAGACAAATGTGGCCCAGGGCGCAATAACCCAAGTGATGGTACCTCCAAAGGAGATAGTGGAGCTGAGCGTGAAGGTCAACGAGATCCTCGGTCTGGAGTACTCTGGCATAGATATAGTGGAGGACTTAGAGGGGGGCTACAAGATACTAGAAGTCAACGGCGCTCCCCTTTGGAAGGGGTTCATGACCGCCACGTCAATTAACCCCGCAAAGCACATTGTGGACCATATCATAAAATGCGCGAGGAAATGAGGAAAAAGCAAACCGTCTGAGAAGTGATGTAGAGCTCTCGCCCTGATCACTCCTCTAACATCTTTTTTTCCTTGATAGTCCTCAACACGAACATAGTGTAAGTTGAGGTCACGCCGGGCATGTTGCCTATCCTGTCCAATACCTTTGCCAACTCTTCTTTTGCGCTCACCCTGACCTTGAGCAAAGCGTAGTACTCCCCAGTCACATCGTATATCTCGTAGACCTCCTTCATGTTTCCTATCTCCCTAAGCACCCCTTCGTAACTCTTTGGGTCAGCCTTTATGAGGACGAAGGCAAGAACGTTTAAACCCACCTTCTCCAAGTTGACGTCTATCGTGAAGGCCCTTATAACCCCTGACTCTCTTAGCCTCCTAACCCTCATGTGGATTGTTGATTCGCTTAGGTTGAGCATCTTAGCTAGTTTAGAGTATGATATTCTAGAGTCCTGTTGGAGTATGTTTAGGATTTTCTTGTCAACGTCGTCGAGGTAGTAAAAATCGTTCATTAAAATATCATCCTCCCGAATAATTTAAGCAGATCTATTTTACTGAACTCGCCCATGGCGAACTTTATTACCAACTCGGGGTCCGCCTTCAGTAATACCCTTTCAAGTCCCTTGACTGAGTTTGTCTTCTTGGCGTGGGCTATTACCCTAGCGTGTACCTTCAAACTAGAATAGAGCTGACTGGACGTGAACTCCCTCCTAAAGTCCTTACCCTCAAGGATGGACTTAGCCATTATCTTGGAGGAGATTATGGAAGGCCTTATCCCCTCGCCCGTAACCGCGTACACCGTGCCTAATGCCTCCCCCACGTAGTTACCGTTAAGCCTCTCCTCAACCACGCCGTAATCGTTGACTCTAGCCCCTTGGAAGCCCTTTACCCTTCCCTTGAGTATGGTCTTTAGTCTCTCCTTCAAGAAGTTGACGTCTGCGTAACCTCCTATGCCTATCTTAGCTCCACCCCTCTCTGGGAAGACCCAACCGTAGCCCAAGAGGTCTGAGTAGAAGTACATCTCCACTATCTCTGGGTCGATGTTATAGTCGGTTATGTACTGTATCGCAGGTATCGTGTACTCCTTAGGCAGGGAGTAGTGTCCATTGGCATATATTACCTTGTCTGCCTTTAGCTCTTCTCCATTGACAAACGCCTTCCCGTCCTTAGTTACAACCTTGGCGTTCAACCTTACGTAGACCTTCTCCGCCAAGAGTTTAAGGAATAAGGGCTTGTCAACAATGTAGCCGAGCTTTGACTTCTTCTCTACTTCGTACAGCAACTTATTGTCTAGGTATACCCTAAATCCCTTGATCTCGCTTATGACGCTCTCCTTTGGGACGTCTATTACCTTGTCTATGTCTGAGAGAACCCCCCACGCGCAGGGCTTAACGCCAAAGGTTGAGAGGCCCTCATATACTGTGACCTCGTGCTTGGAGCCCCTCAGGAAGTAAGCTAGCGATATCCCAGCTGGCCCTCCTCCTACTACTGCAATCTGCATAAAAATATCACTCTTTAAAGTACAAATAAGCTATTATTCCTAGCGCAATAAACCCGGAATACAAGATTATAAGCTCGTAGAAGTTGTGGAAGAACCTCCCTATTATTGCTCCCACTATCACCACGAGCAGCAAAGCCACGTAGCCATTGCCGAACTTGATCAAGTCGACCCTCAAGAAGTTGCCGATCAATGGCCTTAACAGGAACGCTAGGCTAATAAAGAACGGTATTGAAAAAGCCAACGTCACTAAGGCGTAGTCCTTTGGCTTCGTTGGGAGTTCTAGGAACACCGCCATGCCTAGGCCAAAGGCGAATATCCCCGTGAAGAACGTGGACACCACAGCGTTACTAATGCTTTCCCAAGGCTTGTACTGTAGGAATAGGTAGAGGGCTATGACAAAGCCTACTACAGAACCTCCTACAAAGCCGTAGAAGGAACGGACGAAGGCCGGGATAACTGGCAATAACACGAGTAGGATGGCGATTAACGTAGTTTGCCACTGCTTCATCTTGGTCGTTGGTTAATAGTTAACAAAAATAAAAATATCTAATGGTAATATAACGCGTGAAGTACAATCAGCCAGTTCTCTTAGTCCATGGGGGCGCTGGGAGCTGGGAGGAAAGGGAACAAGACGTCGTCCTAAGGGAAATAAAGAGGGCCCTAGAGTACGGCTACGATTTCTTTTCTAAGGGGAGCGCAATTGAGGCTGTGGTGGAAAGCATAGCGTACATGGAGGACTCGGGTTACTTTGACGCCGGCAAGGGTAGCTACAAGAACGCGTTAGGCGAGGTCGAGATGGACGCAGGAATAATGCACGGCAACGCCATGAGGGTGGGGGCAGTGGCCTCAGTGAAGGTGAAGAACCCCATAAGGGAGGCCTTAAAGGTCATGTTAGACGGTAGGCACGTGCTCATGACGGAAAAAGTGGAGGAAGCGTTGGCAATTGGAAAAAGCCTCCACGACGGGGACACGGTGGGGGCAGTGGCGCTGGACAAGGACGGGAACCTAGTGGCTGGCACGAGCACTGGCGGAATAAACGGGAAGTTACCCGGCAGGATAGGCGACTCCCCCATCCCCGGGGCGGGCTACTACGCGACAAACAACGTAGCAGTGTCCTCCACGGGAATAGGGGAAATCATACTGAGGGTTCTGCCGGCAAAGGAAGTAGACATATTAGTGTCCATGGGGTTCGCCGTAGAGGACAGCGTGAGGAGCGTGGTCAACAAGGTGACGGAGCTCTTTGGGAAGGGCAATTTGGGCATGATAGCCATAGACAAGAGGGGTCACGCCGCCGCATTCTTCAACACTAAGGGGATGCCTAGAGGAATTAAATACCCCGGAGGAGAAAAGATTCTCTTGTTTGAAGGTGAAATCTGATGAAATTACTGGTCATGAGCAACATAAGGTTCCCCGAGCCTCACATAGAGAGCACGCTTTCGTCGATAGTGAAGAAGGAGGAGCCTGAGGTAATAGTCCTCAACGGCGACACCACTCAGTGCTACTGGGACTACGAGTGCCCAAGGGTAATAGACGTTCTTTACGTGATTAGGAGCATAGCGCCGTGGGCACAGATAGTCTACATCCAGGGGGATATGGACCCCCACGCCATCAAGTGCATTATGGCTGAACCAAGGTACAGGGAGGAGATAATAGGCACCACCATGTACGTGGCCGACGTCTCCTCGGTTAAGTACTACATAATGCACGGACACCAGGGAGAGGTAGACCAATTGAGGAAGGACTTGAAGGCAGGACCGTGGGATTGGATAGTTGTTGGCCAGCAGAAGAGACTGGAAATAGACAAGTTGGCCAGGGTCATCTACACGGGAGGAATAACCAGGGAGTTCCCGCCGGAGGTCAGGGGCTACTTGGTCATAACCGACTCCAATCACTACATAAGAACGCTTAGCTAAACGTTTTTAACTCGTTGGGTTTTACCCCTTTATGGAATCCGATTACAGACCAGTTGTAGCTATATTTTCCGCGAAACTCGAAGAGAATACAGACCTCTTCAGGCTGTTGTTAAGGGAAGTGAGAGCTTTAAAGGGTAGAAAGGTCATAGTACACGTCTTGGAAGACGTGGAGTACTGGAACTTCTTGGCGTCAGCAAGGGAGGCAATATTGGACAACATAGACCTCGGGCTTGAGATCTACGTCTGGAAGACCAATGACTTCGACAAGATGCTCAAGAAGGTCCAAGAGGAGAAGGACATTAAGGGAATCATAACGGTCTGCGGTGAAGAGAACAAGTACGCGTTGAGGAAGATGCTAGACCTCTTGTCCAACTCAATAAAGGCAAATATGCTCAAGGACTTATGTAAGTAATTTTTTAATATTGAAAGTCAAAAAAGAGAGGCGAAATATCTTGAACAACTACGACGTGTTAATTATTGGAGGAGGTTTCGCAGGTGCTACTTCTGCGTGGCACCTCGCAAAGAAGGGACTAAAAGTCCTCCTCATAGACAGCAAACCTTGGAACAGGATAGGGGACAAGCCTTGCGGAGACGCTGTGAGCAAGGAGCACTTCGACAACTTAGGCATGCCCTACCCTGAGGGAGAACAGCTCGAGCAAAAGATCCAGGGGATCAAGATCTACAGCCCCGACAATGAGACCGTGTGGAAAGTTGATGGCGAGGGATTCGAGATAAACTCCCCTGCCTACACTCAGAGACTACTTAGGGAAGCCCAAGACAGGGGCGTAGAAGTCATGGACCAGACAACCGCAATGAAGCCCATATTTGAGGACGGCTTCGTAAGGGGTGCGGTTATCTTCGACAGGAGAAAGGAACAGCAGACTGAGGTTAGGGCCAAAGTCGTGATAGAGGCAACTGGGTACTCTATGAGCTTCAGGAGCAAGTTGCCGCAAGAGCTCCCCGTAACTGAGTTACTTGACGACAGGGACTCTGACATAGCCTACAGGGAGGTGGGAATAACGAAGGGCGATATCGAGGACCCAGGGTATTTGAGGATATTCATAAACCAGAAGGCATCCCCTGGAGGTTACTGGTGGTACTTCCCCAAGGGTAAGAACAAGGTCAACGTAGGTCTTGGAATCCAGGGTGGAATGGGTTACCCCAGTATATACACTTATTACCAGAAGTACTTGAAAGACTACGCCCCAGACCTCGAGCGGATAGTGGTAAAGGGAGGGGCACTTGTCCCCACTAGGAGACCTATATCAACCCTCGTCTGGAACGGCATAATAGTTGTAGGAGATTCTGCCTTTACCGCAAATCCAGTACACGGAGGAGGAAAGGGCTCAGCCATGATATCTGGATTCTGCGCAGCTAAGGCCGTACTCAACGCCTTCGAGGTAGGCGACTTCTCAGCAGAGTCCCTATGGGAGACCAACGTATGCTACAACGAGAGGTACGGGGCAAAGCAGGCTAGCCTAGAGTTGTTCAGAAGGTTCCTCCAGAGGCTTTCTGACGACGAGATAAACTACGGCATGAAGAAGAGGGTAATAAGGGAAGAGGACTTGCTGGAGACCAGCCTTAAGGGAGACCTACAGCTCTCAGTTGTTGACAAGGCCATGAGGGTCATCTCCGCCCTAGGCAAGCCCTCCCTGCTCTTTAAGCTCAAGACTGTGGCAGAGTACATGAAGGAAATGAAGTCCCTCTACAAGGAGTATCCGAGGAGCCCCAAGGAACTCCCCATATGGAAGGCCAGAGTAGAAAACACGCTCTCACAGTTTGAGCAAAGCGTAAAGTGAGGAAAAGAGGAAGAGGAGGACGTAAGAGGACGCTATGGGTATCCAGAAGGTCCTCAAGGTATAGTTGCCCACTTTTTCCAATCCCTCTACCATTGTCGATATTATTTTACCTATAACTTTTGTCTTCACCTTTATCACCTTCTGTGATGAGTCAACTTCCCTTATCTTGCTGAGTGCGTCAAGCGTTAGCTTGTACGAAAGATCCGCGAGTGAAGGGCAAGGCTGGGAAGGAGTGTAGAGATTGCCCAAACTAGTCCCAGTGCACGAGTGGTCATCTGGGGTCACTAGGATAGCCCTGTCCACTAGTCCAGCAAGCTTCCCGTATACTTGCTCCTTCAGCTCTCTTGACGCGTTGTTGCCGTACACGTATACTATAGCCACCTTCTTCTCCCCGTCACCAAAGACAAACACCTTGACCTTCCTCGAGCAAAGTCCCTCGCACTCATTGTCTAACGATCCCTCTGAGTAGGCAAACAGGAGGGGCCTCCTCCTTCCCTCTCTCCTCCTCCTGACGAAGCTCTTAAGCTGGGATATCTCTTCCTTGGAGAAATCCTCCACAAGCGACTCGTTGTGGCAGTCAACCAAGAAGTTGTTGCTAGCGATCATGTCCTTCCAGAGGGAAGTGGGGAGGTCGTCTATGCCCTTTCCTGGCCTTTCCACAAAGGTCAGGGAGGACTTGTCAAAGGACAGGGTGGTCAACCTAAAGCTCCCAAAGTCGTTGAACATTATGCCGTAAAACTCGTTCTCCTCCATATCGTCTAAAGCTTTGGACACCTTGGATATAAGCTCTAGGGAGTACTTCCTAGACGGAACGTCGATGTCGTGGCTGCCTGGCCCATGGAAGGCCGTAGAGTCGTTTACCTTTTCCTCTAGGTCGTACGGGAAGTAGGAGCTGCCCACAGTGCCGTACAACCCGTAGTGGACTTCCGGCACGACGAGTTTTTGTCCGTCAACCTTCAGGACGTATACGTGGACGTAGTAGGGGATGGAGATCTTCTCGAGGAAGTTCTCTACCTCTGCCTCCCTCTTGTAGTTAATCGCCCTTATGAAGGGCCTTACGACGTTCATGGACGAGATGCCTATGACCTTAAGTCCCTTCCTGTTAATTGTGTAAATGTAAAAGCTGGTCAGCAAGGCAACAGCGATTACGTAAGTGTAGAATACCCAGTTCCTGGTAAGGGCTACTAACAAAGGGAAAAGAGTAGCCGACGTCGAGAGGATTATTGCCTTTGTTTCCTTGTAATCAACGAGGAGGGGGTAGTCAATTAGGGGGAGGAAAGTTCCAAAAGAGTAAAGGAAATATGCAGGGAAGAACGAGAATATCAAGTAGATGAAGGAGAATATGGTGGAAAGAGCTGCAACTGTACGCCACTTAAGCCTGAAAACCAACAAGAGGGCGAAGAGGTAAGCGAAAAAGGACAGGGCAAAGTCCATGCCTACCTCTATTCCCCTTGCCACAACCAACGCCCACTCTACCCCGTTTACCCCAACTAGGACTTCGTTGCTGGGTAACCTTATCATCTTTGAGTAGAACTTTCTGGTAACTTTTTCTGAATCCACGATTTAATGACAAATGTGGGGGTTTAAATTTGGTAGAGCTAAAGGCTGAGGAGGTAGGCGTAAAGAAGGTCATACACAATAGCTTAGACGACTGCGACCTCTTTGTGCTTAAGGGAGAAGGGGAGGAAGAGTACCTCCTCTTCCTGTATAAGGGTAAGGTCACTTACTTCAAGGTCATGCCTCCCTTTCCAGGGAGGTGGGACTGTTATGACGCTCTTTACAGTCCCTGGGGTCTCTACGGCTTCGTGTTCAACGAAACCCAATTAAGCGCCAAAGTAAAGGAGAAGCTCGAGGAGTTGAGGAGAGTTGTTAAGGGACTATGATTTGATCATAAGCGACGTAGATGGGGTCATTGTAAGGGAAGGGGAGCCCATCTGGGAAAACCTCACCGTCATTAGGAGACTAATGGAGGAGAGGAAGAAGGTCGTATTTGTCACAAACAACTCCGGTTTCAGCAGAGTTATCCTGGCAAGACAGCTCAACTACTTGGGCCTAAAGGTGACTCCCAACAACATAATCACCAGTGGACTAGCTGCCGCAATCTACATGAAGAGACACATGAACGTGAAATCCGTCTTCGTAATCGGGGAGGAGGGACTAGTAGAGGAGATGAGGAACTTCGGCTTTAAGGTAATGTACATAACCGAGGTAGAGGAGAACACTCCAGACGCGGTAGTGCTGGGACTTGATAGGCTGAGCACTTACGACAAGCTCTCAGCAGGCATGAGGTGCATAGCCAGGGGGTCAAAGTTCGTGGTAACTAACATGGACAGACTATGGCCTTCGAAGGACGGCTTAAAGCTTGGGGCTGGCGCCCTAGCCAGTGCAATCATCTACGCGTTAAACAGGAGCCCAGACTTCGTAGCCGGGAAGCCCAACAGATGGATCATAGACGTGGCCATGGAGATCTCAGGAATAAGGGACTTGAGGAAGGTGGTGGTCATTGGCGACCAGTTAGAGACCGACATAAGGATGGGGAACTCCATTGGGGCCGACACAATCCTAGTCCTTACAGGGATAGCCAAGAAGGAGGACGTTGAGAGGAGCGACGTAAAGCCCAAGTTCGTTGTAGACAATCTCTCAGAAATTTCTGACTAAAGTTTATATTTTTTAAACTGACTTGATGCATATGGACAAACTTTCTTACGACGCAGTGGTCGTGGGAGGCGGACTTGCAGGACTAATGGCAGCCCACGAGATCGCGTCCTCTGGCTTCAAGGTAGCAGTAATCTCTAAAGTCTTCCCAACTAGGTCGCACTCGTCCTCAGCTGAGGGAGGAATAGCCGCCTACATCCCGGGGAACTCTGACCCAAACGACAACCCCGACTACATGACATATGACACGGTCAAGGGCGGAGACTACCTAGTGGACCAAGACGCTGCAGAGCTATTATCCAATAAGTCTGGGGAGATAGTCAAGATAATGGAGAGCTGGGGAACGCTATTCAACAGGCAACCAGACGGAAGGGTTGCAGTTAGGTACTTTGGCGGGCAAACCTATCCTAGAACTAGGTTCGTAGGTGACAAGACTGGAATGGCCTTGCTTCACGCCCTCTTCCAGAGGGTGTCGGGGCTTGAAATAGACTTCTACAACGAGTGGTTCGCCCTGGACTTGATAAAAGACGAAAGGAAGGTAGTAGGACTAGTCGCAATGGAGATGAAGTCAATGAACCCCGCCTTCTTCAAGGCGAGGGCAGTAGTAATGGCTACTGGGGGCATGGGGATGCTCTATCAACACACCACGAATGCTTACATAAACACCGGGGACGGCTACGCTATGGCGTTGAGGGCAGGGGCAGCAATAAAGGACCCGGAATTCGTCCAGTTCCACCCCACCGCCCTTTACCCCTCAGATATCCTCATAAGCGAGGCCGCGAGGGGAGAGGGAGGCATACTCAAGAACGTGAAGGGGGAGAGGTTCATGGCCAGGTACGCGCCAAAGAAGTTGGACTTGGCCCCAAGGGACATAGCGTCTAGGGCAATAGTAACTGAGATAAGGGAGGGGAGAGGGTTCCCTGGAGGGTACGTTGGTCTGGACTTAACGCACCTAGGCGAGGAGTACATCAAGGAGAGGCTGGCCCTCGCATACGAGGCTGCTATGAACTTCGCTGGGGTGGACGCCACAAAGGAGCCCATCCCTGTGAGGCCTGCACAGCACTACTACATGGGAGGGATTGACGTTGACATAACTGGGACAAACCGGGACGTAATAGGGCTCTTTGCCGCTGGAGAGGCCGCTTGCGTGTCCGTACACGGGGCCAATAGACTGGGGTCTAACTCCCTACTCGAAACCTTGGTCTTTGGCAGGGAGACTGGGAGAACAGTGGCCTCTTTCTTGAAGGAGGCAACCGAGTCCTCGGCTAGCGTAGACAAGGAGGCGGAGAAGGTGGTGGACGATGCCTACTCCTTCGTCAAGAGCGAGAGCGGAGAACACTTTGGCGTTATCCTAAACAACCTAAGGAAGACCATGTGGGACAACGTGGGGATATTCAGGGACGAAAACGGTCTGAAGACCGCTATCTCAGACGTGCTGAAGCTGAGGGAGGAGGCAAAGAGGATGTACGTGATGGACAAGAGCAAGACCTACAACACCGAGTTCTTCAACGCTTTAGAGCTGAGGAACATGCTAGACTTGGCTATAGTGATAGCCACAGCGGCCTTGAACAGAAAGGAATCTAGGGGTGCCCACTACAGAACCGACTACCCAGAGAGAGACGACAAGAACTGGCTAAAGCACACGGTTGCCTACTTAAAGGGGAGCACAGTGGAAATAGATTACAAGCCAGTTAAGATAACCAGGTTCCAGCCAGAGGCGAGGGTGTACTGAAATGGAGAACGAGCAGGAGATCGTTGTAAGGGTAAAGAGGTTCAACCAAGAGAAGGGAGAATGGTGGCAGGAGTACAAACTGAAGGTAGACAGATTTACACAGATGACCGAAGTGCTTAGGCGGATAAAGACCGAGCAGGACCCAACCCTGGCTTACAGAGCGTCCTGCCACATGGCCGTGTGCGGTAGCTGCGCAATGAAGATAAACGGCGAACCGAGGCTAGCCTGCAAGACCTTGGCATTGGACATGGTGAAGAAATATGGCTCCAACGTAATAACAGTAGAGCCCATGGACTTCTTCGAGAGGGAAAAGGACCTCATAGTGGACATGGAGGACTTCTACTCCAGGATGTTCAAGGTGAAGCCGAGGCTCTACCCATCAAAGGAGGTACTAGAAGGGAAGGCGGAGCACAGGCTAAAGCCTGAAGACCAGAGGGAGCTATGGAAGTTCGAGCAGTGTATTTGGTGTGGATTATGCGTCTCCGCGTGTCCTGCAGTAAAGATCGACCCACAGTTCCTAGGCCCCGCTGCACATGCAAAGGGCTACAGGTTCCTGGCAGATCCCAGGGACACAATATACGAGGAGAGGCTCAAGATCCTAGTGGACAGCGCGTGGAGGTGCACGTACTGTTACATGTGCTTTAACGTCTGCCCAAGGGATGTAGAACCAGTGACGACAATAAAGAAGACGAGGGCCCACACAAAGTTCTTGAAGGAAAGGACGCCCGTTGCCGAAACTGGTGAGAGGCACATCGAGGCAATAGAGGAGTCAATAAGGGAGACTGGGAAGATTCAGGAGGCCTCGGTCTACTTGAAGACCTACGGCGTCCTAGGCTCCCTGATCGACCTCATCTACGCGTTCCAGAACGGAAAGCTAAAGTACGCGCTTATTAAGGAAGAGAAGGTTAAGAACATTGAGCAGGTCAAGAAGTTGATGGGTGAGTGAGATGACAAACAACGTCAAGATAGCCTATTACCCAGGGTGTGCTACCCACGGCCTCTCAAAGGACGTGGACATAGCGACCAAAAAAGTAGCAGAGGTGTTGGGGATAGAACTGGTGGAGGTGGAGGACTGGAACTGCTGTGGTGGGGGCTTCCTGGACGAAAGGGATGAGGTAACCCACACTGCCCTCAACTTGAGGAACTTATCCAACGTGGAGAAGATGGGGTTACAGAAGATGGTTACACCATGTAGCGTGTGCCTTCAGAGCCACAGACTTGCCTCAAACAAGTACCACGAGAACAGGGACTTGAGGAAAGAAGTAGACAAGAGGCTCAAGGAGGCAAAAGTTGAGTACTCAGGGAAGGCAACTGCGGAGCACATAGTGTGGGTTCTAGTGAGAGACGTAGGATTGGAGAAGATAAAGTCATTCGTCAAGAGGCCCTTAACTGGGCTGAAGGTAGGAGCATACTACGGATGCCAGATGCTTAGACCAGAGCAGGTGATGGGATTCGAATCAGCTTTTAAGCCACATAGCTTAGAGGACTTAATCTCTGCTACTGGTGCTACCCCAGTAACTTTCCCCATGAGAACAGCGTGCTGTGGCTTCCCCCTTATGGGGAGCAACCCTAAGGGTGGTCTAAGGCTGGCCTACAACGTGCTCGACTCTGCTAAGAGCTCTGGAGCTGACATTCTAGTCCACCCGTGCAGCCTCTGCCACCTACAACTAGACGTGATCCAACTAAAGGTGAAGAACGAGTTCAACGTAAACTGGACGCTTCCAGCAATTTACGTAACCCAACTCCTAGGGCTGGCGTTTGGCTTCTCACCAGAAGAGCTAGGGATAAGTAAATTAGCTCAGAAGGTACTCAAGGAAAAGGGGTTTGCATGAGGTGGTGAGAATGAGTATAGAGGAGGAGATCGTGAACGCGTTAAAGAGTGCTGGAGCGGAGGTAGGCCAATGGAAGGAAGTGTCAGAAAGGCCAGGAAGGGCACCCTTCGCCAAGGAACTGGAGTACAAGGTTCAAGACCTCATGTGGGGAAAAGTACACCTAAGGCTAACTGGGGAAATCTATGTGCACGTGATCTCTAAGTTACCCTTCAACTGGAAGGACAGACTCAAGGAGCTTAAGCTCTCGGGCGAAGTAGTGGACGCTGCTGGAGGGCTAATGTGGTTACAAGAGCAGAGCCCAACTGACTTGCTAAAGGACCTTGAGTTTTTGAGGGACTATCTATTCAAGTTGAAGAAGTGAAGAAAAGGAGAGGAGGCCCCAGCCTCATTCTGCCACGGTTGCGTGGAACGTTGGCTGGGTATGGCCAAGATAAAAGTTGGAACTCTACAAAAAAAGCTTTTCTAAACCCCTACGCCTCTACGACTTTCAACAAGTCGTTTTGGTCTAGCTTGTACACCACGAAGTAGTTGTCTGAAATCCTTCTCAAGTCCGCATTATCGCCCCTTATCATGACGCTGATCAAAGTGGCATTTGCATCTTTTAAGTACCTCCTTACTGTAGTCTCAGCTATCTTGTCCTCACCGTCGGTAAGAATTATGACGTCGCTCACACCCTTTACGTGGCCCTCCTTTATGTCCTCACACGCCGAGATTATCGACCTGCTTATATCTGTCCCTCCCCCTCCCCTTATCTTGCCAATGTACTCTACCATCTTTATCACGTCCTTGCTCTTTGCGTTCTTTATGACCTTAATCAGGGGATAGGGTATGTTGTCGAAGAACCTCAAGTAGAAGTCCCTGTTCTCCCTCTTAGCCCTACTGTAGAGGGCAAGGGCAACCGCCTTTGCCCAAAGTATCTTCTCCCCGTCCATACTGCCCGACTTGTCCAGCAAAAGGTAAATGGGGCCCAAGGTCTCTTTTATCTGTTTCTGGTACAGTAACAGCTCGTTCTCAGCTAACTTCACGTAGAAGAGCTCCTCTGGCATTGCCAGCTCAGATGGAACAAGCCTCTCTAGATCGGAACCCTCCTCGTAGCCGTATAGCTCTCCCTTAGTGTACCTAGTCGTCCTCCTCTTTGTTATGCTCCCCAGGTTGGGTATTCCGTTGAGGAACTCGAGAATTTTCTTTATCTCGGTGTTCCTAGCTAGCCTCAGGACCTCGTGGATCTCCCCCTCAAAGTTCAACATGCTCCCTGTCCCAGCGCCGTTACCTCCTACTATCCTCTGCATACTTCTCACTGCGCTGGCATCCTCTGCTGCCTTGGAGATAGCTTTTTCATGTGCCTGCTTCATCACCTTGTTGAGGGACTCCTGGGACTGCTGCGACTGCTGTTGTTGCTGTTTCTCTTCGCCCTCTTTCCCTGAACTTCCCTTCATGAGCCCGTTGAGGATCTGTTCTGCTGCTTGCCTCTCCTCCTGGGATTGGGAAGTCCTCCTAATCCTCTCCAGCTCCTCAATTAAGTTCTGGACGTAGCTTACGGAGAGCGCCATACTCACTGCCGAGTTTGCTATCGAGTAGTTCCTGTTCCTGTTAACAACGTCAGAGGCTAAGGTCATGTCAAGGAGGGAGTACTTTATGCCATCCTTAGAGTCCACGTCTGACCTAGGCTTCAGTAGGGGTAAAGGTAGGTAGTGGACGTAATAGGTGTCTATTAAGAAAGCTGGGTCTACGCTAGATTCTCTTCCAGATACCTTCTTAAGCGTATAGGAGATCCTTTCTCCCCTGTACTTCACTATGGGGTCCTCGTAATCAACCCCAACTAAAAGGCCGCTCATGAGTATATCCCCAGCTTTTTGGCCACCTTCTCGAGGAGCTTGTCTATTTCGGAGCTCACTTCCCTAGAAAACTGCTCCACCTTCTCCTCCCCGCTCTCCTTACCTAAGGCGATTACCCTGTCCCTAGTTGCCCTCAACGTCCTGATTAAGTCAATTAGCCTTGGATCGCTCTCTGAGGCGGAGTCAACGTACTTTCCCGCCTCCTTGATGTTATTGTATATCTCGTTGAGCTCCCTCATGTACTTGATGGGGGTCTTAAGCTCCTCTGAGAGGAGTGCCGACACCTTCTCAAAGTCGTCTATCTCCTTTGGGGCTATGTACTTAAGCACTATTAGGTCTTCTTCGCTGGCTTTCAGCCTCCCGTTAAGTAGTGAGTGCGCCGCTACTAGCTTTAGCACCTTGCCCTTCCTCCTATCGCTTAAGTGTATCCCCTTTTCCTCAAGCATAGCAAACAGCTTCAGTAACTTGCTTTTCACGGCGCTCAAGTCAACCTCCGGCAGCATAGAGTAAATGGCGTCTAGGTCTTGTATGGACATAACTGGCGTACTTACCTTCCACTTGTCGCTGAACTCCAACTCCCACGCAGAGTCCAGCAAGTTCTTCCATAGGTCTTCCCCTATTGGCCTAGCGTAGTGCCTTAACAACAGCCTATCATAAAGCGCTTCAAGCTCCGGCTCGTCTGGGACCCTGTTGGAGGCGCTTATGAGCGTTCTCAGGGGTACCTTGATCACGTTGTACCCGTCGTATATTACCCTCTCGTTCAACAGGGAAAGGAGGGCGTTGAGAATAGCGGAGTTGGCGTTGAAGATCTCGTCGAGGAAGGCGAGCTCGCTCTCCGGTAACTTGTCCTTGGTTATCCTCTTGTACACCCCCTGCTTGAGGGCATTTATGTCGAGTGCGCCAAAGAGCTCGGCTGGCTCAGTGTACTTGGTGAGCAGGTACATAAAGAACTTGGCATTTAAGAGCTCGGCTGCCCTCCTGGCTAAGGCGGACTTTGCTGTACCCGGCTCGCCTATTAGCGAAACGTGCTCCTTCGCTATTAGGGCAAGGGTTATTACCTTTGCCTCCTCCTCCCTACCTACGAAGGGCGAAGACAGAGACTCAAGGAATTTCTTAGGTAGTTCTAATAGCCTATTATCCACTACTTCCCACAATATATTTTATACATTTTTTAGCTTATAAACAAAGGTTAAAAAGAGGAGAGGATGACGTAGATCTTTCACTAGTTCAAATAAATTGCAGTCACGAGCAGCGTCTCCCCGTTGCTGAAGCCCAACTCAAGGTTCACGTAGATGCCTTGAGGTACAGCGGTAGTGGGAACTAGGCACAGGGTAAGCGAGTCCACGTCAGTGTAAAGTACAGGGGCAGTGACGTTTCCCTTTTCGTAAAAGGTGACGTTCTGGTTGTCAAAGGAAACGGAGACGAGGTCGCCTCCCCCCGTAACCTTGAAGGTCACCGTTAGTTCGTAGTGACCATCCCCTGTGGGAGAGATATAGGCTGTACCAAGCTGAGTAACTACTGGGGTAGAGGATATTGCCCCTGAGAGGCCAAAGGAGAGCGCAACCAGGAGTATGGCTATAATTATCGAGGTAATGGCCAGAATTAAGGTGGAAAAGGCGTTCGATAGACCACGCTTTACTTTCGCCATACTCCTTGAAATTTTAGGGAGATCTTCTACAAAAACCTTCCTCTTAAAGGAGCCTAGGCTGTAAAGTGACGATGTGCCGAGAATAACTGCGATAAACCAGCTTAAAGGAGCCTAGGCTATGAAGGGGTCAGATGGACTTGAGCGCTTGGTCAAGATCCTCTATTAGATCCTCTACGTCCTCAATTCCCACAGACAGCCTCAACAGCCCTTCGTTTAGCCCTATTGCCTTCCTCTCCTCCGGCGTGAGAGTCCTGTGACTCATGGTGGGAGGGTGGGAGATCAGGGAGTTAACTCCTCCTAAGCTCTGGGCCGGGATTATTATCTTCAGGGACTGCATCACCTTTAACGCGTCGTTTGCCGTCCCTCTCACGTCAAAGCTCACGACCCCGCCGTAGCCCTTCAGCACCCTCCTCGCCACGGAGTGGTCTGGGTGAGACTCTAGCCCTGGGTAGTAGACTCTCTGCACCTTGGGGTGGTCCTCTAGGAACTCAGCAACTTGCATGGCGTTCCTGTTGATCACGTCCATCCTCACCTTCAAAGTCTTTAGCCCCCTCAAGACCAAGTAAGCTGGGAAAGGCTCTAACGACGTGCCCAAGGTCCTCCTCATCTGGTCTACCTTAGTCATTATTGACGCAGGTCCTGCGGAGAGCCCAGCTATGACGTCGTTGTGCCCAGCTAAGAACTTGGAAGCACTTTCCACGACCACGTCCGCCCCCAACTCCAAGGGCTTCTGGTTCACAGGGGTCGCAAAGGTGGAGTCCACCACCAAGATACTACCGTTTTCCTTGCATATCTTAGCCAAGTTCTCCACGTCTACTACGCGGAGCAACGGGTTGGTTATGCTCTCCACGAACACTACCGTGTGGGGCCTCTTAGCCATGTCTAGGAGGTTTCCGTTTCCCGGCGGGGATACGTCAACCTTCACTCCCCAATTCCTAAGGAAGTCCTTGGCTAACCTCAAGGACCTGCCGAACATGTCCATGGTCACTAGGAGGGAGGAACCAGGGGAGAGGAGGGAGAAGAGGGTAGTTGTTATTGACCCCATCCCCGAGGAAAACGCTACGCCCATCTCTCCGCCTTCTATCTCGGCGAACTTCTTGGCGAGTTCCGCCGTTGTAGGGTTTACCTCCCTCGAATACCGGTACTTCTCGCCCTTGGGGAACCTAAAGGCTGTGGACTGAAATATTGGGGTAGTAATTGCCCCTGTTTCGTCGTCGTATGTCTCCCTGGAGATCTTAGTCCCTTCTCTCAACCCTTACCCCCTCCGCTAGCTCAGTCTTCACGAAGTTGCAGTTAATCCCAAAGGACTTGCAAATCTCCCTTGAGGACGACATAATTCCCTCTACGTCAGTCCTCTCATCGTAGAGGACAAGGATTGATGGACCTGCACCGCTGACGCAGACGCCAACTGCGTCCTTTTCCAACGCGATCTCCTTCACCTTCTTGTAGTGCGGAAAGAGGGGAAGCCTTGCCACCTCAAAGACGTCGTCGTTTAGGCCACTCCTCACTAGATCTCTGTCTCCCTTAGCCAGACCAACTATGAGTGAGGTCAAATACCTTGCGTTGACCACGTACTTCTCCAGGGACACAGATGAGGGCAACATTTCCCTGGCCTTCTTCGTCTTCCCCTCGCCTCCCTTCTCGGGCACTATCAAGAGGAGCTTGAAGTGAAGGGAATTTGGAATCCTCACGACCCTCGTAGGAGAAGTGGAGGTCACTGCCACTATCCCGCCAAACGTGCTCGCAGCTACGTTGTCGGGGTGAGGAGAGCCTGAGGAGGCTATTTCTCCTAGCTTAGCAAACTCTACCTGCTCTTCGAGGCTTAAACTAAGGTCAAGGAGCTCGTTAACTGCCGCGACAGCAGCGGAAGCAGAGGCGCCGCTGCTACCGAGGCCAAGACCGTAAGGTATGCCTTTTTTTACTAATAAAGAAATTTCTGCCTTTATTCCAAGTGTTTCTAACAATTTCTTCACTGCGTAGCCTGCAGAATTCTTTTCAACTTCTTGTGGCGTGTTTGACGATACAACTGAAACCTTTAGTTCGCTCCTCCCCTTAAGCTCCGCGGTCACTTGGTCGTAGAAGGCCTTATGGGCCATTGAAAGCACGTCAAAGCCGGAGCCCAAGTTTGCTGAACTTGAAAACGCCGTTGCAGTAACTGACATACCTTGTGATCTACCTCTTTCAAATATAAGATTTATTGAATTGAACAGTTTTAAAAAATTCCTTACTGGAATTTCCCTATCCTGCTCACAACGTAAATCCTCTCGGTAAAGATCTTCTGGCCATCTATGTATCCCCTAGGAGCGTACACCTTGGCCCTCCCCAGGAAGTAGGGGGCGGTAGAAGGGGACTTGAGCTTCACTGAGGGGTTCTTCACCAGCCTGCTCATTCCCACCCACTCGTGATATCCCACCTCCTCTCCCTCTCCGTTGACAAGTATTTCCCTGTCAAAGGAGTACGAGTAGTCCTTTGGCTCACACACGAGGGAGCTCACGGCCAGGACTTCCCCTACCCCCTTCTCTAACGCCTTGCACGCGGGGTAGGAGCCTAGGAACACCTTCCTCAGCTCCGCGTCCTTGAATGACGGGTCCTCCTCCCCTAGCAGGGTGGGTGGTACTTCATTTACCTTCACCACGACTTCAGCCTCTTGGTCTTCTTCAACTCTTGCCCCAGGAGGGAGGGCTATGTAGCCATCTGCTGAAGAGAACGTGCCCACCATGTGACTGTCAAAGGGTATGGGAAGAAAGTAGAGCGAGTCCTTGCCGTGGAGGAGGTACACCGGTAAATAGGTGAACCTTTTCTTGTCCCCCTCAGCTGGCAGCAGCGCTTTCGCCCTCACCTTTACCTCTTCCTTCTGCCCTAGGGACGCCATCCTGTCAAGGTACTTCCTTATTACTTGTTCGTAAACCATAATGGTTGACACAACGTTTCCTGGAAGGCCAAACACTGGCTTCCCCTTCACTATTGCCAGAATCGTTGGCTTCCCGGGCTTGAACTTTATGCCGTGCACAACTATCTCCCCCATCTCCCTAATTACTTGGTGCACGTAGTCCTTCTCCCCCGCGCTCGTACCGCCTGTCAGGATTACTACGTCGGCAATGGAGAGCGCTTTTTCCAACGCCTTTCTTATTTCCTCCTTATCGTCCCTAACTAAGGAGTAGCCAACGGAAACGTAGTCCCTTAGCCTCGATAGGAGGTAGTATGCGTTACTCTCGTACACCTTCCCCTTGTCCAGCTTTTCTCCCGGCTCAACGAGCTCGTCCCCCGTGACTATCACGTAAACTCTAGGAGAGTACACCTTGACCTCCTTCACCCCGACTGAGGCTAGGGCAGCCACCTTCTCCGGGGTTATTACCTCGCCCATTTTAAGGAGCTGGAACCCCCTAGGTATGTCGCTCCCGACCCACGCGACGTTTTGGCCAAACCTTACCTTTCCCTTAACGACGACCTCGTTTCCCTTGACTTCTACCTCCTCTACCTTGACTACAGCGTTTGCCCCCTCTGGGAGGAGGGACCCCGTGTCTACCTCAACTGCCTCTCCCCTGGAGACCTTGAGCTCCTTGTACTCGCCAATGGACACCTTCCCTACAACCTTCAAGGTGCCAGGGGTGTCCTCTGCCCTCAAAGCAAAGCCGTCAACTGTTGACCGCGAGAATGGGGGTAAGTCAATGGGCGAGAAGACGTCTTCTGCAGATGCCTTGCCTAGGGCGTCGAGAATTGGGAGAGAGGTAACCACTGGTCTCGGAGGGAGCCTGCCCTCGAAGATGGAAAGTGCCTCGCCTGCAGACAATAGTGAATCTTCTGGAAGAATAGCCCTCATAAGGGAAAAACGGGAAAAACAAATTTATTTTTATATGGAGATAAGGGACGCTTCCTTCAACTGCTCTAAAACGGTTACTATCGGGTCCCTTATCTGAGAAGACTCGATGTTCGCCTCTTTGCTTATCTCCTCTATGATCTGGCTTACGGTCTTCTCTCCGTCGCACATGTTCCACACGTAAAACGCTATGGGGGCTACCTCGTAGATCTTGTCCTCTGAGAGCTTGATAATGTAGTTCTCACCGTCCTCAGACTTGTCTATTACCTCACCGTTCCTAACCGGCTTTACGTCCTTTATTTCGTCGAAGTTCACTCCTCTTCTCCCCCTTCGTCTTCTTCCCTAGGTCTCCTAGGGCCTCTGCCGAATCTCCTTCCTCCTCCGCCTCTACCTCTAAAACTTCTTCTGGGCTGGAAGGAGTTGTCGGTGGGCATATTCTCTGGGATCTGGTCCTCGCTTGGGGCTGAGTTGTCCTCTACTTCGGACACAGTAGACTTGCTGCCGGCGTTTAGTTGTACCTGTCCTCTGAAGACAGTGGTCCAGCCGTTCTCAACCCTTATTGCCTGCCCTTGCTTAACGTCGTCGAACTTGGTCCCCCACAGCGTGAGCTTGACCCTACCGGTTTCGTCCCCAACAACAAGCTCACGAATGGTTCGGGGACCATTCTTCGTCTGGATTGTCTTTTGTTCTCCTACTTCGAGAACTCTTGCGGTTACGTTTACGTTTTCCATTCCACCTTTTAGGTTACCTATCTTTTCTTCCATCTGTCTCGACTCACACGTATTTGTTAAAGATTACTCTGCTCCTAAGTATATAAGTCTAGAGGAAGTTTTGAAAAACGTTATTTAGAAGAGAAAAACAAGTGGAAATGATGGGAAAAAAGTTAGCCACAGCGTTGATTGCCTTAATTCTGGGAATTCCCTTACTTTTCACGGCGTCTATTTCGTATACAGTTACGCCAGGGAAGTTCTTAGTATATAACGAAACTGTATATATTTACCATCAAAATAAAACGCTGGTAGATAAAATAGTGATTATCCAGCAAGTGTTAGCAGTGTATAATAACGGCTCCTACTTAGTGAACTCAACCGTGGTGAGCACAACTCAAAACTCAACTGTTTCCTCGACAGTAGGGATACAAAGTCCTTCCGACTTTGGCCTCCTATATCGCGTAGATCCAGAAATGTTGGGCAAGACAATAAAGGATGGAAACACTTCCTTGCAATATAATGGCACTGAAGACGGGCTCTACAAGTACGTAGGTATATCAGCTCTTGTGCTAAATGGACAGGAAGAGAGTACGTTAATACTCTACTTCAACTCCTCTGGGGTGGTAGTAAAGGAAGTAGACTACGACGTTGCCAACGGCGCTCTCCTCAGTAAATCAATAATAAGTTTGTGGACAAGCAACTTCTTTTCGAACGCTACGCTGCCTAAGCTTAACGTGGTGCATATAAAGCCTATTTCGGTTAACCTCTCTAGCCTGTACTCCAATTTGGGTAAGAAAATTGAAGAGGGAATAATCTTTGTCGGCCTCTTTTCTATCTTGATTATACTACTGTTCAGGAAACATAGTTAATTCGATTTTGATATCTTGTAAACCGCAAGAAACTCGTATTCCCTTTTAACCGTTTTCCCGTTTCCCTCATGAATAATACCTAACCCGTTTTATCTGAGTTCTTCCCTTGAACTCCGAGTATTATTTTCCTTTCCCCTTTAATTAATATCACGCGAAGAGAAAACTCAGTGGTTTAAGGTGAGCGTTGATTCGTTAAGTAGAACGAGCGACGTCCTCGGAATAAAAATTGGTGAGGCAACTGCTCACATTCTAGCTGCAGCCTCAATAGTTGAAGCGATAGAGGGAGAGACTGAGGAAGTAAAAGAGACGGTGAGAAGGTACGTGGACGCGTGGATAGCTGAAGTTGTGCCTATAAAGTATTTTCCAGGATTGGCGGAACTCATATCCTCCCGGTTGAAGAGAAAGTTAACGGAAGTCTTTGACGAAATATCGGAAGACGAATTGGGAGAAACCCTTGAGGTAGTAGCTGAGTTTAAGAAGGGATTGGACAACGGAGAAATTCTGTACAACTACGACGAAGTGGAAGTTAGAATAGAAAGGGTAATGAGAGCTTTGGGAATAGACCTTAACGCGTTCTCACATCTCCTTGAGGTAAGCTACCTCAACGAAAAGTTTTCTAGGCTAATTTCTATATTCACTGTAACCATAGGAATTGCCTCGGTCTGGGATAAGACATGGACAGCGGAATCTCAATAACTGCTGAAAAACTCATAGACTATACAGCCAAGAGGGCTTCAATGATAGCCAGCAAGGAGAACCTAGAAAGAATAGTTGGAATATCTTCGAAACAAATGGCAGAGAGGGCGGTTGACAGGGTAGCCTTTTGGTTGGCTGAAACTCAAAATAGCCTGCTTTACTGCAAGTTGTGTAATAGGGGTCCTTTCACGAAGAAAGGACTTTATTTACATCTAACAAGGGTTCATAGGCAGGAAATAAAGACAATGCTTGAGGAGGAGATAAAAAGGGAACTGAAAGCAGTAATGTAACAAACTTTTATAGATTAGGCTACGATAATGTTCTTTGAGGAAATCGAGAAAAGATGACATGGATAACCCGACTATAGAGCTAATTATCTTTGTTGCCACAGTGGTCATTACGCTAGTTATTGTTGGGCATTTCTTTGGACTTTTGGAGCAGTTTTAGCACAAAGGTTTCAAGTGAGCGGAGGAGTAAGCCAAATTTTTCAGGAGGGAAATTTATATTACTTGAATGCTACTATAATGCCCAACGTTCCAGCAAACATAACCTCTGTACAAGTTGAAGGACTCTCTCTTTCAGTAAACATACCTTTAAAGACAGGGCTTAACAAGGTCACAGTTCCTCTACCTTCTGGAGCGTCATTCACGCATGGCAACACCTACTACGTGATACTAGCAACAAGCGATGGAATTACCTTAGACGTTCCTGCCTATTATCCTTAGCCTTACTTGCCCAACGCTTTTCCTAATCCATTCCCTTACTCCCTTTTCTGCAAACATGGCAAGGAAGAAGCTCAAAGCGTTAAGGGTTATTGCCTCGTTGGTGTAATTTTCGCCCTTCACTGGCACTGCCCTGCCCAAAAGCGACGTGCTTGATGGCACTGTAGTAACGTTTAGGTAGCGATTAGAAAACGTCGTTAAGTTAAAAGGAATAAGCCAAACCTGGTACAAGTAAGCTGGGGAATTAACAGTATAATACAAGAATAAATTGCCTGAGAATGACATATTTCCTAAGTATTCAAATTTTAGGGAAGTTTGACCAAAAGCGCTAACGCTTAAGTTGTAGATCCCATTACTTACAACAAAGCTTCTATTGTCGGGATAGGAAATAAACGCTAAGACAACTTCGTAATCCCCGTAAATGGAGCTTAAGTGAAGAGACGACGGCCTTGCCACGCTTATAACACTTCCAGGGAAAAACGAGTAGATCTCTGTTTTGTTTGACGTTTCAACAAAGGAATAAGTAAAGTTGGTAGATTTAGGGGAGGTTTTGTAAATGAAAGGTTAAAGGCTTTAATCCGCTCTTTATAGCTTTATAAACTAGGTAATCTGCGTAGGAATTTCCTATGTATCCTCCTACCCAACTGCTGTTAATATTAACAACTGCTGGCGCCAAATTCACGAACGTATTTAAGGAGGAGAGGTTGGCGTTAGGATAGTCAAAAAGCAAATAGAACGGAGAAGTAAGATTATACGTAAAGTCTGGGTTCTCAAAAATAACGTATTGGGAGTCGTTAAAAGCAACTAAGAACCCTTGAGCAGTGAAGCAGTTTATTAGTGATTTGTTTTCCGCGTTAACAACTACGTACTGAACTCCCAGAGTGTTGAGCAACTTGCCCTCGTTTTTGGAGAGATGAAAGAAATAGGAGAATTGCATTGATTTGGCAAAAGAAGTGGAAAATCCAGATTAATCACGTTGTCTATTGCGTGACTTTCTAGGAACTTTGCTACCTCTATGTAGCTCTGAGGTATCTGAATTGGGTTGTAGTAACCTTAGGTAATTTCCAGATAAAATGTAAGGCAAAGAGAAAGTGAGCTGGCCAGCAACCACGAATACCAATAATAAGGTAGTCTTGACGTTAATCTTGTACGCCACAAGGGAATCTACTCCAGCTATTAGCGCTGGGAGAAACACGTAAAAAACCTGCGTAATTTGACCAACGACTAAAACGTAATTTGACCAACGACTAAAATAGTAGGCAGTAGGCATAACAGCGTAGAGAAAGGCAGCGGTTGAAGATATAGCCATCGTTTTCCAGTAGTCTACCTTCTTGTGAATTTCGTAAATAAAGTGTCTAACAGCCCAATACATAGAAGGAACTGCTAGAGCGAAAGGAAAGAGAAGGTACTGAAGCCAATAAAAAGTCTCAGGAGAAATTAAATTAAAGAAGGAGAAGGAGAGGGGCGTAAGAGTTATCTATTATTGCGGGAAACGTTAGGAAAGCGTTCACTGTTTTGTTGTCTAGATAATAATCGGGGTAAGAGTTCCTTTGGAAGATCTAGCCTTCATGAAGGAAAACGCTGTGAAGAGCTATCAAAGGCGTAATGGCTGAGAGCAAAAGAACAACAAGAATCTCCAGTAAAGTCCTTCTTTCCATAATTTAACTATGTATGTAAGTCAAGCGTAAAAATTTACCTAAAAAATTTCTCTTAAGGAAAATTATTGTAGGAATTGCAATTAGATTAAAGGAAACTACGTATTCGCCAAGGTAATAGTCAGGGCCTTCAAAGACTATCTTTATTGTCTTAGCATGCGTTAGGTTACTTGGGATATACAAAGTAACATCTGGATTAATTAAATTAGAGGAAATCAATTTATACATAGTCTTACTCACTAATTCTCCTGTAACAGAGTATTGAAAGATCTCAATTTTAGAGGGAACGCTCGTCGAATTGACGAAGTAGAAATACTTTAATGTAACGCCTTGAATGTTCTGAGATCCCTCATAAACGTAAGTTCCATTGGTGTAGTTAACTAACATAAGAACTATACTCCTAGGGATCACGTTATCTCCGGGGTAATTAACGAAAAAGAAAGTGGAAGGACAAGAGAGATTGTCTAAGACGTATGATGAAGGAGATATCTCTGAGTAGTTCAAAAAGACAACAGTTAAGCTATAAGCAAACGTGGAACTGGGGAAGACCTTGACAACTTTTTCTATTATTAGATTTAGAAATTACGGAGCCGTTAGAGGATAAGAGGTAGGTTGTGGCATGATATTCAACAAAAACCCCCACATACAGCGTGAGAAATAAATGATCATTAGCTGTAAATTTAACATCATAGCACATATGTAGAGTAGTTAAGAGGAGTAATAATCTTAGTTGACTAAAACTGGAAGTAAGGTTAAGTTAGTACGGATACTAAAGAGCAAATAAATAATTAGGTTAGGAAAGGCAATATAATGTCATTTAGCTTTAAGATATATCATAAACAAATAAAAGAAAACACAGAATATTATCAAAATAACCCTATGTGAAAAATTTATTTAAAAAAGGAACTTACTTTAATCATTACTGCGCTACTACAGCTACTGTAACAGTAGTTCCATCAGATAAGCCTAAGCTTATTGTGTAAGTGGCTCCTGGCTGTAGATTATTAGCAGCGCCACTAAAGGTAATGGAAACGCTATTGACTCCAGCAGTTAATGTATTACCACTAGATCCAACAACTATCGAAGAAGCACTGTAAGTAGTTCCTACTATAGTAGCGCTAACGATTTGCACATTACCGGTGCTGTGCAGAGTGAAAGTAGCTACTCCAGTGCTGACGATTATTGTCCCAGTACCTATTTGCGTTACTTGTGGGGTTCCACCAAACGCTCCGAACAGACCGAATGCAAATCCTACTACCGATAAGGTTATGATTACGCTAGCAATCACTAGGATTAGAGCTGTTACTGCTCCTGAGATCCCCTTTTTAGACTTCTTGGTCTTTAGGGACATGTACGCTCTGAAATAGATTGTGCAAAGTACAGGAGAGACCAGCCCGATATTATTGTTTGCATACTCTAAAATAGAGCGGGCTGTTTTTCTATTTAAATTTTACCGTAACATCTCGCAGAGAAATTTTCCCGTCGATTTGGGTTGTTCCAGCTATATTTAAAAAACGACAAGAGATTGAACTTGAACTAACACCCCGTTATTGCCTAAAGTTCAGCTCTCACACGGTGGCATCACTGCTCAGTCCGGGGTTCACTCATCACTTTTCTCAAGAATTCCTCTAGATCTTTTCTAGCTTCTTCAAAGCTTCCATACCTATAAGAGTTCTTAAAGTAATATCCGCAAATTGGCTTTATTGCCCCTCCAATTCCCCTATCCTTCACAATCTTAGCGAGCCTTATTAAATCCACTAAAGGTTGGACAGCGTTTGCCCCATCCCTGGTTTTCAACGAAATGTCAACCCTCACCTTTTCTCCAAGCGCGTATTCTCCCTCAATTACTATGTAGCTTACCCTTCTATCCCCTAGAAACTCCACGTAGTCGGAGGTTCCAGCAACTACTTCCCCGTCAGACCTAGAGGTAATGAAATTCGACTTTACCCCCTTCTTCACCTCTTTTCTCCAATCCTCCAAAGTCACGTAGGTCTCCGTGTTGCCAGAAATGTCAATTTGGTAAGATCTTATCACCTTAATCCCTCTGCTCTTTAAAAACTCTATAACCCCCGTGTGGAAAGCAGTCCCCCCCACTTGGCTCATTAAATCGTCTCCAAATAGCGGTACCCTTTTCTCTTCGAACTCCTTTCCCAGATTCTTCACCACCTCCGTGGGAGTTGCGTTGATAAACGCGACTGAAGCCTCCAAAGCCGATTTTGCGTAAAACATTGTTGCTTGCTCTGCTCCAGTGGGCAAAAGGTTCAACAGCACGTCAACTTTCTCCTCCTTCAACGTCGATACAACGTCAATTGGAGGTTCGCTAGATTCCTCTATAACTTCCGATAATTTCCCATAGATACCGTCAAGGGTAGGGCCCCTTTTCACTATTACGTCGCTCTTCACTTCCGCGTATTTGGGCACAACGTTTGGCTTCTCAAAAATTGCCTCGGAAAGCTTTTTGCCAACCTTCCTTTTGTCCACGTCGAACGCAGCTACAACCTCTATTTCGCTAGGCGAAATGGGAAGCTTAAGGATGCCGGGAATTTCCTCCCCCTTTTTAGCTAAGCTCAATCCTTGTAGAAGGGCTGAAGCCGAATTTCCAACCCCAGCTATTGCAACCTTTATCAAGACACCACCACCAACAGCAATGGGGCGATTAGCCCCAAGGCTATACTTAGGGTGGAAGCAAATATAACGCTGTCTCTCTCTGAGCTCCTAACTAGGCGGAACTCCTCCCCTTCCCTGAACATCTCCCTTATTACTGGAATGTAATAGCCTGCAGAAATGGCACTGTTAATTACGGCAATTACCACAAGCCAGGGCAAGTTAAAGGCAGAGAGGAACAAGAACAATTTACCCCAGAAGCCAAGTATTGGCGGTATTCCTAGAAGGCTTAGCAATAGAATGGTTGAGGAAACTGCAAGTCCCTTGTCCTTTGAACTCAAACCCCTCAACCCTCTAAGCTCTGAAGTGCCAGAGACCTTCTCCACGTGGTTTACGAAGTTGAAGAGCCCAGCTTGAGCAATGACGTAGGCTATCATTTGCACAATAATTCCGGCAACGGCTAGCCCTTGGTTGATCAACAGCGTTGCAAAGCCTATAATCACGAATCCCATCTGCGACACGCTGCTGAAAGACAGAATTGAAGCTACGTCCTTCCTTGAGAAGGCTATTACGTTGCCTATTGTCATGCTAAGTATAGATACTAGGGAAAACACGACCACTGCTAGCGTCCTCTCCAGGGGAACTGGATCTGCAGCCAAAAGAACCCTAACCAAGGGCACTACTCCCACCATTTTACCCACGCTGGAAATAAAGGAAACTGAGATCCTGTCTGCCCCTGTGTACACGTCTGGCAACCAACCTTGGAAGGGGAAAGCGCCTATCTTAAAGAGGAAGGACACTGAGATAAGTACGAGACCTAGGGAGAACAGGCTCGGGTAGGGAATTGAGGTAAAGTTAAATTGCAAGGTACCGGCGCCAAGGGAATATGCTGCGAAACCGGCTATCATGAAAGAGGAAGAGATCAACCCCATCACTAGGTACTTTATTCCAGCTACAACTGAACCGTAGTCCTTCCTTAGCATAGCAATAGCGTAGCTAGCTGCAGACGCTATGGCCCATCCAGTTAAGATAACTATTACGTTGTTGGAGAAGGCCATGTATATTACGCCCAGGACTGTTAACAGGGAAAGCGAAAGCATTGACGACCTAGTTTTCCAAGATTCTAGGTGTTCCTCAGCTCCCATTAGCGATACAATTGCCCCCAAAGCCGTGGCTATAGAAAGGAAGTAACCCACTACGTCTACGCGTATTGTGTAGGAAAACAAGTAGAAGTTGTTAACTCCCATGCCGAAGAACGTCATTAGCGCCACTACTACGAGTACCAAGGAGGCTAAGGTTAAGTAATAGCTTGTCTTGTAAGACTTCTCAGTGCCAACGTCTAAGAAGAGCACAGCTAATGAGGAGAAGACAAGAACAATTGAGGGAATTACTATAGAAAGGTACTCTAGTAGCATCACACCACCCCAAGAATAATGAGGAATATCAAGACCAACAAAACCACTCCCCCAACGTAGTACGCCAAGTAGTCCCTAAGCACGCCAGTCTGTATCTTGGAGAAGGCAACGGCTCCGTACTTTAGAACTCCAGCCGGCAACTTCACGTTCAACCCTTGGTCTATTACTCCAGTCTCCACGTACTTAAAGACAGCGTTGTAGAACTTGAAAGACGTTGCCCCCCACAGGTCGAAGAGGGGGTAGACATACCAGCCGTAGTAAAGGAAGTCTATCAAGGGCCTAAGCGCTGAATACCTAGCGAAGTCGGCGTTCCCAGTGAACACAGCGAAGGCTATGAATATCCCCACTAAGGACGCAACAAGGTCGACCACGTCGAAGTGGAACACAAAGCTTGGAACAAGTAGCTCCTTGGAGAAGAACGCAGCCACTTGAGGTATCAATGCCCCTAGCCCTATTGATGCTAGAACCAAGACAAGTGGAGACACGAGCATCACCTTGCTCACGTGCCCCTCCAACTCCTTCTCTCCCTTACCCCAGAGGAAGGTCTTAGCTAAATACCTTATTATGTACACGCTGCCAAGGAACTCTAGTGCCACGTAGAGGTAGGACAAGTAGCCTGAGGTAAGGCTGGAGATGAAGGAGTGTGCCCAGAACCCAATGAGGGGAGGAACGTTGGCCAAGTTAAACGCCGCGAGAGTTTGGAGAGCGAAAACGCCCTTAAGCTTCCTGTATAGGTTGGGGTACTCGCCTACGTACCTAGTCTCCGTAGCGTGGATTACGGAGCCGACGTTCATGAAGAGAGAGGCCTTGTATATCCCGTGGGCCACCATTTGCACAAGCCCTATCCCTATTCCGGCGTACAGGAAAAGAGGATTGCCGTAGACCAAGGAGAGCAAAGCTCCCATGGAAGAGGAGAATATCATCAGCGATATCTGGTCTGCGGTGGAGTTTGCCAGTATTACCTTCTGCTCGTTGGAAACGAGGGCGTTGAGGCTGGTGTAGGCAGCTGTAAATATTGCTATGCCAGCGACTAAGGAGAGGAACGTGACGGTGACCCCGTTACCTCCGGGCACCAAGTAGGGATAAGTGATAAAGGTGAATATTGCCCCCAGGTTGACCATGGTGGCGGCGTGGATCAATGCGCTCACGGGCGTGGGACCTGTCATGGCGGTGACAAGCCACTGGGTGAAGGGGAATTGGGCGCTCTTAGAAAGGCCGCCCAGGTACGTGAACACCAAGAGTACTAACCCCAGCGGTAGGACGGAAAAGAGGTGGAGGTAGGGTAGGACTCCTTCGTAGAGTAGGGTGTTGCCGTAGAAGACAGAGTTTGTGGTTAAGTACACTAAGTAGCCTAAGCCTAAGAAGAGCCCCACGTCGCCTACCCTAGTGAAGATCATTGCCCTTATGGCGCTGGTAGTTGGCCTGCTCAAGTACTCAACTCCAATAACCTTCCTACCGAAGTCGCCTACGACGTTCCTGTCGTTGTCGTCGAGCCAGTAACCTATTAGCCCGTAAGAAGCCAAGCTTGTGCCTTCCCATCCTGCCAGGAAGAGAAGCGCGTTGTCGGAAAGGACTACTGCTAGCATTGAGGAGACGAAGAACCCGAAGAACCCCCAGTACCTCCTGAGAACGTTGTCCTCCTTCATGTAGCCTATGCTGTAGAGGGCTATGAAGAAGGACAGCGTGGACACGAAAGCGGCCAGGATAGCCTGGAGGAGGGAGGAGCTGAACTGGAGGTAGCCAAAGAGCTGGTAGTACTGGGTGGGAACGTAGAAGACCCTGTTTAACTGCACCGCCGACGCCAGGTTCAAGTAAGATAGGACCATTGAAACGCCTATGCTCAAAACTACTATGGAGCCCCTCACGTCTTGGTTGAGGGACTTGGGAGTGACCAAAGCAATTAGAGATCCTAACGCAGGAGCGAAGACTATGAGGAAGAGGTAGAAGTCGCCAGAGCTTTGCAGTAACGCCAGGAAGTCGTTAAGGGAAGCCGTCAAGTACTGGGGGAAGAAGAAGGTTATCACGCTAACTAAAGCCAATATTGCCATTGGCAGGCTGTACTCAACGACCCCGTCTATGGACTTCCTCTGAGAGGTACCGCCGTAAACCCTCTTGTACAAGTACGTCATGTAAGCTGAAGAAATACCTATGCCCACGAAAACTGCCAAAGCAACTATTACCCACGCTGTCCCCAATGCCCTTGCAAGCTCTCCAGAAGAGAAGAGGAGTAGCGCCTCGCTAATTAGCCCCAGCGAGGGAGGCAGACCTAAGATATTGAGCATTCCTATGAAGGCGAGCGTGGAATGGAGGGGCGAAGACGAGTAGAGCCCTCCAAGGTTGTAAATATTCCTCTCCTTGAGCTCTGTAATTGACGCTCCAGCGCTCATGAAGAGGATGGCCTTCCCAAAGCCGTGGGAGGCATATATTAGCACTGAGGCCAACACTCCCAAGGGTAGGACGTCGGCAGAGCTACCAAGCCCCATCAAGTAAGCTATTGAGGCGCCGAGCAGCATGTAGCCCATCTGGGACACTGAGGAGTAGGCGAGGAACCTCTTGAAGTCTTTCTGAGCTATGGCGTTGACCCCACCGTATATCATGGTTATGAGGGCCCAGCCTATGAATACCCCTGCTAAGTAGCTAAAGGAGGGAAAGAGGTAGAAGTACAGGATAACAACAAACACCCCGAGCCCCACAGTGTTAGGGCTCAAAAGCGCCGATACTGGAGTGGGAGCCTCACCGTGAGCGTATGGGAGCCATATGTTGAAGCCAGCCTGCGCGCTCTTCATCATCATCCCTACTACTCCAAGGAGGAAGAGGAGGAGGGCGTAGCTCACTGAGGAGTAGTCCTCAAAGGTACCGTATGAAGAGTATATGTCCATCTTCCCTGTGACTACTCCAATCACGATTATGGATGCTAACATCAGGATGGTACCCACGTGCGTCCATATGAAGTAGAGGAGGCTTATCCTCCTTCTGTCCCCGTAGCCATAAAGCATTATGAGCAGAAAAGACGTGATAAGGGCGACCTCCAGGAAGATGTAGAGCTCCAGCAAGTTCACTGAAAGCACAACGTATATCATGGAAATGGCAAAGAGGTCGAAAAGGCCGAAGTAAAGTCCCCAGTTACCTCCCAGCTCCTCGAACCTCTCCTCCATGTACCTCAGTGAGTACACTGCGGAGGACAAAGACACTACAAGTATCGTTACTAGGAAGGCGAAGTTCAGGTCGTTTACGGTGAAGCCAAAATAGCCAATGGAAGAGACGACGTAGAACTCCTCAAACAGCCCTCTCTTAAACAGGAAGTAGGCGTTTAGGGCAATGGTTACCATAGAGAGAGCAAACGCAGTCTTCTTTTCCCTTATTACAAAAACCAGGGAAGAGAGAGCAAATGTTACCGCGAATATGAACAGGGAGATCATCTTAGTCTACCTCTAGAGAACCTTTCTGTCTGAAATAAAGGATTATCGCAGCGAAGGCTACCACTACCTCGGTCAACGCCATCCCAACGGCGAAGATCGAGAACACAATGGGCAGGTAAGTTCTGCCCAACACGCTAGAGAGAGAAAAAACGAACAGTATGGAGGCGTTGAGTATCACCTCCGAGGATAGGAGTATCCTTATTACGTTCTTGCTGTTTGTGAGCCCAAAAATCCCTATCCCCAGGAGGATTACGGCGAGGGTAACGCCAAAGTAGGACACCAGCACCTTCACTCCCTCCTGGCCAATGAGATGGCTTCTATCACAGTAGTCAACAGCCCTATGACGAGTATTATCGCAGGGAACCAGTAACCTTGAAGTATCTCAACAGCGAGGCTCTGTAGATCCACGGTCTTGGGAGAGATAGACGGTAGGTTACCTACTGTGACTAAGATCACAATGAATATCACAGCCGTCGCTATGACGGATAGGGGGCCAGACCAAGGTATCCTACCTTCCTTGACGTCTATCCCCTTGAACATGACCAGGGATATGGAGAGGAATACCACTGTGGCTCCTACATACAACAACAAGTGGAAGGCTGAGTAAATAGAGTAAGCCTCTGGGGAGATGTCGGCAATCAGTATTGCCACGCTAACTCCTAGAAAGGCCAACGCTATTGCTGAGTAGAAGACGTTCCTCGCCCTCACTATGAATATCGCTGACGCCATTGCTACCACTGAAAAGAACGCGAATATCCCGAGCTGGAAGTCACTCGTCAGGGACATACTTTATCCCCCTTTTCTCGTCCACTACTGCTTTAACCTTCTTGACTACCCTTTCCGTTGGAGGTTCATCGTAGCTCTTGTTGAACTTGTCAGGGTAGAACACTAGGTCCCTCCTGTTAGTGAATGCAGCGTCGTGAACCCCAGTCTCCTTTAGGGCGTCCACTGGGCATATGTCGACGCAGAAACCACAGAAAACGCATCTGCCGTAGTTTATGGTAGGCAACTTCTTGCCCTCCTGCGTTACCATCTTCATGGCGTCTGCTGGACACACCATGGCACACAGCGTACACCCTATGCAGACGTCCTTGTAAAGCCTTATAAGCCCCCTGTAACCGCTGGGTAGAGAAAGGGCCTCTTCTGGGTACTTCAACGTTATCCTCTGAGGTCTTACAAAGTACTTTATCCCCGTGCCTATTGCTTGTACGTGATCTCCGAATAACTTAAACGGGTTTGCCTTCTTGTACTCCTTCACCTTATCCATACGTATCCCACCACCATACCTAAAATTAAGGACGCGAAGGCCAAGGGGAGTAGGTACTTCCAGCTCCCCCTCAAGGCCTGGTCTACCCTGTACCTAGCGTATACTGACCTCATGAAGGTCGCAAAAAAGAGGACTATTACGGCCTTCAAGACTGTGAGGACTAACCCTGGGAAACCCGACAAGGGGTACCACCCCCACAGGAAGACGTCTGCAAACACTAACGCGTAGATGAAATTGCCCACGTAAGATCCGGCCATGGTCAAGACGAAGAGGAAACCGCTGTACTCGGTGTAGGGCCCTATCACAAGCTCCGTCTCTGCCTCGGATATGTCAAACGGGAACCTGGAAGAGCCCATAAGCATGGCTACGAAGAACAGGAAAGCTGCTAGTGGGTTAGCAACTATTCCCGGGATGCCGTAACTTACTATCTTGGCTATGTCTAGGGTGTGGTACTCTAACGCCATAGCCAGCGTGGACATAAGTAGTATTACGTCATAGCTCACCGAAAGGTAGGTCTCTCTAACTGCTCCAACCACAGCAAACCTGTTGTTGGTACTCCACGCCAACAGAACCACAAATATTGGGTAGACGGACTCTATCGCTAGGACGAGCAGGAGGTTGTAGTTGACGAATAGCCCAGCTATTACCCCAGCATTGATGTCGGGGTCGTAGAAGTCCTTAAAGTAGATGGAGAAGACCGAGCCGGAAGGCGGTATAACGGAGAGGGGAATAACAGCTATGGGGAGGAATGACGCTATCACCATTAATACCGGCGCGAGAGCGTAGAGAGTGGGATTAACTTCGTTGGGTATGATTATCTCTGAGAAGACGAACTTCACGGCATCAGCTACTAGCTGCAGAATTCCGCCGAGGCGCTTGGAAGCGTAATAGGGGCCTATCCTCATTTGCACCCTGGCTGCAGCCTTTCTCTCAAACCAAATCGTCACCAGCAATAAGAGTAGGGTGAATACGAGCCCCGGGAAGATAACAGTAACAAAAAACGAGGGGTAGAGTATATAGAACCTCAAAAGGCCTAATATGTCCATTACCTATCAGCCTCCGGAGGGAAATAATCAAGGCTACCGTAAATCGAGACCAGGTCTGCGAACCTGCTCCCCTTTGCTAGGTTCCTCATTACGTTTATTAGACGATATGAGGGAGTCACCATCCTCAGCCTATAGGGCTTCGCTGACCCGTCGCTTACTAAGTAGTAGAGGAGTTCCCCCCTTGCTGCCTCTACCCTAGTTACTGCCTCCCCCTTTGGGGGCCTAAATGAGGCGTAATAGCCTGGAAGCACTATCCTGCGGTAGCCCTCCCACCACTTCTTCAGCCTAGTTGGGGGGATCTGCTTGAAGAACCTGTCGCTCAAGATGTTCCCCTCTGGGATCTCCTTGATTATCTGCTCGAGCATCCTCAAGCTCTGCTCGACCTCCTCAAACCTCACCATGGTCCTGGCGTAGCCATCGCCCTCTTTGTACACTGGGATCTCGAAGTCCAACTTGGGGTAGGCGGCGTAGGGTTCGATCTTTCTCACGTCGTAGTACACGCCAGAGGCCCTCAAGTTCGGTCCCACCGCTCCCCACTCTATTGCCTTCTCCTTGGTCATTACGCCCACGTTCTCCAGCCTAGCCCTAATGGTGGGATTGTAGAGGAATATCTTCTTCCAGTCCTCCAGCTTTTTCCTCATGTAGGTTATGGCCTTCTTTGTCTCCTCTATAATTGCTGGCGTTAGATCCCTCCTGACCCCGCCTGGGATAATGTAGGAATTAGTCACCCTTGCCCCAGTGAGCATCTCAAGGATGTGAACCCATACTTCCCTGTCTCCAAAGCCCCACATGAAGGCAGTCGAGTGGCCTAGGAATATGCCCAGGATACCTAGGCCGTACAAGTGGCTAGCGATCCTGTTTACCTCAGCTGCGAAGCTCCTTAAGTATTGAGCTCTTTCGGGAACGTCAACGTTAATTATCTTCTCTACTGCCATGACGTATCCTAGGTTCATGTGGATTGAGTCGAGGATGGCAGGGCGCTCTACTAAGGGTATAAGGTGCATGTAGTTCCTGTTCTCCCCCAGCTTCTCAACTGCCCTGTGGACGTAACCCACGTCAAGGTCAACGTCCTCTATGATATCGCCGTTGAGCTTCACTAAGATCCTCATGTGCCCCGAACCGGGATGCTGGGGCCCTACGTTTAGCTCTCCCTCAACTGGGACTATATCTACCGCCATTCCAGAGTTCTCAAGTACGTCCTCAAGCCTGTTTGTCAACGAACAACCCCTCCAACTTTATCTTGTAACTCTTCCTTAAGGGATAGACTCCCTCAAAGTCCTCCGGTAAGAAGAGCCTCCTCATGTCAGGATGGCCCTCGAAGTACACTCCGAGCATCTCGTACGTCTCCCTCTCCCCAGTCCACGCGCTTTCCCAAACCTCGTAGAGGCTCTGCATCTTCGGTTCCTTATACGTTACGTAGGTCTTCAAAGCCAAGATAACCTTAGCCAATTCCGGATTTGAGTACGAGGAAACGTGGTAAACAATTTGTATCTTCTCTTGCTCTGGAAAGTCTATCCCAGTGACCGACTTCACGTGGTCAAAGCCTTGCTCCTTTAAGAGCTTCGCTACCTCCACTATTGCCTTCTTGTCAACCTCTATTTGCCCCCTAGCGTCGCTTTCCGCCTTTACTTGGGCGTTAAACTTTGACTTAACTAGGTTTAATACGTTGTCTATTGGCCTCTGCATTTCCTATCTCCTCAGCTCCCAATTTAACACAATGTCGATCTGCCTAACTGCGTAGAGTAGTACTGGGTAAAGGACGACGACGCTTGAGGACACTACCACAATGAGGTTCCTGAACAAGGTAAGGGAAGTATAGTAAGGTGCTGAGGCGATCAAAAAGAGCAGAACTACTATAGGTTCAAGGGAGGTGTACACTAAGAGATAACCGTAGTACTGGAGAGGGAACCACAGCTTCCCCTCACCAGTGGGGATGTTTCCAGCTTCAAACCTGCTTACCTTTAGAGGCGACGGCTCGTGTGGGACTATAAGCGAAATTACCTTATACCCACCGTAACCTGCTAACAGGAAGAGTACAGCCGGTAAGCCAAAAGCCACGATAGCCTGTGTGTAGGACATCAGAAATATTACGCCGTCTACAATCTTAAATATTTTTCTTAGTGTTGTTTGAGAATGCTTATACCATTTAAAAATTTTAGATTAAAAGAAAAAAGTATGTTATATTTTTTCAAGTATCGAGCGCGAGTTGACTACACACTTTGAAATTCCGTCCCTTGGTACCCCTTCTATACACCTCTGCGAGATGAACTCCACCTTCCTAGACATAACGTCGTCCAAACTGACGGGGTCGTTGCGTACGAAGTTCTCGTGTATGACGCAGTTGGGTCCAGCGTACTTAAAAAGGCGTGGGTGAACTTTCCGCACTTCTTCGAGCATCTTCCACGCAATTGCGCGAATCTCCCATTGAGCGCGGGAGCAGGTTCTCAACGCAAAAAAGTTGTACAGCTCGCGAGCGTTCATCGTCACTACTACGTTTGTGTTGACGCCGTTGGGCAACACGTACCTGGCGTCCTCCTCGGGTACGCCTGCAGACAACAGCTCGTAGTAACGCTCATAAGCTTCTTTGTACGCCTTTTCTATAAGCTCCTTCTCCCTCTTCTCGGCAGAGGGCGGAGTGACAGGCTGATAGTACTCGTCAACTGGCTTGGCGAAGCGATGGCTCATCTGAGTGTATGAAGCAATACGATGCCTCACGAGCTGGTGAGAGGCTACTCTACTTATGCCCTCAATTGAGAAGGTGTAAACACTGTGTTCCAGGACTGACCAATACCCGTGAAGAATTGCGTCGCGAATCCACGTCTCAACCTCGTCGTCGGTCATGGTCTCCTCGTGATGCCTCCAACCTTTCCTGCTCCTGCTCATCTTCGACGCGATTGCTACAACGCGCTCGCCATCTTTAGTATAGGAAACCAGAGAAACGTGCATTGTTTCCTTATTTACTCAGTATATAAAAATCATCGTTTATAAGATAGCTAACTTAATATTTCTCTCCTACTATCACTCCAAAACTCCACTCAGTTTCTCCACAGCCCTAGTGAACATAGCAGCGTTTTTCTCTGCGTCCTTCTCGGCCTGCTCCATGTACTTCTTTGCCTCCTCGTTGTTCACAACTGACATCCTCTGCTTATATACTGTTATTAACCTCAGCTCGTCCTCCAGCGAGTCCAGCACCGCCTTCATTTGCGACTCGTCGACTTTAGCGGTCTTCATGGCCTTGTCCTTGAAGCACGTGTAGTGTACCACCGTCTTCTTGGAAGTAAAAGTGAACAACTCGTCCCAGTAGATAGTGTTCTTACATATATCGCAAGTCCACTTTGTAGGTGCACGGCTCATGGTCTAGAGTAGGTGTTATATACTAAATAAATATTACGGTAAATATGCTCACAGACAAAGTTCTCTCCGACGCGAAGTTCTACAACAAGCCTATAGCGTTACTGTTCTACACTGAGGACTGCGACGTGTGCAAGCCCTTGTTCGAGAAAGTTAAGGAGCTGAGCATCTCCAAGAGGTTCTACCTCTTTGAAGTGGACGCCATAGAGAGGAGCGATTACTTCATTAGGCTCACCAGGGGTTTAGTTCCCTCAATAGCAGTAGTGTCCCCAGAGGTAAAGCTCCTAGGGATTGTGGAGTCGAACGACGTGGACTTCGTGGATAAGAGTTTGAGGAGAATCCACGAAAGATACTCCCAAGGCTACAAGGGAGAGGAAATACCCTCCTTCTCCCCTGACCCTGAGGATCCCTCCTTAGACGTACTGTACGAAGTGCTCAACAGAGCGATGTCTGGCGAGACCATAGACTTTAGGGGTGCGGAGTTCGTCAAGCTCGTGTCCACGGTACACAAGGAGTACCAGAAGGCGTTGAAGACGTTGAACCCCGAGAACGAGTTAGCCAAGTTCGTGCTAACAGGAGAAAGACCCCCCTTGGAGACCAAATACGTCTTCACCACAGCGTTTCTTGTGTCCTACGGTCTCCTTGAGCCCAAGGAGCTGTATCGATTCTTTGGAGAGAGAGGTCTAGTTTACAGGAGTCAAAGGAAGGAGGGCTACGGCTACCTAGTGGATCAGAGCGTGGTAGGGAACGCTCTGATAACGCTCTACAACAGGACTGGGGACAGCGAGTACTTGAAGAGCGCAGAGGAGGTGTTCTCCTTCGTCAAACAAAACCTGTCCACGGAGAAGGGCTTCAGGGACGTAATAGCAAGGGACAAGGTAACATCCTCCCTGTTCTTGGAGCCCCTGGCTAACGCAGAGGCTTCTCTATTCTTCGCGAGGCTGTGGGCTGCGACCGAGAACGAGGAGGCAAAGAAGTTAGCGGAGGTGGCTATTAGGTGCGCCTACGCAGGCTCAAGGGACATCAGAGTGATCTCCAGGATTGCACTTACCATGGTAGTACTCAACGAGAGAGTGAAAACTAGCGAGAAGGTGGCAGAACTAGATTATAGGGTCTACCTTGGGCACACTAACTGTAAGTTTGAGTTTGATGGAACGTGCTTTAACTCATTGGAGGAGATAAGGCCTAAAGTCTTCTGAAGCCCCTAGTGACGAACTTGTTTAGCTGTCTCGCCCCTCCTCCTTCACATATTATTCTAAACACCCTGTAGTTGTCCGTTGGTATTACCTTCCCAACCACCTCGAAACCGTACTTCTTGAGAGTCTGTGGGGCCTCAAAGGAGGACACCCCTGTGAGCACTATGTGATCTGCCCTCAGTCCCTTCAATATACTCTCCGTTGCGTTGAGGACAAAGGACGAGGCAAATATCACTGCAGTGTCGCACACTTCTCCCTTGTACTCGGAGAAAGGCTTGAAGTTGGGGCTATTCGAGAAGTCGTAGGCCACGACCTCCTTAAACCCTGCGGAGTTAACGTAGGGCTGGTACCCAAAGACGCAGAGCTTGTTCCCCGTGAACAAGGTCATTGGGTCCCCCTTCTCTAAGTTCCTGCTACCTAGGGCGTTTAAGATGGCGAGGGATATGCTCCTCTTTATTGGAGAGTCTATTTCCTTGGCGACGTCATACGCGTTCTTTCCCACTATTTCCCCCGCGTTTTCGACTTCCCCTTCCGTCACGGTGTGGGAAAGCCCCACGCTCTGATTGTCCAAGATCACCGAAGTGAAGGCAACACCAACGCACAAGTTGATTACTTTTCTTTGCTTTAGCTCGTAAGATAACTCCTCTATTGCTTCCTCCAAGATCATAGAATTATCTTCCCCCTTTCGTATATTGGCTCAGTAACTTCTTTGTTGGGCAATATAATGGTTTCCCTATTCAAGAGGACTCCATCCCTTGTAAGGACTTCTTCTCCAACTATTGTGTCCTCCCTTAGGTGGTTCCACTTCCCTATCCTGGACTTGTCGGCTATAATGGTCCCAACTAAGTAAGAGTAATCCCCTACTTTCACGTTGTCCATTAGTATTGAGTTCTTCAGGAAGACTCCCTTGCCTATCTCAGAGCCCTTGCCTATGACCGAGTTTTGGGATATCACCACCTCATCACCTACTGAAACGCCAGGGGAGACGTAATAGGGAGGAGAGAGCGTTGATCTCTCACTCACCTTAGCCTCTGAGGAGACGAAACCCTTTGGGTACTTCTCGGCCAACAAGTTAAAGTTGAGCTTCATGTAGTCCTTGGGTACTCCAATGTCTGCCCAAACGCCCTTATACTCGTAAACCGAGACGCATGTTGTGCCGAGCAACTTGGGCAAGAAGTCCTTGGCAATTGAGGCCTCGTTTGCCCCGTCCCTCCTTATGAGCGAGAAAAGCTTTTTGTTGAAGACGTAAATCCCAGCGTTGATTAAGTTCGAAATGGGGTTCTCTGGCTTCTCCTGGATCTGAGCTAGAACGTCGCCCTCAGTAACAAGGACACCGTACCTCCTCGGGTTCTCAACCCTCTTACCCACAACCGTGGCGGGGCAACCGGACTTCTCATGGAACTTGAGCAGTTCTCTTACGTCAATCTCGCTATATATGTCCCCGTACACTACAAGTACGGTCTCGTCGAGTTTGTAGTTGGAGGAGATGTACTTTAAGGGACCTGCATCGCCGAGGGGTTCTTTTTCCACCACGAACGTTGCTCTCCTCCCTGTTGCCTCCAAGTGGGATATGATCTTTTCCGCCATCACCCTCAGGGAAAGGTACACGTCGTTTATGCCTGCGAGCTCTATGGAGTCCAAAATGTAGTCTATTATGGGCTTGCCCAACACGGGGAAGAGGGCCTTAGGTTTGGTAAGGCTGAGAGGCCTAAGCCTAGTGGCATAGCCTCCAGCTAGGACAATGGCAGAAACCATAAGAATAAAAGAGGGCTGCAGAAAAAAGCTTTACTTGTTGAGGTATTTCTGTAACTTCTTGTCCGCCCAGTCCCAATTGACTATGTTCCACCAGTTGTTTACGTAGTCTGCCCTCTTGTTCTTGTACTGCAAGTAGTAGGCGTGCTCGAACTCGTCCAAGATCAGTATAATTGGTAGCTCTGCTATATGGTTCTGGAAGTGGTTCTCAAAGGTCATTATCTCCAAGTTGCCGCTCTCGGTGTCGTAATATAGCACGGTCCACCCTGTCCCTGGTAGGGAGTTGGCTGCCTCAGTAAACACGGCCTTGAACTTGTCGAAGCTGCCAAACTGCTTGTCTATTAAGTCAGCAAGAGCTCCTCCTGGCTTCCCTCCACCCTTTCCGTTGGGTGCCATGTTTTCCCAGTAAAGCGCGTGCAACTTATGACCGTTGATGTTGAACACTAGGCCCCTAAGAATGCCCTGGATGTCGTACTGCCCTGCCTGCACTTCTCCCTTTATGACCTTGTTTAGCCTGTCAAGGAAGGAGTTAGCCCCGTTCACGTATCCCTTATGGTGTCCGTTGTAGTGGACGTCTATTATATCCTTACTTATGTACGGCTCTAATGCGTCCACCTTATATGGAAGGGGCGGTAGTTCGTACTTTCTGAACGATATGGAAGAACTCATAACAACAATTAATTGATAGTCACTTTTATCTCTTTCGCATTAGCTAGAAGTCCCAATCACTTTAGACGTGGGCGCTCTCTAAAGGAAAACGAGGTATAAATAGCATAGGGAAATTCTCTTCCAATTATTCCGAGTTAATGAATACAAAGGAAACTCGTATTACCACGTATAACCCATAATGAATAAACACCGACATGATCCTATAATTCTCCTTATCGCATATTATAGAGATAAAGAAATGAAAATTAAGGTGACCATCGAGAGGTTCAACGACTATTTGGAGAGAGGAGTCCTAGCTATATTGAACTCCCTTTTGGCAATAGAACTAGTTAAGGATTTCGGTCTCCCTCAGATGTACGAGTATGCGCTAGTGCCCTTCGCGGTTATAATAACTGTGGTTATACCGTTCTTCATGACCTCGTTTATATCGGTACTCTACGTAAGCGCTACGATTTACAACACACTTGCCCAGCACGCACTTGCCCTTTATCAAGGTTACTTGCACGTATTTCTCCTCGTGGTGCTTGGCATCTTGTTACCGGTTATAGTGGAGCTGAAGTATAAGTCCCTTCAAGCTTTCATAGGAATAAATAGCATAGTGGCATATACAGCCTTTCCAGCGTCGGCGCTTTTCCTTTTCGCTGGAATATCCGAGAAACGTAGCGTACTCATTAATTCAATATCGTCGCTTCCCTTGGTTATTTGGATGATCTACCCAAACTTCGTAGAGCCTCCCATCTACAGGATTTCCTTGGCGATAGCGCTTGTCATAGCTGGAGCTGCAATAATGGGGCTCAAGAAGGCCTTTAGCCCAATAGGTGCCGCGTTGCCTACAGTAGCCCTATACTACGTTGTGCCTTCCTTGTCAGTAAGCCAAGTAATTGATGTCACTTTCTTGGCTGTAACTATAAACATAGTACCAATGATCCTGGAGTTCCAAGAGAAAAGGTCTATCGAAAGGTCAGAGTTTGAGCTGTTGAGGAATTCTTTAAACAGCAGTATGGAGGAAGCCATTATTTCTCTGCAAAGGCTCAGCAAGGTTGACAACGAGAGGCTTTCTTCATTAGCCTCAAAGAGCCTAGACCTCTTAACCTCTTTGTACAACGACCTATCCAAGTGCAACGAAAGGAAATGCACTGAGGAAGTATCCTTGAAGTTCAGCAGGGAGAAAGAAGAAATAGAAAGGCAGATAGATGATGAGCTGTTCAAAGTCATCGTACAGTTTAACGAGAAGGCCAAGAAATTAAGGAAACTTAACTTGCCTTTAGGAGAGGTATCTATAGGCGAGAGGAAGTTCACGCTCAACTCCAGTGGAGTAGACTACGTATATAGTGTATTCTCTTCGATAAGCTTAAGCCTTGACTCCGCAGTAAAGAGTCTCAACGAGACAGCTAAAAGCTTAAACCAAATATTTGGCACAAATTTCAACCTTCTTTTAAGCAAAAACATAGACAAGATGCTAGAGACTTCCGAGGCTCTCCTAAATAGGGAAGTAGTTGATAGAATGAAGTGCTTAATAGAGATAGAGAAAGACATCCTAGTCAAGCTTAACGATAACTCCATTACTCAGTTAAAGCTAAAGCTAGTAAGAGACTTGAATTTAATAGACCTAGATAACGTAACCTTCTACGAGGTAAACCAGCTAGTGGCAGCAACTAGGGAAATAAACAAGGTAATAGACTCGGAAGTGACGAAGATTAGTAGCATAGGCACAAACGGGATTCTTCCTCCCTTCCTTGTCGAAAAGATCTTGAATGCTAGAAATAAACTACAGAAAAGCCTAGAAAGCGCCAAGAGCCTTTACGATAAGTTCAGCGAGTTCCTAGCTTCTATTGACGAGGTCAACGAAGTCTTGGACATTTTGTCTAAAAAGGAAGCACTAAGGGACCTCTTCGGCCTAATAGAAAGCAATTCCCAACAGATCATAAGCACGTTAAGCAAGGATTCATGCATAAGCGTTTCAGATATGGGGATTGACGAGTCGTTCTCCCCTTATGTTATTTACTGGCTGCAAAGCAAGGGACTAAATGTAAGGAAGGTAAAAAGCTCTATCTGCTTATCTTAGTCTTTTTATCGCTATTTCCGCGTGATCCTCTACGACATCGCCCTTGAAGAGGTACCTTGGGGCATTCTTAAGTAGCTGGTGAGTGCACAAGATCCTGTCGGAGTCCGCTATAACTTGAATACTCTCCCCTGGCTTAAGGGTGACAAGATACTTTGAGAGCTCCAAGATAAACTCCTCACAGGATTTTCCTCTGAGATCTAATGTAGTCATAAAAGTTTACTTCTATTTTTTAGATTTAAACTTAACTAGATAATCAATTTTCTCTCAAGATTCTTTTGTTCTAAATTTTTCTGTTCTTTCTCTACTTTTTCCCATAAGGCGTCGTAGTTACTTAACATGAAGTTGTAGACCTTAAGTATTCTCTTCATTACCTCAGCGTCGCTCAGTGGGTATATCCTAACTCCCACTCTTCCAACGCTAGCTCCCCTTATCATGAGCCAGTGGGCAAACACCTCAATTGGGTAAAGGGACTTGACCTTCTCCAAGGGCAACTTGCTCCTATACAGCCAGTAAAGTTCCCTCACGAAGTTGCTGGAGATGTTCCTCATCATTTTTTCCTCCCACTGCTCAAGGTACTTTTCGCCTTCCTTTAGCATGACGTTCCTCAAGTAGTTATATTCCTCCTCAGCGTTATCGCTTAGGGCTAACCCGGTCACCGCCATCACGAAGTCCTTCTGGGCCATAAAGGAGTCGAAGTCCCTGTTGACGTATAGCCACGCGGTAGCAGCGAAGGAATCCACAATCCCGTACATGAGCTTGTTGACGAGTTCTTCTTTGTTTACCTCTTTTTTCACGTGCTCCCCTGACAGTATCCTAGCGAGCTCCTCGAAGTCTACTGTTCCCGCGTAGACGAGTTTGCCATCTATGAAGACCGAAGGGGTCGATATTACTCCTCTCTCAATTGCGAGGAACGGGTAGAGCTCTGTGTCGATCAGCTGGACTTTACCCAATAGACTGCGTTGATCAAGAAACTCAATTAGTAGATTGCACTCAGTACAGCTTTTATGCGTAAATATCTCTACCTTCATTTCCACAAGATTTCAAACAACTACAATTTAACTTTAGCGGGGTTAAAGCACTTTAGCCTCGCCTTCCACCAGACGTTTTCGAACCTCTTGTCCAGTAGCCACACGTTTACCTCGTCCTCTGGGCTCCTGATGGCCCTGCCTATAGCCTGTTTCACGGATATCGAGGCCGGTATCTTCACTAGAAGTTCCTCCACCCTTCCGTCACCTTGCTTTGCAATCTCTTGGGCCCTCAGCCTGAGGTAGTCGTCTACAGGGGGATAGGGTACCCCAGCTATGACAACGTCCGAGATCAAGCTCTTCCCGTTCTCCGTGAGCTCTATTCCCTCGGAGAACTTTCCCCTAGCTACCACCGCTATTACCGTTTTCCCCTCCTTGACCTTTTCCTCCAACTCCTCCAAAGTTGAGTTATCCCCCTCCACGAACTTCCTCACTTTGACGTATTCCATGACCTCCCCCATCACCTGATAGCTGGGAAACACCGCCAAGACGTTGCCCCTAGCGGAGTAGAAAACCTTGAGCACATAGCTGGCGTACCTTTTCCACATCTCCTTTGTCCTGAGGGGATAGGAGGAAGTGACGTCCGTGGCCAAGAGACAATTCACTCTACCCGTTAGCCTCTCCTTTACCTCCTTTTCTACGTCGACGTAAAGAACCTTCCTCGTAATCCCCATTACTTTCCTCATGTACTCTAGGGGCTGAAGCGTCCCAGACATGAGGAGGAAGGCAGTGTCCTCGTTTAGGACTGAAAGGTACTGGGAAGGTGTAAGAGGCTTCGACACTAGGCTCCCCCTATAGGAAAACACCTTGTTGAGCCTGGTGCTCTTGTAGAACTTTATTACTGAGCCCAAGTGTATCTTCGACACCTTCCTCCTCCTTATCGCCTCCTCCCTTACTCTGTCGTACTCCCCTTCTAGAACCTCTAGCTCCCAGTCCTCCAGTGGAGAAAACCCCTCCACGAGGATGTACTTTTCCTCAGCCTTCACCACCTGCTTGAAATTAGCCTCCACCTTCTCCAAGACCTTCTTTGCCTCCTCTGACGTAACCTCGCGCTTTGCCATGTTAATTACGTTCTGGGTCAGCCTCCTTTCCTCTAAGTCATTTAAGTAATCCAAGTTATGAGCCTCGTCTACTACAACTGCAAACTCCCTCAAGTCGAGCCCCAGCCCCTCCCTTAAGTACGGCAGAAACAAGTACGGGTAAGTCACTGCAACTACTTCGAATTCACCCAAGTTCTCCAGCAACGAGTAGTACGGGCAAAATCCCTTCTCCACTCCTTCCTTCTTAAGTCTTCTAAGGAAGTTAAAGGGAGTGTCGTTTACCTCTACCTTTGCTGGAGCGAATATGTCGCATGAGGAACACTTAATATCCTCCGGATCCGCGTTCCCATCTGAAAAGGGGCAAGCTGTGTTCTTTCCCACTAAGAAGGAAAACGTCTTGCCAAGCCTTTTGGCCTCCCTGTACACTGGGAAAAACTCATTGTGAGTCCTTACTACGAAGAGAACTCTGGGCTTGACTTCAAAAGAAACTAAAAGGGAAAATAGGGTCTTTCCGCTCCCGGTAGGAGCTTGAAGGGCTACTAAAAACCCGTTTTTAAGGTATTCGACCACCTTGTCCTTGATCGCGCTCTGCCAGTGCCTTAAATCCACTCTTCTGTCTTAACAACAATCTCGTCCATCATTATATACTTAACGAAGGGCTTCTCTGACAGCTTTACAACTTCCCTGGCCTTTCCCCTTACCTTAACGGTGAACATGAAGTTGAAGACCTTCTCGACATTTGCAAGCTGTGATATCTCCCTCACTACCTCCTCTGATGGGGGTACATCAAGAATTACAGTAGCCCTAACCTCGGTGCTTGGAGAGTTTTCAGCTATCTGGACTATCCTATAGTCCACTTTCGACTTCGTTACTTCTCTTACATTAGACATTCGCTGCTACACCTCTTCTAAAGATAATATACTATTTTAACATTATAAAACCTTTTCCTTCCGTGGACCATGGCGAGAGAGCAAGGGATATAAGCCAGTTTATAACTGACTTATAATAATGACTCAAGTAACAGAAGCGAGAAGCGGTAACGTAACAGATGAGATGAGAATAATAGCCAAGGTAGAAGACGAAGACCCCAACAAGATAAGGGACAGGGTGGCAAAGGGGAAGGTGGTAATACTCAAAAACGTTGTCAGGAAGCTGGAGAGGTACACCGCGCTGGGAGAAGGCTTGTCCACTAAGGTAAACGTGAACATTGGGGCTTCCACCGACCACTACGACGTAGAGGAGGAGATGAAGAAGGTGGAGATAGCAAACAAGTACGGGGCAGACGCCATCATGGACTTGACCGACGAGGGAGACATAGACTACATGAGGAGACTCGTGCTCAAGAGGGCCATGATGCCAGTAGGGACTGTCCCAATTTACCAAGTGTATTACGAGATGGTGACCAAGAGAAAGTACATAATTGACTTCACGGAAGACGACTTGTTTAACGTTATAGAGAAGCACTTCAGGGACGGCGTAGACTTCGTGACAGTCCACACTGGGATCACCCTTGAGCTGGCCAAAAGGGCTACGGAAATGAAGAGGACCGCTGGCGTAGTGAGCAGGGGAGGGACGATAATGGCTGCATGGTCAGTATACAACGACAAGGAGAACCCCCTCTACGCAAACTTTGATTACCTTTTGGAGTTGGCGAAGGAATACGACGTAACCTTGAGCCTCGGAGACGCCCTTAGGCCAGGAGGCATAGACGATGCTCACGACGAGCTTCAAGTGGGTGAACTGTTGGTCAACGCAAGGCTCGCAAAGAGGGCAATAGAGAGAGGAGTTCAAGTAATGATAGAGGGTCCAGGTCACATGCCCTTGGACCACATAGCGATGGACGTAAAACTGGAGAAGGAGCTAACTGGGGGTGTACCTTATTACGTGTTGGGAATCCTCCCAACTGACGTAGCAGCTGGGTACGACCACATAGCTGGGGCTATAGGAGGCGCCATAGCGGCAATGAGCGGGGCTGACATGTTGTGCTACTTGACTCCTGCTGAGCATCTATCCCTTCCCAATCCCGAGCAGGTAAAGGAAGGACTGATAGCCTTTAAGATAGCTGCCCACGCTGGGGACGTAGTTAAGCTAGGAGAGAAGGCAAGGAAAAAGGACACAGAGATGAGCAGAGCTAGGGCTTCCCTCAATTGGGGCAAGATGTTCGAGCTCACCTTCGACAAGGAAAGGGCTACCAAGATATACTCCCAGTACAAGAACTTCATGGGAGGGTCGTGCTCAATGTGCGGCGACTTATGCGTTTATTTAGTGTTGCCCAGAGCATTAAATAGAAAGGCATATGATAAGGATAAGAAAGCCTGAAGTAAAGGTGGGAGAGAAGGTAAAGGTAGTAGAAGGAGGCCAAGAGATTCTTTTAATTTACCTCGGGGCTGGCAGGTACCTAGCCTTCGATAACAAGTGTCCCCACTTGAAGTGTGACCTCTACAAATACGGCGTCTTGATTAGAGAAGAGCTCGTGTGCCAATGCCACTTCTCCCACTTTTCTGTTAAGGACGGTAGGCCCAGGAAGGGACCAGCTAAAGAGCCCCTAAAGGTTTACAGCGTTAAAGATGATGGGGAGTATTTAATAATTTCGTAGAATCTTCAAGACCTCAAGAAGCGCCTTGTAGTGCATTTGGCCGGGGGCGGTTGGTTCCTTAACGTAACCGTATACCAACCTCGAGCCCAAGATACTGAAGGCTATCCTCTCCAACGGAGGCACCCCCATGGGCATCACGGCGACGTTATCGTATTTGAGCATCGAGGCCAAGACGCCCTTGTAGTTTCCCCTTCCAACCACAGCGAACTTGACAACGAAGGCTTCCTTGTACTTTTCGTACGTCTTTTCCAGCTCGTCAACGCTGGGCACTGAGTTAAAGTAGTGAGCTGATACTATCTTCCCTTTGTACTCTACCCTTCTCCTTTCCAGGAAAGACGCCTCGACATCGTAGAGGAATCCCCTCCTGTGGAGCTCGCGCAGGAAGGCTTCCTTCTCCTCGTCCGGAATCTCCTTTACTCCTCCTTCTCTCACGTCCCTAATTGTCAGTATCACCTTGTCCTTAAACCTCTCCAAGAAGTCGAGGTCTACTTCCAGTTTATCCATGTAGTCTAGCCTTAGCTCCACAAAGTCTGCCTCCACAGCTTCTACTATCTTCACGTCCTCCATCTTGTAAACAGGCAAGGCTGCAACTACGTAAGTCTTCAAGAAAGCCTCACCTTCCCTCCTAGTGCCCTTAAGTCGTCCCAGAAGTAGGGATTGCTCTTCTTAACGCACTCTGCTCCCTCTATTACCCCTCCTGAACGCGTAGCTATGTCTGCTGCCATCATAGCTATCCTGTGGTCGTTAGGGCACAGCACGTATCCCCTCCTCGGGTTAGCGCCGCGTATGTATATACTCCCTTCGGCGTAGTAGGCCTCTACTCCGAAGGCCCGTAGCCCCTCTATTATGGTGGAGACTCTATCGCTCTCCTTTATCCTCAACCTCTCCACCTTCCTTAAAACGCTGACGCCGTTTGCAACTGAGGCTAAGGCTGCAACAGAGGGGGCCATGTCTGGGGAATCGTCGAGCTCAAGGTCTATTGGCGAGTACGACCCGGAGCCCTCCAACACCCACTTGCCGTCTTGATAAAAGCTCCTTGCTCCCATGTTCCTTAGCACGTCCAATATTGAGTGATCTCCAAAGTACTTAGGCGGTTCGTACAAGTTGTAGATAACTAACTTACCACTAGTTATAAGGGAAGCTATGCCGTAAAAGGAGGCGAGTAGGTAATCCCCTGGGACTTCTCCTTCAAAGGGCTTTAGTTTGCCCGCCTCTACCTCAATTACGTTACCCTCCATCTTTACCTTTCCCCCTAGCTTGTTTACGAGGTCTATAGTCATGAGTATGTAGCTTTTAGACGAAATGGGGGGCAATACTACGATCCTTCCCCTCCCTAGGAGGGCATATGCAAGTATGAGCCCAGATACATATTGGCTACTTTCATTCCCCTCAATGACTGTCTCTTCCTCTAGCTCTCCGTATACTGTCACAGGCAATGTATTGGACGAGAAGCTAGCCCTTTTCAGCGCCTTAACTATTGCACTTATTGGTCTTTTCCTCAGGGTCTCGTCGCCGTCGATGGTAACCCTCCTCTTTAGGGCTAAGGCAATGGGTATTAACATCCTGAGCGTAGTTGCAGAGCCTCCAACGTAAATGTACCCCTCTCCTCTCTTCAATGCGTTAACGGCGCCCAGCGCCATCTTTATGTCCTCAGACTCCCAGAAGTTAGTCTTGACTTCAGTAAGCAGGGAAAGAAAAGCCAGTCTTATGGCAAAGCTCTTGGACTGGGGAGCCTTAACCTCCCCTTGTATTAGCGACCTCTCAATCTCTGCTCTCAAGATCAACAGCCCTAGTTATAGTTACTTTCCCGTACTTACTTAACCTTTCGTAGACTGGTCCCTCTTCTCCCTCCTTTGTCACGGCGAACATCGATGGACCGTTTCCAGAGACCCCGTATGCCAACGCGCCTGTTCTCATGGCCTCAAGTATGGGCTCCTTCTCGTAGCCCAAGATCTCTGCCACTGCCACCCCGTTCAACCTCATTGCAGTAATGACATCGCTTAAGGCCACCTTAAATATCTCCTGGAACAACGCGCTGTACCTTTTTAGGGAATTGAGGTCAACTCTTTGCCTATTGCCCCTGGCGAGGATAAGCACAACTAGCCCGTCTGGGGGACTTTGCTTCTTGATGACCTTGAACTCCTTGTTGTACGTGAAGGACACTCCGCCGTAATATGCTGCCACCGCGTCGTCAAGGGCTCCGGTAACTGAGACCCCTGCCTTAATGGAAAGTATGGCGGAAAGCTTGGGCACGTCTACGTCTATGCCGTACTTCCTCGATATCTCGCCTATTAGGGCAGTGGAAACTGCACTACTGCTCTTTAAGCCGCTCATCTGAGGGATCTCGGAGGTGATCTTTACCCTTAGCCTAGGTAAGTTGTACTTCTGCCTAAAGTAATCCACGATAGTCTTAACGAGCGCGCTCTGTTCCCCTATTTCCTCGCCCTCCTCTACCTTGACCTCTACTTTGAGGTCTACTGCCATCGAGGAGCCGTACCAAGAGGGTATTGCGTTTACTACTGAGACTCCTCCGTAGGTCTGCATAGCGCCTTATACCTCTCCCACCTTTCTTGGATCACCTTCGCTTGTTCCTTGTCAAGCTTAACAGGGGGTATTACTCCAGATCTAATGGCGTGGTCTACTAGGACTAGGGAGACCATCGCCTCAACCACTGCTACCCCCCTTATGGCCACTACGGGATCGTGTCTCCCCTTCACTGAGATTTCCGCCTCCTCCATTGTGTTAAGGTCAACTGTCTTCTGGGGTATCCTTATCGAGCTGGTGGGCTTGAAAGCACATCTAACTACTATTGGCTCGCCATTAGTTATCCCGCCCAAGATACCTCCGGCTACATTCCTCTTCCACCCTAACTTACCTTCCTTAACTACTATCTCGTCATTAGCCTCGCTTCCCCTCATCCTGGCCAACTTAAAGCCTAGGCCGTACTCAAAACCTACCGCCGCGGGGATAGACATTATCGCTTTAGCTAAATCTGCCTTTATCTTGTCGAAAACGGGCTCTCCTAGCCCAGCAGGAGGGTTCTTTACCACTACTTCTGCTACCCCGCCATAGCTGTCCCCTGATTGGTGGGCCCTCATTACTAGCTCTGTGAACTTCTCCTCTAGGCTCTTCTTTGCCGCCCTAACGGGGCTGTACTTGGAGCAAAGTATCTCCTCAAAGGTGGGCTCTTCATTAAGCTCCACCTCCCCTATACTCCTCAAGTGCCCAGCTATTATCGTGTCAGTCAACATCAACAGCTTCTTTGCTATGGCTGAGGCTATGACCCTGCCCACTGTCTCCCTCGCGCTAGACCTCCCCCCACCCCTGTAGTCCCAGTTCTCGTAGCCGTACCTCATGATGAACGGCAGGTCGGCGTGGCCTGGCCTGGGCTTGTGCCTTATTTCCTCATACAAGGAGGAGATAACGTCAGTGTTCCTCACTATCACTGCTATTGGTGCCCCTGTAGTCCTCCCCTCAAATATCCCGCTAATTATCTCAGGCTCGTCCTTCTCCCTCCTCCCTGAGACCAAGAACCTCCCGGGCCTCCTGAACGAGAGCTCGAACTCTATGTCTTCCTTGCTTAAGGGTAAGCCAGCGGGGACCCCGTCTATCACTGCCCCCACTGCGGGGCCGTGGCTCTCCCCAAAGGTGGTAACCCTAAACAGTTTACCGAACGAGTTTCCTGGCATATAGATATTTCACCACTTCGTCCTTATTAGCGCTCTTGCCTAGCCAGATTTTCTGGGCCTCCAACGCCTGTCCCACGAGTATCTCTAGCCCGTCCACTGTGACCATTCCCTTTTCCTTAGCCCTAGTGAGGAAAGAGGTCATAACGGGAGTATAGACAAAGTCTATGGCTAGCTTACCCTTGATGCACTGGTCAGGCGGGAAGGACGGGTCCGGAGTGGCGTTAACTACTATCTCGTAACTGAGGTTGCAGTGGTCTACATATGAGGCCTTGAAGCCATTTTCCCTTAAGTAAGATGCTAGCCTTTCCCCCTTCTCCCTAGTCCTGTCGTATATGTAGAGATTAACCCCTTCCTCTGCAATAGCCACCGCTATCGCCCTCGAGGCCCCTCCTGCCCCAAAGACCAAGGTGTCGAAATAACCGTACCTACTGAGTATCTCCTTTAACGCTAAGTAGTCAGTGTTATATCCCACCTTTCCCTTGATAGTGTTCACTGCCCCGACCTTTTCCGCTGTGTCGTCCAGCTTATCTAGGAACTCCATCACTTTCTCCTTATAGGGTATGGTAACGTTAAACCCCGCACCTACCTCCAGCAATCCAGGGATAACTTTATTCACTTTGTCCTCTTCCAAATCAAAGGCCAGGTAGACCGCGTTTACGCCCATAACGCTGAAGGAGTAATTGTGAATAGCTGGAGAGAGAGTGTAGCTTATCTTCCTCCCTATCACGCCGTAAAGCTTCGTGTTATAGTCTACTTCAAGCACTGCTCCGCGAACCCCCTCAAGGTCTCCAGTGGAACGTCGACCCTCTTCCAATCTCCTATCCTAGTTGGGAACGGCATCATCACTGCGCCTCCCCTGACCTTCTTGTCCTTCCCTATGGCCTTTAGCGCCTTCTCTACTGAAACGTTCTGCCCTAACTGGTCTACTGAGATTGGGAGATTGTAAAGCTGTAGGAGCCATAGCACGTCCTCCACTACCCCCTCCTCGGAGTACCCCATCTCCTCTGCTATCTTAGCCTCACACACCATGCCCACTGAAATAGCATAGCCGTGGGGTACCTTGAAATCAGAACCGGCCTCTATTGCGTGGCCTATGGTATGGCCGAAGTTTAGTACTATCCTTATCCCCTTCTCTTCTCTTTCATCCTGCTTCACAACGCCAAGCTTGTCCTTGACGGAACGGTAAACTACCTCCTCTAGGGCGTCTTCATCCTTTGCCATCACTCTATCCTTATTTAGAGAGAGGTAGTCATAGAGCTCTTTGTCGAGGGTTAAGGAGTACTTTATTACCTCCGCCATTCCCTTCTTTAGCTCCTCAATTGGAAGAGTGCGTAGGAACTTAAGGTCTATCACTATCTTTGATGGCTGATAGAAGGTGCCCAAGACGTTCTTTATCCCCTGGAAGTTCACTCCAGTCTTTCCGCCTATCCCAGCGTCGACCATTCCTAGGAACGTCGTGGGGACGTTGACCAGCTTTAGGCCCCTTAAGTAAATAGAGGAGGCGAACCCAACCACGTCAAGAACGGTGCCTCCGCCAACTGCTATTACGTAATCGCCTCTGTCAAAGCCCTTCTCGAACATTTCCCTGGCTATCGAAAGTACCGTGCTCAAGTCCTTTGCTTGTTCCCCATCGTCTAAGGGAATAAGGAGGTCTGCCTCTAACCCTTCAAGCTTGAGGTTCTTGGAAAAAACTACTGCTTTTCTGCCGTTTATGGAGTTTAGCTCCTCTACATAATCCTTTCCTATTACCACGTCTACTTGGGAACAGCAAACCTGTTCTTGGAAAGACCTCATGCAGACCTACCTAGGGCAGAGGCGAGAGCCTTTATCCTGTTCATTAAAACCTCAAAGGACTCAGGGGTCAGCTGTTGCTCTGAGTCGCTTAAAGCCTTCTCTGGGTTTGGATGGACTTCGATAAGAAGCATGTCAACCCCAGCAGCCACTGAGGCTAGAGCCAATGAGTGTACTAGCTCCCTCTTTCCAGCTGGGTGGCTGGGGTCGGCGCACATGGGGAGGTGCGTCATGGTCTTGGCTGCTACCATTCCTCCTACGTCTAGCGTAAACCTGGTGGCCTTCTCGAAAGTCCTTATGCCCCTCTCACACAGTACGACGTCGCCGTTACCTCCGTAAAGTAAGTACTCGGCAGCTTGTAACCACTCCTCCACTGTGTTGGCCAATCCTCTCTTTAGAAGAACCGGCTTTCCAATGGATGCTACTTCTTTTAGTAAGGAGAAGTTCTGGGCGTTCCTGGCGCCTATTTGGACCATGTCCACGTACTTCTTAAACACCTCGGAGTCCTTTGTGTCCATGATCTCCGTTACTATTGGTAGCCCTACCTCGTCCCCTGCCCTTCTTAGTATCTTGACGCCTTCCTCTCCCAAGCCTTGAAAAGAGTAGGGACTTGTCCTGGGCTTGTATGCTCCACCCCTCAATAGCGACGCTCCTGCCCTCTTTACTGCCTTGGCTACGGTGAGCACTTGTTCCTCGCTCTCCACTGCACAAGGCCCTGCCGCTACTACTACTTTCTCTCCCCCTACCTCTACGTCCTTAACCTTAACCCTAGTAGGTTCCTTCTTCCACTCGTTGCTTGCCAGCACATATGGCCTCTTGGTCTTTACGGCTATCTCAACGCTCTCGTCGCTTATCTTTTCCGCCTCGCTGTCTGGCCACGCAAGTAACAGGTTCTTGCCGTAGAGGTTAAGGAACTTGTAGGAGGCAGAAGACCCCTGTAGTTTTTCCTTTAAAGTTGAGTAGTCTTTTCTTTCTTTTAATATAAACAAGATCATTTCTTTTCACCGTCCAACTCGTGAAATAGGTTCTCCAACTCGCCCATTCCAGCCTTCCTCACTTCACGTGAGAAGGGGTTCATTTCCTGAATTTCCAGAATCACGCTCTTCAGCTCGTTCACCCTCTTCACCACCTTGTATATCTCCCTGAAGTTTGTGGTCTCAAACTGAGTGAAGTCAACGTCGAACTCCTTTCTGAGCTTTTCCAAGCTCCTACTTAAACCCAACATGTAAAAGTGGGGGAGGACCTGGACGAGGGCCATAGCCTTCTCGTGAGCCTCCAAAGTAGTCTTCACCGGCACTAGCCCGCAATTCCTCCAGAACTCTATTACCTCGTCTACGTCCTTCGTCGTCTTGGAGGGAATCACGGCTATTTTCTCCCCTACTGGATATAGGTAGGGACCAAACAGAGGGTGTACTGAGACGTAGCTGAACCCGTGCTCCGAAGACGCCTTCTCCAAGTAGCCGTAAACGGCCTGCTTGGAGGAGGATATGTCCATAACCACCTTCCCAGAAAAGTGGGGAAAAACCCCCTTCACGAAGTCCGATAGGACTCCTGAAGGAGGAAGGGCCAAGATCACGAATTCCCCCCACCGAGACGCTTGAGCTGGATCCATGTACGCATAGCCAAATTCCTTCGCGAGCTTTTCCGCCTTGTAAGGGTCCCTCCCGGTGACTATAACCTCATGGGAGGAAAGCTTAAACAGGGAAACAAGGGACTTTGCCATTCCCCCGTATCCCACAACCACGACCTTCTTTAAAAAACTTGGATTTATCTCAAATATCTTAGAGTACAAGAAAATTAAATTCAATAAGGAGTCTACCATTGTCTCAGGAAGACCGTTCTTCTGTGCTAACGACATCCACCTTAGCCTCACTTGCTCTTCTCTCTTCTCGTCGGTCAGAGGCTGGTTCAAACGCCTTTTAACGTTCCCTACTTGCGAAACTATCCTCATTCTCTGTGCTAAGAGTTCCACTATTTTCTCATCTATAGAATCTATTTGCCTCCTGAGTTCCTCTAGCTCCTTCATTTCATCAACTCTAGCGCTTTTTTGACTAAGGTCTGCGAGTTTATGCCGTAGTAGTCAAGGAGTTCCCTCTGACTCCTTGCAGATCTTCCAAATGTCGTAGCCCCAACGAATCTCATTGGAACAGGGTACTTGTTTACTACTACCTCGGCCACTGCTGAACCTATGCCCCCATATATCATGTGCTCCTCAATTGTGACAATCCTTCCTGTCTTCCTAGCGTAGTACTCTATGGTAGCTTCGTCGATTGGCTTGATCGTCTCTAGGTTTATCACAGCCGCACTTATACCCATCTTCTCTAGCTCCTCTGCAGCCCTGAGCGCGTCCCAAAGCACCACTCCCGCTCCCATTATGGCTAAGTCGTCGCCGTCCCTCAACATGTAGGCTTTCCCTATTTCGAACTTGTAGTCAATCTCGTTAGTTATTGGAGGAGAGTACTCCCTTCCCATCCTGTAGTAGGTAGGACCTCTTTCCTTAATCACCACTGGCAAACTCCTCATAACGTCTGCTGGGTCTGCAGGCACGATAACCTTGAAGTTGGGCAACGTCCTCATTAGCGCTATGTCCTCAAGGGATTGGTGACTCGAGCCGTCTCCACTGTCGCTGTAGCCCGAGTGGGTCACGAGGATCTTCACGTTCATGTTCATCCTGCTTATGGTGTTCCTTATCTGCTCCCACGCCCTCATCATAAACATCGCAAAGTCCACTACAGCAGGGTTTTTGCCTACTGCCGATAGCCCAGCGGCGAAGTTAACCATGTCTTGCTCCGATATACCAACGTTAAAGTACCTGTCTGGGAACTTTTCCTTAAAGTAGGACGCCCTGCTCGAGTCTCCAACGTCTCCAGTTATCACTACTAGCTCTGGGTCTTCTTCACCTAGCTTTACTAGCGTCTTTCCGAAGGCCTCACGAATTGATAAGGAACTCCCTTGCAACATCAGGACTCGCCCTCTGCTTCTTGGTGTTCTCTATGGGCGTGAAGCCCTTACCTCTAAGCGTTTTGGCGAATATTACCACGGGTTTCCTTGCCTTAAGAGCTTCTTCAACTGTGTTCACTAAGCTCAGTATGTCGTGCCCATCGCACGAGAAGACCTCCCACCCCACTGCCTTCCATACGTCCTTGAGGTACCCCTTTGGCTTCACTTCCTCCGTCGAAGCGTCCAACTGGTAACCGTTTAGCTCTATGAACGCAACTATGTTGTCAAGCTTCCTCGCAACTGCATGCGTCATTGCCTCCCAGATCTCTCCTTCGTCCTGCTCCCCGTCCCCCATTATTACGAACACTCTTCCAGTGCCCTTAGCCATCTTTATACCAGTAGCGACGCCAACGCCGAAGCTTAGCCCTTGCCCTAAACTACCCGTCGACATGTCCACTCCAGGGATGAAGATCTCAGGGTGCCCCTGGAGAAGGCCGTTTATGCTCTGTATCTTCCATAGCTCCTCCTCTGGGATTAAGCCCTTCTCGTGGAGGACAGCGTACAGGGCGGGAGCAGCGTGTCCCTTGCTAAGTATTAACCAGTCCCTGTTTACTGGGTCCTTCCCATCCCTTATGTACTTGAAGAGAAGGGTAGTGAGTATCTCTATGCTACTTAACGAGGAACCTACATGTAGAGATTGGTCGTAGAACTGCATCCTAATGACGTTCTTCCTTGCCCTCTCTGCCTTTTCCCTTAACTTGTTTAATTCCTCTATTGATATTGGAGTTCCATCACTTCCACCCATTGGTGTTGCACTCTACTTCTAGGTATAGAATAACTCTTATTTTTTAAGCTTTCATTATTTCTCATGGAACGTTACTCTAGGCAGCTACTGGCCCTTGGTTTAGAATTGCAACAGAGGATTTCGTCCCTTAAGGTCCTTGTTGTGGGATGCGGCGCTTTAGGCAGTACTCTCTCGGACATGTTGGTAAGGCTTGGGATAAAGGAGATAACTGTGGTTGACGCAGACGTTGTAGAGCTTTCTAATCTACACAGAACAAGGATGTTCACCGAGGAGGACGTAATGAGACCAAAGGCCTTAGCGTGCAAGGACTACTTGTCCAAGGTAAACAGGGAGGTTAAGGTAAACGCGGTAGTAGACGTAGTTGACGCGGAGAACGTAGAGGAGCTGGTCAGGGGCAAAGACGTAGTATTCGACGCGTTAGACAACGTAAACTACAGGCTGATCCTAAACGACGCGTGCGTTAAAAACAACGTACCCCTCATATACGCAGGGGTCGGAGGAGAGTACGCTTCTGCCAAGCTGGTCGTCCCTGGGAAAACGGCCTGCCTCTCGTGCTTCTTGGAGCCAGTGGACTCCCCCAACGCCTGCGAGACCATTGGCACCACCATAGCTACTGTAGATGCCATAGCTTCCGTACAAATACAACTCCTCATCAACTACTTAAGAGGAAAAGAGGACGACGAAATGATAATCCTTGACATGTCCAACTTGTCGATGGAGAGGGTAAAGATGAGCAGGAACCCCAAGTGCGAGGCGTGCTCCCTCCACGAGTACAGATACCTCAACTACAAGTTCACTTCTTGCGGACTCTTCAGGTATCCTAGAGTTCAAGGCACATTGACGTACAGTTCAAGGGAGGTGGAGGTCTACAAGGTAAACGATGGAGTACTCCTCTGTTATGGAGAAAAGTGTTATAAGAAAACCACTAAGTAAATAATTGTGAAACTGAAATATATCGTAGCGGTCCTACTTCCAGTCCTTGCAATTGTAGTCTACACAGTAGTCCTCAAAGTAAACGTCCTCGAAATAACAAGGACGATGTCCCCACAGTTAATCTTGGCTTTCCTCCTTTCTTACTTGGGGCAAGTTGCCGTAATAGCCTTGAGGGATAGGAAACTAGTAGGGGTGTCCTTTTCCAACGCGTTTAAGGCGAGGCTATTGGGTAACGCAGTAAGCCTCCTTATTCCTGGGTGGGTTGGACAGGAGTTGACTAGGGCGTTGATTTACAACAAGCAAGGGGTAGACTTGGTTAGGGCTTTTTCGCTTTCAATCTTGGAGGGCTACTTTGACGTGACCACTGGAACAGCTATGTTCCTTGCCCTCCTTTACTTCATCCCCGTGAAATACATCTATATAGAGATAATATACGTCCTTTACGCTGTAGGAAACTTGATTGGCTGGCTTTCCGGCATCACATATGTCTTCTTCACCGCAAACAAGGCAGTGAAAATAGAGCAGATAATAATTAAGCTGGCTGGCTTCGAGAAATATCATTTCATCCTTGAGATAGGGAAAAAAGCCATGAAGGACAGGATGGACTTCACGAGCTCAATATATTTTTACTTTTTGACTGCCTTAGGCTACTTGGTCCAGTCGTCGCCCTTTTATCTTATAAGGCCGAACGTCCTTGAAGACTTGATAATAAACATGACGCTTTTCATTGCGTTCCTGTTCCCCATACCCGGTGCAGCTGGAGTCTCAGAGATAGCACTTTCCTTTTACCTTCCTTCCCACTACGTCATTGACGTTGCAATTCTAGGCTTTGTGGAGTTCTTAATGGGCTTTATCTTCATAGGTGAAGTCAACCTTGATGAGCTTAAAAACGAACTAGATAAAATTAAGAAATATGGAGAACTTTATAAAGGACCCTAGCCCACAGGACGCCCTTAAGCTCATCGAATCCCTTTACGCTGAACGCGACCTCTGTTTAAGCATCCCTTACACTCCCGACGCCATACTGTTTTCGGGGGTTATAATGAAGTACTTTAAGGGGGACTTCTTCATTTCCTTTACTGAAAACTGCGAGACAAAGCTTATACAGAGGGGCAAGGACAGGTGGATATCCCATAGGGGTGCGGAAGTATACATAGGCAACTCCTCTTTCTCGTCAACTTTGCCCTTGAGCAAGGACGACCTAACATCAATATTGGCTGGAGTATATTCTAGCGTAATGCTGGAGAGGAGGAGGCTTACGGAGTGGGAGTTGGGAGTAGTGGAGATGGCTAAGGACTTTGGAGTAAGCCTCGAGAAAAACCTCAAGATACCCTCCTACAACGAACTTCCCCTCTTCCTGTCGCTAATGCTCTCAATTGATCCCTACCTCCAGGGATTAACAGGTAGCAGGGAGAACTCCATAAGTCTCGTGAAAGAGATAGGTCTCGACGAGACCACTAAGCTCGGGGAGCTTGATGAGTCCCACTTAAACACTCTGCTCTACAGGATAATGATGTTAGTTACGAAGCTCAACCCGAAGGCAACTAGAGACGACGTTATCTCAGATAAGGTATTCTACATGGGTTACGACTTGACTGAGGTGGCCATGGCAGTCTCGTTCTTCCTAGACAACGTGGGCAGTAAGGCACTTATACAACTAGCCCTAACTCCTTCCGTCTTGGAAATCTTGGTTGAGAAGACAAGGGAGAGGCTGGCAAAGGGGTTCACCGTGGGCCAAGTATACCAGAAGGGAAAATTCTACGTCGTGGAGACCAGCCTTCCTTCGCCCATGCTCCTCTCTATCGTAGCACAACAAGTAGAGGGCAAACCCGTTAAGCCGGTAGTAATTAAGCTGGGGAACGAATATTACTCTTCTAAATACTTTCTGGAATCGGCAGAGGAGGGGCTGATTAGGGTTGATATCAAGGATTAGGATAGAATACGTCTCCCCTAACTCCACGGAGATAGCAAAGGCTATTTTACCAGACAACGTCGACCTACCTAACTCCATGAAAATAAGCGTAAAGGAAGGTGCTGGAAAGGTTACCGTGGAACTAGAGATGGACGTGAACGCCCCTAAAGACCTGCTAACTTTAAGGAACACTGCAGACGAGATAATGTCCCACATGGAGCTAGTCGAAAAAGTAATTGGAGGGGTAGCCTCTGGCGCTTTGGGCAAAGGAGTAAAACAAAAAGGGAGTTCACAGTAGCTATAGTGAACGCTCGCCTCGAAACTATGTTGTCCCTGACAAAGTCCCGCGCAAGTTAGAACTAAGGTCCCCTGACAACCAAATTTTAAATACTCCCGGACTAACACTTCATTATGCCACTAAGACCTGGAAGGTGCTATAGGCACTTCTCTGGACCGCCCTATACTAGAAAGGAGTACATACCCGGAGTCCCTGGACCAAAGATAACCAAGTTCACAATGGGCGACCCAAATAAGGAATACGATTACGTGGTAAAGCTCGTGACTAAGCAGGTTGGCCAGATAAGGCACAACGCGCTGGAAGCGGCTAGGGTAATTGTGCTTAAGCAGATCTCCAAGGCAGTAGGGAACGAGACCGACTTCTTCGTGTGGGTACTTAAGTACCCACATCATGTAATCAGGGAGAACAAGATGATGGCCTTCGCAGGAGCGGACAGGCTACAGGACGGCATGAGGCTGTCCTTTGGAAAGCCCATTGGGACAGCTGTTAGGATCGAGAAGTTGGGAGAGACATTAATGCTAGCCAAGGTGAAAAAGGAACACTTAGAGGCCGCAAAGAAGGCGTTCAAGGTAGCCATGTCTAAACTCCCTCTTGACACTCAAATAGTCGTAGAGCCCATACAAAAAGCTCAACAAAACACGGGTGCACAAACCCAGTGAGTTATTTTTTTGACTACGAGAGAATAGTGCAAGAGATCCGGAAAAGAAATGTCAAAAGGGTACTCCTTCAGTTTCCGGAGGGCCTTAAGCCCTTCTCCACTGAAGTCGTAGACTCCTTAAATAGAAGGCTCCCAGAGGTCGAGTTCGTTATCTCCGGAGAACCAAGCTGGGGGGCTTGTGATATAGCTGAAGACGAAGCAAAGATAGTTGGAGTAGATTTAATAGTACACTTTGGCCACACCCCCTACACGTGGTACTACCCGAAGTTCCCCACCCTTTTCGTTGAGGCGGAAAGCAACCTAGACGTTAACGAGGAGGCTGTAAAACAGTTGAAAAACAAGCTTAGGGAATATGGGGCAAAAAAGGTCTCCCTAACCTCCACCGTACAGCACTATAAGCTCCTCGATAAAATAAGGCACAAGTTAGATGGATTTGAAGTTGTAATAGGTAACCCTTCAAGCCCTTTCATGCACCCTGGACAAATACTAGGATGTGACTACAAGGCCGCTAACGTAGAGGCAGACGTCTACGTAAACGTCTCCGGGGGCGTTTTTCACGCCTTAGGCCTTGGTCTTTCAACCTTAAAGCCCACGTTGAAGCTTGACCCATATACTAATAAGGTCGAGGACTTAACCCAAGAGGTAAACAGGATCCTGAGGGTGAGGTATTCCAAGATAATGAAGGCAATGGACGCTAGAACCTGGGTGATAATTCAAGGCGTAAAGGTGGGACAAAACAGACCTTTAATGGTGAAGTACCTTGAGAAGAGGCTCAGAGAGATGGGCAACACGGTGTACGTGGTAACCAACAAGGTACTAAACGTGGATGTGCTGAGGAACATAGACAGGAGCAACATAGATGCATACGTAGTCACCTCGTGTCCCAGACTGCCCATAGACGACTTGTACAATTACGAGAAACCCGTCCTAACTCCTGGGGAAGCGAAAATGATAATATTAAACAAGTTAGAACCATATATATTTCCGTGGTGAAAATGAGGAAGCAGAACGAGTTTGTGTTTCCAGGCGATGAGCTAGCTGTAATCGAGGAGTTCACCCCTGGCGAGAATACCTATGAGGTCGACGGACAGGTGAGGTCCTCAGCCCTCGGTAAGGTGTTCTACGACATGATAAACAGGCGGAGCAACGTCCTAACGCTGAAAAAACCCCTCCTCTCTACCCTAAAGAAGGCCAGGTACGTGTACGGCGTCGTAATGGGGGTAAGAGAGGACTCAGTGATGGTGTCAATAAGCAGCGTGGAGGAGAAGTTCATTAGCCCCTCACTGTCTGGGTTCCTCCACGTTTCCCAAATCTCCAACAAGTTCATAGAGAAGATCACCGACTACGTGAAAGCTGGAGACATCATAAGGGCAAAGCCCATGACTTACTACATACCCTTATCGTTGACCATAAAAGGAAAGGACCTTGGGGTAGTGTACGCCCAGTGCTCCATATGCGGTACAGTTCTTGTAAAGCAGGACGATGAGCATTTAAGGTGTCCTAACTGTGGAAATATAGAGAGGAGGAAACTCGGGAACTACATGGTGAAGAAAGTTGGAAATCAGGGTAATTAAGTCCTCAAACACCTACATGGAGATTGAAATCAAGGGAGAGGATCACACTCTAGGCAACTTGGTCGCGGGGTACTTGAGGAGAGTAAGGGGAGTTACCTTTGCTTCCTATTACCAGCCGCATCCACTAGTAGACTCAATAATACTAAAGGTAATGACTGATGGCTCAATAGAGCCCAAGGAAGCCATAATAAACGCCATAGAGAAGGCCAAGGAAACCTCAGCCAAGTTTGACCAAGAGATAAGGACAATATGAAAAGGGAGACAAGGATAGGTATCCTTTTAAGTAATGACAAGTTTTCCTGCATTTGCGTCTTCAGGGGACACTTTCTGGAGCACTTCGTGCTGGGAAAGGACGTGCAAGAAGCGTTAAGTAGGCTAGGAAGGCTAAAGGAGGAAATAAATGCTAGTAACTTTGGAGTTGGAGTGGAGTACAAGGGAGAACTGGAAGAAGTGTGCAAAATGATTCTAGACAAACTAACGGAAAAAATAAATAAAGCCTTGACGTAAGTTACTCTATTGTGCCGGTGACCTTTCATGAAGTTCTGCCCAAAGTGTAATTCCATGATGGTACCCCGTAAGTCTAACGGGAGATCCGTGTACAAGTGCGTCAAATGCGGTTACGAGGAGGAGGCTAAGGAGACGGCTAAGATAACTACCAAGATAAAGCACAGCGAAAAGGAAAAGACACTTGTGCTAGAGGACGTACCAATGCCCGCTGGAACCCAGATAATTAGAGGTGTTTCTTGTCCAAGTTGCAAGAACGATGAGGCGTATTTTTGGATCCTGCAAACGAGAAGCGCCGACGAGCCTGCCACAAGGTTCTACAAGTGCACTAAGTGCGGAAAGGTCTGGAGAGAGTACGAGTGAAAACTAGGAAAGAGTTAACCTTATTTTAGCTAGGAGCCATGATATTGTGTGGACCCGTAGCTCAGCCAGGACAGAGCGCCGGCCTTCTAACCGGCGAAGAAAGCCGAGGGTCCCGGGTTCGAATCCCGGCGGGTCCGTGTTTTGGACAGCCAAATCCTCGCCCTTTGGGGCGAGGCTAAACTCTCATTCTACATGTTGAGTTCTCTTAAGACGTGAAACGCAAGAAAGCGAACCTCCTTATTAGGTACTCAAGGAAAACTGCGTGTCTTCATTTAACGTATCTAAAAAGTCTTAGTCCTTCCTGGGCCTCACTACGGTGAACCTTTCGCCCAAGAAATCAACGTATTTCGTCCCTAGGTCTCTGTCGTACTCAGACACCACGGGCAGCAGTTCCTTTACTTCTTCCTCCGTAAGTTCCCTGTACTCGTAGGTGGGGATGCCGACCTTTTCCTCGAACATCTTCTTGGCAAACCTCTTAGCATCGCCCTGGAGCCTATCCATTAGTTCAATGTAAGGTAGGTCTCTTAGCTCATCAATCTCTTTTTCTGTTATCAAGTTGTCCAACATTAACGCCTTAAGTAACTTTATTACTTCCACCTTATTTGGCTGTAGGCCTAGCCTCCCTGGGTCTAGCCTCCCCCGGACGTATATCCTGCCTCCTACCATTCCGCTACCCACGTAGTTCCCAGTTGGCGAGGATTTGGTGTTGTTGAACACCACGATCACTCCGCCAGCCATGTACTCGCCTAAGTAGTCGTCCACCCTGCCACCAATGAGCAGGTAAGGTCTTTTGTTCTGGTACTCCCTCATCTGTATCCCAACCCTGTTTCCCGCGTTGCCCTTTACGAACACCTTTCCGCCCTGGAGGGCTTGACCTAGGACGTCCCTAGCGTCCCCGAAGATGACCACTTTGCCTCCATGCATGGTGTCGCAACAATCGTCTGCCACGTTACCGTAGACGTAGAACTCGTTGTTCTCGTTTAAGTTGGCCAACACGTTTCCCACAACGCCATAGAGCCTCACGATCTTCCCAGTCCTAGGGAAGGAGATGCCTATGAACCTGTGCGACATTACGTTTATCACATTTACCTCTTTCTTGTCCACTTTCATTATCTCCTTATTAAGGTCCTTGTATCCAACCTTGGAAGCATCTATGTCGTAGTCGCTCGTCGTAAATGTGGGAGGAGGAGAGAAGCTCTCAAGCTCCTCCACAGTCCTCCCGTAACTTATAACTCCCCTCTTCAGTGATACTATAAAGTAAGACCCGGGAGATAGGGTCCAGACCCTTGCGTTCTTGCTCAACAGCCTTATTTGGCTCTCCTCGCTCGCTACGTAGTAATAGTACTCGTCTTCTCCAATTATCACTGGCCTAAACTTCGACCTGTCTGCTATTCCTATCATGTATAAGTCGTCCCCAGAGTTGTAGCCTATGATAGCGGTAAAAGGTCCGTCAAGTCTGGCGTTGCGGTACATGTAGTCCTCCTCCGGCGAGAGTAGTCCGGACTTCCTAGAGGGGTTCATCATCACTTTCATTGCCTCTTCTACGGAAAGACCCTCTGAAACTAGTTCCTCAAAGAGGAACGCCATTACCTCGCTGTCCGTCCCCACAAAGCCCCCCCAACCCCTCGAGGTCAGGAACTCCACGTTGGCCCCGAAGGAGCTCACGTCACCGTTATGGACGATGGCTACGTCAAAGGTGGAGAAGGGGTGAGACCAGTAGGGGAAGTGACCGGGGGAGTTCGTGGGTTGCCTCGTGTGGGCTAACCACATATCCCCAGAGTACTTCTCCACATCATACGCGTTGGCTATGTCCTTGGGGTACCCAACTCCCTTGAAGACATCCAACCCCTTCCCGACGCTGTAGACCCTTCCCTTCCTCTTTTCCCAAAGGGTTTCGTTCAAGTTCCTCGTTAGCTTCTTCAACTGCACTATGTTCCCTAAGGTTATCTCGAACTTGCAGTCGCAGAGCTCACCATAGGTGGCAGATTCTCCAACAACCTTAATCCCGTTGTCTTCCAAGATCCTCTTTAGCTCCTCCTTGTCTCCATCGTAAAACACCTTAACCACGTACGTGTTGCCTTCCCTGAGGTTGAAGACGGCAAAGCCAGCCCCCTTATCGCTACCCCTGAACCTCACTAGGTCTATTGCTTCCACTACTTTCTTGCCCTCTACCTTGGGGGCGTTCGGCTTCCTCAGGACGCCAAATACTCCACAACCAGAAGGAGAGATCATAGGGAACCAGCCTGCCTTACCCTTATCCTCCTTGCTATGTAGGAGTTCAAGTTAACTGCCCTCAGGAGTTCCCTGTTCCCGGTGACGCTTGACTGGACGCTGAAGACCCCAGCCGCCCCTGCTAGTAGGGCTATCTCCTTCCTTGTGCCAATGATGAAGTTAAACGCCTTTTCCTTCAAGTTCCCCCTGTTGCCTTCCCCTATTGCGATTTCCAAGAGCTTATATGGTACTATGACCGCGTCTGCTCCTAAGAGGACGAGCTTAAACACGTCTCCTGCACCCCTGATCCTTGATGCCTTGGCTATAACGTCGAATTGATTCCTTATCCCAGCTTCCTTTAACTTGGTGTCTACGTCAGAGACTACTATCTCTAAGTCCTCGTCTAGGCTGTCCTCGTCTAGGATGTAGCCTGATACCTTGACCTCAGTGAGCTTACTACCAAGGTAATAACTCCCCCTTTCCGGGATCCTGCTCCACTTGACGATTCCTTTTCCGTCAGAGCTCATGTAGACCTCCTCATAAGGCGACATGGCGCGCTCGTCGAAAACCAAGGTACTCGTGGCTAGAGCTGCCCAAGAGAAAGCCCTTTTAACGTCCTCTGGTGCGTCTGTAACGTCTATTATTACTGGAAGGGATAGGTAGATCCTCCCCTTGTCCAGGAGGAAACTGGTGTCTATGTCCTCCCTGTAGGGGTCTATAGAGGGCCTCGTCACTTGAGCTCCGTCTGTTCTGAGCCAGTCTATTATTCTCGCTGGCTTCTCAATCTCTGGAGGGGAAGTGCTCCCCATGCTGGTTATAACTGGGTCTCCCTTGTTCACGAGCTCGTGGAGCTCAAATCTCCTCCTCTTGTTCCAAAGCTCTCCCAGCTTGGGGTTTAGCTCCTCGCTCTCTCCCTTAATGCCCAAGATCTCCAGCACGTCTCTGGAAAGGCCGTAGCCGTAAAGCAGGTCCCTCCTTCCCTTTAATTCGTTGATGTCATTAAGGCCTAAGTTGTCTAATACATTGGCCAATTCAAGCTTGAAGCCGTTGATGAAGTTGACGAGCGCCTTAGTCCCGAACTCCACGTCCATTTCCCTGGTGCCGTCGATTTTGTTGGTGAGGGCAGTGGGACAAGACCCAATGTGGCACTTATGCACCATTACACAACCCATAGCTACTAGCGCCGCCGTGCCCACGCTAACTACGTCTGCTCCTAGGGCGAACAGCTTGGCGGCGTCAGTTGCGTCGGCCACCCTCCCAGCTGCGATAATTGTGAAATTCTCCCTCAGCCCCTGCTCCCTGAGCACGGAATCAGCTGAGGCCACAGCTAGCTCTATGGGTATGCCTAGGTTGTCCCTTATTACCACTGGAGTTGCCCCGGTTCCAGCCCCGTGACCGTCTATTATTACCCCGTTTGCCCCCATTCTTGCTATCCCGGACACCACGTAAGGTATATAGTTAGTTGCAGCTACCTTCACGAACACGGGCTTTCCAGTGGCCTCCTTTAACGCCTCTATCCTCTGTCCCAAGTCCTCTATGGAGTAAATGTCGTGGTGAGGGGCTGGCGATATCGCGTCCATCCCTATGGGAATCCTCCTAGTCTTAGAGATGGGCTCCGTCACCTTACTCCCTGGGAGGTGACCTCCAATTCCGGGCTTAGCCCCCTGTCCTATCTTTATGACGATCCCCATCCCAGCGTTGAGGACGTCGATGTCCACTCCGAACCTTGCCGAGGCCCATTGCACAAATATCCTCTTGTGCTTAGCTACCTCTGGGTGAAGTCCTCCCTCGCCTGTTCCTGCTAAAGTCCCCGTGATGTCAGCAGCCCTAGCTATTGCTATGTTGGGGTTCCCGCTTAGAGCACCGTAAGACATGTCGCCCAAGTAAAGAGGTACTGCCATGTCAATCCCGGAAAAGCTTATCCTCGTCACAGCCCTTGGAGACTCAGAGACGTCCTTCCTGTCCGTTAAGAACTCCACCCTATCCAGTATCCTTAGCGAGTTCCTCCTGCTCTCCAACACCTTATAGGGCTTGCTTGTTAGGGCCAAGTTCCTAATGTGGTCTATTCTCTCTGGCGTCCAAAACTCGGAGTCCGTTTGCTTGGGTATGGGGAGGTACTTGTTTATTATGAGCATTATAGACCGTAGACTTAAACTTGTAAATATTCTTATTTATCTGTTAATGAACAAACTTTAAACTAGAACGGTAGTAATTAACGCCAAAGATTGTTCGTTCTGACGTAATTACAGTTACGTTAAATCGAGTTTAACAGTATAAGATTTAGATTTTTCATGATGAAACGATAATCTACCTAAAAACTTTTTAGAAAATAAATGAAAACCCAGAAAAGATCGTATCCAATCTCACGCTAACAGTGAACGTAGTACTTATGAAACTCGAGTTCTAACATTAAATAGAAAAGATCTATAATTATGTTTACAATCTCATATGTTTACACATTTTAACGCAAAATGCGCTTTATCAGAGATACTTCTTCATTTACTGACTCCCTGTCCTAAATAGCGAGGTCCTCATTATGCTGTAAGCTTTTTAACCTTACGTATATAACAACTCTAAGTGCGGCCGTAGTCTAGCCTGGTAGGACGCTGGCCTTCCAAGCCAGTGATCCCGGGTTCAAATCCCGGCGGTCGCACTGTGGGGAACATCCCCACATCCCTGTTGCTTTTTCAATTTGACAAATAAGAAGGCAAACTTCGCCTTCTAAGGCGGAGTAAGTTCTCAAATAAAAACAACCTTTTACGGCACTTTCTTCTGGTGAACTAAAGATGAGGGATGAGAGCTAGTCACTCACGAAATGCCGGAGGCGACAAGAACCTCTTTTTAAACCTTTGTGGAGTCTCAGTAAACAGAGTTTTTAAGTAGTTGTGGAGTCTCATTACACACAATGATTGAAGAGTATAACCCTTGGTGGACCTCAAGAGAACTCGTTAATCAGAGCGAGTATTACAAGAAGTACGAAGCCTCTCCCATTAAGTGGGACGTGGACCTTAACTTTTCCTTTGAGCCATTCTCTCTAAACTTTTTGTTTGGTCCTAGGCAAGTGGGAAAGTCCACAGCGCTCATACTGCTGGTCAAGAAGCTGTTGAACTTGGTGGACAACCCAAGGGCAGTTTTCTACTTCTCCTGCGATGGGTTGGCAGACTACAAAGAACTTGACGAGGTGATTTCAGCCTACCTGAAGTTGAAGAGGAGGGAGAAGATAAATACCTCTTACATAATACTCGACGAGGTGACGTTTCCAAAGGAATGGTATAGGGCAATAAAGTCTAGGATTGACAAGGGCGACTTCAAAGACGACGTGCTAATACTGAGTGGCTCGCTCTCCATAAAGGCCAAGGGAGAGATCGAGACCTTTCCGGGCAGGAGAGGTAAGGGTAAGACGTTGATTATGTACCCCTTGCCCTTCTCAGAGTACGTGAGGCTCTTTGGAGTAGACCTACCACAAGGAGATCTGGACTTCGTACTCAAGGAATACTACAAGCACGTAGGTTACTTACCGCAGCTGAGTAAGCTATTTGAGAACTACTTGGCATCTGGCGGTTTCCCTAACGCGATAAAGGACTTCATCTATACTGGCAATGTTAGCCTTACTACAATCTCTGACTTAATAAGTTCCCTCATAGGAGACATCAACAAGTTGAGGAGGAGCGAGAGGTTCTTCAAGATGACCGTTAAAGCGATTGTGGAGAAGGCTTCAAGCGCTTTTAGCTTCCACTCTCTCGCCAAGGACTTTGGCGTGGGCACGGTAAAGACGGCAATAAGTTACGTCGATTTGCTTGAGAAGCTCTTCTTACTAAAGGTAGTCGAGCCCGTAGACCCCAACCTAGGAGAGCCAATACTTAGGAAGGAAAAGAAGTTTTACTTTATTGACCCCCTTCTCTACTACGCTTTCTCTAAGTGGACTATAACAAAGGCACCGGACGAGACTAAACTCGCTGAGGCTGTAGCTGTCGCTCACCTAGCTAGACTATTTGACGTGTACTACTTAAGGACAAACCACGGAGAGGTGGACATAGTTGTCAGAAAAGGGGAAAGGCTAGTTGGATTTGAGGTAAAGTACGGCAGAGTTAGGGGGAGAGAGATGAGAATAGGAAGGATAAAGGAGTTCTACTTCCTAAGTAAGGATTCGATAGACGAAAACGTGATACCTCTTCCGCTGTTCTTGGCGATGTTAAAGACCCCAATAGCAAGGGAGTTAGAGATCTTCCCTTCGTAATCGAAGTCTCACGTATTCTTAAGGGATTAAAACGCTTACGATACCTCAAACTAGGTCTGAGACTTACCGGGCTGTTAGCTGTTTACGTTCTATAGGCCCTTTATAGTCCTTGACGTTGAGATGAACTTCTAGGCCTCACGAAAATGCGATAGCTACCTTCATGTGCCCCAGAGGTGTAACGGCATTTGGTTAAAGTCCTTTTCCTACTTTACGCGAATTAGCCAGCAGAAAGGCCAGAAGGAAAAGTTGGCATCCCCTATTCACTCACCTACGGCATACTGTTTAAAGAACGAATCGCTTATACGTAGCATCCCGGCGTAATTAGCTTGATAAACGTCTCAATAGCTCACACAAGGCTTTAACTCCTAGAGGCAATGCCCTCAATCCTCCTTTTTCTCCGCCTTAACTTCCTTAACGTCAGCCTCCACTACACTACTGCCTTTCTTAATATTGGAGTTCCCTATTACCCACTTCTCCCCCCAGTCTTTCATAACGTCAAACAAGCCCTTCAAATCCTCGCCCATCTTGGTCAAGGAGTACTCTACCTTGAAGGGCCTCGTGCTCACAATCCTCCTCTCCACTATCCCAGCCTCCTCTAAAAACTTCAGAGTAGACGAGAGGGTCTTGGAACTGAGGCCTGTTTGCTTTAGCAATGCGTTAAACCCCTTAGGCCCCTCAAACAAGTACCTCAGCACTATGAGCCTGGGTTCGGTGCCTATGAGCCGTATTGTCTCAACAATGGGGCAAATGCTCTTCTCCTGTTGCTTGAACTCTGCCATCAACTTTACTTTATAGAGTTAGTAGTTATAAATCTATTTCGTGAGGTTAACTTCACTTACAGAACTTAAGCCCCACATAGTCCTTCTCCATGGCCGAGCTCACTAACTTGTAACCCATCCCCTCCACTAGGCCCTCCAAGGACGGCAGGTAAAAGTTCCTAATTGCTCCCTCATCCATTATAGGGAAGGCGAGTATCGCGTCCATCTTGTAGCAGGATTCTCCATCCTTCACTAAATTAACGTTGTCAGTATGGAGAAATGTGAAGAAGTACAGCTGCAACAAGCTTTGGGGACCCTTTCCATTCATCAGCGAGCTCGAGATGGATCTAAAGTTCTCCTTTATCTCAGAAGCCTCCATCTTGCCCTTGGACACCACGGAAAAGGGAACGGGTAAGTAGCCCTTCTTGAACATGGCGTTTATGAACTTTAGGTAGACCTCCAAGGTCCTAACGTCCCCGTTCTTCACTAGCTCCAGGACGGCGTCAAGCAGATCGCTCGCAAAGGCGTACTTATTGGGGGAAGAGATCTTGTCCTTGTTCTTCTCAAAGACCTCTGTTAGTAGCTTTACAGTCCTCTCCCTCAAAGGAAACAGAATCTTAGGGTCACGTCGCTTTTTTCCCCCTTGCTCCTTTGACACTAGAAGTGGTATGATTGAAATTTTTTAAATGTTTTCCCCGCAAAAACCAAGAACTCACTTCTTGAAGTTTGGGGGGAGAACGGAGCCGTGAGATATGTTCTCCCCGCTTGAGATTAACGCCCCCAACTTGTTCACCTTACCCCTCACTATTACCGCAGGGTAGTTGGACGTGATAACTGAAGCGCCCAGCCTTGCCCCCTTTCCTATAACCGAGTAGGTGACGTAGGACTTAGAGCCAATCTCAGCGTAGGGCTCTATGAGAGAGTGGGCAACCTCACAGTAAGCCCCCACCACGGCTTTTTCCTCTATGGACGAGTAGTCCCTGACCAAGGAATAGGAGCCTACATACGCGTCCCTTCCAATGTAGGCCGGGCCCTTAATTACCGCGTAGTCCTCCACCACCGCACCGTCTTCTATTATGACGCCTTTCCCTATCAAGGCAGTCTTGGAAACCGTAGCGTTGTTTGAGACGATGGTCTTGGCCGACTTCAGCAACATCTCTACGGCGTTTATCAAGTCCTCTGGGAAACCTATGTCTATCCAGTTCCCCGACCAGATAAAGTACTTAGCCATTGGCGATATCCTGGAGAAGTACTCCAACAAATCGTCAAAGTCGCCATAGGGTAGTATATAAGCCCCAGCAAGGGCTAGGGTAGACCCCTCCTTTACCACCTCCAATCTGTCCCCCACAATCTTCGCCAAACCGTACGTTTGCAACCCCTCGTATACGGGCACGAGAGAGAAGACTGCCCTTGCCCCCATGGCGTAGATGTTCATGAGGCTAACGTAGAACTCTGGATCGGCTATTACGTCTCCAAAGGCAAGGAGGAAGTCCTCCCCTACCTTTTCCATGCCGTCCTTAACTGCCCCAGTTATTCCGGGTCTCTTTTGTTCCACGAATTCCAGGCTTAAGTCGACGTTTACGCTCTCCTGCACTTGTTTTCCGTTCTCGTTGACAACTACCACGGCCTCCCTTATTCCAGCCTTCTTTATCCCCTCTAACACGTAGGAGATCACTGACTTCCCAAGAACGGTTATTGACTCCTTTTGTTCCTTCTGCGTAAAGGGAAAGAGTCCCTCTCCCTTCCCCGCTGCAAGGACTACTGCCTTCACTCTACGGTCACCGTCTTGGCCAAGTTCCTGGGCCTATCTGGGTTGAGGCCCCTTGAAACTGAAGCGTAATAGGCTATTAACTGAATTATGGGAGCGACGGCAAACGGGTTCAGCCTCTCGTCCTCCACGTTAAGCAAGATCTCCCTGTCTGTGTTTAACTTCCTGTTAACGCTGATCCCAAAGGTCACCGCACCCCTTGCCTTCATTTCTTGAACGTTGCTCTGGAGCTCCTCAAATAACTCTCCAGTGTTCACAAAGACAACCGGGAACCCCTTACTCACGAGGGCTATTGGGCCGTGCTTGCTCTCACCAGCAGGGTAGGCCTCGGCGTGTATGTAAGCTATCTCCTTTATCTTGAGTGCCCCTTCCATGGCAAGCGGCACTCCGAGTCCCCTGCCCAAGTAGTACGCGTTCTCCTTCTTGGAGAGCTCCTCTCCCACCTTCCTCGCCTCACCGCTCAAGTTCAGGGAGCCCCTTATGACCTCCCCTACCTTCTCCAAGTTGACCTTCTCTCCGACAAGCTTTGCCCAGAGGTAGACTAAAGCCCCGAGCTGAGAGGTGAAGGTCTTGGTCGCCGCCACCCCTATTTCTGGGCCTGCCCTAGTGTAGAGCTTGAAGTCGCTCTCCCTAGCTACTGCGCTCTCTATTACGTTGGTTAATGAGACAACGAGGCTACCGTACTCCTTGAACCTCCTTATCGCCAATATCACGTCTAAGGTCTCGCCGCTCTGGCTTATGGCAATCACCGTGTCGTCTGGGTTGGTCTTAACGTTGTAGAACTCAGACGCAACCACTGATATTGAGGTGTATCCGTACCTCTGCAGCAACATGGAGAAGTACAGTCCAGCGTGGTAACTAGTTCCTGCCGCGACTACGATCACCCTCTTTGACTCCTCCAGCCTTTTTACTACCTCCTCCACTGTCCTGTCGCTGTCCATACCGTATATAGTGTCCATGACAGCTTCAGGGCTCTCGTATATTTCCTTGAGCATGAAGTGCTCGTAGCCCTCCTTTGACGCAGAGGACGCGTCCCAGTCAACTTGGTGTACCCTCTCCCTCACGTCCACTGCCACGCCGTTGTTCTCTATGTATATCTGATTTTCGCTTACGTAACCTACGTCCCCGTTCTGTACCGCCACAATGGTTTTAGTGTAGGGCAAGAAGCTGGGGATATCGCTCGATATAAAGATGGCCTTCTCTCCTAGGCCTATCACTAGGGGATTGAAGTTCTTTGCGAAGTATATCCTCTTCTCGCCCTTAACCACCGCGAGGACGGCATAGGTACCCTTCAAAGAGCTTATGGCTGTCTTAAATGCAGTGAAGGTGTCCATGCCCCTCTTCTTGAACTCCTCCACCAAGTGAGGGATTACCTCTGTGTCTGTCTCGCTCTTGAACTTATGGCCTAAGGAGATGAGCTCCTCTTTTAGCTCAACGAAGTTCCTTATGGTGCCGTTGTGGATTACAGCAATGGAGCCGGAACAGTCTAAGTGAGGGTGAGCGTTGTAGTCCGTAGGCTGGCCGTGTGTCGCCCACCTTGTGTGGCCTAGGAAGACCTCTCCTCTCATGTTGAAGACGTTATACTTCTTTGCGAACTCCTCCACTGAACCCTTGGCCTTCCTCACCTCAATTCCCTTTTCCCCTAAGGCGGCTACACCGACGCTGTCGTACCCCCTGTACTCTAACCTAGTCAAGCACTCATAGGTTATCGTGGCCAAGGGAAGGCTAGGATCCTTGGAGAGTATTCCTATTATTCCACACACATTCAAATAACTGGAAGTCCTAGCTTATTTCCTTTATCGTTACCCCTTCATTGCTCTTTTCAGAACTTACTACAACTGCTCCGATGCTGTTTAAAAGGATTTCAGACTTTACGTCCTTTGTACAAATAATAGCTCCACCTCCTCCACCTCCGCTCATCTTGCACCCTTTTATCCCTAGTAGCCTCGCTGTGGAGACCAAGTTGTCCACAGTAGGGGAAGTCACGCCCAGGCTCATTAGGAGACCGTGGTTAATGTACATCAGTTCCCCCATCTTTTCCTCGTTACCCTCTTCTAGGGCCTTCTTAGCCTCGTCCACTACCTTTCCTATGGTTGAGATTATTTCCTTAAAGAGAGATTCGTTCCTCTCCTTTAACCCTTTTACCCTTCTCAGTATGTCCTTAGTAGTTGAATATCTCCTAACGTAGCCAACTACGAGCTTAACATCGCCCTTAACTCTCTCGTATCCCTCCGCCCCCCTAGGGAAGTACATGATCCCTCCAAGGGAGATCGTGTAGGTGTCCATCCTACTCCCCAACCCCTGGACTGAGAGCTCTACCTCCCTTGAGATCTTGGCTATCTCCTCTTTTGTGAGCTCGTAACCTAGAAAACGTGAGTAGGCAGCCACAACGCCAACTATGGTAGCCGCGCTAGTGCCCAACCCAACTGAAGGCTCAACCGGGGAGTCTATCTCTATGAGGGCATCCCTCTTCTTCCCAAAGTAATCCAGGGCTTTAATTACATACGACAGGATTCTGTTCGTTTCCTCGCTTTCCACCTTTAGGTCGTTAAGCGAGACCTTTAGTCCCTTAACCGACAGGGTAGGGGAGCTGATAACGGTCTTGTCGCTCTCCCTAACCCTCACCACCATCTTCTCGGATATGGTCATTGCTAGGGCCGGCTCTCCGTAGACTACGGCGTGCTCCCCAAACAGGGTTACCTTCAGGGGGACTTCAGCTACTATCATCTCTCATCTTCACTGGGGAGTTTTGCCTCAAAAGCAATTTGTCCTCTTTCTTCACCGCCTCTACCAACTCCTCTAGCGTCATGCTCCTCTGTTCGTTGTTGCCCCTCACCCTAACGGTCAAGGTGTTTGTCTTCACCTCCCTGTCGCCTAAGACGCCAACAAAGGGAACCCAATCGCTCCCAGCCCTCCTTATCTTGTTCCCCAGACTGTCGTCGTTGTTATCTACCTCAACCCTAAGACCGTTTTCGTAAAGCCTTTCTGCAAACTCCATAGCTTTCCCCACCAAATCAGCCCTTACCGGTAGGATCCTAACGTGAATGGGAGACATCCAAAGGGGTAGGATTGGGGTATCCATAGCCTTGGCCTTCAAAAGGAGGTAATAGACCAGGTTCCCAACGTCCACTCTCCGCTCTTCCCAGATAGTAAGCGTGTTCTTGGAGTCGGAGAACTGCCTAGGGAACTCCAGCTCAAAGCGTTCGTAGTAAACCTCTATTCTGGGGTCCTCATTTACGCAGGGAAGCGTCCTCCCTGAGGGCTTGGAGTAGACCACAGACATGTATCCCTTGGGCACCTCTCTTGTGCCTATAATGACCCCCTTTGGCTTCACGAGGTACTTCAGGAACTCCACTACGGCGTTCTTCATGAAGACTGCCTTAGGAGAATACGGGAAGCCGAACTTCTCGCAAACTGAGAGCTCCTCGCTCTTCTCCAGTTCCCTCTCCTTGCCTATCCTCCTGGATAGCTCGCTCAAGGGGTGGCCGTAACAGGAGATGGAAAAGGACTTGTACCACCCAAAAGGCGCCCTGTACACCTCTACCCTTCCCTTTAGCTTTTCCTCCATTTTCCTCAGCAGCGTTACAGCTGTCTTGGGGTCGGCCAAGTTGTTGGAGAGGTGAGCGTAGGGGTAGATAACAACGCACGAGGCCTTAACTTGGGAATAAACGTCCATTATGCTCTCTACTGCTATCTCCACGACTTGTTCGTCGTCCTCCTTCTCCACCGTCGTAAAGGCTACAAGTGCGTTCTCCTTGGACAAGGAGTTTAAAAAGTCCTCCTCTGCCGACTTTATTGCCCTTTCCTTCACTTGAAAGGAGAAAGTCTCGGCGTGTATGAAGAGGATTATCATTCCCCTTACACTTCTATCTCTTCTCCGTTCTCTGGGACTTTAACCTCTACGCCGAGCTCCTGCTTAACTACTTCAGCAAAGTATTGCCCGCTGTCTGGTGAAGCGTGTACTATGACCACTTTTTCTAAAGAGCTTGACGCCTTGAGAATCTCCATTAGCTTGTCCTTCCCTGCGTGACTGGAGAAGTCGAAGAGCTGGAACCTCGCCTTGAGCAATGGAGAGCTTTCGCTGAACTTGCCTAACTCTAGTAGCTTCCTCCCGGGAGTGTTCTCAGCTTGGTAGCTCACTAGGAATATGGCGTTCTTGGGGTTGTCGGCCATTTTCTTGAAGTAGTAGACCGCTGGCCCTCCCTTCAGCATCCCAGCGCTCGCTACTATCACTCCGTTGCTCTTCCACGCCTTGTTCCTGTCCTCCCAGCCCCTGACGTACACGAACTCATCGTACGCCTTCCTTAAGCTCTCCACGTCGTTTAGGTACTCTGGGTTACTCATCATTATCTCCATAATAGTCCTGGCCATCCCGTCGTAGTAGACCGGGTAGGGTATGTTCTTCTCAGCTAATACTGCAAGGATCTCTTGACTCCTTGCCAAGGAGAACGCTGGGATGAGCACTGTACCTCCTCCCTCAAGCACTTCCATGACTGAGTTGTAGAACTCGTCAACCACGTTTTTCCTCTCAGGGTGGTTGAACCTACCGTAGGTGGCCTCTGTAACGATTACCTTAGCCGACTTCATCAACTCCAGTTCTGCAGGCTTCATTAGCTTCGTGTTGGCCAAGTTTATGTCGCCAGTGTAGGCAACGTCTCCTTTCTCCGTCTTAACCAAGGTTATGGCGCTACCTGGTATGTGTCCTGCGCTAGACGTCTTTACCGTAAAAGAGCCCACTTGGAACTCCTCGTTATACTTAAAAGTCCTAAAATTGTCCATTGCCTTCCTCAGCTCAACCCACTCGTAAGGAACTCTAGGGCCGGAGATCTTTAGGAAGTCCTTTATTATGAGCTCAGCTATCTCCCTCGTTAACTTTGTGCCGTAAATTGGCTTGGAACCAGAAATCTGGTAAATGGGGAGAGCCCCCACGTGATCGAGGTGAGCGTGGGAGACCACAAAAGCCGAGACCTTCGAAGGCGACTCCTGTAAGGGAAAGTTGGGCGTGTCGTCGGCGTTAAAGTTAACTCCGTAGTCGAGTATTAAGCTCTCTTGACCGTTGCTGACCTCAATGGCCGCCCTTCCTACTTCTTGTCCTCCACCTAATACTTTGATCTTATAGTTCATTTTGATTAATTGGTCAACCGCAAATATTAAGTTTGAGTATTTCGTAATTTCCTTTAATGAAGATTAAGCCAAAGGACCTCAAAAACCTCGAGAGGTTGGGAATAAAGGCAGAGAACATAGACGCAGCGAGAGTAACTATAGAGACAAGGGATGGGAAAAGGATAGTGATAGAGGAGCCTACTGTGACTAAGACTGTTGCCATGGGCCAAGAGGCCATAGTAGTGATGGGCGGAAAGGCGAGGGAAGAAGAGGTAAAGGAGAGAGAAAGTGGACCAGAGATAAAGGAGGAGGACGTCAAGTTCGTGGCTGAACAGACTGGGAAGAGCCTAGATGAAGCTAGGAGGGCCTTAATTGAGGCTAATGGAGATATAGCGCAGGCTATCATGAACCTAACGAAGGAACAATCCTCTTGAGCGAGGCTATCAACTCCTCTTCCGTCCTTTTTAGTGAGACTATGACCGTTACCCCCTCCTTATCCATTAAGTAAATGGAAAGGGGGTCCATCCTAGCTGGCCTGTGAAGGACCACTACCTTGGGCTTCACTGGAGCAATTTTTAGGGCAATGGCTGGGGACCTACCGCTTGTCACCTTAGTGAAGACCACTACCTTGTTCAGGGAAATTGATAGGAACTGGTAGAACTCCATTCCGTCCAACGCGGTTATGGCCTTAATGCTGTCAGTGACGACGTAACCGTAGACGTCTATATTGCCCAAAGAGGAGTTCACCGGCACTCCGTCCACCGCTACTATTACCTCTTGTAGCTTTACTGGGGTAACGAAGTCCCTCATGTCCACTATGAAGGGGAAACTGAAGACAAAGGCCTTTGCGAGTTCCTTCACGACCTTATACCCTCTCCTTGCGTCTATGCTCAGAAGGGCCTCTATGTAACGTCTAATGAAAGCTGAGCCGGGATTCCTCTTGTTCCTCTCGTAGTCCGTCACCACTGACTGGGAGACCCCGAGCGTCCTAGCTAACTCCGATTGCGAGACCCCAAATACCTCCCTCCACTTACGCAAGGAGGCCCCAACGTCCCTGCTCCACACTACGTCCCCGGCTATTCTCTTGCCTATGTTCTCCACTACAAAGTCCTCGTCCATCAGAAAAGATTTTTATGGGTTCGAGATAATAAGTCATGGGCCCGTAGTCTAGCCTGGACTAGGATGCGACGTTCGGGTCGTCGTGATCCCGGGTTCAAATCCCGGCGGGCCCACCACCCCTTGGAAGACATGTTAATTCTGAAGTTGTTAAGAAAGTAGGTAAAATCCATATAGATTATGAGAACGATAGAAGAAAAAAGAGCTACAGAAGGGAGAAAAAATAAGTTACCTTACGCTACTTTTCTCATTACTAGGACTATTGCTACTATGGCTATTATTAGGCCAATTACGGCTAGTGCCAACCCTGCGTACACTAGTGTCTTTATACCATTTAGCGAGTTGACCTCACTTTGTAGGCTACTAACTGTGCTGTTCAGGGAGCTCACTTCAGTCTGTAGGCTACTTACCTCGCTCTTAAGGTTGTTGACAGTACTGCTCAAGCTACCTACAGTACTGTTGAGGCTGGCGACATCATTCTTCAACGTAGCTAGCTCGGAGTTGATGTTAGATATGTTACTCTCCAAGACAGATATCTGCGTCTTCAAGGTAGATATGTTCTGCTCCAAGATGGTCACGTTACCGGATAACTCCGACTTCAACACGGATACTTCGTTCTCTAGGTTGGATACCTCAGTCTGCAACGTGGCTATCTCCTGGTACAAGTTTGGAGTAGCCACCACTTGTACGCTAAACTCCGCAGTAGTACCTTGATAAGTGGCGGTCACGTTTACGTCAAGCACGTAAGGCACGTTATCGGTCAACACGGGTATTGTTATGGATACGTTGTACAGACCGTTGCCAATACTCTTACCAGTCACCGTCATCCCGTTGTAGGTCGCAGTAACTGTAGCGCTGGTTACTGGCTCTCCCATCATTGTCACGTAGACTATTGTGGAGAAGGTAGAGTTCTCAAACGCTCCTGCAGCGTACACACCGTTAATTGGCGTAGTAACGTTCTCCCTAATTCCCATGTCTTGGAAGTAGACTGGAGTAGCTGCTAGCACTACTGGCTGAGTGTATATCTTGACCATGTACTGTCCAAAGAAGTTAGGCGGCACAGTGACCGTGGTGGAGTTCTCCTCGTATCCAGCCTTTGTGAGCACTACCTTGTAAGTAGACCCTGTGGTGGGGTTGTAGGGAACTTGGATTAGAGCAGCTCCATTAGGTCCAGTTACGCTTTGGTTAAGGTAGGCGCCAGTGGAGCTGTAGACCTCTATCGTTGCGCCAGGCAATGGCTGACCTTGAGAGTAGGCTGTGACATCTAAGGTTGTTATGTTAGCGGATGTAAGGTATATTGTTATGTTAGCCGTGTATACGTCAGATATGGTCAATACTACTACGTACTCCCCTGGGACGAACTGAGCTAAGGGCTGGCCGTTCTGCTCAAAGGATGAGGATAATAACATTACTGTGGAGTTTTCCGCGCCATTGGACCCTATGTTACCTATACCTACTGGCGCGTTCATCTTGATGCCATCGGGGCCATATATGTAGAGGGAGACAGGATACCCTGGATACTGAGGAGCATAGATTGACACATTGAACTCTAACAGTTTGGGATTAATCAACGGTATGTGCTCGTTCTGGGTTGGAGAGTATATAATAACTCCCGTAGAGGCGTTCGTTATACTACTCACAGACATAAGGCTTAGTGCGTATAGAGCTAAAGAAATCGCCAACACTAGTTTATACAAGCCATTTCTTTTCATGGACACACCACCATTCAGTGTACTCATTAAAGAAAAATTTAAAAAACTTTAGGTTATGGTCAGCTGCGTCATTACGAAGTCAACCTCTATAGGCTTGGCAGATGCAGCTACAGCGGTGGATGGATACACTACTGGGATGGTGAACGCGGAGACGTACACCTTGTACGTCCCTGGAGCCAAGTGCGCTAAGCTCAAGTCGAAGGCTATTAGCTCATTCATGGTCTCATTAGGCAGAGGCTGGAAGAAGGTCTCATATACGAACACAGTGACTCCGCTAGCGTTGACTATCTGGATTGCCGCATAGCCGGAGTAGTTATAGGGTATTGTGGCCTTCATGTAGAAGGACAGCTGGTTAGTCACAGGGTTGTACACTAGAGGTGTTACGTTCTCGAATACGTTAGTATAGACCTCTCCAGTAATAGGTACAGATGCTACCAAAGGCGTTGATGTTAAGCCAGCTATGGTAACGGTAAGAGTCATGGTCTCTGCGGCTTCAATGTACTGGGATAACGTACCTACTTTAACACCATCCACGTACAGCGTGGTCTCGTTGATTGGAGCTCCTAACGGAGATATGTTGAACATTATGTACCCTACGAACAGCCCACTACCTGGAGCAGTCTCAGTTAGCGCCAACGTGCTGTTGACGTTGTACAATAGCTCCGCCTTCGCACCAGTCCAGCCAATTATCGTTATGCTTGTCAGTGGCACGCTTAATATGGTTCCAGACGCAGTCTGTCCGTAGGTTGGGTCAGATAGTTCCACCTCAACGGCAAATCCGGTAGTCGCAGTGACGTTGTATATTAAGTTCACTCCGGGCTGTAGGTCAGCTATTGGTGTTCCAATAGTCTGTATGGGTATCTTGCCCTGGTTCGGTGGAATCAACTGCAACTCTACTGGCAAGGATACCAACTTTATGTTCTTAGTTATGGTCTGCCCAGTTATAGTATCGTAGTAATTGATGGATAGCACAGAGTTGTTTAACACGTATGTAGCCTGCTGCGGTGTTATTCCTAATATCTGCTCTAGTCCTGGCAAGCTTATCTCAAACCCGTACTGCCATAGCTGGAGTGGCACGTTACCAAGCTGGTACCAAGTGTAGCTGGTGAATAGCCTAGATATGTTAGTGGAGGCCAGGTATATCTTATACGTTGTGCCGTTCTGGAACTTTATGGTAACGGAGGTTAGCGTAGCTACTTGTACCTCGTTGGACGGGTTGTAGTTGGGTGGAGTGTTGGGGTAGTACAAAGTTACACTGGCCTCAGTTGGGGAGGCGGTCTGCCCAATTATTATCTCAGAGTTCCCTTGTGGGCTTATCAACACGGGGTACTTTGGCATTACGGTAGTGACGTTCTCCACAACGTAGTGATAGCCGTAGTCGTAATCAGTCAAGGTGCCAGGTATGTAGGACTGGCTTAAGGAGGCAACTGAGGGTAACTGTATCACCGGAGCCGTTGCGTTTATGGCCAAGTTATCACTTACGGAAGCTTTCCCTATTGGGCCGAAGTAGTACTGAACGGCGTAGTCGCTGTCGTTGAAGGTGGCCACTATCATAGCGTTCTTCAAGTCTGCAGGGTTGATAAACACGTAAACCATGCTGCTGCTGCCGCTAGCTGAGCTTACAGCGTTCGGAGCTACCTCGATGTTGTTCGTTGGAGACAATAGGAACGATACGTACGCCTTGAACACGTAAGGTACGTAGCCAGAGTTAGTGTAGTAGAGCTCTAGGGGTACGTTGATAGACTTTACAGCATTGCCGTTAACGTAAAGGGTCATGTAAAGACCAGCGTTATTGACGAGATCCCAACTTCCAGTGGAACTTGGCTCGTTGAGGGAAGCATAAGCTTGCCCTCCGTTCGGAGAGGACAAGTACCAGTCTAAGATGTCGTCGGGGGCGTATATCGTTATATTGGCAACCATGTAGTTGTCAGTTACGTTAGCTAATACCTCGTTGCCCTGGCCGAACATCGAATAGACTACGTTCATGGACGGTGGAATTACTACTGGCCTGAAGCTTACGGTATTGGATGACGGCGTGGGGTTTATACCCTTCACATATACGGTGGTCGTGTTGGACCACAGACCAAGGTCAACTAGCGCTATGTAACCAATCTTGTTTACAACAAACGATACAGTTATGCCCTCAGTCTGAGAAACATTACTTGGGACAGAAGTTACGGTATCTACTATGTAATTGATGAATTGATACGTATTTGTGTTAGGAGCTTGGTAATATGAGGCGTTTACTATGTAATCGCTTCCAACCTCAGTGTAGTTTAAATGAACCGAGAAGTTTATGTTGGGAACTTCAATAGAAGGTAAATTCTTTAGGACTGGCTGTATTGTAACGTTGACTACTACTCCGCTATTTATACCTAGGTCCTGCACCTCTATTGGTATCTGGCTTATAGTGGCAGTTACATTTGCGTAGCTAGCTTTCAAGGTACCAATTAAGCTGTCAGTGGAGGAATAGGTGAAGTAGAAGGGTGTTGAAGGCGTGTCGTTGAACTGTACGTAATAGAAGTTTCCACTTGAGGTGTAAGGTGAAATGTCGCTGCTCCATGTGGTCTCGGTAGTAGTAGCTGTAAACGTGCTCAAGATCGTATAAGTCACACCAGGGGTTAACGGCTTAGTATATATTCCGAACTCTTTTGCTGTACTGTTATAGTTGGAGCTACCGAATTTATAATTATTAATGTAGGACTCAACTACCTTGAAAGTAACTTGTATAGCAGTCTGCGGGCTGTAGGTTAAGTTAAGATTCTGTACTGCAACGTACTCAGACTCTAGCGTTATGTTCTCTCTGCCCCACGCAAGGTTTTGACCAGTTACTGGGTTCACCACTTGCAATATCAGTGGCTGACTGTTCGAAGCGTTTACTATAGTCGTTAAAAATATCGCTACGCTAAATGCGTATACCAACAATAGAGTTAAACCTATCTTTTTCTTTCGACTCATATCCATACTAGGTCTGGAATACTCATTTTCCAAAAGGTATAAAAGAGTTGGTGTATACATATGTATACTATGAAATTGCTACGTAAGCGTTGGTTCTTTGGTTGCTCGAGCAGCTCTAGCTTCGGATCCTTATAGCCCTTGAATGCGCTAAATAGGAACAGCTATGTGTCATAAGGTTTCGCAGATAGCCATCTCTAGATCACGCTGTAATAACGCCTTGACGAGTGAACAGGGGTCTAATCACCGCAGGTTTATACACATTTGCGTTCAGGGCTAAAGGGACTACCTTTTAAAAGCTCGAAAACGATCTTCAGTGTCGCGGGAATAGTCCTGGTGGAGAGTCTATTAAGAGGAAAACGCTTTTTTACCATTTCTGCCCCAATCTAACTTGGGCCGGTAGCTCAGCCTGGAAGAGTGCGCGGTTTGCACCCGCGAGGTCCCGGGTTCAAATCCCGGCCGGTCCATTGCACGTTGTTCACCATTTCTTGCATCTAGAGGTAAAAACAAGCCTCTTACCTCAATGGGTACTTCAGCCCCTAAACAACGTTAAGGCGCCTTCTGTTTTCTTGTCTTTTAGCCCCAACCAAGTACATTAAAGCTTGAGTAAGTAAAACCCCTTGGATCACTTGCACTTCCCTAGCTTTTAAAGCAACCATGTTTTTTACCACCTCATCTACGGTTATCCTATGAAGTGGTTTACTGGCACTGGGGACTCGGGCAAGACCTTTGTCCCCTCTGAGGGCAACGTGTGGAAGTACGACGAGGTGGTGGAGGCATTAGGCGACTTAGATGAGCTCAACTCCTTATTGGGAGTGGTCTCTTCCCTCTACCCAGAGGTCAAGGAGATCTTAGAGGAGGTACAAAACGACGTGTTCTCCATTTCCTCAGAGATAGCTGGCTTCGACATGGGATTCTCCAATACAGAAGTCGAAAAGCTGGAGAAGGGCATAGCGAAGCTAGACAAGGAACTTCCACCTCTGAACAACTTCGTCCTCCCTGGGGGCTCGCTTCCAGCGTCTTTCCTCCACCTGTCTAGGGCAGTGTGTAGGAGGGCGGAAAGGTCAGTGGTGAAGCTCTACACCCAAGGTAAGGCAAAGGAGGTACACGTGAAGTACTTGAACAGGCTTTCTAGCCTCCTCTTCGTTCTCGCCCTCTGGGTAAACCTCAAGACTGGTCACAATAACGTCGTGTGGAAGGGGAGGGCTCATAAGTAGTACTTATACGCGTAATAAGCCGTAACGTTGTCTTGTGCCGCTATCCCCACGGTCTTGAAGAGGGAAGGCCTTTCCACCCTGCCTCCTTCCGCTAATAACCTGCCTATCTCCACTACTCTCTTTCCCTCCAGTAGCCCCCTCTCTTTCGGCTGAATGAAGTCGCCGCTCTCCTTACTCACGGCCTCCAAAGAATCCACCACGTAAGTCCTCACCCTCCTTATCACGTCGTCGTCGAGTTCCCTAGCATCTGGTGTGTAAGCTCCTATGCTGGAGACGTGGAAGTCCTCCTTCAACAACTTGCCTATTACCACTGGAGTCTTAGAGGAAGTCAGGGAGAAGACCACGTCAGACTCCTTCAGTAGCCTCTCAAGCTCCACAGCTTCCCCTCCCACCCTCTTGGCCAATTCGAAGTGCCTCTTCCTCGCCGTTATGAGGAGCCTAGACACTGAGAGATAGCCTAGGGCTATCTTTGCGTGGTACTCTGCCTCTAGCCCAGCCCCTATTATTCCTAGCGTCCCCACTTTCCTCCCGTAACACAGCTCCGTGGAGAGAACGCTAGCGGCAGCAGTCCTAACAGCAGTTAGCGCCGTGCCGTCCACGTAAGCTAGGGGCTCTCCAGTGTCTGGAGAGAACACTAAGACCCCGGCTTGGACTGGTGGAAGCCCCCTCTCCCTGTTTGCCTCTATTACGTTGACCACCTTTACCACGAAGGCGTTGTCGGAGAGCGAGGGCATGACGCCCCACCAGTTGCCCTTTACAGTCATTGTCTGCCTCAAGGGTTGAGTTATCTTCCCAGAGGAGTAGAGGAGGAACGCCTCCTTTACCGCCTGCACTGCCCTCTCTGGGGTCATTATCTGGTCGAGCTTTTCCCTGTCTATGAGTATCATGTTCCCAGTATCTTTTGCGTCTTTTACCTTTTAACCCTTCCCAGACAAGGGGTAAGACGTGAAGCTGGAACTCGGCTCCCCTCCAGAAGAAGGAGACCCCTATGAGGCGTTCATCACTGCCCTTCAAGTGACCGGAGCAGGTAAGGGGACGGTGAAGCTCTACAGCACTGCAGTAAGGGAATTCCTGGACTTCGTGGGGAAAGACCCGAGAAAGGTCAACTCAGACGACGTGAATAAATGGGTGCTGAGCCTCGCGAAGAGGGCAAACCCAACCACGGTTAGGTATTACGTCATAGCGGTGAGAGCGTTTTTGAAGTGGCTTGGGGTTAACGTTAGACCAGCAGTTCCAAGGGCAAGGAGAAAGGAGGTGAGGGCGTTGAATGAGGAACAAATTAAGCTGTTGATAAGCTCCGCCAGGAACCTCAAGACGAGGCTCATAGTTAGGCTCTTAAGCGAGACTGGAATGAGGGCCAACGAGCTCCTCAACGTAAGGGTGGATGACGTGGACTTGGAAAGGAACATGATAAGGCTGAGGGTGACCAAGAACGGAGAAGAAAGAGTAGTATTCTTCACTGACGAGACGAAGGCCCTTCTGGAGAAGTACTTGAAGAGAGTGAATTCGGAACTCCTCATCCCCATGACCTACCAAGCTTTGTACAAGACCATAAGGAGGCTGGGGGAAAGGGTCGGGATAAAGGGTCTGAGGCCACACATGTTGAGGCACTCCTTTGCCACTAACGCAATAAGGAAAGGAATGCCCCTCCCAGCGGTGCAGAGGCTCTTGGGCCACAAGGACATAAAGACTACTCAGATATACACCCACCTAGTCCTGGAGGACTTGCAGGAGGCGTACAAAAAGGCGTTCTCTAGTTAGGACGCTTTCCCAGTGAACCTCCACTTCACCATGTCCTTTACGTAGCTGGCTAAGTCCTTGACGCTGTTGAACGACGCGGTCTGGAGGTGGAGGTATTCGAACCTGGCTTGGTTTTCCAACATTTTCCTCTGTAGTTCCTTCACTTTGGGTGAGGACAGCACCTTCTCCAACTTCTCCTCTGCTAAGTTTCCCACAATCACGCCGTTAACGTCGTCAGGATAAGGTAAATCGCCGTTAGGGTACACGGTTATTGCGTAGCTTACCAACCTCTTTGGAACCTTCCCAATAAGCGCGTTTATGAAGCCCCAGGAGTTGTTCAAGGTGGGGCCGTACTTCTTCTTCAGCTCTGATAAAACCTTGTACAGCTCGTAGTTGTCCGGGGCTAGTTTTACCTTAGAGTTTGGGTAGTCCACTGCCGGCAACACTAAGATCTTGTAATTGCATTCCCTTACCTTCTTGACCTTTTCCTCCAGCTTATGCAAGTTGTACCTAGTGACCACCGTCTGGACGTTCACCTTAAGCCCGTACTGCCTCAGCCTGCACAAGTCGTCCAATGCCTTGACGTTCCAGTGATACTCGTCAATAGAGTAATGGAGGAAGTCTATCCTGTCCGCCAACTTAGAGAGGAAAGCCTCGTCCCTTAGCTTGTAGCCATTGGTAGTGAGCATAACGTAAAAGGAACCGTCGTGGGCGTACTCAAGGAGCTCTAGGATGTCTGGCCTTATTGTGGGCTCTCCCCCCTCAAAAGAGAGCACTACAATTGACGAGTCCCTCAAGTTGTCTATTATCCTCTTTATCCTCTCAGTGCTCCCTTCGCCCAGCTCCCCAGTGTAGTAGTCTGGGTTGCAGAAAGTACACCTCAAGTTGCACCTTGACGTCACCTTAAACGTGGCGTAGCCTGGATTAAAGGGATCCCTGAGCACTTGGGTCTTGAGGAACCATCTAACAGCCTTCAAGTCCCTGTTCACTGCCTCTCACCCAGGAACCTCCTGACGTGGTTTAAGTACTCCTCGGCGTTATCTTGTATCAATTTTATTTCTTCCTCCTTGACCTTCCTCACAACCTTTGCGGGAACCCCTAGGGCTACGCTATATGGGGGGATCTCGGCGTTTTGGGGCACTACTGCCCCAGCCCCTATTATACTGTACTCCCCCACCCTCGCCCCATTCAGCAGGATTGCCCCCATACCAACTATCACGTTAGAGGACACCTTAGCCCCGTGGATTACTGCGTTGTGGCCTATGGTTACCCTGTCCCCTATCTCCACCGGATACCCTGGGTCTGTGTGTATGCTCGTGTTCTCTTGTACGTTACTCTCTTTCCCTATCCTTATAGCGTCGTTGTCCCCCCTGATCACTACGTAGTGCCAGACGCTCGTGAAATCCCCTATCTCGACGTCACCTATCACGTAAGCTGTTTCATGTAGGTACGCCTTGTCCGAGATTCTAGGCCTTTTGCCCAAATAGGATTGAATCGGCATCACTATTTTTTTATTAGTTTGGCTATAAAAAAGCCAGTAGTCTCCTGGAGGTGTGGGTGGAGCCTTAATGCAAACTCCACTTCAAAGCCTGGATGTTCGATTACCTTTTCGTTCTCCCACGTCGTTACGGTGCACGTGGAGTAAATGACTATCCCTCCCTTCTTTAGTATCTCGTACGCTGAGTTGAGGAACTGCCTCTGATAGTCGTGGAGCACCATTATGTCCCTCTTGGTCTTCCTGTCGTAGACCTTTGGCCTAACGCCTAAGGCCGAGCAGGGAGGGTCTATTAACACCTTGTCTACGTCCTTAAAGCCGAGATCCTTCGCGTACCTTGAGTCCTTGACGTAGAGCTCAGCCTTAACCCCCATTACCGTCAGAAGCCTTCTCATCCTCTCCACCTTCTTCTCGCTATGGTCTAGGCCAATTAACCTCACCCTTGGCTCCAGCTGATAAACGTGGGTTAGCTTCCCGCCAGGGGAGGCGGTCATGTCCACTATAGTTTCTCCGGGCTGTGGATCTAGGAGTCTTGCCACGTGCATGGACGCCTTACCCTGGGAGTAAACAAGACCCTCCTTTACTTCACTAAGCTCGCCAACCTTTACTGAGGAGTAAAGCGACCTAGTTACCTCTACGACTATTCCAGTGGGCGAGTTCACTAGTACCCCTTCGCCTACTAGGACGCCGTTTTCGCTTACTACGGACACCTCCTTGCCCTTTGCGACTATCTTCTTTACTCCTGGCCTATACACGTTTGCGCCTAACATGACGCTCTCAGCCGTCTTTTTGTCGACTACCACGTATGAGTCCCTCATTTCCAGTTTGTTGGGCCCAGTCACTGGGACGTAAATCGCTTCTGGGAAGTCCTCGTCAGGTTTAAACTGAGGTAACCTCTCTAGGAGCTCCTCCCTAGTGGTCTTTAGAGTGTTAACCCTCAAGTAAAGTCTTGGGTTAGGTCTGCTCAAGGCCTCTAGAAAGTCCTTGAGGTAATCGCCGTAGACCTCTTTGAGGTCCTCCATTACGAATTCGTCGTAATCTAGCTCCATACCACCTTGGCACCCTCGTTGTTAGGCTCGGTATAAAAACCGCCAAAAGTAGACTTCAGCTCCTCGCACTCCCTCTTCTTACAGAAGGTGAAGATGGCTGGGCCGAAGGACGAGAGACCGTTGGGAAAGCCCTTCGACCTCATGGCTTTTGAGAGCGACCTCACTTCCTCAGTCTGCAACCCCCATTCAACTCTCTTGAACCCAAGCCCCTGTATTACATCTAAGGCCTCAAGGACGCCGTCTAGGTCTCCCTCCACCACTGATGGGACAAACTCCATGAAGGCTACCCTCATCAAGGCGTCTACGCCCTCAACCTTTGCCTCCTTAAAGGCTTGTAGCTCCTCCTTCCCGAAGATCCTCCTCCCTCCCCTTGGAACGTTAACGTAAATGTACCAAGGGAAGTCCACCCTCATGAGGAGGGGAGGCGGAGGCGCCCTAGAGAAGTCCGAGGGGAGGAACTCCTTTTTCACTTTCTTGGAATGCCCTCCGTCCACTACGAAGCCCCCGACCTCAAACACGTGGACTCCTACCCCAGAGGTAGAGCCTCTGCCCAGCAACTTGGCTATCTCCACAGCTGACTTCCTCGTGAAGCTGCTCTCGAAAGCTAGCTTCCCCAACGCTAACAGGAACTGTGTAGTGTGACCTAGCCCCACGTGCTCCTCGTAGTCCTCCTCGACGCAGTAGCCAACCTTGGGTACTCCTTCCACCTCAAAACTCCCGCAGTTCCCCTCCCTAACTACTACCCTGGGGAACTTAAGCCCGACCCCCATACCCCCGTCTAGTCTCCCGTACTTTCCCTCCACGTCAAAGAGGGTGATGTGAACTCTTGATAGCCCAATGACCTTTATCATTTTTAAGCAAACTGGCGTTTAGTTGATTATGAGCTTTGCTCTTAAGTTCTACGAGTGGTATAAGAAGAGGCCGAACAAGGTATTTATGCTAGGCGAGACGTTAACTTACGAGCAAGTCGCCAGGGAAGCGGCCTCTGTGGCCTCAGCCATCTCGCCCGGGAATACGGTGGGCCACTTTGAGTTCAACAGCCCCAAGTCAATTATCCACTACCTAGCCTCCTTCTGGGCAGGGGCAAAGGTGGTGGCAGTTGATCCCTTAACTTCTGCCGAGGACTTGAGATTCATCCTAGAGGACTCGGACCCAGACATAGTCTTCGCCGACGAGGAGACCTCCGCTAGGGAAAAAGAGGTCCTCAAGGGGTACAGGCTGTGGAGCGATGGGATGAAGAAGGAGGTATTTAATAAACCTTACGAGTACATGGACAACGAGGTCGGGCTTATCTACTATTACGCGGGAATTGCTGGAAGGACGATGCAAGTATTGCACTCTGCAACTAGGGTTGGGCTAAACGCCTCTGCCCTCTATACAGCAATTGGCCTCAAGGGAGTTTCAGCAATCTTGACGGTGCCAGTAGCACACGTATTGGGCAATAGCGTACTAGGAGAGGTAATAGAGGACGGCGGGTCTATCTACGTGATGAGGAAGTTCAACGCAAAGGAAGCCATTGAGGCAATAAACAAGTACTCCATTAACTTTCTGGCAACTGTCCCTATGGTCTACGACGCCCTCATAAACGAGCAGGGTAAGCTCGACTCACTTGAGGTTTGCATAAGCACTGCAGCTCCCCTGTTCCCTTCAACGGTTAACGGGTTTAAGCAAAAGTTCGGCAAGACCATCGTCCAGCAGTACGGTTTCACTGAGGGCCTAGTGGTGACTTATCAACCTAAGGATATGGGAGACGTAATCAGCATCGGAAAGCCCCTGCCTAACGCCGAGATAAAGGTAGTAAAGGACGACGGGAAGGAGGCAAAGCCAGGGGAGGTTGGGGAGCTCTGGGTCAGGGCACCTTGGCTAATGCTTGGCTACAAGGACAAGGAGGAGACGGCGAAGGTCTTCCACGACGGCTGGTTGAAAACAGGAGACCTAGTCTCAGCTGACGAGAGAGGACTCCTGTACTTCAAAGGCGTGAAGAAGAGGATGATAAAGTACAAGGGCTACCCAATTTTCCCCAAGGACTTGGAGTTAATGCTGAAGGGGCACCCGCTGGTGGTGGACGCCTACGTCTTTGGAGAAGACGCAGGTAACGCTGGTGCACAACCGTCCGCCAAGGTAGTCGTAAAGGAGAAAAAGCAGGGACTTGAGGAGGAGCTCCTAAACTACGTCAACTCCAAGGTTGCATTTTATAAGAGGTTAAAGAGAGTGTATATAGTGGATAAAATTGAGTGAACTAGACGCCCTAATTAAGGAGATCTCGAGCAGGCTGGAAAAGAAGTCAGAGGAATTCGTGAAGAAGAGCAAGATAATCAAAATAACAGACGACAACGTAGACAAGGTGCTTAAGGAGAACAAAGTGGTAGTTATTGACTTCTGGGCCGAGTGGTGTTCTCCTTGCCATCTCTACGAGCCAATATTCGAGAAAGTGGCTGAAAAGTACAGCGACAAGGCCACCTTTGGTAGGCTCAACGTAGACGAGAATCCAAAGACTGCCGACAGGTACCAAGTACTCAACATACCCACTACCTTAATCTTCGTCAACGGTAACTTGGTTGACTCGCTGGTGGGCGCAGTGGATGAGGAAACGCTGGAGGGTACTCTGGCGAAGTACCTTGATAGAGGCTAACGTGAAGAAGAGGTTGGGGAGTTTTCAACTAAACGCTAACTTCAAGGACTCCGGAATTATTTGTATCACTGGGAAAAACGGAAGTGGGAAAACTACGTTCCTTCACTTGTTGGCTGGGTTTTTAAAGCCAGACGAGGGTTACGTAAAGGTGGAAGGCAGAGACGTGACTAAGTTGCCCCCAGAAAAAAGGGGAATCAGCTTCGTTAACCAGGAGAGCTATATTCCGGAAAAGAGCGTGGAGTCCCACCTCCTGTGGGGGGCCAAGGTAAGGGGAGTTAAGGTCAGTGAAGAGGAGGTCAAAGAAGTTAGAGAAGCCTTAAACATAAACTTCTCTGGAAAGGTCAAGAACTTGAGCCTTGGGCAGAGGGAAAGGGTTGCAATAGCCACTGCAATACTGTCTAGGCCCAAGGCGATTCTAGTGGACGAAGCCTTCTCCAACATAAGCGAAAAAAGGGAAATCGTGGCAGGAGTAATTGGCATCTTGAAAAAGCTCAGCATTGAGATGATATTCACTACCCAGGACGCAAGTGACTCCGAACTAGCCGACAGACATTACGTCATACATCAGGGCGTCTTGCAAAAAACTTTCTAGCAATATCCTTAACAAGTTATTGTGAGCTAAGATAAGTTTTCAGAATAACATATAAATAAATAAATAGTTTTCATAACATATTCCATTTAAGCTTTTATACTCTTTAACGAATTGTCAGACATGCCTTCCAATGCAATAGAGGCACTGAAATTCCTAAAGGAAAACCAGATCCAGTGGGTAGACCTCCAGTTTACCGACCTACCCGGAAGACTCCAGCACATCACCATACCTGCGGCTGACTTCACTGAAGAGAGCTTTAAGACCGGTTTCGGAAAGCTGGACGGTAGCAGCATAAAGGGCTTTACTACTATCTACGAGAGCGACATGGTCCTACAGCCGATACCGGAGACCATGGCACTAGTACCGTGGAGCCAAGGAGTAGCGAGGGTTATGACTAGAGTATTCTGGGGAGGGGCAAGGGGCAGGTTCGAAAGAGACCCCAGGTTCATTGCCGAGGAGGCCGAGAGGTACCAGAGTGAACAAGGTTACCTCTCTTACTTCGGGCCAGAGCTCGAGTTCTTCGTCTTCGACAAGGTAGAGCTTAACGTAGCGTTGCCGCAGAGCGGAACTGGCTACAAGATCTACGCTAGGGAAGCCCCCTGGCAGACCACCAACGGCCACTTAATAAGGTACAAGGAAGGCTACTACCCTGCGCCCCCAGTAGACCAACTATTTGACGTTAGGCTTGAAGCGATCAACGTGTTGACTAAGTACTTCGGGTTCATCATAGAGGCTACCCATCACGAAGTTGCAACTGCAGGCCAAGGAGAAATAGACTTTATGTTCTCCACGCTAGCTGACACTGCAGACAAGGTACAGACTCTCAAGTACGTCTTGAAGAACGTGGCTGCTAAGCACGGGATGATTGCCACTTTTATGCCCAAGCCTATGTTCGGCGATAACGGAACAGGGATGCACACCCACCTCAGCTTGTGGACTAAGGACGGTAAGAAGAACCTCATGTACGATCCAAACGACGAGTACGCAGAGCTGAGCCAGTTCGGTAGGTACGCGGTTGGAGGTATATTGGCACACGCTAGGGCTTTGTCGGCAATAGTATCACCTACTGTCAACAGCTACAGGAGGCTAGTACCAGGATTTGAAGCCCCTGTGTACGTAGCTTGGAGCAAGGGTAACAGGAGCGCCATAATTAGGATACCCTCCTACTACAAGGGCATGGAGAAAGCAAAGAGACTAGAGTACAGGGCTCCTGACCCCTCGTGCAACCCATACCTAGCGTTCAGCGCCATTCTGATGGCGGCAATGGACGGGGTAAACAAGAAGATAGACCCAGGGGATCCAGTAGACGAGAACATCTACCATCTGTCTCCAGAGAAGAAGAAAGCCTTGGGCATTAAGGACCTACCGAGGTCGTTGGACGAAGCACTGGACGAACTGGAGAGCGACAACGAGTTCCTAAAGCCAGTCTTCAACTCGTCAATACTAAGCACTTACATAGACTTAAAGAGAGAAGAGACCAAGACCCTTCAGATGTATCCACACCCAATGGAGCTGTACTACTACTTAGACTCCTAAGAAGGTATGTAAATCCCGCTTTTTTTCAAGTTCCTCTCCACTTCTCTTAGATCTAGGTAGCTATCGAAAGTGTAGCTCTGTACTGCCTTAGCCATCACATTGTAGTCCTCCCCTAGCAGATTAGCGTAGTCTGGAATCCACCTGTCCTTACTCTCCAGAAACCAAGTAAACGACTCCTCGTAAATCCTCTTTATCTTCTCGTCGTCTACCCCCTCCCTTACACCCATAGTACAGCAGTGTATAGGTTCGAAAACGTGGGAGACCTTAAAGCCGTTAGCCCTAAGCGTGGAGAAGAAGGGCTCCCAAATCGCTATAGATCCCACCTTCCCTTCCCTCAGCGCCCTTATCATCTCCTCTGGCGAGTTAAAGGGTACTATCTGGGCGTTTTTTATCTCAGAAAGCGTCCACACTTCCATGCTAGAAAGGACAGTAGATCCCACCTTGCAACCCTCGCCCACAACTCCTGCACCCCCCTTTGCCCCTCCAGCCACGATCTTTATAGGAAAGGCCTTAGAGAAGATCAGCTGGGTCACCACTGGCGAGAAGCCTATTTCTATCTTACCGAGGGCGAGGTCCTTTGTTAGCTCTACTCCGTTCTCGTAGACCACCAACTTTGGAATGAAGCCGTTTTCCTTCAGCTTCTTGTAGAAGGGAATGACAAATGGGTACTCAGCCGCCCTAATTATGCCTATCCTTATTGACCTCTTTAGCGATATTTCTAAGTTCTTCCCTGCAAGCACCCTCTTGTCTATTAAACCCTCCCTCTCTAGCTCTGAAAGGATTTCAGATACTCTGCTCTTGGAGAGGCCGGAGAGCCTCACGAGCTCCGACTGAGGAAGTGAACCGCGTTCTGCAAGTATCCTAAGTAGTAAGTCCTTCCCCTTTTCTTTCATTAGGGTAATTTACGAAAAACATTATATTAAACTTGAACTTCTCTCTGAGGTTTCTAGAAGCCTCAAAACCCTGTTAGTCAAAGCCCTGTTCTTCTTGAACACTCCTCTAGTGGCAATAGAAAGCAACTTTGCCTCTTTGTCCTTTACTCCCCTTACGTATACGCACATATGAATAGCGTTACCTATCACGATAACCCCCTTTGGCTTTATCTCACTGTTCATTATGGCGTCTGCAATCTGGTTTACAAGTCTCTCTTGGATCTGGGGCCTCGACGCGTAGTAGTTAACTATCCTTATCAGCTTACTGAACCCAGCTACCCTTGCCTCCTCTCCAACAACGTAGGCTATATGTATCTTACCTATGAAGGGTAAGAGGTGGTGCTCACACAGTGACGAGAACTGTATATCCTTCGCAAGTATTAACTGCTCATCGTCGTAGTTCAGCCCTTCTTCGTCCCTAAGCTTGAACACCTTTATTGATGGCTGAGGGCTCCTAAGTCCGTAGGTCATGTCCAGCAATGCTTTAGCAACCCTTACTGGGGTCTCCCTTATTCCCTCCCTGTTCGGATCCTCTCCGAGAAGTTCTAAGATCTCCCTTATCCTCTTCGAGATCTCTTCAACTAGCTTTTCTTCATTTATTGATGTCTCCATACCCTAAACAATTAGGGATGTATAGTATAAATACATTGGTTTAAAAGAAGTTTCACAACAGTTTATAAGTGGTCTCCAGTACTACTGGCTTCCCCTTGGTGACTATCAAGGTGTCCTCAATTCTAACTCCAAACTTACCCTTGATGTAGATGCCGGGCTCCACAGTTATCACCATGTTCTCCTTTAGTACATCGTTTGAGTTAAAGGAAACATAAGGACTCTCGTGTACGTCTATCCCAACTCCGTGGCCAGTGGAGTGGATAAAGTATTTTCCGAATCCGCTCCTCTCTATCACCTTCCTGGCTATCCTGTCAATCTCAGATGCCTTAATCCCTTCAGTCACAGCGTCTATTGCCTCTAACTGAGCTTCCAACACGACCTCGTATACCTTCCTGAGCTCCTCAGAATAGGACTTCACGAGGAGAGTCCTAGTGCTGTCGAAGCAATAGCCGTTGAATTTTGCCCCAATGTCCACCACAACGCTGTCTCCCTCCCTTATCACTCTGTTAGTAGGAATGTGATGGGGCTCTGCAGAGTTTTCGCCAGAAGCCACGATGGAAGGAAAGGCGTAGTCCTCAGCTCCTTCGTTTTTCATTGTGTAGTCTATAAACCCAGACAACTGCTTCTCGCTTACCTTCTCCGTAGCCCTTTCCATTGCCATCTTCATGGCAATAGACGTTATCTCTCCTGCTACCTTTATGTTCTCCAGCTCGTCTGGATCTTTAACAGCCCTTAGCGAGGAGACCTGCTGTGAGATGTCCCTTATCTGGAACTTGTTGCTCAGCCTTATGTAGGTATTGACGTCCATGTAGCTTACGTCTACAGAAAGTGGGTTATTGCCAACTATCTTCTCGAGAGCCTCCATGACCGAGGAGTACTGTATGTCTCCCCTTATCTTGGCAGGGTAGTACACCTTAACCTCTACTCCCTTTGTGTCGAGTGCCCTATTTTCCTCCAGGGCTGGTACGAGTAGGGTGAAGACCCCGTCACAGTAAACGAGAACGCCTGCTCCACTGTACCCAGTGAAGTAGAAAACGTTAGAAATGCCGAAAATCGCTCCGCAACCCTTATCTACTGTCTTAGCGAGCTTGTCTAGTCTCATATATGTACTTGAAGTTTGGCTCCCTAATAGACATTGCTATCTGAAACGCGTGTCTAACTAACTCTTCCTTTTCCCACTCGTCCATACTAGGGTCGAAAGCGTGTCTTATGTCTATTACCTTATCATCCCTGTACAGACAAGTCTTTAGCTTGCCGTCAGCGGTCAACCTTATCCTGTTACATCCAGCACAGAAGACAGGGTTAGCGTAAGGCTTCACTACCTCCACGACAAGCCCGCCGTCTAAGTAATACCTTGGCCTAAAGTGTTTGTTCCTCACCTCTACCCTACGCGAGTTGCGCTTTAGGAACCCCTCTATTTTTCCCAACCCTTCGTGGTAGGAGAAGTACTCCTTCCCCAGTCCCACTGGGTGGAGCTCAATCAAGTGGACCTCGTCCACTCCAAGTCCTTGGGCTAACTCTAGGAAGGAGAACACCTCGTCCTCATTCTTCTTGTTGACAACGTAGTTCAGCTTAACAGGCCTCAAGCCGACTTCTACTGCCCTTTTTATTCCATATATTACCTTGTCGAAAGCATCTACCCCAGTTATTTCCCTGAACTTCTCCCTACTAACAGCGTGAAGACTTACGTTAACTCTGTCAAGGCCCGCTTCCTTTAACTTCTCTGCTAAACTGCCCAAGAGGACTCCGTTTGTGGTCATCGAGACGTCCCCAATACCTAGGCCCTTAATGCCCCTCACGACCTCAAGCAAATCCTTCCTAAGCGTTGGTTCCCCGCCGGTCAGCTTTACTGACCTCACTCCGAATTCCCTTGAGACCTTGGCCACTAGGAGTATGTCTTCCAATCCAAGTCCTTGTAGCTTTTCAAGTCCCTCCCCCTCCATGTGACAGAAGAAGCACGAGAAGTTGCACACATGTGTTAAAGTTATTCTCAAGTCCTCCAACGGTCTACCGTATCTGTCGCTCATCGCAATTCATTACTTTTATAATTGTTTTTTACGATAAAAAAGTTGTATGAAAAACGTCCTTTGCCCTAAATGCGGAATAAGGATGGACTTCATGGCAGAGGCTGAGGTCAGCGGGAACAGCAAGAAGATAAAGTACTTCTATCGGTGTCCAGCGTGCGGTACTAAAATAAGCGAGTCCGAAATAGCGATAGAGAGGAAGGACGGTTCGTTGACTATAAAAGTTCTCCAATAGTCTTCCTGATGGTAGCTAGGTGCATCGGGGGGAAGAGGCTAAGTAAGGTCACGTTTTTTAAGTTGTTTATGCTTAAGAGCTCGCTTTTATCTGGAGAGTAAGCTAGTAGGAAGGACTTCGTTAACCTCTCAAAGTCCCTCAAGTCGTACAAGTACTTATAGCTTAAGAAGAGGAGAAAGACCGCCAGATCCCACCCCCTGTACTCCTTTGAGTCAGTCCTAATGGACTGCTCTGCGTCAATTACGTAAACGTAGTCGTTTATGAGAAAGTTCTCCGCTTTTGTGTCTCCCATTACGAAGCCTGAGTCATGAATGTACCGTAGCGCTTTCCCCACCTTACTTACGTCGTCAAGGGTAGCGGGGACCCTACCGTCAACAAACTCCCTCAGTAGGCACACCTCATCGTAATCGAAGTCAACGATCTTTGGAACCTTAATTCCGTTCCAGTTGTAAGTAAAGAACTCTATTTCCCTCCCCATCCTCTCCCTTGGATCCCCAACAAAGGGATAGGACTTAAAAATGGAGAGGATAAAGTACCACTTTAGAGATACGCCAGAGCCGTAGCACTTCTTGACGTACCTGCCTTCCTCTAGCTTGAGGACCTTAGACTGAGTCGATACCTCCCTGAAAAACTCTTCTACTTTCATATAACTTCAAGTTAGGACTGACCACGTATTTATTTTATGTCCAGCATTTCCGCTATCTCGTCAACATATTTGAACATATCGTCTGGGAATACTAGCACCGTTACCCTTTCGTCCGCTATTTTCTCGTAAGCGGCTACAGTAGCGCCTGCACTAAGCCCTATCAGTATTCCAGAACTTCTGGCCACCTTCTTTACCCCCTCAAACGCCTCCTCCAACGTGATGTCCATAATTCTGTCTACAAGGGCTTGAGAGAGGAATCCGTCCCCTTCCTGCCTTTTTATCCCTGGTATTCTGCTCCCCTTGGCAGGTTGGACGCCTATTACCTCCACGTCTGGGTAACGCTCCTTAAAGTACTTGGATAGTCCAGTTAAGTGACCACCAGTTCCTGCAGTGGCTATGATCCTTTCCACTCTCCTTCCAACTGACTTCAACTGTTCGTCTATCTCCCTTGCTGTAGTTTCATAGTGGGCCTTAACATTTAACGGGTTGGAGAACTGGTCTAAGTGAAGGGCTGAGGTCATGGCGGAGTACTTCTTCACCAAGGGCAACAACTCGTTTGTGCTACTACCTGCTTGAATTACGTTGGCGCCCAACACCTTCATAGCAACCTTAAAGGTCTTCGGGGAAAGCGATGGAATAAAAGCCGTAAACTTCCTGCCGAATATTGCGGAAAAAGCCGACAGAGAGACTCCAACATTTCCAGAAGTTGCCTCAGTTACTTCTTCCTTCCCGCTCTTTAACGCTTGCTTAAATAGGTACCACGCTGTCCTATCCTTGACGCTCTTGCTAAAAGGGTTATAGAACTCTAATTTAGCCCATAACTCCTTTCCTAGGCTTAACTTTAGCAGAGGGGTTGGCCACATCCCCTCTAGTAGCTCTATGGGGTTCTCGAATACGTGGTACTCCCTTGACACAATACACATCTACCCACGATATCATAGGGCAATGTTATATTTATTGCTATCTTCCTATTAGTTTTAGTCTTATGATTACTTCGTTATCTTTCTTTTCGTAACCTAAAAACACGTTTCCAGTCTCCTTGCACCAATTTTGGAGATCTTCCACCATCCCTCCCCACGGCGTCCTAACTATGATTTCCTCTTCTCCCTTCACCTTTTTCCACTCGTCCATTATCTTTATAAAGCCTGACGGACAAGCCTCGGTTACTACTATCTCCTTCATAGCTACAGATTACGGAGAGGTGGTTAAAACGTTTCATAAAGTTATAACTAAATCCGAGTCCTTTGCCTCCAAAAGAAACGTAACGGCTCCAGCTAGCTTGACTCCCTCCAACAGGTCGTCCTTGCTAAAACCGGATAGCTTAAGTCCGGCCTCGTCGACGTAAAACTCCACTCCTTCCCTTATAGCGTCCATAAGCAACTTCTCAGTCTCTTGAACCCCTACGTCCTTCATCTTCCATCTCACGTATAGGTTCGCTAGAAAACCTAGCTTGAGCTTCGCTCTACCCCTAACCTTCTTAGTGAACAAGATAACAGCTTGAGACGTCACGAAGCACTTCACAGTCCAATTGAGTGCCTTGCCGTCTATGGCTAAAACTAGTGCGTGGTAGAACTTCTGGAAACTATCGTCTGCTAACAGAATTGTAAGTTTGGTCATGTTGAAAGTCCTTTAGATCCTAGCCTTAAAACTCTATCACAAAAACGGTTAAAATATTAGGCGATGCTCCCTACTTTAGAACAAGAAAGGGGTAACGCGAGGTGCAGATAAGGGCAATCACGCTGCTGCTCTCGTCCTTGAGCAAGGAAAAAGTGGAACACTACGAAAAGAAACTGAAGGAAGTTAAGAACGCGTGGACTAAGAGGATCTCGTTCCCCGAGAGCGACCTTAGCGTCTCTAGACTAATTGAAATGGTTCCACAAGACAGAGAAATACTTGTTAGCTTGTGTGGTCTCAGGGAGAAAGATAGTAGATTAAACGATTTAGTGGATACATTGAGGTCAGGGGACAACGTATTCTGTAATGTGCTAGTTAGGACTATTGAGGGAGCTAAGGAAGTAGCCAGGCTGCTTACAAAGCTGGAGCCAGAAGAGGCTACTAGGTTCGCAGTCCTCATCAACGACGACTTCTTGAACACACCTTATTTCCCTGCCTCCACCTCAAACGTGGTGGTGGACTCGTTCGCCTTAGCCCTGCTTTACGTCAAGGACTACTCTAAGGGAGAGGCCTCTAAAGCCTTTCAGACAGCAAACCAGTACGGCTACGAAGTCTCAAAGATCTTGAAGGCCAGATTCCTTGGGATAGACATCTCCTTGTCCCCTTGGATGGAGGAGAGCGTGGGAGAATTAATAGAGATGAGGAGCGGAAAAATATTTTCCCTTGGCAACACGTGGGCGGTTGGAGAAGTAAATAGGGAGATCTTTACTGAGGCGTGGAAGTCAAGGATAACGCCAATAGGCTTCTCCGAGACGATGTTGCCCGTAGCCGAGGACAACGTGTTAAGGCAAAGGGTGCTGGAGGGCTCCCTTACGCTTTCGAACCTCTTCCAGCTGACCTTCTCTTGCGCCTCTGGGATAGACATGGTGGGAGTAAGAGAGGACAGGGAGCTCTTTGAAAACATAATAAAAGATTCAATAGCTATTCAATTCGTAAAAAGAAGACCTTATGCTATTAGAATAATACCCGTTAGAGGTGAGGAAAGTATAAAAACGGAAAAGTTTGGGATAATACCAAGCATTAAAGTAGTATAGATTAAGTTTAAATTACTTTTATATACTTCCTATTATATAGAGATTCATCATGGAAGTTAGAAGAGTACAAAAATTTGGAAAGTCGACGTTGATGGTTTCTCTCCCTGCCGAGTGGGTAAAGGAGGTTGGCTTAAACCCAGGGGAGAGCATATACCTAGAAGTGGACGAAGACGGTAGCCTAAAGGTATACCCGCCAAACCTAAAGTCAGAAAGCGCGTCGAAGGAGGTAAAAGTGGTTGTAAAGTCGGCCTCTCCCGCTGATCTAGCTGGGAGAATGGTGTACAGCTTATACGTGCTGGGTTACGACAAGATAACGGTGGAGTCGTCCAACGGTCCGCTTAATGAAGAGATCTTGAGGAAAGTTAAGGACGCTGTGAGGAGCTTGATAGGCCTAGAGATAATATCCCAAGACCTCACTACCATACAGATCCAATCCTTCCTAGATCCGACAAAGTACAACATGAACAGTCTGATAAATAGGCTGAGCAACACGCTAAAGCAGATGCTCCACTACTTGAACCTAGGAATAAAAGAGGCTAGCAGGACGTTCTTGCAAGAAGTAGTGGAACTGGAAAAGGAAGTGGATAGGCTGTATTACCTTTCCTTGAGGCAGTTGTTGATGGCACAAGTGAATAGGAGCCTAGCTTACATGATAGGAGTGAAGAGGATACAGATAGTGGGAAACAGGATACTAATGAAGGCAATAGAGGAAGCTGCGGACGAGATAAGCGACGCTGCAAACGACTTGCTGTCCCTGCATCCGGAGGACCTAGAGGCTATTAAGAGCTCTTGGGACAAGATAGACATGCTAATAGACCAGACTTCAGTAGTAATCGACCACGTGATAAAGGTCCTAGGTAAGGAAGACGTAAAGCTGGTAAACGAGGTAATAGACGAGCTGGAGACGTTGAGGCGCGTCCTGATAACCGAGGCGATAGGGATAGAGGAAAAAATAGGGAAACTCAACTCCCAAAGGGCCCTCGTAGTGACTAGGACGCTTAACCTAAGGCTGTACAACGCGATTAGGAGGATGGAACCAATAGCTGAGATAGCGTTCAACAGGAGCATAGAGAACTTAAAAGAGATAGTTATCGATTAACTTCCGAGATCTCCTTAAGCTGATCTAGGACGTATTTTCTGATCTCGTGAATGGATGGCAGTCTCTCTATTATTTTCCCGTTTTCCATGTACTTCTTAAGTAAAGGCTTGCAGCCTTCTACCTTCTCCTCGAGCATAGTTATCCTGTCGTTTAGTCCTCCGCACCTCCATACCTGCTTGGCTCCAGGCCACTTTCCTCTCTTGGTGAATGGGATCCACCTGCCATCAACAAACTTCTCCACAATGTCCGCGCTGAAGTCCACGCTTGGAGGGAATGCTATGCTAGTCCCTATTCCGAACCCGTCGACGTAGTCCTTAAGGGCTATAACGTCTTCTTCGTCTATTCCACCGCTCACTATTATCTTCACGTTCCTATACCCGTTTATGTCTAAAGTCCACCTTACTTCCTGGACTATCTTCTTGAAGTTACCCCTCCTACTGGAAGGAGTGTCAAGCCTAACTCCGTAAAGCCTATCGCCCAAAAGCTTCGCCGCCTTAAGGGAAGCGAACCTCTCGTCCTCGAACGTGTCAACTAGGGCTATCCTTGGAACAGATGGGGGCATCGCCTCGTCAAAGGCCTTCCACGCCTTCTCGTCCTCACCAACTATGAGCATAAGCGCGTGAGGCATAGTACCTGAGGGTTCTAGACCCAAGTAATCCTTGCTCATTAATCCTGACACTGCGTCCATGCCCCCTATGTAGGCAGACCTATCAGCCACTACGGAGACTGCAGGGTGAAGTGCCCTCAAGCCAAAGAATATCATAAGCTTGTCTAAAGCCAACGACTTTAGTCTAGCTGCCTTAGTCGCTATACTGCTCTCATGCCTCAATATCCCCAAGAACGCCGTCTCAAAAATGCCGAAGTCCAAGTAGTTCCCCTCTATTATCATAACGGGCTCAATTTCCTTAAACAAGGTACCCTCTGGCATTGCGTAGACGTCAACTGGCTTACCCTCGAACATCTTGAGTACTTCCTCTAGCCCAGCAAAAACGGCCCACGAGTAGCCTGTGGGAAGTCCATATGAGTGAACCTCCATCCTTACCCTAGCGTCCTTTATTCCGAGGTGAGTTAAGGTCTTTAAAGTCCTGTCAAAGTAAACGTCAGTTATCTTCCCCTTCAAAACCTCCTCTTCAGAAGGTATGTAGATCCTCATCATCAAGTATTGTATGAGATTAACTTTTAAACCTTAGAGATGAGCTAGATATGAAACAAAATGATCACGGTTAACATGGTTCCAGCAGACGTTCTGATCAACAAGGTCGCTGATTACATAAAGAACAACGTAAGGGAAGTTAAGCCTCCTGAATGGAGTTACTTTGCCAAGACGGCAAGCTTCAAGGAAAGACTGCCAGATGACGTAGAAAACTGGTGGTACATAAGGACTGCTTCTTTAATGAGAAAACTGTACTTAAACGGTCCATTTGGCCTTAGTAAAGCTCAGGTAATCTACGGAGGTTTAAAGAGGAGGGGAACTCGTCCTCCTAGGACAGTTAGAGCTCCCACGCATTCAGCAAGGCTGATACTACAACAACTGGAGAAAGCTGGGCTAGTAGTAAAGACCAAGGAGGGAAGAGCGCTCTCGCCTAGAGGAAAGTCGCTTTTAGACAAGTTAGCATACGAAATATTTATAGACTTGGCGGACAAGAATCCTTCTTTGAAGAAATACCTAGAGTGATAGGCTATGTCTTCCTCTGACGAGTACGAAGACCAGGAGCTTCAGGAATTGTTGAGGAGGAGGGCAGAAGTTGAGAGCAAGAGAGCAGCGGAAGAGCAGCGCAGAAAGGCTGAGTTAGAGGCTAGAAAGGAGGCAATACTTAGGGTCATCTTAACGCCTGAGGCCAGGCAAAGGCTAAACAACGTAAAGCTAGTGAGGCCAGAGATCGCTTCCTCCCTGGAAGACCAGCTCATAGCCCTAGCTCAAGCTGGCAGGATTCAAGTGCCCATTACCGACGACGAGCTAAAGGAGCTACTTGCCCAAATAGCCAATCAAAATAAAAAGGACTTCAAAATACAGATCAGGGAAAGGGGATGGAAATGAGCAGAAACAAGCCAGCTGGAAAGAAGAACAGGTTGGCAAGGGCATTAAAGTCGAACAGTCCCGTTCCAGCGTGGGTGGTTATCAGGACAAATGGAAAATTCAGGTTAAACCCCATTAGGAGGGATTGGAGGAGAAACGACCTAAAGGTGTAACGCCATGAAGGAGAAGGACAACTTCGAAATGGTCATAAATTTGAGAAAGGTAATAATGGGAAAAAGGACGAATAGGGCAAGGAGGGCCCTACGCATAATAAGGGAGACTGTTGCTAGGCACTTCGGCGCTGAGAAGGTAATCTTGGATCCCGTGCTGGCGTCAATAATAGCAAGGAACAAGGAGAAGGTCGACTCAAGGGTCAGAGTGGTTGTTACAAAGGTTGGAGAAAAAACATTTTTAGTGAAATACGCAGTTAAAGAGAAATGAATATCCAGAGGATTAGCGTCTTTGGGACGGACAACATAGGAGTTTACATATTTACTAACAATAAATACACTTTTGTGCCAAAAAACATCGACAACTCTACTAAGGAGGCCATCGTTAACAACCTTAACACCGAGATCATTGAGACGAGCATAGCAAATAGTTTTTTACTTGGCATTTTCATGAATGGAAATTCCAATGCCATACTCCTGCCCAAGATAGCCAAGGACGAGGAGATTAAGGAGATAAAGGAGAGGGCGAAGGACGTAAGGGTTGAAGTCCTCCAGTTGAGGGCCACAGCCTTAGGTAACATCATTTTGGCAAACGACAGGGGAGCTCTTGTGTACCCGGAGCTCACTGACGCTGAGATAAAGGGGATAAAGGAGGCCCTCCAGGTGGACGAGATAAGGAGGGGCACTATTGCCAACGTGATAACCGTGGGCTCGGTTGGAGTCGTCACCACTAAAGGGGGGCTTGTACACATAGACGCCACAGACGAGGAAGTTAACGAGCTCTCAAAGCTGTTTAAGGTGAAAATAGAGGTTGGCACCGTGAACTTCGGTAGCGCGTTCATAAGGAGTGGATTAATCGCTAACTATAAAGGGGTGTTGGTAGGAACATCTACTACGGGTCCAGAGATTTTAAGAATCCAGAGAGCATTTGGTGATTGAGATGAGTGAAGTGAAAACTTACGAAATAAGGGGAACCGCGATATTTAACGTAACCAATTTCCCGACAAAGCAGAAGTTCGTGAAGTACATCAGAGCGTTGAACGAGAAACAGGCAATAGAGAAGCTGTACAGCGACTTTGGAAGTAAGAACAAGATCAAGAGGGCTAACATTAAGATCGAAGAGGTAAAAGAGGTAAACCCGGAACACGTTCCAGATAAATACATAAGAGATATTTCTAAGTTAAACAAAGTTATTATGTGAAAAGCCATGTCAGACGAAAAGGGAAGAACTATAATATCCTTGGAGGACTTGCTAGCTCAAGCCGACCTCCTGAAGAGGCAGATAGACGAGCTACAGAAGTTGCAAGCTGAGCTTTTGGACTCCCTTTCAGCCATCAAGAGCGCAAAGGACGCCCTCGAGGAGCTAAAGAACCCGCAAAAGGAGATGTATTTGTCAGGGGACAAGAGAAACTTCCTAATGCTCAAGACGTCCCAAGTGTCTATAGACAAGGTCTTGGTGTACTTGGGCCTCTCATATTACGCTGAGGTCACGCCTGACGTAGCGGTCAAAATCTTATCTGAAAGAGAGAACGAATTAAATGCCTCACTTCAAGAAGTTAACAAGAGGTTAACGGAGAGCGCTAACGCTTACGCCCAGATAGCCGAAATCCTCAACAGCATACAAGCTCAACAGCAAAAAGGTGGATAATTTTGTTTCGACAAACTAAAGAAAGCGTTTTCTGATTTTTCTAGAAAACTCCTTGGAAAAGAGGAAGAAACTGAAAAGACAGAAGAGAAAGAGGCCCCTCAGCCCCCTCAAATAACCGAACAGAAAGTTGAGCAAGAAAAGGTTGAACAGAAGAGCGAAATTAACGCGCAAGCGCCGCCAGAAAAATCCCCCTCGCAAAAGGACGCAGAAGTAGTCCAACCTACTTTACAACCAGAACCTACTCCCCCTGAAGTGAAGAAAGAGGAGCCAGTTAAGCAAGAGAAGCAAAGACTATCTGACAGAATAAACATCTTCAGCAGACTGAGGTTCAAGGAGATCAAGGAGGAGGACATAGCTGACCTAATAGAGGAACTAAGGCTCGAGCTACTGGAAAGCGACGTGTCCATGGAGGTTACAGACAAGATACTAGAGGACTTGAAGAACTCATTAATAGGGCAGAAGGTAAGCAGGAGCGAGGACGTAGAAGAGCTAGTAAAAAAGTCGTTAAAAAAGTCCTTAAGTGAGATCCTCTCCTCTAATACCCTAGGTTATGACGTGATAGAGAAGATTAAGAATTCGCCTAAGCCCTTCGTGGTGGTTTTCTTTGGCGTCAACGGAGTGGGAAAAACTACAACCATAGCGAAGTTCGTGAACCTCTTGAAGAAAAACGGACTAACCGTGATAATAGCCGCAGCGGACACTTTCAGAGCGGCTGCCCAGGAACAACTGGCTATCCACGCTAAGAAGCTTGAGGTCCCCATTGTCAAGGGTAAGTACGGCAGTGACCCCGCTTCTGTTGCATTTGACGCGATCCAATCAGCTAAGAGCAGGAGGATAGACGTAGTTTTAATAGACACAGCGGGGAGGATGCACACAGATAAGGATCTCACCGAGGAACTAAAGAGGATAATGAGGGTGGCTAAGCCCAACTTCAGGATCCTAGTACTGGACGCTCTGGCAGGAAACGATGCCCTACAACAAGCTAAGTTCTTCGAGGAGGCCGTAGGGTACGACGCGGTCATCCTCACTAAGGTGGATGCAGACGCTAAGGGTGGAATAGTGCTCTCCTTGGCCCACGAGTTGAAGAAACCAGTAATTTACATAGGGGTGGGCCAGGAGTACGATGACCTATTTCCCTTTAGTCCATCTTGGTTTTTGGAAAGGCTTTTCCGTTAAATTAATAATTTAAGTGCCCCATGAGTTATATATGGACATTATCGAGGAGATCAAAAAGTTACCAGAGGAGTGGAGGAAGATAATCTCTGTGTCCAAAAAGCCCGACAGAGACCTCTTTATGCTGAACTTAAAGGTTACCCTTGCCGTCATGGTATTCGTGGGCGTCCTAGCTTTCCTAATCCAATTGGCTGTGACTTACCTCATTGGGTGAACGGAATTGGAGACTAAAACAAGGAACTACTACGCAGTTAAGGTAACTGGGGGGCAGGAAGTAAACGTAGCATTAATGCTAGAAGAGAGGATAAGGACAAACAACTTAAAGGACGTTTACTCCATCTTGGTACTTCCCAGGCTTAAGGGTTACGTTGTAATTGAAGCTGGGGGGCCCCACGTTATCAAGCTCCTCATAACTGGAATAAGGCACGTTAGGGGGATCGCCCCTGGTCTTGTACCTAAGGACGACATAGCCAAGCTCATAGCTAAGAGGGTCGCAGGTCCGAGCGTAAAGGAGGGGGACCTCGTAGAGGTAGTGTCTGGCCCCTTCAGGGGGATGCAAGCGCAAGTTGTCAGATACGACCAAGCTAAGGGAGAAGTAGTGTTAAATATTTTAGAGTCGGCTTTTCCATTACAAGTAACTATGCCCGTAGATCAGGTTAAGCCCTCGAAGAGGAGTTAAGGTGATAATGTATGCCCAAAAAAACGCTTAAAATAGTAGTTGAAGGTGGTAACGCAAAGCCAGGCCCCCCTCTGGGCCCTACCCTTTCACAGTACAAGCTTAACGTAGGAGAGGTAGTAAAGAAGATAAATGAAGTCACTGCCCAGTTCAAGGGTATGTCAGTTCCAGTCACAATAGAGATTGACACGGACACGAAGAACTTCGAGGTCAGCGTTGGAATCCCGACCACCACTTCCCTCCTCTTGAGGAAAGCTGGCGCACAAGAGCCCTCAGGAGACCCTATGCACAAGAAAATAGGAAACATCTCCATGGAGGACGTGTTGGACGTGGCAATTACTAAGAAACCATCGCTTACTGCCAAGACGCTTAAGTCCGCTGTAAAGTCAATACTCGGCACAGCCTACACCATAGGGCTCACAGTGGACGGAAAGAGCCCTAAGGACCTAGTCAAGGAAGTAGAGGAGGGTAAATACGATAACTTATTATCTAAATATGAAGAGAAGTGGGAAAGTAGCTAAAGGTGATTGATCATGCTCGTTCCTCAGGAAAAAATAGCAGAGGCAGTTTCCCTGGCCATTTCTGAGCAGAACAACCCAAAGAGGAGTTTCAAGCAGAGCGTGGAACTTATAGTAACGTTTAAGGACGTTGACATAAAAAAGGGAGAGCTAAAGTTAAGGGAAATAGTGGTTTTGCCCAACCCTCCTTCAAAGCCAAAGAAGGTCCTAGTGGTGCCGTCCTTTGAGCAAACTGAGTCCGCAAAGAAAGCGGAGCCAGAGGTAATCTTGAGCAAAGAGGAACTCCAGAAGCTAGCTGGACAGAAAAGGGCAGTGAAAAAGTTAGCGTCACGTAACGACTGGTTCCTCATCTCCCAAGAGTCCATGGCGATCGCAGGAAGGGTTTTGGGACCTGCTTTAGGTCCCAGGGGTAAGTTCCCCACTCCCTTACCTAACTCCTCAGATGTTACTGAGTACATTCTCAGGTTCAAGAGGTCTACAATTGTCAAGACCAAAGACCAACCACAGACTCAAGTTTTCATAGGCACAGAAGACCAGAAGCCTGAAGCCCTCGCCCAGAACGCCGTTGCAGTACTAAACGCTATAGAGGCCAAGATTAAGGGTCCGTCTAACGTAAGAGCTATATACATAAAAACCACAATGGGTAAACCAGTGGAGATCAAGCTAAAGTGATAGCTCATGATGTCCTTACAACAGAGGAAAATCCCCCAGTGGAAAAAGGACGAAGTAAGGGAGCTAACTGAACTCCTTAAGACGTATAATACTGTGCTCATCATAGACCTCAACAAGTTTCCGGCTGATAAGTTCCACGAAATAAGGAAAAAGTTCAGGAAGAACTCGGTCATAAAGGTCTCTAAGAACACCCTATTCAGACTGGCTGCAAAGGAGGCTGGTATAGACGTATCTAAGTTAGACCAATATTTGACCGGAACCAACGGTTTCTTGTTCAGCAACGACAACCCGTTCACACTTGCGCTGAACATAGACAAGTTTAAGCTGAAGAGATACGCAGTCCCAGGAGACATAGCAGAGGAAGAAGTGGTAATCCCTGCAGGAGACACTGGAATGCCAGCAGGTCCCATACTGAGCACTTTCGGTAAGCTAAAGGTACAAACCAGAGTTCAGGACGGTAAAATAGCAGTGGCAAAGGACACAGTAATAGCCAAACCAGGAGACCCAATCCCGGCTGAGGCAATACCCATACTACAAAAGCTGGGTATAATGCCGGTTTACATAAAGTTGGCAATAAAGGCCGCTTATCACGAAGGGTTAGTGATCCCCAAAGACCAACTAGTGATCAAAGTAGACGATTACAAGGCGCAAGTGCTAGAGGCTTACAGGAATGCCCTAGGCCTAGGAGTTGAGATTGCGTACCCAGTACCAGAGGTGCTGAAGATAAGCTTAACCAAGGCGCAGATGTACTCTTTGAACTTGGCAGGGGAAATAGGTTTCGTGACAAAGGAGACGGCGAGCATTGTGTTCTCTAAGGCCATGGCTAAAGCCTACGCTCTGGCAGCTGCTATCAACGATAAGGCAAACCTAGGCATACAAGTGACACAGAAGCCTGCTGCGACTGAGGAGAAGAAGGAAGCTAAAGAGGAGAAGAAAGAGGAAGAGGAGAAGAAAGGACCAAGCGAAGAAGAGATCGCTGGAGGCTTATCCTCCCTATTTGGATAACAAAGCTTTTTATATGGTCACCAACTTAACTAAGGTGATAAGATATGGAGTACATATATGCAAGTTTACTATTACATGCAGCAAAGAAGGAGATAACTGAAGAGTCGTTGAAGAACGTTTTAACGGCTGCTGGCGTCCAGGCTGATGACGTAAGGATAAAGGCTGTCGTTGCCGCGTTAAAGGAAGTAAACATAGACGAGGTGCTGAAGAACGCTGCAGCCATGCCAGTAGCGGCTGCACCAGCTCCTGCTGCGACTGAGGAGAAGAAGGAAGCTAAAGAGGAGAAGAAAGAGGAAGAGGAGAAGAAAGGACCAAGCGAAGAAGAGATCGCTGGAGGCTTATCCTCCCTATTCGGCTAAAAAGAGTTCACACTTTTTTATGCATACTTTTTAATTTTCGTTTAGTTACCTTTCTTTCATGCACGTAAGCGAAAGCGAGTACAAGGTCAGGCTGTTCGAGAACAACTACACTAGAAAGATATGCAAGTCATGTAAGACTCCTTTCTGGACAAAGGACAAAGAGAGAGATAACTGCGCTGACATACCTTGCTCTGACTACGACTTTCTTGACATGAACATTTCCGACCTAAAGTTGAGCGTAAGAGAAGCGAGAAACTTGTTCCTTAACTTCTTTAAAAAGCATGGCCACGAGGTGATACCTCCTAAGCCTGTCTTGGCAAGGTGGAGGGACGACCTTTACCTAACCATTGCAAGCATAGTGGACTTCCAACCTCACGTCACCAGTGGACTAGTCCCTCCTCCTGCAAACCCCCTGGTAGTGTCCCAGCCATGCATAAGGCTGGAAGACGTGGACAACGTCGGGGTAACCTTTGGAAGACACTTGACTACCTTTGAAATGGGAGGCCACCACGCCTTCAATTATCCGGATAAATTCGTGTACTGGAAGGACGAGACAGTGGAGTACGCTAAGGAGTTCTTTACGCAGGAGCTTAAGATACCGGAGGAGCTCCTAAATTTCAAGGAGTCGTGGTGGGAAGGAGGGGGCAACGCTGGCCCTTCCTTTGAGGTCACAGTAGGAGGTCTAGAGCTAGCTACGCTAGTGTTCATGCAGTACGAGATAAGGGACGGACAGTACGTTCCCTTAAAGCTGAAGATTGTTGACACAGGATACGGAATAGAGAGAATTGCTTGGTTTACGCAGAAGACGCCAACTTCATTCCACGCCATATACGGCAACATGGTCTACACGTTCTTCAAGAAGCTCGGTCAACCCCCAGTCAACGAGGAAATGCTTAAGGTGGCTGCAAAGCTAGCTGGCAGGATAGACACAGACCATCCGGAAACCATAAAGCTCCACCGGAAGGAAGTGGCTAAGGCAGTGGGGGAGAAGTACGAGGAAGTGGACTTGGAACTAACTAGGGCAGCTAGGGTCTTCCAAGTACTTGACCACACGAAGACCATCGCCATGATGCTAGCGGATGGACTGGTTCCCTCAAGCTCCGGTGAAGGCTACCTAGGGAGGCTACTGATTAGGAGGGCCTTAAGGACGATTAAGATGCTTGGATCAGACACTAGACTTTCCGAGTTAGTATTGGAGCAGATCAATTACTGGGCAGAGGACTTCCCGCAACTCCTGAAGAACAAAGAGTACATCCTTGACGTCATAGAGAACGAGGAAGAGAAGTTCAGGGAGACGGTGAATAGGGCGTCCTCTATAGCCTCTTCCCTAGTAAGGAAACAGGAGATAACTACTGAAGATCTGATCCAGCTTTACGATTCCCAAGGGATACCCCCAGAGTTCGTGGCGGAGGAGCTCAAAAAGAAGGGTAAGGAAGTGCAGATACCGTTTAACTTCTACGCACTAGTGGCAAAGAAACATCAAACCTCGCCTATAAAGGGAGATAAGGAAAAGGCTAGGCTACCTAAAGACGCCGTCGAATTTGCATCTAAGTTGCCACCTACGAGGAAGCTCTACTACGAAGACCAATACCTCAGGACATTTGAGGGCAAGGTAGTAGGGGTGTACAAGAACTACTTGGTCGCGGACAGAACAGTGTTCTACCCTGAGGGAGGTGGACAGCTGGGAGACAAGGGGGTAATAATTATAGGTGAGGAGAAGTACAACGTTGTGGACACGCAGAAGGTGGGCGATGTAGTAGTACACGTACTAGACAGGGAGCCAAAGGTTTCCCCAGGAGATTCTATAAAGGGAGAGATAGATTGGCAGAGGAGATATAGGCTAATGAGGCACCACACAGCAACACACGTAGTGTTGGCGGCAGCGAAGAAGCTACTAGGAGATCACGTATGGCAGGCGGGAGCTGAGAAGAGTCCAGAAAAGGCTAGACTTGACATAACCCACTACAAGATGCTGACCCCAGAGGAAGTGAAGAAGCTAGAGGACCTGGCCAACTTCGTCGTAAACGACAGGAGACCAGTAAAGCCCATTGAGATGAACAGGACGGAAGCTGAAATGAAGTTCGGGGTCTCAATATACGAAGGAGGAGTCCCCAATAAGGCCACAATAAGGCTACTCGAGATTAAGGACTGGGACGTAGAAAGTTGTGGAGGCACTCACGTATCCAACACTAGCGAAATAGGGGCAATCAAGGTAATCAACGTGGAGAAAATCCAGGACGGCGTAATAAGGCTAGAGTACGTAGCTGGAGACATGGTGTCCGATTACGCGAGGAAGGTCGAGGAAAAGGTAAACAAGGTGTCCGAGATCCTAGGAGTAGATCAGAGCCAACTAGAGTTGAGGTTACAGAGGTTCGTTGAGGAAAAGAGGAGGACAGAGGAGCTACTGAGCGGGTATAGAAGAAAGTACGTAGAGTACCTCCTACAGAACTCCAGCAAGGAGGTGTTTAACGGCGTCCAGATGATGGTGTTAAAGGGAGTAGATGACCAGGAGGTCACTAAGGAGGTTATGAGGAGGTTCACGCTAGAGCCCTCCAAGGTAGCTGTTAACTTCTACAGCATCAACGGCAGATACGTAGTAGAAGTAGCCACGTCCAACGACTTAAAGGTTGACGGAATACTCGAGAACTTGAGGAAACTGGGAGGAAAGGGAGGAGGAAAGGGAACGTACTGTAACGTGAGCTTTGTCAAGCTCAACGAAAGTGAGGTAATTGACGCTATTAAGCAGGGAGTTAAGAGAAGCACTTAAGGACTACAAGTACCTTCTGAACAGGGGCTACAGCAGGGAGGTAGCCCTTAACGTCATTTCCTCAAGGTATTTTTTGGACGAGCTTCAGAGGCTACTCCTTTACAGATGCGTCCACAGCGAGGAAGAGATATCCCAAGTTAGGAAAAAGATGACACAAGAGAAGGAAGTGGTAATTGATGGCTTTAACGTAGCGATCACGTTGCTCAACGTTCTTGACAACGACATGGCCTTCCTATGTGACGATGGATTAATACGGGATTTAGGATTAGGAAAGAAAAAGGGAGACAGTAGGGTCCTTGACATGTTGATACTTTTTTCTGAGTACTGTGAGTGGAAGAGGATTAGGTTTGAGATACTCCTAGATTCACAAGTGAGCCGCAGCGGGGAAATGGCAAATGAACTCAGAAGGAGAGGCATTAGGGCGCTCACTACGACAAAGACGGACAAAGAGGTCATCCTGAGGAACAAGGCTGTAGTAAGCAACGACTTCGTCGTAGCTATGAAGTCCAAGATGATAGCAAACCTTCTCTTTGATTTCTTGAAGGACAGCAACATCCCATTGGTCGAGATTAGCTCGTTGCTTAGCTGAGAAAACATTTAAAACGGGTAGCATCTTTATTAGAGGAGTGGACCCGTAGCTCAGCCAGGATAGAGCGCCGGCCTCCTAAGCCACGAAGAGAGCCGGTGGTCGCGGGTTCGAATCCCGCCGGGTCCGCCACACTATTTTGAAACTGCTGGTACAGCGATAAAAAGAACGACAGACCTCGCCTTCTAAGGCGTGATAAGTTACTATAAAAGCAAACCAAAATGTTTTAAACAACTAAAAAACAAATTCATTTTGTGGCGCTTCTCTCTGGTGAATTTCCTAAAGATAAGGAGCGGGAGCTGATTGCCCTCGCAATGCCAGGGGGAAGCGTCAGAACCATCGTTATGAGACTATTTCCTAACGGGTACCAACAAAGGAAATTGACGAAATTAGCTGACGTGACTGCAAAGCTGTGGAACGAGGCAAACTACGAAAGGAGGCAACAATTCTTTCAACAAAAGAAAGTGGACCTCAAGGACACGTGGAAAAAGTATTACGAGAAGTACAAGAACGTTCTAGGGGTTAACGCACAAGATGTTTTACAGAAGAACAACGAGGCTTAGTCGTCCTTCTTCTCGTTGCTAAAACAAAAATCACCATTTATCAATCGCGTCTCACCGCCAGACTACTGGAAAGAAGGCGGAAAGAGGAAGTTGATCCTAGTAGTTAGGCAAGATCACTATGAAGTTGATGAGGTAAGGTGAGTAATCTTTCTGAAGGGTTAGAAAATGAAGATACCCTTTGAAGGTAGATTAAGGTGGTTTGGCGTTCAAGGACGTTTAGAGATCCACGTGGTGGGCAACGAGTTTACTTCAAATATCTGGACTTATCGCAAGTTAATAGACACAATAGTGAACAAGATTTACGAGTAACGGCGTAAAGACGTTTCTAGTCGTCGAGTACAACACCTCGCGGCTATGCGCTTACCATAACGTTGAAGTTTGAGGAAGCCTAGGGGAGTAGCTGACTGTCCTTTTAGTCATAAGATTCACAGCGACGTTAATGGCGCTCTCAACGTCGTGAAACAAGTAGCTAAGAAAATTGTTGGCGCATTGAGTGAGCCTCTTTCCTTCCTCGTCATATGTAACGGAGTAACTCCCTTAAAGGGGGGTAACGCTCAAGACCCTGGCAGAACCCTCGCCCTTTAGGGCAGGGAGCGGGTCAGTGTACGGATTTCGTAATACTACCTTAGATTAGAAATCGTTATCTCCAAGGAGAAAAACGAAAGTCAGATTTATAAATCATGGTTTTGAATCTTAGCAAGGGGGCACAAGAAAAGAAGATGTCAGAACAAGCCTCGTTCCAAACTCCTTTCTACAGAGAAGATAGAATAATAGGAAAGCACGTTTTTGGGAATCTATACGGCATCGATCCCGCGATACTTAACGATAAGGAATACTTAAGGGAACTTGTTCTAGAGGCAGTAAAGATAGCTAATATGAACCTAGTGGAAGTTAAGGCTTGGAGTTTCGGAGGCAAGAAGGGCGGAGTATCTGTTATAGCGCTCGTGGAAGAGAGCCATATAGCTCTCCATACGTGGAACGAGTACAACTACGCCACGCTTGACGTATACACGTGCGGAGAGCACAGCGACCCTCAGGCGGCGTTCAAGTTTATAGTGGACAACCTAAAACCGAGGAAATACCAAGTGTTCTACGCTGATAGGAGTTCAGAGTGAGCTGGGCTCTCTCACAAATCGAGTTTTTTGGACTCATCATCGAGTTTTTTTAATTTGCCAGTGTTTTTATTTTTATCGACAACTGTCTATAGGGGTATAGACAATTGTAGAAAAGTTTTAAAAAACGGCTTCCAGAATAGAAAAGATGGCTAGCGGGATAGTAGGTTGGGGAAGTTACGTTCCTAAATACAGAGTAAGAGTCGATGAAATAGCCTCAACTTGGGGAAAAGAGCCCGGGATTGTTAAGACACTAGGGTTTTCAGAAAAGTCCGTCCCAGGCCCAGATGAGGACTCAACTACTATGGCGTTTGAGTCATCAATTAACGCTATTAACAGGGCTAGGGTAAACCCAGAGGAAATAGGGGTAGTACTTTTCGGCTCAGAGTCAAAGGTTTACGCGGTCAAGCCGACTTCCTCTTTCTTGGTAGACGCGCTTGGCATCTCTAATTTTTCCCTATCAGCAGACCTGGAGTTCGCGTGCAGGGCTGCCTCAGCTGGGCTAAAGATGGCACTCTCGATGGTAGAGGCAGGACAAGTCAAATACGCTCTAGTTGTGGGCTCTGATACGGCTCAGTCAAACCCTGGTGACATTTTAGAGTTGGGATCTGGAGCGGCAGCGGTGTCCTTCGTTGTGGGAAGAGCAAACGAGTCCGTCGCTATAGCTGAGGCTGTAGCCTCGTACACCTCTGATACGCCGGACTTCTGGAGGAGGGACGGAATGCCATATCCCCTCCACGGAGAGGCCTTTACAGGAGAGCCTGCATACTTTGCCCACATAATCAACGCCGTCAACAAGCTCTTGGAAGAGTCTGGACTAAAGCTGTCCGACTTCGACTACTTTGTTTTCCACCAGCCGAACGGCAAATTCCCACTTCAAGTTGCCAAAAAGCTGGGCGTACCAGCTGAGAAGGTAAAACAGGGGCTCGTCTCCCCGTATATAGGAAACCCTTACAATGCATCTGCTCTTCTTGGTTTCGCTAAGGTACTTGACGTGGCAAAGCCCGGGCAGAGGATACTGGTGGCTCCCTTCGGTAGCGGGGCCGGAGCGGATGCCTATAGCTTCCTAGTAACCGATAAAGTGCTTGAGAGGCAGAAGCTGAGCCCATCGGTAGAGTACTACATACAGAACAAGAAATTAGTGAGCTACTCCACTTACGCTAAGTACACTAACAAGTACAAGGTGTACGAGTGATGGAAGTAGTTGTTTCCTCGTATTCGATGATAAGGGTGGACAGATATTATGAAGCCAGTTTAACTGAACTAGGATTAGCAGCGGCAAAGAGCATATTCGAGAACCTCAAGGAGAAAGTTGAACCAGACGTAGTACTAATAGCTAACAGCTACTCCGAGAAGACCGCTAACCAGGTACTATTGTCCTCAAAGATCGCAAGAGCCCTTGGGTTCGCTTCCCCCTCGTTTAGAGTTGAAAGCGGAGACTCAAGCGGAGGAGCCTCGATCTACGCTGCGTATAAAATGATCAAGAGCGGCAGCGTGAAGACTGTGCTAATTATTGGGGCAGAGAAGCTATCCGATTTTCCTAGCTCCTACCTCAACGAGATCCTTCTACAGAACATGGAGGAGGAGTACGAGAGCAGGGTCGGGATACTTCCCCAGTCCTATTCGGCACTTAGGATGAAAATTTACATGAAAAAATACGGCGTCGATTACGACTACTTCGTCAACTGGCCTTACCTTATGCACAAATACGGTTCCGAAAATCCCTACGCCTATCTTAAGTTCCAAGTTGACAAGGACGCTGTAAAGAACTCCCAACTAATCTCTGAGCCTTTGAGGCTCTTCGATACCGCAGCTAGGGCAGACGGGGCTGCAGCCGTGCTATTGGCGTCGGAAGACGTTGCGAAGAAAATAGGAGATAGCGACGTAAAGGTCAAGGATGTGTCCTCTTCTTCGGGCCACTTAGAGATGGATGGAATCCCAAGCCTAAGGGGTGCCTTCGCCAAGATGGGCAGGCCCAAATTCGACTACCTAGAGGTCCACGACTCTTATAGCATACAAGCTGCCCTAATACTTGAGGAACTGGGATTCACTAGGGGTAAGTCGCTGGAGGAAATCGAGAGCGTGCCAGTTAACTTCAGCGGAGGACTTAAGTCTAGGGGGTATCCCGGCGGAGCTACAGGAATATACCAACTGATAGAGGCTGCAATGCAGCTTTCCGGCGAATTTCCAGGTAGGAGGGCCCAAGGAGTAGAGAAGGCACTAGTGGTCTCCACTGACGACTTAGGTTACAGTTCCTTCTTAACATATCTCTCCAGGTGAGAAAGGTGAAGATCTTCCCACCCCAAGTATGGAGAAATAAAGAAACAATGTATAGGCTAATTGCCGCCAAGTGTACATCATGTGGTAACGTAATGTTCCCAGCTAGAGATGTGTGTAATAAGTGCGGCTCTACTAAGGTAACAAAGGTTAGGCTGTCAGGTAAGGGCACGTTAATTAGTTATACCGTCAACTACCAGTCCCTTCCTGGAATGGAAAAGGTGCAGCCAAGCTATATTGGGCTGATAAAGCTCGACGAAGGAATTGAGATCGTGGCACCGTTAACGGACGTAGACGAAAACTTAAGAGAGGGAGCTAGAGTTGAGGCCACCATAAGGAGGATTAGGGCAGACTCCACTAATGGTTTAATAGAGTATGGCGTCAAGTTTAGGTTGGTGGAAAATGAGCCAAATAGATGAAATAGTGGAAAAGGTCGTTAAGGGAGAAATTTCCCTACACGAAGTCGACAATTACCTCGAAGCAAACGCCGCCATGGTAGCCAGAAGGTTAGCCCTAGAGAGGATGACGGGGGCGAAGCTACCGTCAATTGGATCCACTATCATAGATTACGCTGAAGTGAAAGGCAGGAACGCCGAAAACGTAATAGGTGGAGTCCAAGTACCCCTTGGAGTCGCTGGCCCAGTCAGAATAAACGGGGACTACGCTAAGGGAGATTTTTTTCGTCCCATTGGCTACTACTGAAGGAGCTCTAATAGCCAGCGTTAACAGGGGTATGAAGACCCTTAGAGAGGCAGGAGAAGTAACTACGAAAATCTTCTTCGACGGAATGGCTAGGGCCCCAGTGTTCAAGTTTAAATCCATTAGAGACGCCCACGACTTCGTGAAGTGGGTCTACTCTTCCATGGAAAAGATAAGGGAAGTAGCGGAGAGCACAACTTCTCACGGTAAGCTAAAGGACGTCCAAGTATTTTCCCTTGCCAACAACGTGTGGTTAAGGCTAGTGTTTGAGACCGGGGACGCTATGGGGATGAACATGGCCACCTTAGCTTCAGAGGAAGTGTGCAGGTACATTGAGGAGAACTTCAGAGGCGCAAAATGCATCGCAGTAAGCGGAAATATGTGCAGTGACAAGAAGCAGTCCATGATAAACAGCGTTTTTGGGAGAGGAAAAACGGTGTCAGCAGAGATAACAATACCCAAGGAGGTGGTGGAGAAAGACCTTCATACTACCGCGGAACAGATCCACGAGGTCAACTTAAGGAAGAACTGGCTGGGGAGCGCAAGGGCTGGGAACATATTCCAGTTTAACGCTCACTTCGCTAACATAATAGCTGCAATCTTCCTTGCCACGGGGCAGGACATGGCACAAGTTGTGGAAAGTAGCTCTGGCTACACGTGGACTGAGGTAAGAGACGGAGACCTCTACGTGTCTGTGACGTTGACGTCGCTCGAAGTAGGCACAGTTGGTGGCGGGACTAGGCTACCGACCCAAAGAGAGGCCTTGAGCATCATGGGCGTTGAAGGGAGCGGTAATCCTCCAGGGGCTAACGCCAAAAAGTTCGCTGAAATCATAGCTGCAGCAGTATTAGCAGGGGAGTTGAACTTGCTGGCAGCTCTGGCAAATAAAGAACTGGGGAGAGCCCACAAGAGACTAGGCAGAAACATAAAAGCTTAATTTGTTTCTTTCCCCTTTTTCCACATGGATGTTCCTAAGGAGCTGGAAAAGGTAATTGAAATAACGAGGGAACAGAACAAGTGGAGGAGGACTGAAACAATAAACCTTATCGCTTCTGAGAACGTCATGAGCCCACTGGCTGAGGCCGTCTACATGAGCGACTTTATGTCAAGGTACGCTGAGGGAAAGCCGTACAAGAGGTATTACCAAGGGACTAAGTATGTTGACGAAATAGAGACGATGACCATGGACCTAATAAACGAGATTACCCCCAGTAAGTACTCCGACTTAAGGGCCACAAGTGGGACAATTGCCAACGCAGCTGTCTTCAGGGTTCTGGCGAATCCAGGGGATAAGGCCTTGATAACTAGGGTGCAAGCCGGGGCTCACGTTAGTCACACTAAGTATGGAACTCTTGGCGCCTTGGGAATAGAGCACATAGAAATGCCCTTTGACGTTGACAAGATGAACGTAGACGTAGACAAGGCAGTGAAGATGATCGAAGAAATAAAGCCCAAGTTTGTAGTCCTTGGAGCTAGCCTCTTCCTCTTCCCACATCCTACCAAGGAACTAGCTGACGCGGCCCATTCCGTCAACGCAAAGCTAGTGTACGACACTGCCCACGTTTATGGATTAGTTGTTGGAAAGGTGTGGCCAAATCCCCTGGAAGATGGAGCAGACGTGGTGACAGCGTCTACCCACAAGACCTTCCCAGGACCCCAGGGAGGACTGTTGGTTACCAACGACGAGGAGTTGTATAAACAAGTATCTAGGACGATCTTCCCGTGGTTTGTAAGCAACCACCATTTGCACAGGCTCCCAGCAACAGCAGTTACCGCGATAGAAATGAAGTACTTTGGGAGGGACTACGCAAGCCAAATAGTCAAGAACGCTAAGGCCTTGGCGACGGCCCTAGTGGAGAGGGGGTTCAAGGTGATCGCTGAGCATCTGGGCTTCACTAAGAGCCACCAGATAGCAGTAGACGTGAAGAACTTCGGTGGAGGAGCTAAAGTAGCAAAGATGCTCGAAAACGTCAACATAATCGTCAACAAGAACCTCCTTCCTTATGACCTGCCAGAAGCTGTAAACGACCCAAGCGGTATAAGGATAGGAGTTCAGGAGATGACAAGGTACGGAATGAAGGAAGGGGAAATGGAAGAAATAGCTGAGCTCATGAAACAGACGGTAGAAGGAAAGAACCCCGAGGAAATAAAAAGAAAAGTCTTGGAGCTTAGGAGCAAGTTCCTTGACGTTAAGTACACCTTCAACGTCGACCTAAAGTCCTCGAAGACTATACCATTGATCATCTGACAGTTATAACGGTGATGGGAGCGTTAGCTACTATTGACAACGCCGTAGAGCCTATGTTAATGTCGCTGTTTACCGATGTACCCCTGGCCCCCAGTATCACGGCATCGTAAGTGTCCTCAGAAATTGCCTTCAATATCTCGTTAGCTATGCTTGAGTCCTTCCCAGCGTTAACGACCTTGAGTTCGTACTCTATCTTATTACCAATCCTTTCCTCCACCTTTTTCTTTATGACCTCAGCGTCATCGCAGTTATGACACACGTAGATCACCGTAACCTTAGAGCCGTATCTCAAGCTGAAGTCCTCAGCTAGATCCAGCGCTCTCATGCTGTTCTCTGACCCGTCGATGGGCACTAGCACCCTCCTAAACCATAGGCTTACCTTGTAGGTAGGCTCGTAGGTCATATTAGGTATCCCCCAATTATTCCTAGGGTCTTATTAGTTGTACTAATTGACTCCTCAGCCGGTATTCCGTGCATTGCCCTTATTGCGTCGACGTTCTCTGGGACAACTATGGACTCCTGGTGTACAGCATACGTTAAGATGAGTTCGTTTCCGTTGACGTAGACCGAGTCCTCAAATACAACTACCTCCTTTATGTCGTTCCTTGCCCTACCTAAGTCCCTTGCAGTCTCTATTACCTCGGCAGTGGAGGAAACCTTAGACTTAGAACTAACCATTACTAACCTTGGAGTGTTGAGCAACACGTTGATTACGTCTTCCTTGCTTACCTTTTCCTTAAAGGTAACGTTCAATGAGTGGACGTGCATTAGCGTCGTGGGGGCTATTACAGCGGTGGTAATTATGTTAAGGTCCTTCAGCACGGTGTTCACGTCCTTTGCGTGATGACTTGGTACAGAAGCTGGATCTAACACTAGGGAGTTTATGGGACCCCTCTTGATTTCTTTAGGGTCTGCTGCCCTCCTAATTATTGTAGCCCTTACCTTCTCTACCTTTCCAACCTTGGAGAGGGTGCAGATGGTCCTCAGTAACGCTGTGGTGTTACATGAAACTACCCTAATGTACTTCCTCCCTATACCCTCGTCGTAGTTACATAGCGAGGAGAAGGATACCTCTGCCACGTTTGGCTTCTCTCCCCCTTGGAATACGGCTCTTTTACCTTGAGATTCATAAAGTGGTTTGTACTCTGCGCCCACGCCGTTAGGGGTGGCGTCCACTACGACGTCGGCAAGCTTCACCATGTCTTGTATGCTGCCCTCCACTCTGATCCCTGATTCCTCAAACTTCTTCACTGAATCCTCTGGGGCGAAAATCCTAATCCCCTTCCTTTGCGCGACTATTGCTTCCGCGTTTGGGCTAGTCTTCCCCACCCCTATAAGTTGCATGTCTGGCTGCAACATTACTGCCTCCGCTACCCTCTTACCTATCGTCCCGTAACCGTTTACGGCTACCCTTATCATACTTTCATCCCCGAACTTGAAATTGAGAGAGCCTCTAAGGCTGGTAGCTTTTCGCCGGCCAAGAATAAAAGCAGTGCTCCTCCCCCAGTAGAGACGTGCACTTTGGAGGAGTTTACGTTAGCGTTACCCAACACGCTTATCATGTGGCCTCCACCTATGATCAAGTACCCTGGGCTCTCAAGGGCGTCCTCAAGCAACTTCTTACTCCCCTCCCTGAACCTCTCATCCTCTATCACGCCCATTGGCCCCCTCATTACAATGACCTTAGCCTCCTTAATGAAGGAGGAATATATCCCTACCGTTGTGCTACCTATGTCCTTTATAACCCCAGTTATCCTGTTTACCGGCTCCTCTATCACGTTGCCGTCCTTCTCTACCTTAAAGTCCACCGGGATCTCTATTGGGCCCCCTGCAAGGAGTATCTTCCTTGCCCTGGGGACTAGGGACAGAATGCCTAGCTTTTCTAGGACTTTCATGTTCTCCTTCCCTATGTCCAGGCCCTTAGCCACGGCGAAGAGCTCAGCTATAAGCCCTCCAGTTAGGATCCTGTCGGCCATCCTCTTCTTCACCAAGTTCTCTATAATCCTCACGCTGTCTAAGACCTTCCCGCCTCCCAAGACGAAGACCTTAGGGTAGTCCTCAGGGTTAAATATCTTAGCCAACGCGAATATCTCCCTTTCCATGAGCCTGCCCGCACTCGACTTAAGCACGATCGGAAAACCGACTAGACTTGCTTGGCTTCTGTGGGCTGTGGCAAAGGCGTCGTTAACGTAACCGTCGAAAAGGGGAGAAAGCCTCCTAACCAAGTAGGACTTAGCATGCTGTGCCGGGGAGGCTTCTATTAGCTCCTCTGATACTAACCTAACGTTGTCTAGAAGTATTACTTCACCTTTGCCCATCTTCTTTATTCTCTCCCTAGCGTAAGGCCCCATCACATCCTCCACGAACTCAACGTTGACCTCTAGGTACTTGGAGAGCACCTCAGCGTGTTCCCTCAAAGAGACGAAATCGTCATCTCCTGGCCTCCCTTGATGGGATATGAGGACTACGGAATTACCTCGCTGGACGAGCTCCTTGATAGTGGTATTGTACGCTCTAAGCCTGGAATCGTCGAGGAGCTTCCCTGTTTTAGGGTCTATTGGGGAGTTGACGTCTATTCTAACCAGGACTTTCTTGGCTGAAAAATCCACGTCGTCTAGGGTGGGAATTGCGAGGTCGTTTATTTTAATCACCAAATAAATCCCCGCTATATTTTAGCTAGATATAGAATTTTAATATTACTGGGGGCTTTTTGTACGTGCGCAGAAATCTTTTAACCCGTGAGGGGAGAAAGGCATTCAGAAATTACTACTTCCGTTGTCTGTAGAATGTATGGACAACAATTTGGCTGTTTTTGAATATAAAGTTGAATTCTATGAAGATAAATGAAATCGTAGCTCACACGCATTTTGCCACTACATAGGTCAAAATATCAATTACATTCAGCTTATTGACGAATTAGATTTCACCAGATCTCTGACCCCCTCCCCGCCCTAAAGGGCAAGGATTCTGCTAGGGTCTTGGGCGTTACTCCCCCTTTAAGGGAGTTACTCCGTTAGACGTGACGAGAAAAGAAAGTTGGTTTTCTCAAACAGTCGACAACCTTCTTTACTCCATGATTCATAATGTTTAACGCTCCGTTAACGTCGCTATGTAACTTGTGTCCAAAAGGACAGTTAACTACTCCCCTAGACTTTCTATCAACTTCAACGCTGCGGTAAGCGTAGAACCGCAAAGTGTTATACTCAACAACTAATCTAATTTATTCTCAATAGCGTTCACAATTACTTCACTCCAATTTATTTCTTTGTGGGCTTCCATCTTGTTATAAAGATCTTCACGGATCTCAACTGTAATAGTCTTCATAAAACGTTTCCCCTTCTGTTATCCCCTATATAAGTATTTCCCACATATAAAATTTCTAGGTGCGACATACTATATTATGTCATTTTATCTGAATTAGTCTCACTACCATGTTAAAGGAAGAGAGAACGTTAAGGTAATAAGAAGATGTTATCACGACTTTTCAGTTTTTGGTCAACATTTTCATTAATCTGCATAAAATTCAAATTCATTCAAACTAATGCTAATAGATTTTGAGTAGATTATGAGGAAGACTCTCATCTTGTCGAGTTTCATGGAAAAACTTCGCCCTCGCCCTAAAAATACTTTTCTGCATTAAAAATTCAATTTATATCAAAACAACCAAGTTGATATGTGCATGCCGTTATATAGTAGCAATACTTATATGCTAGTAACTTGAATTGTAAAATGTGGAAAGGGCCAAGGTAACTAGGAATTATCAGATAACTATACCCTCCTCTATAAGGGAGATTTTAGGTATCAAGGAAGGGGATATCCTAGAATTTCGCGTTGAAGGTAACACAATAGTGGTAAAAAAGGTAGAGTCTAAGAGACCTAGAGTAAGGCTTGGGAGACCTCTGACTATAGAAGACATAGACGAAAGTATAGAGAGAGGTCTAAATGAAAATCTTAGTTGACACTAACATAATTATCTACGACCTTGTAGAGGACTCCCAATTTCATAAAGAGGCTGAGGAGATACTTGATAAGGCTGATACTTGGGTAATACCTACTATAGTTATTCACGAGCTAGTCTGGTTCTTGAAGGGTAACAACTTAGAGAAAATAGAATATGTGAGTGCTTATCTAGAGAACCCAAAGACTGAGGTGGTCTGCGAAGAGTATGAAGTAGTAAGGAAGGCTATCGAAATTATTACCAAGGAAAAGTTGTCTCTCTCTAGGTATAATGATGCAGTAGTATTGGCACATACAATTAGTAGGAAACTGCCTTTAGTGACTTTTGATAAAAGGTTGTCTAGTCTAGCTAAAAGGTACGGAGTAGAAGTATTAAGATAATAAAGATACTACGCGTTTAGCTTAGGTGTGGAGGCACATAGTCCTATTGTAGTGAATTCATGACCTCAACTAGTGTGGTCGTAGAATTGATGCCAAATCCTTCATAGCATTGTTCCGGAGGTATAAGAAGATCTCAATACTTAACTCCACAAATTTTAAACTCGTAATTTATAACTACGAGAGTCCTGCATCACGATAGACGAGAACTTGAGGTTAAAGGGTTCCCTAAGGCAGAGCTTACTTGGTTTTTCGATACGAAAAAAGAGAAGCCATAGAAAAGTAAAGGAGCGTTTTTTGGCAATCTCGTGTAAAGTGCGAAACCTAAGCTTAAGGAGATCAGAAGGTTAGGAAACTAAACTTGTTCTCGCCCTCATAAAATAGACTCGTCCTCACATACTTTTTCACAAAAGTTTCAATCGAAACCGACTAAATTGCTGTACACGCATTCACATCCCTACTTACCCTAACCTTACCAACCTTAGAATTGAAAAATAGCAGTGGAGGTCTTAAGGGGGTACCTCCTAATTGCACAACGCCGGGGGCGGGATTTGAACCCGCGCAGGGTGAATCCCTACTGGCTCTCAAGGCCAGCCCCTTGGTCCGCTCGGGCACCCCGGCAACTAAAAATAATGTCCATGGAAGCTATTAATAATTTACCTTCTGGCCACTATTAACGAGTATCCCTTCTGCCTTTTTAATACTTCTACGCTGAAAAACTCTCCAAATGCCTTTACTGCGTTGCTCTCCCCTTTGTAAACTACTAGCTGGACAAACCCTCCCTCTTTGACCTTTTCATTGCTCTGTTTGGCTAGCTTTTCAATGAACTCTACTCCCCTGGATAGGGGTGGGTTGGAGTACACGGCATCGAGCTTTTCGTTTACCTCGGCTAACGCATCGCTCTTCAGGACAGTGACGTTCTTAAGCCCGTACCTCTCTACGTTGTACTTAGCCGTCTTCACTGCCAAAGGGTTCACGTCCACCATGTAGACCTTCAATTTGGGGTTCCTAAGGGAAACGTATATCCCTATGGGACCGTAACCACAACCTACGTCTGCCACAGTACCGCTCTCAGGAATTAACAAGTTCTCCAGGAGTACTCTAGTCCCTAGGTCTAGCTTCTTCTTGGAAAAGAGACCAGGATGGCTGACTAGGCTCAGCGGGATACCGTTAACTACTTCATTAACCACAAAGAAGCTCATTTCCAAGCTTTAGGATACACGTCTCTGGGTATTAAAACTCTCTTTAGTCGGGTGACCTCTCCCTTTTCCATATTTTCCAGCTCCTCTGAGCTTACCTCAGCCACTCCTATTGCTACCCCCTCCCCCTTAAGCGTTATTACCCCTACTAGATCTCCCTTGTTGAACTTTTGATACGCAACTACGCCTGGAGCCATTACTTGGGCCCCGTAAGCTATGGCGTTCACGGCCATGTCGTCTACTATTATCTTTGGCATACCGCATAGGGCGAACTCCATTGGCAACAGAATCCTCTTGAGCTCGCTTTCGTCCTTGCAGTTCCTCCACAAGTAGAGGGCCTCGGAGACCTCCTGGAGGGTCACTAAACCCTTCTCTGTAAAGATCCCAGACCTAGTTCTCCTGAGCTCCCTCATATGCGCCCCACAGCCCAGCAGTATCCCTGCGTCGTGACATATCTTCCTCATATACGTGCCAGGCTCTGACTCTATCCTCAGCAACGCCAGCCTCCCCTTTACCTCCATCAAGTCTATTGCCTTCACTCTCCTTATCCTCAACCTCCTCTTCACGGACGACCTAACGGGGGGCCTCTGATAGATCTCTCCCTCGAACTTCTTGACTACCTCGGCTAAGGTCTTTTCGTCCACGTCGCAGTGGACTTGCATTACGCAGACGTACTCCTTGCCGGCGTTGGTGGTGTAGCTCATTACCTTAGTGGCGTTCTCCAGGCCTATGGGAAGTACTCCAGTTACCTTGGGATTACCCCGCCCCAAGTGAGGGGCTCTAGGGTCCCTCCATGACCTACCTTGTTAACGTTAAACATCTTCTTCACCCAGAACGCGACCTCGTGACTGGTGGGTCCAGGAGGTTTGTCCAAGTTAATTATGGAGTTCTTTATCAGCTGTTCAACGTTCCTCTTGTCAGGGTAGACCCCGTACTTCTCTGACGTTTCCTCCTCCTTTCTTATCTTCCATGGGTTGTCGTACGAACAAAACTCATCTATCTTGTAAATAAAGCCATAAAAATTCATTTAAATCACTGGAATCCTTACCTTAAGCTGCTCCTTCATAAAGTCTGCTAGCCCTGCTTCCTGGAGCTTCTTCTCTACTTCCTCATCTGAGGCGCCTTTCTGTATGTCTACCTTCTTGTCGGTCGGCTCCAAGTGGAGGATATTTATCCTCCTCCTCTTGACTCCCGACAACTTCTTTGGCCCAGTCACTAGAACAAAGTTGTTATCTACTATGTCGACTATGACGCATTTCTTCCCAGCTTCCCTACCTCTAGTTTTCACACATATCCTTCCTGTTTCAATGACCGGCATTACGACTTACCTAAAAATCAAATTCATGTCTGTAATTTAAACTTACTGCCAGTACTTCCTATTTCTAAGAAACCTTTTCTCCTCCTCTAACAGCCCCTTAAGGAAGGCCTCCTCTCCGTCTGAGAGCCTGCTTAAGGCCCTGCCCAAATTGGAGGGCCCTACACCTCTCACAGCTAGGGCCATTAGGGCTGATCTCTTGTACTGGGAGAATAGAGAGGCCACGGTCCTCAGCTCTTCCAGCTTCTTTACCTCCCCCCTCTTCATCTTCTCTCCCTTAATTGCCTTCCTCACTACTTCCAGGGAGTCCTTGTCTTCGACGTACGTCGCAGCTAAGAAGACGGAACCACATTTCTCGCACTTCTCTGGGGCACTCTCTACCTTTACTTCCCTGTTCCACCCGCAGACTAGGCAGATCAACTTGACCTGCTTCGTTAGCAACCTCCTCTTGAACACCTCGAGCATCACGGGGGTCTCCTCTGCGTCTGTAACGAGGAGCCTCTCCAGGAACTCCTTTGCTAAGGGCGAAGGTGAGGGGGAGTTCACCACTATCCAGTTGTACTCCTTCAAGTCATGGATAACGCTCAAGTCATGGCTCTTCACCATTAGCTCCTTTACGGCTTCCTCTCCAATGACCGTATCCGTGAACTGCTTAAGAAGCGTTGAACTCACTACAGCCTCGGAGTCTGGGTCTATAGCACCGAACCTCTCAGCCTCAGTGTAAAGCTTCCACTTGAATTGGGGTGACTCAATAATCGCCCTCTTGACTATCTCAACTGCTTCTTCGTCCCTCAACGCCTTTAAACGGCTCAAGGCCTCGGCTACCTCCTCCCTGGAAATGGGAAGGACGGACGCTATTACGATATGATACGGATCGTTCCTGTATGAGTTCCTAATTCCCTTTATCCTGCTAAGGTAAAAGGAAAGGAGTGCTCCAAGGGTATTATTGCCTTTACTGCCGAAGGGACTATGGACGACCAAGAGGTCTCCCATCACTTCCACGAGTATGTCGTTATACCTAAGCTCCGGGTAACCCCTTCTTTTGTACTCCTCCGCTACCCTATTGACTTCCTCAAGTTCACTCCCCTTCCCTGAAATTGCCTCGACTAGATAGGAGTAGACTCTCTTCGCCACTTCCTTCTCAACTGGTATTGATTCTCCAAACCAGCTTGGCAAGACGCCCTTTTTCAGCTCAGCCTTGTCCACGAATATCCTGCCGTTCTCCACTGACACTACCTTCCAGAGCTTACCGCCCAAGATGAAAACGCTGTCCTCCTCAAGCATTGCTGCGAACTCCTCGTCCAGTTTTCCAATCTCTGCGTTGTTGGCTACGTTGACGACGGAGTAGCTCCTTATGGAGTCCGGGATCATGTTTGTCCCGTAATAGTACTTCCAAAGCCTATGTCCCGGGACTAGCCTGCCGTCCCTTTGTTTCACTATCCTGGCAGACTCCATGTAGTCTAACACTTTTCTCACTTCCTCGTCGGTAAGGTGCTTGAAGTAGACGCTCTCCTTTACCACGGAAACTATCTCGTATAAGTCGCTCATCCCCTGGAGTACCATCCCGGCTATTTCGTGAGCCAAGACGTCCAAGGGGTTTTGTTCTGTTGAGGGACTCTCCAAGTACCCCTCCCTTGATAAGTCTATTATGGCCTTGCACTCCAAAACGTCGTAAACGTAATCCCCAGGTATCACGACGCCCCTCGAGACTTTGCCTATGGAGTGACCACTCCTCCCTACCCTCTGCAGGAGCCTAATGACCTGTCTGGGGGACATGTACTGTATTACGAGACCTATTCTGCCTATGTCTATTCCTAGCTCAAGGCTAGACGTCGCCACTAAGGCGTCTAGGTTCCCCTCTTTGAACTCCCTCTCTATGCCTTCCCTAACTTCCCTTGATAATGAGCCGTGGTGGACGGCAACCTTGAGGTTATACCTAGACTGCAGTTCGCTCGCCAGGAACTCTGCGGTCTCTCTAGTGTTAGTAAATATAAGCACTGGACTGTTCGACTGGACGATCTCCTTGACCATCTCGAGCCGAGAGAACAAGTATGGATCTGTATTCCCTATTTCTCCTATCATCTTCTCGTCGACCTTAGGGACTACCAAGTCAATGCGGTACTCCTTAGCTATGTCAGCCTTAACTAACTCTACGTCAGAGTTAGAGAGGTACCTCTTTGCCAATTCCACGTCGCCGATGGTGGCGGAAAGACCTATCGTCTGTACCTTGTTTTTAGATACCCGTTTTAGCCTATAGAGGAGTACGGAAAGCTCATAGCCCCTTTTCTCGTCCAACATCTCTTGCAGCTCGTCTACTACGACCCACTTAACGTTATCGAAGAGCTGTAAGTAGTTCTTGTTTACCAGTAAGTACTGAAAGGTCTCCGGCGTGGTTATTAGGGCATCTGGAGGCGACTTCAGTATTTCCTTCCTTTGCCTCTCCGTAGTGTCCCCGTGCCTCGTCATCACGGTTATCCCAAGGGCGTTCCCTAGCTTCTTTAGTCTTATCTCTAGGTCTCTGTTAAGCGCCCTAAGCGGGGTAAAGTAGAGCAACGATATTTTACTGGGTCTATTCTCCCAGATCTTGTAAAAGAGGGGAATAATTGCCGCCTCAGTCTTTCCAGAGCCCGTGGGCGCTACTATGAGCGTGCCCTTTCCTGAGAGGACCTTAGGCATAGCGAGTTTCTGGACTGGAGTAAGTGAGGTATAGCCTATTTCCCTCAACGCCTTTACGAAATCAGAAGGTGTCAGCATAAAGCAATTAAAATGTAAAATTGGAGTGCTATAAAGGTATGCAAGAAGTTAGGCATGCTATTGTAGTTTCAGTAATTGTTGCAGAGGTCCTTGGACTACACTACTTCTTCGCCTCGTCGGGGTTTGTGACAGTAGTAGAGAGGGAGGTAACAGTAACGGTACTGCTATTTCTGGACTCAATTATGACCTTTATTATATTTACCTCTATAATTATTGATGTCGCGTATTACTTTTCTCTGGCTGTGGCGTTTAGCTATATAGGCATTGACGTCTTCTCTATTACCTACCTATCCTCTTTCATTGCAGGGATATCGATATCCTCTTTCATCTACTTTATTGTAAATAGGAGCTTCAGCGATACCCTCGTGACCAACGCCAGAAACTTTAGACCTAAGTTCCACTTAACTACAATTGCCGTAAGCGTGGGCTTCTGGTTGGCCCAGTTTCTCCTCTTCCGTTCTCCATTCCTCTCGCTGGGATCCCTCGTGGACGTGGTACTAATATCCCTAGTGGGAGAGATCCAACTTTCACCTCTTAGCGCGGCGAGTTGGCTCTCGCTACCTTACGTGCTCTCCCAACTTGGCGTGGTCAGGGAAGATAAGGGAGTATGTATAGGAGAGATACTGGGAGTTTTGAGGAGGACGTCATTCTCCAGGAGCAGGCTGAACGTAAAGTACAGCTGGCAAAAGGTAAAGGCAAAGTACTGCTTAAGCTTCGAAAACGCAAAAAACTACAACGTTGTTATATTGGGCACCAGCGGTTCGGGTAAGTCGCACCTAGCCAAGAAAATAATCGAGAAGCTAGACGTGAGCTACCTAGTCTTCGACGTCCACGGAGAGTACAAGTTTGAGAAGGCAAAGAGACTAGACGCCTCTACCATTTCCGTAAATCCCCTGTCCTTATTTGGCCAATCGCCTAGGCAAAGGGCGCTTGAGGTCGCATACATGTTGAAATCGGTGTTTAACCTAGGCAATCTCCAGACGATAGACCTGTATAACTTAATCTTTGAGTCCTACCAAGAGAAGGGAATCTACGAAGATGACCAGAGGTCGTGGTCTATACAGCCCCCAACGTTTAGGGACGTCGTAGTGCTAGCTGAGAGGAAGAAGAAGTTCATCACATCGTCAGCTGAGCTCAACAAAATAACCGCCCTTGAGCCCTACCTCAATTTCGTCGCAAACAACATGTTCTTCTCCAACAGCGTAAACTTTGAAGAAATATTCGGAGAAAGCTACGTGATCGACTTCTCAAGCATAACCATACCAGAGGTAAAATACATCATGGTGGAGACCTTCCTTCGCGCCCTCCTTTCCTACATTTACTTGGGTAAAACGTCTAACCTAAAGAAAGTAGTCATCCTAGACGAGGCGCCATTCGTGTTGTCGAAGGAGAGCGGGGAACAGCTTGTGGAGAGACTCTTCGCAGAGGGTAGAAAGTTTGGTCTTGGGTTTGTCGTCATCTCTCAGACGACGGAGTACGTAAAAAAGCTGATCTCAAACTCAGCTTATGTATTTGTACTGAACATGGTGGAGCCTGGGGACGTAGAATACGTCTCGAGGCTCATTGTGGGGCAGATCAGGATGTATATAAAGCTATCTATGAGAATTTGCGAAAGTTAGAAAGGGGAATGATTATAACAAGAAATATATTGCACGATGAAATATTTTTGGTTCACGTGAGCGAATAGGTGGGAATCATGTCAGAAGAGGACAGTGAGATTGACGTTTCGCAGGAGGAAACCGAGGAAAAAGTGACAGAGGAAGAAGAGGACTCAGAGTTCCCCGCAGTGTCATTGCAAGATATAGAACTGCTCATGAAGAACACGGAGATCTGGCACGAGCTACTAAAGGGAAAGATAAGCGTAGAAGAGGCCAAAAAGATCCTCGAGGAAAACGCATCTCAACTTGAATCGCGCTCCACCTCAAAGAAACAGAGGAAGAAGAGCCCTGAGAAAAAAGTTAAAAAGGAAAGAGCCAAGAAGTGAACTTAATGCTCAGGGCTAAGTACTCAAATTCTAAGGATTTTTACCACTTAATAAACGCAATGAGTAAGCTTTCTGATACTATTATCCTTAATTTCACTAAAGATGGTATAAATTCTAAATATCTCACTGAAGACAAGATATTAATGGGAATCCTTAACTTGCCAAAGGACGTCTTAGAAGAATACGAGATAGAGAAAGAGATGTCGGTGAAGCTGGACTTAAACTACGTAAAGAAGTTCTTGGGAAAGGCTAGGTCTAGCAAATCGAGCGTGGAAATAACTGAAACTGACGCCGGAATTAAGATCACAATAGTCGACAATAAGACCGGCACCAAAAGCAACATATACGTCAAAGGCGAGAAGGGAGAACCTCAACCCCTTAAAGAACCTAACGTCTCCTTGCCCGTGTTAGCTACTTTGCCGGGGGACGTATTTAAGACTGTAATAGACGACGCTGAAACCATCGGAGAGGAAGTTATCATTGAAGCGGAGGAGGACTCAGTTAAAATATCAGCTGAGGAGTCAGGGAAAAGCTATACGGCCATTCTCAGGAGGGATAAACCAATAACTGATTTATCGATAGATAAACCTTCTAAATCAGCGTATAGCCTCGAGGTTCTCAAGACTGCCGCTTCGGTGTCGAGCTTTACAGATAACTTGAGGATGGGATTTGGGAGCAATCTACCTCTAAAGTTAGAGGCGTCAGGAGAAAACGGGGCTTCTCTGATATTCTGGGTTGCCCCTAGAATATAACACGTTATTTCCCCTTTTTATTATTCCAGTGTATAAGTCCTTGGCATTGAAGACTCCAGACCTTTCGCCTTCTACTATAATAAAGCTAGCCCTATTACCTTCTTCAAGGTAATTCTTTATAGAAAGGGCAGCCACATTCGTGGTTGCAGCCTTAAGAACCTCCCTGGAGAAGTTTGACATTGGTCTCCTCAGCCTAGTTAAAAGTAAGGCGACCTCCATTTCTTTCCACATGTCTGGACTTACCCACGCCCCATTATCCGTCCCTAAGAGGAGGTTCACTCCACTCTCTATCATTTCGTCTATCCTGGGCATGCCTACAGAAAACCACATGTTACTCCTTGGGCAAGCCACTACGCTTATTCCTTGCTCTCTCAGCTGTAAGAAGTCGTCGAAAAATAAGTTGGTACCGTGTATTATCGCGTTTGGCCTTAGGGAAGAAATAACTTGGTCCAAGCTATCCCTCAAACCTTGTTTAAGAGTCTCCGCAAAGTGCACAGCCACAATTTTCCCCTTGAAGACCTTTCTGATTCTCTTTAACTCGTCCTCGTCGTGTCCACTGACGCTCGGAACTCCGTAACCGTCTGCGAACTTTGAAAGCTCTAGTAGCCTCTCCTCCCTGAGCTCACCGTCGAGTCTCCCCAAAATTACGTAAGTCAACCCCCTTACCCTCTCCTTAACTTCTCTGGAGATCTTACTTCCTAGGATGTCCTGCTCCCTGAAGTCTATAACTGTCCTTACTCCAATGCGCTTCGAGTACTCTAGGAAGTTAAATATCCCCTCTGCTACTTTCTCTGGCGTAAGCCCCTTGAGCATGGAGTACTTAAGGCTATTGGGGTCTCCCACGACCTCTGCAATTGGCTTGTCAATTCCCGCCTCCGGAAAGGAGAAGTCCGCAGAGTGAACGTGAGCATTCACTAAGGCAGGCATCATTATTCCAGTCCTAAAGTCCCTGCCCCTGCTGTCAAATCCTTTGCCTATGTGCGTAATTATCCCGTCAGTTACCTCAACGTTAACTTCCTCTCTTACCTCTAAGTCCTTTCCTACTAGCGCAAGCCTCACGTTATATATCTTGGAACCATCTCCCATCTCGCGTTCCTCGATAGCCTTATCCTCTCTAAAGCCTCAGTGGCGTTCATCATCGAGAGCCTAGCGTTTCGCCCGACGCCTATGCCTACCTTTACGTTATCAATGTAGTGGGCTAGGTCTATTACGTCCTTAACGTTTTTCCTTCCGAAAAACGCTATTATGTTATCCCCGCCCAAGTACTGGGAAATCCCCCCAAGCTCGTATACCTTCTCGGAGAGGGACGAGTAAAGCTTGTTAACGTTAAGGAAGGCATCATAGAAAGACGTAACTCTTGTTAGGCTAGTAAACCCGTCAACGTCAAAGTGCGCAGATACGACCTCTTCGTCCTTGTACTCACCAACCTTTATCTCCCCAGGTAAGAGGTTAGACAGACACAGAGACGCTTGCCTTTGGGCTACTGCGAAACTCTCACCGTAGCCCAAGCATCCCCTAATGGGCACAGGGGCCACCCTTTCCATCTCCTTGAAGATGAAGCGCAACTCGCTCTCCCTAAGCCCGTCAACTAGAAGAGTGAAAAAGTCATACCTTAATGGGAGAAGAAATGCGCCAAGCTCTGCGGATACCTTGTTTACCCTCATAGCTAATTCGTGCTGGATGCTTTGGATAATCCACTCTCTGTCGTAGCCTAGGCTTTCAGTCCACTCCTTGTATTTGTAGAGCTCTATTGCCAGGACTTTCACTCAACCACCACCATCTCGTCCCCTCTAGCCTCCCTGAACTTCCTAAGCCTTCTCACCATCTTTACTGCAGATTCCACAGCTCTTGAGGCGTACTCCTCAATCCTTTCCACAGCTTGTTCGTGAGAAGCTCCAGGACCTATTACTCCGAACCCTATAGGTTTCTCGTACTCCAGTTCCATGTCTGAAATGAGCCTCGCAATTTGGTTAGCTATCACTTCATCGTGTTTTGTCTCGCCCTTAATTATAGCCCCCAAGACTACAACGGCGTCTATGTCCCCTCTCTTAAGCAATTGCTTAGTGGCTACTGGTATTTCAAATGACCCTGGGACCTTGAATACAACCTTTACTTGAGCCCCCAAGAACTCAGCGTGGGATAGGGCCTTCTGTAGCATCAGTGACGTTATATCGTAGTTGAAGTCTGCTACTACTATTCCCAGTTTAATCGATTGGTCCTGCATCTTTATACCCCTGCCTCAAGCCCTTTCCGGCCAAAGGAGTTAAAGAGTTTTTCCCGTCCCTTACTAGTTTAACTAAGTTCCTTGCGTGTTTCGTAGCCCTATCAATGGCGATCTCCTTCAGCTTCTCTAGATCCTCGCTTTCGTCCTCGTGAACCGTAACGTCTATTACGTGCTTCGACGTTAGGATCTGGACAGTAATTAGTCCTATGCTGGTCGCGAGGTAGCTGTATTTGTCGAGCATAGTCTTCCCAACCCAGCCCAAGGTTATGACCCCATCACATCCTTCTTCTATTAACCTCTTCGCAGCTACAGGGAGATCTTTTATCCCGGGCACGGTATATCTCGCTATTTCCGCCTCTGGGTCCTCCTTCTTTATCGTGTTTATGGCCACGCTACCCATATCCACTCTGGAGAAGGTAGTGTCCGCTACTCCGTACTTCCTCATACCACCACCATTTTCAGGATTTCCTTCCCCTCAATTAATATGAAACCGTTGTTTTTGCTAAAGGCGATGGCCTTCTCCCTCTTTAGGCTTTCCTTTTCGTCCAACATCTCGGCGAACACAACGCTCCTCTCTAGACCCAAATACTCCATGAGGGCTATCGAGAGCTCAGTGTGACCTCGTCTACTTCTTATATTTCTGCTGATCAACACAGGGACGTGGCCTGGAGAATAGAAGTTAGAGTAGAAGCTCTCCTTGGCGGATTGGGGATCGCGTCTGATCTCTTGGACTACATTGTGGAGTTCTTGCACAGTTTTAGCCCTGTCTGCATCAGATATCCCCGTCCTTGTTTCCACGTGATTCACCCAGAGCGAGAAGGCCGGTTCGTCTTTGTACGAGGGGGCCTTTACAAGCTCTTTGTATAAGGGATCTAACCTAAGGATGTCGGTCTGGAACTTAAGACCCAACGCGTTGGCTTCCCTGTTCCCAGTGGCGTAGCATATGAGCCCTCCCGCGGTAGTCCTTAACGTGTAAACGGTCTTCCAGCTAGCCGTCCCCGCGTAGAACACCATGTCAGTTTCCTCTTCCCTCCCGTCAAAGTCGTAGATCAAGACCGGCAGGCCGGACTCGAGAGCTCTCCTTATCTCCTCTTTTGATGTCATAACGGAAATTCATTGGTTTAGTATATAAGCGTATTTACTTATATCGTTTAACAACAGTTAACAGTATACTAAATGCTATTGCACCTATTACAAGATAAATATATGAATAATTTACTGAGTGAGATGTTTCTGTTGAACTATTAAAAATTGGAAAAGATAT
>ASRH01000001.1 GCA_000565255.1 Candidatus Aramenus sulfurataquae | reverse complement strand
AAAACTTATGGTAAAATTGTATAAAGAGATATTTTTTATAGAGAAACCTTGAGGTAAATATACCCAAATACCGTTAGTCCTATTCGTCACTGAGAAGTTGAAGTAGTTAAGGGATATCACCTCAACGTTTATCTTAGAGTAAATGAACGTGCTCTGGGAGTACGTGAAAGTATAGCTGTAAACGTACCCCATTGACGGGATGCTCAAAAGAACCAATACAATAAATGGCAGAACGGCGTACTTACTCATACATAACAATATAAACACACAATTAATATAATTGAGATAAGTATGTCTTCGACAACCATAAACCCGTACAACTGGAAATACGCGTTAATTAGCCAAGTTTACCTTGTAGCGCTCTCTTTCGTACTGACGTATAGACCGCAGTACTTCATTGAGGTAGTAGCATTATATTTTGTGTTCTTCACAGGACTAACGTTTTACATGATGTCCAAGTCGAACCCACTCTTAAGGGACAGGAAGCTATTATACGAGATCTCCAGTTCTAGGGTGTTGTATGAGGAAAAGAACGTTTCCGACATAATAAATAAGGATAAGGAGTACGTAGAAGAGTACACTAAGTTCGCCAAGAGGAGCTTTAGTATGCTGGGCATTTACCTCGTCTACTTGGTTGCAATTTACTTTCTTTACTCAAACGTTACTAAGATTGCCGATGCTCAAGTAGCTCTATATAGACTTTTAGTTTACTTGGTCTACTTTGAGGCGCTTTACTTGTTCGCGTTCTTCGTGTTCAGGAGGATAGTAAGACCAGCATCGTTAAGCGTAATGGCTCCAGTCTCTTACAAGATAACGGAAAAGGGCATCATGTCCTCTGGGGGTATGTCGATGTTCCTTCACGCAAAGCACTTGTTAAACTCCAACATAGTCGTGAATAAGGAGAAGCGCTTCGTCGAAATTGATTCTACTCAAGCCAAGATGCCCTATAAGGTAAGGCTTTACAGTAACGACGTAGATAAGGTACTGGATTTTATAGAGAGAGTTAAGAAGCTAGAACTTAAAAAACAGTCCTCTTCTCAACAATAGAGAAGTGGAAATGGGTGTAAGTGCCCAACGTGTTTTTTGACATAACGCCGTCTTTTCCGTTTAGAATGCCTTTACCCCTCTTATTCTCGAACGCAAACTCCTCTTCGCTTACCCTTATAGGGTAAGACACGTGGAATTCGTGACCCCTAATTAGCTTTCCCTTGTCAGTTATGAAAGAATCCTTGACTGCGAGAAGCTCAGTGTAACCCAAAGTAAGCTTGCCTGAAGTCTCTATGTCGATATCAAATACCCCGGCCATTTTGAACTTCCTGCCGTTCTTTATTAAATTGCTGGAAAGGAACATTAGTCCGCCGCACTCCCCTAATACGGGTTTCCCCCTTTCCGACTCCCTCTTTACCCACTCCTTCGTCTTGGACTTTTCTAGTTCTTCCATAAACAGCTCTGGGTATCCCCCTCCAATATAGATGAAGTCTGCCCCTTCTACTACGTCACCATTCAACGGGCTAAAGAACCTCAACTCATACCTTTTGCTTATCCTGTCTAAGTTCTCGTAGTAGTAAAAGTTAAACGCCTCATCGTAGGCTATTGCGGCCACCTTTTTGCTAGTTTCTTGCTGATGATCATCATCTGGGCACTCAATTTCCGAGCTTTCTTTAGCTATTTCAACTAGGGAGTCCAGGTCCACGTAGTTTTCCACCAGCTCTGCCGCCTTCGATATGGCCTTCTCAGCTTCCCTATTGCTCTCCACCGTGAATAGTCCCAAGTGCCTTGAGGGTACGCTAAGTTCCTTTGAGAACGGTATATAGCCTAGAACCTTTACGCCTTCGATGGAGTTTCTACAATAAGTAAAGTGAGTCTGGGAGGCTACTCTGTTTAGTATAACGCCCTTCACGTTGGCGTTCTTATAAGAGACGAGACCCTTCACTATGGCTCCGACAGTACTCCCTACGTTGTAGCAGTCAATGACGAGTACTATAGGCGTTCTAGTATCCTCTGAGAGCTTATAAGTGCTGTACTCGGTCTCAACTCCGTCGTAAAGCCCCATTACCCCCTCAATGACCGAAATGTCTTTATCCTTTGAGTACTTGCACAGGCTCTTTATCACGTTCTCCTTTCCCATGATAAATAAGTCAAGGTTGATGGAGGGTGATCCTGAGGCCAACTTGTGATAACCAGGGTCTATGAAGTCTGGTCCGGCCTTAAAGCCCCTTACCCTCATCCTCTTGCTCAGTGCCTTGAGTATTCCAGAAGTGATAAGCGTCTTTCCCGAGTCGCTCCTATCGGAGGAAATGAGTAACCTAGGGACTCTCATCGATAATACGTCAATGACTTCTCTAATAATATTTCCGTATATCATCCAAAAAAGATAATATAAGCCCTTAGGGAAATTGTGAGTGATGAGAGTTTCCTACGAAGACGTGAGGAACTTTAAGACGATAATCTCTGTCCTCTCAAAGTTGGTGGACGAAGCCTCGCTTAAGTTCAAGCCAGAGGGGATAGAGCTTGAGGCGATAGATAGGGCACACGTCTCCTTGCTAAAGCTGAGCTTTCCTAAAGAGGAGTTCAAGGAATACGACGTAGAGCAAGAGGTAAATTTTGGATTTAACACTCAGTACTTGCTGAAGGTGCTATCTACTGCACGGAGAAAGGAGGAACTTCAGATAGAGTCCACAGATGTGTCCCAAGTTACTGTGAGGATCCTTGGAAGTTATCCTAAAGAATTCACGCTGAGGAACATTGACGTTTCTCCTCCAGAGCTACCACAGCTGAGCTTGGAGTTTGACGTTAAGGCAAATGTGCTGTCAAGCGCCTTTAAGAAGGGGGTAGAGGAGATAGCTTCCGTGAGCGAGTTAGTAGAACTGGAGGCTGACGAGAACGGGATAAAGCTCAAGAGCAAAGGGGAGGCTGAAGCCGAGGTAGAGCTCTCTAAGGACGCTGGCAGCCTGCAGGATATTGAGATAACCAAGCCTACTCAGTCCGACTATTCCTCTGACTACTTGAGCGACGTCATAAGCTTAACAAAGCTGTCTGGAAGCATGAAAGTTGCCTTCTCTTCCCAAAAGCCTTTACAGTTAGAGTTTAATACGGAAGCCGGGGGTAGTGTAATATACCTCTTAGCTCCGCAGTTGGGGTGATAAAGTTTAAGGTCTCTATAGTGGGGAGTTACCCAAAGCCAATTTCGTTAGGCAAGGCAATATCGAGGTATAGGTCAAACAAGATCAGCCAAGATAAGTTAGAGGAGTACATAAGCAAGCAGACGCAAAAGTTCTTCGAACTAGTGAAGAACGTTAGTGCAGACTACACAACAGACGGAATGTTCAGATGGGATGATGTAGTCGATGTAACCTTCTCATACCTAGCTGGTGCAGAAAAAGGGGACTTAATGAGGTTCTACGACAACAACTTTTACTACCGGAGGCCTGTGATAAGGTCTAGGCTAGAGGCAAAGACGAAGGATTACGTCGAGTACCTACAAGCGTCCAAGAAGTTGATGAGCGAGTCTAAAGTAAGTTCTAGGCTGAAGGCAGTCATCTTGGGACCATTAAGTTACTTACAGTTTTCCGAGGACAAGTACTACAAGGATCCAGTAGAGATCATGAAGGATTACGTTACAGAGACCAACAAGGTTATCAAAGAGGTTGAAAAAGTAGTGGACGCGCTAGAAATCCACGAACCTGCAATATTTGACAAAGGAATAAAGGGCGACATTCTCCAGAAGGTCCCAGAGCTGTACTCCACATTGTTTGATGGGATAAGGGCTGAAAAGCACTTGATAACGTACTTTTACGTTAACTCCAGGAGACTTGACCTTCTCTTCAGTTTGCCCGTAGACGTAGTGGGCTTAGACGTAATAGAGAACAAAAACAAGCTGGGAGTGATCTATAAATATTTCAAGGGCAAGAAAGTCTTCCTTGGCGTGCTCAACACTAGGAACACGAAGCTGGAGAGGCCTTCCACCATAGTTAACTTGGCAAGGAAGGCGTACGAAAAAGGAGCAGAGGAGGTACTAATAGGAAATTCGGCTCCCATGGACTTCATTCCAGAAATTATAGCCAAAAGGAAGATAAACCTATTAGCCAAAGCGAGGTCGATGTACCATGGCTGAGCTCCCAATATTGCCCACAACTGTGATAGGAAGTTACCCAAGGCCCAAGTGGTTAAGAGAAGCGATAAGGCTACATAAGGCAGGGAAGCTGGACGACGAGGAAATGACGGAGGCCTTCAACGACGCTGCCCTCGCGATAATGAGGGATCATCAGCTAGCAGGAGTCGACGTTCCTACCGACGGTGAGGTAAAAAGGGATGAAATGGTGGAGTTCTTTGCCGAAAGACTTGGAGGGTTCAGATTTTACGGACCAGTGAGAGTGTGGGGAACTGCCTACTACGTTAAGCCAGCAGTGGTTTCGAAGGTGGAGTACAAGTCCCCATTACTGGTGGACGAGTTCCTTTACACTAAGTCAATCTCGTACACGGAAAACGTAAAGATAACCATAACTGGGCCTTATACGCTGGCATATTGGTCTTATAACGAGTACTACAAGACCAGGCAAGATTTAGCCTACGACTTAGCTAAGGTCATAAATAAGGAACTTCACAACCTCGTTGAGGCAGGAGCTAGGATAATCCAGATCGACGAGCCTGCAATACACTCGACAAAGGAAGACGTAGAATGGGCTGTAGACGTCGTTAACGAGTCCTTAAAGGGGATAAACGCCAAACTGGTAATGCACGTATGTTACGGCGATTACAAGATCGTTGCGCCTTACCTTAACGACTTTAAGGTGGACCAAATAAACTTCGCGTTAAAGATATACGACTACGAACCCCTAGAGCTCTTCAAGAAGTACAACTATTCTAAGGAGATAGGAGTTGGCGTTATAGACGTTCACAGTAAAAGAGTGGAGACTCCAGAGGAAGTAATGAAGGACATACTTAACACCCTAAATTACTTTGAGCCAGAGAAGGTATGGATAAACCCGGACTGCGGTCTCAAGCTCCTTCCAAGGAAACTGGCGTTCCAAAAGCTCGTCTCAATGGTCAAGGGGACGCAGATGGCAAGGGAAGAACTTAAAAAGAGGGGCTATAAAGATACTATAAAGCTTTAGATTAAGGTGATTCCATGAACAAGAAACGCGCTAAGGGCAGTTCACACTCAACTAGACCAGCTAGGGCGGGAGCTCCAAAGTGGGTGAGGTTTACAAGAGAAGAGGTTGAGATGCTAGTTGAGGAACTCTACAAGAGGGGATACCCTCCGAGCATGATTGGCGTAATTTTGAGGGACCAGTACGGAGTTCCTTTAGCTAAACAAGTAACCGGCAGGAAGATCAGCAAGATCTTAGAAGAGAAGGGTTTAGCTCCGCAGATACCCGAGGACTTGTTTAACCTCCTCAGGAAGGCAGTAAACGTAAGGAGACACATAACCGAGTACCCTGCCGATAAGTCGGCGAAGAAAGGCCTCGAGGAAATCGAGTCTAAGATTAGGAGGCTAGTTAGATATTACAAGAGTGTCGGAAAGTTGCCACAAAACTGGGCCTACGACCCAAGCAAGGCTGAACTACTGGTAGCCTCTACCAGCTAAAATTGTTTTAACTTACGCTTTTTGTACTTTCATAAGCCTCCTCTACCCTTTCCTTTAGTATTTCCGCTACCCTAGGATCTACTCCTATTGGCCTAGCTATAATTACCTTTATCTTTCTCCCGTTGACTAATATAGTCCCGTCTTCGTCAAGCCCTAGTAGCTTCGGAATGTCCCTGTAGAAGTGAGCACCAGCTGCGAAAAGCAACGGAACAGCCACTATTTCGTCAACGCCTTCTCGTCCTAACTTCTCGGCGCTCTCCTTCAACGTTGGCTTGTTAAACTCTATAAAGCCATACTCCACGTGATCGAAGTACTTGGACAGTAGACCACTGTATTTCGTGGCGACCTCCTTCCACTCGTCCACCTTACTTCCATGAAGTACTAGTAGAACGCCTCTCATAAACCGTTTGATTGACTTCGAGTTTATATACTTGTGCTAACATTACCAATCTGAGGTAGATTTACAGTTGCCAGAATTCAAAGTTGTCATCTCGGACCCGGAAAGCAGGAACGTAAAGGAGGTAAAGGTCAAGGTCAAAGCAGTTGATGACGTGCCTTCAGTGGAGGGAGAGAAGGAAGCCAAGGCGCTCCCAATAGCCAAGATAAGCCAGAAGCTAAAGGAGCAATTAAACGTTGACAACTTGATTACATTGCAAGTCATTAGGCAAGAGGGAGATAAGAAGGTAAAAGTAAAAGTTCACTTCACAGTCCAAGTTGACGAGTCTGCAGGAGACGCCGTATTGATCTCTAAGTCATTGGCCGAGAAATTTGGAGCAGAGGAGTTTGAGGCCATAGCGTACAGGACTAAGGCGTTCCAGTTAAACGTAGACCAGGGAAAGCTCAACCTCATGGGGCTAAAGATAGGCGATACCTTTAACTTGAACATTAACGGAGTTAACTTAAAGCTCAAAATAACTGGAGGTTCAGACAACTCTGGGTTCCCAATGAGGCCGGATATATCAGGAGCTGTGAAGAAGAAGGTTTTGCTGGCAGGGCCTGCGGGCTATTATCCCGTTGAAGACGGAGGAAGAAGAAGAAAGACCATACGTGGAAATACTCTAACAAACGATATAGTCCAAGTTAACTGTGTAATCGTAAGGTGATTTTTTGCCCTGGCCAAAGGTTCAACCAGATGTAAATATAGGCGTGGTTGGCCACGTTGATCACGGTAAGACTACCTTAGTCCAGGCTTTGACTGGCATTTGGACGTCAAAGCACTCAGAAGAGCTAAAAAGGGGTATGACAATAAAGCTGGGATACGCTGAGGCGAGCTTTGGGAGATGTAAGTCTTGCAAGGAACCAGATGCCTACGTTAACGAGGAGTCATGTAGACAGTGCGGAAGTGATGAAGAGCCGGAATTCATCAGGAGGGTGTCTTTCCTAGACGCCCCAGGCCACGAAGTACTTATGGCAACCATGTTATCTGGCACGGCAATACTAGACGGCGCTATCCTAGTAGTAGCGGCAAACGAGCCTTTCCCCCAGCCCCAAACGAGGGAACACTTTTACGCATTGGGAATAATAGGAGTTAAAAACCTAATCATAGTCCAGAACAAGATAGATGTCATAACAAAAGAACAGGCAATTGAGCAGTATAGACAAATAAGGGAGTTCGTTAAGGGAACGTGGGCTGAAAACGCACCAGTAGTCCCTGTAAGCGCTCTCCATAAGGTAAACATCGACGCGTTAATCCAGACCATACTTAACCACATAAAGCCTCCGCAAAGGGACCCTAGCAAGACTCCAGTCCTGCTGGCAATAAGGAGCTTTGATGTAAACAAGCCAGGTACTCCCTTTAACGAGCTAAAGGGAGGCGTGATAGGTGGAAGCGTAGTGCAGGGGCTGTTCAGAGTCGGAGACGAGATAAAAATTCTTCCGGGCATCAGGATAGAGAGCAGAGGTAAGGTTAGCTACGAGCCCCTCTACACTACAGTTTCCTCTCTGAGGTTCGGAGATCTGGAAGTCAAAGAGGCGAGGCCAGGCGGATTAGTAGCCATGGGTACATACCTCGACCCTTCAGTGACTAAAGCTGATTCTCTAGCTGGGAGCGTCATCACGACGGCAAAAAGCGACGTACCTGTGCTATGGCAAGTGAGAATAGCCTATAACCTTCTTGAGAGGGTAGTGGGAAGCCAACAACTTGTCAAAGTCGAACCTATAAGGAACAAAGAGAGTCTAATGCTAACTGTAGGTTCCTCCACGACCCTGGGTACAGTAGTTTCAGTTAAGTCGGACGAAATAGAAGTCGAACTCAGGAGACCAGTAGCGATATGGAGTAACGACGTGAGGGTAGCAATAAGTAGGCAAATAGGGGGAAGATGGAGATTAGTAGGATGGGGACAAGTAAAGATTTAGGGGTACTAGTAGACACCAACATCCTGCTTTACGTGTACGACAGACTAGACCCTTTTTGGAAGGTAATTTACTTCCTCGACTTTAAACCGAGGTTCTTTGTGCACAAACTCGTCTTTCACGAGCTCTCAACGCTTGAAGCAAGGCACAAGAATTCAAGGGTTATGCAGTCTAGGATAAGGCTGGCAAGGCAATACCTTGAGGTGTACAAGAGCTATTGGGAGGAGATAGACTGTTGTTCGTGGATGGATACTGACAGCGCGATTTTAGAAACAGCCAAGAAATTTAACTTTTTAATTTTCACCAACGATAAGGTACTAAAGAACAGAGCATTAAAGGGCGGGATTGAAATAATTTTCTTGATGGATAAAGGTAAAATTATAAAGTCATTTTCTCCTATCTAACTAGGTTTACAATGTTTAAACTTGTAAAGGCTAGAGGGATAGTGAGAATACCGCCAGAGGATTTTGGCCAGGAAATCGATCAAGTTGCTCTCGAAATCCTGAAGAGGGACTACCAGGAGAAGTTATTAAAGGACTTGGGATTTGTGTTGGCTGTATTGAACGCCAAGGCCAGTGAGGAAGGGATGATAGTGTTCGGAGATGGGGCGACCTACCACGAGGTAGAGTTCGATTTACTGACCTACGTACCGGTAATCCAGGAGGTAGTGGAGGGAGAGATAACCCAAGTAGATAACTACGGCATTTACGTGAACCTAGGCCCAATGGACGGCCTAGTCCACGTGTCCCAGATAGGGGACGACAACTACAAGTTTGACCCAGTTAGGGGAGTACTAGTAGGCGAAAAGACCAAGAAGGTATTCCAGAAGGGGGACGTAGTTAGGGCGAGGATAGTCACAGTTTCCTCTGCATCAGCAGGTAAGTTGCCAAGGATTGGTCTAACTATGAGGCAACCAACTCTGGGCAAACTAGAGAAGAAGTGATGAAAATGGCGAAGATATTTAAAGCTTGTAAAAACTGTAAGGCGCTAGTTCCTGAGGACCAAGCGGTATGCCCAGTATGTGGGGGATCTAGCTTTACAGATGAATGGGAAGGTATGGTAATAGTAATAGACAAAAACTCTGAGGTTGCACAGCTAATGGGTGTAGAGAAGCCTTGGAGATACGCAATAAACCTGAAGTAGACTTGTGCTTTGAGGTACCGCGTGAGCTAAGAAAAGAGCTGTCAAGGCCATACGGTATCCTTTTTACTAAGGTAGTATCACTTTTGAACTTCCTCGAAGGAAAGAGGAGAGTCATAACGATTGGGGACGTGGTAACTGAAACCTTGTTAGAAAACGATTTTTCTCCCTTTATCGCCGTTGTTGACGGAAAGACCAAGAGGACAATATCTACCGGGCAGAAAGTCAAGCCTTCTTTCTTCGTTAAGAACGAGCCTGGACTACTCCGCCTAGAGTCGATCAAGTTAGTTGAGAGATTGCTCAACAGCGAAACCCCTTCCGTGCTATTTGTGGACGGTGAGGAGGATCTATTTGTCATTCCATTCGTTATATACGGGAGATTAGATGACGTAATAGTCTATGGTCAACCAAACGCAGGTGCAGTTGCGTTAGAGGTAACTGAGGCCATGAAATGGAGGGTAGAGGACATCTTCAAGAGGTTTACGGTAAAAAAATGCTAATATCAGTCCTGCGCGAGTTCTTCACCATTTCAGCCCTTTCGAGCTTCCTCATCTAAGCCCCGTACTTAGTGGCTCTATTAGAGTAGTTCAGTAATATGTTCATTACATCCAGCCCACTTATCCTTATGGTTCCCTTTCTCGCCTCCCTCTCGTTGAAGTCGGAAACGCCATCTGGTATTATGTTTTCTGGGACGTATAGAAAGAAAGGCACAGGATCTCCTGCATGTTCCTTCAATTCAACTGGAGTCGCGTGGTCTCCAGTAAAGGCTATTACGAGCTCAGAAGAGTAATTGTCTAGGATCCTACCTATTACGTAATCGATCTTTTCTATAGCTCTCACTTTCTCTTCAGCTTTTCCGTCATGGGAGGCAGCGTCAGTTGCCTTAATGTGGAGGAACACCAGGTCGTACTTATCGGATTTCAGGAAGTCTATAACTGCGTTAGCCTTGGCGTCGTAATTGGTATCAATCCCTCCAGTAGCTCCCTTTGGAGTAATCACTTCCATACCAATAGCCTTACAGATGCCCTTTATTAACGGAGTTGCAGACACAGCAGCCGCGTTAAGCCCCGTGTAGTCACGTAGTTTTGGGAGTTCCTTATACTTAGCCGCTCCCCTCAGTAGGACTATGTTTGCCGGGGGCTTGTTTCTCTGTACCCTTAGCTTGTTTGCCTCTGACGACGAGAGAACCTCGTAGATCCTTCGGGTAAGCTTGTTTAGTAAGTCAGCCGTCCTAGCTGCCTCTTGAGACTCCTCGAGAGGCTTACTTTCCTTTACCTTAAGCCCAACTTCATGTGGGTCTGTATCGCTGACCTTATCGCTTAAGCCTTCCCCAGAAATCACAACTGATACCCTATGTTCTGTTCCCTTGTAAAACCTCACTTTTACTCCGTTAATCTCGCCAATCTTGGAATTTAGCTCCCTAACTAAGTCCTCTGCCTCCTCAATATTTCTCCCGGCCCTCCTATCGACCACCCTGAGATCCGAGTCGACTGTAGCGAAATTACCCCTAAAGGAGACGTCCCCCTCTGCTAATTCTACTCCGCTTCCTAGAGCTTCGAAACTGCCCCTTCCAGAGTAGTACTTTCTCGGATCTAGACCAAAAATAGCTAAGTGAGATGTGTCGCTTCCTGGAACTACACCCGGAGAGATCGGGTTCATTAACCCTACCAGTGAGGATCTCAGTAGAGACCTTATGTTCGGTTTGTCTGCAGCCTCTAATGGCGTCCTATTACCCAGCGCCTTTACCTGCCTGTCGCCAAGCCCATCTGCGATTATCAATAAGACCTTGTGTCTCCTCAAACCACAACACTCCTCTTCAGTTCGTTGGCCATCTTCTCGTATCTCTGAATGTCAGCCTTAGTCAAGCTTGGTCCTACCACCTTTAGAGCGTCCTCGAAGTCCTTCATTGTGACCTTAGCGTTAACGTTGTTCATACACTCCTTCATTTGCTTGTCGTAACACACTGGGTCGTTCTTACACTCAGCCTTTGCCTTTGCATCGCACTCGTAAGACACCCTCCTTAACATTATCATTGTGGCCTCCCTCACTACGGCCTCCAAGTCCGCTCCAGTATAGCCTTCGGTTCTCTCTGCCAATACCTCGGCAACACAACGCTTGATTTCTTTGTCCTTACACATCTCATCGGAACACACTTTTGATGCTGCCTCTATACACTGGGATGTACCTTCCACTGGTACGCTTCTCATGTGTATGAACAATATCTCTTTTCTGGCCTCCTTATCAGGTGGAGGAACGTATATGAGCCTATCAAACCTCCCGGGCCTCAACAGCGCGGGGTCTAGGATGTCAGGCCTGTTGGTGGCTGCTATCACAACTACCTTACTTAATTGCGTTATTCCGTCCATTTCAGCCAACATTTGGTTCACTATCCTCTCTGTTACCCCACTATCGTGAGAGAAGCCTCTCATTGGAGCTATCGCGTCAATTTCGTCGAAGAACACCACAGTGGGAGCAGTTTGCCTAGCCCTCTTGAATATCTCCCTTATTGCCTTCTCGCTTTCCCCAACCCACTTAGAGAGCACCTCTGGCCCCTTCACTGCTATGAAGTTGGCGCCGCTCTCAGTTGCCACAGCTTTAGCCAGCATAGTCTTACCAGTGCCAGGCGGGCCGAAGAGAAGTATGCCCTTGGGCGGCCTTATCCCTGTTCTCTCAAACATTCCGGGGTACTTCATGGGCCACTCAACTGCTTCCCTGAGCTGTTGCTTAACCTGCTCTAGCCCGCCAATGTCGCTCCAATGAACTGATGGAACTTCCACGTATACTTCCCTCAATAGCGTTGGCTGCACCACTTTCATGGCCTCTAGGAAATCGTTCATGGATATCTTAAGTTCCTTTAAGGTCTCCGGAGGTATCTGCCCCGCGTCTAAGTTTATCTTCCCTGCGTTTGTCCTTAAGAACTTTCTCAAGGCGCTCATTGCCGCCTCCTTAGTTAACGCCGCCAAGTCTGCACCGGTATAACCGTTCGTCATCTCGGCTATGGCATCCAAGTTAACGTCTTCTGCCAGTGGCATGTTCCTCGTGTGGACTTGTAGGATCTCCTTTCTTGCCTTAGTGTCTGGAGGCCTGATCTCGATTTCCCTGTCAAACCTCCCTGGCCTCCTTAGAGCTGGATCAATGGCATCAGGCCTGTTAGTGGCCCCTATGACAACTACCTTACCTCTTCCCTTCATACCGTCCATCAAGGTCAAGAGCTGTGCCACTACCCTCTTCTCTACCTCCCCGGTCACCTCTTCCCTCTTCGGGGCTATGGCGTCTATCTCATCAATGAATATTATAGCAGGGGCGTTGTTCTCGGCTTCCTGGAATATCTCCCTCAACCTCTGCTCGCTCTCACCATAGAACTTGCTCATGATCTCCGGGCCGTTTATTGTGTAAAACGATGCTCCAATCTCGCTCGCTAGGGCCTTTGCTAGGAGAGTCTTGCCTACTCCTGGTGGGCCGTAAAGCAACACTCCTTTAGGCGGTTCTATGCCGAGTCTCTGAAAGAGCTCTGGGTGTTTCATTGGCAACTCTACTATCTCCCTAATCTTCTCTTTGACGTCTTCAAGGTCTCCTATGTCTTCCCAGCTGACCTTGGGATACGTTCCAACTTCCTTTACCGGTTCCTCCTTGATTTCAATTTGGGTATTAGACGTTACGTAAACGTAATTGCCAGGGGAGGTCGAAACTACCACCAATTCCAACTGCCCAGTGTAGACTGGGACGCTGATTACATCTCCCTTACTCAAGGGCTTATACATTAGGTAGTCCTTCACGTAGTCTACGAAGCTCTGGTTGAACCTAATTGGCTCTGTTGGGGCCAGGACCACCTTCTTTCCCTCGTCAACCTTCACCTTCTTCACTGAGACCTCGTCGCCTATAGATACTCCTATTGCGCTCCTAACGTAACCATCGATCCTTATTTCTCCGTCGTTTAGGTCAAAGCCAGGCATTGCTTGAAGGAGAGTTGAGCTTGAGGTCCCCTTAACCTCTATATAGTCACCGGTTTCTATGCCTAGAGCCTTCATAGCGCTCTCAGACAGTCTAGCTATTTTCCTTCCTACATCCTTTTGTCTGGCTTCAATAACTCTGAGCTTAATTTCGTTTGACATCGTAAGATAGTATAGGTTATATAAGGAAATAAGTTTTTGTTGGGCTTTAAAGCTAGTTGAGCTTAACATAAAGCTATTCTATTTAGAGGGAGACAACGCCCTCAAGATAGAATTTTTAAATAATCCCTCTCTCAGAGTTCTACTAATGGGTTCCGATTACGACATCCCGGACATTATCTACATGGGGTCCTGTCCAAACTGCGGGAGAGATGTTTCCTCAAGGAGGCTTTACAGGGGTTCCCTTTGCGAGAACTGCGTAAGGGACGAGAGGGAATTTGAGTCACTCTTTGACTTAGTTAACTACTTAAAGAATTACAGAACACTGAAGCAGTTAAGTGAATACAAAAATATCCTAGAGGAATACAGCAAGGTCTCAGACCTTTTCGCTACGATTCTGGGATCTCCTCCTCTGGGACCTCAGAGGTCTTGGATAATCAGAGCGTTGAAGGGAGAAAGCTTTGCCATCATAGCCCCTCCTGGGCTAGGAAAGACTACCTTTGGAATCCTCATGTCCCTCTATTTCTTCACGAAGGGGATCAAGTCGCTGATGATCTTTCCCACTAAGACGTTAGTGAAGCAAGTAGTGGGGAAGATTCAACAGATGAGCAGGGACTTCGAGAAGGTACCTAAGGTCTCCTATTACATTTCGGGAATGACAAGTTCCCAGAGAGAAGAACTCAACAAGGTACTGGAGTCCTCAGACTTCGACATATTCATGTCAACCTCGAGGTATATAATAAATAACATCGATCACCTAAACACTTCCCAGTTCGGTTACGTATTTGTAGACGATGTTGACTCAGTCCTGAAGTCCAGTAAGAGCTCCGTTTCAGTTCTGAAGCTAATGGGGTTCACTGAGGATGACGTGAAAACTGTAAAGGAACTCCTTTGGAAGGCTAGGAGAGACGAGTCGGCCTTTGGTGAAATAGAAAAACTGAGGAAAAAGAAGGTTGGGAACAAGGTGGCCATATTCTCTTCAGCAACCATAACAAAGAGCAACCCTGTTTTCTCCTCGCTTATGGGGTTCAGACCAGGCAGTGCGGTCATTTACCTGCGTAACGTAATAGACTCCTACGTAAAGGGCGGAGACGTGGTTGACACAATTAGAAGGATCCTAGGAAAGCTTGGGCCCGGTGGCCTCGTCTTTGTGCCCGTAGATAAGGGAACTGCTTACGCAAAGCAACTGGCAGAGGAGATAAATGGGGACTTGAGTGTGGACTTCATTTCATCCTCATCCACCTCCAAGCTGGACAAGTTCGTAAACGGAGAAATAGACGTTCTAATAGGCGTTGCAACGCACTATGGTATCCTCGTTAGAGGCATAGATATCCCATGGAGGGTAAAGTACGCCGTCTTCGCTGGAATACCCAAATTCCGGTTCAAGATAGGGGAGAACATGCACCCCTTGGCAATGCTGAGGATGCTGAGTTTGATATCGCTGGTTACGAAGGACCAAGGAATAGCTAGCGTGCTTAGGCAGGTAAGAGCAAGGCTAAGGAACACGTCTCCCGCTGCCCTCAACGTGCTTGCGCAGAAGGTTAAGGAGGGACAGATTGACGACCAGGTATTAGCTAAGGCATATGAGATCGTGAACGAAAACTTGAAAAAGAGAGACGTCCTGGAGAAGATAGCGGAAATAGGCGAGATATCTGTCACGAGCGACGGTTTTATTTCGTCCCCCGACTACCTGACCTATATACAAGCTAGCGGTAGGACATCTAGGATATTTGGAGGAGAGCTTACGACAGGTCTTTCCGTCCTCTTAGTTGACGACGAAAAGCTATTTGAATTGTTGACCAGAAAGCTCTCGTTAGTCCTCGACGAGGTGAAGTGGGAGCCGCTTGACGTCGTTAACTGGAAAATAGGAGAAGCGGACTTAGCGAAAATAGTGGAAAAGTTAAACAGCGAGAGGGAGAGGATCAAGAAGATAAGGGAAAGCGGAGCTCTATCCGCTAACTTGGTAGAGAAGATAAAGACCACTCTCTTTATAGTCGAGTCGCCAAACAAGGCTAAGACCATCTCAAATTTCTTCTCAAGGCCTAGCATAAGGGAGTTTAAGGGGTTAAGGGTTTACGAGACTGTGATAGGAAATAGAGTGCTGATGATCACCGCCAGCGGTGGGCACGTATACGACCTAACTACAAAGGATATAGGGATTCACGGAGTCGAAGTGAGAAAAGATGGAGAGCCGTCTTTCGTAGCCTACTACAATACGATAAAGCGTTGTTCAAATGGTCACCAATTTACTGAGTACAAGGACGGCCGTTCCTGCCCCATATGTGGTAGCGAGAATGTCAGAGACAAGATGGACGTAGTTAACGCGCTGAGGAACTTAGCGCTCGAAGCCGACGAGATATTCATAGGGACAGATCCAGATATAGAGGGGGAAAAGATAGCGTGGGACATATACCTTAACCTCAGGCCGTATAACCCCAACATCCAGAGGGCGGAGTTCCACGAAGTGACGAGAAGGGCCATTATAGAGGCTTTGAACAACCCTAGGAAGTTCTCGCTCCCCCTTCTTCAGTCCCAGCTAGTGAGGAGAGTTGAGGACAGGTGGATAGGGTTTAAGCTTTCTAAAAAGCTTCAGATAGAGTTTTGGAAGGAGGAGTGTAATAAGCTAGGTAAGCCGTGTACGGAGAACAGGAACTTGAGCGCTGGGAGGGTTCAAACGCCAGTACTCGGTTGGGTAATAGATAGGTATAACCAGTACAACAATACAAGGAGGAAGGTTTACGTAATACGGGCCTTCGACTCCATCTCTGTGTTGGTCACCCGCCAGTCTAAGATGAACAAGAACAGTAAGCTAATACTGACAATTGACCGCATAGATGACGTCAAGGAAGAGTTCGGCCCCCTACCTCCTTACACCACCGACGCTTTGCTCTCCGACTCCTCCAATTTTTACGGTATATCAGCGCAAGAGACTATGAAGATTGCGCAGGAACTCTTCGAGATGGGTCTCATAACTTACCACAGGACAGACAGTACCAGGATCTCGTCAGTGGGTATAAGCATCGCAGAAAGCTACTTAAAGCAAACTCTAGGAGAGAAATATAAGGAAGTCTTTAGGCCGAGGAGTTGGGGAGAGGGAGGAGCGCACGAGGCGATAAGGGTTACAAAGCCCCTGGACTCGGACCAGTTAAGGACGATGATAGAGGAAGGAGAACTGGAACTCCCAAGAAGGTTAACCGCAAACCACTACAAGATATACGACTTGATATTTAGGAGGTTTATAACGAGCCAGTTAGTTCCCTTAATAGTTGAAAAGGAAAGAGTGTACGTTAGCGTTAAGACCCATGATGGGACCGCGATGAATGTCGAGAATAACCCGGTAGAGAACATCTACAAGGTTTACTTGCCTTCCCAAATGAAGTTTGAGAAATTGTACTTGCCCATTAAGGACACCAGTGAGCCCATAAGGCCTAAAATAAAATGCACACCAGGTAAGGACTGCGAGTTTGAAGTTGACATAAAGTACTCTTTCATGAAGAGCGACGTCCAGTTATACACGCAAGGAAGCCTTATTACCGAGATGAAGAACAGAAAAATAGGAAGACCTAGTACGTACGCTACAATAGTGTCAACCTTATTAAAAAGGAGGTATATGTTTGAGAGCAGAAACACTAAGAGGCTTATTCCGTCAACCTTGGGCATAGACGTTCACGACTTCCTGGTTAAGAGGTTCCAGAAGTTCGTGTCAGAGGAGCGCACTAGGGACTTGCTTGAGCGCATGGACTTAATTGAGGAGGGAAAGGAAGACTACAGACAAATATTAAAGCAATTATATGAGGAGATACAAGATATTGGGTGAAAATGTCATGCTAATTTCGCTAACTTATTTGAAAATTAGAGAGATGTCAAGAAAGTATAACATTGAGAAGGCAAAGAAGCTCATAAAGGTGTCAAAAGAAAAGGGAGCAAAGCTCGTTATCTTGCCTTCTTTGTTTCCAGTGGGGAACTCCTTTGAGTTATATAACAACGAGAAGAAAATGCGCAGTATGGTGAGAAACTTGGCTGAGAAAATACCTGGGAGCTCAACTGACGTACTCGTAAAGTTGGCTATGGAAGGGGAAGTCCACCTAATAGCTGGCCCCCTTCTAGAGCAAGCTGGGCCCAAAATATTCCTGACAACGTTGGTTATCTCTCCAGACGGCGAAATAATAGGAAAATACAGGAAGGTAGTTGTGTCGGAGAAGGATATAAGACTTGGGATATCCGGCGGGAAAGAACCAATAAATGTCGTCTTAGATAACAAGTACGGCATTATATCCGAAGAGGACCTAATGTCTCCCGAGATCAACAGGCTATTATCGCTTGGTGGCGCGCAAGCGATAATAGGCACAATGAGGGCCCTTGGCAAAAAGCAGGACCTAGTTAAGAACCTTGCCATAGCGAGAAGCGTTGAAAACGGAATTCCATACCTCATTACCGGAGAACTGATAGAAAACGAGAACGGAGAGATAATAGGTTACTCACCTACCTTTATAGTAACACCGGACTCCCTCATCTATAAGGAAGCTGAAGAGGAGGACTCAATTCTGTTGGCAGAGACCTCAGTTATCACTCAAAGCGCCAAGGAAAGCGTAATAAGCAAGTTGGCAAACGTTGAGTCTGTGATAAATGGGCTATGCAAGAGTTTAAAAAAGTCAAGAAATTTGGGAGAGAAGGCGTTAGTAAACAAGAACGAGCGCTAAGGCGCCACGTATATAGCGGTTCTCCTGTTCTTAAATTGCTCCTTAACTATTCCCTGACTGCTCAGTTCCTTCAGTATTCTTTTTGCCACACTAACGGTAACGTTGGTCTTAGTAGCTAGCTCGTATGGCGTTATTATCTTTTCCTTCTTTATTTCCTCTTGAACCTTCTTGATCATCTCGTTGGAGATCGTAATGTTCTTAGATATGACCTCGCTTCCAGTCTTTGACGTCTTCTTGCCCTGTGCCTTCTTCTGCTGTGCCTCCATTTCCTTTTTCATCCTCTTCTCAACGTTCGATATGGGCTTCTTTGCCGCTCCTCCCACGTAACTTCACCTAGTAATCTTTTATGTAGTTAAAGAATATATATTTGTGGCTGAGAACTTCATAGAAGACATCCTATCAAGGGTTTCAAGGTTCGCGTCAATTCTTGGAATCTCAAAGTCCGAGCTTAGAATTTACGCCACCCTTCTCCTAGAAGGCCAGATGACAGCAAGGCAGATCTCGGACAAGCTGGAGATCTCGTATACAAAGGTGTATAGTATACTCACTAAGCTTGAAGAGAGGGGTTGGATAAGGAAGACAGGAAAGAAACCCTCTTACTACTACGCCATTCCGATAAGGGACTTGTGGGCAAACATAAAAAATCTCCTAGAGGAGAAAATAAACGAGTTCGAGAAGCAGTTCATTGAGCCCATCTCTGCAATGCTGTCGTCCTCGTCTTCCTACACTATAATGGTGATACCAACGGTCGACTTGAAAAAGACCATTTTCGAGATCCTCAACGAGAACAGCAAGAGGTATTACGTCGTGCTCTCTTACCCGGAACTCGTTACTAATGACGTTATCGAATTACTTTCCACAAAGGTTTTTAACTCAGAGGTGAGGTTGCTGGTACCCTCAAGCGTAAGCGTCAGCAAAATTCCGCCCGAAAGTATCAAGAGGTCAGACAACATGTTTGGTAGCGGAATCATAACGTCCTCGTCCGTTCTCCTTATCGTTAAAAACAACGATAGGCTATCCGGCATACTTTCAAACCACAAATACTTTGTTGACATAGCCACCGTCTATTTCAACCACATATGGGAAAGTTCGTCAAAATAGCACCACGCAAAAATACTTAAAAGGATTATACTGGCAACTCCATGAAATGATCTTAGATGAAAATAATAACCGTTAAGCTACCAGAACAGTTTCTGGAGGCAATAGACGAGCTAGTCAATACTGGAAGGTATGAGTCCAGGAGTGAAGTAATAAGAGCTGCAATAGGAGAGTTTATTAGAAAAGAACTCTGGATTAAAGAGTAGTACGTGATGATGGCTGGTATTTATGATAAGGTGAATTAAGACACCAATGCTGATAAAGGTAAGATTTTTTAAATGTGGGATCCTTCAATGTAACGTGGTACTTAACGAAGGAGACATCGTGACCATATGGATAGACCCCAAGAGAGTTTTTCTGGTAAAGCTTGCAAAGGGCAAGAGGCTGGACACAGACAAGGGTTACATCCTATATGACGACATAATAGGCAAGGAATATGGTGACGTATTAAAGCTCTCAAGAGCTACAGCGTACCTCCTTAGGCCTATTCTAGAGGACATCTACCTCGACTTAAAGAGGCCCTCTCAAGTTCTGTACCCTAAAGACGTAGCTTACATGATTTACTCGTCGAGTGTGGAGCCCGGGAGCGTTGTAATAGAGGCGGGCACGGGATCGGGTTTCTTGACCATTTCCCTGGCACACTTCTTAGGAAAGGAAGGGAAGGTAATAACTTATGACGTAAGGAGGGACATGCAGGAAACGGCAAAGTTTAACGCCAGCGTCCTAAACCTGCAGGATAGGATAGAGTTTAAGCTTAAGGATATAAGGGAAGGTTTTGAAGAAAAGGGCGTAGACGCAGTGTTTTTAGACATGCCAAGCCCTTGGGAAGTGGTAGAGAAGGCATATGAAGCCTTAAAGCCCTCGGCAGCTCTGATCGTTTTCGTTCCTACTGTAAATCAAGTAGAGAAGACTTACTTGGAAATGGAGAAAAAGGGGTTCGTGGAGATCCACGCGGAAGAGCTAATCTTGAGAGAGTACAAGGTAAAAGAGGGCGCCACTAGACCAAAGAACGTCGGTATCACCCACACCGGATACATAATAAGGGGAAGGAAATCAATAAAAACCTCATGAATTCTATCTATATAGTGGCTGGATTATGAGCGAGGCAAAGCTCAGCGTTTACGCTAGGCTGATCGTCAACTTTGAGAACGACATCAAGAACGTAAAATCTGAGGTGGCTACAGATGCGAAAAACCTCATAATGCTATCCCAGACTCTCTCTCAGCAGTTGTCTGCAGTAGCGGAGGAGGCTTTAAAGGAGATCGCGAAGTCTATTGAGGACGAAAAAGCTAGTGAAATAAACAAGATAAGGAAGCAATACATGGACGAAAGGGAACAGAAACTGAGGCAAATAAAGACGTCGGCGGAGAAAAACCTCGAGAAGGCCATCTCTGAGGTAATATCGGCTCTAGGTGAAGCGTTCAAATGAGCGTTCCAGCACTAGCTTACTTGACGTCAATCTCGCGTAACTTTAAGGCAAAGACTCTGACTAAGGGCACGATAAACGAGATACTCTCGGAGTCTGACTGGAAAAACGCTGTAAACATACTGAAGGAGAGGAACTACTTAGAGGAGACAAGCGACAACTTTGAGGAAATGGAGTTCATAATAAAGAAAAACACAATCGAGAACCTCCTCCAACTAGGAAACCTTAGCATGTCAGTAAAGACCTCTCACGATATAGTGAACTTGTACTATTACGCTGTCACGTTAGACGAGTTTGAGAGCCTAATAGCATCAGTAGAGAACGGAGTGGAACTTAGGTCAAGGTTTTTCCCAAAAATCGTAGACGCAAAGCCCACAAACGTCAACGAGTTATTGAACGTAGTTAGGGATACGATTCACGGTAAGGCCCTACAATATGCGCTGGGCAAAAACCCAAAGAATTTGTCGCAATTAAACTCTTATTTGGACTACTTCTTCATCTCTGAACTAACTAAGATAACAGAAGGATTAAGAGGAGACTGGAAGTCCTTCGCTGACGGCGTTCTGTGCGGATACAAGGACTACTACACGGTTAGCTTGGCTTTAAGGCAGAAGGTCCAAGAGGAGATTCATTGTAAGGTAAGCGTGGACACTATTAAGGACCTAGTGAACGCCAGATCTAACGAAGAGGCTTTAGACACCCTTAGGAGATTACCTTACGCTAGGTCAATGGACTTCTCCAACGTTTACACTGCACTTTCAACGTTACACAGAGTAGCTAGAGTCCAGGCCAGAAACGCCTCTCTGAACGCGTTTATGGGATCTCCCTTTACTCCAGTTACAGCCCTAGCAATAGCTGAGTTACTGAAGCTGGACATGGAAGACCTAATAACGATACTTAATGGACTTAAGTTAGGGCTACCGCAAGAGAAAATAAAGGCAAAGTTGTCACTAGAGCTTGTCTGATAGAACAGACGCCCTCAATTCCTTAAATATTTCGTCGTCCACAATGTACTTGTTTTCTGCCTTTATGATTGTTGCGTCAGGAAACCTTGGAGGGTCGGGCATTTCTTTTATTGGCTTCTCTTTGCCAAGGTATATCCACTTCAGCTTACCGTTTATCCTTTCCAGTTTATACCAATATTTTCCTATGTAGAAATACCTCTTGCCGCCCTTGTTGACCACGTGGAAAGGCTTCAAATAGACATTATACTCCTTAATCTTTGAGTTATACTCATAAACAAGTTCCTTGAACCTCGTTATCACGTCGTCAAATTCTCTCTCGTTCAATGCAACAAACATATGGATGGATATACGCTTATTTTCAAAAGGTTTGAGAGTTATATATGTGGTATAACTATGAACTATAGGGAACTAGGTACTACCGGCATAGAGGTCTCTGAAATAGGATTGGGATTGTGGAGTGTAGTCACTGACTGGTGGGGAAACCCATACAAGGGGGAAGACCTACTTAGAGAGTCATTCAGTAAGGGGATTACCTTTTACGATACTGGAGACATTTACGGCGAAGGTAGAGCAGAGGAGATAATAGCGAAGGCTCTAGGCAATAAGAGGGACCAGATTGTAATCCTTACTAAGATAGGTTACGATTTCTACAATAAGGTTAACGGTAGAGCTGTCCACAACTTCTCAGTCGATTTCCTAGAGTTCGCCTTTTCCCAGTCTTTAAAAAGGTTGAACACAGATTACGTCGACGTTCTGATGATCCACAACCCAAAGATGGATGTCATAAGGAGGAAAGACGTCTTCGACTTCCTCCTTTCCTTAAAAAACGACGGGAAGGTAAGGGCAATAGGAGTAGCCTTAGGCCCAACGTTGGGATGGGGAGAGGAAGGGAAGGAAGCAATAAGGATGGGATACGAGGCTCTGGAGCACATATACAACTTGATCGAACAGTACCCTGGGAGAGAACTCCTAAACTACCGCATAGGCCACGTAACGCGAGTACCTCATGCGTCGGACGCGTTACTAGAGAGGAGGTGGCCAATTACCGACGACAAGAGCCTGCATAGAAGCCTTAAGAAGATCGAATGGATTAAGGCTGCAGTGGAGAGGAGTCAAAGTCTCCTAAAGTTCGCTAGGGAAAAGGGAATGACTCTATCCCAGCTGGCCTTGAAGTTCGTACTTTACAATAGGAACGTATCGACAGTCGTGCCAAATATAACAAACCTTGACGAACTGAACGAGTTCCTAAAGGTAGAGAAACTACCGGATCTAAAGGAGGACGACATGAACTTCATTGAGGAGTACTACGAAAAGTACTACAAGGACCTTAACGAGGAGAGCATAGAGGAGACCAAGATCTACAAGTGAATAACTTCCTCTTTGTCTGTTCCTTCATTGACGTCCAGTATAGTACTCCAGGAATTTCCTAAAAGCCTTGGCCCTATGCGAGTACTTATTTTTCTCATCCACGGTCATTTCAGCGAATGTCCTGTCACTTCCATCAGGAGCAAAAATAGGGTCGAAACCGAAGCCCTTCTCCCCAGAAGGCCTCTCCGTTATCCTTCCGTAGACCCTCCCACTAAATGTCCTTACCTCTCTCTCATCGACGTAGCATATAACAGTCTCAAAGTATGCACGTCTCTGCTTTACGCCGGTCATTAGCCTTAAAATTCCATCTATGTCGAGCGTTTTCTTCACGAAGTTGGTGTAAGGACCAGGGAATCCCTTTAGCTCTTCAATGAAGAGCCCACTGTCGTCAACAACCAGTGGCACCCTATACATCTCGAAAAGGAGGAGAGCAGAGTAACGGGCTACTTCCTCCAGCGAGTCAGCTTGTATCTCAATTTTCTGCGCGTTTAGTATCTCTAGCTTTACTCCGTATTCATCTGCGATTTGAGACATCTCCTCAAACTTGTGCGCGTTACTTGTCACTAGCCTTACTACGTCTTTCCTCAACGTACCTTCCCCTCATCCTAATTTCCCTTACTGTGTCGATCACTTCCTTATAATTCGGGATCTCGATGGAGTAGCCTGAAATAAATCCTTCAAAGAGTGGATCCTTTGCTTCCGGGTGAACACTCTCTAGCGACCTTAGCAATACGTGAACGTCAGTAGCGAAGTCCTCTACGTCGTTCGTTCTCTTAGATAGGCCGAAGTCTATCACAAATAGCTCACCGTTGTCCTTTAAGATCAAGTTGTTGGTGGTTAGATCTCCGTGTGCAATGCCTGCCTTGTGTAGTTTACCCGCGACATGCCCTATCTTCTCCCCCAGCTCTCTGAGTCCTTTCTCGTCAAATTTCCTCCCATCTATGTATTCCCTGACTACGGCGCCTTCCACAAACTCCATAACTATAGTAAAGTTGGCTAGGTCCACGAACAGTACAGCTGGGGCATTTATCCCTGCCTTCAAGACGCTGTAAATTGTCCTAGCTTCGTACATGGTCCTTTGCTCGTTGATCTCCTTGTCCAACTTAGGATCCCTATATGACTTCGATACCCTCTTCTTGAAAATGGCGTGTATGCCCAGGAAATAGCCTTCATATATTACGGACTCCGCTCCTCTTTTAATTAGTCTTAAGCCCTCCAAGGTATAGGTACCTCGTCAATCCGCCATCTAGGCCTAATGTGGGAATTCTCTACGTCCACGAAAACTCCATGTTTTCCCGCTAGTAGTCCCGCATAGGCTATCATGGCACCGTTATCACCTGCAAATGCTGGAGGCACAATCTTCACTTCTGCATCCCACTCCCTAGCTAAGTCCTCGAGCTTCTTCCTCAAACTCACGCTAGCTGCTACCCCACCTACTATCATGACCTCCCTTTTCCCAGTTAAAGCAATGGCTCTCTCAGTCGCCTCTAACAGCATGTCGAAGGCCACTTCCCTTAGGCTGTAGCACACGTCGTGGAGGTCGTATTTCCTTGCTGCCTTCAGTGAGGCAGTTAAAAGCCCAGAATACGACATATCTTGGCCCTTTACCACGTACGGCAAATCAATTAGCTTTCCCCCTTGATCCGCGCATATGTCTATAACGTGTTTGCCGTTTACTACGTAGGGTGGAGCAAGTCCCACTTCCCTGGAGAAGACGTCAATTAAGTTCCCTAAGGCTATGTCCAGCGTCTCTCCAAAGACCCTGAACCTACCCTCGTAGAACGTAGTTATTATAGTGTTACCTCCAGATAAATACAAAATTAAGGGGTCTTTCGCGCCAGTAGTCAAATACCCGATTTCTATATGCCCGATACCATGATTTACTGGGACTAACTTTTTATCAAACTTAAGCGCTAAAGTCCTCGCCACTACTGCACCTACTCTCAACGCTGGGCCTATGCCTGGACCTAGAGCCACGGCAATGTGATCCACATCTTTTATAGAAACGCTCGCCTCTTTAAGAGCCTGGCTCACAACATCTGCTGCAACAGTAGCGTGATGCCTCGCTAGGTCTGTAGGCTTCATTCCGCCGCTTTTCGGAACGTAAGTATCCCTAATATTTGAAAGTATGTACGGTCTCTCGTCAGTTACTATTCCAACCCCAAAAGTGTGAGCTGTAGATTCAATCCCAAGAACTAACATACCTTACTTTTTCCCCGTAACAAACTCTGTATACCCACACTTGCCACAGGCCCATCTCTCCCTGGGCTTTAAGTGATGCCCCATAACACTTCCGCACCTTGGACACTTTTTGTTCTTCAGCTTGACCTTGCCGTCTACTATCTCGTAATAAGTCCTAACTGAGGCCTTAACCTTGTTTTTGCTCGCCACTCTGCTCACCACCTTGCTTCTTTCCTGTTCCTCTCTCTAATAAATGCTTTGGTTCATACTTTTCTAAATTTTCTTTTTTATCGTAAATATGAACCCTAGCCTCACTTATGCCAACCCCATATTTAGTGAAGATCTTCCTCACAACCACTAGCTCCTCCGGCCTACCTAAAAACTGAGCTATCGCCTTCCTTAGTTCTTCCCTAGATGGAGTTCCCACACCTATGTGGAAAAGTTTAATCGAGATCTCCCTTCTCTCAATTACCTTGTTAAAAGTATCCCTCTCAACAACTCCCTGTACCTTGTCCGAAACCTTAATCTGCTGAGTTTGACTCATGCCGTCATTAATACAAAAATGATGATTTTAAGAGTTACGCAAGTCGTTTATTATGTCTTCGGCAACTTTCTTCCCTGAAAGAACCATGGCTCCGAATATAGGCCCCATTCTGGGCAAGGACTTCACCTCACACACTGCCATCCCAGTAGTGTACAGTCCCTCGGCGACCTTGCCAGCGTTATTTACCACTAGCTCCTCTGCGACCTCGCTGTACGCCGATTTTTCCCCTGGGATCACAATACCTAACTCCGGGATTTTCCTTGACGCCACAGAGAGGATTTCTGCGTCATGTCCTGTTGCGTCTACTACTGCTTTAGCTGATACGAAGAGTGGATCCACGTGTAGCCCAGACATCTGCGTTGAGGTCCACTCGACTGCAACTCCGGCCACCCTTAACGGTTTGTCCCTGAAGATTACATCGTCTACGTTTATCCCATGAATAACCTTCGCCCCAGCGTCTATTGCTGCAGCTCCAAGCTTTGCCATAAACTCGGCTGCGTCTACAATGAAAACTCCCTCCTCTGCTTCCACAAGCTTCACTTTCCACTCCCTCAATAACTCATCTGCGGGGCTCTCTATTACTATCTTGTGGAAGTTCATGGCACCACCTCCTATCCCACCGCCAAAGCTTAGCCTCCTTTCGAAAACCACCGTTTTCAGTCCAGCCTTAGCAGTGAAGTAGGCTGTAGCCAAACCAGAAGGCCCTGCTCCAACTACTACAACGTCGCTATCCACTAAGCTATACCAATCCTCAAAAGTGTACTTAAGGATGTACCTGCTTATCTTCACTTCATCTACCTGCTTAATCCTAATGCTTTGCATGAGTACTATTCATTATAAGCACCTTATAAACTAATTTATATTGACTTTATCGTGACAATACATAATAATGCTGAGGATCACTTTACTGCATGCCGTTTCAGATAAAGACTGAGGTAGGCGGATTTAGATGCGACTGGTGCGGTAAGATTGTGAGGGAAAACCCTATAGTTGTGAAGACGTGTTGCAACAATAAACCGTGGACTTTTTGTAGCAGGGAGTGTTATTCTCAATGGACAAGGGAATGGATGAGAAGACAGGAACAGAAAACAGGGCAAAGAAAAAGGCAGTTGTTATAGGAATAACCGGCGCAAGCGGAATAATATACGGATTAAGGGCAGTGGAGTCCCTCTCACTGATGGGCTACCCTGTGTTTGTGTTAATCACGAGGGGAGCGTTGAAGGTAGCAGAAAGGGAAAATTCCATGGACTTGTTTAAGGAAGTGTCCAAACACACCAGAAACGTATTTATGGAAGAGGAGATAGATGCCCCTACTTCGAGCTCTAGCTTCCTCGTGAACTCCAAGGGAATGGCAGTAATTCCCTGTAGTATTAGGACGCTAGCGGAGGTCGCGCACGGAGTTGCCTCTAATTTAGTCACTAGAACCGCCATAAACTTCATTAGGATGAGGAAAAGGCTAACCCTTGTCCTCAGGGAAACTCCGCTTGGTCCTCTGGAACTAGAAAACGCCTTAAAACTCTCTAGGATGGGAGTTGTAATACTACCCGCTTCTCCCGGTTTTTACTCTAGGCCTAAGACTATTGAAGACATGATAAACTTCGTAGTAGGCAAAACACTTGACTCCTTGGGGATAGAAAACGACTTGTACAAGAGGTGGTCTAGATGAAGTCTACGTCTTTCTTACCTAGCTTCTTTGATAGGAGCTCCTTAACCTTGTTATCGTAGTCCTCCTCCCTTAGTTCCCTCTCAATGTCGTCCCTGCTGCCATCTCTCTTGTTCACAGCAAAAGCGCACTTATTGCCGGGCAGTAAGGCCCTCTTTTCACAATAGGCGTACTGACAGTCTCCTGTTATACACGTGTCTCCTACCCACCTGCAGTATCCAGCCTTATAGGGATTTCCCTTGACGTACTTTGTCTGGATCATTAATGCCCTCTTATTACACCTAAAATATGGACATAAGTAGTTACATTTATCTCCCAATGGAAGGGGTTTCGGCTCGTCTTCCGCGTATTGACCTCTATGCCTTGACTCTCTTTCGTTAAAATTACTTCTCACTACAAACCCCCAACGCTATTGTCTATAATCTACTTACATTTTCACCCATTTAAATATTATGTATCTTATGTTCTTAGTGTTTAAGTTAACTATGGCAAGAACCAACTTTTTCCTGGTACTGTGGGAGACCCTGCCGAAGCTCATGAGCTCGTGGGCAAATAACTTCGCGTTCTCGTCTAAGGCTATTACCACGTATGGGGCATGCTCAATCCCTGGACCTAAGTTGTACACTGCGAAGTCTGCGCCGAACTTTATCCCAGACCTAACTACGAATCCTCTCTTCCTCAAATCTTCGTAGACTGCATAGAGAATCTCGAACTTGTTGATGATGTTCTTTGCATACTCGTATAGCTCCTTATCGCTCAAGGATTTCCCATCGGAGTACACTTCGAGTAGGCTCTTCTTCGCTAGGTAAACCCCCTCTATTAAGGACAGCTCGAGGGGTCTCTCTAACTCTTCCTCCTTTTTAGGCTTGGACACACCTATCGGCTTACCGTAAAAACCTCCGTTGTAGATCCCCTTAGCCTCTTGCGGATCTGGAACAACGATCCTATCGTAAAGGAGATACCCCTTAGCCGGCATTACATCCTCCCAAAGGCTATATAGGTAATGTCGTTCGCCACGTCCCTTATCAAGTCCTCGCTGTCCTCTAGCCTGTCTACAATGTCCTTCATAAGCATTACGTATATTAGGTCATCGTACTTGGCCTCGAACAGTTTCAGCTCTACATTTCTGTACAAGTCGTCTACCTCTTCCTCTAGCTTAAGTACGTTCCTAGAGCTCTCTACTGACTTCTTCGCGTTAATGGACAAGCTCTTTATAGCCTCGATAATGTGGGTCAAGGAAGCTAATATTTTCTCCGACATTACTACGGTAAACTTATAGACTATCTCGTTGAGCTCCGTACCTCTCGCCAGTAGGACGCTTAGCCTATACGCACTTGCATCTATGTTCTGCGATATCTTTTCCAGCCTATCTAGGATTGCAAAGTACAAGTCCTTGTCGTCCAGACCCTCCTTAACTTTTACGATATACTCGCCCAGAAGGTACTTCTCGTTCTCCACGCTGTTCTTTATCCCGTTTATCTTAGCGTAGGCCTGCATGGGGTTCTGAGTCTTGACTGTGAGGAACTCGTAGAATACTCGGATCTCATCTATTAATTTAAGCGCTATCTGATGCATTTTTTCTTCTAAGGTCATGTGGGCGATACTCATTGTGTAAGAAGAGTAATAATGGTTTAAAAACTAAGCTTAGAGAGGGAGCTCATAGCGTCGTTTAGTTGCTGTATATCCTCGTTTATGCCTAGGTCTTGCCCAGACTTCTTCATAACGTCGTTTAAGTTGATCAACAGTTCCCTCTCGTCCCTAAAGCCCACGGTAGAGAGGTAGCTCACTATGCCTATGCTCTCCTCCTTGACCTTTGGGTCGCTTACCTGGGAGATGTTCTCCATTATAATCTTAGCCCCTTGGATTAAGTTCTTCCTGACCCTCCTTATCCTCCTTAACAGCCTGGTTGCCCTCTCGTAGTCTGGCCTATTTATAGCAATTAAGTTCTCAATCTCTTGTAGGTAGAGCGAATGGTCCTCTACGTACTGCTCAAAGTCCTTGAGCACCTTGAGGACCTTAACCTCGTTCTCGTTCACTATATTACCCTCAGAGTGACAGTGCTATTGTCCTCTAAACCCAGCTTTACCATGTCTTTTGGGTTTGCCCAGACCTCGATTTCCGGTAACCCCTCCTGAGTTATAGCACTTAACTCCAGCCTTTTGCCCTTTACCGATATTTCCACCTTCTCCTTAACGCCCATGTCCTTTACCAACTTCACGGAAATTATAAGCGTTCCTTCCTCTACTTCTCCCTTCTTCCTAATCTTCACTCTCTTCTCCTTCAATGGGGCCTTCTTTTCGCCCTTCAAGGCAGAAGCTGGGGGAACTACGTTAACTAGGGCCTTTATGTTAACCTTTTCCTTCTCTTCTTTTTCGCTCAACTACCCTCACCTACTTTTTCGATAGGCTCTCCACTAAATAGTTTCCCCAAAGCGGTAGTTAACTTTTCCTCTTTAACTCTAACCTGCTTCCACGTGTCCCTATCTCTTATAGTAACTGTGCCGTCCTCTAAGGTCTGCGGGTCCACAGTCACAGCATAAGGCACTCCTATCTCATCCACTCTAGCATATCTCCTCCCTATGCTCCCCGAATCGTCGTAGACAGCGTCGAACTTCTCCCTAACCTTCAAGTAAATCTCTTTTGCCTTTCTCACCAAATTTTCTCTCTCAAGTAGGGGGAATACTGCAACTTCGTAGGGGGCTACCTCCCTGGGGAGGGAAAGGACTATCCTGTCCTTCTTTTCGCTGTAAGCGTTGAGGACGCTCAAGAAAAGGCACCTCTCCACTCCAAAGGAAGGTTCAACTACGTGAGGAATGAACCTCTTTCCAGTCTCCTTCTCTTCCCTCTCGGTCACCACTACGTAATCTGAGACCTTCTTTCCGTCTATTGTGAAACCAGTAGCGAGCATCTGCTCTATTTCCTCTGGCGACTTGTTGGCCACCTTAGTCATGAACTCCTTCACGAACTCCTTGCTCTCGTTGTTCAACTTGTCCTTGTTTATTATCACGGCCTTTCTCTTCACAGCCCTAGGTTCAGGGTATTTCTTGAACACAGAGAGGTCCTGACCACTGAACTTGGCGTGCCTACTTAAGTCGTAGTCCCCCCTATATGCATGACCAGATATCTCTACCCTCTCCCCCTTCACTACTGCTATTTGGTCAAAGGTCTGCCTTGAGTAGTGTGCCCTCTCTTGTGGAAGCTTCTCCTCGAAAAACGTATTGGATATTCCAAGGGCCTTTACAAACCTATTGGCCGTTGCCATCCAATAGGCCATCCAAGGGTTTACCACCACCTTTTCGCTCACTAGCTCCTTTACCTTGAACCTGATGACCTTCTCCTCGCCCTTGGCCTTGTCCTCTGCTCTCCATATGTTGATTTCATCCTCTTCGAACTTGTACAACGGCACTTCGTCGTCTTCTGGGTCGAAGAAGAACTCTACTTCCATGATAGTGAACTCCCTCATCCTTATCAGCCCTTGCCTTGGGGATATCTCATTCCTCGCCACTCTCCCAACTTGGGCTATGCCCAGCGGTAGCCTCTCCCTGCTTACCTCGTAGACCTTTCTGAAGGAAGTGAACATCCCCTGCGCCGTTTCGGGCCTAAGGAAACCAGTGCTACCACTGTAGGGGCCAATATTGGTAGAGAAGAGGAGGTTAAACGCTCTAACATCTCCCAGGTCCCCTCCACAAGAGGGGCATTTGATGTTTTTCTCCTTTATTAGTTGGTTAAGTTCAGAGATAGATAGTCTCTCTACGTTTACCTTCAGTACGTCCTCCACTAAGTGATCCGCCCTGTAGATCCTGTGACACTTAGTGCACTCTACTATAGGGTCGGTAAAGTTGTCTACGTGGCCGCTAGCCTCAAGCACCTTGTAAGGCGTTATAATCGGAGTCTCTACCTCTACCACGAACTCTTTGTTGTCCTCCACAAAGTACTTCCTCCATAAGTTCACTATCTTGTTCTTTATCCTGACCCCAATAGGTCCTATGTCGTAGAGCCCACCGACTCCGCCATATATCTCGTACGAGGGCCAGAAGAGCCCCCTCCTTTTTGCCAGTTCTATTACTTTCTCTACTTCGCTCACAAGCCTCTATGAGTAAAGCCAAACTTATAAATTTCTTCAGCCCGAATAGTTGCATGGGTGACGCACGGCTTCTCTATTTAAATGAGACGTCGAGGAAGTTCGCTGGCTTTTCCAAAGCCAACTCTCCCTTTGTGATCTTGGGTATACCAATGGACGTGACCAGCAGCTTTAGGCCCGGAAGCAGGTTTGCCCCTAGCTCCATTAGAGAGGTGGCCCAGTACATCGAGTTCTTCTCCATTAGGACAGGAGTGGATATGGGAGAAACTGGCTTCAACGACGTAGGTGACGTAATTCTTCATCCCTCAGACGTTGAGGAGAACGTGAGGAGGATATCAGAGGTCGCAAGTTACTTTAAGGACAAGGGAAAGCTACTAATATCCATAGGCGGAGAACACACGGTAACGGTAGGAACCACGAAGGGGATGGACGCCGACTGTGTCCTCAGCTTTGACGCCCACCTCGATCTCAGGGACGAATACATGGGCTACAAGTACGACCACGCCTGCGTGATGAGGAGGATCAGCGAGAGGGGGGTGAAGGTCTTTGAGGTCGGTATTAGGGCGGTAGGTAGGGACGAAATAGAGTACGCAAACTCCGCTGGAATACCGTTCATGTCCTCGCACCAAGTGAAGCTAGTCGGGCCTAGGGAAGTGGCTAAAAAGGTCTCAACGCACTTCAAAGAATGTAATAGGATATACGTAACGTACGATATGGATGGAATTGACCCAGCATTTGCTCCCGGAGTTGCTACTCCGGAGCCGGAAGGCCTAGACCCCTCAACGGTTCTTGACATAGTTAGCTTGGTTGTTGACAAAAGGGTTGTCGGTTTTGACGTAGTGGAGGTCTCTCCTCCCTATGACCCCTCCGGGATAACCTCAGTGCTGGGAGCAAAGCTGATAATGGAAACCGCAGCCCTAATAGCTAAGGCGTCTAAACAGCCTTAATTACCTTGACGGTTGGCCTCCTTATCATGTATATTATGTTATAACCACAGTAGGGGCACCTCACTCCAGGGAGGACCTTGAGCTTCTCTTCGTCGAAGGTCTTCCAACATCTACCACATCTGTATTTGTCTGCCATGGTAATATACACTCCGTTTTCATGTTTTAAAGCTAATTCTAATAGAAAAGCTCAAAAAGGGGTTATCACAGAAAGTATTATTGGCAATATGACAGATAACTTGTGTGGAGGACTTCCACCAGAAATATGCGAGCAGTTAAACAAAGAAGAACAGTTTATTAAGGTAAAATTAGAAAAAAGGAGATACGGTAAAGAGGTAACTGTAATAGAAGGGATCTCTGACTCAGATGCGGAACTAAAAAAGATTGCCTCGGAACTCAAGTCCAGGTTAGCCGCAGGAGGTACAGTGAAAAACGGCAGGATAGAGATACAAGGTGATCATAGGGAGAAGGTAAAGGAGCTACTAGTTAAACTAGGCTTTCCAGAGAGCAATATAGTTGTGATAGAATAAAACACCAAGCTAGAAAACTAAGAGATAATTTAAATCTAAAAAAGTAAAAGATTTTAGAGTTATTGATTCTGAATAGGTATCTTCAGCTCTTGGGTTAGCTCCTTGTACCTATTCCTTACAGTCACTTCAGTCACTCCGGCTACTTGCGCTATCTCTTTCTGAGTCCTCCTCTCGTCGTTAAGGAGAGCAGCAATGTAGATTGCGGCTGCGGCAAGCCCAGCTGGATCCTTTCCGGCCGTGAGGCCCACGTTCTTTGCCTTCTCAAGGATCTCTGCTGCTAGCTTCATGGTGGCCCCGCTTAAGCCCAAAAGAGAGCCGATCCTAGTGACGTAGTCCTTGGGATCGGACACTGGAACCTCCACGTCGAGTTCCCTCAGCAACAGCCTATAGCACCTAGCGACCTCCTTCCTGTTGGCCTTGGTATACTGGGCTATCTCGTCCAACGTCCTAGCTATCTTCATCCTCCTACACGAGGCATATATGGATGCAGCTACAACGCTCTCTATGGACCTTCCCCTCACTAGGCCCTTCTCTACCGCCTTCCTGTAAATCAGCGCAGCCTCGTCCTTGACGGACTTAGGGAGGCCAAGGAGATTGCCTATCCTCTCGAGCTCGTTCATTGCTTGAGCTAGGTTCCTGTCTATGGAGGACTGTATCCTTGCCCTTACTTGCCACTTCCTCCACCTAAGTACCTCCAGCCTCCTCTTTGGGTCTAAGTTTCTGCCTATGGCATCTTTGTCCTTCCAGTCAATCAGCGTCGAGAGACCTCTGTCGTGGATGGTGTTATTTAAGGGTCCTCCTACCCTACTCCTCTTCTCCTTTTCCTCAGGCGTAAAGGCCCTCCACTCTGGGCCCTGGTCTACGATCCTGTCCTCTATTACCTCTCCTGTCTCAGTACATATGTACTCGCCTCTGTCTGCGTCGAAAATTATTTTATCCGGAGGACAGATTGACGTATTGGACTTAGAATCCTGTTCGTTAGCCAACTGACTCACCCGGTCTAAAAGAAGGGTTCAACAGACGAAACCCTTATAAATCTTTCTTTTCTCTCTCTTATAAATCTTTCTATAAGTTTTTAAAGGATTTCTACTTGAATCTCTCAATGAATAGAAAGTATTGGAGTAAGGGTCATTAGAGGGACCTCTCGAGAACGTGTAGGTTCTGATCGTTGCTGGCAATGCCTTTCGATAGGGCAGCTTGGAAATAGTTGCAACGTCAACGTGGACTCTTGTCACATTTCAATTTTACATAGACCTTGATGGCAATCAAGGCTTTTAGCTGTATGCCCTCCAAAAGCGTACAAGAGACATAAGACTTTCTTAAAAGGACAGGAAATAGTCGCTAGAGGTGCTCGTTTTTTAATGTAGAAGATCAAGGGGGCAGAATCAAGGAACCTTGCATCAACCATTTGAACGAGATTGCGATGCTCTAGGTAAAGTAGGGAAACAAGGGAGCCATCAACAGTAGCCGGGCCCGGATTCGAACCGGGGTCCCAGGGGCCAGAGCCCTGGATCCTTGGCCGCTAGACTACCCGGCTACAGAAAGATACAGCGGTAGTAACTAAAAAGCTTACTTTCCGTTTGAGGCAAGCGATTCGATAGATTGAACACGCTGAGTTAGCCTAGGACCAAAGACAGTAACATAGGAACGACGCTTCGGGGTAACGTAGAGTGGGTGGACGTACGTGATTACCTTACACCCTACCGCCTCTCGCCCTCAGCATCCATAGCGTCGATAGGACTAACAAGCTCGCAACGTAAGACGTGGAGGAGTTCCCATATACCCAAAAAGTAGTTGATTGCTGAAGAAGCTGAAGGACCCGTTGTAACAGCTGGGAGAGCTGTCCCCGAGGAGTAGAGAGGGAAAGAGAGAGCCTACCCATACCTCACCACTTGAGTTCGCTGACACATCAAGGAGATGTGGTGCGGGGGAATACCCCGCCACAGTGCTCCGGCCGGGATTTGAACCCGGGTCACAGGCTCGAAAGGCCTGCATACTCTCGGTGCCCTAGTAGATGACAGGGCTTGACCGGGCTATACTACCGGAGCACTGTGATAATAATTGAGAACTTAGATTTAAAGTTTTCTTGTAACAACGATCTAGGCTTCGTCCTACTGTGACGTGCTGACATCGGGCTTGTGTCACGCTTAAATTTCCCCATTTCCACTTATTTTTTCGATGGTTTTATACGTAACCTTGAGGTCTCCACAAGAGGACTGGACAAGGGGGATCGACTGGACTAAGAACTCCTTGATCGTGCTTGACGTAAAGGAGTCCAATGGATTAGCGAGGCTCCTCGCGGAGTTTAAGGGCGACGAGGGAGCTCTCCAAAGGCTCAACGGCAAGTTTACGAAGGTCTCTAGATTCAAGTACCTAGGCACCATAGAGCTAGACGCCCCCGTCGAGACGATACTCTCCGGTTACATAATCCTTAACGGAGTGGTGTGGCCAGAGGAGGTCAGATGGACGGTTATACTGAGCGACTACGCTGAGCTGAAGAGACTCCTTAGGGAGTTCGTGGACAGGAAGATTGAAGTAAAGATTACCCGGGTTGTGAAGGCGAAGTCGCAGGACGTGTTGACAGCAAGGCAGGAGCAGATCTTGAAGATAGCCTTTGAAGCTGGTTTCTTTGACTACCCAAGGAAGATAAAGATACAAGAGTTAGCTGAGAAGCTCAACATGAGCGTCTCCAACTTGTCCGAGATCCTCAGGAGGGCGGAGAAGAACGTCATAAGCAATTACTTGAGGGGAAAAGGGCTTTGATCCACGGAGGGGCCTTGTGGGAAAGGGGAAGGCCACCAGAGGTCAAGGACTTCAGCGTTAATTTGAACCCCTTAGGCACTCCTGCTTTCCTTGAGGAGCTAATCGAGGAGGCGGTGAAGAGAGGCGTTCACAAGTTCTACCCTGACGACTACTCCTCCCTTAAACAAGTAATTGCAGAGGTGTATGGCGTCGACCCAGGGCTAGTGGGCGTGTTCAACGGGGCCACAGAGGCCATAAGGCTCCTGGGGAAGGGCTTTTCGGTGCCGGAGCCCAACTTCGTAGAGTACCCGAGGTCGTCAATATACTTAGCGGAGGAGGTAGGCGATTCCTTCCGCTTTCCCATCAGGGGAGAGAAGGTAATAATTTCCAACCCCAATAACCCCACAGGGGCAGAGGCTTCCTTTAACGAGGTTCTCTCCGCCCTCCAGCTGGGGAAGGAAGTAGTGGTGGACGAGTCCTTTGCTGACATAGGCCTAGTCAAGAGCTTCGCTAAGTACGTGGAGGAGTTCCCCAACCTCCTCGTAATCTCTACTTTTACCAAGTCGCTTTCCGTTCCCGGTCTAAGGATTGGGTTTACCCTGGGGGCTAAGTCAAGGGAGCTGGAGGTAAAGGCCATCCCATGGAGGGTGAACTCAATCGCCTATTATGTGTTCTCAAACGTGGACCCCAAGGAGGTCAGGAGGTTCTTCGCAGAGAGTAGGAGGAAGGTGGAGGAGCTTTTGGCTATCTACTCCTCCAAGAAATTACCGGGTAAGGCATACCGCAGTAGGGCCCCTTTCTTCTTGTGGAGGACCCCTTGCACCTCTAGGGATGTCGTCCGGTACTTATTAGGAAAGGGGTACCTAGTGAGGGATGCCAGCAACTTCATTGGTCTGGACTCTCACTACATCAGGGTAGCCCTAAAGGACGGGTTCGAAGATGTAATACAATTTGTATTAAATCTCTGCGAAAATTACCAAAGGGTTTTAAAGGGAAGTTTCAAAGTTTTATATAGATGATCAGACTGCTTAAGTACGCGGTAGTCGGCGGACTAGGCACATTGGTGAACGAGGGCGTTGTCCTCTTTACGGCAAATTTGCTCCCCATTTCAGTTTCCCTCGCCCTCGCTATAGAGGTGTCAATCCTCTTTAACTTCATCTTGAACGACTTATGGACCTTCAATGACAAGAGGACTGGGAGCGTATGGAGGAGGTTGGGCAAGTTCCACCTCTCCTCCCTCTCCGGCGGAGTGGTGCAGTACATTGTTGTGGTGGCACTCCTAGTTGCGGTGCTACACTTCGGCAACTTAACGGAGATCTTGAGCGTCCTCTTCTTCTCCTCTCTTGTGAAGTTGCAGTCCATCTTGCTTGGCGTTATCAACTTCGTTGGCATAGCGTCGGGGTTTTTGGTCAGGTTCCTCACGAGCGTTAAGTTTGTTTGGTCTTGACTGTATAGTAGATCCTCTTCCTCCCCTTTCCCCTGTTCTCCACCTTTAGGAGCTGGATCTCTCCTATCTCCTTCGTGTTCTTCACATGTGGCCCCCCGTCTGCTTGAATGTCCACGCCGGGAATTTCCACTATCCTCCAGACGGGTACCTCTGGTGGGTTCCTGCCCATAAGCTTCACTATTCCGGGTATCATCATTGCTTCCTCCCTTGGGAGGAAGTATACCTTTACCTCTATCCCCTTCTTGGCGATCTCGTTGGCCTCCCTTATTATCTCAGCTAGGATGCTCTTGTCCTCCACGTTGAAGTCGTCCTTAGCGTACTCTGGCGTAATGCTGCCTCCAGTAACCATGGCGTTGTACTTGTTGAAGGCTATGGCCGAAATTATGTGGGAGGCGGTGTGCAACCTCATCATCGCGTACCTTCTCTCCCAGTCTATGACTCCCTTTATTACCGCCCCCTCCGGCACCTTTTCCTCGACCTTGTGGACTATTTCCCCGTCTTTCCTCTTGACCTCAGTTACCTTGTACTCCTTTCCCTCAAAGATCAGCTTTCCCACGTCGTTTTCTAGCCCTCCCCCGCCCGGGTAGAAAGCAGTCTTGTCCAACACTACCCCTTCCTCTGTTGACTTTACTGCTATAGCCTCGAACTCCCTCACGTACGAGTCCTTTAAGAACAGTTCCTCCGTCATTGTTAACTGTTTATTCTCTGGGAATTTAAGGGGTTTTGTCCTTTTTGTATTCCCATAAAAGCCTTTGCCCGTTTCCCATCCCCATTAAACGCGAAAATACCTTTTCATTACCCTCCATTCTCCAACTTCCGGGAGAGGGTGAAAACGTCCTTGGAAAAAGCCAGTTGGCAAGGGCGCCATATTACATTTCTTGACTCTTAAAAGCCAAACAGAACAATATTGTAGTTAAGATGCTCGGTAAAAACTTCCAAAAGTATTGGGCTGGATCAGAAGAGAAGGATATTTGGGGAGGAGTAAAGGGCGTATTTAGGGGGAGGCAGCCCCTTAAGTACAGGCTTGTTCAAGCTCACTACCAGTTGCGCTCCATGATAAGCAGGCTCGACGCTTACATAGGGAGGATGCAAGAGAGGGACAAGATACTCTTTGAGAGGGTCGTTGAGGCGCAGATGACTAAGGACACAGCAAGGGCAGCTATGTACGCAAACGAGGTGGCTGAAATAAGGAAGATAAGCAAGCAACTATTGATGACGCAGATAGCCCTTGAGCAGGTTGAGCTAAGACTCGAGACCGTTAGCGAGATAGGCGACGTCTTTGTGAACCTAGTACCAGTAGTGGGGGTGATTAACGAGCTGAGAGGAGCGTTGAAAGGAGTTATGCCGGAGCTATCTGTGGAGTTGGGGGCCTTAGGAGAAGGGCTACAAGAGGTAGTAGTGGAAGCCGGAGACTTCGCGGGAGCCTACTCGTACTCCTCGGCACCAACTGCGGAGGCGAGGAAGATACTAGAGGAGGCATCTGCTATTGCTGAGCAGAAGATGAAGGAGAAGTTCCCCGACCTTCCTGCAGCTACCCTAACCCAAAAGGCATAAAAACGCTTTTTTATTCTATTTGATATCCTCATTTTTGTGGAAGGCGAAAATTACACTGTTACTCCTTGGGAAGTTAAGGGCAAGGTGGATTACGACAAGCTCATAATTCAGTTTGGTACACAGAAGGTCACCGAGGAGCTGAAGCAAAAGATATCGAGGCTGGTTGGAGGAGACCTCCACGTAATGTTGAGGAGGAACGTGTTCTTCTCCCACAGGGACCTTGACCTAGTCCTAAAGGACTACGAGGAGGGGCGCGGGTTCTTCCTCTACACAGGGAGGGCGCCCTCACTAGGGATGCATATAGGCCACCTCATCCCCTTTATATTTACCAAGTGGCTTCAGGAGAAGTTTAAGGTGAATCTCTATATAGAGATCACAGACGACGAAAAGTTCATGAGGAACGTTGATTACACGTTGGATCAGACGAGGCAGTGGGCATACGAGAACATCTTGGACATAATAGCTGTAGGCTTCGACCCAGACAGAACTTTCATCTTCCAAGACACGGAGTACATAAAGAACATGTATCCCATAGCTGTTAAGGTAGCAAAGAAACTGACCTTCAACGAGGTAAAGGCGACTTTTGGGCTAGACACCTCGTCTAACATCGGTATAATCTTCTACCCTGCTCTCCAGATAGCCCCTACAATGTTCGAGAAGAGGAGGTGCTTAATCCCTGCAGGCATTGATCAAGACCCCTACTGGAGGCTCCAGAGGGACATAGCGGAGAGCCTTGGTTATTACAAGGCTGCACAGATACATAGCAAGTTCCTTCCACCGCTCACTGGACCAGAGGGAAAGATGAGCTCTTCAAACCCGGAGTCCGCAATTTACTTGACAGACGACCCAAAGACTGTCGAGAGGAAAATCATGAAGTACGCCTTCTCCGGTGGCCAGCCAACAATTGAGCTCCACAGGAAATACGGCGGTAACCCAGACATCGACGTGCCTTTCCAGTGGCTTTACTATTTCTTTGAACCCGACGACAACAAGATAAAGGAGATAGAGGAGGAGTATAGGTCTGGGAAGATGCTCACTGGCGAACTGAAGCAGATCCTAATAGAGAGGCTAAACGAGTTCCTGGAGAAACATAGGCAGAATAGGGAGGAAGCTAAGGACAAGGTAAGGCTGTTCAAGTATGAAGGCAAGTTGGCTACTGAGATGTGGAGTAAGATTCATGAGTAGGCTTGTAAATGTTTAGTTTCTTTAAGTAATACACTACAAGATTTGTGGAAATCTTTAGCTGTTTAGCTATCTTGTAGATGGACGCTCCGCTCTTGTACATTTCCTCTATTACCTTAATATTGGCCTCGCTCAACTTCCTCTTTCTCTTTACGAGGCTGTACCTCCTCAGTACCCTGAGCACAGTGTTGGAGTTCACTCCAAGCTCCTTGCTTATCCTGTTTGCGCTGTAGCCCTTCTTTCCCAGCTCTACTATCTTTTCCTCGGTCTCCTTTGGTAGTTTCCCCCTGAACTGGACCCCTGCGTCCTTGAGCAGTTTCCTAGCCCTAGAGTAGCTGAGGTTTAGCTGTTGGGCTATCTTCCTTATGCTCATCCCCGCCTCGTATAGCTCCTTAGCTTTCCTAATCATTTCCTCCTCTTGCATAATTATGCCTCTCCACAATTATCTTTAAATTTTTTCCAAGATCTTTTTTAATACATGACGCATTTTCTCGTCTCATACAAAATAAAAATTCTTAATGACGAATTTTTTATGTTATTGGATAATTTTGAAAGCTTTTAAGCAGAGTTAGGGATGCCAATGTAATGAAGGTTGGAGTTTGCTCAGTGAGTAGAAAGTACGCGCAGATTTTCGACGTGCTAGAGGTCCAGAAGACCTTCTACGACGAGGTGAGCCAAGAGGAGCTCAAGAGGTGGAGGGGGTACAGCGATAAGGTTGAGTACACCATTAAGGCGTTGCAAGTCATAACCCATACCTACAACTCCAATTTCGCCAAGATGAAGAGGTTTAAACTAGAGGACAAGGCAAACGCCGGAGGCTTTAAGTTAAACAAAGACACGGAAAGGGCGTTAGAGGTCACCTTAGAGGAAGCTAAGGTTCTAGGCTCAAGGATAATCGTTTTTCAGACCCCGCCCTCCTTTGCCCCCACTAGGGAGAACGTGGAGAACATAAGACAGTTCTTTTCGGTAATAGACAGGAACTTCATTTATGGTTGGGAGCCGAGGGGGGAATGGTACGCTAATGTGGATCTACTTCTCGAAGTATTAAGGGACATTAAGGTTATACATGTGGTTGACCCGTTTAGACATAACCCTATCTACGGGGAGGTAAAGTACTTCAGACTACACGGCATAGGAAGAGGAGAGGTTAACTACAAGTACGACTACACGGATGAGGACTTGTACAAGCTTAAGGAAAAGGTGGACGAAAAATCTTATGTTCTCTTCAATAACGTATACTCTGTCAAAAACGCTCTTAGGTTCAAGGAGATCACGTCATGATATCCTTCGCGCTAGGTGTTTTACTCGGTCTGTCCATGGCGGCCCCGCCAGGCCCAGTTAACGCCATGATCTTGAAGGAGTCCATGAAGTCCAAACTCCACGGCAGTAGCGTGGGATTTGGAGCCATGACCGCAGACTTCATATTCTTCCTGATAGTTTACTTCATAAGGGGAGACATACCGCCGCTGGTGTTGAGGTTCCTTTACTTGGTTGGTGGATTACTCCTGCTGTTTTTAGCTTACCTTACCCTCAAGTCTAGTCCCTCTCTCAAAACGTCGGTCAGCGGGAACTACTTTACCGGGCTTATTATGGGCTTGACCAACCCATACCAGATCAGTTGGTGGGTGACGATAGGGATTTACATGATAGACAGCTTGGGCGCATTGAGCGCCTTGGGCTTCTTTTCTGGGATAGCGCTCTGGGTCCTCGCATTTCCCTACTTCTCCAACTTATACGTAAAAAGATATGTCAAATACGTAAACTTCGTGTCCTTTGTTATCCTGGCTTCCTTCGGAGCTTACATCTTAATTCAAGGTATAAGGCTTTTATAGTGAGCGGATTATGTTTTCGAGGTCCTTGCAGAGCTCCTTTGCTCTGCTGATCATCTTGGAGATCACTTCGTCCTTGTTTATGTAGTATATGTACTTTGGCCTTCCGCCCTTAGAGCCGGAGCTCTTCTGTTTCTCCACGAGACCAGCGTCGGAGAGGCGTTTTAAGATCAAGCTCGCCCTGCTCTTGCTTATCCCCAGCTCGGAGGAAATGAAGTCCACGTCTTTTCCTTCGTTGCTCTTTACTATTTTCATGAATGCCTCTACGTCTGCCTCAGAAAGACCGTATCCCACCATCAAGAATCTCTTTAATATGACGCTTTTTTCAGTAATTTCAATACTCATTTAACTTTTCACCATAAAGATTTTAGTTTTTATTGTTTTTAAAGTTATTTCCATAAGCGTAACCTTAATTTTTTATTGGTGTATCGGGAAATAATACCGATGAACCAAGAGCTGAAGGAAAAAATCATTGAGGTGCTCAAGACAGGGGACAGAACCTCTACGGAGATCATGAGGGAGCTCCTCAAAAAGGACATTAACTTTAACGCAGTTGAATTCAGGGAGACCTTGGCTCAAATGGTAAGAGAGGGTATAGTGGAGAAGTATCCAGTCTACGAGACCAAAAAGTTTTACTTCCGCGTTAAGAGGTAGTGCCTTTTTCTACTATGTTGATTACCCTGTCAGCTATGTTAAGGAACTCCTTGGAGGTAGGAGAGTCTACGTACTTCAGGAAGAACGGCTCCCCCGCGTCGTTTGCCTCAGCTATCCTCGGATCTAATGGCACTTGTCCTAAGAGGGGAACTCCCATTTCCTCCGCCATCTTCTTTCCCTTGTTCTCTCCAAAGATGTAGTACGGCTTTCCGTCAGATGGACATACGAAGTAGCTCATGTTCTCTACTATTCCAAGTATCCTGGTGCTTACTGTCTTTACAAAATTGATCGACTTCTTAACGGCGAGGGTAGACACCTCAGAGGGTATTGTGACTATGACAGCTCCTGTTATGTCCGGGAGTAGTTGAGCCACAGATAACGCCTCGTCTCCTGTGCCAGGAGGCATATCCACCACTAGGTAGTCTAACGTACCCCAGTTTACGTCGCCTAAGAACTGCTTTATTGCGGTGTGCTTTATCGAACCCCTCCATACCACTGGGGTGTCGTCCCTTGGGAGGAGGAAGTCTATTGAGACTACCTTTATTCCGAAGGGCCCCTGCACGGGGTTTATTCCCTTGTCGTCTGCGGTGAGCATTTGCCCCCTTACTCCTAACATTTTGGGGACAGAGGGCCCGTGGAAATCCACGTCTACTATACCTACGGTTTTTCCAGAAGCAGCCAAAGCCATAGCCAGATTCGATGAGACGAAGGACTTGCCAACGCCTCCTTTTCCGCTGAGCACAATTATCTTGTACTTCACGTTTTTCATTCTCATCTGTATCTTCATGTCGGCGGCTGCGACTTGCGGCTGTGCCTTCCTAAGGTCCCTTGGTTGCCTTTGTGGTTGCTGTGGGGACTGGATCCTAAACGGATTACTGCTCATTATGATATACGTTATCGTGAGAGGTAATAATTTTATCTAATTTGAGCAGGAGATCTTCGACCTCAGGGGACGAAAGCCAGTCTACGTCCTTGTCGCACTCGCCTTTCTCAACCATGGAAATTACCTCATCTATCGTCTTCTCGCTTACGTCGATCTCACAGACGCTTTGGAACCAGTCCTTAGCCTCCTGGCTTACCACCCCTAAGATCTCCGCCTCCACGTTCTCCGCTACCTTTAGGTCGTTCCATTTCCTCCTCTTGAGCTCTTCGTATAGCTTTAGTGGGTTCTTCCTTAGAACAATTACCTTGTCCGCTCTGTCCAAGAGCGAAGGGTATATAGTTTCTACGACAACGTTGCGTAGGCGTTCCACTTCCATGTTGACCTTCTCTATTACGCTGTCGTCTATGTTGTACGTCTGTCTTTCCTCGTCGTAGCTAACGTAGAGTTTGTTTTCTATAATAAACTGGGAAACCGAAAAATAGCTCAAGTTGTACCTCTTCGCTATTTCCATGGCCACAGTTGTCTTGCCTACCCCTGGAGTGCCAGAGACTAGGATTATCATCTATAAGCTAGGATGAACTCAATAATAAATAACGCTAACGAGGTGCCTATGAGGAGCACTTTCACTTGCCTGTCTCCTTCTCCCCTGACTATCTCGTAAAGTCCATAGGGCATCATCGCTAAGCCTATGATTAGTAAAGCCTCTTCTATTAAGTTCATGAGGTCTAAGCTTTTCCGCCTCTCTTTAAAAGATGAGGGGTCGCTAAAGCCAGTAGTACCCCTGTGAAAATTCCACCCAGATGGGCGACGAAATTGACGTGGGGTATGACGTCGCTCAAGATAAATACGAAAACCAGAATGCCTAAGCCGTTGTAGTCGACCCTGTGCATCTCTACCATGTCTTCTATCACGTAAAAGGCAAAGACGCCGAATATCCCCCCAGAAGCTCCCTCACTTGCAGTGAAAGGAGGGAAGAAGAAAAGGGTAAAGACGTTCCCTACTAGCCCAGAGAGTAGGAACACTAAGTACTCGAACTTCCCTGCCCTCGATCCAAACAAGTAGTAGATAACGCCTAACGAGAAGAAGTTGAAGAAGAAGTCCGGGAAGCTGTTTGTCACGAATATTGAGGTAAGCAAGCTGAGGTAATCCCCTCTGAGTACCAAGTAGTTTACTTGTATTAGGTAGTAGAAGGTAGGGTTCCCAGTGAGGTAGAGGAACTCTCCTACTAAAAAGCCCAGGAGGACAGTTATCATCAGGACTATCGTAGTTTTCATATCTGACCAGTGAGGAACATCATAGCCACAGCCACTATAATCATTGCTATCCAGACACTTACGTTCCACCTAAACACCTTAAGCCCGTCCAGTATCCAGAAGGGTAACAAGTTGAAGAAGGCCACTACGGCGTTGAATGCCGATATATAGGATAGAAAGAAATACGCTAGGCCAGAGGTAGCCAAAGCTAGTATGTACGTGATAATGGAGATAACCAAGTTAGTCGCAGGGCCTACAGCAGCGGACTTACCCTCTATCTCTCTATTTGTAGAGAAAAACCTACACGAAAGTAACGTGTACCCCGAGAAGAAGACCAACCCAAAGAGGGGTAATATGTTGATTACGGTGGTGGCCAGAAACCCGGTGAAGCTAACGGTAAACCTGGAAAAGCAACCGTATCTTCTAGCCATTTGTCTGTGCGCCAGCTCATGTGGGATCACTGCGATAACTGCCGCAGTTATTACTACAGGTATGACAAACGGAACTAGCTGTCGTGAGATGGTGAAATATAGCGGTATTGCTTTCACAGATATCGAAAATATAGCCAGCAGGAAGGATGTCGGCTCACTTAGGTTCCTAAACCTCCACTCTAACTCGTCCAAAGTAGCCAAAATTGGTCATAAATGTATGGATTCTCAGCTATAAAATACTACCCACGCCCAAGTTTTCGTTCTCAAAGTCGTTCACGTACTTCAAGCTGGTGGAGTCCACTTTCCATATGACCGCGTTAAGGTCTTTGTTGACCGCAAGCAGGTAGTCACTCTGCTTTGCTCTAACCAACCCCTCAAACCTCAGTTCCTTCATCTTTCTAAAGGCGTTGAATGCCTCGAAAACCAGGAACTTGTAGAGGAATGGCATAGTTATCAGAGCGTCCTTATACTTATGGACGTCGTTCATGACGTTCTCCACCTCCACGTTTATCAATTTCGAGTCTATTAGGGTCACCTTGCTGACGTCCTTGAAGTTGCTTATGACCGCGAAGAGCCTAGTTTGATAATTGGGGAAGTCGACCCAAAATTCGAACACCCTAGAGAACACCTCTGGTCCCTCCGGAACGTTCAACCTCTTATAATACACTGAGTAGCTAGTGACCTTCTCCTCGAAGTGTGCAGCGACCCAGTTTGCGAAAGCCCTGCTCCCTATTCCCAAGTTCCTCAGTTCCTCGGCCATACCCTTGGAGAACACAACTAGGTGTCCATCGTCAGTTATTACCTTTTCTTCTGAGTTGACTATCATATCTACGAATATCTCAAACATTCTAAAAGAAAAGTTTCAAACAGACGTTTATAAGCATTTTCTATAATGAAGAAAAAGACTTTACATTTTCAAGTACATGGAGTATATCTCTGCCTCTATTTTCATGTTTTTAGCAATGATCTCGTTAATTACCCTCTTGTCCTCCGCCGTAGGTTTGGTGGAGCTTACGATCTTCTCCACTTCCTCAAGTAGTTTAAGGGCATCTTTTAGAGACGACATAAGTAATTTCCTCCTTCATGAGATAAATAGGTTCCAGTCGTAAAATTGGTATTTCCCAAACGATTTTAGCAAAGCTATTATCAATTATACTCGTGAGCTCCAAACCACTTTTACTCGTCCCTTGGATAGTCCTTCTAGTTGTCCTAGTCCCTTTCGCGCTTAACATACAGAAGGACTTCGTGTACAGCGACTCACCATTTCTAGGAAAGGAGTACCAGAGCGTCGTGGTAGACTACATCGTCTCACAGTACTTTAAGCTAGGGGAAAACTCAAGCATCTACGTAATAGTAAACGGAACGTACAACCAGAGCTACGAAGAGATTAAGTCAAACTTGAAGTACCTCCAGAACTACGTTCTAATAACGCCTTACGAGTACGTGGAACAGGCAAACAAGACCTATCTAAAAGATGTCTCCCATGAAGTAGAGAACATCACCTCGTCTCTGGAGCCTCTTCATCAACTTTACTTGAACTTGAGCGGGGAGAGACAGCTCCTCCTAGACAACTTCACTTACTTCGAGTATCAGCTCAACGTTACCTACGGCATACCTACAGGGAGTTTCCACTCTAATTCCGCAGATGCACAAACCTTCAGCCTGGTATACCAAAGGTTACTGGATGAGGGATACTCACAGCTCAACGCTTCTAGGAAAGCTGGGCTCTTCGTGTTCAAGGACCCATACCTATTGCTCTTCTCCTTTAGTAACTATAGTAATTTTTCCCATGCTTACAATGCGTTATCGTCCTTCAACAACTACTCTTACCTAGTCTACCTGCTCACTGGTAAGCTCGTCCCAAACGAGGCGTTAATAGACCCGGAGCAGTTTGCGGTAAGCGAGGTAGAGAAGGAGTTACCCCCTCCGCCAATTTCGATATCCAACTTCCACAGGGGCAACCAGTGGCTCTTCATAGTTGAGGTTCCGAAAAACGAGAGCTTGACTTCAGTAGAGGAGTTCATACAGCACGTTAACGGGTCTGTAACTGGCCACTTGGCCATCTACGCCCAGTCTGCCTATTACACTCAAGGTAACTTGGAGATTATAGACGTAGTGACAGTTCTGCTGGTGGGGGCTCTCCTCATAGCCTTGTTGCGCTCCCTAGTGCCCATACTATTGCTCATCACTTCTGCAGTAATCGGGGTGGTTTTAGCTTACGGAATTCTGCACATCATGACGCTCTTCGGCTACCAAGTTTACTACATCTCTGGGCTGGTAATCCCTCCCATTGTATTTGGAATAACCGTTGACTACTCCATCCTCTTCGTCTACCGTTACTTTGAGGAGATAAGGAAAGGAGCGAAAGACCCGCTGAAGACCGCGTTTAGGACAGCGGGTAGAGGTGCGATCTTTAGCGGGATAAGCATAACAATAGGCTTTGCCTCCTTTGTAATCTCATCATCCCCTCTATTAAGGAACATAGGGGAGGCGTTAATAGTAGCGTCAGTGTCCTCCATAGTTCCCGCAGTCATGTTCAACTATACCGCGTTGATGGTAATCCCCCAGAGGGTGTTGGGCTTCCCTAGGAGGGAGGTGCCCAACCCCACTGATACTAGGCAAAAGTACTTGGAGAGCGCGGCTAGGCACGCCATATCCAAGAAGGCGGTAGTTGTATCAGCGATGCTAGCCTTAGCCCTGTTCTCTTACTTTATCTTCGCTACTCATCCCAGCAACGTGGACGTGAACGAGATCGTCCCAAGCTACTCGTCTTCAGTTAGGGGTCTAGGACAACTGGGGTCGCTCTTCAACTACAGCGTTGACTATGTGATAATAAAGGGGAATCCTAACTCTACCTACGGAGAGGTCGTAGCTCTGGCCAAGAAGGTAATCTCCGAGGGAGGACTAGTCTACAGTCCCTTCTCTATAGGCAAGAAAGTCCTTAACAAGAGCGAATACGTGGAGGGCTTCTACAGTCATAACTACACTCTAGTTGAGGTTTACATACCTTACCCAGTGTTTAGCCAAGGGGCAATAAACTTGACAAGGGAGCTCATAAACCAAGGCTACATGGTGGGGGGAAGCAACGCCCAAAGGATAGACATAGTAGACAACACCGTCTCCATTTACTACTCCGAGGTCTTGCCTCTCACAATAGGTCTCATAACCTTGTACCTCTTCCTGGTACTAGGCTCTGCGATAGTCCCAATAAGGCTAAGCTTGACCCTCCTGGTCAGCTCCCTAGTAGGGGTGGCCGTAATGGATGCGGTGTTCCATAGTCCCTATTGGCTGTCGCCCTTAATAGTGTTCGCCCTGCTCTTTAGCCTTGGAATAGACTACGACATGTTCATTATCTTGAGGATAGTGGAGGAAAGGGGAGAGGAAGAGGAAAGGATAGTCTCGGGGGTAAAGAACACTGGCTTAGTGGTAACTGCAGCGGGCCTTATACTCTCGGGTGCCTTCTTCTCCCTCGTGTTCACTAACATGAAGTTCCTGCAGGAGATAGGCTTTGCCGTGGGCTTCTCAGTGCTCTTCGACACGTTCGTGGTGAGACCCATCTTTGTACCGGCAATCATGGCAGTGCTCAAGAAGTACAACTGGTGGCCTAGGGTTAGGAGGCTTTTATCCAGCTAAATAGCTCACGTGTTCTTTGGCTGAACCTCCCCTTCTAATATCTCCCTATACCTTCTGGAAACGTTTATTACCTTTCTCGCTACCTCTAATGGGCCTGAGCCAAAGACGTAGGTTATCGGCTCGATTCCCTTACCTCCCAAGTGTATAACGGCGTCTTCTCCGTTGTAGGTTTTTGCTATTTCCTCAGCTATCTCCTCGTCGCTAGCGTAGTCTCTTGGTCCCACTTCGACGTATGTCAGCCCTACGCTCTTTATGGCCTCTAACACATTTTTATCGAACTTTATATTCATGACTGACCTAACCTTGGGGAACCTCTTGTTCACGTGAATGAGTATGATTGCCAAGTGCCTACTCCCTCCCCACATCGGCTTAGATACTGGAGTAGGTAACCCCCTGACCTTTGCTATCCTGCCGGGTACAGCTATCACGTCAGCCACGTCATGGGGGTTCCTCTTGGAGAAAGCTATGTTACTAAGTACCTCTGGAATTAGAAGCCCAATTGTTTCGTTCTGCAACATGGATATAGCTAATGAGATCTCCTCCTCTTCGTCCTCCCTGTAAAACGACTCGCATATGTTGCAGTCCAGGGGTATTGTTGGGTTGACGCGCCTATGGTAATTACAGAACTTAAGCTCGCTCAGCATCTTCAAGCCCTGCATGGTCATAAAGTACATGGTGTCCTTGACGTTGTTCTTTAGCAGTATTTCGGTAAGCTCGTCTAGGAACTCCTGGATTTCCTTGTCGCTGAGGCCAAGTTCCCTGAGCTTTTCCGAGTATATCTCCTCCTTCACGTCTAAGTACTGCTTTACTGCAGGTTGAGTGACTCCTAGGAGGGAGGCTATCTTAGTCTGGCTTATGTTCATGGTTCTTAGCCTCTTCGCCTCCAAAGCCCTTATATTCGGCAGGAGAACATTAGTAATCAGAGATATGGGGGTTTCCAATTTTATCAAATTGAATATGAACTCCGTTCACTCTTTTAAATTATCTCTAGCTGCCGTGGACGGTAGTCTCCACGAGGTTTACACGAGGGAGGGGGTCCTCTCCTACGTCGTTGGGGCCAGGGTAGACTTTACGCTGGAGGGGGAGAGACTCAAGTTCTCTTCTTACGACGTTAAGGACGATCTCGTTGAGGGGCAAGGAGATGAAGCTATGCGGAGGCTTGAGTACGAGCTAGCTAATTCCTCTAACGCTGAAGTAGTCCTCATGGACAGGAAGCTGACCATGGACGCGGAGAAGGGGTACTCAGTCCCTAAGCGCGCCATAGGGATAGTGAAGGACTTCGACCCAAAGGTAAGGGCACAGCTTGACGATACGTTTAACGAGTACCCTTGGCTCCTGGTGGAAAAGGAAGGGGAACTGACCACAGGCTATTTCAAGCTCAACAGGGTTAGCTGGGTCTTCAGGGTAGAGACAAACTTCAAGAATTCCGAGGAAGTGCTCTCGCTCCTCTACGTTTGTGGCAACTATCCCATACCAGAGGCGTTGGGCTATAACTACCCACTCTTCGTGGCCGACAAGGTAGTCAAGCTGTTTAGGAACAGGATGCAAAGGGCCGTAGAGCTGGGCGTGGGGAAGACGTTAAAATATAGGGAATTTAGGAGTTTAATTGAACAGCATAGGGCGAAGAACAGTGGATGGCGTTTTTGAGGAAATAAGGGGCAGACTCAGGGAGGTAAAGGTACTAACTAGGCAGACCGCTGATGGAAGGGGTTTCGTGAGCTTCAGGAGTTTTTTGGTTGAGATGCCGTTCACAGCAGGGAAGGCGCTTAGCATAGGAAAGCTCTTGGCTGTGAAGACGATGGAGGAGAACTCCTATTTACTACTCGAAGTAGTGGACTTCCTGCCAATGCACTATGGCATGCTAGAGCTAGACCAGTCAGTACCTAGGGAGATCAGGGAAGAGGTGATGAGGAGGGTGGAGGAGAACTGGGGGAGCGAAGACCCAAATGCTTGGATTGAAGTGCACGCTTATCCTATAGGTTATTTACTTGAGGTTAACGGTGGTGTAAAGTTCAAGAAGGGTTACGTGCCTCCATTGATTGCTTCTACAGTACATGTGTTAAACCAGGAGGTCTTCAAGAAGTTCGTCTGCGAGGAGAAGGGAGTAAAAATAGGTGAGATAATAGGTGAGGGCATCCCACTGACAGTCGACCTAAGGAGAGCCATAAATTACCACATAGGAGTGTTCGCGTTCACTGGGTCAGGTAAGTCCAATTTAACGTCTCTGCTGATAAGAAGGGCTTTGAGCAGTTTGGACGTAAAGATCGTCGTGGTGGACATCTCGATGGAGTATGCCGTCCTATTGTTGGACCAACTACTGAAGCACGAATCGAGGCTGGTTACCACAGAAAGGCTAGCCCTCACCCCAGAGGAAGGGGCTAGAAGGTTCCTGAGAACTCATGTTATACCTGAGGAGGTGGCAGACCTAAGGGACAGGATTAGGCAAGCGTCCGTCGACGTTTATCCGAAGATGAGGCACCTCTATGTGCCCCCTGAAGAGTTCCAGTACTTGACTTACGGGGATCTGTTAGCCATGGTGAGTGCCCAGATAAGCGATAAGTACACTTCCTTCGCGCAGAAACCCCTGTTCGGGTTACTCCTGAAGAAGTTGGACTCCTTCATGAGGGAGAAGAAGCTAAGCAAAGAGGACATAGTAGACGATTCGATCTCGCAGATACTGGACCAAGTGGAGGAAGAGGCAAGGTCTAGCGGCCTGAAGGAGAGCGCAACCATCTTTTCCTTTTTGTCGGGGCTGAAGGCTTATTTCAATGAGCCCATTCAAGAGACAGAGGACTACGACATAGAGAAGCTCGCAATAGAGGTCCTTGACTCGTCTCCTTCTTCATCTAGGCTGTTTGTCCTCGAATTGCCCAACATAGATGAGGCTAGGGGAATAGTGGCCTCACTGATCAACGAGGTGATGAGTAGGAGGAAAAGGCTCTACTCCGCTACCCCAGTGCTCTTCGTCATAGACGAGGCCCAGGAGTTCATACCCTTCGACACTAGGCAGAAGGACAAGAGCGAGTCCTCTAGTAACGCCATTGAGAAGCTCTTGAGGCACGGCAGGAAGTACCACCTCCACGCCTTGATAAGCACCCAGAGACTAGCATACTTAAATACCAACGTGTTACAACAACTTCACACCTACTTTATTAGTACGCTACCTAGGCCCTACGATAGGCAGTTAGTGGCGGAAACCTTTGGAATAAACGACGCCCTAATGGACAGGACCCTTGACCTAGAGGTGGGGCAATGGCTTTTAGTTAGCTTTAAGGCGGCTCTTCCTCATGACGTGCCTGTCTTCTTCACTGCCGACAACAACTTAGAGGAGCTCAGAAGGGGATTAAACGGAAGCTGAAACTCAGCACTCAAGACCGTCTTCATCCCTCTGCTAATTTACCCACTGCTCATCATTGAGTAGCCTTTTATACTGGTAAGTTAAAACGCTTTAGTAAAAGGCGAAAAGAGAGTCAACGCCTTCCATGCTTGAAAAGCCTTCCCTGCAGCGTTACTAACAAGTCCCTCTTCTAGGAAGTTCTCAGCCAAATTAGTCTTAAACTTGGCCTCATCTAGCCTTATCTGCTTGTAATTTTTAAGGTCAATCCAAGGCTTCGGGAGTTCTTGAACAGTTTTTTACGATTTACGAGTTAAAAATTAGTCGCAGGACAGAGGAAAGGGCCTAAACGATCTAAAGTAGTGCTATTATCAACACATGGCAGACTATACGTGATCGAAACGTACATTAAATCGAAAATAGCAGCAAGGAGTGTCAATTATGCGACCGCCGGGATTTGAACCCGGGACCTCCTGCGTGGCAGGCAGGCGTCCTATCCAGGCTAGACTACGGCCGCAATTAAAATTCGCTAAACAGGGAATATATTTTTAACTACCTACTTCGAGGTAACCTACAACTCTTGGCTTTCCCTGCCTTGCATTGACGTCGATGACTACAAACCTCCTCGAAGCGGGGACGTCAAATGGAAGCTTAACTGTCGCTTTTTCTCCGTCAACCTTGAGCTCAGCCACTGCGGATACCCCGTTACCTACTACGTGGTACTTCTTCTCCTCTACCTTCGACCAGGGGTACACCTTTATGTTTGCCGTGAACTCCTTAAGAGTCTTAGCCCCAGGTTTAACTAGCGCAAACGAATCCTTTAGCTCCTCCTCCTTTACGTTTCTTAGTGCAAACCCTATTCTAACGCCTACGCCTACTTCTTGCTGATCCTCGTCAAGCACTTGGATGCTCTTGACCTCGACCTCCTTTCCCTGGGGTAGAACTTTTAATTTGTCGTGGACTTTAACGGGGGTATATGAAAACCCGGTCACTACCACGCCTACTCCCTTCACTACAAAGACCCTGTCAATATAGACGAAACCCCTGTCCTCTTCCTTTACTTCTACTTCCCTCACTTCTTGGCGTACTTCAAAGTCCTCAAGGCTTGTCCCTTTAAAGAGCTTCTTCACGTTTGCCTCTGGCAGAGGGGTAATTAACGCCCCCCTTACTCCAAGGGAGTCGACCAGCAAGGCTAACTCCCCTTCAGCCCACTTCACTTCTAGGGGAACGTGGATAAACGAATAGGAGGAGAGACTTAGGGCTTCTGCTGCAGTTAGTATTCTCTCTGGGTACTCTGTGGGCACAAGCACTGACCTTATGTAGTCGCTGTTTCTCCTGTAGTATATCCTGATCTTGCCGTCCTCATGTAGTTTTCCGAGCTTTTCCGCCATTTTTCCGGTTTCTTCCTTTTGCGAAGATAATATTGATATTATTCCACCGTAATACAAATAAGCGTCACCGTTATAAGTATTAGTTGAGGAAAGATAGTTATGAGATTAACCATCATAGGCATTCTAGTAATCCTCTTGGGGATAACGATGGTGATAATAGGCAGTCTCTCCTCTATGCCTACATCTGTGCCACAAACAGCGTCATCTCAGCCCAGTGTGGGTGGGGTAGTGCTGATAGGCCCATTCCCCATAATCTTCGGCTACGGCAACTCAGTCCAGATAACGCCCTTGATCGCCCTTGGGGTAGTCTTTACGCTAATAGTCTTGGCTTTCTATCTCATTAATATTTACGTGATGAGGAAGATGGCGGAAAACAGATAACGACGTTTGCGTAAAATTTTTTCCTTACAGAGTTATTTGTATACAAGGTGTTCAGTAATAGGAGTTGAGAAAGAAAAGTTGTTAAAAAGAGCTCTGGAGGTAGTCGGCAAGGCAAAGGACGAGGGAGTAACGCTTAGGCTGATAGGAGGGGCAGCGATAGCCTCCATAGCTCCAAGGGGAGCAGAGCTGTTTCCTAGGAGCTACAAGGACGCTGACTATTTCGGGCTCTCGTCTCAGAGAAAGGAGATAATTTCCGTCATGGAGTCACTTGGCATGGAGCAGAACAAGAGGTTTAACGCGCTTCACGGCTCGATTAGGCTAATGTTTTACGACCCGGTCTTAGAGACCACAGTGGACGTGTTCTTGGACGAATTCATGATGTGCCATAAACTGGTGCTGAAGGATAGGCTCCCAATATACTACCCAACGATACCTCCTTCCGACCTCCTCCTCACTAAGATGCAAATAATAAACTTCACGGAAAACGACAAGAAGGACGTCGCGGCCCTGCTCTACGACTTCGAGGTAGGCGATAGGGACTACGACAAGACCCTTGACTCCAACTACATAGCCGACCTCCTCTCAAACGACTGGGGCTTCTATAAGACCTACACAATAAATCACGACAGGATGCTGGAGTTCCTAAGGGAAAGCCCGCACGCAGAGGTGATAGTCCCCAAGCTACAGAAGCTGAGGGAAAAGATAGAGGCTCATCCGAAGTCGATGAAGTGGAAGATGCGCGCTAAGATAGGGGAGAGAGTAAAGTGGTACGAGGAGCCAGAAGAGGTTAACACTAACTTTAAGGATGCGGGGAGTGGGACTTGAACCCACGCAGGCCTTCGCCAGTAGGGCCTAAGCCTACCCCCTTTGGCCTAGCTCGGGCATCCCCGCACCTTAAAATATTTCTTGTTACTTAATAAACTCAACGCCTAGGCAAAAGCGTCGAGGAAAAAACTTTAGTCCTTTACGGTCTCTAACACGGAGACCACGTTCCAGATGGAGATCCTAGTGTGTGTAGGCATGTTGGGGTCCTGGCTTATTTCCTCTAATATCCCTATTGCGTTGGCGGCCCTCACGGCGGGGCTAGAGCTTTCGTCCTTTAGGTTCCTTATGGCGTCAGTGGCCGCCCTCCTAATGTTCCTCGGGACGCTGGTGTCGTTGACTATTTTCTGAAGGAGTATGATTGCCTGCTTGATTTTTGCCTCGTTATCGTACAATGTAGCCATAACTTCATCACCAGTTATTTTTTAATTTACTAGGATTTAGGTTTACTTTAGAACTAAAATGAGTAGCGATCATCTTGCAAAGAAGGGGGCCGAGCTATTAAGACAAGGAGCTACCATGTTGAGCGAGTCTTGCCCTATCTGTCACTCACCTCTGTTTAGGTTAAAGAACGGCGACGTTGTGTGTCCGCTACACGGTAAGGTATACATTGTGAAGAGCGACGAAGAGGAAAAGAAGGTAAAGAAGGACCTAGTCTTGACTAATACGGAGGACGAGCTAATAGAGGGGCTAAACCAAATGCTGAAGAAGCTCAAGGAAGATCCAAAGGACTCTGAGGCTCTACTACAAGTTATAAGGTACCTAGACGCGATCGAAAGGATTAGGCGTATCCTAGGAACTTCTCAACAGAATAAATAACTTCCTTGGACACCTCCTCAAGCTCCCTCTCCCCGTTAATTACCTTGAATCCCTCCTTCTTGGCCAGTTCCAAGTATTTTTTCCTTACCTTGCTTAGCAACTTAAGCTTCTCCTCGAAGTTAAATATATCCTTCTTTTTGCTCAATCTCTTCATGGCAGTTTCCACTTTAACGTCGATCAGAATGGTCATATCGGGCTTTGGAAACTTAGAGTTGACCTCAAATATCCATTCCTCCTCAGCTCCCATGGCAGATTGGTAAGCTACGGAAGAATAAAGGTACCTATCCGTAATAACCACTTCTGCGCGCTTTGATCTTATCCAGTCTAGATGTATTGACCTATCAGCAGCAAACAGTAGCGTAAGCGTAATCGGGTCCTTCCACCCCTGGCTTTCTATTAGTTGGGTTATTTCCTTAGTGAAGGGCTCTTGGGTTAGCAAGGCGTTAATTCCCTTGCTGGTTAAGTAGGAGAAGAGAATCTGCGAAAGGGTGGTCTTTCCAGCTCCATCTATACCTTCAAAGGCTACGAGTATCATTACGCCTAAATATCTTTTGTGTCCAATTCATTTAAGCCGATGTGCTCGTGCTGTCGCTGGCTGCCCTTAGTGCTATTAAGTACGCGGCCCTAACGTCCTTGTCCTTGATCCTAGCGTATGGGTTTCTAGAGCTAGTCCTGTTCTCGTTTACCCTTCTAACTCCTCCGAACTTCATTGATAGCATCTTGTAAACTAGCTCTCCGAGTCTGTTTCCCGTTCCAACGCCTATGTAAAGCCTATCGTGGGGAACAGATCTAATCACGTCTTCTACGCTTTCTTCCACGTTGTCTATGGTTGTTTGCCTTACGTCTATTAGGTCTCCGTCTCCTAAGGCCACAATGGTTAGCCTATATGAGTTTGTGTCTATTCCTATCAAAAGCTCGTTAAACTTCTCCTTACCTTTAGACTTACATATAGCACTGTTTATGGCCAATCTGACATGGTCTTCGTTGTTCACGGGTATATCTCCTTCGCTGTCTGATATGCCTATCCAGGAAAGCTTACCCAAGAACTCTTCCTTTTTCCTGATCTCCTTGATCACTATCGAAAATAACCTGGGGTCCTCTACGCGCAATAGAGGTTTTTTATTACCCACGATCTGAATTTCTTTTTAGTGGAATATAAGCGTTGTACAATAGGAGAGTTCATATTTAAGAATAGCAGTCTTGTCTCAATTTATGGTACCTCAGGTAGTGGAAAAACTCTTATTGGCCTCCAAGTTTTGAAGGAATTCGAAAGCTCCGTGTTCATCTCAACGGAGGGCTCTGCATATAAGAGCAGGGTAAGGGGATCCTTTAAGAACGCGTACTTCGCCGATGCTATGAGCGAGCTAGAACTCTTGAATGCTATCTTCAAGGCCATTTCTCTCGAGCCCAAAGTCTTAGTAGTAGACACTATTAACAAGTTCTTCAGGATGAGCAGAAGGCTGGAAGACCTTCTGCACCCCTTAATCCTACTTAAAAGGTTCTCCAAGTACGGAAAAGTCCTTTTAATTTGGGAGGTCTCGATGAATAATAAGGTCAGTGGCGAGAAGCTAATGAGGTACTTCTCAGGAGACGTTCTGAGAGTTACGAAAAGCTACGTGATAGGAAATTTAAGGAAATGTAAGTTTAGGATAACAGATGAAGGGGTAGTTGGATGCTTGGAGTAATAGCGAACTTACTTTTAGGCCTATTATACTATGTTCCTGCCTTTGTGGCCAACGGAAGCGGTCCATTCGTGAAGAAGGGTACCCCAATCGATATGGGCAGAAACTTCTTGGACGGAAGGAGAATACTTGGGGACGGTAAAACCTTCGAGGGACTAATGGTTGCAATTACCTTTGGGACCACAATTGGCATAGTAATCTCAAGGTTTTTTGGGGTAGAATGGGTGTTGGTATCCCTAGTGGAGTCCGTATTCGCGATGCTTGGGGATATGGCGGGAGCTTTCGTAAAGAGAAGGCTAAACATACCCAGAGGGGGGAGGGCGCTAGGTCTCGACCAATTGGACTTCGTGTTTGGAGCCACTATAGGATTACTTCTCCTGGGCGTCTCTATTAACCTCTTCCAGTTCCTCTTCGTCGCTGGAGTTGCCTTTGCCATGCACGTCTTCACGAATAACGTCGCCTATCGATTAAAAATAAAAAGCGTGCCGTGGTAAGTATATAACATGGCTAACTCCAAGAGGACTTACTCGCAGATCCTTAATACCTATGTTTTGATTGTGCTGATTATAATTATCATGATAGCCATAGCTGGGGTTCTGGCGGTCCCGTATTATGTTTCCCCTATAACTTATTCTAACGGGGGGTCCCCTCAAGCCACGGGTCTCCTCGTCTTAGGTAGTATACTTATAGTTTTGTTGTTGTCTGGGATCTACTTGATAGAGAGGAAGCAAATAGAGATGGGTTCCTTCCTTCTTCTGTTCGCTATCATTATACTTACAATCCTAGTGTGGAGCCAGTACGGTTACTCCGCGGCAAATAATATAGTTCACAATATATGAGAGGACAAAACTTAAAAACGGCTCGCAAATCTTTAGTTTATGGAAAACCTAAAGATCAAGCTTTCAACTGGAAAAGAAGTTGAGATAAACGACGACGTGGTAGCAGTTCTTAACAAGTACGTAAGAACGCAGATAACCCTTGAGCAGTTGGCAAGGGATCTGGGACTTTCCGGTTGGGAAGAGGCTTATGAGCTGATAAAGGAAGTACCTTCTTGGGTAATGTGGACTCCTTTGCCGATGTACAAAAGGTTGAGCTAATTAGACCTTTTTGTAGCACTCCGGTTTAACTTCGTAAATAAGCCCGCTTTTCCTCATGTCTGCGATAATTTTCTCAACGTTCTGTTTCTCTATTCCCTCCCTTTCCGACTCCTTTATCACCTCTCGTACCTTCGCACAACCCTCAGATTGAGCTAGAGTGTCAATTATTTCCAAGATCTTTACCATCTTTTCCCTGGTGCTCTTGGGTTTGCCTATCATTATGGTATCTATGTCAATGGTGCCAGACTCAACGTCAAGCCCTACCTTCTCCAAGAATATCCTCATAATGTTTATTGCCCTCTCAGCGTCCTCCTTTGTGGCCAACTGTTTTAGCCCCATCCTGGCGTATGCCTCGGTTAGCCTAATGAGCGCTTCTAGCTGTCTTGGCGTTATGAGGATAGGCGATTCGGGAGTGTCTGCGCTCTTTTTTCTCATTTCTACGTAAAAGTCAGCCAACAGCTTCTTCGCCTCTTCGTCCAGTTGCGGGTTTACGTATTTCCTGGCAAAGGCTATGTACTTTTTGAGGAAGTCTATGTCTAGGATGGAGCTCTTCATAGACCTAGTCGAGTGCATGTTCAATATATGATTGGCCAACAGCTGGTCCTCTGACCCCGGTTTGTCTATTAATATGAAGATTAAGTCAAACCTGGAAAGTATGGTGGGTGGGAGGTCGATGTTTTCCGACACGCCCCTCTCCTGAATATACCTTCCAAACTTTGGGTTGCCTGCTGCGATAATCGTGGCCCTCGCGTTTAGCTTAGCTACTATTCCGGCTTTAGCTATTGATACAGTTTGCTGTTCCATGGCCTCGTGTATTGCGACCCTGTCCTCCTCCCTCATCTTGTCTATTTCGTCAATAACAGCTATACCCCCGTCAGCTAGTACTAGCGCTCCTGCCTCTAAGTAGTAGTCCCCAGTGTTCTTCTCCCTTACCACAGCCGCTGTAAGACCAGCTGCCGTGGCCCCCTTTCCTGTGGTGTAGACAGATCTAGGTGCAACCCTAGAGGCAAACTGTAGTAGCTGAGATTTTGCAGTACCTGGGTCGCCTATAATGAGCACGTGTATGTCCCCCCTTATCCTAGTCCCGTCTGGCATCAACTTAGGTACTCCGCCGAAGAGCGCTAGCGCTATTGCTTCCTTTATCTCCCAGTGATCGTAAATTGAAGGGGCTATTGACGCTATCACTCTTTCCTTTATCCAAGGATCCCTGGCTACCTCAAGGATCTTTTTCTTATCCTCCTCTGTTATTTCAACCTCGTCTAGGACTTTCTGAGACACCTCTACGCTTATTACCTTCAAGTATACGTCAAATACAGTCCTACTTCCTCTCTTGACCAAGGTGTCCTGTTTTAGCATTAGTATTCCGGTGAGCCTTACTCTATCGCCTGGCCTAGCTGAGTCAACTAAGTCGTCCTCAAGTATTGCCTCCAGTTGTCTAGGTAACTGTCCTGGAGGCACTTCCTCTGGCCTCTCTTGAACAATAGCCTTTTGCCAGTCTATTAACTTGGTCTTCTCGGGAATTATTTCAAACTGTCCTACCTTACCACATCTAGGACAAACTGTGGGCATGTTAATGACTTCTCCCATTTCTCCTTCCTCTGGCCACTCGAACTCCTGGTTACACTCGGGATGGACGTGTTTAAATGTGGCCTTATATATCCTTTCCTTGATAGGAGTCTGCTTTGTTAGTATTCCCTCAACTACAATTATCTTGTTTATTTCAGTGCTCCTAATCTTCCTGAGCTCCACGACCCTAGGTACGTTTATTACCCTTACGTGTACTCTCTCCACTTCTAGTGGATAGGTGTTATCTATTTCCTCGAGAATTTTGAATAGCCTATCCTCAAAGGCGGAGAAGGTTTGTAATGGATTACTTATTAACGCGTTGGCCAAGCTCTCGTTAAACGAGAACAAGTCGTTGAAGTCTACAATTAGGCTCCTCCTTCTGAAGGCAACCATCTCGTTTAGCTGTTCAACGTATTTGAACTTCCCTGGCGGGTTCTGGAAGTTCTTTAAGAAGTCTTCAAACAAGCTTCCTACGTCAACTTGAGTTTCCAACTATCTCACCGTAGTAATTCTTTATAATCTCGCTCACAGTCTGATATACCAAATATTCTTCTCTGCTCATTCTACTTATAAGGTTTTGTTCATTTATATTCAAGAGGGCTAACTGTATAATCTTCCTGAGCCTTATGGTCGATAGCTCCTTCATAACCGAATAGTACCTCTTTAGCTTTTCTAGGTCCTCTAGGCTATTTGAGCCCTTTAATTCTCTCTCTAGGAACTTGCTAAGGAGATAGAAGTCCTTGTCCAGCTTGAGGATGGACGCGGGGATGTTGACGTTTTGCTTCTCCTGAAAAAGTAACCTGCCTAAGTCCTCTAGGCTTGGCCTATTCACTTTTGCCTTACCTAACCTCTCTAGCTCTTTGGCCAGCCAAAGGGGTACCTCGTTCTCGCTCCCCTTGTATAAGGAGATCTGGCAAAATCCCAGGTCAATTTGTCCACTGTCGTCCAGAACTAATACTTTCTGTTTCTGAGTAAGCGAAAGTCTTTTCAAAGCCCTTAACTTAGTTTTGAACACAGAAAATTAATTATATGGCATGGCTTTAGAGTTATTTTGCTAATGACTTCAAAGGAAGTTAAGCTTGTGATTACTACTGCTCCAAGCAAGGGGAAAAAGTGCGTCTCGGAGGTCTTAAACAGGATTATATTGAAAGACGAGACAGCCCAGGCTGAAGAGGTCGTCCAAAACGTAGTGCTGGTTAAGACCTCCTTGCCTTCTTTTGAGGCATACGGTCTCGTTATATCAGCCCCTCCCTCGTGCGCGAGGAAGATCTTTCCTGTGCTCGGATCCTTTCCTTCTAGCGACGTTAGAGCAATAATTGACGAGATATCTGAGCTCTTACTTAAGTCAAAGGTTGCTAAGTTCTTTGTGAACTGCTACGTAAGGGCAAGCGATTTCGACTGTAAAGTCCTAGAGATAGGGATAGGCTTAAGGCTTAAGGGAATAGCCGAGGTAGATTACAAGAACCCAGAGAAGGTCGTTCACGTAAACGTAATTAACGACACTGCGTATGTCTCCCTCATGGGAAAGGATCAGGAAAAAGTTTCGGTTAAGAGTCTAAGTTAAAATAAATAGTAATACCACGAACAATTACGTATAGGCGAAAGTTATGTCTGACCCTATGGATATTATAAGCTCGGAACTTAACGCTCCTTCTGTGTTTAGAGAAAAGGCTGTGCTCTCCCCAGACTACCTACCCAAGAGGCTTCTACACAGGGAGGACAAGATAAGGGAGCTCACAACAGCTTTTAAGGAAGTGATAAATGACCCAGGGAACACCTCAGTTAGGGCAGTCATCTGGGGGAGGACGGGGACTGGAAAGACAGCCACCGTAAAGTTATTTGGAAGGAGCTTTAAGGAAGTCGTCAATAAGAAGGGAATTAAGGTAGAATACGTTCATATCAACTGTCACAGACAGAGGACTCTTTACCTCTTAACCCTCGAAGTTGCCAACACACTAAAGCTTCCCATACCCGTCAGGGGACTGTCCTCCCAGGAGGTCTTTAAGGTCATCCACGACTACTTGGATAGAAGAAACATATACGTTATTGTTGCCCTAGACGAGTTTGACTATTTCGTCAACACCTCCCCTCAAGAGGACGTATACTTCTTGGTAAGGCTTTACGACGAGCTGTCTGCTGCAGTGAAGAGGATCAGTTACATCTTCATAGCGAGGGACCTGTCGTACATAAACTCATTGGATAAGAGCGTGAAGGATCACATACTCAGAAACATAATAGAGTTCAAGCCCTATAGCTCTTCGGAGCTTTACGACATATTGCGCGATAGGGTGACAGAGGCTTTTCAGGAGAACGCTGTAATGGACGAGACCATTAGGTACATAGCTGACGTGAACGGTTTCGACAAAGGGGGTAGTGGTAACGCAAGGTTGTCCATAGAAACCTTGGAGCTAGCGGGCGAAATAGCAGATAGGGAGAGGTCTCCAATTGTCACGGTAGAACACGCTAAACTCGCTAACTCGAAACTGAACCAAGAGGCTAGCATTATCCTCGACGAGATAGGCGACCTAGAGCTCCACAACCTCCTCCTCATAAAGGCTGTCATGAACCTCACTAAGAGGTATAAGGACGACGAGTTTCCGATGGGAAGGGTAGAAGAGGAGTACCAACAAGTGTGCAGGGACCTTGGAGAGGAGCCAAGGAGGCACACCCAGGTTTATGAATACGTGAGGAGGTTGAGGCTAATGGGCGTTCTCAATACGCGTCAGAGCGGTAAGGGACTTAGGGGGAGGACAACGTTGATATCTCTCGCTTTTCCGGTCACGCAAGACCTAGAGGATTACGTGAACAAACAGATTAGGGTGAGGATTAATACAAGAGAAGAGTAGACTTAACTCTAGGGCTTATCAGAGGCTAAAGGTCCTATTAGCCCTCATGAAGTATGGGGAGTTGAGCGTTTCAAAGTTGGCCAAGCTATCTGGAGTTCGATTCTCGATATTGAAAGAGGAACTGGAGTACTTGAAGGGGAAGGAATACATAGAAGTGATTGAAGTTGGAAGAGTTAAGGTCGTTAAACTTAACTATTCTAACCATAAAGTTATAATTCTTAGAAACCTTCTTGAAGAAATTGAGGAAATATGAGCGCTAGGATGGTTGACATATCGTCTAAGGACGTAGTTTTAAGGGAGGCAGTAGCTGAGGGGTATATAAAGCTTAAGCCCAGCACTATTGAAAGGATAAGGAAGGGGGAGATAGAGAAGGGCGATGTTATAGCGGTAGCAAAGGTCGCCGGAATCATGGCTGCAAAGAAGACCCCCGAATTGTTACCAATGTGTCACCCAATTCCCCTAGAGTACGTTAACGTTGAGGTAGAGCTAGAGGAAGACAAAGTTAAAGTCAGATCTACAATAAGGGCCCACTATAAGACAGGCGTGGAGATGGAAGCCTTAACTTCAGTCTCAGTTGCTTTGCTCACAGTATGGGATATGACGAAGCAATATGAAAAGGACGAAAACGGGCAATATCCTTCAACGTCTATAGAAGGGATAAAGGTAGTGAGCAAGGTTAAGTCCTTCTAGTGTTCCTCTTATAGTATCTCTTTGTGCGCTTCTCTTCTGGTTGTTCTCCTGTTTCTTCTCTTCTTCCTCTTAAGTTTATGACATATTCCCTCTCTCGAGGCGAGAAGTCGAGTTTTTCTCCCATTTTCTCGTTGTAGTATTGCGTAAAGAAGGGATATACGTCATTGAGTACCTTCTGTGTTGATGAATGCATCTTTTTTCCGATTTTTTCCAGAATTGAGTTCATCATTTCCCTTGTTTCTTTCGTTTTAGAGAGAAGTTGTATTGTTTGAGGGAACTGATATTTTACCCATTTGGCTTTCCACCCTGGCTTTCCCTTCCCCTTCTCCGCCAGCGCCACCCCGGGGCCCATGAGGTCAAATACATAGCTTAATAGCCCCCAGTCGGAGAGCTTTGCCCTAGTTAAGAAGATCGAAGCCCTAGAGAGTGCGTCGTACGCCCTCCATACGTCCTCCATGTTGCTGTACTGGAGGGGTATGTTTTCCGAGAACCACTTAATGAGTAGGTCGTAATCGACTTGCGAACTAGTCACGGCGTTCTTTGCCTGCCAAGCGTACTTGGCCCAGAAGACGCTCCTCAGTGTTTCGAAGGGGTCAAGCTCGCTTTCCTTCCTTCTGGATATTTCCTCTACTAGTTTTTTCGTTACCTTTTTGTATCCTTCCGCCACCGATTGAAGGATATTTATTGCGTATCTAGCGTCCCCATCACTTAGGTCTATGATTGAGCTAAGCGCTTCGTCTTCGCACTCTATTTTTTCGTTTTGACATATTTTAGTTAGTATCCTCTTTAAGGCGTACTTTCCAAGTTTCTTCACTTCTATCATCTTGGCAGAGTTCCTCAGTTCTCTCAGCGAGGGATCCCAAGGGTCGTTAGCGGCCATTATCACTGGGTATTTTGTCTTCTGTATTAGCTCAAGGATAGCAGGTATGGCTCCCGTGTCCTCCTTTGTGTTAATTCCATCGACCTCGTCCAAGAATATAATCTTTCCCCTAGTCCCGAACAAGGAACCACTAGTAGCTGCCCTTTCAGCAATGTTCTTTATTGCAGTTAAGTTTCTGCTGTCACTGGCATTCATCTCAAGGAGTTCCATTTTGTAATCGCGTGCCAAGGCTAGTGCAAGCGTCGTCTTGCCTGAGCCTGGAGGGCCGTAAAGTAATATTGCCTTTGCCTCAGGTTTTCCCTTTAGCCACGAGTCCATCCACTGTTTTACTTGCTCCTTTACGTCGTCCTGGTTCTCAATTTCGTTCAAACTTTTAGGTCTGTACTTTATTATCCAAGGAACCCTACTCATTGCTATTACCTAGGTACTTGTTGCCGTAAATTGCTATTTTCGCAAGTAGGCTAGATAGCTGTATTTCGTCGTCTGCACCTTCAATAATTCTAAACTCAACTTCGCCTACGTAGTCCATCAGAAGTACCCTTAGTTCCTCTGGGATCTGGATCTCGTTAGAGGTAAGTTCCCTGTGCACTTGCTTGACTATGTCCTCCCCGGAGAGTCCGTAGGTCACAATGAGTGACCTGAGTTTTTCTCTAGCATCTAGGAATTTTCCCTTAAGTGCGAGGTTTAACATGTCCCTTACTTCCTTAGGCTGGGCGAATCCCAATACTTTATATACTGTCTCCACTGTGACTTTACCGTACGACGATGCTGCCTGAAGTATATTGATGGACTTTCTCATGTCCCCCATTGTAACCTCGTATATCGTCTCAAGGGCTTTTGGATCGTAGGACACTTTCTCATTCTTAGCTATGTATTCCAGTCTCCCAACTACGTCCTCCTTCTTCAGGGGGTAAAACCTAAATAGAGCTGTCCTTGACTGTATTGGGTCAATTATCTTGCTTAAGTAGTTACATGCTAGGATGAATCTAGTAGTTTCTGTGTACATCTCCATAGTTCTCCTGAGCGCTTGTTGAGCATCTGCCGTCATGTTATCCGCCTCGTCCAGCAGAATTACCTTGAATGGTACGTTAGAAGGTATCATTGTTCTGGCGAACTCCTTTACCTTGTTTCTGATCACGTCTATTCCCCTTTCATCACTGGCGTTCAGTTCAAGGAAGAACTGCTCGTAGTTCTCGCCGTAGAGGTCGTGCACTAAAGCTAGAGCAGCAGTGGTCTTTCCAGTACCTGGAGGCCCTGCGAAGAGAAGGTGAGGCATGTTCTTCTCTTGGACGAACTTCTTCAGCCTATTCACTATATCGGTCTGGTTAACTATGTCGTCAAGTGTCCTAGGTCTGTACTTCTCAGCCCACAAAACCTCCTCGCTAGCTTCTACCATACTAAAATAATGATAAACTAAAAATAAAAGCGATACTTCCTCACTTCCTCTTATAAGTTCCCATTATTGAGCCCTTGTCTATGATGTGGTCACTCATCATCTCCTTTAACTTCTCGGCAGTCATGTTATGCTTTGCAGGAAGTTCTACGTCCAACGCATAGACGTTAAAGTAGTATCTGTGAGCTCCATGAGTTCTTGGGGGACAAGGCCCTCCATACCCCACTTCTCCGAAGTCATTTAGACCCTGAATTCCGAGCTCAGACTCTCTCTTAACCCCCTCCGGCAGGGAATTTACCTTCAAGTTATAAATAACCCAGTGATAGAAAGTCCCTCCAGGGGCATCAGGATCCTCTACAATAACAGCGTAAGTTTTGGCCTTCTCCACTTTGTCCCATTGTAGGGGAGGTGAAACGTTATCTCCATCACATGTGTACTTTGCGGGGATAGGCTCTCCGTTCTTGAAAACCGACCTTACTTCCATAATTAGGAATATAATAAAAACTACCTTAAATCTTCTTGTTTGGGTAAACTTCTTTCTCTACATGTCCTGTAGGGTCTATCTTGGTGACTATGACCCCGGTTCCGGTATACGAGTCCCTTTTAATCGCGGCTAGAACCGCTCTGGCTGCCAGATCCATAGCCTCGTCACCGCTTATGTTTTCGCTATACCCGTCTTCTAAGACGCCCATTGCTACTGGAGACCCAGATCCAGTAGCTACGTACTTCTCCTCCGTCATGTCGCCGAAATAATCTAGGTTAAACAGCCGGGGCGCATTGTCGAAACCACCTAAAAGGATTTGGACAACGTAAGGAAAATACTTGTTCTGGGAAAGAAGGTTAGCCAAATAGGTTGCTAGCGCTTTTACCGTAGTAGGTCTATTCCCGGCAACGTAGTTATAGTGGTACAAGTTCTTTAATATATTGTAGATAAATTGAAGATCTGCAACGCTCCCAGCTGTAGTTACTCCTATTTTGTCTGTAATGTAAAGTATTTTCCTTACCATCTTGTTTGCAACAAAGAAACCCGCGCTTGCTCTCCTGTCAGCTGCTAGAACTACTGAATCCCTTGCCACTATGCCAACCGTTGTAGTGCCCTTGAGGACTTTAATCTTAGTTTCCATAATTACCCGTCTATAATAATTAGTAGAAGATATATGAAACTTTCTTAAGAGGACTCTTTCTCTCAAGAAAGATTAGAACACACTAGTACGAGTTTAATTGAAAATTGGAGGTAAAGGGTAAAAAGGTTTCACATGCTATTGTAATTTCTACCTATGTGCCTGAGTATTGATACGACTAGTCCTAGTCCTTTTTGTACATCAGGGTCCCTCAACGCGGACAATAATCCCGTAAGACCTAGAGGCTTTACCGACTCTGCCTTAATTGCCTCACCTACCTCGTTTATTAGCACTGTGTAGTACTTGAAGTTCTCTAGGTTCAGCTTACTTAGGTCTTTCATTATCCGCTCCCAGTTGCTCAACAAATTCAATGTGAAGTCATTCACTAGACTCGAGACTACCTTACCGATGGTCTCTTCGTCCCTTAGAATTCCGGCAATTGGGTCAAGGATTCCAGACCTCTGCAGGTCACTTAGGAGGCCTAGGACTTTCTTGATCGACGGTAAGTTGTCGTCGTTAGTTACCACGTCTAATAACTCTATAAGGCTATTCCATCTTCCTAGCAAGCTGAGGACTTTGTCGTTAACTATAGCGCCCATTATTTTGCTCATGTACTCTTCGTCGTTCAGTAAGCCAAGCAGAGGGTCAACTATGCCCGACTTTCTCAACTGGGATACCATATTCATTACAAACTGTATGTTCTCCTTGGTAGTCTCGTTAGATAGCATGTCCAGCAATCCGACCAAATTGTTCCAATTACTCGCCAGAGCCATTGTCCTGTCGTTAACTATAGCGCCCATTATTTTTCCTAGGTACTCCTCGTCGTCAAGGATTCCGCTTACTACATCTATGATGCCTAGCTTGTCTAATTTCTCTAAAAGGTTCATAAGGTGATTTACAGTGAGAATTTTGTCTCCAGTTAGGAGGCTATCCAAAAAACTAACTTCCACTTCCGACGTCGTATTAATCACCAGCTGGCCAGGAACTTCTCTAGGGCCATGTCTCCCTTTGTCCACATGAAGTACTTGGTGAATAGCTCTTTCTTCAAGTGATTCACGGCAGCAAGCTCTGCCACTGACACGTTTCCGCCGTACCAAGTGTCGTCCTTAACGCTTACCGCGTAACCCTCCAGAGGGTTATCGGCTACGCATACAATAGTTGGATAGTAGCTGTCCACCTTTGTGTGTATGCCTAGTCTGTTTGCCAAGTGTTGTGCTGCTATTCTGCCCGTCATCACTGCGAGATAGCCCAGTTTTGGTACGGTAAGTGCGTTTGAGTCACCAACTGCGTACACGTTGTCGTACTTTATCGAGACCATGTTTAGATCAGTTGGGATGAACCCTCCGTCGTCTATTAGGTCTGGAGTTGAGTTCTTTAGGGCAGGGTTACCAGCGTACGGTGGGAGGAGAATGCTAAGGTCAGATTCTAGCTTGTTCCCCTTTTCATCAACAATCTCATGCTCCCTTACTTCCTTAAGTCTAAAGTTATGAACCAGCTTTATTCCCAGTTGGCCGTAGATAGAAGCTACAGCCTTCCTTGACTGTGGTGATAAGTCAGATAAGTACTCTCCAGGTGAGTACACAGTTATGTGAACCTTGTCCAACATTCCCTTCTTCTTGAAGTACCCGTGCAACATTAGGGACATTTCAAATACAGGGCCTTCGCATGCTGAGTCAGCATTAGGCACGAAGTTCTCGGGGACCTTGGGCTTCGGGTTGTGGCCTTGGTAGAAGGGACCCGAGCCAATGGTAATATTCCCTCCTTTGAAGTCCTTCAGCCTCTCCCTAAGCTTAGTGGCAAATTCTGGCTCACATACGCTGTAGCCGTACTGGTCCCATCCCTTTACAAGTTCTGTAGCCAAGTGGGCTCCGATTCCAACTATCACGTAGTCGTAGTCCTCTTCCTCAGTTGAGCCATCTGGCTTGGTGTATATTACCTTGCTTGACCTAGCGTCTATCTTCTGTACCTTGCCCTCCTGGAACTTTATGCCTTTCTCCGGCAAAGCTTGGGCAAGGTCTATTTTGAGTTCCTCCACGTCTCTAACTCCTATCGCGACATGGGGAAGTGCTGGCCTGAAATACGAGAACCTGCTCTGGTTTATCACTTTAATCTCAGCTGTACTTCCTACTAACCTCTTTAGTGTATATGCGGCAGTTAGACCTCCAAATCTAGCTCCTAAAACTAACACCTTAGTCATATCTGATCATAAAGATGTCTGCGGACATATTTAAAAAACTTTGTTTCGAAAATTTTTATATAATTTAAGCCTTAAATTACCTTTATTTCTTAAAAAATTATATATTTGCAATAATATTCAGAAACTTTTTAACTGCTAAAATATACATTTCCTTATGGAACTTCTCGAGAACTACGTGGAAGTAGGGGGTGCTAAGATACACTATATAGAGAGGGGAAATGGCAGGCCTGTTATCTTACACCACGGGGCCAGGTTCAATGCAAGGACGTGGGAAGAGACCGGAACCGTATCCGGAATAGCCGAAGTTGGCTTTAGGGCGATCTCTGTCGACTTTCCAGGGTTTGGAAGGTCGGAAAGAGGGAACTTTAGTAACCTTAGCGAGTTCATAGGAGAATTCGTGAAGGCGTTAAGGCTCGATAGGCCAATACTTTTAGGGGCCTCTATGGGAGGCGAGGCTGTCCTAGCATACGCCGTAGATAACCGGGAAAAGGTAGGAGGTCTAATTCTAGTTGGAGCGGTAGGAGTCACAAATTACGAAAGTAAGCTCTCAAACTTAGATAGATTGCCCGTGCTCTTAATATGGGGTAAAAACGACACAGTATCGCCCAAGAGAAACTACGAGGCTATTCTGAGACACGTTAAGACAGCTCGCCTAGAGATCGTTGGTAATCAACACGCTTGCTACCTTGATGACCCGAAAGGGTTTAACGAAAAAATTAAGGAATTTCTGAAGGGCTTATGATGGAAGAGGAACTCAAATCTAAACTCCTAGAAGTGCTCAAGGACAAGAGGTACTTAGAGGTACTGAGGCATTTGAAGAAGGCCAACGTAGATTATGGAAAGTCGATAATGCTCAATACTAAGATACCCATAGATCAGGTCGTGGAGATCCTTGATAATCTGGAGAAATTGGGCCTCATAGAAAGGGTTCACGGAGCTACCTTAAAGAACACTGAGGCCAAGTTCAAGTTGAGCTCGGAAGTCCATAAGCACCATACTTACTTCAAGTTGACAAGAGAAGGGGACCATTTACTCAGAAACCTAGACGAGAAGGAACTGATAAACGGATACATAGAGCTAGTGAAGGGAGACGACCTAGCTAAAAACATACTTAAGCTAGCAGACGAGCTTAACGCTGATCATGCGTTAACCTATGCCAAGTTAACGCATAGGACTCTTGAGGAAATAATGCCCAAACTAGAGGAGCTCGAAAGAATAGGGCTCATAGAGGAGGCCAAAGCTAAGATAATAAAGTTCGGAGACAGAAAGTCTAAGCCAAAGAAGGAGACAAGGACGCATCACAAATACTACGGTTTATCTAGGATAGGGGAGTTGGTTATAAGGGAAATGAAAAGGAAAGGATTATTGGGTAAGTAACTAAATCCTCTGTTTAAACCTCTCGTATACTTCTCTAATGGCCTTATTCAAATTTATCCCCTTACTTTCGTACTCCGAGAGCGTGGTCTTGTTTTCCTTGAGTGTTTCCTCTAGGACAGCCTCTAACTTCCTCCTTAAGTAAAGCTCAATTAGCTTGTGCCTCCTTTCAACAATCCTCTTTTCAAAGAGGCCTCCGCCTCTGACGAACTCCTCGTGTTCCCTAAGCCGTTTAGTGAGTTCCTCTATTCCCATTCCCTTAAGCGCGCTCACCTTAACTACTTGAGGCTTCCATCCATCTCTCCAGAACGTCTCGCCGCTCTCTATGGCGAACTTAATGGAGTCGTAGAGTGCCTCAGCCTCCGGTTTGTCAGCTTTGTTGACCACGTAGAAATCGCCTATTTCCATGATACCCGCCTTAAGGGCCTGGATCTCGTCCCCGCTGCCCGGTATGGCCAACACTAGAATTGAGTGAACTACCGAAACAACGTCTGTGTCCGTCTGCCCAGAACCTACAGTTTCAAGGATTATTTTGTCGAAGCCTAGGCCATCTAACGCCTCTATTAACATAATTGCCTCCGCCGAGACTCCACCTAGGAACCCCCTTGACGCTAGACTCCTTATGAACACGTTTTTGTTCATGGTCTTGTCCTGCATCCTTATTCTGTTTCCCATGAAGGAGCCCTTAGAGAAGGGACTTGAGGGGTCTACCATGACTACTCCAACCTTTAACCCCTCCTTGGTGTAGTGGTCAATCAGAGTCGATATTAGAGTGCTCTTGCCAGCCCCAGGGGATCCCGTGATCCCTATAGTGTACGCTCTTCCTGCCCTGGCGCTCAGCTCTTCTAGGTACTCCATTCCCTCCTCTGAAAAATACTCTATCTTAGTCAAGATCCTTGATACGGAGAGCTCGTCTCCTTCTATTGCCTTTTTGAGGAGCTCACGATTCAACTTTAATACCTCTCTTTCTGGAGGCAACCGACTTTACTTTTTCGACGACTTCCTTTAAGCTAGATCCTGGCAAAAACACTTCGTCCACTCCCATCTCCTTAAGCCTCTCTATATCCTGCGGTGGTATAACTCCTCCCACTACTAATCCCACGTCGTTTAAGCCGTACTTCTTCATGAATTCAACTACCCTAGGAACAAGCTCCAAGTGAGCCCCGCTCAAGATACTAATACCTATCACGTCAGCGTCTTCTTGTACTGCCGTCTTTACTATCTGCTCTGGCGTTTGTCTAAGACCTGTATAAACTACTTCCATTCCTGCGTCTTTTAGTGCCCTTGCAATTACCTTTGCCCCCCTATCATGCCCGTCTAGTCCAAGCTTGGCCACAATTACCTTTATCCTCTTTTCCATGTCTTCCCATAGAGTATTGTTGCTTAAAATGTTTAAACTTTACTTTGATTTTGTCTAATCTCGCAAAGAAATATGTTATCGCTAACATATAAAAAGATGCAACTAGACCAGTAGTTGGAATGTCCTTGATAGGACTAGTGCTGGGCATAAGAGCTTAGGCTTAAAGGAAAGATATTAAATCTGATATAATTAGTGCACAGAGATAATATAAAATAGACATGTTAAATTTTCATAATCTATAAATACTTGAAAGTAATGAAAAAGCAAATTGCTATCGATTTGGGTAAACACTTAAAAGTTCCTCAAGTTTATTGACTTTTATGTTTGAACTATGGTACATTCACATTGCTCTTTCAGTGATATCTGCGATTTTCGCTTCCCTCATTTTGGTGGAGTTTAGCCGCCTAAGGAGGGAACTTAAAGGAAAGATTTCCCTCGTGTTAGTAGTGATATCCGTACTTCTAGTTTTAGTGAGCGTGACAGACACTGTGGCCTTCAGCTTGTGGAGCAGTGATAGAAATCCTATCTACGTGTACCCTTCATTGGGTATGGCTATACTTACCGCTTCAGTGGTAATTCTCCTCTATTATTACGTTACTAGAGTTTAATTTCTTTGTATTTTCTTATCACGTCTTGGGCAAACAGGACGGCAGATATTGAAATAACTATCGCAGAAAAGATTTCCGAAGCCAGCGGGTACTTGTAGAGGAAGGTCAAAAGGAGCATCAACGCCGTGATAAAAAAGGAGGCGAAGAAAGCGGAAACTGGTATCAAGTGGTTCGATATTCTAACGTAATCTGATAGAACTACCTTAGACACCACGTAGCCCTCTTGCGTTTCTTTCACCAGTCCCTCTTCCAGTAATTTTTTCAAGTGATATTGCACCAACGATGGGGAACTCAAATTTAGGTCCCTTTGTATCTTTTTAAGCGGGACAGGCTTCCTTTGCCTTAGAATGTAATAGTAGATCTTCTTCCTAGTTCCGTAAAGTCCCTCGTATTCAGCGGGCGTCATTAAGATCTAGAATATAGTATACGGAATAAATATATATAAACGTAATATCGAAAGGGTATTATGTGAAGACTCTCCTAATGGTGGCTGCTGGTGTTCTATTGGCTATAGGGCTTGCCTACGTCTCCCTTACTTCTAGCGCTATCTTTTCTAAGCGCCCTACCCAATACATTTCAATGCCCTCAGTATATTTAAGCACGGAGCACGAGCCCGTAGTTGAGAAAGAGTATAGTGGCATTTACGGACAAGATGACTTTATTTATACTTATTACTCAGTAAATTATACTAACGTTACCTTATATTACGGGAATAACACGGTATACTTTTCTGCATATGTTTACATGGGTCCAGATGATGAAGGAGAGTGGTTAGGTTCAAGCAATACGGTGATTTTCCCCTTGCTTTATGCCAAGCTGGACAAGTTAAGCTGGGAAAATTCCTCACTACTGGCTTATGTAGACGTCTACGCAAGGGGTATACGGGACGTCTACATAGGTTATAACTCTTCTCTGTATCAAATCCTCTCCATCCACGAGTATCTGTTAAATAACTCGACTGTGATAGAACTAGAACTACAGATTTCCAAGAACATCCCTTCCGGCTCTATGCTCCTAATCCCTGTATGGACAACAGGGAAGTTCGGAGAGAGTGTAACTTTTATTGCTATTCCTATCAGCCGGGGATACTGATCTCACCGCTCAACCTACATCGATATCATCACAAGTTTAGTTCCTTTAAGACGTTATATATGGCAGATTCCGCAGTTATATTCTCTTCCAGTGGAGCCCTTGTTCTGCCTACGAAGAGACCCCTATACCTCAACGCTATCTTTATCCCAGAGGGATAGTCGGAAAGCTTTATAGCCTCGTTAAGTTTAACTGCCATCAGTTGATACTTAAGCGCCTCCTTGTAGTTACCTTCATTGTACTTTGAGAAAATGTTGGAGATTATTTCAGGGGCGAAGTTCGCTATCCCCGAAACCGCACCGTCTCCGCCGTACATTAATGCAGGGAGTATTAGGGTATCGCTTCCTATGAACACCTTGAAGTTCTTGTCCACTTCCTTTAACTTCAAGGTATAGGTTATTAATGAGTCTAAGTCCGACGTTGTGTACTTCATTCCGCTGATAATTCCTTCTGAGACGAGCTTTTCCAAGGTCTCTAGATCTATAGAGTAGCCCACGTAAGATGGGATATTATAAACGTAGACCGGGATACCTGGCTTCGACAAAGCTTCGTAGTAGTCAATTAGCCCTTTTTTCCCTGGTTTATGGTAAATCGGAGGCACTGAGAACACAGCATCCACGCCGATGTTAACGTACTCTTTTAGGAGGACGTATGAGTTTGAAAGGGAATTCTCGTTCACACCAGCGTATATTTTACCCTTTGTGAATTCCCTGGCCGCCCTCACTACTGAGATCTTTTCTTGCTGGGAGAGCATGTTAAACTCTCCTGTTGTGCCGAGAACCCAAAAAGACGAAATTCCCCTCTTCTCGTTAAACTCTATAACGTTCCTGAGGGAGTCGAGATTTACGTTCTCCTTGTCGTCGAATGGGGTTACTAGGGCTGTAATTGCGTTATCCATAATCTAAGACAGTACGCGCTTATTATAAGTTTAAACGAAGTCTAAAACACTCACTGCGGTATTGCGTCACCGTGAGGACAGTTCTTTGGTTTCCCCAAGAACTCGTAAAGCCTCTCTACTATTTCCTCCGGAACCATAAGGTCAAACTGCTTGGAGTACTTGCATGCCTCGTCCTTGTCCATTCCCAACTTTACTAAGAAGGACTCTATGACTCTATGAGCCTTGATCGCCCTAAGTATGTAATCTAATCCTTCCTTGGTAATCCAGATTTCACTTCTGCTCTTCTTTGTTATCATACCCTTTTCGCTAAGGTGGTTGAGTTCCTCATAAGCACTGGCTGGGCTGACCTCTACGTCCTTCGCTATGTTACTTAGACGGGCTGGCATACCCTGATCGTTGTACTTTTTGATTACAAGGAGGTACTGTAGCTCTCTATGGGATATTTTCATTGTGAATAAATTAGTCTGGATTCGATTTAAACTTAACCTGCAAAGGATTGACGTAGCTTTTTCGTCAATTAAACATGAGTACGTATATTTACATCTACTGTAAAAGATTTTGCTAAACAAGGAGGTTCTCCAAAGAGAAGAGATGAGGAGATTATAGGGCAATAGGGGAAGTTTTTATTATACAGAAACTTTTTAATTTTTAAATTAAAAATACGTCACATGGTAGTCTTAGAGCTAACTCCAATACAGTACGTATTATCTATTATATCAGGAATTCTAGTCGGTTTCAGTCTAGGCCTTATTGGAGGAGGCGGTTCTATACTCGCCATACCTTTACTCCTCTACTTTGTAGGTCTCTATTACTCCGTGCCTTCCAGTGAGACCGGCTACGTTGATCACGTTGCAATAGGAACCACGGCCCTTGCAGTGGGTTTAAACGCTTACATTAACAGTTACATGCACTTTAAGAGAGGAAACGTAAGAGTGGGACCAGGGATCGTATTCACCATACCAGGTATAGTTGGGGCTTTTGTGGGGACTGAACTAGACAAGATCACGCCAGGGCAGTCTTTGCTGTTCTTTTTCAGTATCCTCATGATAGTGGTCGCTTATATGATGCTTAGGCAGAAGAGAGAAGGGAAGATCGTAAGCCGGACGGAGGATCAGCAGCTGAACAAGGGACTTAACTTCTCCTCTCTCATGTCCTCTGTATCTCTCAAGAAAGTTATACCTGCAGGGTTCTTAGTGGGGTTTGCTTCAGGCTATTTCGGTATAGGTGGTGGGTTCCTAGTAGTTCCAGGGTTGCTTTTCAGCACTGGAATGTGTATGGTAAAGGCTGTAGGAACCTCTCTTATAGCAGTGGGAACTTTTGGGGTCACGTCTGCAATTTCGTATAGCTTCTCCGGTTACGTTTACCCAGTAATTAGTGTACTGTACCTTGTCGGAGGGATTATTGGCGGTTACGCTGGGGCATCTGTAGCTTCTAAGATGCCAAGAGGGTTACTAAGGAAGATATTTGCGGTAATTATTGTCGCAGTAGCCCTCTACATGATGTATAATAGTATCGGAGGGCTTTTCCAGTTAATAAACCACCTATGAGTTAGCCATTCTCTTATACATTTCGTCAATTTTTTTGTCCAGCAACGCTATGCTAGCGTTTACTCCCTCGAGCACTTTCTCGTAGTCTTCAGTCCTTATCCCTTCGAGGATTTTGTCAATGTAAGGTCTAAAGATATCGTCCTTCGTCTTCACGAACTCCTTTAGCTCCGAAGCAATCCAGCTATATACAGTCCTCTCCTTTCTGCTCTCCAAGTGTATCTTTACCTTTTCTAGTGAGGTTCTCTTAAGTATGAGGTCTTGGAGCTTAAAGAACTCTGTATTGGACATTTGAAAAACTCTTTATACAATCAATGTATAAAGTGTTGTCATGGACGGAAGAGAAAGCAAAGTGAGTCTAGGAACTTACTACATCTACGTTACTGTTGCCAGCATTATAGTATTCCTATTTTCGGTAATGTTAGCCCCACTTGTCCCACTAGATGAACCTAAGGTCTACCCATACGACGGAGGATACTATGACTTGGGAATCCCAGTTGGTTTCTCGTTCTCCGCATTCATAAGCCTCATGGTATTCTTGGTATCAGCTATACTGTTTTGGGGGGCTGAAAACGTCTTCTACAATGTCATAGTCGACGCTTCAGGGATATCCTTTGTGATTCTGAATTACATAAACTATTACCTCATATGGTACGTGTGGAAACCGACGATCACCCTTATTCCCTTCTTTATGGAGATAAAATACGACGGAGCTACGTCAATGCAACTCGATCTGGGGCAGATAGTCTTAATTCTCCTACTTTATAGATTTTATAGATTGTACAAAAAATCTAGAGTGCCCCGCTCCCTACCTGGTCCTGACACGCATATACGCGGGAATGAAGGATCCTAGCCGGGCGGGGTACAAGTGATGAAGCCGACATAGACCGAATAGTGTGAAGACAGGGTCGATAGGCTGACTGCATTCTTGGGGGAAAGAGCATGGATATAGACCAGCTGGCTAAAACTATACGAGCTTGTAAGAAATGTAAGCTCTCGTTAACTAGGAGAAACGCTGTCCCAGGAGAGGGGAACCCGCACTCTGACGTTATGATAATTGGGGAAGCCCCTGGTGCAACTGAAGACGAGACTGGGAGGCCCTTTGTGGGATCAGCGGGAAAACTTCTAGACCAGTTGCTTAAGAGAATAGGGTTAGACAGGGACAAGGTCTACATTACAAATCTCGTAAAGTGTAGGCCTCCAAACAACCGCGATCCTGACGAGGAAGAGATCACTGCTTGTTCCCCCTATCTAGACCTTCAAATAGCTCTCATAAAACCAAAGGTAATAGTTACTTTGGGAAACCATTCTACCTCTTACATTTTAGGAAAGATCGGTGTCAAGGACGTAAAGATCTCGAGAGTAAGGGGAAGGTTTTACGACTGGAGGGACCTCAATGTCTTAGTCTTCCCTACGTATCATCCAGCTGCCGCGCTTTACAATCCTAGGCTGAAAAGGGTACTTGAGGAGGACTTTGATACCTTGGGCAGGCGGATAAGCTCAAAAAGAGTTACCATCGATAGTTTCTTTGATAAAAATGGACTTGGGAATAAGGAACAAGAGGGTAATAGTAACAGCAGCAAGTAGGGGAATAGGCTATGCAACCGCAAAGAGGTTTCTAGAGGAAGGGGCTAGGGTCGTCATTTCTTCACATGATGAAAATAAACTAAAGGAGGCCTACTCCAAGTTAAGGGAAATAGGAGAGGTTCATTACGTCAAGGCAGACCTCACTTCAGTGGATGAAGTAATCAACTTGGTGCGGAAGTCCAATGATATTCTTGGAGGAATAGACGTACTTGCATACGTTACCGGCAGCCCTAAGCCTGGAAATTTTCTAGAGCTCTCTGACAATGACTGGGAAGAGGGTTTCAAGTTACTTCTCATGAGCGCCGTTGTGGCAATTAGGGAATCTGTTAAGTACATGAGGAGCGGAGGAAGGATAATACTTTCCACCTCCATGACGTTAAGACAGCCCATCGACAACTTGGATCTCTCAAACGTTATTAGACTTTCCTTGGCGGGGCTGATAAAATCCGCCTCCAAGTTGTTGGCTCCACGCGGAATACTAGTCAACGGGATAATGCCTGGTTGGACGTTAACGGAACGCGTTGACCAACTTGTGAAGGACAGGGCCAGGAGGCAAGGGAAGAAGGAAGAGGAAGTGATTGCTGAGATAACAAAGGAGATACCTATGGCCAGGATGGCACAGCCTGAGGAAGTAGCTAACGTTATACTCTTCTTGGCCTCTAGCCTGTCCACCTACGTTACTGGTGCGATCATTCCAGTAGATGGAGGCATAACTAGGTGTACTTTTTAAAGATTTTGGACTGATAATACTGTCTTTTTTTCTATTATAGAGAAACAACGTATCTTAGCGTGCCAATGGTTATATTATATCACCGAGAAGAGTCTTCGGTAGTGAGTAATATTGAGATTACTGGAATTTTACACCAATAACTTCCGTAGCCTCTCTGACGTCAATCTTTCGTCCCTGGGCGGGTTTAACGTCATCCTTGGTTTCAACGGTTACGGAAAGACTAACCTGTTGACTGCCGTTTACGTCTTCGTGAAGAATTTGACCGCAGGGATAGAGAAGAGGTCAGCCGAGGACAGGAACCAAGAGTTTGTGTTGCTCTGGCAGAGTTACGACACGTCTAAGCCGATATTTCTTGGAGGCAAATTACAGTTTTCGGAGCAGGAAGTGGAGAAGGTAACCGGAAAGATCCAACCAATGACCATTGAAATAGTCAACAAGCTGAGGTACGTAAACGGTTACGTAGAGTGGGATCTGGATACCCTAAAGGTAAATGGGACGGTACCCTCTAAAGAGGGACTAGACGACGTGCGGAAACTGTTGAGCTACGCCTCTGGGCAGATAGAGTACGTGCCCATATTCGACCAGGAGTATTTTGATAACATAATGAAAAGGCTAGTGGAGATAAGCAGGTCTCCCATAAACTTGAGGAAGTACTGGTACGATTTCGTAAACTTGGTTAGCGTTACGATACCAGAGATAAAGGGAATGGAGATATGGGACTCAAGAAAGCTCGTCCTGAACGTGTATAACCTTCCAATATACATAGATCTGGCGGCCAGCGGTTTCCAGAGGGTTATCCTAATTCTATTTGTTATTTGGCTAAGCGGTAACAAGATCCTCCTAATAGAGGAACCGGAAGTCAACATGCACCCTACCCTTCAGTACAAGGTAGTGAAACTACTAAAGAGCTGGACGGATGCAAAGACATTACAAGTCTTCTTAACTACCCATTCTCCTTTTATAGTGTCTAGCGACGTTGATAATTACATTGTGTTGAGGAGGAACTCCTCCTATTCTAAGGCTATATCCGTTCTTCCATCAGAAAGCTTAAGGAGCTTGTTGAGTATACTGAAGGTGCGCATAAGCGACCTCCTTTTCAGTAAGACCATTATACTGTGCAACGAATACGCAGACCCCAACGCTATCTCCAACTGGTTGAAGAGGCTAAACGTAAACCCAGAGTACAACGGGATATCGATTTATAGCGTCAAGACGGACCTAGAGCTACAGTCGTGGCTGAAGTTGAGGGACATACTCAAACTGGACGTCATATTCCTAGGTCTCTGCGACAAGTTAGATCCCTCGGTAGGAGATCGGTGCATCCCTTTAGGGAGGGAGGTAGAGTCGTTCTATAGCAAGACCGGGATACTTGAGGCCCTAAAAACCTTTGGTATATACCCTGACGACAAGGAGCTAAAGGACCTGGGAAAGGAGGACAATTTGAGGTGGCTGATAAACGTTCTAAGAAAAAGAGGACTAGATTACTCGCTAATCAGGTCGTCGCTTAGCGATATTGTGACGAGAATAGACAGCATTGAGATTCCAAAAGAGGTTGAGTTGTTGGCAAATAAGATTAAATCTTTTCAGGTAATTCAGTAATATATGGAAGGGCTAATTGAGCTTGGCATACTTCTGATTTTCCTCGGCTTTTTGATAGTGTTTCTCTCGGTAATTTACGAGGCTGTCAAGAACAGTGAAGGTAACGAAGAAAAACGCGAAACTAAGGCTGGAGGAATTATATTGATCGGCCCCATACCTATAGTATTTGGTAGCAACAAGGAAGTTGCAAAGTGGATGATAGTAGTTGCCATAATAATAACGGTTATACTAGTGGCACTATATGTCCTCGCTTACCTTTAAGGTTAATTCAGATCATTCCCCTAGCTCTCATTGCCTTAACTACTCTCTCTACTGCCACCACCATTGCGGCCGTCCGTAAGTCCTGGTCTCCTAGATCGTTGTATTTCTTGTAGATCTCGCTGAAGGCCTTCTCCATCCTACTTAAGATCAACTTCTTTGCCTCCTCTTCCTCTATTATCTCTCCCATCTTGTTGTTTGCCCACTCGACGTAACTTCCGACTACTCCTCCAGAGTTTGCCAGTATGTCGGGGACTACTGGTATCTGTCTGTGAGCTAATATCTCGTCCGCGTCTGCAGTTAGTGGACCGTTGGCTCCCTCTACTATCAGCTTAGCTTGTATTTTAGGAGCGTTGTACTTATGTATCACGTTCTCTAGGGCAGCTGGTACTAGTATGTCGCATTGACTGACCAGTAGCTCGTCGTTAGTTACCTTTTTACCCTCTGGGTAATTGATCACGGATCCAGTTCTATGCTTTACCTCTAATGCCTTGTTCACGTCTATACCATCGTAGTTGAGAACCCCTCCTTTGGAGTCGCTTATTCCCACGATCTTAGCTCCAAGTTCCGAAAGGTATTTGGCCGCAAAGGAACCTAGGTTTCCGAACCCCTGTATAATTACGCTCCTGCCTTCAATTCCATCCAAGAACTTATCCGCAGCTAGTTTAGCTATGTGAGCCAGCCCTAGCCCAGTGCTGTACTCCCTCACGGAGATTCCTCCTAGCTCTACGGGCTTTCCGGTCACAGCTCCCAGGTCGACTTTCCCGGTTATCTTTATGTACTCGTCTATAAACCACGACATCACCTGAGAGTCCGTATTAACGTCAGGAGCAGGTATATCTATGTCGCTTCCTATATACTTATATATAGCATCTATGAAGTTCCTAGAGAGGAGCTCGAGCTCCGCTCTGGTTAGGGACTTTGGATCAACCCTTATGCCTGCCTTTCCTCCACCGTAGGGCAGCTGTAAAAGGGAGTTCTTCCACGTCATTATCATTGAGAGTGCGATCACTTCATCTTGGCTAACGTTAGGATGGTACCTTACTCCCCCCTTGTAAGGCCCTAGAGCGCTATTGTGCTGTGACCTCCAGCCTATGAACGTCTTAATTTTTCCGTCGGCCCCCGGTATTTGGACCTTAACTTGGATTACGCGCTCAGGTATGGCTAAAGCCTGCAGTTCGTCGTCGTGTAAACTCAATATGCCACCAATTTTATAGAGTTTCTTCACTTGTTGTGTATAAAGATTCGAACTTAGAACTTCTTCGACGGATGTCATAAACTAATCATAGAATCCGCATAAAAAAATTTTACTTCTTTCCGTTTTAAATTGTATAAGCGAGGCTAGTCTCTTCTGTGTAAAAGGACTAAAATGGCAGCTATAGCTATCGTAATTATTATAGCCACAGCTAGGGAGGTGGAGGGGGACACCACGCTAAACGGGAGGTTAGTATCCGAAAACGTCTGGAAATTCGGATACGTTTCGCTATTATTATAGAATATATTGCCAATGTACTTTGCCTCAAACTCTGGGGTACTCAATCCGTTGTGGACTACAGTAACGACTTGATCGATTAATACGCCAGAGGAGTTAAACGTAACCTCGCGAACTATAGTGCTATTATTCACGCTCTGGTTACTCTCGTATACGTAAGCGTTGGGATAGTTTACTCCAAATATGGTTACGTTATCTTTGCCTACCATTGTGAGGCTCGCAGAATTCCACTCTATCTTCTGAGCCAGAGATGGGTAAAAGGAGGTCTCTAAGCCGGTGTAATTCCCGATGTGAATCGTGAAGTCGTTGAAGTTGACCAAAGGCGAACCACTTACTGTGTTCACTTGATACGCGGTCTCTCCAATTATGCCATTAGGGAAGACGAATGGGTACACGATCTCCTCATCTCCTACGCTCTGTAAAGAGTCTGAGTAGTTGGAGTACTCGTAAATAGCGTATAAATACGACCTATTGAGGAAGTAGCTGGGCAGAGTCACGGTGTTAGGGATATCCACCGTTGTGGTACCTTGAGAGGACTTTAAAAATAATTGAACTTCAAGTCCGTTATAGGTTGTGTTGATGTAAGCAACGGTTCCATTTTCCGTTATATAGGCAACGCCGGAAGCTTGGGAGTCCCCAAAGAAGTACTTTATTACCACGTATTTTGTGCCTAAGATTGTCTCGTTTGCTACCCCGTCGTACACTAACGTGAGGGAGGTAGAAGGTATAGATAGCGTATAGGTGTTATTGAAAAGGTATCCGGGAAACACGTAAGGGTAATTCAAGTTAAGCGGGTCCTCTTCAAGGCTAACGTTGTGCAAGCCAATCTTCAGTAACGTGAAGTTAAACCCCTTAGGTACTTGAGAAGTGTTTTCCACAGTTAAGTTAACCGTTAGTTCTCCCTCAGGGCTATACTTGACGACTTGGTAGTGTGCAACGTAAGTGTAATTGACTACTCGCAAGGAGGAGACATTGGATGTAGAAGTGTTGACAGCGGAACTACTACTAGTAGTAGTACTGGTCACCTTTGTTGTGTTCGAGACTACGATATAGTAGGTGAGGTTATTAGGAAAGCTCAAGGTACTGTAATAGTGCGTTGTAGTTGTGGGGAATTGGGGAATTGAGAACGACTGCACGCCAGTTATAAGAGTTGCCAAGCATAAGGATAAGGCTATGAACGCTAGGAATACTTTGCGAGATGACATCATATAACACCGTAAAGAGCTATTTAATAACTTTTATCCAGAAGCTTGATCAGTTCTACAGACAAAATGTATTTTACGACGCTTTACCCAATGACTGTGTGAGCACCCAGGCCAGACCATTGGTTGCGGTAGGTGGAGTGGTAGTCAGCAAAGGACAAGTACTTTTGGTAAAGAGGGCACATCCTCCTAACAAGGGGCTCTGGGCAATCCCTGGAGGGAAAGTCGAGTTCGGGGAAACTCTTGAGGAAGCGGTAAAGAGGGAGATCAAGGAAGAGACCGGGCTTGAGGTAAAGGTCTCAGAGCTAATGGCTGTCGTTCAGCTAATAAAGGAAGGTTTCCATTACGTGATTCTCGACTTTGTTTGCGAAGTTACGGGTGGCGAGCTTAGTCCAAGCTCAGACGCTGAAGACGCACGGTTCTTCTCGAGAAACGAAATAGAAAAGATAGCAACTTCCCCTACGACGAGGGAAATGTTGCTAAGGTACTTTAAGGGAGAAAGGACACCCATGTTTATTACTGAAATCTCCAAGTAGATTTGTCCTTGCTGTCCAACACCTTTATTCCGTTGCTCTCTAATATGCTCCTTATCTGATCGGAAAGGTCGTACATTTTCCTCGCTCTCAACAAGTTCCTGACTTCTATTACCGAGTCTATTATCCTCGACACGTTCTCGTAAATAGCCCCAAACTCCTCATCCATCACGGCGAAAACCTCGTTGAACTGCCTAAAGGCGTCCAACGCTATAGATGCACCCATAAAGTCCCTGCTGTTGGAGAGCTTTAAGAAGACAATTGAGGCTATGTTGTGCACGTGGGACAGCGCTTTGGCCGTGTCGAAGTCGTTGCTCATGGCCTCGTGGAAATATTCAATCTCCGATATGATCTGCCTCTGAACTTTTACGTCCTCGTCCTTAGCGTAGCTCTTAGGCCCCTCCCTGAGAATATCCCTTACTATGGATAGGGCGTCCTTTAGCCTATTTAGGGAAGTTTTGCTTTGCTCCAGCGCATCCTCGCTGTAGTCTACCGTGGACCGATAGTGGGAGGATAAGTACCAGTAACGTAGAACTGACGGGCCGTATTTTTTGAGCGCCTCGTTAAGGGGTATTATGTTGCCCAGCGACTTACTCATCTTTGTCTTGTTTATCGTTAAGAATGACACGTGTACCCAGTACTTTACCCAATGCTTTCCTGTGTAGGATTCTGTCTGGGCCCTCTCGTTCTCGTGATGGGGGAAGATCAAGTCCATCCCGCCTCCGTGGATCTCAAACTGCTCACCCAAGTACCTAGTTGACATGGTAGAGCACTCTATGTGCCAGCCCGGCCTTCCCTTTCCCCAAGGAGAGTCCCAATATGGTTCCCCCGGTTTTCTAGCCTTCCATAAGGCAAAGTCATAAGGATGTCTTTTCTCCTTTAGGAATTCCTCGCCTTGGTTCCACTCCTCCTTCCTAGTGTTTGATAACTCACCGTAAGCTGGGTAAGTATCTACGTCAAAGTAGACGTTTCCGCTCGGCGTTGCATAGGCGTGTCCCTTGTCTATTAGCTTTTGGACAAAGTCTACTATCTCGTTGATGTGGGAGGTCACCCTAGGGTGGAGATCTACCTTGACCTTCAGCGAGTTAAGGTTTTCTAAGTAGTCCTTAGAATAGGTCTCAACTATCTCCCTCCAGTCCTTCCCAGTTTCGTTCGCCTTATTTATGATCTTATCGTCGATGTCAGTGATGTTCTGTACCCTTATTACGTTGTATCCCCTCAACCTTAGGTAACGAGAAATCGCGTCAAACGCAACAAAGGTCCTGCCATGCCCTATGTGTACGTAATCGTAAACAGTGGGCCCGCAGACGTACATCCTGACGGTGTTTCCGTCGGCTTTAAACTCCTCTAGCTTCCTCCCAAGGGTGTTGTATATCCTTATCATTTAGTGGAAAAAGAGCTTCTACAACTTAAATAGATTGCTTGTTAAACTCCTTGCCTTAGGGATAATCGAGAGCTTTTCTGGGTTTACGCCCATTCTCTCTGCCAGCTTTATTGACATCACTCCAGCCAGGAACATCAGGGACGAGATGTTCATCAGAACGTCGCTGAAGATAGGTTGTATTTGCCTAGCGTTAAGCACTTGGGAAGTGACCTTATCTAGGTCCTCGTTTCCTATTACAACGGGGAGGAGGTACTTCCCGTTAGCGTAGCTTTCTATTTCGTTGTGGTTGACTTCAGGGATTTCCCCGTAAAAGGCGGGGTACTTGGCGTTCTCATTTACTTCCTGTTTAAACCTTATGGCGATAGGAAAGTACTTTGAGGCGTAAAAGACGGGGATAACGTCATTAATAGAGGTTGCTAGTTCCTCCGCCAGTTTCATCATCCTCTCCTTTCCCTGCACGACTCCCTCCTTGAGGAGGTCTAGGTTTAGTTTCGCTCCAGACAAGTAAGAGAGTAATTTGAGCACTGGCGTAAATAGTACAGGGAAGGAATACCTAGTCTGCGAGAGTCCCTTAACTTTAACCACGGGGACGTTGTTTTCCCTCGCCAGTTTCTCCAAGTTGCCTCCCGATGTGATAACGATAACCTTGGAGCCTTTTTTTAACGCCATCTTTACCGCTTCTATTGTCTCTCCAGTAGTCCCAGAGTAGCTTACTGCTATTACGACGGTCTTTTCGTCAACTCTCCTAGGTATTCCTGGCACCGACGCGTAGTCTACGGGGAAGTCAAGGATTTCTGCTACTTTCCCGGGAATGTAGCTTCCGCCCATCCCTGTATAAACTACTCTCTCTCCCCTTACTTCTGGTACTTCAATTCCCTTTGCTTCCTCAAACAGCTCGGGCCATTTCAAGTAGTTCTCAAGCACTCTTGAACACCATTGAGACACTTATGGATGGTGGGTTAGAGTTAAGGGACACGGTCAAGCTGTCTATCCCTAGCCCTTTTGACATGGACTTTATCATCATAGTTGCTTCTGAAACAGCAAAAGTGAGCGCGTCTATTAACTCTTGAACAAGTCCCTCCATTTTGCCCGAGGTAAAAGACGAGAGGACGGTGGGTTGCACCAAGTAATAGAACATTACGTTTGCCCTCTGTACAAGGGTCATGAAGGAGGTTATTGCTTCACTTGACTTGTTCTCTGAGTAGTTCTTCTCGAACTGGGATAGCACGTCCTCTTCCATTTTTATTTGATCCTTAAGGAAGTTCAAGATACCCTGTTCCGTAATGCTCAAGTTACCCTTTTGCACTTTCTCTATCTCTTCATAGAGTTTTGCCATTCTATTTTTAGCTATCATAGTTCATTTAGAGAAAAACTAAATATAAAGCATTAATTGTTATTCCCTATGAAAGTCCTAGTTTTAGGTGGCGGAGCCTCTGGGATGAGCTCTTCTTCTAGGGTAAGGAGGCTAAGACCAGACGCGGAAATAACCGTCATTGAGAGGACTAAGATGGTAAGTCATGCCCCTTGCGGTATACCGTACTTTGTGGAGGGACTTTTTAACGACGAGAATCTCTTCATGACGTACACCCCTGACTTCTTCCGCGAAAAGAGGAAGATTAATGTCCTCACTAACGTGGAGGTTAAGGAAGTGGACTTAAGCTCTAGGATTGTGAAAGCAAACGGTAGCAAGTTCGAATTTGATTACCTCGTCATCTCTTTGGGAGCAAGGCCAAAGAAAGTGGCAGAAGGTAAGAGGGTCTTCTACGTACACCACCCTGCTGAGGCAGTGGAACTTAGGAAAAAACTCTGGTCCTTAAACAAGGTTGCGATAGTGGGAGGGGGTATATTGGGAGTGGAAATGGCTGAGGCACTAGTAGAGAGGGGAGTCAAGGTTATGCTCTTCCATAGGTCTGGTTACGTTCTCAACAAAATGCTCGACGAGGACATGGGGAAGGTAATAACAGAGAGGATGGCCAAAGACGTGGAGCTCCACTTAGGCGAGACCTTTGAAAGAGTTGAGGAGGATGGAGCTGTTGTAGTAACGGATAAAGGAAAATACGAAGTAGATGGGACCATCATAGCTATAGGAGTTGAGCCCAACATTGACCTAGTAAGAGGTCAAGTTAAACTGGGAAGGACTGGCGCTATATGGACTGATTCCCACATGGAGACTAACGTTAAGGGCGTCTATGCAGTTGGGGACGCAGTGGAGACTAAGAACATAGTAACTGGGAAGGAGTTTTACATGCCCTTTGCCCCAGTTGCCAATAAGATGGGATACGTGGCAGGGAGCAACATAGCTGGTAAGGAAATGGAATTTCCAGGAAGTGTTGGCACAATGATCACGAAGTACAAGGACTTGTTTATAGCGAAGACTGGCATCCTAGAAAGCGAGGCAAAGAGCATTGGCATAAAGACCTTTTCCGCAATGATAAAGACGAAAACGAGGGCCAGGTACTATCCAGGGGCTAAGGAGATTTACGTAAAGCTTGTAGCGGAAGAGGGTACTAAGAGAATCCTAGGAGGACAGATAATAGGAGGGGAAGAAGTGCTCGGAAGGATTGACATGATAGCAGCCCAAGTGATGAAGGGATTCACGGTAGAGGACATGTTCTTCACGGACATGGGCTACCTGCCTGCAATCTCTGAGGTATGGGACCCGGTTATTATTGCAGTAAGGCAACTAATGAAGGATTGACTTTCCGAAACTTTAGGCTCGAAAAACCGATAGTATTACGCTATATTTAAATATTTCTATAAATAATGACATAGATAATAATGGCCCATATTCACGGGATTTACGAGGTACTTAGGTATGACGTTATAAACTTCATTTCCAGTTACCTTAACTCCTCCTCCATAAGCGAGGATTATGTTAGTCCAAGCCCAAATACTGTGGCGATACCACTTGTAAAACCACAGGAACTGGTGAGGGAGGAGGTACCAAAGAGGTCATGGGACGAGGTATTGGCTTTAGACGGAAGTAGTAGGAGCTTCGTTTCCGGTAAGGGCTCAATAAGCATGGCTAGCTTGGCCGTGGCCTCCATAACGAGGGGGATCTACGGCGTTTATCCCTCCCTGGATGGCAAAGGAGGTCTGGCACTACAAGAGCCGTTCATAGCTGTAGCCTCTTCAACGGTGGAACGATCTAGGCTTGACCCCTACATCTACGCCTCCAACTACGTTTCGTTTGTCTCGCTAGATGGGAGGCCCTTTAGCTCCATAAGGGGGGTAGAGCAAGTGGAGACGGAGTTACGAGCTTTACTGGAGACGAGAGCTTTAAGCTTCCTCAAGGGGAAAGGGGCAGTAATAATTGACGGCCCTTTGTTTCCTTCTTACTTGTACTTAAGCGCCAAAGTTAAGGACAAGATAATTGAGGAGAGAAGGAAGGCGTTAGACCAGAACTTTGTAGGTGTGGTCAAAAGGATAGACAAGTCCCAATACCTGGTTAACTCGTTAAATGGCGAGTACCGAGATCTCTTTATACAGAGATACAAGGTAGACCCAAAGTCGTTTGTCTCGGACGAGGCCTTTCTCTTAAGCTTAACCAGGTTTAACGAGAACATACCTTACTCACCTACTGTAATAGGCCCCTTCATGAGCGAGGAGAAAGACACTCGGATATTTGTGAATTACTTGGTTATCCCGTTTAATCCTTATGTACCCAAGTTCTCAATCCTTAGGGTAGAGAGCTTGGTCAACTCTGAAGACGTGGTTAGAAACCTTCTGGCGATAAAGATAACGAGGGAAGGGGTACCTTACCTCCTCGCTCTAGCAGACGCCGTAGCAAAGAGGGTGTCACAGGGCCTATACAAGCTGGTGATAAGCGGTTTACAGAAGGTAGGGCTACAGTCCAGTTACTACAGTAGGATAGAGGAGCTGGGAACATGAGCAGTGATGAGCTCTATAACAGCATAAAGGACAGGATGGAAAAGGCAAGAGCGCTTGCTGTAACATTAGGCGACGTTATAGGGAGCGTAGCCCGAAACATACCTAACAAGGTGGAGGAGAACCAGTTCGTAGTAAACGTAGTCGTAAGTCCAGAGGTGTACTATAAGTACAGCTTCCTGGGAAAGATAGGCATCTTCTTGGGAGTAGTAGACATAAGGACGCTCTACTTCATCCTATTAAAGGTAATAGGTTACGAGAGAAGCGACGTCACTAACTACCTCTTTGATGGCTCCCCAGTAGTTTCCTCAGTGGACGAGGAAAATCCTGGCACTCTAATAAACAACGTGGTAATAAAATGCGAGATGCTCACTAAGCTAGACGTCCTCTCTTCGTCTGAAATTCAACCCGCAGACGTAATAGTTGAGCCCCAGTCACCGGTCATAATACCAAGGGCAGAGGTGATTGAGAGGGCCCTAGGAATAAACGCAGGGAGTTTAAAGCTGGGGTTCCTCGATATCGAAGGCGAAAGGGTAAAGGTGAGCACGAGCCTAGACGAACTCAATTACCACTTCCTCATCCTGGGCACAACAGGGGCTGGAAAGACGTCTTTTATAAAGGACTTGTTGTCAGGCCTTTACAAGCTAGACGAGGAAGGCAGCAAGGCATTCATATTCGATACCACAGGAGACTACTATCACATGTTCCTGCCCCCTGACTTTACTAGTAAGAAAGTGATGGAAGGAGTGAGGGCGTTTGAGGAACTCTACGGCAAGTTAAGTGGAATAGAGCTGGACGTAGTCTATCCAGTGACTAGGGGGTGGTTGAGGAAGTACCTTAGCGGAGATTACTCTATAAATAAGATAACGAGCACGTACTATGATCTCTACGTAAAACCGTTGGTAACATACTTGGAGAGAAAAGGAGTAAAATTATACACCTCTATTGTAGACAATACAATAAATATCTCGAGTAGTTCTTGGAGTTCCAAAATAACAGTCCACCCGTTCTTTTTCAAGTTCAGTTCGGTCAAGAGAATCTTGTACAAATTGAACCCTTACTTCAGCGAGCAAGGGTCTCACTTTCTGAAGATCATCACTACCAAGAGCGAGCTAGCCAAGCTTAACACGTTAAGGGAGTTCGTGGACGCGTTGGACGACAACGTGTTTGAGAAGATGAAATTGCACAGGAGCACCAGGGAAAACATCCTAAGGGGACTTTACTTGCTCCTCGAAACGGGGATGTTCGACCTCAAACTGAAGAGGAGTAGTATAAGGAAAGTCGTGGACAAAGGGGCGAAAATAGTAGTATTTGACTTGTATAATAGCGAAGTGGATGACCTAGCCCAGAAGATCTTCGTCTACTATATTCTTGACAGGATATTTGCTTTAAGGGAGGCTAGGCTGAGGAAAGGGGAGGCCAAGGGCAGGTATTTGATAGTTATAGACGAGGCCCACAAGTTCTTTCCCTCGATGAGGGGTGGAGAAGAGGATAACTACTACGTCAGGAGAGTAGCGAGCAAGATCTCGTTAATGATGAGGTTAGGAAGGAGGAGGAAAATAGGTTTTATCTTCGCCACCCACAACCCAAACGACCTAAACGACATAGTTGTACAACTTTCAAACACCAAGGTTATCTTCAGAATAAGGCAAGAAATCGCTGAGTTGTTTGGACTTTCAAGGAATGAAGCCAAGGTTCTGAGCTGGGAAGGGAATGGAGTCGCGTTTATTATCTCTCCTTGGTTAAGAGAAGGTAGGGTAAAAATTCGCGTCCCTGTACCTCCTCCAGTAGGTCATTACGACCTCTCGAGGACGTGAAGGTGAGAAGATGAGCTTGAAGGAAACTCTAAGCAAGATGTTGGAGAAAAAGGACAAGGAGTCGGTGGAGAAGTTCGTGTCCTCTCTCACTAACTACTTCCCGCCCTCAGACGACGTCTCCATAACTGTCCTCAAGAAGGGAAACCACGAGTACGTCATTGACAGAAGGGGTATGTTCGTAGTTTCCATATCTCAAGACGAGTACTTGCCCTTCATGTCGGCAAGCGAGAAGAGAGTCACCTCAGTCCCGAAAGACGTGATGGATAAGATAATCAGTTCGTGGAAGGATATATTGGTAGAACTAGTAAAGCTCCTAGAGGAATACGTTAAAAAGTACCCAAGCTTGTCCGCAAAGCTAAACGAGGTGAAGGAAGTCGTTAATCAGTGAAACCGTAGTGGAGACAGTAAACCTAGTGCATTATGAACAATGCAACTACATGGGGAGGCTCCACGGCGGAGACATGCTGAAGATGTTAATAGACACTGGAATGTTGTCCTCAATTAAAGTTGCTAAGGGACCAGTAGTTTTAGCTTCTTTAGACAACGTGGTGTTCAAGAAGCCGATATATCTAGGTGACGTAATAAGGATTGTGTCCCAAGTAGACTACATAGGCAACTCGTCAATGGAAGTAGAGATGAAGGCGTTTAGGGGAGACGAGCCAATAGTTACCGCCACTGGAGTATACGTAAAGGTAGACGACAACGTTAGGCCATTGGCTGTTGGGGAAAAGATTATTCCCGTTAAGGATGAGGAGCGTTTAATAGTTGAGGAGGCAAGAAAGAGGAGGGAGCTCAGACTAAAGAAGCTCAAGGAGAGCGTGCCCCTAGAAGATCCTACGGAGAAGCTCACAGTTAAACTGCACAATGTAATATACGTGACTCCTGAGATGACCTATGACGGAAGGCTAATCTCGGCTGGAAAGATAGTTAAGCTCATGGATGACCTAGGGGGAATGTTAGGACTAAGTCTTATAAACTACAAGGGCTTTAAGGACGGCAGCGACACAGTGGTAACGGTTTCCGTCTCTGACACTGCGTTCCTTTCCCCGATTAAGCTAGGAGACGTAGTTGAAATGACTGCTGGATTGTCGTATGTGGGCAAGACTTCCATCGAGGTTTTGATAACGGTAAAGACGAGAAATCCCAAGGACGGCACTAGCAGGATAGTAACCACGGCGTTTTTCAACTACGTAAGAATAGGTGGCGACGGCAGACCAAAGGAGTTTCCGCCATATTATCCTAAAAACGAGTACGAGAAAAAGATGTTTGAAAGTGCCTTAGCTAGAAGGCACAGGGGCTCTCCTTACGTAATCAGCGAAAAGGAAAGAGGACAGTAGAAATGAGTAAAGCACTACTGCATAGGCGTTGGCCAAAGTTCCCCCTATTATTCCAGCAACTAGACTCCCCATTATGTTAGCAACGTCCTCTACGGCGTTGAATACTCCTATTATAGTTCCCCTATTTTTCTTTAAGTTCCTGAACATAATGGAGAAGAAGGAAGAACTGAATATAGGGTATATCGAGCCAAAGGAGAGAAATATGGGCACGCTAAGAGGTCCCAGCCTAAGCTTAGAGGCAACGACCAAGGACGCTGAAAGGGACAGAATTGCCCTCGTGAAAGTGACTAGGTAAATGAAGAACACCTCTCTGTTTTCAATAATTCTAGAGGATACGTAGTAGAGGAACTCGTCCAAGATGTATAGCAGAGTGTAGGAAACGAAAATGAGGTATTCTGGATTTCCCATGGCGTAGTTGAACGGAACATAGACTGTGTAAAAAATCTCAGCGGCGAAGTTGAAGGTAAAGAAGGACAGGATGGCTTGAAACCTATTCCTAATCTCCCTTTTCTCCTCCTTCTTATCCCTATTACTTGAGCCTGCCACTCTCCTTAGAAATATTGCGTTGCTTACCAGCGATGCCACAAGCATTGAGATAATGTAAGTTGGAGGCAATCTTACTATAGCCAAGAGGCTTCCAGTTATGTTTCCTGCAAGCGTGAACTGCGAAAGCCTAATGTTCACCTTGGGCAACTGCTCAAACGTGAAGTTCTCTAGCAATAGGATAGAGTACAAGGGTGAGTCTATGGCGTAAATAAATCCTAGAAGGGAGTAGCCGAGGAAGCCGAGGACTATCGACCCGGAGGATAATAGGAAGACGCAGGGTATAATAGATAGAGGCAAAAGTATAAAGAACTCTTTCCTACGTCTTACACTGTCTATCACGTTTCCCCAGACGTAGGAGCCTAAGGCGTTGGTGGCGTTGAATAGCATTGAGACTATCCCCAATAAAAACACGGACTTTGTCTCGTTGTAAATCTCCACTGGGTAAAGTAACGTCAACTCTGTTACTACTGTAGTGACTAGGGCTTGGCCTACGAAGATCTTCATTCATTTGTATCCCTAAAACTAGGATAATCTTTAAAGCGAATACCCCAAGACCATTTTGTGAATTACATAGCGTTGATAATAGCGCTTTTAACTTACGGCTTGATAGCGACTAGAGGTATTACGAAGATACCACCGTGGTCCTCCATGTTCTTCGGAGGGGTACTGATGGTGGCAGCTGGTGTGATTCCAGTAGGCCTTGCCTTGAAGAGCGTAAACCTAGACGTCATACTGTTTCTGGTTACCATTTTCGTGTTCGCCTCGGCTCTTGAGGTATCGGGATTCTTGAAGTACTTAGCGTATTATATCGTCAAGAAGTTCAAGACACCAAAGAGAATAGTAATGGCGGTAGTTGTTTTCTCCGGCGTTCTTTCAAATTTTGTCACAAACGACGGGATCTCGTCTAGTTGGACTCCCGTCATGTTAGAAGTGAGTAAGCAAATGCGGATCGACGAGAAGCCTCTTCTTTATTCCCTGGCTTTCGGAGTAACAGTAGGGAGCGTGCTTTTGCCCACTGGCAACCCTCAGAACTTGTTGATAGCTCTTGAAGGGAACTTGGCACAGCCCTTCGTGCTATTCCTAGCCTACTTGGGTATTCCTACCGCGGTTAACCTGCTGGCTACTGCATATATAACCTTTTTAATGTTTAAGAAGTCATTAGCTAATCCTGAATCGGAAATACAACTACAAGAGGTAAAAATTGAGGACAAGGCTACCGCGGTAGTAGCCTTAGTTCTTCTAGCCATAACTGTGGTCTTGTTCTTTGCCTTGAGCTTTCTGAAGGTGGACATATTGCTTGGCTCCCTGATAACTTCGTCATTGCTTTTGCTAATAGTGAAGCCGAGGAGGGAGATTGTAAGGAGAATGGATTGGACTGTAATAGTCTTCTTCGTGGGGCTATTCCTCTTTACAGCGGGACTAGATAACGGGGGCGTCTTGAGCGCTATCTCCATGGCGTTGCCACCACCCTCTAGCGTTCTAATTATTATGTTGGTTAGCGTAGCATTGAGTCAAATACTCAGCAACGTGCCCATGGTAGCTATCTACATACCTATAATGTACTCTTACAACGCTACTTCGGCAATAGACTGGCTCGCGTTAGCGGCAGGTAGTACGATAGCTGGGAATTTGACGTTGATAGGAGCAGCAAGTAACGTAATAATTTCTGAAGCCTCAGAAAGTAGGGGAGGAAAAGGGTTTGGTTTCTTCGAGTTTATAAAGTATTCTTTGCCCGTCCTTTTGGAGAACTTCTTGGTTATCTACTTATTTCTTAGGCTGGAAAGTCCTTGATACTGCCATTAGCTGCATTTCGTTCGTACCCTCGGCAATCTCCATTATCTTTGCGTCTCTGTAAAGCCTCTCAACTTTTGATCCCCTGTTAAGCCCGTGACCGCCAAATATATGAAGTGCAGTCCTAGTGACCTCGGCGGCAGTCACAGCTGCGTAGTACTTTGCCATCGAGGCCTCCGTTAACGCCTCAACTCCCTTGTCAAATAAGTTGGCTGCTCTCCAAGTTAGCAACCTCGCTGCCTCCACTTTTATGTATGCGTCTGCCAAGTTAAACGCTATCCACTCCTGGTCTATTAGCGCCTTTCCGAACTGTTTCCTCGCTGTTGCCCTGTTAATTGCCTCCTCAACTGCTCCCCTAGCTATTCCAACTGCTATTCCAGCGTAGCCGTTTCTGCTGACCATGAGAGCCTTTATTGCTCCTCTAAAGGCATCTCCTTCCTTGCCGATAATGGAGTCCTTACTTATTCTAACGTTGTTGAATTTAACGTAAGATACACCTGCCCCTCTGATACCCATCAAGTCCAGCTTTTTGACCTCTACTCCGGGAGTCTTGGAGTCCACTAAAAGTAACGATATTCCTTGTCTATCCCCTGGGTTGCCGCTGGTTCTAGCTAGCACAACCATCTTTGTAGAGAAGGAGGCGGCACTGGTGAAGATCTTCTCCCCGTTAAGTACGAGCTCGTTTCCGTCCGGCTTCGCGGTAGTTTGCAACGCACCTAGGTCTGAGCCCGCTGCTGGTTCAGTAAGAGCAACTGCGTATATCTCCTTAGCTTTTACTCCCTTTTCAATCCACTCTGCTGCAGCGTCTCCTCCAACTGAGACCAAAAGCTGAATGGCGTTCAGTTGTGTGTGGAGGCTGTGCGAAGCACCCCCGCTCTCAGCCCCAAGCTCCTCAGTTGCAACTGCAAACGCCAGTTCTCCTAACCCTAGGCCCCCATACTTTACGGGAACCTTCATACCGAGGAGACCCATTTCGCCAAAGTCCTTTACTATCTTGTCACCACCGTCGTTGGTTTCGTCCATTTGCTTCGCGTAGTCCCTCACCACTTTTTGTGCGTAATCCCTTACCTTAGCTCTATACTCTTCTACTTCCTTAGGTAATTCGGACATAGCGTCTCAAGAGAGAAATTGTTTAAACTATAATAAATCTTATGTTATCTGTAATGCCCAAGTGCTACATTTGATTAAATTTCTTTCTACAATGGAAAAATTCAATCAAAGCCTTAAGAGTAAATTGGTGAACTTAGCCCTGTCGTTTAAGACCTTGCTGAGCTGGTTTAGGCTAATTATGCGCGCGTTCGAGCTCCTAGCTATCAACTGGTTATAGCTTGGCGTGAACTGGGACGTGTTTGCGTCTACTACTACTACCTTGGACATCTTTCCAAGTTCGTAACTTAATCTCTCCAGCTCTTCCCTTATGTTGCCATTGAGGCTCACGTTAGCTTTACCGTCAGTTATGATAAAGGTTATCGGGGTGGAGTACATGCTCTCCTTCTTTAAGACTTTGTTTGCAAGGTAAATGGCATGCGAAAGAGGAGTCCTACCTTGAGGCTTGACTGAGTTGAGCGACCTATCTATTAAGGAAAAGTTCTTGGAGAAACGGACTACGTAGTTTGCGCTATAGCCCGAAAAAGTGATAAGGCCCACTTTGCTTCTCAGCTTATACGCGTTATTTAAGAGCGACTTAGAAAGCTTCTTAGCTATGGAGATCCTCCTTCCTAAGTTCATTGACCTGCTAGTGTCGAGGAGAACGAGTATAGGAACTGATCCCCTCCCCCTTAACTCCTTAAGAGACACGTCTTCCCTCGTTATCCTTTTCCTACCGCTTAAGGCCATGTTGACTATCGTGGAGTAAAAGTCCACGACTTTGCCGAGGAAGCTTGACAGATTCCCCGTAGACCTTGATATACCTCCTCTACCGCTCTTGTCCGACTTTAAGCTATCCACCTTCAAGTCCACGTTTATTTCCTTTTCTTCACGTTGCTCTTTCTCTTCTTTCCTGTTATTTCCGCCATCGTCCTTGAGGATTTCTTCTAGTTCCTTCTTTACCTTCTCCACGTCAACCTTCTCCTCTTGCATTTGCTGGACGTTCAGTCTATGTGGTAGCACGTACTCTAACGCCTCCTTTACGTCCTCTTCGCTGACTACTTTTCTGCCGTCAAGGGCAGCAATCGTCTTCGCAACTCTAACTGTGGCTATCATGGCCCTGTTGCTAAGCGAGTACTTTATGATAACCTTTGCTATAAGCCTCATTAAGTCATCGGAAATTTCAACTTCACGTAGGATCTCCCTTGCTCTGGTTATCCTCTCTCTGAGCTCCCTTTCCTTTGGCTCGAACTGCTCCTTGATTTTCTTGGGGTTTGCCTCGAATTCCTCTACCACCTTAGCTATTTGGACTAACTCCTCCTCAGACTTTGGACTCTCCGCTACTACAGAGATGCCAAACCTGTCCAGCAATTGTGGCCTTAGTTCTCCCTCCTCTGGGTTCATAGTGCCTATGAGTATGAAGTTCGCTGGGTGGGATACAGAAACTCCCTCCCTTTCAACCACGTTTACCTTTGAGGCAGCGGAGTCGAGGATTGCGTTAACTATGTCGTCAGGGAGGAGGTTTACCTCGTCAATGTATAAAATCCCCCTGTTGGCTTCCGCTAAGAGTCCGGGTGAAAGTGCCCTTAACCCCTCCTCTATGGCCTTCTTTATATCGAGGCTACCCACTACCCTGTCAAGGGTGGCACTCACGGGCAATTCGACTATTCTCATTTTTCTCCTTATAACGGGAAGCTTCTCGCCTCTCTCGTACCTTGCTCTGCAACTGTCGCACATGGACTCCGGGGAACGGGGATCGCAACTAAAGGGACAGTCTGCCACCACTTCTATCTCGGGCAGTAGGTTGGCCAAAGCTCTGACTGCAGTAGACTTTGCCACTCCCTTTGGCCCCATTATGAGTAGACCCCCAACTGAGGGATTAACGGCAACTATCATTAAGGCTTTTTTCAGCCTTTCTTGGCCAATTATCGCTGAGAACGGAATTACGTTCCTCTCTACCATTCCTCAGACTCACCCTCTATCTGCGCATATAGCTCCTCAAGGGCCTCCTTGGTCTCCTCTTTTGCTTTCCATATGCCCCTTTTCTCTGCCTCTATTAGCCTTCTAGTTATCTCCTCCAGGGCCCACGGGTTTTCTCTCAGGAACCATTCTCTCATCTCCTTATTGAGGACGAACTTCTCAGCCACTTTCTCAAAGATTTCGTCGCTTACCATCCTAGTAGTTGCACCCCAGCCGTAAAGGTGTTCAACCTTCTTGAGGATTTCAGTTGCTCCTCTATAGCCCAACTTCTTCTGCGATTCTATCCAAGCGTTATTCAACAGCTTCATTAGGCTAACCCTCTCTATTTCTTCCCTCATTATCCTTATTCTTGGGTTCCTAGGATTGAAGGTATCTTCAAACATGAGCTCAGGAGTCTTTCCGAGCTTCTTACAAGTTAGGAAGAACCCTCCTACGTAGCTGTAGTTACAGCTGTCGTCTAGGATGTCTATCTCGTCTATTTCCCTCTTGTGGACTATCATGTCCACCTTTCCGCTGGCCTTCACGAAGTCATCCACAGCCCTAATTCCCCTCTTTCCCTTTCCGTATGCGTACGCCATCCAGTTCAAGTACACGTCAGCCAGTTCCTCTTCTGTCTTCCACGCAGAGGACTCGACTGCCTTGTCTGTACCAGAGCCGTAAGCTCCTGGCTTTGCCGAGAATATCCTATTAAAATCGCCCTTAACGTAGTTTTGAGACTCGTCTTCTGGTAGCTTTTTCACTAGTTCAATCGCCTCGTCTATCAACTCTACGATCCCCATTAAGTTGTCCCTGACAATTCCGCTTATGGTCACGACTACGTCTATCCTTGGTCTATTGAGCTCCTCCAAAGCTATTGGCTCAACGCCTATTACCTTCTTAGTTACCTTGTGCCACTTCGGTTTAACGCCCATAGTGTGCAGGATTTGAGCTACCAACTCGCCGTCAGACCTAAAAACGTCCGTAGACCAGAGGACGAAGCCTATGGCTCTAGGATACTTTCCGAATTTCTTTAGGTACTCTTGAATAAGCCTTTCAGCCATTAACGTTCCTATCTGCCAAGCTGAGAAAGTGGGTATCTTAGAGGGATCTACAGCGAAGAAGTTCCTCCCCGTTGGAAGGATGTCGTACCTTCCCCTACTCAACGACCCAGAGGGCCCTGGCTCAACGTAGCCCCCGGATAGTGCGTTGATCAAGTTTACCTTCTCTAAGTGAACGGACTCGATCAATTTAGATAGAACTAGCCTCTCCTTTTCCGGTAACTTGAAGTTACCGTTGAGCGCCTCTAGTATTAATGCCTTAGCCTTTTCCTTTCCGTAGGTCTTGACCATGGAGTCCTCGTCGTACTTGGTTAGCGCCAAGACGTACTCTGCTAGGTCCTCCTCGTCCGGCAATTCCCCTAGAACGTGGAGCCCCTTTGTGACGCTACTGTCCTTAAATACGTTTAGCCTATGCTCGATTTCGTGCGTTGCCTTGTCCGGGTCGGAAAAGTCTACCTTTAGGCCTATGTTCTCGCTGGTCTCCATTATCTGTTGTAGAACAAGCTTCTGCCTAGCCTCGTTCTGGGCCTTTTCCGACTCCTCGTACTCTTCGATCAAGTCCTCCAGTTTCTTGATTTCGTCTGGGACCTCGTCAATTGTAGGTGGCGATAAGTGGTCTATGAGCACAGCGTAGCTCCTCCTCTTGGCCGTTATCCCTTCCCCAGGGACGTTGATAGCGTAAATGTAGAGGTGGGGTATAGTTCCTATCGATATCTGCGGGAAGCAGGAGGGTGATAGGCCCACTCCTTTTCCTGGAGTGAACTCCAGGGTGCCGTGGGTTCCCACGTGTATTAACACGTCGTAGTTTTCGTCTATCCACTTGTAGAAAGCCAACCAGAAGTGGTGGACCGGCAAGTCGGAGTTGTGGATGAGCCTAATAGCGTTTTCGTCGTCCTGCCACGTGACCCTCTTTGGTTGAACGGCGACAAGCACGTTTCCAAGCTTCACTCCGGGTATAACGAATTTCTCTCCGTCGAACATGTAATTCCTTTCTCCCTTCTTAATGGTTCCCCACGTTTTTACTACTGCCTCTCTCGCGTCTTTAGCTAGAGAATTGAAGAACTCAACGTACTTTTCGTGGCTAAGGAAGCCAACGAAGCCCTTTTTCTCCAAGATCTCTTCAAGACTCGTGTATTTGGTCTCCGGTATAGCCTTCCTCGATATAATGAGCCTCACTAACTCTTCCCCGTCCCTGGGAGGTTCAACCTCAAAGCCGAGCCTCTTCATGTCATGCATTAAGTTAACTACCGTCTGGAGCGTGTCAAGTCCGGTAGCGGTTCCTATATTTGCCTCTAGGTCCTTAAAGGCAGAGGCTGAGTGAAGTATTATAGCTATTTTCTTTTCCTTGTTACTCTTACGTCTTAGCTCGATCCACCTCTTGACCCTCTTTACCATGTACCTTATTTGGTAGTCAACTCCCCTGAGAACCCTGTACTTGAAGTTTCCGTCCTGCTTTACTTCCACTACTCCTAATAAAATCGGTTGAGTGGTCCCATCAATCTCAGGGAGGGAAACGCTCATTATAGTCGAAACTATGTCGAGCCCCTTTGACTCCAACCACTCCTTCTCCGACCTAAAGTAGTTTATGAGCCCCTGAAAGATGGGTACGTTGAGGTCCTTGAGGATGGGGCTCTCCTTATCTTTGATCAAGGAGAAGGAGAGCAAATTAATTATTGCGTCAACTATAGGCTTCCCATCTGGGGCGAATATCCTCTTTATCGCCTCCTCGTTGCTCTCGATCCCCCTAGATCTGTCTCCGAACCCCTGAACGAAGACGGGAATAGGTGTGATCCCCTCCCTCTTTAGTTCCTCGACCAACTTGTCTACGATCTCTAGGTCCCCGTCAACCCACTCCGATCTATAGAAGAGTATGCTGACTCTCTTTCCAGAGTCGTATTTCTTTAGGTACTCCCATATGTTTTGATACACACCTTCCTTAGAGTATATTCCGCTGAAGGGCAAGGGCTTTGGCTCCTCGTACTTTATCCCCTCGTACTTGAAGGAGAGGAGGTAAAGAATCAAGTTCTTTATGTTTTCCTTGCCCCCGTAATTGTAGTACTCCATCACCTTCTTTGTCGCGTCTGGTGGGAGCTTGTTAAACTTGGAAAGCGCGGGATCAATAACTGCAACCACGTCCTTGTTTTCCAGAATCCCGCTGATTTTGTCAATTATTTCGCTGTACAAGTTTTCGCTGGAGAAGTGGTGAATAAAGATTGCGTCAGAGGTCTTCAAGCTCTCCACAAACTCATTGTCGATGGGGTCTAACCTTGGGTACTTTATCGCCAACTGAACCCCAAGCTCCCTAGAGGCCTCAACGAAGGTCTTAACCACTGAACCGTTCCATCCAATGAGTACGGAAAGTTTCACAATAGAGTAGACAAGGAGGAAATATAAAAATATTTGGTTAGTCTATCCATATATCAAATTTCACTGAAACGCTTAAATATGCAGACAAACATGAAGTTTTGGGGTATCTAGCCCCAGACAGCCCCGTAGAGGGCGGAATGAAGAGGGTTTCCTGCCGTGAATTTAGTGTATGTCCTGCAAGTAGTTTTTTCTCTAATTATGTTGTCCTACGTCTCCTGGTTGGACCTCAAATCCAGGGAGATAGACGAAAAGATATGGCTTTACTTCTCCCCCATTGTTGTGTTCATCTTGTTTGACTATAAGTACATAAACGTGCTCCTTTTCGCATATTCGTTCTCGGTTACAGTAGTAGTATTGCTCTTGATCTATAAGTACTCGCTAATGGGAGGAGCCGACGTCTTTGCCATGAGCATCCTGGGCCTAGCTAACTCCAGCGTTAGGCCCTTTTTCTTTCCCAAGCTCTCCGTGGTCGGCCTAGAGCCAATAACCGTAATACTATATACCTCGATAGTGATATCCCTCTCAGTCTTGGTTAACTTCGTAAGGAATTACAGGCACACAAAGGGATTACCGCTCTCCAAGAGGCTTGTCTTAGCAATGTCAGGAAGGAAGGTAAAGGTTAGGGACTTCTTAAACTCCAAGTTCCTCTTTCCACTTACCGTAATTGACGAAAGCGGTAAGGAGGAGCTCAGGCTAACGTTTTACGTTGACGAGGACGACAAGGAGTGGAGGGAAAGGTACGCAGAATTAGTCAAGAAGGGAGTTATAACTAAGGACACTGTAATATGGGTAGCCTACGGGCTTCCAGTTTTGCCTTACATAACTCTGGGCTACGTCATAAGCTTAATCTCCGGTATACCAATATAAATAAAAAGAATATAATTCCTTATCGACAAAATCATATTGAGTTGTATGTTTCTAGAATTAAGATAATAGCGAGCTCAGGGAACAAGCTCGCCGAGGAGCTTTCGAGCAGTTTGGAGGAATTAGGCTACTTTATAGTTGACAAAAAGGCTGAAGCCCTCGTGTTCTTCTACCCTCTAGGGATAACGGTGAGGAGAATACAGAACACGTTGAGGGAAAAATTGAGGGATCCAGTGGTTATTTCAGTTACCGATGACGGTAGTTACGTTATTCCAGTGATCAAGGAACACTGGGGCGGGTCGTTTCTGGGGAGCATAATTGCGGACTTGCTTGGGTCTCAACTAATCCTTACTTCCCGGACTGCCCAACTGGGCCTCTATAGCGTTGAGGAGTTCGCGTGGATTAACGCCCTAAAGATAGTAAACCCAAAGAAGATATTGGAGGCTGATAAGAAGCTAATTAAGGAGGGAACTTTAAAGGTCTACTCGCAAGTGAGGTTACAAAGGGTTGACGGCTATGAATTTGTCAACGATTGTAAGGAAGCTGACGTAGTAGTGGGCTACGGGTGTGGAGACCCTGAAAAGCTCAACATGCGACCCTATTCGGTAATGGTTGGACTAGGTTACTCGTCTAACGCTCCAAAGGAGGCCCTCTATTACTCAATTAAGGCCACGTTAAAGTCTATCTTTATTTCTGAGACAAGGCTTGACTTCATCGTCGTCCCAGAGGTGAAGAAGGATGATCAAAAGATAAAGGAGGTGGCAAGGACTTTTAATTCCTCGGTGATCTACGTGCCAGTGAACGATATAAGGGGGAGGAAGCAATCTACGCCGTCGGAGGTAGCCCGAAAGTACCTTGGGGTTGACGGGGTGTGCGAACCCTCCATCGAAGCACTTGGGGGGAACCTCGTCCTAAAGAGGACAAGAAGGGCGTACGGCGTAGTCACTTGCTTGGGCGTAAAGCAAATAACGGAAGCTTCTGGGTTTCAACCATGATAAAAGTGGTTGGGATAGGGGCTGGGGGAAAGACGCTGACCTTGGCGGCAATAGAAGCCTTGAGGGAGGCTGAGATAGTTATAGGTTACAGCAAATACGTGGAAATGGTTAAGGAATACTTGAACCCCAACGCAGTAGTGATCGAGTCAGAGGTGCATGAAATTGAGAAGAGGGTCTTGGCTTCGTTGGAGTTCAAGGACAAAAGGGTAGTTGTCCTCAGTTCCGGCGACCCAATGGTCTACGGCATGGGTTCAAGGATGTACAACCTCGACGTGGAAGTGATACCCGGGGTCACTGCAGCCCTCTTGGCCAGTAGCGTAGCAAAGGTGCCGTTGGACGACTTCGTAACCATAAGTTTGAGCACATATTCTAGGAGCCTTGAGGAAATAAGGAGAAAGATTGAGACATCGATTGTCGCTGGATTTACGATTGTTTTATACAACGTAAATCCAAGGGTTAGGCGGGACTCTGCAAAGATGGTAGAGGAAGTACTGAAGGAGATGGCTCGAGACTGGGAGTTTTACCTAGTGAGGTACGCGTGGAAGGAAAACCAAAGCGTCACAAGGGGAAAAGTAGCGAAGTTAAACATAAATAACGTGGACATGGACTCTATACTAATAGTCAAAAAATGGTGAAGGTCTACAGCGAGGTCTTAGATGATTACGTCGAAGTTCCAAGGCCTGTGAGGAAGGTAGTGAGCCTTGACCCGGCGTCAACGGAGACCATATTTATGCTGGGTCACGGAGACAAGGTAATAGCAACCGACGCCTTTAGCTATAGGCCCGAGGAGGCCAGGAGACTTCCCAAAATAGGTAGCTACACTCACGTAAAGGAGGAGTTCTTAGAGGAAAACAAGCCTGACGTTATTTTCACAACCATGGGGGCGCAAAAGGAGCTTACCAAAGTTCTAATTAAGAAGGGCTACACTGTGTATCCAATGCCAGTAGCAACGAGCGTTGGAAAGATACTGGATAACGTAATAGTGGTGGGAGAGGTAATGGGGGAGTACGAAAAGGCCAGGGAACTTTACCAAAGCTTATTGCTAAAAGTTCTCAAAAACCTCTCGACTAGCGCCAACGTGAAGGTATACGTAGAGTTCGACCTAGGAGGACCCATAACTCCAGGCTTTCCTACCCACGTTAGCGATGCTATAAGGATCGCAGGAGGGAGGAACGTCTTTGACGATAGGCACGAGGCTTACTTTGAGCCAGACCCAAAAGAAGTGTTAAGGAAGAACCCAGACGTGGTAGTTTACGAACCTAAAAGGCTCACTGAGTACGAGAAGGAGAGATTTGCTAAGTCGCTGAGATCCAGGGGACTGGACTTCCTACTTAACAAAAGAGTTTTCTTCACCAAGGGGGACTTCCTGGCACATCAAGGTCCAAGTTTCATCCTCGAGGCAATACCGTGGCTGAGGTCTATTTTTTCCTCCTAGAGGCCACTTGCTGTAAAAAGGCTATGAAGGCAATAGCGGCTCCAGCTAGGGTCACTATCTCCAGCACAGTCTCGTAAATGCTCAGTCCATAGTAGAATCCATTTATATAATTAGACGGAAACACTCCATAAGAGTAGGTTACTGTCTGGGTGACGTTCTTTGGGTTCACTATTCCGAGCAGGTACTTTCCCGGGGATAGTGCTAGGCCTATTTCTCCCTGTTGGTTTCCGAGAACGTGTTCGTTTGTAGCATTCATAATAGTAACATTGAAGTTGGAATCATTCACGAAGAAGATCACTGAGTTATTGGTAGGAGTTATCTCGATCGTCTTCACAATCTGAGTGGAAGTTGGAGGCACGGTTGCTGTGGCTTCGTTCTCTTTATAAACTTGGTTGATTGCGGAATAGTTGGGGTAGTAAAGTGGAATAGTCAGATAAGCAGACAACCCAATTAGAAAGATTATAGCGCCTGCAACAATCGCCTTAAAATTCATATAGGGTGTATTATCTGGAAGGTTTATATATCTATTGAATACATTTTCACACATGAACGGTGGACAAGAAATTAGTTAAAGTCCTAGATACCACCTTAAGGGATGGGTCTCAAGCCTCGAGTGTTTCCTTTACCTTAAACGATAAAATAAGGATAGCCCTATACCTTGACAAAATAGGAGTAGACTTTATAGAGGGAGGTTGGCCTGGCTCCAATCCCAAGGACTACGAGTTCTTTAAGAAGATAAAGGAGTATTCTCTAGAGCACGCAAGAGTTGCTGCATTCGGTAGCACTAGGAGGAAGGGAGTATCTGTGAAGGATGACGTCAGCTTAAACTCTATCCTAGAGACGGGAGTAGACACTGCAGTCCTCTTTGGTAAGTCTTGGACTCTCCACGTTAACGACGTATTAAAGGTAACTAAAGAGGAAAACTTGAACATGATAGCGGAGAGCATAGATTACCTAAAAGACCACGGACTTTACGTTATCTTCGACGCAGAGCACTTCTACCAAGGGTTCCTCGAGGATAGAGAGTACGCGATGCAAGTCGTGAAGACTGCAGAGGAGGCTAAGGCCGATGTAATAGCGTTAGCTGACACCAACGGGGGTACAACTCCAGATAAGGTCTATGACATTACGAGCTTCGTTGTTAGGAACGTTAAGACTGAAATAGGGCTACATATGCACAACGACATAGGATGCGGGGTAGCCAATACCATCATGGGCGTTTTAGCTGGGGCAAGGCATGTACAAGGCACCATTAACGGAATAGGCGAGAGGACTGGGAACGCCGACTTAATACAGATAATACCGACACTCGTTCTCAAACTGGGCTTTAGGGCACTTAAGGGGCCAGAGTCATTGAAGGAGCTAAAACCGTTATCTAGATTAGTCTACGAGCTGGCAGGTCTTCCTCCGAATCCCTTCCAGCCTTACGTTGGAGACAACGCCTTCGCACATAAGGCAGGAGTTCACGCAGACGCCGTGATGAAAAACCCAAGGGCTTACGAGCACGTAGACCCAGAACTCGTGGGCAACTCCAGGAAAATAGTCATATCTGAGGTCGCTGGCACTTCCAACATCTCAAGTTACTTGGAACATGTGGGTATAAAGGTTGACAAAAAGGATCCAAGGCTCAAGTCCGTTCTACAGAAAATTAAGGAACTTGAAAACAAGGGATATAGCTTCGATATAGCTCCAGCCTCAGCTGTGCTAATAGCATTGAAGGAATTGGGGCTTTACGAGAAGGTCTTCGAGCTGAAGTACTGGAAGGTAATAAACGAGAACGGACTAGCAGTGGCCTTAGTTAAGGTTAACAACTACTTGGAGGCATCCGAGGGAGTAGGACCAGTAAACGCCATCGACTTGGCCATCAGAAAGGCCTTGAACAACATATTCCCTGAAATAAGTAAGGTAAAGCTTACCGATTACAGGGTAGTTCTGCCAGGGGAAATAAAGAACACAGAGAGTGTAGTTAGAGTAACAATAGAGTTCAGCGACGGAGAGAGAACTTGGAGAACAGTAGGCGTCTCAAACAGCGTCATCGAGGCGTCTGTTGAGGCCTTGGTTAGTGGTTTCGACTATTTCATTCAGACTAGCAAGAAATTAAAACCGTTACTTGCTTAATACTTCTGTGTCTTGGGATCCAGGAGGAGCTAGTCAAGGTAAGGGAAAACTTTACGTTATAATGAGGTTCTTAAGGATTGAGCAAACACTCTTCAGCCTTCCAATGGCCTACCTAGGGGCGTTCGTAGCGTTAAAGAAGATTCCGCCAGTCCCAGTTCTTATCCTAATTTTCTTTGCTCTCTTCTTCCTTAGAATAGCCGGAATGACCAACGACAATTTGGCCGACAGGGAGATAGACGCTAAAAACCCTAGGACTAGGACAAGGCCTCTAGTTACTGGAGCCATTACGGTAACGGAGGCAAAGGTAATGATAGCGATAGGCCTTCTAGGGTTCTTCGTGTCTGCCTACTTGGTCAATTTCTGGGCCTTTGTTCTCTCCCCTATAGTGGCACTTGTGGTCATGACTTACCCTTACATGAAGAGGTACACGGCTTTTGCAAACTATCATTTAGCCTCCATCCAAGGTTTGGCCATATTTAGTGGCGCCGTCGCTGCCCTAGGCCTATACTACGATTCCCTCGTAAAGGTATTAGAGGGAGTCCCGTGGTTGTTCGTGATAGCTACAATATTTTGGGCCGTTGGATTCGATCTGTATAACCATATTCCTGACATGGAGTACGACAGGCAGATGGGTCTGCATAGCTTTGCGGTAGCCCTAGGCAACTTGGCACTCAGCTTCGCTGGACTAAACCAGTTAATCTCGGTAATCATTGACCTTATGGCAGACTTTACCTATGGTTTAGGTTTTCTTTCTTACATAGCAACTGTGCTTCACGGCCTCATAATGGCCTACGCCTACTACTTGGCAACGAGGAACGACTTCGGCAGGGCCTTCTACTACAATATATATTCCTCAATAGTTTTAGGGCTGGGTATTGATATTGACGTAGTTCTAGGGATACCTAGACTCTAGAGACATTAATTTATTTAACCCCGTTTTGTATATAATTTAGCGAGGTGCTCAGGGACTCCAAAGAATGACGAGGTTTTCCCCCGGACGCCCCCCGGGTCCCTGGGCATCTACAGGTAAAACAGAAATCCCATGTTGCCCTTTCTCAAAATGTAATACTTCTCTATAAACCTCTTCATCAAGGACCTTACTCTTGAGACCTTAGCGACGTTCCATGGGTTACCCCAAGGAACCTTGGACCTTATGTGGAGCCCTTCGCCCATTCCAGTATCTAGGATGAAGATGAACACTGGCTCAAACCTTCCTTTGTATCCGCTTATCCTCCTTCCGGCAAATCTGCCCGTTCTCATTGCAAGTTCTCCTAGCTTTGGCCATCCGTAGATCAAGTCTCCTACAACGTAAACACCCTCCTTAACTTCCAGGTTCTCGTTTACCTTGGCGAAATTGAAGAAGTCTGGTGGTCTACACCTAGGCACTACTAGGTTAGCCTTCTCGTATGCACTTATCCCGTACTTCCCTAGAAGATGGGTCACCTTCTCTTCCACGTTCTTCCCAAGCCAGGAAAGAGGAGAGCCAGAGTATTTTACATCTTTGCCGAGTCTTTTTGCGTAGAATGCTATCTGAAGGGCTAAGTACTCGTCTAACATGTCTTCTGAGCCTATAACCAAGTGGTCCTCGTTTTTAGCCTTCTCCAGCAATTTCTCCATTCCCTCCCTAACGCAACCCAGGGAAACCACTATGTTGTCTGCTTCGTACTTGCCCCTGTCTGTCTTAACCGTCTTGCTGTCTACGTCTATTTCCTTAACTTCCTCCTCTATTACGAATCCTAAGCTCGTAGTGTATTTGGTTGGTCTCACTAGGTTTCTCAGCATTGCGGTGTAGAAGGTGAAAGTCCTTGCCCTTGATATCAACGTTTTACTTCCCCTTATGTTGTAATACGCGTTGAGCCCCGCGTATCCTGCTCCTAAAACTAAGCTGTTCACGAGGGTAATTACGCGGAAATGCATAAAAAGCTGAAAACAGATGATTTTAGGCATTGAGGCTACTCCTCGCGTACACCGCAGAAGACGAGCTCAAGCCCTTGCTCCCCCTGTTAAACGGGGAGGTAGCAAGGGGAGTTGAACTGGAACCAAAGAAGGTTAGCGTAGATGAGGTCAAGTTCAACCACGGCGATTTTGACCTTTTCTTCATACACTTACCTCTCTTCCTCTACGTCAAGGGAGTAAAGGTAATCTCCAACGGAGCCTACGTCTTGGAAAGCTTGGGAATAGAGGGCGATAACTATAGTTCTGTATGTGTGGATAGTTCTTCCTCCACAGAGTTTTACCTCGTGAAGTTATTGCTGAACCCAAAGGCTATACCCAAGAGGTCAGGGGACTGCTCTAGGATTTCTAGGGAAAAGGGAAACTTGTCTGAGCTGTGGAAAGAAGAATGTGGAGATCTGCCAATAGTAATCAGCCTAATTGGTTCCACGAGGCTCTCAACTGACGATTTGCTCAAGCTAAAGGTGGTGATAAGGGAGTCGGCATCAATACAGGAAAGGAAGGGAGAAATAAAGTCCTACTCTAAGGAACTAGGGCTCAAGGGTAGAGAAGCTCTCGACTGCTTCTTCAAGCTCTGTAAGAAAAGGGGGGTTTGCGGTGAGGTCACTTACGACCTACTTTGACCTTTTTGCTGGTGCTTAGTAGCCTCAAAGCCTTGAACAGCAGGTAGGCTGCTGGAAGGTACAAAACCTCGAAATAAGAGGGGAAGTAAATGGCAAGGAGTATGGAAGAGGCGATTGAGATGAGTGAGACAACCTCCTCAATCATATGATTTATTGGCAAAGTATGGTTTTATTATAACCTACAATAACGTTTAATATGACCCCCAAGTGGGCAACTTTAGTAATATTGAGAGGCAGGCAGAGGAAATACTGAGAAAAATTCTACCTCTAGACGACCCCGAAAAAGCCAAGGTGATAATGAGGGCAATAAGGGCAACAGGGGACCTAGATTTAATTGGTACACTCAGGTTTTCCCAAAACGCAATATCCTTGGGTAAAAGGCTCGTTAAGGGGGGAGTGATTGTTGACACTAAGATGGCCAGGACAGGCCTAGGTGATCTAGCTATATACAGGGAACCGAAAACTAGGAGGAACAACTACTACTCAATTGACTTAATAGAGGAAATGGGAAAGGAAATGGACGGAAAGGTAGTAATGATAGGTACCAGCCCCTTGGCGCTCCTCACCCTTAACGAGATGATCAAAAGGGAGGAAGTAAAACCTGCGGTAGTCATAGGAGTGCCGGTAGGATTCGTTAATGCCCTAAAGGCCAAGATAGAGCTTACAAAGTTACCGGTAGAGTTCATTACTAACATAAGCGTGAAGGGAGGAGTAGCCTTAGGCATTTCGTTGGTAAAGGCACTGGTGGAGCTTGGTGAGCTTTGAGAAGTTCCTAACCTCAGTCCTTTACTACGCAGAAAGGGGATATCCACTTCCTGTTGCGTTTAAGCGGGCCAAGGAAAAGCATAAGGTAAGGGCAAACTACGACGAGCTGTACGAGAAATCCAGGCTGCTGATCTTGAGTTACTTTTCTCTCAATGGCAAGAAGAGGTCGCAAAAGGTAAGGCAGTTCCTATATGCAAGTTCAAGGCCAGTTTTCCCCGAGTGGATGAGGGAGGAGCTCTCGAAGTACTTAGACGTTGATGCTCTAGAGAGGTCTTTGCCAAATAAGTTCACTTGGTTTAGGGTAAATGCGCTTAAGGCTGACGAGGATAAGGTTCTCAAGAGGTTAGCCGAGAGGGGGATAGAATTTGAGAGGGATAAGGACTTCCCATTTATTTATAGACTCTTAAAGGGGGATCTAACCAAGACCGAGGAGTTTAATAAATACGAGGTAGTGATCCAAGATAAGGCCAGTGTAGCCGTAGTGATGGCCTTAAACCCGTCAAGGGAGGAAATTGTGATAGACCTAGCCTCGGCTCCTGGCATTAAGGCTGAACTAATAGCTGAGCTCACGGATAACAAGGCTAAAATGATCCTGTCTGATATCGACATAGGAAGGTTAGAAAAGGAGAGGTTCTTGCTAAAGAAGTTCGGCGTCAACATGGACAAGGTCGAATTCGTGCGCCAGGACTCCTCATACCTTCCGGAGTTGAGGGCAGATAAGGTACTCTTAGACGCCCCGTGTTCCTCATCCGGTATGATAAACAACGAGCCCTCAATATTGTTAACCCTTAAGGACAATAGGAAGGTAAAGCATTACGCCGAACTGCAAAGGGGCATCCTAAGGGAGGCGCTAAAAATCAAGGCCAAAGAAATGGTTTACGCGGTCTGTTCCCTGTTCTATGAAGAGGGAGAGGCCCACTTTGAGAAGATAGGACACGCTACTGAAAGGCCTCTAAACGTTGGTTCTAACGGTTACAGTCCAAGGGTCTCGTCTGTGAGGTTTTTCTCTAGCGTTCACTTTACGGAATCTTTTTTTATAACCAAGGTAAAACTAGAGAAACTAAGATGAGCGTAAGGATTCCCCTGGATTACAATCCCAAGAGCCCTTCCCTCTCCAACGCTAAAGTAGCCAAGAGACAGATTATGAAGTTCGGCTACACGACTGGGAGCACCATAGCTGCGGGGGCTAAGGCTTGCGCGATAGCCTTGAAGTACGGCAAACTAGTAAACGCCGTAGTTGTGTCAACGCCAATTGGCTTAAGGATAGAGATCCCTGTAAACTACGTAAAGCTTGAGGGCGAGTGGGCTGAGGCTAGCGTTACCAAGAACGGGGGCGACGACCCTGACGATACAAACGGAATGGAGTTCAGGGTTAGGATGAGGTTAAACGATGACGTTGGTTACGTTACACTAATAGCAGGTAAGGGCATCGGGGTTGCAAGGACTAGAGGGCTTCCCGTAGAAGAGGGCGAGCCAGCAATAAACCCAGTGCCGAGGAAGCAGTTGATAGACAACCTAAAGGAGATTTTAGGGGATAAGTTTGGGGCAGAGGTTGTAGTAGATGCACCAGATGGAGAGAGGATAGCCCAGAGAACTTTCAACCCGAGGCTTGGAATAGAGGGAGGGGTTTCAGTACTGGGCACAAGTGGTATAGTGAAACCTATGAGCTTAATCTCGTGGTTCGCCTCAATGGTGGAACAGCTGGACGTTGTAAAGGAGAAGGGCTATACCACGGTTGTTATGGTGCCAGGAAACATAGGCGAAACCGCCGCAAGGAAGTTGCTCAACGTAGACCCAGGGTCCATAGTCCAAATGGCGATCTTCGTGGGAGGAATGGTTAAGGCAGCAGCTAAAAGGGGTTTTAAGGAAATTGTCCTCATGGGTCACGTGGGGAAAATGGTCAAAAACGCCATCAAGATCTGGAATACCCACTATAAGTATGGCGATGGAAGGATAGAGACCATAGCGGCGTACGCAGCGAAGCACGGAGTAGGGAGCGATGTGATCAGGAAGATTTTTGAGTGCAAGACCACAGACGAGGCAATAGACCTGCTATCAAACTATAACTACTTCGAAATCTTTAGCGACATTGCAGACAAGATATCCCAGAACGCCGAGGAGCTAGTGCAAAAAAGGTCAAAAGTTTACACCATCCTCATCAACATGAAGGGAGATATAGTTGGCTACTCGAAAGGAAGCGAAAAGTACTTACGTTAAGGTTATAGGGGCCGGTCCAGGCCATTACAGCTACTTCACCCTAAAGTTAATCGAGGAGATCAAGGTAGCGGATTACGTGATAGGCGACAAGAGGATTCTAGAGAGCTTGAAAGCGTTAACTGACGCGGAGCTAATTTACCTTAGGTCAGACTCGGAGTTCTACAGCCAACTAGAGGAGGCAAAGAAGCTGGAGGGGACTAAGGTATTCCTGTCCACGGGGGATCCAATGTTGGCGGGGCTTGGGAAGGTGATAAAGACCCCCTATGTGGAGCCCGGAGTGAGCTCAGTTCAACTTTGCGCCTCTCGTCTTGGGGAAAGGTTAGACGACTCCGCGATTATTTCGCTTAGGTACGATAACAAGGCAGATAAGGTGTCGAAAGCGCTCAATCTAGGGCTAGGGGTTTACGTTTTACCTAATCCATATCTCTCCGTAGGGGATAACATAAGGAACCTAATCGCTCACGGGGTTAGACGGGATGCAGAAGTGGGAGTGTGCCTAGACCTTAGCCTTCCTACGGAAAAGGTTATAAGGGGGAAGGCCTCTGAGCTAGCTAGCCTAGACCTCAAAGGGCTTGCGGTTATTTTCGTGAAACCGTGAGTTCTAAATTTAACACCTAGGCCAAATGAAACATCCAGTATTTACGTACCTTACTAAGCTAGAGCTACCTCCAATAAATTTCTGGCTAGACTTTGAGGACTCCAAGGTTAAGTTAAACTCAGAGGCATTGGAAGAGCCTAGGGCCTCACTCTACCCTGAACTCCAACTAGGAGAAGGAAAGTGGATTTACCAGAAGGGTAACTCCATTATCTCCTTTTCCAAGGGCAAGAGCGAAGTTATGAGAACTAGCAACCACGCAGATGTAGTCTTCGTGAGGGTGGAGGATTCTTTTTACGAGATTGTGAGAGTGGGGGATTGGTACTCGTTTGAAGGGGAGCAGTTCTTTAAACTAATAAGGTACATGGGAAGGACGCTGCTAGCGGGAAAGCGGAGGGCTTTGCTCTTTGCTCAAGGCAAGATGTTGGAGCTAGAAGCCCCTCTAGACTTCTACGTCACGAGAAGGTTTACCTCATTAGTATTTGAGGGAGAAACTAAGGTGATAGACGAAAAGCTAAACGTGACTTCCTTCAAAAGAGAGGGTTACTTCCTAGGCTTAACCTCTAGAGGAAAGGTCTTTAAGCGCGGAAATAGGATTTACCTTGAAGATAGGCTAATAGGATTCTGCAACGGCTCTTCCTATTTTCTCGGCGAAATGTTAGATAAAATTGTGTTCCTCTGCGATTCCTCAGCGAAAATCTTCAGCAACTGGAGCTGGACGCAAATCGAGGCCGAGGCGACAGAGGACAGAAGCTACGTTAACTCTAATTTTCTAATCTTGGGTTCCATGGAAAATACGTCTGTGTACGACTCGGAGCTCAACCCCATCTTCTCCCTAAAGCCCTCCAGCGTCGTAGCTGACAACAGGAGGCTTTTTGCCTTGTCGGAAACCAATTACTTTGGAGTTGTGGATAGCGGAATCAGCAGGGGGATTCTAAGGGTGATTAACGACAAAAATAGCGCAACCTCGAAAATAAGGATAGCGTACGATAAATACTTTAACGTTAGTTTTAGCAAACCTCTGGTTGTGGTGAGCGAGGAGGAAATGGATGATTACAGAATCGTAGAGCTAGAGCCAGAACATTTTGAGAACGCCGAAGTTGAGATCGCGCTCTGGAACCCTTTTTACTCCGAAAGTAGGATACTGAAGTTTTCCTCGGAAAAACCTAGGGTAAGCTTTGATGGCGAGGTTATGTACTCTCCAGAGGGCAAAGTGAAGGGCACTGAGCACAACGCGCTACTCAAGGGCGTATTAGCATACGAAATTCCAACTAGGCTTCCTACGGGCATATCGTTAAAGGTAGGCAACCAAGAGGCTAGGTTGGAAGTGAAAAACACCAAGGGCGTTATTAACGTCGTCCAACCATTAAGCCTCAGTCATCCTGAGGATAACGTGGTGGTCTCGGCGTACCTAATTAGGGGTAAAGGCGTTTCCTTTCTTAAGGACTTCGTCGTTCCAGTTAAGTTGGTGAATCCGCCAATCAAGGTAGTCAAGCTGGCCAGGAACCGCGGTCACGTTAGAGAGTTGAGCTTTTTGAGGGATGATGGGGTATTTACTTGGGAAAGAGTAAGGCATTACCCCAACTACTTCAGGGGACTGATAATCGGGGTTTCTGGCGAGAATGTCACTCTTGAAGGCAGGGAAATAGAGGTAAAGAATGGTTTTCAGAGCGTTTGCTTCTCACGTGGCTTTGACGAAGTATGCTACGACGTTCTAGGCGTGAAGAGGCCGGTCATAAGGCTAGAGGTAACCCTCGAGGAGAATTACTTGATCGTAAAACCCGTCACTTTCTTCACGTTTCCCATGGAGGTCTTCTACGGCCTAAATGTCTACAGGGGTTTTCCTGCTAAGATACTGTTTCCCTTTGATCCTTCGTGGAATACGATAAGGATCAGGAGTTACATAGGGGTAAGAACAGTGACACAAGATTTTAAGCTTGGAACAATGGATACGGCCCTTAAGAAGGCATTGCTCGACTCAGTAAAGCTCCGGGAGATACTGAGTAGTTTCGGACTCGCGTAACTTCTCTTAAATTGCTAAGAGTGGTATGGAGAGAATACTAGCCCAGTACAAAGTGTACTCGGCCACGGTAACTATAAAGGACGTAGATGGGGTTGGACTTTACTTAGTCCAAGAGCCCTACCTTAACCCCGAGCTTAAGAGGACTGTGGAAAAGTTTGCAAAATCCCTTCTTAAGTCAAAGGTAAACGTTACCTACGAACGAGTACTTCGGATGGTTAGCGAGTCTAAGGTTGAGGGAGATCCAGAGCTCCTAAGCTATTACGTGTTCAAGAAGGTCAAGTACGGCGACTTGACAATTCCTATTTACGACGAGAAAGTAGAAAGAGTGGAATGCTATGGCTTAGGGATTCCCGTAAAAGTGGTTCATACGACGTTTAAAAACTATCTTAGACTGGCAAGCAACTTAATATTTGTTGACCAAAGGGAGTTGGAGGACCTTCAGGATAGGTTTAACCTTGGGAAGGATGGCGTTTACGCGGAGTCCTATACTCCAGAAGGACACAAGGTGGTAGAATACAAGTCTGAAGAAGGTTTCCAGCTAGAGGTAATTAAGAGGTTTAGCACTACTCCTTCCATATCTAAGGTGTGCAGAGATTTAAAATGCAATTTCGACGCTTTAGCCTATCTATGGGAAGGTATGGAGCAAGGTGGTCTTTACGTAATTGGCGGCAACCCTTACGCTACTAAAGCCCTAATGAACTCTATCTTGTTATTGTCCAAGAGTGACTTAAAGATAGTCACTATCGAAAGCTCGCCTAAGTTCAATTTCGAGGGAAGGAACTGGTTAAAGGTAGACGCGAGGATAAGTTCAGAGGACCTCTCGAACTTCTTAGCTGCTTCTCAGCCTGACGTAGTCTTAGCCGACATGCGTCTTAACCTCCTCAAGAGCCTCCTTAGTTGTCCATGTAATAGTATGATACTCTTTACTGATCTGAGGAGCGTCAGGGATATCATGAGCCTTATAGTTAGCTACTTAGGAAAAAGGTACAAGCACTTGTTCCTGGCTAGGCTCTCTGGCATAGCCATATACGATAAGGACTTGAGAGTGTACTCTGTGGATAAGCTTAGGAGAAAGACGGTTGTGAGGAGATTAAACCTATCGCCAAAGGCTCTTGCATTACGTAATAAAGGCGGGTTAAACGATATTGGTGAAAGGCTACATAGCAGAAGAGAGCTCCTAGAAAGAGTGGTAGAAGACAACGTGAGCGACGAAATTCAGATACGGCAAATTCTTCGAGAATACCTAGGCAAATGAGGGCTGACTAAGTCTGTGTTGCCTCTCTCGTTACTACATCGATTACGTCTCCTTTCTCTAGTCCTTCTAGAATCTCTTCCCCTTTCTTTGTGAGCCTATACACTTTATGAGAGCCCTTGGAATAGATCGTCTCAATTAGCCCTAAACCCTCTAGGACGTGAAATAGGGCCAACACCTCATACCTAGGAAGTTTAGTCTTTATTACTACTTCGCCCGGATTAACTGACCCCTCCCTAATTGCCTCAAGGACCACTTTGATCTCGTACATTTGATAACACTTTTTGAACCTTCACCTTAAAAGTCAGTGGGCACTATATTTCTGTCGTGGAATGGCCAAGGTGTAGCGGAGACTACATTGTAGAGAAGCTCGCGTCGCAGTACACGATAGACCCAAAGGACTTCGTAGCCTACGACGTTTGGCTTAACACTGGGGATTGCTTTAAGGTACTAATAGCCACACTCCTTTCTCAGAACTCTACGGACAAGGGAACCTACAGGGCATTTGAGGAGCTTGAGAAGAGAGTAGGGGTGACCCCCAAGAAGCTGGCCGCGGCCGACGAAAGGGAGATAGGGGAGGCGATAAGGTACATTGGGATCTACAACGTTAAGGCCAAGAGGATAAAGGAGATCTCCAACATAATCTTGGAGAAATACAGCGGTTCCTTAGAACACGTACTTAACCTCCAGAAGGAAGAGGCCAGGAAGACTCTCCTTGCGTTGCCAGGGGTTGGAGAGAAGACTGCTGACGTAGTTCTCCTAACTTGTAAGGGCTACGAGTACTTTCCTGTTGACACACATATTAAGAGGATATCCGAGCGCTTAGGAATAAAGGGTTCGACGTACCAAGAGATCTCTAAAGGGCTCATGAGACTCTTCCAGCCTAAGGACTATCTGAGGGCCCATCACCTATTAATAGCTCACGGCAGAAATACTTGCAAGGCTAGGAAGCCCCTGTGCGAGAGGTGCGTTATAGGTGAGTGCTGCCGATATTACAATACAGAGTTTAGAGGTAGATAGCCTAGTTCCCCATGAGGACGTTATAAGGAATAAGCTCTTACAGACCATCTCCAATATGAAAAACCACAAGGCGATGCACCCAATTATAGTGGATAAGAACTCCTTAGTCATCTTAGATGGTCATCATAGGTACTACTCAGCGAAAATCCTAGGCATAAGGAAGATCCCGGCAATATTGTTGGACTACAAGGACGAGAGAATAAGAGTAGGTAAATGGTTCAGGGAAGTGTACGGTAAGGTTCCTAACGGTTTCATGTCTAAATTTGAGGGTGAGGGAGAAGTTTGCATCGACTTCTTGGGCCATAGGGTGTGCTCGTTTTCTCCTTATTCTTTGCTGTGGAAAATGCACTGGATCGAGGAAAGTCTAGCCCAACTAGGAATAAGGGTAACGAAAAACCCCGAAAAGGGGTTTGAACCACCTTCCCTATCTAAAGACTACGTGGTGGATATTGCCAAGAGAGGTCTGAGATTTCCTCCTAAGACTACCAGACATATGTATGAATTTATTATCCCCTCACGTCTAGTAACTCTAGATGAGCTTATTTGACGTAATATTGCAGGTCCTACTATTTATAATTCCGTCTCTAGTACTTTTGTATCAATTTATCTTCTTCTATCTGGGAAAAAGTAGGTATTACGACTCTGTTACCATTAAGGATTACCCTTTCATATCGATACTGGTGCCCACCAAGGGAGAAAGCGTTGACGTCATACAAGGGCTGCTTGACAATCTAAGCCAAGTGGAGTGGGACAAGAGCAAAATGGAGGTAATAATCATCTCGGATGACGATAGGGAGTACTTCAACAAGATGCTAAACTCGTTGAGGATCCCACAGGGATTGGAAGTGAGATTGTACAATAGAGAAGGAAAGGAAAAGAAGGGATACAAAAGCGGTGCACTTGCCTATGGGTTTCAGAAGTCCAGGGGAGAACTAGTCATAACTCTAGACGTCGACGCCAGACTGGACAAGGACTCGCTTAAGAGGGCTTACGCTCACATGCTGGGCTACGGTTGCGACGCAGTTACTATGAACTGGATTGGCTACACTAAGAACAGTTACTCGAGGTTAGCCAAGGGGCTTCTTGTCTCGACGCTGGTGGCAGACTACTCGATTCTCAACGGAAGGGACAGGGTAGGGTTCAAGGTTTTCCCTGTGGGTTGTGGTACAATGTTCAAGAGAAAGGCTATAGAAGAGGTGGGCGAGTGGGACTACACCATGATTCAAGACGACCTCGAGATTGGCGCAAGGCTAATACGGAGGGGGAAGAGGATATGTTCCTCAAACTCCCCTGTGCAAGTTGAGGTGCCGGACAACTTCTACGCCTTTTACGTTCAACAGACCAGATGGGCCATGGGCAGTACGGAAGTGCTCATAAGGAGGTTCAGGGACTTAGTTAAGAGTAACGTAGGGTTACTCAGAAAGGTAGATATGTTCCTTTTCCTCATGCAGTACTTTCCCTTCGCCATAACGTTTGTGTCCGCCCTTGTCCTCTCGGTCTACGGCTTTATAGGGAAAGGTGATCCCCTCAACTCGCCAATAATTGTAATATGGCTCCTGGCTCTAGGGTCTTACGTTTATAGCTTCGTATATGTCGCTAGGAAGCTAGGCATGAAGTTAGTAGAGAGCTTGAGAAGCCTAGGAAAATTGTCGTCATATAGCGTTGCCATATCGCCCTTTATCTTGATCAGTATATTTAAGGCCTTTAGCGGGAGGAGGACTTACGTTGTAACGCCAAAGGGGAAAATAACAAAAACAAAGGCAATTTACATCATAGGTGTGTTTGGCTTCTACTTCCTGCTTGCCTCAGTCTCCTTTTTCCTCAAGCAAGAGTTTATAAGTGGCCTCTGGCTTGCCTACTATTCCGCTGGGTATCTTTTCGCGTTCTTTTCAGAGCTTCTTAATAAGTGAAAATACCGTTGATACAAGTCTTTTTATTCGGTTGGTAAGCTATTTTCTTTGTGATGATTGAGTACGTCAAGGAGCAGTACAACGACGAGTATATCTTCTCCCTTCTGAGGCCTTACGTAGCCGAGTGGTTCAAGGAAAAGTACAAGACGTTTACTCCTCCCCAGAGGGGGGCAATCCCACTCATAAAAAGGGGAGTAAATACCCTCATCTCCAGCCCCACCGGGACAGGGAAAACCCTCTCAGCCTTCCTTGGCATTTTAGACACCCTTTTGGAGCTAGCAGAAAAGGGGGAGCTAGAGGACAAAGTATATGTCATTTACATATCGCCATTGAGGGCGTTAAACAACGACATGTACAAGAACCTAATGGAACCCCTTAACGAAATCTACCAAAGGGCTAACATACCGCAAAAGATCAGGGTTGGCATAAGAACGAGCGACACTACTTCTTACCAGAAGCAGAAAATGCTCAAGGAACCACCGCATATTTTGATAACCACCCCAGAGTCCTTCGCCATATCGTTAACTTCACCCAAGTTTAGCCAAAGGTTAAGTGAGGCTAAATGGATCGTGGTCGACGAGATACACGAACTAGCCAATACCAAGCGTGGAGCTTACCTATCCGGTTTCCTAGAGCTTTACCAGAACCTCCTTGCTAAGAACGAAGTAGTTAGGATAGGACTCAGCGCAACGATATCGCCTCTGGAGGAAGTAGCGAAGTTCTTGGTAGGAAATGAGAGGGAGTGTAAGATTGTGGACGCGAGGTTCGTAAAGGGGCTGGACATCAAGGTAATCTCTCCAGTAAAGGACTTAGTTCACGCTTCGGAAAGCGAAATAAGCGAGGGGATATACAAGACCATGATTTCTGAGATAAACAAGCACAGAACTATCTTGGTCTTTACAAATACTAGGAGTGCTGCTGAGAGGGTGTCCTATAAGCTCAGAAAGATCATAGAACAAGAGAAGCTCTTTGACGCAGACATGGTTGGTGCACATCACAGTAGCCTAAGCAGGGACCTCAGACTTGAGATCGAGAGTAAGCTAAAGGAAGGGAAATTGAAGGTAGTTGTGTCCTCAACCAGCCTGGAGTTGGGGATAGACATTGGATACATAGACCTAGTCCTTCTGCTGGGAAGTCCAAAGAGCGTGAGTAGGCTCTTACAAAGGCTTGGTAGGGCAGGGCATCACATAAGGAGCACTAGTAAGGGTAGGATAATAGTGGTGGACAGGGACGACCTAGTCGAGTGCACGGTCTTAGCCAAGCTAGCAAGAGAGAGGAAAATCGATAAGGTCCACATACCCAAAAACTCTCTGGACGTTCTGGTTCAGCTGATTGTCGCCTCAACGCTAATGGGCAAGACGAGCAAGGACGAGTTGTACAACATTTTGAGGAAATCCTACAGTTTCTCTGAATTGAGCATGGGGGACTACGAGAGCGTCTTAAACTACCTTACGGGTAAGTACGAGTTGGAGAGCAGGAACGTTTACTCCAAGGTAAGGGAAGACGGAAAAACGCTAAAGCCAAAGAGGGGGGCGAGGATGATATTCTACACAAACAGCGGTACAATACCGGATGAGCCCCTCATACCCGTCTTTACGGAGGAGAACAAGTACGTAGGAAACTTGGAAGAGGAATTTGTAGAGATATTGTCTCCAGGCGACATTTTCGTTCTTGGAGGCAGGACGTTTGAGTTCATTGGTAGCAGAGGGAACAAGGTGATAGTTAAACCAGCTGAAGGTCAGAGACCCACAGTGCCAAGCTGGTTCTCCGAGATGTTGCCTTTAGCTATTGATTCAGCAATCCAAGTTAGCGCATTTAGGGGTAAAATAGCGGAGATGATAAGGGAAGGCAAAAGGGAGGAAGAGATAATCGATTATATTGTCAAGAACTATGACGTTAACAGGAACGTGGCTTACTCGGTCTACGAATACGTACTTGAGGAGTTTTACTTCACTGGGGGCAAAGTTCCCAACGAGAAGACCATACTTATTGAGATATATGATGATGAAGAGGATAGGAGGAACTTCATTTTCCACACCCTCTATGGTAGGAGAGCGCTAGACGCGCTCTCTAGGGCACTGGCGTCTGTGCTCAGCGACAAGCTTAACACAGATGTAAGGGTCTCTGTTACCGACAACGGCTTTATCTTAACTCTCCCAGGTATAGTAAATTATGATATAGGTAACATATTTAACGAAATAAAGCCAGAGGAGATGTACGACCTGCTCAGTAAGGTTATCGTAAGGACGGAAATGTTGAAGAGGAGATTTAGGCAGACCGCTGAGCGCTCTTTCATGTTATTGAAGAGGTATAAAGGTAAGGAGACTAACCCCGACAGGAGACAACTTAACTCTGAGGCGCTCCTTGAGGTAGTGAGGGAGTACAAGGACTTTCCTGTCCTGAAGGAGACGATAAGGGAGATCCTAGAGGATTACATGGACATTCAAAACGCAATTAAGATAGTAAGGGACGTTCAAGAGGGTAACGTGAAGGTAGAGGTAATAGGGCCAAACAGGATCCCGAGTCCCTTTGCTCATGGGATAATAATCAAGGAGTATGCGGATGTGGTGTTAGCAGAGGATAAGAGAGAGTTACTTAAGAAGCTTCACGGCAAGGTCATGGAGTTTCTTAAAGAGAAGGGAATTAACATCGACCTCAAATACACCGAGGTCTGAAGCTTGGAAAGTCTTCACGCACTCCCTAGACACTATTATCCACGGCACTTTCCACGCTCTCATCCCTTGAAGGTCCTTGTCGCTCGGCATGCAAGAAAAGCTGTGAGTGTGCACTATCGCCCTAAGCTCTCCCTTACTTAAAAGGGAGTAAAGTTGTTGAGGATCCATTTCAAATTCGTCTTCTCTGTCAGAGACATTTTTGACCTCGTAAAACGAGTCGCCTATAATCACTCCGCACCTTTCTTTCATACTCCCCATAGACCTTCTAGTCCTGCTATCGACTTTAATATGTCAGTTCTGGTCACTATTCCGACGAGTCTCCCCATTGAGTCCACTACAAGTAGCCTGCCTACGTTGTAGATGACCATTTTCCTGATTGCCTCTAACACGTCCTCGTCCTCGTTGATGGTTATCACGTCGGTTTTCATGTAGTCCTTGACCTTAGCCTCGTTGTTATCTTCAAAGAAGGCCTTTATTATGTCTGCCGTAGTTATTATACCAACTATTTTCTCACCCTCAGAAATGACCGGTGCACCTCTTATACCCTCCTTGTACAGTATCATGGACGCTTCCTTCAAAGTCATATCTGGCTTTAAGGTAACTAGCTTTTTACCTATGATGTTCTTTACCTTCTCCTTGGGGACACTTATCATCCTCTTTACGTCCATTACAATTTCCTTCCTCATGTCGTCCGCGTGTATTACTACTCCCTCCAAGACAAGCCTGCTGTAGGGGGTTGGGCCAAACCTTAGTGAGTCTCCTGGTCTGATCTTCCTCAAGTCACCATTTACCTTTAATATCACCCTATTCCCTGATGGGTTAGTTATGTCTAACAACTCTATGTTGTCCACCTTTATGTCCGTCTCTACGTTTCCCCTGTAGAGGCTCAGTTTGTCCATTATTGGGGCTACTGACGGGTTCTTTATGAACTCGTAGGCCTTCAGGGTGGGCAAGTAACCTCCCTTGGGCCCAGGCTTAGACTCCACTAGTCCAAGTACCTTCAGACTGAGGATTATGTTTCTCACTGTCCCCTCGTCCTTGTTTATCATGTCGGCTACTTCCTTGCTTTTTATCATTTTCTTTTCCCTATTGTAAAGCTCTGTCAACGCCAGTAGAATCTCTCTTTGAGTAGCCGATAGATTCTGCATACAAAATTATAATTAGCAAGAATACTTAAAAACTTCTATCATTGTATAGTGGACAGTTCAAGGATCTTTTTTATAATCTTGGGTTTGACGTTGAAGACTTCCTGTGATATCAACGCCACGTAATTGGACTTGGGCAACGGGTAGTCAAACCCTATCTTGATAGATATAGCCTTTTTCATGGCAATGTAGTTCATCTTGTCCCTAATTATCCCCTCAGCTATTTCTTCCGCCAACTTAAACGCAGTATAGAAACGTGAAAAGCTTTTCGCAGTATGTTGTATGGCGTCGTTCTGCGACGAGCCCAAGGCCTTCAAAGCCCTTATTAGCTTCTCCTCATCTGCGAAGGAAAATATTACCTCAGTGAAGATCAGCCTAAGCGCTCTCGCCAGAACATCCTTGTCCTGTCCAGCTAACTCAAACGACTTCTCTGGTGACTCTGGGATAACCTTCGCTATTTCCTCGTACTTTTCTTCTGGAGATAGGAGAGTGTTAAATAGCTCCATGTACTCATCGTAAAGTCCTAGTCCCTCCTTCCCAACCACGTAAAGGCTAATAAGTTCCTTTTCGTACAAGTTCGTGGACTTAAAGCCCCTTAGGGGCTTGATGTTGTTTTTTTCATAGCTTTCTTTTAAAATTTCAACGAGTGTTTCTCTATTTAAATCTTTCCACTTGGTGACTACTACTCCCCAGATGTCAGTTAACGTCTTCACTCTGTCCTTGTAGATCTCCTTGACCATATCCAATCCATGAATCTATATGTATTTCACCTTAAAAAGGATACCAAATAAGCATGAGGTCATGAGCGTTGAAGAAAACTTGAAACCAAGCGTTATACTCGTGTCGCCTTCAGAGCTAGAAGAAGAAATTAAGAAGATAGAAGAGGAAATAAAGTCACACGAACAACTCGACGTAGACTCGTTCAAGAAAATCCAGGAGGAGCTAAACAGTATAAACAAGGCAATAAGTTGGCTGAGAATAGCTGAATCTCAAGGAATATGGAAGTCAAAGACATGTAAACACGTCATCAACGACAGTTGTAACGCTTGGAATATCAGTGACCCTGAAAAGGTTGGCATACCTACAGATGTGATATCGTTCAATCAGGATGGAACTAAGAGGGTTGTCGTTTCCAAGTTCCCTGGGCTGTGCATAGCCTGCCCATTATACGAACCCAAGAGAAGTTAGGTGCTTCTTCTCTATCTCGTTAACTACTCTTTTTAGGTCGTCTATTTTTTCCTCAGCTACCTTTGGGTTATCCTCAATTACCTCCATTAAGCTCGTAATCAAGTCGTTCACGATAACGTGGAGTATCTTCCTCCTTTCCTCTTCGTCTGCTATTTCCAAGGCCCTAAGTAGGGTTTCGTCGCTCGGATGAGTTCTCCCATAGGCGAATTTGGTTATGGCAGCTGGGCTAACTCCGAGCTCCTCCGCAAGCACCTTCTTGTTCCTGTTGGCCAAAAGTATGGATATTATCTCCTCCCTGGCTTCCTTGCTTAGGTTATGGACAGCCTTCACATCATAACTTATCCCTTAAAACTTAAAAGATGTCCAATCGATTTCAAAGGGATGATATCAATTCTGTTCAACCAAGGTATTATTCCAGCTGACGTTGTGGAGAGGCCTATAGAAGAGGACTTTGTATCGATCACCCCCCAAAGGGTACTACTGAGTGCCATAGAAAACTCTATATTTGTGGGTTTTCTCTGGGCAAGACCTTGGACAATAATAGGCAGCATAGGGATAGGGAAAGTAGATGAAGTAGGGTTAAGCGTTGACGAGGGACTGAAAGGGAAGACAGTCTTGGTTCTTCCGTATTCCCCCAAGTACGGGGGCATAGGGACTGAAATTAACGGCCTCTTGGTCGAGAAGGCCAATGTGCCTTTGGACTCTATAGTGACGCTGCCCGAAAATCCGCCTGACAAGTTTTTGCTCTACCCATTTGCTTCCGTGGCATTGCAGATCAAGGAGTATGCAGAGGGAAAGGAAGTCCTAATCTTGGGCTCAGGTCTTACGGCACTGCTAACCTACCTAGCCCTCAAAGACTCAGCTACTTTGGGGATATACTCAGACGAGGACGTAAGGCTACCTTACGCGCAAAAGATAAAGAAAAGCGATAAGAAATGGGACGTGATAGTCGTATCTACAATGAGGGGATGGGCTAGAGCAGTAGCCGATTCCCTAGTGAAGGACAACGGAAAGATAGTTATTCCAAAGTTTCTCAACTCCTGGCCTGCCATAGTACCAAAGAACCCGTTGTTTGTGCCCCCGCTCCCAAGGGACGATGTTATTCCTTTCCTAAACAGGGAAGTAACCGACAAGTTGTTTGAGGAGAACGTAGGGTACGCGGACGACGTAATCTCCGCAATTCCTACCCCAAAGAACGGGGTCATAGTAGACGTGAAGAAGGCTCTAAAAAAGGCCGTGGAGCTTTACTCTTTAAGTAGTTGACCTAATATTTCGATTCCCTTTCTAATTTGCTCCTCAGTTGGGAAGCTGAAGTTTATCCTCATTGTGTTTCTGCCAGAGTAGTCGTAGTAGAAGCTGGACCCAGGAACGTATGCTACTCCCCTCTCCAAGGCCCTCGGCAACAAGCTTAACGTGTCCTTTTGCTTAGAGAGCCAAGTGAACACGAACATTCCTCCCACTGGTTTGCTCCACTTGGCGTCCTTTGGGAAGTGCTCCTCAATTGCTTGAAGCATTACGTCTCTTTTCCTCTTGTAGAGCGACCTAATCTTGGGGAGGTTGTTCTGGATTACGTTTCTCCTTATGGCCTCTGCTGCTATAAACTGAGTGAAGGAAGGGGTGTGGAGGTCAACGTTTTGCTTGTAGAGTTCCACTTCGTGGATTATGTCCTTGTCTGCGACAATCCAGCCCAATCTAAAGCCTGGAGCAAGTATCTTGCTAAAGGTCCCTGTGTATATTACTCTTCCCTCCTTGTCTAGGGCCTTGATTGGAGGTGGACTGTCGCCCTCAAACACCAGGAAACCATAAGCGTCGTCTTCCACAACTAGGAAGTCGTATTCTGAAGCGAGTTCCAATACCCTCTTCCTTCCTGCGAGGGACAGCGTTGTGCCTCCAGGGTTCTGCGCGGTAGGAATAATGTAAAGCAACTTCGGCTTCTTCCCCTCTGACTTAAGTTTTCTCAAGTCGCTCTCTAGCACGTCAAGGTCTGGTCCATTTTCAGTAAGGGGTATGCCGTGGAAGTTGGGGCTCCTGGCTCTCAATATGTTAAGTGCTGCCAAATAGGACGGCGACTCAACAAATACGTGATCTCCTGGATCTACAAACAAATTGAAAAGCATAAATAGGGCCTCTTGGCTCCCCACCGTTACGAAGATGTTGTCCTCGTCTATGCCAGTTATTCCCCTCTGGGCTGAGAGGTTCACCAGCTGTTGTCTGAGCTCCGGAATCCCAGCAGTGGCTGAATACTGTAAAGCTCTAGAGGCGTAATTTGATAGGACGTAATCGGATATGTTCTTTATGTCTTCTGCTGGGAAAGTGGAAGGGTCAGGTAGTCCCCCAGCAAAGCTGATGACGTTTTTCCCCTCGGTCAGCTTAAGTAGGTCCCTTATTTCCGAGGTTTTTAGTAGGGCCGTTTCCTTAGAGAGAAACCTTTCCCATTTAGACATAATTGTTATTATGATGAAAGGTATTTATTAGTTTGTGTACGTAGCCGAAATACTTACGGTCGGTAACGAGATCTTGAGTGGTAGAACTGTCAACACCAACGCCTCCCACATAGCTAGGAGGTTAACTTCCCTAGGGTTTGCAGTTAGGAGGATGACTGTTGTTATGGACGACGTAAGGGAAATTTCTCAAGCTTTCTCGGAAATATTTTCAAGAAAGCCCAACTTAGTTGTCTCCACGGGTGGCCTCGGTCCCACCTATGACGATAGAACCGCGGAAGGGCTAGCCAATGCGGTGGGTCTTCCCCTGGTTTATAACGAAGAGGCATTGAGGCAGATCAAGGAGAAGTACGACAAGCTGAACTTGGATCTGACAGAGGAAAGGAAAAAGATGGCGTTAATGCCAAAGGGCTCAATGCCTGTGGAGAACGATAAGGGGATAGCTCCCGGGATTTACCTGCAGTACCAAGGCATAGAGATCTTGGCTACTCCAGGAGTTCCCAGGGAAATGGAGGCAGTGCTAGAGGTCTTTATATCTCGTTATTTAAAGCAAAGGCCAAACGTAGCCTACGTAGAGGACAGCGTTGTAGTAGACGGAGTCATGGAGTCTACAATAGCCCCTCACATAGCTAAACTAGTGAAAAAGTACGACTTATACATAAAAACTCACCCCAAGGGGTACGAGCTTTCCAACCCTACCCTGGAGATTCAGATAGCTGGCAGTAGCGATAGTGCGGAGAAAATAGTGGAAAAGGTTAGGAAGTGTAAAGAAGAAATAATTGCTTTAGTGAGGGAACTTGGAGGGACTATAAGAACTCAGTAATAACCTTAGTCAGCCACTGGGGTTCTTCAAAGTTTAGAAAGTGACCGTAGCCCTCTATGGTTTTCGTTACGTGCTTTGGTATTTTCTGCATGACATTTAAGTTCTTGATAAGTCCGTCATTACTACCGTATACTATGAGGGTGGGTACATCTATTCGCTGTAGGTCCTCTCTGTAGTCCCTCGCTGAAAGAAGTCCTTCCACAGCCATCTTGTAGCCTAGGGGCGTGTTCTCTCTGTAAACCTCGAGGAGCGAGTTCCACGCTTGAGGGTTTTCAGTGAGGGTGGGAGAAAACTCTTTCTGCATCCTCCTGTAGTTGGCTAGGGCCTCCATTCCGAAGTTAGTGGCTATGGACACGTAACGTCTGTACGGCTCTTGGTCTGGGGCCTTGTACAGAGCCCCTATGAGGACAAGCTTCTCGGGGCTGTTTTTGAGGGAGAAGTCCAAAGCTATAAGGGTGCCTATGGAGTGGCCTACCACTATAGGGTCCTTCACCTCCAAGTACTCTAGAAGTCCCTTCAAGTCCTTTGAGTGATCCTCTATTAGGTAAGGCATAGGAAGTACAGACGACCTCCCGTGCCCCCTTAGGTCATAAACTATTACTTTGTAGTCCTTAGCAAACTGATAGCTTATGAACTTCCAGCTCTTATAAGAGCCCGCTAGGTGGTGCACGAAAACTATTGGCTTCCCTTCTCCGTAGGCCTCGTAGTACAGCTTTACGTCATCTAGAATGGCGAAGGGCATTAAATAAGATTTGCTATCTTTCCCAAATAAATCTCGCTTATCACCACAGGGTAGAACACGTCGAACTTCACTAACACTTCTGGGTTTACTTCCCCTAATATCCCGACCTTCTCCCCCTTTAGCATCACGGCAGCCCCTCTTCCGGGGATGAAGAGGCGATCGTCGTTTTCTTCATATGTAGGCTCAATGCCAGTGGCATTGACGATAACTTGGTGGAGTAAGGATTGTAGTTGTTCGAAGCTTACCTTACTGTCCATCACGGCCATTACTTCGCGCAGGTCGTTCCTAAAGCCTGTGTCTGAGTTGGACGGTACTACGACTTCCCCTATTTCGAACACCTTCACTGGGAACCTAGCCCTCTGGTTCCTCGAGAGGAACTTGAGCGTGGTCCAGACTAGGGAGTTCCTAACCGCGTCGTACTCGGCCGAGATTGGGTTCAGTAACCTCACGAAATTTCCCTCTAGGTAGTTAGAGTTAGTGAGCACTAGAGAGTAGATCTCTTGAAGTCCAGCCCCTATGCTGAGCTCCCTAAAAGCCCTATAGAGCGAAGTCTCCTTGAGGAACTTGCCAAAGTTCATAGTCCCTATCTGGAGTGGCTCGAGTTTGTTGTAGCCTATCGCCATCGCCACGTCTTCAGCTAGGTCGACGTCTCTCATTATGTCAATCCTGTAAGGGGGCACGATAACCTTTAACGTGTCTCCTTCCAGGTACGAATCCATCCTCATCATGGATAAATACCTTACTACGTCCTTTCCCACAAGTTCAATGCCGATCCTCTTTGAGATGTAGTCTACCTTGGCCTCCACTACCCTGCGGATTAGCGCTGGGGAGAAGTTCATGTAGGTGATATCAAAGACCTTAACTCTCCCTATGACTCCGCCCTCCTCAGCCAAGTTAGTCACCAGTATGTCCAGCGTCTCCATCACCGCCTGCAAGTTTGTTCCTGTGACGTCTATGAATACGTCTTTAGTTCCCTCCTCTATCTTCGTCTTTTCCGAGTTAATCACTGGAGGAATGCTTAGGACTTGTCCATCTTCTTGAAGGATTGCGGGAGAGAGGTTGTTGTAAACCGATATGTTTCCGTACTTCTTTCCTTGATCTGTCTTCTCAATGACCTCAGATACCGTCATAGTTTCCTTTTGGTTAAGAGGTACGAACTTGTAGTTTAACGGCACTGTAGTGTAAATTATCCTCTTGGTATCTATCTTCTTTAGGTCGTGGATCCCTATGGCTACCTTCTTTCTCCTTCTACCTATTGTGTCGTGTAGCTTCTCCTGGAACTGGATGAGCTCTCTTAACTTCTCCTGGTCTAGATTCACGTTGTACACAACTGCTCCAAGGGCATACCGCCTGGACTCAACGCTTCTCACCTCAAGGACGTAGTCTGTGTCGACCACCTTGTATTTTGGCTCCCCAAGTTCCACGCCCATTATCCCCTTGGCTGCCCTCACTATCCCCCCAAGGCTCAACATGTCAAGCCTATCCGCGTTAATCTCTATGGCTATGTTCTCTTGGTCTATTGGCTCTATCTCAGACTTAAGGTTAAACAGCACTTCCTCTAGCTCTCCCTCAGTTAGCTTAAGCTTCTCGAGGAGCCTAGACTTCCTCAGCGTGATGGTTACCATTGTGCCTCGACCTTTCTGCTCCTAAGGAACTCTATGTCATCAGAGTACAGATCCCTTATATCCTTTACACCAAGGAAGAGCATCGCCAGCCTGTCCAGTCCCAGCCCCCACGCTCCTGCAGGAGAGTAAACTCCAGCGGGCTCTGTTACCTCTGGCCTAAGGAGGCCCGCCCCAGCCATCTCTACCCATCCCAGCCTATCTATCCAACCGTAAACCTCCACGCTGGGCTCCGTGAACGGGAAGTAGGCAGGCTTGAACTTTATTTCCTTAATCCCAAGCCCAGCGAATATTTCCTTGAGGACTCCAAGAAGCTTCCTTAAGTTGAAGTCCTCCTCTACTATCAACCCGTCTAGCTGGTGGAACTCTATCAAATGCGTTGCGTCTATGGCGTCTGGCCTAAATACCTTTCCTATTGTAAATACCCTGGCTGGAGGCTTTGGACTGGTGGAGAGCACCCTCGCAGTGGTGGCTGTAGTCTGGCTCCTCATTACAAGCCTCAGGGCGACCTCCTGGTCCCACTTGTAGTTCCACCATTTCTCGTGAACTTCCTTCACCTTCTTTAACAGTTCCTCGTCCTTAATTTCTCCCTTCCCCTCTACCCTGAAGCTGTCGTGTATTTCCCTAGCAGGGTGATCCTGAGGTTGGAAGAGCATATCGAAGTTGTAGAACTCCATCTCCACGTAGTCGCTCTTGACCTCAGAGAACCCAAGGCTTATCATTACCTCCTTTGCCCTCTCTATGAACTCCCTGAAGTAGTGCTTTTTCCCTATAGGCACGTAAGGAGGTAAGGCCCTTACGTTGAATTTCTTGAACTCGTACTTCCTCCACTCCCCGCTCCTTATGAGCTCAGGCGTAAGGAACAACAGAGCACTCCTTAATTCGGGCTCCCTGAGGAACTCCACCTCTATCTCGGTCTCTTCCTTTTCCTCTACGAGGTTTCTACCCTTAAGCAGCGAAACCTCGTCAACTCCAAGCCTTTCCCCTCTCTTAGCCTTTTCCAAGAGTTCCCTTTCCGGGGCCTTGTAGGTCTGCACTAGGGAAGTGATTTCACCCCTTTGTATGTTAATCAGCCCCCTTTTCTTCGCCCAGCTCATGGCTATCTCAAAGTCCTTCCCTAACACGTCCTTTGCCTCTTGTACCTTCACTGGGCCCCTAGAAAGGATCTTTAGCAACTTTTCCTCTGGGAAACCCGCCTTTAGTCTGGTCTCCCCCTCTTCCGTGAGCACTAGCTTTCTCTCCTTCTTTGTGCTCACTATCCTTACGTAGCCTTCTGAGGCGAGGTGGTAGACCACGCTGAAGACGGAGCTCTTGGGCAACCCAAGGCTTGCTGAAATCTCGGTAGAGGAGGTAACACCTTTGTCCTTTATAAAAGATAGGACCCTTAACTCTAGCTCGCTCAGCATCTTAAACTACTCCCTTTAGAGCTCTAGGCTTTGTCCCGGCGAAAGCACTATCGCCTTAAAGCCCCTCTTTCTGACGAGTTCCTCAAACTCTTTTGCATCTACCTTTATGAGGTCCCACGTATTGTAGTGGATAGGTATGGCAGCTTTTTTGGGCCTTAGCATCTCCACTGCTATGGAAGCTTGAGCTGGATCCATGGTGAACCTACCGCCTATGGGCAAGAGTACGTAGTCAGGGGAGAACACGTCGCCTATTGTCTTCATTCCCTCAAATAGGCCAGTGTCTCCAGCGTGGTACACTGTCACTCCTCCTCCGCTGATTACCACTCCTGTTGGATCGCTGTACCTGCTCGAGTGCACTGCTTGGGTGAGGGCGACCTTTACTCCATCTAGGTTAACGTATCCCCCAACGTTTATTGGAACCATCCTTTCCCACGGTATCTTGTGTTCCTCGTTTAGGTAGAGCTCTAGGTCGTATGTAGCTACCAAGAGCGGTCTAGTGGAGTTCTTCATTATTTCTACTGCGTCTCCCAAGTGGTCGTAGTGATCGTGGGTAACTACGAGAACGTCAGCGTCGTACGCGTAGTCCACCTTCACGGGGGCTGAAGGGTTGTCCTTTATGAACGGGTCTATTATTACCTTTTTCCCGGCCACGTTTAGCTCGACTGCTGCGTGACCTAACCACCTTAACTGAGGCATGGGTAATTTGTTAGTAAGTAAAAATAAAAATTTCCACTAACCATTGCCTCTTATGACAGAGGACGAACTGAAGATCCTTCTAAAGGCTGGTAAGATTGCCGCGGAGGCCAGGGATCTGGGGGCCAAGCTCATAAAGCCCGGGGCAAAGGTCATTGACGTCTGTGAGGCGGTGGAAAAGGCAATTATTGAAATGGGAGCCAAGCCGGCTTTCCCTTGTAACTTGTCCATAAACGAGGAGGCTGCTCACTACAGCCCAGTTATAGGCGACGAGAAGATAATACCAGAGGGCGCAGTGGTAAAATTGGACATCGGCGCTCACATAGAGGGTATAATAACGGACACAGCTGTGACTGTGAGCTTTAACGACAGGTACGCTAGGTTGCTCGAGGCGGCGAGGGACGCTCTCAACGCTGCTATCCAGAACTTCAGACCGGGGACTGCGTTAGGCGAAATAGGGAAAGTTATAGAGAGGGTGATAAAGATGAATGGCTACAAACCTATAAGGAATCTAGGGGGTCATCTAATAAGGAAATACGAGCTTCACGCGGGGGTCTTTGTTCCAAACGTCTACGAGAGAAACGTAGGCAATATAATGAGCGATAACGTGTACGCCATAGAGCCCTTCGCCACAGATGGAGGAGGAATGGTAGTTGACGGAAAGGTAGAGACAATCTTTTCCCTTAGGAACCCCTCCGTGAAGGGTCTCAGCGAACTCGAGGCCAAGTACTTAGAAGCGATTAGGGAGAGGTTTAGTACATTGCCCTTCTCTGAGAGGTGGTTGTCAGACATGGGGAGCAAAGAGGAGGTGGAAAGTATCTTAAGGGCCCTTGTGAGGAAAAAGGTCTTGATCTCCTACCCTGTTCTAATAGAGGTAAAGAAGGGAATAGTAAGCCAATTTGAGCACACAGTTTACGTGGGAAAGGACCAGACTATTGTGGTAACTTAATGAGCCAATTACCTTAAATACGTTTTTAAGGTACATATATTTTAGCGCGAAGTAACGGTGTTTGGATAAAAGTTTAATTTGGAGGAAATCGGTACTATATTGAAGGAGTAGCATGGGTTTAGATATATTTGGCATAATAGCCCTAGCCCAATCTTCGAGTAGTTCCAACAGTCTTGGAGCGAATCTACTGTATTTCATAATATATATATTGTTCCTTGGGTCTTTTGTCTTGGCCTTTTTCCCCGGATTTCAACAGAGGTCTCAGCTGTGGTTCATCAGCAGGGATGTGGAGCAGAAGCTGTCTATGATAGAAAACTACCTAAAGGACTCCAAAAGCGTTAGCGAGAAGCTGTTAAAGGACAAGGGAATACCCGACCCAAAGGCCTTCCTTAACAGAGTAATAGAGAGGTTCGTGATAGACCCTGTGAGCATAGAGCCCACCGACATAATATCTAGGATGAAGCTCCTCATGAGGAGCAACGAGAACACAGTGAGGGAGATGATAACTAGGCTTAACCCCAACATCGACCCAGTGAGTAGGAGCCAGATAGAGATATCTGCAGAAGTTACAATGGCTTTAAATCAAATATACAAGATAATAAGGCACTACCTGTTAATGGCTAAGAAGCTAAACAGCATAATGATAATGTACCAATTACAGATGGTTGCCCCTATATACGTGAAGCTAGCAGAGGCCTACGACAAAGCACAGAAGGTGTTCCTCCAAGGTATACCCGTAGGAGATGGCTTGGGCCCCTTGGTAGCGTCTAGGTTCTTGATGAAGGCAAGTCACAAGTGGACCGTTAGTCAGGACACTATTGCTGGGATAGTGGAGTTCGAGCAGAGGAGGCTTATTGTTGTGAAGGCCGAGGGCCCCATGGCCACCGTGGGTACTCCAGGGGAGGCGGTCCAAAACGTGATTGAGAAGGAGGAAGGGAAAGTGGCGAGGATAATAACCGTTGACGCTGCTCTAAAGTTAGAGGGAGAGGAGACAGGATCAATAGCAGAAGGCATGGGAGTGGCGATGGGCGATCCGGGTCCGGAGAAGATAGCCATAGAAAGGGTAGCTGTAAAGTACAACATACCAATAGACGCAGTAATTGTTAAGATGAGCATGGAGGAGGCTATAACTGAGATGAGAAAGGAGGTATACGAGGCAGCTGACAAGGTAGTGGACTACGTCAAGAACTTAATACTAGAGAGAACTAAGCCAGGGGACACCGTGGTACTAGTAGGAGTTGGGAACACGGCGGGAATTGCCCAGTGATAGAAAATGGCAATGGGATTTGAATCTTCAAAGGAGCAACTTAAGGTCAAGACCGAGATAAGGTGCATGACTTGCGATTACAAGATAGTAAGGGACTTTCAGCAGGGAGACTTCGTGCCAAAGATCGTAGGTCAGTGCCCCAAGGACGGGGGCCAGCTTTACATAGCTGGAATTTACGCCGAGAGTACCGCGCAGCAGAAGAAATAATTTTTTATACCAATTCGTCTTAGAGTAAGTTGTCCACCCGGTCATAGTAGGGGGGCAACACCCGGACTCATCTCGAACCCGGAAGTTAAGTCCCCTACGTTGGTAGGGCGGTGGGATCCGCAAGGGCCCGCAGCCCTGCCAAGCCGGGATGGACATTTATACTTCTTCCGATACTTTTCTCATAATGAAAAAGATATACGACGAAATCCACGGCTACGTGGAGCTTGGGGACGTTGAAGTTGGAATAGTTGATTCGCCAGTTTTCCAACGCCTTAGGAGGGTTAAGCAGACCAGCTTGGCATTCATCGTGTACCCTGGGGCCACTCACTCTAGATTTAGCCACTCTTTAGGCACGTACTATTTGGCTGACAAATTGGGACAGAGGCTACTTAGGGCAAGTTACATGAGCGATAAGGAATACGAGTACTTGAGGCTTGCCGCTCTCCTCCACGACGTAGGACAGTTTCCCTTCAGTCACTCGATCGAGGGCTATTACCTGCCAAAGGAATTTGGCAACAAGGACCTAAGAGAGTACGTAATACTTAGGTCAGACCTAAGGGACGTTATTAACGACCATGGATACGACCCGCGAAAGATACTAGACATATACACTGGTAATTCCATTCTCTCCTCCGTAATAGACAGCGAGGTAGACGTTGATAGGCTAGACTACCTAGTGAGGGACTCTAGGCACACAGGGGTCCAGCTGGGCAACATCGACCTAGAGAGGTTACTCGACACAATTACCTACAGAGAGGACGGCATAGAAGTGCTGGACAAGGGAATAATCAGCTTGGAGAACTTCTACATATCTAGGTTGCACATGTACCAAGCCGTTTACTACCACAAGACCATATTAGGGTACGAGTTATTCCTAAGGAATATATACTCCAGCGTAGTGGAGTACTGTAAGCCTGAGCTGAAGGACCCCTCTTACATAAGGGACATGGTGGACAACGGTCTAATAGCGTACTGGGACGACGAGTGGGTTTACAGCAGTATGTACGAGTGCCTTGGCAGTTCTACTGTGCCTCAAGCGGTAACGACAAAGATAAGGAACTTCTTGGACAGGAAAGGGCCAAAGGTTGTGTACGAGGAGGTCGCCTACAAGGGAGAGACCAGTTACATAAGCGAGATAGTAGACCAGCTCCAGAGGATAGGGATACCACAAGAGTCCATATACGCCTTTGAGGAAAAGATCTCCATCATAGACAAGAGCAAGATAAGGATAATCTCAAAAAACAAGGAGAAGAAACTCAAGGACTACACGTCCACCCTCCTCCACGACCTCCCAGAGTACATAGTAATGAAAAAGGTATACGTTGACTACGAGTACTCCAGAAAGGCGAGGGAAGTACTAAGTTGATAAAACTGATTTTGACTGACCTAGACGGCACCTTAACTGAGGACAGGGGAGTTTACAAGGTTGACTTGGAGGCAATAGAGGCCATTAGGAGAGCCCAGGAGGCAGGAATAAAGGTTGCATTGGTGAGCGGCAACTCTTACCCCGTCTTAAGGGGGCTATACAATTACTTGGGGTTAAACGGAGGGCTAGTTGCCGAGAACGGGTGCGTGGTTTTTTACGGAAAAGAGAGGTTGGAGGTGTGTAAGAGGATGGACAGGGAAATCCTTGAGGAGTTTAGGCAAAGGTTCAAGCTCAAGGACAGCTGGCAGAACGAGTTTAGGTGTTGCGACTTTGGCTTCACTCCAGCTGTCCTAAACGAAGAGATGCTGAAGTGGGCAGAGGACAGGGGAGTTTACGTAAACAGCAGCGGTTACGCTGTCCACGTGGCTATGAAGCCAGCGGGTAAAGGGGTGGGAGTGAGGAAGCTCATAGAACTCCACGGGGTCAGACGCGACGAGGTAGCTGCCCTAGGCGACTCAATGACTGACCTGGAGATGTTTCAGGAGGTGGGTCTGAAGGTGGCTGTGGGCAATGCTGATGAAAAACTGAAGGAAAACGCGGACGTTGTACTTAACCTTAAGAGCGGGAAAGGCGTAAAAGAATTCATTAGCTCTCTCCTGGATGATGGGACATGGAACTAGAGGAGCTCATATACAAACACGCCCTAGCCAACGCGGTAAAACACGGCGGTAAGGCGCAGGTGGGCCCAGTGGTCAGTAAGGTTTTGGGAGAAAGGCCTGAGCTCAAGTCAAACGCCAAGCAACTGGTAAAGGAAGTAGAGAAGGTAATAGGGAAGGTAAACTCGATGACGTTGGAGGAACAGCTCAAGGAGTTGAGGGAAAAGTACCCGGAGATGTTGGAGGAAAAGAAGGAGGAGGAAAAGAAGACCTTACCCCCTCTGCCAAACGTTAAAGGGAGGGTGGTTACCAGGTTTGCCCCCAATCCCGATGGCCCGTTACACTTGGGCAACGCTAGGGCTGCTGTTCTGTCCCACGAGTACGCGAGGATATATAAAGGCGACTTTATCCTTAGGTTTGACGATACAGACCCAAAGGTAAAGAGGCCAATTAAAGAGGCTTACGAATGGATAAGGGAGGACTTGAGGTGGCTGGGATTCAGTTGGAAAGTGGAGTTCTCGGCCTCCAGCAGGTTGGAGAGGTACTACGAGGTGGCAAAAGAGCTCATATCCAAGGGCAACGCGTACGTGGACTTGTGTACTGAGGAGGAGTTCAAGAAGATGAGGGAGGCAAAGAGGCCTTGTCCAAACAGGGAAAAGTCGCCGGAGGACAACCTGGAGCTCTGGGACAAAATGCTGTCAGGCCACTTCAAGGAGGGCGAGGCAGTGGTTAGGGTGAAAACTAGGCTCGACGATCCTGATCCCTCAAAGGTGGACTGGGTAATGCTTAGAATAGTCGACACCGAGAAGAACCCTCACCCCCTAGTCGGCTCTAAGTACTTTATATGGCCTACGTACAACTTTGCCTCCGCTGTCGACGACCACGACTTTGGCGTGACCCACATACTTAGGGCAAAGGAGCACATGGCCAACGGCGAGAAGCAGAGGTGGATATTCAACTACATGGGCTGGGATGTGCCTGAGGTCACTTTGTTTGGCAGGCTTAAGTTAGAGGGATTTATGATGAGCAAGTCTAAGATAAGGGGAATGCTCGAGAAGGGCACGGACAGGGACGACCCCAGACTGCCTACGCTTGCGGGGCTCAGGAGGAGGGGTATCTTACCGGAAACCGTAATCGAGGTAATCCTTGAGGTAGGTGTGAAGGGCTCCGATGCGACAATTAGCTTCGACAACTTAGCCGCAATTAACAGGAAGAAGCTAGACCAAGTTGCCAAGAGGCTTATGTTCGTCAAAGACTACAAGGAGTTTGAGCTGGAGATACCAGAGGAGATGGTAGCTAGGATACCTATAAGGCCCAACTCTAACGAGTACAGGGAGATACACGTAAAGCCAGGAGACAAGTTACTCCTAAACAAGGAGGATGCCACTGACGGGACGAAGCTGAGGCTCTTGGAGCTCTGCAACGTAGAGGTTAAGGATGGCGCCCTGGTTTTCATCAGCAAGGGCATTGACGACGCGAAGAAGCTCAACGCGAAGATAGTCCAGTGGGTGAAGTCAAGCGAAGCAGTTGACGTCAAGGTCATAAAGGCAGACCCTAAGGGCGATCTACAGGAGGAGAGGGGTAAGGGAGAAAGGGCAATAGGCGACTTAAAGGAGGGCGAAGTGGTCCAGTTTATAAGGTACGGTTTCGTTAGGGTAGACGCCAATTCGAGGGAAGGAGTGGTGGCAATATTCGCACATGATTAACTTTTTAATTCCGCCCATCATATCTCTAGTTGCGTGACGAATAAGAGGAGGATGAACGCGCATGTCCAAGCCGTCTTATGTAAAATTTGAAGTTCCACAGGACTTAGCTAGTAAGGCGTTGGAGGTTTTGAAAAAAGCTAAGGAAACTGGGAAGATAAAGAAGGGCACAAACGAGACAACTAAGGCAGTAGAGAGGGGCCAAGCAAAGCTAGTGATAATAGCCGAGGACGTTCAACCAGAGGAGATAGTTGCCCACCTGCCCGCCCTCTGCGACGAGAAAAAGGTACCTTACATATACGTACCATCTAAGAAGGAGATTGGAGAAGCGTGCGGGCTACAAGTGGGCGCAGCAGCAGCGGCTATTGTTGACCCGGGTCAGGCTAAGGACGAGCTAGACGAACTCGTGAAGAGAATAGCCGAAGTCACTGGGAAGTCGAAGTAAATCGAGTTTTTTGTCTAGTTTTACTTTTCAGCCGTTCTTGGTTTTGGTATTATGTCTATAAAGGGCATTTCACGTGTAGCTCTTCTAGTGCCTCAAGAAAACGCTTGAATCATCAGTTAACAGTGTGCAGCAGTAGCTCAAATAGACTTCGGCAACTCGTATTAGCGGTCGAGGTGAAAAGGTCTATCTAGACAGACTTCTTATTTGCCTTTCATGCATGAACAGTATCATGGACGTGAACTCTCGGACATGAGGTCAACGATAGGCCATCGAGTGAGTAATAACTACCTTGTCAGCGTTAAACGCCCAGGCAGGAAATGTAGACCTCACTCCTTCATAACGTTCTTAAGCTACCTAGTAGCATGGCAACGTTCAGAAGATGACTATCATAGTACCCACACTAAACGGGTCACGCTCTCCTTCTTAACTGAAATTTTATCACGAATTTAGTAGTACAGGATGGAATTTTTGAACCGGTGATTTAAGGGTGTGAAGACCAGTTAATCCTGATTTACATTTTCTTTTTGCCCTAATGCAAACCTAAAGCTGGATTTTTCCTCATCTCTGAAGAGGCAGAGAAAACTTTTTAGGATCCCAAGGATATGGTCATAAACGCCGGAGTAGCTCAGCTGGAAGAGCGCCCGGCTGTTAATATTCGGCAGAGACCGGGCGGTCCGAGGTTCGAATCCTCGCTCCGGCGCTGTATTGTATACTCCTTGATCTTCAAGCCCACGCGTATTACGCCGACGTTATGTGAAGCTTTACGTTATAGCGTTTGAGCGTGGACAAGAATTTCATTCACCTTTGTAGTCTCCCTATCAAAACGCTCTTGAGATGCCACGATGAGCGAAAAAACTTTATTACTCTTCCTCAGATATTGTAATTTAGATGACGTCTAATGGGCCCATAGCTCAGCTAGGTAGAGTGCTGGGCTCCAGATGAAAAACATTGGGTCTAGAGACCCGAAAGGGGATGAGCGGCATCTGGAAATCGGAGAGACCCAGTGGTCCGGGGTTCGAGTCCCCGTGGGCCCATTATACTTCAAGAATAAACTATTTCTACTTTATCTTTAAGAAGAAAGGATTTGCTCAACGACCTTGTAGTTAAGTACGGAGATTGTATTATCCATGTTCTAGAGAATTCACTTTACCCTTTTCAACTGCGCCTCAAGAAACCTTATGACTCGCGGCTTGGCAAAAAGAAATATAACTTGAGAATTGCGTTTTCATGGTGTGAAATGGGACGAAAGGAGGCTAAAAATAGTCGAGGAGCTCAAGGCTAACGGCGTAAACCCCTACCCCCAGAAGTACGACATCACCCACACCATCGTTGACATAAGGAACTTAGTAAAGGATATGAAGGACAAGCCTCACGATCCCTTCATGTTCAATATTTCAACTGCAGGCAGGATAGCCAACATAAGGAGGCACGGCAAGGCATCCTTCGTGGACATATTCGACGAGGGCGAGAGGCTCCAGCTCTACTTAAGGGTAAACGAGCTAGGGGACAAGTACAACAAGTTCTTCGACCTATTTGGGAGGGGCGACATAATAGGCGTTAAAGGAGACCTATTCTACACAGCAAAGGGAGAGCTCTCCCTTCTCGTCAAGGACTACGTAATGCTGGCAAAGGCCCTAATCGAGCCCCCAGACTGGACTAAGCTCTCGCCCGAGTTCAGATACGCACACCGCTACGTGGACTTCCTCTACAACGACAGCGCTAGGAGGGCCATGGAGGTTCGATTCAAGACCATAGCCGAGATCAGGAAGTTCCTATCCTCCAAGGGGTTTATGGAAGTGGAGACGCCGATCCTACAGCCAGTCTATGGTGGAGCACTGGCAAAGCCTTTCAAGACCAAGATAAACTACCTTGACGAAGAGTGGTACCTCAGGATTTCCTTGGAGCTCTACCTAAAGAGGTACATAGTGGGAGGCTTTGACAAGGTGTTCGAGATAGGCAAGGTCTTCAGGAACGAGGACATAGACGTTACCCACAACCCAGAATTCACGCTCCTTGAGCTTTACTGGGCCTACGCCGACTACAACGACATCATGAAGCTAACTGAGGAGATGATATCAACTGTTGCGAAGGCCGTGCTTGGAGACACCAAGGTGAAGTACAAGGCTGGGGACAAGGAGTACGAAATAGAGCTCTCCCAGTTCAGGAGGGTCTCAATGTTGGACTCCTTGAGCGAGGCCCTTGGCAAGAACGTTGAGGCGATGACCGACGACGAGCTCAAGGAGTTGCTTAAGAAATACCAGCTAACTCCAAGGGGCAACTCCTACGTTAGGGGGCTCATGATAGAGAAGCTATTTGACAAGTTAGTCTCCCCCAACTTGATACAGCCCACTTTTATCACGGACTACCCAATAGAGACAACGCCACTGTGTAAACCTCACAGGAGCAAGCCGGGGTTTGTGGAGAGGTTCGAGCTATTCATAGCAGGGATGGAGTTCGCTAATGCGTACACAGAGCTAAACGACCCAGTCCTTCAAGACGAGCTCTTCAGGAAGGAGCAGGAGATGATGCGCAGGGGAGACCAAGAGGCTCACCCATACGACAAGGACTTCGTGAGGGCCTTATCCTATGGTATGCCCCCCACTGGAGGGCTTGGCATAGGCATAGACAGGCTAGTGATGCTCTTCACCAACAACCAGAGCATAAAGGAAGTAATTCCGTTCCCAATACTGAGCTCCAAGGTCATTGAGGAAGACTAATAGACAGTAGTATGGCGAACACGAAGGACATCAGAAGTAACGTCTGGATATAGTACGATATTTTTTCCCCGTACCTAGAGCTTATTTTCTTCACGAGTTCAGTGAATATTTTTCCCCCATCGGTTATGAATAACGGAGCCCCGTTAAAGAGGGCTAGGCTGAAGTTTACCACGAACATCCATGTTGAGAACTCGAGGAAGGGGTAGGCTGACGGCGGTATGCTGTAGGTGACCTCAACGCCCAAGAAGTGGTTTTCAGCGGTGGCGTTGTAGTAAGAGATTGTTCCGTTGGGGTTCTTTACCACGATGAGGTAATGCGTGGAGCTGTCTAGGGCTTGGCTTAGCTGAGTATAGGTCCTTACCTCATGTCCGTTTATCTCCTCTATCACCTGCCCAGGCTGTAGTGATATGTTGTATGCTTCGGAGTGTGGCAGCACTCCAACTATCTCTATGCCTTGAGACAGGGCGCTGAGGAGGTAAGTGGCTATGGGGAAAAAGACGGCAGCGAGGATCAGGTTCATAGCTATTCCCGAGGCAATTATCTTTAGCTTCGCGCTAGTTGGGCTCCTCTGGAACTCCTCCTCGTCTGGCTCCACGAATGCCCCTGGGAATATGCCTATGAGAATGAAACCACCTCCTCTCACGTTTACCTTGTTTGAGGTAGCTGAGATGGCGTGCATTAGCTCGTGTACAACTACAGAGACCCCAATCGCAAACAGCACGTAAATCGCCTCGTTTAGCCCAATTGTAACCCCAGGGATTATGGGCTCAAGCCTTATTCCAGTCTCGGTTGGTCTAACTAACAAACCGGAGATAACGTAGTAAATGAGGAATATACCTCCCACCATAGACGCGATCCCTAAGGCTATGGCTACCTTCTCGAAACCCTTGTAGGCGTTGCTGTTGGCTACCCCTGGGAACCACTCGCTTCTAGTTCCCTTTCTCCACATGAGGAAGAAGGGGTATACCTTGAACCCCCTCTTCTCCAGTTTTCCCTTAAAGGCGTAGATTACAGCCCAGAAAGCGAGTACTCCTATTCCAAACCACTCTATTGATGATACCATTAAGATTAAAGCACGCTGTAAAAATAAAACAGTTGTGGAAGTAGAGTACACGGAGGCCCACTGGAAGCTACTTGACAAGAAGAGGGAAATTGCCCTTTCCGTCCTCAGGAGGCTGAGGACGCTGGGAATGGTCGGATACGTTTACGGCTCCGTTGCCAGAGGAGATGTCAGGGAGGAGAGCGACGTCGACGTCGTGGTCTTCAACCCAAACGTCCTCAACTTGGACTTAATAGAGGCGGATCATCGTTTTGTAATACAAGCCACTCCCTTCTCTACGCCCAAGGCGTACATCTCCCTGGATCCAGAGGAAAAGGAAGTTATAACCTTTCCCCTAGGCAAGCTGAAGAGGGATGAGGAGGAGTTCTTCCGCTTTGGCGGTCTAATAGACGAGGAGGGAATTCTGAGAAAGGAGAGAGTAAGTGGGGTTAACAAGAGGCTACAGCTAATAATCCCAACGGAAAAGGGTCACGAGGAAATGCCCTTAAAGGGTAACGAGGGCCTGGCTTCGAAGCTACTCAAGGTCTCTATCTCCACAATCATGGAAAGGGAGAAGCTATTGACTAAGAGGATGGAAAAGGGAAGAACTGGGGTCTTCCTGAGGTACGACTTGGGCGAAGAGGAGAACTTTGAGTCCTCCATCGTTTTATTATCTAAGAACAACAAGTTCTTCAGGAAGATGGTAAATGATTGAGGGGGAAGTCTCGGGGTACAAGCTTAGCTACAAGAACTTGAGGAAGTCACACATAAGGGAGCTCTACTACTTCGAGCTGTACCTGGGCGACAGATTCGTGGGGTGGTGTAACTACTTCACTGGGAGGGGGGAGTACGTTCCTTGGATAGAGATAGACTACGATCCCTGGCCTAGAGAGGAGGGGACAGAGGTAGAGCTCTTCAAGTTCTTCTACAACCTCCTCCCTCCTATGGGCAGGCTTTTCGTCACGTACGAAAAAGACAAGGAGACGGAGGAAATGATATTCAAGGGCTATCACGCCATGGACACTCCTCTAGGCTTCTCCATGTTGAGGGCCGGCTTCACGTGGTTCAAGGTCTGGTACTACCCTGAGGGAGGTAACGAGGGGGCGCCGAAGTTGCAGGGGAATAGGCCCTTGAACGAGGAAGTGGCCAGGAGGGAACTAGAGGAGGCGTTAGAAGAAGTTAAAAGGGAGGAAGTAAGAAGGTGGATATTGGAACATGTTAAAGGGAAATAGGGATATCGCGCTTTACAACGGCCTTCCTAAGGGTTGCGAGCTCTGCAGGCTTGGCGGTAAGCTAGTGGTATTTATTACAGGGGAGTGCGGCGATTCCTGCTACTACTGCCCCGTAAGCGAGGGCAGGTTCTCCAAGGACGTGGCTTACGCTAACGAGAGGAAGGCGACCTCCGTAATGGACTTCGTGTACGAGGCATACAAGATGAACGCGCTGGGCGCGGGGATTACCGGAGGAGATCCTATACTGAGGATTGACAGGGTCGTTGAGGTCACGAGGGCGCTCAAGGACGAGTTTGGGAAGGACTTCCACGTTCACTTGTACACATCTGGGAGATACGTTACGCACGACGTGCTAAGGGAGCTAGAGAGGGCGGGGGTCGACGAGATAAGGTTCCACCCGGTGAATAGGGAGTACTTGAGGGCAGTGGAAAAGGCTTTAGGCTACTCGTTCGAAGTTGGAATAGAAGTACCTTCCATACCCGGCAACGAAAAGGAGCTCGAGGAGATAATCAAGTGGGCTGAGTTGCACGGGGTAAAGTTCGTCAACATCAATGAATTAGAGATAACCGAGAGGAACGCCCTAGCACTTAACGCCAGGGGGCTTAGGGTCTCCCATGGGTTAGCTGGAGCTAGAGGGAGCGCTGAGACTGCAATAAAAGTAGTCGAGAAGTTCCAGGAGAGCAAAGTCCTAGTACACTACTGCAGTTCAGTATACAAGGACGTAGTAGAGACGAGGACAAGGTTCTTGAGGACTCTCAGATACACGGCCAAGCCCTTTGAGAGGTACACTGGAGAGGGAACGGTTGTTAGAGCAATAGTCAAAACCAACGCTAACTTGGAGGAGTTCGGCGAAAGGATGGAGGAAGGTTATGTGGTGTCAGACGAGGTAGTAGAGGAGATAGCAAAGAGCTTCCCCGTGGACGAGGTTAGAATAGTGGAGGAATTGCCATATGGCCTTAGGATCTCCGAGAGGTCACTCTATCCTAAACCTAAGGACAGCCACTAGCCCGGTCAAGTTCTTCACTTGGAAGTACACCGGGGAGTCCTCAGGTACAATCATAACCTTTCCTCCCTTCTTCCCCACTTCCTCCATAACTTCCTCGACCTCCCTCTTCTTTTCCTCGTCATAAGCGGAGACTAAGTCTGAGGTTACTAAGAGGGTCTCCACAGCTCCGTACTGCGATGCCTTTTTTACCTCCTCGAGGCCGTAGGCCACGAGTCCCGTGTTCTTTGAGAGGAGCTCCATTACCCTGTCCATTTCCCTTACGGATTGCGAGATCTCGTAGTCCCTCATCACCTTGTCTATGATGTCCCTCCTCAAGATCTCCGACAGCCCTGCCCTAGTCGCAGAGGACACGCTGTCCACGTAGACGTTCTTGAACTTGAGCTTTGCCCTTACAATCTCCTTGAAAGGCCCTGGACCTGCTAGAATCACGGCGTCAGAGGAGAACTGTCTTGCGTACTCCTCTATCTCCTTGGAGACCTCCTCCGCGTTCCCCTCTATTATCCCCTCGTCCTCCTTGTTGGGAGTCTGGAGGCTCCTCTCTGCGAGTATTCTTATGCCCTGCGCCATTGGGATGGCTATTAAGTACTCGTCGAAGTCCACCAGGGCTATGAGCACTCTGCTTCTCTTTTCTGCCTGGGCGTATATCTTTTCGAGCTCGTGCTTAGGCCACTGCTCTTTAACTATTACTATGTCATCTCCTATGTCCAAGTTGACCGTGTGGTGCGCCCCCTTTATTCCAAACCTCTCAGGCGCGTCCTCTATTATGCCGTGTATCCTCAGTCGTGAAGTGAAGGGCTGAAACTCCGTGTGCTCAACCCTCAGCGCTATTACCATAGGTATCCTTCTGCCCTCGTCTCCCAGGCTCACGTCCCTGGTTGTCCTGGCTACCACCACGTCCCCCTTGTGGAGGATCAAATGAAGGAGCCAGAGGTCGTCTTCGTCTTCTATGTGGAGCTTAAGTGACCCCTTCTTCTCGTCGAACTCCAAAACTTTCATTATTATGTACACTCTAACCAACCTGTGGTAATTATATCTGATGCGACAGAAGAAGACCTAGGAGAGATCTACAGGATAGAGCTGGAGAGTTTCGATAACCCTTATCCCTTGTCCTTACTTAAGGCCTACCTTTACTTGGCAAGCGTTTACGTTGTCGCAAAGGAGAATGGCCAAGTTGTGGGGTACGCCATAGGGATAATACAGCACAGGGTGAGGGGACACGTAGTGTCTATCGCAACGGCACAAGGCTACAGGAAAAAAGGAATCGGATCTGCCCTGCTGAGGTCCCTGGAAGAGGCATATAAGCAGAGGGGCTGCACTTACTCCTATTTAGAGGTAAGGGTTGATAACGAGGAAGCAATAAGGTTTTACAGAAAGAACGGGTACTTAGTTACCTACACGCGGAAGAACTACTACGGGAGGGGAAAGCACGCCTTCGTAATGGTAAAGCCCCTTATTAACAAAAACCTAGAGTAAGTGAAACATTTTAATTTTCCACACGATATTCTAGTTATGATCAAGGACTTTTACGTATTGGACTTCTCCTATGACGTAGAGGAGGGAAAGCCCGTAATATACATCTGGAGCGTTGATAGGGAGGGTAACAGGGTAGTCGTGCTGGAGCGCAACTTTAGGCCGTACTTCTACGCGGTCATCGACGGAGAGGTGGAGACAATAGCTGAAGAAGTGAGGAGACTGAGTAAGCCAGAGTCTCCCATAACGAGGGTTGAACCAGTTGAGAAGAAGTACTATGGCGAGCCAGTCAAAGCCTTAAGGATAGAAACTGTAATCCCGGCCTACGTGAGAACCTACAGAGATAGCGTCGCGAAGGTAAAGGGAGTGAGGGAAGTGCTAGAGGCTGACATAAGGTTTTACATGAGGTACTCCATAGACTCTGGAATCAGGCCCTTTTATTGGTTCCAGGCTGAGGTGGAAGAGGTAAAGGATAACAAGTTTAGGGTAAAGCACGTTTACAACCTAGTGAAGTTGCTTAAGGTCTTTGAGGACGAGCCACCTAGGCTTAGGGTAATGGCGTTCGACATAGAGGTCTACAACAAGTACGGCTTTCCAGACCCAAGGAGGGATCCAGTGATACTGATAGGAGTATGGACAGAAGAGGGTGGAAGGCAGTTCATCAACGAGGACGGGGACGACCTGAAGATAATAAGGGATTTCATCAAGTTCGTCAAGGAGTACGACCCTGACGTTATCCTGGGCTACAACACCACTGGCTTCGACTGGCCCTACCTTCTGGAGAGGGTGAAGGCCAGGAACGTAAAGCTTGAAATAGGGAGAAAGGTAAACTCTGAGCCAAGCCAGGGGACTTACGGCCACTTCTCCGTGGTTGGTAGACTTAACGTGGACCTCATGGGGTTTGCTTACAGCGTAGAGGAAGTTAAAGTAAAGAGCTTAGACAACGTGGCCGACTACTTGGGCGTAATGCCTAAGAGCAAGAGGGTCAACTTGGAATGGTATCAGATACCGGAGTACTGGAACGACAAGGAAAAGAGAAAATTGGTAATACAATACAACATGGACGACGCCAAGTCGACCTACTTGCTGGGGGAGGTCTTCCTACCCTTCGGGGAACAGTTAACCATGCTCACTGGCTTACCTCTTGACCAGTTGGCCATGGCTAGCGTTGGTTACAGGGTAGAGTGGTTGCTCATGAGGGAGGCGTTCAAGTTCAACGAGCTCATCCCAAACAGGGTCGAGAGGGAGTACGAGGGCTATAAGGGTGGCCTAGTGATATCTCCTAAGCAGGGCGTTCACGAGAACGTTTATGTGCTCGACTTCTCGTCAATGTACCCCTCTATCATGATAAAGTACAACATCGGCCCAGACACCCTAGTTAAGGGCGAGTGCGAGGACTGCTGGGTCTCCCCAGAAGTTGGACACAAGTTCCGCAAGAGCCCAGAGGGGTTCTACAAGAGGATCCTGCAGAGGCTCATTCAAGAGAGGAGGGAAGTTAAGAAGGCAATGGATGAGGCAAAGGATGAGTTCACAAAGAGGAAACTAGACGAGAGGCAGAGGGCAATCAAAGTAATGACAAACGCCTTTTACGGTTACATGGGCTGGTTAGGAGCGAGGTGGTACAGCAAGGAGGGAGCGGAGGCAGTTACAGCGTGGGGTAGGGAGATAATTTCAGCTTCAGCGAAGTTGGCCGAGCAGGAGGGGTTTGAGGTAATCTATGGGGACACCGACTCCATCTTCGTTAAGGGGAACGAGGAAAAGGTGGACAAGCTTGTGAAGGAGATAAGTTCCAAGTTTGAGCTGGAGATCAAGGTAGACAAGAAGTACAAGAAGGTCTTCTTCACCGAGAATAAGAAGAGGTACGCGGGGCTCACCTTCGACGGTAAGATAGACATAGTAGGGTTTGAGGCTGTTAGGGGAGACTGGTGTGAGCTTGCAAAGGACATACAGAGGGAGGTAATAGAGAAGATACTTTTGTACAGCGTTGACGACGCGATTAGGCTCGTCAGGGAAGCGGTAATGAGACTGAGGAGGAAGGAGTTCAAGATAGAGGAGCTAATAATTTGGAAGTCCCTGGACAAGGGCCTTGACGAGTACGAAGTTGACGCCCCTCACGTTGTGGCAGCGAAGAAGGCAATAAAGGCAGGCTACGCCATCTTCAAAGGAGGAAAGATAGGCTACGTTATCGTAAAGGGGGCTGGGAAGGTCTCAGATAGAGCAGAGCCATACTTCACGGTTAAGGATCCCTCAAGGATTGACGTCGACTACTACATAGACAAGCAAATAGTGCCAGCAGCTATGAGGATACTGGAGTCATTTGGCGTAAAGGAAAGCACGCTAAAGAGCAGCGGATTCGATATAATGAGCTTCTTTAATAAGAAATAGTACTTTTCTAAAAAAGAAAAAGAAGGTGAATCCTTAAACTAGAACGTCCTGGAACGTCAATATCTTTACGTTGTCTAAGCTCTTAGATATACCGCCAATCCTCACTCCAATCAGCATCTTTATACCCTTTGACGCAGCTAGCTCCAACAGCCTCTGCGTGATTACTCCGTCAAATACTATGTAAGACACTTTGTTGTCTTGCAGTGCCTCTAGTTTAGGTATAATGTCCCTAACTTGTACTTTTTCTACTACATTCCACTTGTCGTCAAACATTATCCCCTCTAAGGTTCCCGGTAGCTTCTTGATCTCCTCCAGTGCGTTCTGGGGGACGTTTATCTCCAACTGGGGCTTAGCCTCTTTCTGCGCTACAGTGGGCTCGACCACTACTACTGCTTGTTGGGCTTCCTTGATCGTCGTCTGTACCTCCTGTTGCTTCTTCAAGTACTGGGAAAGAGGTTGCATGTTGGAGAGGGCCTTAGCTATTTCCTTTCCAGTCAGCTCCTCCACTTCCCTTCCAACGGGTGCCCTAGCTACGAAGTCTATCTTAACGCCAGCGCTTAAGAGCTCCTTTAGTATTAGGTCTCCACCGTGGTCTCCATCCAGGAAAGCAATTACGGTCTTTTTCTCCTTCGATAGCGTGATGAGGTCTTGCGGTATCTTACCGCTTGCTCCTTCCACGGCAACTGTGTTTCTGTAGCCGTACCTTAACAAGTTAATTACGTCTGCCCTTCCTTCTACTATAATGAGGTTGGGATCTGTCAGCACGTCTGGGCCTGCAGGCAACCTATCTACTCCGTACTCGGTTATCTCCCCAGTCCTGACTGCGCTACTTATCTCGTTGAGGACCTCCTTTATGTCCAACGTCTTGCCCTTGCTCCACGTCGACAATACGTTTTTTGCCCTCTCTATGATCTTCTTTAGCTTTTCCTCCCTTACGTCCTGTATCTCCTTGAGCTCAAACTTAGCCTCGTAAGGACCTACCTTCTCCACGCTTTCAACCATCGCTGCAATAAGGGCAGTCTCCACTCTGTCGAGGTTTGAAGGTATTTCTATGGTTCCCTCGCTCTTCCCTCCCTTGGTCTTCATCTCCACTACTATCCTGCCCAGTCTTCCTTTATCTTGGAGCTCCCTGAGGTCAAACTCCTCGCCAAATAAGTTTTCAGTTTGGCCAAAGATGGCCCCTATAACGTCTGGCTTGTCTACTATTCCGGAAACCTCAAAGGTTAACTTAATCACGTATTTCAAGACTTTTCACCTTGTCACCTTTTTGGATATGCTTATTATCATTTTTTCGTATTCTTCGTTTTGAACTTTTTTCCTAAGAGGATCTAGGATTTTGTTTAACATTCTAGCTGTGGCAGATTTTAAGTCCATTGGATGTAGCTTACCTTCAGCGAAGACCTTCTCTAGCTCTTCGTATGACTTAAACTCCACGTCTCCTCCATACTTGATGTCCCTCTCCACCTTTAGCGTAGCGGAGGGAGAGGCGAAGATTATGTACTTGTTGATCTGCAGTATTGGGTTGTTCTCCACTACTCCCCTTGGACAGTAAGCTTTTCTTATCTTCTCCTCAACTTCCTCTGGAGAGTCGTTAACAAATATGGCGGTCTCGGGCTTTGATTTGCTCATCTTTATCTCGGAGAGGAAGTCGTCCTCCTCTACTGGGCCCTCCATCCTCTGCCCGCCCTGCAGTCCCACTAGGAGGGGGGTGTGGATGGCTATTACCTTCTTCCTGCCCAGCTTCTCCGCCACGTCTCTAGCTAGCATATGTGCCTTCCTTTGGTCAGTCCCTCCCAGCGCTATGTCCAGGTCCATGTAGAATATATCGCTTACCTGCATTGCAGGGTAAATGAGCTTAGACGTGTCTAGCTCAGCTTCCTCCGACTTCCTGCCCATAATAGTTAGGGCTCTCTTCATCCTAGCAAGGCTAGTGTTCTTAGCCACTTTGATTACCAAGGCCCAGTAGTCCTTGTCCTTCACGAGCTCTTCGGCGTCTACTACTCTGACCCTGCCCATGTCTATGCCGTAAGCTGAGAGCACGTCTATGGCGTACTTGCCGGCTAGCCTTATTAATTCTATGTCCCCTCCAAGCTTATCGTTAATCATCGCATGCCACGTCGCCACTAAAACCGACATCTCCACTCCCGCTTCAACGAGGTCCTTTAGCTTCTGGGCCCAGATCAGCCACCCTATGTGGAATAGACCGCTGGGTTCAAACCCTATGTAGCCTTTCAGCTTCTCCTTTGCCTCAAGCTTTTTCTGGAGCTCCTCTAGCGTCACAATTTCTTGGGTGTTTCTCGCGATAAGAGAGAGCCTATCTTGCAAGTAATCTTCCCCAAAATAAAAAGGCAAAAGGAAGTTAAAAAACTCCTATTCGTCCTTGATGTGTTTGAGGAAGAGAATTACAGGGTGGTCTCTTCCCAATTTTTCCTCAAGGTCTTTAACTACCACCTCTACGTCCACGTCTGCAGAGACCAACCTGGTTATGAGGAACTCGGTGAACACGTAAGAGTTTGCGACCGCCTTCTCGTCTACGTCTCTCTCCTCCTCGAAGAGCTTGAACTTGGGAGTGAATTCTCTCTTACCCCTTACTAGCGAGGTTATGTACTCGTCAACTACTCTCTCTATGCACCTCTTGTCTTCGCAGGAATTTATCTTTTCGAGAATTGAGAAGGTTCCGGGTGGCAATTCTACCGATAAATTATCTACAGAACTACTAAAAAAGTTATTATTCTCCCATAACTTTTACATAAACCGTCCTAACTCTAGGCCCGTCAAATTCCAACAGAATTATCCTTTGCCAAGTACCTAAATCCAATTTTCCATCTTTAACTGGCACAACTCTGGAATTTCCTATTATAGAAGAGATAATGTGAGCATGACCGTTGTTGTCTATGGCGTTATGCTTGAACTCCCCGTTGGGAGGGACTAGTTTCTTAGCCCAGTCTAAGTAGTCTTGCATGAGCCCGCTCTCCCCCTCGTTGACTATTACGGCGCAAGTAGTGTGCTTGGAGAAAACGTAGGCTACCCCGTCCTTTACCCCCATTGCTACCTCTTGCACAGCGTCGGTGATGTCGATGCTCTCGAACCTGCTCCTAGTCTCTACCTTGAACTCCTTGGAGAGAATTTTCATGGCTTACACTAAAACTCTTTTTGTTAAAAAACCTATTCACCTCATGGACTTGGAGGGAATAGCCAGGAGGGTACAAGGGGAGAGGGCAAAGGAGATAATAGTGCAGTGGTTGGACTTTTACAAGGGTAAGAGGGGGGACTTAAACGAGAAGCTTGCAGACGCAGTTATAAAGGAGGTGGAGAACTCGAGGAAGGCTTCCAAGTATGAGCCAAAGTCCTCTGGTATAAGGGCTGGAGACGCAGGTCTCGGCTCAAGGGGTATAGGGGATCACTTGATCCATCTCAAGCTCTTTGAGATAAGCGGTAGGAAGCCTTCAACCTTCGACGATGCTGGGGTTATGGAAGATGTCGTCGTAGCGGTTGACGGCATTCACTCTAGGCTATCGTACTTTCCATTCCTTGCTGGTTTTCACGCTACAAAGGCGTGCCTCAGGGACGTCATGGTCAAGGGAGCTAACCCTCTTGGCGTCATCGTCGACGTTCACTTAGCCGACGACGCAGACCTGTCGTACTTGTTCGACTTTGAGGCAGGGGTTTCCACGGTAGCTGAGGCGTTGGGCGTAAGCGTCCTAGCTGGTAGTACTTTGAGGATAGGCGGGGACGTGGTAATTGGGGAGAGGATAAGCGGAGGCGTGGGGGCAATAGGTAAGCTGGGGAAAAAGTTCCTGTCTAGGGCTAAGATTAGGGAGGGGATGAAGATATACATGACCAGGGGAAACGGAGGAGGCACGGTAAGCGCTACCGCAATCTACGGTGGTTTTCCAGAGGTAGTAGAGGAGACCTTGAAGGTAGAAGAGCTACTTGTAGCTAAGGTGGTGAACGAGAGATTTATAGACAAGGTAGAGGCGATGACGGACGTGACAAATGGCGGGATTAGAGGTGACGCCCTTGAGGTCTCCGAAGTATCCAAGGTCAGCTTCGTCATAGACGAGGACGAGTTCCTATCTATGATAAACAGGAAAGTACTCGACATGTTCAGGGAACTTGACGTAGATCCCTTTGGTGTGTCAATAGACTCCCTGCTCATCTTCTCCACATTGGATGAATTAGAGGAGGAGCTTGGGAAGGCGGGAGTGGAGGTGAAGGAAATAGGGTACGTGGATCGCTTCAAGGACTACCCAATACTCACCACCTCCGGGAAGAGGCTGGAGCCGAGGTTCAGGGAAAGTCCATACACTCCTGTGAAGAAGGTAATAGGCAACTACTCTCCTTACTCCATGGAGGAACTCAAGAGAGCGCTAGACGAGGCTAGCCGTGTTGCAATCAAGAGGAAAGAGGAGACATTGAAAAACTTAAAAAGGGGTAATGTATAGCACTTACAGTTGAGTTGACTATGTCTGAACAACAATTTAGGTACATAGTCAGGCTATTTGGACAAGACGTAGACGGGACTGTGAAGACCCCGTACGCTCTTGCCATGGTGAAGGGCATAGGTTACAACACTGCTAGAGGAATACTGATGAAGATTGGTATTGACAAGGACAAGAGGCTGGGGGAGCTCTCAGACTCGGAGCTGAAGAAGATCGAGGAGGCTTTGTCAGACCACGCAATAAAGTACTTGCCCAGCTGGATGTACAACAGGAGGAAGGACTACGAGAGTGGGAGGGACACGCATTTGGTGACTTCCGACCTCATATTTTACGTGAGGAACGACATTGAGAGAGAGAAGAGGATCAGGAGCTGGAGGGGTATTAGACACATGTACGGCTTGAAGGTGAGGGGGCAGAGAACTAGGACTACCGGGAGGACTGGCACCACCGTGGGTGTAAAGAGATCTAAAGGGGCACAACTACAGCAGCAATCATCCGCCTCCTCTTCCTCGGGCGGACAGGCAAAGAAGTGAGGTGGGTTAAATGGGTGATCCCAGGAAGTCCAGGAAAAAGTGGGAAGGACCAGGTTTACCTTGGATTAAGGAAGTATTAAGGCAAGAACAGGAACTCATGGGAAGGTACGGTCTGAGGAACAAGAGGGAATTATGGCTAGCGAGAACCGTTATAAGGGAATTCAGGCACATGGCTAGAGGTCTCCTAGCTTTACCTCCTGCTGAGAGGGCAGTTAGGGAGAAGCAGTTGATCAATAAGTTGTACAAGATGGGATTGTTAAAGTCTCAGCAATCCACAGTTGACGACATTCTAGGGTTGAGGGAGGAGGACTTGCTAGAAAGGAGGTTACAGACTATAGTGTTTAAGAAGGGTTTAGCGAGGACTATTTATCAAGCTAGACAGCTTATCGCGCACGGGCATATAGTAGTGAAGGGGACTAGGGTTACCTCCCCTGGGTACATAGTCCAGAGAGAGGAGGAAGACACGATAGACTACTACCCAACTTCACCTTTCAAAGGTCATCCTCCTACAGTAGTTAACCAGAACGCTCAATCTTCTTCACAGGAAGGTGGTGGTGAGGTAAATGTCGAGCAGGCGTGAAATTAGGTGGGGTACTGCCCATATATATGCCTCTCAGAACAATACGATAATTTCAATTACAGACATAACTGGTGCAGAAATGGTAGCTAGGGCAAGCGGTGGTATGGTGGTCAAGGCTGACAGGGAGAAGCCATCTCCCTATGCTGCAATGCTGGCCGCTAATAAGGCTGCTTCAGAGGCCTTAGATAAGGGAATAATGGCCATTCACATAAAGGTGAGGGCTCCAGGAGGTTCTGGCCCCAAGACGCCAGGCCCAGGAGCTCAACCAGCAATAAGGTCTTTGGCTAGGTCCGGCTTCATCATAGGAAGAATAGAGGACGTAACCCCCATACCTCACGATAGCGTTAGGAGGCCAGGTGGAAGGAGAGGAAGGAGAGTCTAAATGCCAATAAGGCTCCTGAAAAAGGAAGGCAACTTCATTTCTTTAGTCCTAGAGGATTATCCGCTGGAGTTTGTCAACTCGTTGAGGAGGTCATCCATTCTCTTCGTTCCAGTGATGGCTATAGACGAGGTTTACATTATAGAGAACAATAGCCCTCTCTACGATGAAGTGCTAGCCCATAGGCTGGGGCTTATACCATTCTCCTCAGACGACGCTATTGACTTCTATAGGCGCCCTGAAGAGTGCGAGGACTGCAAGGAAAATTGCGAGAGGTGCTTCACGAAGATCTACATAGACGTCGAGGCCGGAGACTCGCCTAAAATGATCTACACTGGGGACATCAAGGGTGACGATCCTAACGTAGTGCCAATAAGCAAGAACATACCAATAGTGCTTCTAGGCAAGAACCAAAAGTTGACGCTAGAGGCAAAGCTGAGGTTAGGTTACGGCAAGGAGCATATCAAGTATAGCCCAGTATCGGTAGCCGTTGTGAGGTATTACCCAGAGGTAGTGGTTGAAGGGAACTGCGAGGAAGCAGTAAAGGTATGTCCAGAGAAGGTTTTTGAGCTAAGGGACGGGAAGGTTGTAGTTGCAAACGAACAGGCTTGTACGTTGTGCGAGGAGTGCCTAAAGTACTGCAAGAACATTAAGATAAGTAGCGTGGAAAACAAGTATATCTTGGAAGTAGAGGGAGTGGGCAGCTTGAAGGTGGAAAGAATTTTAATAGAGGCCAATAAAAGTATAGCCCGTAAGCTTGAAGAGCTTGAGGAGAAGGTGAAGGCGTTATGAAGAGGACTGGAAGTACAAACGTGATGTTGAGGAAACTGATAGACGAGCTCAAGTCGCAGAAGAACATCTGGAGGGCTGTCGCTGAGGAGTTAGACGTGCCTTCTAGGAAAAGGGCATACGTCAATCTATACAAGATAAACAAGTACACGAAGAGCGGTGACGTAGTAATAGTTCCTGGTAAGGTGCTTGGTGTTGGTAGCTTGGATCATCCTGTCACCGTGGCAGCTCTTGACTTTTCCAAGCAGGCAAGAGCGAAGATCGAGAAATCTGGAGGGAAGGTAATGAGCTTATATAAGGCGCTCCAAGAGGTAAAGGAGTTTAAGAACGTGAGGTTGATGAAGGGATGAGCCAAGCTGACGTAGTAATAATAGATGCGACTAATCAGATCTTGGGGAGAATGTGCAGTAAGGTTGTTAACTTGCTTAAGGAGGGAAAGAAGGTTTACATAGTCAACGCCGAGAAGGCAGTCATAAGCGGTCCCAAGGCCAGGGTAGTTGAGGGCTACAAGTTGCTGTTTACAGTTGGAACCTTGTTTAACCCCTATAAACAGGGGATAAGGAGACCCAGAAGTCCAATTAACATAGTTAAGAGGACTATTAGGGGCATGTTGCCCAAGACACCCAAGGGTTTGAGGATGCTCAAAAACGTTAAAGTATACATTGGAGTACCGAAGGAGTTAGAAGGTAAGCAGACATTAAGGTTTGAGGACGCCGACGTGAAAAGACTTAAAGGTAAGTACATAACTGTAGAGGAATTGGCTAAAGAGATGGGGTGGAACGCGTATGTCAAACCAGCAAAGTAACACAATAATTACCAGTGCAAGGAGAAAGATGGCAAGGGCCACTTGTTATCTTTATCCAGGCAAGGGCAGGGTTTTCGTGAATAACGTACCCGTTGAGCTCATCCCAGTGGAGGTAGTGAGGCTTAAGATTATGGAGCCGTTATTGTTAGCTGGAGAGAGCATTGCCTCAAAAATAGACGCCTATGTCTTCACTAAGGGCGGAGGCATAATGGGGCAGGCAGATGCTGCGAGAATGGCAATAGCTAGAGCGATAGTTAAGTTCACTGGAAGTAAGGAAATAGAAAACATATACAAGGCATACGACAGGACCATGTTGGCAGGAGACCCAAGGCAGACAGAATCGGAGAAGTGGATGAGGTACAGTGCAAGAAGGTGGAGGCAGAAGTCCTATAGGTGACGTAACTTGATCATCCCGGTGAGATGCTTCACTTGTGGCTCCCTGATTGCAGACAAGTGGGATCCATTTATAACCAGGGTCACTGCGGGAGAAGATCCTGGGAAAGTATTGGACGATTTAGGGGTAAGGAGATACTGTTGCAGGAGAATGCTAATTAGCCACGTGGATATAATAAAAGAAGTTATAAACTATACGAGACCTATTTAGGTGGTTAGCTCATGTCGTCGGAAGAGGAGAACAGGAGCACGGAATTATCCGAGGAGGAGAAGTCTGAGCTTAAGAGGTCCGAGAAGGGCACTGAGATCGAGCTGTTAGTGCCCCTAGAGACCTACCTTTCCTCGGGTATACACATAGGTACCCACAGCTGCACAAGGTACATGGAGAAGTTCATCTACAGGATAAGGCCTGAGGGCCTTTACGTCTTAGACGTAAGGAAAATAGACGAAAGACTTAGAATTGCTGCGAAGTTCCTTTCGAGGTTCCCTGGTAACGCAATCTTGGCCACAGCTGCTAGGCCTTATGCGTTCACTCCAGTTCAGAAGTTCGCCGAGGTAGTTGGTGGCAGATCCATAACTGGGAGATTTGTACCAGGCACTTTAACAAACCCCTACCTTTCGCACTACATGGAGCCAGAGGTACTAGTGGTCTCCGACCCCAGAACTGATGTCCAAGCAATTAAGGAAGCTGCAGAAGTGGGAATACCAATAGTGGCCTTCGCAGATACAGACGCTAAAATCGATTACGTAGACTTGATAATCCCCGCTAACAACAAGGGAAGAAAGTCGTTGGCTCTACTTTACTGGATCCTCGCTAGGCAGGTGCTCAGGGAGAGGAAGGAGATACCTCCGGACGGAGACATACCAGTGAAGGTAGAAGAGTTTGAGGTGAAACTATCTTAATGAAAAGAATGCCTGCGGTGGCAGGCTCTTTTTACGAGTCCGACGCTGATGAGCTGAGGAAGAGAATAGAGTGGAGCTTTAAGCACCCTGTGGGTCCAGGTAAACTACCCGAACTTCCTAAGGTTAAGGGAAAAAGGGACAACTTGTTTTTCGTGGTTCCTCACGCTGGTTACATTTACAGCGGTCCGGTGGCCGCTCACTCTTATTACTACTTGGCGTCGGAGGGTCAACCAGACGTCGTAATAATCCTCGGGCCAAATCACACTGGCCTTGGTTCCTACGTGTCAATATGGCCTGAGGGGGAGTGGGAGACCCCTTTAGGTGACGTCAAGGTCAACAAGGAAATCTCCATGGAACTCGTGCAATACGGACAAGTGATAGACATAGACGAGCGCGCCCACTTGTACGAGCACTCAATCGAGGTTCAGATTCCCTTCTTGCAGTACTTTTTCAAGGACTTTCAGATTGTCCCAATTGTCATAGGGCTTCAGACCCCTGAGATCTCCGAGTTCATCGCTGAGGGAATCCTCAAGGTGATGCAGAAGCATCCAGACATGGACATAGTAGTTCTCTCGAGTAGCGACATGAACCATTACGACCCATACGACGTAACCTACAAGAAGGACCAAATGGCCATAGAGAAAATAGAAAGCCTTGACTACAAGGGGCTTTACGAGGTAGTAGAGGACAAGGACGTTACCTTGTGTGGTTTTGGACCAATAATGGTCTCAATGATACTGGCTAGGAAGCTAGGTAAGAAGGCTTACATCTTAAAGCACGCCACCTCCGGAGATACCTCAGGGGACAAGAGTTCAGTAGTGGGCTATCTTGCAGCGAGATTTGGAAGTTAAGCTGCCCATCCCTTTTTCTGGGGTAGCGGTTGGCGTTAATAGCCCAATCCTCGCGGTTTTAGCTAAGGTCAAAGTAACAGTAAAAAGCGGTAGACCTAAGGTCGATATATCCTCGTTGTTTAAGGAGGCTACGGGGTTTGAATGTAAGGTCGACCTAGACGTTGAGGGAGACATCCCCTTCTCCTCCTATTACGTCCTTGTGAGTAAGCTCTTGGTTGATAGAGCTATAGAGAAGTGCGACATACCGATTAACGAGGACGAGAAATTTGAGACCTTGAGGCTCATAGACGACGCCCTTTTTGACTCAAGGCTCATAAGGGCTCTCAGGGCGGCACAACGCCTTAACGTGAGCCTGCTTTACAGGGACAACGAAGAACCAGTCCCAGTTGACTTCGCAGAAATACGCATGAGGAAAATAGCAAGTTACCCGATAGAGGTTAGGAGCGACGTAGAGAACTCCGTGGTGCACACGATAGGCCTCATCCCAGTCCTCTTCTCCCAGGGAATAACGAAGGATCTCGTGGAGCAGGAGAACGGGATTTGGCATTCCCTTTACTCCATCCACGTACCATATATAAATGACTGGAAGGTAATATGGGACTTGAATTGGGCGACGATTATAGAGTTCTCAAGCTAGGCGGATCCCTTATAACGGATAAACGCGTCCCTTACTCCTTTAGGGAGGAGGTTATAAGGCAGATAGTAAAGGAGTTAAAGGGGTTTAAAGTAGTCCTAGTGCACGGTGGCGGGAGTTTTGGCCACTACGAGGCCAGCATTAACGACTCTTTTAGGACAACTAGGACGGCCCTGGCCATGCATGACTTGAACTTGAGGATAACTAGGGTACTGCTGAGCGAGGGGATTAAGGCATTTCCCTTGCCAGGGAGGTGTTTCTCCCTTGACGGAATCCACGAGATCCTAGAGAACGGATTTGTCCCCATTACCTATGGGGACGTGCTGCCAAATGGGGAGATAATCTCAGGGGACGACTTGACCTTAACCTTGGCAAAGCACTTTAAGGTAATCGCCCTCTTTGCAGTTGACGTTGATGGCGTAATGGTGGGAGGGAAAGTGAAGGACAGAATTAACTCACTGGAGGGAATTGTGGACCTAGAAACTGGGAGGTACGACGTCACGGGGGGAATAGTGGGGAAGATTAAAAAGATATTTCAATACAGGGTTAACTCGTTGATTTTCAACGGGAAAGACCCGGCTAATGTATATAAGGCATTAAGAGGAGAAAAAGTAGGCACACTTGTGGAGGCGGAAGGATGATAAGCAATAGGAAGGTTCAACACGTTGAGATATGTCTTTACGAGGACGTAGAGGCCTTTACTTCTACTCTGCTTGAAGACGTAGTCCTTGTGCATAAGGCCATGCCTGGCCTCTCGTTTAACGAAATTGACACATCTACCTATTTCTTCAAAAAGAAGATCTCCGCGCCCCTAATGGTAACTGGGATGACGGGAGGAACCCAGTTCTTGGGGAAGATAAACCAGACGATAGCAGAGGTAGCGGAGGAAGTGGGAATACCCATGGGCGTAGGAAGCCAGAGGATCGCCATAGAGAAGGAGTCGGCAGCCGAGAGCTTCAAGGTGGTGAGGAAGTACGCTCCCACAATTCCTGTGGTCGCCAACTTAGGGGCGCCACAACTTGCCAGGGGCTATGGACTAAAGGAGGTTGAGAAAGCTGTATCGATGATAGAGGCCGACGTCATTGCCATACACTTTAACCCAGCCCAAGAACTTTTCCAGCCAGAGGGGGAACCGGAGTACCCAATGGCAATCCTGGAGAAGTTAAGGGATATCTCTAAGTCCCTGTCAGTCCCAATAATAATCAAGGAGACGGGAACCGGGATATCAATGGAGGTGGCGTCCCTCATGTCCTCCTTCGGCTTCAAGAACTTCGACGTCTCTGGGCAGGGAGGGACTAGCTGGGTGGCTGTGGAAATGGTAAGGGACAAGGCGATGGGAAACTGGAAGGCGAAGAGCGCGTCGCTCTTTGCCAACTGGGGAGTGCCAACTGGAGCCTCAATAGTGGAGACGAGGTACTCAGTACCAGAAGCCTTCATAGTAGGTAGCGGAGGAATAAGGAACGGCTTGGATGTGGCAAAGGCCATTGCGCTGGGAGCTGACGTGGCCGGTATGGCCAACCCAGTGTTGAAGAGGGCAATGGAGGGAAAGGATTCGCTAAGGGAGTTCTTCAAGAGGACAATTTTTGAGCTCAAGTCAGCCATGATGCTCACAGGCTCAAAGGACGTGGAGAGCCTAAAGAGGACTAGCGTAGTGATATGGAAAGGATTGAAAGAGTGGATGGAATCTAGGGGGATAAGTTTATCTACATACGAAAAACTTAGAAAAAGAGAAAGATGAGTATAGATCAGTACTTCAACGAAATAGTTAGCAACGTAGACAAGGAGATTTTCTCTTATTTAAAGGGAGACACAAAGGATCTATACGAGGCATCCCTTTACCTTCTTAAGGCTGGAGGCAAGAGGCTAAGGCCCCTCATACTAGTTGCGTCCTCTGACTTAGTGGGAGGGGAGAGGACGAGGGCATACAAGGCAGCTGCTGCTGTTGAGGTCTTGCACAACTTTACCTTGATCCACGACGACATAATGGATCAAGACACGTTGAGGAGGGGTAAGCCAACAGTCCACGTGGTGTGGGGAGTACCCACTGCGATCTTAGCTGGAGATCTCCTTCACGCAAAGGCCTTCGAGATACTCAACGACGCTCTAAGGGGGCTTGACGGTGAGAGATACTTCTGGGCCCTCTCCACTTTCTCGAGGTCAGTGATTGTAATATCCGAGGGGCAGGCTATGGACATGGAGTTCGAGAAGAGGGCTGACGTCACAGAGGCGGAATACGTGGAGATGATAAAGAGGAAGACCGCCCAGCTTTTCGCCTGTTCCTCTGCTCTAGGAGGAATAGTGGGAGGGGGAGACCGCGGTGCTGTGGAGAAGCTTTACTCCTTTGGCATGGACTTAGGCATTTCCTTCCAGATAGTCGACGATATACTTGGTCTCACAGCTGACGAAAGGGAACTGGGTAAGCCGGTGTACAGCGATGTAAGAGAGGGCAAAAAGACCATCTTAGTAATTAAGGCTCTTGAAATGGCAAGCGATAAGGAGAGGAAAATCATCCTAGAAGGTCTGGGGTCTAAAGACTCCGAGAAAGTGAGAGCAGCTGCGGAGATCATAAAGTCCCTCTCCTTGGACTACGCCTACGACATGGCTGAGCGCTATTTGGACAGAGCGTTGAAGTCCCTCAATTCCATAGAAGGAAAGAGCGAAATAGCTGGAATGGCTTTAAAATACCTAGCCGAGTTTACAGTTAAAAGGCGGAAATGACTTGGACTATGTAGCCCCCCTAGTCTCGTTCGCAGTCACTTTCTTAGTCACAGCTTGGATAATCAAGGTATCTAAGGCTAGAGGATTCGTAGGGAAGGACGTGAATAAGCCAAACAAGCCGGAAGTGCCAGTACTGGGAGGAGTGGGGATAGTTGCCGGATTCGTAGGAGGATCGTTTGCGCTTTTGGTTGACGACCAGAGCGAGGTTAGCGAGACCATCATCCTTGCTTCCCTCATATCGTCCCTCATTGTAGCCTTCCTTGGATTGCTAGACGACGTCTTGAACATAAGGCAATCAGTGAGGGCTTTGACGCCCACCTTCGCCTCCGTTCCCCTGGCTATCTTCAGCGTGGGACATTCCGTGATTTCAATACCTTTCCTCGGCTTCGTAAACTTAGGCCTCCTATATTACGTGGTCGTAATCCCTGCAGCTTTGACAATCTCCGCTAACGCCTTCAACATGCTAGAGGGGCTTAACGGGCTTGGGACTGGCATGGGAATCATAATGGCGGCAACCCTCGCGTTTATTGGGCTTAGGGGCTCGGGGCAGACATACATAGCGGGAGAGCTGGCCCTGGTGTTAGCGGCGTCGCTCGTCGCTTTTCTCTTTTACAATAAATATCCAGCGAAGGTATTTCTCGGGAACATAGGCACGTATTTCATTGGGTCTGCAATAGGCGCCATTGGTATATCTGGGTTCATGCTTACTGCGCTGGCGGTCCTTTACTTGCCCTACGTTGCAGAGTTCGTCCTAAAGGCTAGGACGAAGTTTAAGGGCATCTCATTTGGCAAGGTTACCCCAGAGGGCTACCTTTACTGGGACGGAAAACCCAATTCTTTGACACACGTAGTGATGAAGATGGGCCACTTTAAGGAGTATCAAGTAGTGTTAATACTTTGGGGGCTCGAAATAGCGTTTGCAGTCCTCGCGGTATACCTTCAAACCACGGTGATAAAACTGTAAAGGGGCGGCCAATCCAAACCTATGCGCTCTAACGCCAAAGTAACCTTTAAGCGAAGAAACTCAAGAATAGCGCCTTTTCTTCTTATGTAGTTAAAAGAGCGTCAGATGGAAGTATTGAAGGACCTTTCCGTTTTCCACGGTGATTTTACGCGGAAAGTTGGCCCCCCTTACATCAAGTTAAATCCAAGTGAAAGTTGCCGAATAATGGTGGGGCTGGAGGGATTTGAACCCTCGATCACCAGGGCCCAAGCCTGGCATCCTAGTCCAGGCTAGACTACAGCCCCACGTATTCTCATTTGGTTACGTTATTTTAAAGCTTTTGCGGGTCGGCCCCCCTCCCCCGCGGTAGTGAATAACCCAGGCTTAACCCAGACCTTCCTCGAACCGGTGACCAGTAAGCGCTAACGTCCGGCTACGGTTGCTCCCTTCCGGGCCTGGCCGATTCACCCGGTAAGTATGGTACTTTCCCTTCCTCCGAAGGGAAAGCCCATAGCCGTTAACCCTACTGGGCGATCCTCATCGTACGGTCTGGACCTAGGCTATTCCTTGCCGTGGGGAAGAGGTTACTGGTGCCCGCCTTACGCCACGCGGGTACAGGAGGTGGCGAGCCTCCCCACCCTACCCGACCCATAATATAGTGCTCGTGCCAGCTTTTGAATTTAATCGCGTTTGCTCAATGACTGGCAAGCTAATGCAAACATGACGACATCAGTATGCAGGTTTCTACCTGAAGGGAAACTAGAGAAGAAGGTTCCATCTCCAATCCTATAGTTTTCATAAGGCTGACGTTTCGTCCTTAATTAGGTATCGCGATAGATTAGTTTCCAACTCGATGGTGCGAAGGTGAAAGTGGCGAAAAAGAAATGGGCCTAACTATTGCTTTATTACGACTGGGGACTTAAGACGTTGTTAGAACGTTTAACATGAGCTTTCATCTACTAAGGAACGCCAAAGTTGACGGGATAAGAGGTGCTCGTCATACATTTATCTCCGAAGACGTTTTCACAGGAATTTCTGGCTCCGCGTTGTCGGCTTTACTTTTCTCTGCGCTTCCTAGTCCTTTTAGACCAATAACATTTATAAGCGATGTGGGAAAAATAACAATTGCCGGGGTCGCCTAGCCTGGTTAGGGCGGCGGCCTGCTATTTTAATCAAGCAGGTAGCCGTTGGGGGTCACCCCGCGCGGGTTCAAGTCCCGCCCCCGGCGCTATGCATTTCTAGTAGTCTGCTTATTCGTGGATGGTTGTATTCGCAAAACTTGTGCCCTTAAGCAGTATGTCCTTGAACACCCCTTATGAATCATCGCCTATTTCGACTTTTTTAGTCTATTTTCTTTTAATACTAAGTTATTTTAATTTATCTTATACTATCTAACCGTGTTAAAGAAAATATATTAATGCTTTATGAGGAAAAGGATAAAAGCATCCCTCAAATACTATCATGATCTAATATGGGACTAAAGGGTCTAATTGTAGCTTTATTCCAACTTGACAAGGACTGGACAACAAGGATAGTAATGGCCATGCTAGTAATGGGGGTTATCTGGGGACTCCTAGGCGTCATAGACTCCCTCATGGTGAGGATACAGGAGACAGCGTGGGGGACACTAGGAACCCTAGTTATGACCTCTCAGGAGTATTACGGAGGAGTAACGCTCCACGCTGAGAGGGATCTGTTTGGCTTCGCCCAGCAGGTCATCTACGCCCTCTTTATTTACTTCACCATAAAGCTGCTCAACTTGCAGCCTAGGGCCAAGTGGTTGCTCAACATATCCTTCATCATCCTAAACATCTCCATGATGTTCATGGAGGGCCCAATAGTCGCCTACCCGGTGTTCAACGACAACTACTTCTCTGCTACTGATTGGTACTACATATCTCCTATGGGGATTCCAGGGTACTCCCAATACGTGGTCTCTCCGCTGTTCTTTATAGGCTGGTTACTCCTCGACATATTCACTTACACAGGAGGGATCTGGATAGTATACCATTACTACATAGCTAGCAAGAGCTTGAAGGAGAAGCTTCCAGTCCCTCTAGTCTATTTCCTCATGGTAACTCTAATGTTCATGATAGGTTATTCCGGAGTGACTGCAGCTGACGTGTGGGATCTACTTGCTTACGCCGGAGTTGTAGGGCTAAACGCAATAGCAAACCAAATAGCGTTCTGGATATTTGGTCATTCCGTAGTTTACATGGCGTGGGTCCCTGCAGTAGGAGCGTTATATTTGCTAATCCCCACGTTAGCCAACAGGCCACTCTACAGCGATAGGATGGGAAGGATTTCTGCCCTCCTTTACTTGATATTCTCCAACAACGTGCCAATCCACCACTTGTACATGGTTAACTTGCCCGTAGCCATTAAGGTCATCCAAGAGGTATTAACGTATGCGGTGGTCATACCATCAATGATGACTTTCCTCAACTTGTGGGCCACCGCCAAAGGGGCTAACGTTAACTGGAATGTAATAACGGCGTTCACTGCCCTTTCCTTCACTGGCGCAATAGCTGCCGGAGTTACTGGTATCTCTAATGCAACTATATCTATTGACGCAATAATTCACAATACCATGTGGGTAGTCGGTCACTTCCACGCAATGATCTTACTTTCCATAGTTCCAGCTGCAATGGCCGTCATATACTTCATGATACCCATGATGTCGGGAAGACAGTGGTACTCCGGCAAGTTGGCGTGGCTACACTTCATAGGCTATACGCTGGGCTCCGTGCTGTTAATTATTGGGTTCGAGCTGGAGGGCTTCTACGGAGTAGTCAGAAGGGCTGAGATTTTCCCCAGGGTACCTGGCCTAGTGTTTGCAGAGAACCTAGCGACAGTAGGTGCACTTATAGCCGAGCTAGCAACTTTAGGCTGGTTCCTCAATCTAGTGCTTACTTTAGTCAAAGGAAGGACTGCTAGACTTGAAGGGCTTGGACTAGGAGAACTAATAAACACTGTTGCAATGTCATTAAGTTGGGAGAGCACTGGAATGCCCAGCCTCTCTAATGTAAGCCTCAGTAGTAGATTAGCGAAGTCTCACAGGAAAGCCCTAGGTGCTGGGTGGGCAATTGGCATTGTCGGGGCCTTATTAATAGTAATAAGTGTAATACCCTTAGCCCTAGGGGGCGATATGTACAACACCTTAATTGACGTGTGGCTGCTGATACTGACAATAGGGGTTATTATGACCTCCGTGTCAGTTCTCAAGGCAGCTAAAAGCATTTAATTTTTTTAATAAAAAGTTATAAAACCTCGTAAACTCTACTCTCAGATGGTAGGTGATTTAGATGGACAAAAAGGAAAGATGGGAATTAATATGGGTTGCGTTCGTAATAATCCTTTTCGCCATAGTGATTGCAGGAACGCTCCCGTTGGACTTTCAAGTAGGTGGCGTACCAAGCGTGTTAAGCGCACTAAACGGCGTGTCTAGCTCAGACGTCGTAAACGTCCACATAACGTCATACCAGTACCTATTTAAAGTCCAAGAGAGTGGCCCAGTAAACTCCAATATGATGGGGAGTCCCTTCTACTATAACGTCATAGTAGGTCACCCAGGGGAATACTTGAACATCAGCATGACTTCTGCTGACGTGACCTCTAACTTCTACTTCCCTGACTACAGCGACAGAGTAGTAACGGACCAGATTGTTCCTGGATTGGTGGCGTACGACGTATTACCTGTGCCAAACATCACTGGCGTCTACACGTTCCTCGGAGGGGAATACAACGGGCCTTGGTTTAGCTATCAGACAGGGTTACTTATAGACATACCTTCCTCGGGCTACATCCCTGTGTCTGACCTCAGCCAGTACATATCCCAGACTCAGACGTCTCAGACTAGCACCCTCGTAGGTGACCCCTACAATCCGCCCATAGTTGTCCAGGATAATACCATGACTCCAAGCTTCTACTTGCAGGGATCAAAGGAGGCCATGTTTAACGACTCAGTTCCTGGGCCAACGCTGGTGGTTGAGAACGGGGCTAATGTGACCATAAGCATGTATATTCCAGCAATAGCTAGCGAGTTAGATTATCTGTACAATTACACCCCCACTGGCACTGGCTACTTCGTTAATAACGTAATGGTAGGCATTTACGCTGTATGGTGGAATGGAACCATTACTCCAGTAGCCATGGAGCCCATCTCATACAACACTACGATGACCTTCCACTTTACTGCAAACGCCCCAGCTTACTTGTACGGAATAGTGACCCCTGTGTACTACAACTACAACCCGCTAGATCTCTCGTCTAAGATAGGTCCGCTAATTGGAGTCCAGAAGGGATACGTGATGGGATACTGGGGATCGGTCCTGGTGGTGAGCTGAAATGGTGAGCTTCTTCAAACTGCTCGGAATAGGGTACGTGATGGCAATACTCCTGCTAGTGTGGGAGCTTGTAGAGGAGACCCTCCACGGAGTCGCTGTGCAGTATGTAGGACTGTTTACTGCAATGGCTTTCATAGGGTTTGTAGCCTTCTTCCTGTTCACCTACTTCGCGCCACAGGAGGAGTCCCACCACTAAGGGAATATTTTTTTGAAGTTTTCTTCTATCTTCCTCTCTACTTCCTCTTGTTCTACCCCTTTCAGTTCCGCTATCTTCTTTAATGCGTATATGACGTTACATGGTTCGTTCCTAGTTCCTTTATCTACCCCAAGGAAAGGGGAGTCTGTCTCAGTAAACGCGTTCTCCAAGGGCACTTCCTTCGCTATAGCTTGTCTGAACTTGTCCCTCACTATAACCGGGGGGAAGGAGATGAACCCTCCTAAATCCACGAACTTTAGTGCGTCCTTGACGCTCCCCTCGTAGGCGTGAATGACGAACTTTACCTTATACGAAGGAAGGATCGACAAGAGGTCCTTATTACCTCCTCTACTATGGATTATTACCGGGATGTTTCTCCTCTCGCCCTCCTCAAGGAACCTCTCCAATACTTGGACTTCCTTCCTCTTCAACTCCTCTTCCTTTATCCAGTAGTAATCGAGCCCAACCTCGCTTATAGCTTTGGCCTTGTCAAGGAGCTTTAGTACCTCATCCACTTCATTGCTCCTTTCTACGAATTCCGGGTGGAAGCCAAGCGCTGGAACCAACCCATATTTGCTAGAGAGCTCAATTACCCTTAAGTCGCTCTCTAGGTCCACTCCAGCTTCTACAACCTTCACGTTGCACTTTGCCAATACCTTATCTCTATCCTGATCAAAGTCCTTCGTGTGAAGATGCGCGTGGACGTCAATAAGCATAAAAAGAAAAATGAAGAGAGCAGATAAAATTTATTTCCAGGGTTCCTTCATGAGCACTATCTTTACTGCGTTCTCGTTTTCGTCGTAAACTACTTTAACTAGGTCTCCTTCCTTTATCTGGAACTTTTGCCTTATCTTAGCCGGTATAGTAACTTGGTAGTTCCTGCTTACTTTTACTACTTCTTCCACGTTAGCCATATTAGTTCACTATGTTACCTATTTACTGCACTGTTATTTAAATCTTTTTTCCCTATGAAAATTATAACTTGAAGCTTATAAGTGAGAAATTCTTCTACATGGAAAGAATTCTCACTTATATATAAAGTACGAGCGTAAGGTATTTTGTATAAAGGCTTATTTGAAAGGAAAAGTTGAAATCTAATCCTTTATCTACAAGGAAAAAATATATAAATGAGAATTTACATTCTTTATATGTGGTCAAAATGGAACAAACTCAGATTTCTGGTACAAGAATAAAGCTTCCCTCAGGTAAGGACGCGGGTCTAGTAGATATACTGTCGTTTTGCTACGGCCTATCTGAGACTGACGTACAAGTGTTAATGGCGCTGATGAGGGGAGATGCTAGAGGAACTGAGGAGCTCGAGAGCGAGCTGAAGTTGTCTAAGGCGTCTATTAATAGGAGCCTAAACAAGTTACTCGAGATGGCCCTAGTAATGAGGATAAAGGAGCCCGGGAACAAGGCAGGCAGGCCAAGGTACTTGTACAAGTCAAAAGACTACGCGGAGCTAAAGAACAAGATCCTAGACGACATAAAGGACTGCGCTGCAAAGATGGCAGACCTAGTAAACCAGGAGTTTAAGCCTTAACGTACTTGAGGAGAAGGTCTTTTACTGCTCTGGCTACGTTGTCCCAGCTGGAGTGAATTTGGAGAAATTTTACAAGTCTCTCGTCGTTCATTAAGTCGTCTATTTCCTTTTCAGGTTTTCTTAGGAAGTCAAGGGCCTTCTCTGCCATCCCCCTTACGTCAAACTCTCTAACAAAGGCCACTCCAGGAAGGTCACTGTAGACGCTCTTGACAGTGGGTATATCGTAGGCCACTACTGGAGTTCCCAGAGCCAAGGACTCCAAGACCACAAGGGAAAAGCCGTCAACGTGGGATGGGTAAACTAGGACCTTGGCTCTACTGACGACGTCGATTAACTTCTTCCTCTCCACAAAGCCCAAGTACTCTACGTGCAAGTTATACTTGTTTACCTTTTTCCAGAAGGCCCTCTCGTTGTATTTATCGAAGAATTTCCCCATTAGCATCAACTTAGTCGGCCTACTAGAGTTTATAACCTTCATAACCTCGGGGATTTCTTGTATTCCCTTATCCTGGTTAAGCCTGCTCCAAAAGACGACGTAGTCCTCCTTTCCCTTATTTCTGTAAGCTAAAAGCTCTGGCTCAAACGCGTTTCCTGGCCTCAACACTTCCCCCTTTATCCCAGTCCAGGCTAGACTACCTTCGCTTACTGACGCTATGAACGTCGGCTTGTGCGACCTTAACAACTTGGAGTACTTCGGCTTTGCCACTAGCTCGTTGTAGAGGAACCTAGTGTAGAACCCCTTTTTAGTGGAGGGGTTAAACCTATAGAACTTCCAAAGCCTTCTTAAGTACTCCATGGAATCGGCGTAAAAGAGAGGCTCGTGGATGGTTAGGCCAAACCTCTGTTTTTCGCCAAAGAAAAACACGTCCAGAGAGGTGTGGTCTGGCTCATAGAGGAAGTCCACGTCAACGTTAAAGTTCTTCACGTATTCTGCCAAAGTTTTCTCTTGAAATAATAACCTCTGGATTCGTGTTGCCTTGTACTTTTCAGCCTGGTCAAGGAGGCGATAAAAATCGTCAGCTACCTTAATCCCCCTAGTTTCTAGTTCCTTGGCCCTCTTCAAGATGTCCTCTTTGTCGAACCTAAACGCCGTCCTAGGGGGGTACAAAACAACCTTAAATTCCTTGGCTAGCCTAGTTGTTACCTCATATGCATGTACCGCCCCACCTCCCCCAAACTTAGAAGACAAGAAGTTATCGTAAACTATTCCGAGTTTCATGGTTAACCTACGCTCCGCTGCTACTTCTCAGCCGCTCTCTTTCCTTCTCCTTCCCTTTAGGTAAGCGTAGACGAGTCCGTAAGGAAGGGATATCGCTAACGCCAATCCTGGGATCAAGTTGTAAAGGAACTTTCTCGCGCCCCGGTAGTACCTTATACCAAGCGCTACGAGAGGCACGTAACCCAGCAACACTGGGTAAAAGAATGCCCCAGCTATGCCCAGCACGTAGTACATGCCGTAATAACCGTAGCCAGTGAGGAAGGTTACGTCTGTCAGCCCGTCTAACACAAGCATCATGTCGTACTTTGACCTCCAGAAGTTCCTCTTGGCCTCCTCCAAGGAAGAGGCAAGGTCTTCCCTAGAGTGTACCTTGTTTAGGTGGAGACACCTCCCTTCTGTGGGCCCAACCCTAAAGCCCACCTTCTTTAACTTGGAGTAAACCCACACGTCCTCGTCCCTCTCGTACTTCTCGTCGAACATCCCCACCTTCCTTAGGGCGTCTAGGTCTAACGCAGCGCAACCTAAGTTCGGGTTTTCCTCCCCAGGGGAAAGTGGAACGTTAATTTCCTCTTCTGAATAAGCGTAGTGCATCCAAGTAAATGCAAGGCCCTTCTTCAGGGAGCTTTCCATTTTCTCCGCTCCTTTTTCCGGGAGGACGACGTCGCTGTCCAGGAAGACCACAAACCTGTCAGAGGCGTACTTGAGCATCTCGTTCCTCAGCTTTGCCATGTTGACCTTCTTTAGTCTAGGTGCTTTTACGTGCTTAACGTTGTACTTGTCTATTAGCGCTGACAAGTCCTCCCTCTCTGAGTTGTCGTAGATTATTACCCTCCCCTGCTTTACCGCTGACGAAATGGCCCTCTCTACCCAGTCAACCCTGTCCTTTGGCCCCACTGGAATTAATATCTCCACCACAACTCTATACTCGTGAGTCAAGGTAAAAAAGTAGCAGTCGTTGCCCACGGATACGGGGCTATGAGAGGGTACAGCGGGGAGGGCAAAGTTTACCTTGAGGGGATCTCCGCCCTAAAGGAAAGGGGAGTGGACTACGTAATAGTCTCCTTCTCAAAGCCTAAGGAAGGAAAAAGCGCTTATTTCCTCCCATTTAGGATTAGAAGGTTCGACAAGTATCAAAGGCTCCTTGTTTGGTTTCCCGCAAGGAAGCTGAGGCCATCCCTTTACCTCAACTTGTCCGGTGTTCCCATTCCGTTATCTAAAATAGCCCCCCACGTAATCTACGCTGGAGGTCCGGCAATAGCTTCAGCGCCTACTAAGTACTCCAGGTCGCTCTTTTGGAAGCTTTATCTCCTTCCCTTTAAGTCCATAGCTAAGAGGCTAGCTGAGGAGGCCAGGAAGGCTTACATTATAGCCAACTCTTGGTACTCAGCAAATCTCATAAAGGAGGCCTATGGGGCTGAAGCCAAGAAGGTCATTTACCCTCCAGTTGACGTGGAGTTCTACAGGAACGCCTTTTCCGAGAGCAAAGAGCCTTTCTTCCTCTCCATAGGTAGAATAGAAAGGGGGAAGAGCCTGGAGAACGCTGTGAGGCTCTCTGCAATCTCCGGGGTAAAGGGGGTTATCGTTGGCTCCCTAGGCGACAAGGGATACCTCAACTACTTGAGGGGGCTCTCAGGGAAGCTAAGAGCCCCGGTAGAGTTCCTAGTGAACCTACCAAGGGAGGAGTTGCTCGAGGTAATGAAGAGGGCCTCAGTCTACTTCCACCCCACCGTGGGAGAGCACTTTGGCATTCCCATAGTTGAGGCCATGTCTGCTGGACTTATTCCAATAGTGCCAAAGGAAAGCGGTGGACAAGAAGTAGTACCGGAGTTCTCATATACTACCTTGGAGGAGGCCTCAAGTTTGCTGAAGCAGCTTTTAAACGCAGACGCCGGGCTGAGGAGGGAGATGTCGAAAAGGGCGGAAGACTTTTCCTCGGCAAAGTTCAAGTCAAGGCTATACGACGAGATCTCAAAGTTTCTCTAGTTCCCTGTTCAATTCCTCTCCTAATTTCCTTCTCCTCTGCACGAGCTCACTCCTACTGTATATTACTCCATCAGCAATAGTAGCCACAACTGCGTCCTGCCCCGCGTAATACACTATGTTTGAGAGCAGTCTGTCTCTAGTAAGAGGGTAGAGGAGGGACGCGTCAAAGAGAACCATGTCAGCCGCGTATCCTTTTTCCAGTAACCCTCCTTTTATCCCAAGTAGCTTGTAGCCGTTTACTGTGGCGGCCTTAAAAGCATGTATGGCCTTTATCCTTGTATCCCAGTAATTATGCCTTTGGAGGAGAACGGCGTTCTTCATTTCCGCCAGTATGTCCAAGCTGTTGTTGCTCGAGGCTCCATCTGTCCCAAGCGTCACGTTTATTCCTCCCTCCATCATCTCGAAAAAGGGGAATGCGCCAGCAGTGGCTAGCTTCATGTTAGAGGTCGGGCAGTGCGTTGTCGCCCTAGCTTTCTTGAGTTCCTCGATTTCCCAGCTGGCCACCCAGCCCAAGTGTACTGCGTTAACTAGCGACGTTAGGCCAAGGTCTCGCAAGTACTCTACAGGGAACCTGCCTGTCCTCCTCTTCACGTCATAGATTTCCTTCCTGGTTTCAGATACGTGTATGTGAATCCAAGTGCCCTCGCTCTCAGCCAATTCTTTCGCCAACTTTAGCGTATCCTCCTCCACAGAGTAAACTGAGTGGACGTTAACGATTGCCTTGAAGTGCTTAGAGTCTCGGAGTCCCTCTTGCCTCCTTGCGACCTCCTCTGGATCTAACATGGAGTCCAGAAAGGTGTACCCTGCAAAGCCCCTCACCTTGTACTTCTCAGCCAACTCCTTGATGTCCTCTGGGTTAAAATACATGTCCACAAAAGCAGTAGTACCAGAGGACAACATCTCCAGAATCGCTATCTCGCTCCCCAGCCTCATTAGCCTACTTGACATTCGCTTCTCGAAGTCCCACATCCTCTGCAACCATTCCTGTAATTCAGCGTCGTCGTAGTAGCCCCTCAGGGCTATCATGGCAGTATGCGTGTGGGAGTTGACAAAGCCCGGAGTTACTACGAGGTTGCTGCAGTCTACTTCATCTCCCTCTCTAGAGTTCCCTATGTCCTTTATAACCCCGTCCTCCACAACCACGTTCACGTTTTCCTTGACTCCCCTGGCGTCTAGAAGCAACTTGCACTTCACAAGAGTATACGTCTTATTACGAACTTCCACTCGAATTCTCCTACTTTTACCTTTTCTCCCTCCACCTTTAGCTTTTTCTTGAAGAGGGGGGCGTTAACCACGAACGTCTCAGCCTCCCCTCCCTCAAAGGCCGAGTTGAAGCCGTACTTCTTCGCTGAGAAGATTATTCTCTCAACGTCATCCTCGACCACTTCCTTGCCCACAAGGTCAAAGGGGAAGCCGTAGGCTGATGCCGAAGTTATAATGAAAGAAAAGCCCTCCCTCACTAGCTCCCTCATGTACTCTTCCTGGTTTTTCCTCCAGAGAGGTGAGTAAGCCTTGAGCCCTACTTCCTCGGCTATTAAGTTTACGTTAAGCCTTTGGTAGTCTGAGAGAAGAGCTCCAGTTACTATTCCCTCTGCGCCTATCTCCTTGGCCTTCAGGAAAGCGTGTCTTAGGTCGTCTAGCTCTTTGTTCTTTTTCCCAGAAGTCCTCTGAAAGAAGTGGGGAAAGCCCATCACTTCGCTCTGGTATCTAGCGAACTGGACGTTGGGGTGCTGGAACATCCATGAGTCCTCCCTCTCCGGCAACATGGTTATTAGGCACGCTATCTTGAACCCCTTCATTACAGCCCAATGGAGGGCATAAGTGCTGTCCTTTCCTCCGGAGAAGAGGGCGCAGATCCTCATAGCTCGTAACAGTAGATGGTGTGTTCAGTCCAGCCAAGGAGTCCCATTGCCTTTACCCTCCTCGTCTCCTTTAGCCTCAATTTTTCGAAGACAAAGTCGTGGCTAACTATCCTAAGTCCCTTCCTGCCCAGCTTGAGTATTTTCTCCTGGATTATCTCGTTAGTCCTAGTGGAGAGGTACGCGGTTATGACTGTCACTCTAGGCATTAACACTTCCAAGAGTAGAACCATGTCCCCGCAGACCACTTCAACGTCTGGATCCCTTGCCTCTAAGCAGAGGTCGTTGTTTATTTCCACCCCTATTGCCATCCTTACGTGGAAATTCTTTTTTGCCGCCTTTATTATCCTGCCGTCTCCACAGCCTAAATCAAGCAACACGTCGTCTTTGCTGAGGTTAGCGCACTTTAGCATTTCCTCTACAACTTCCGGCGGTGAAGGTACAAATGGTACTAGCAAGGTCATTTACCTACTATCATAACCTGCCTCTCACCTAAATATTATTCTCGACTTAGTAAATACCCTGCACCTCCTTCCTAGGTCGCTCACGGTGTTGACGTTCCTAAGGGAGAGGAGGTTTGGGTCAACGAACGCTATTTCCTCTGTACCCACTAGGTACACGCTCCTAGCTACCTCTATCAGATCCATGAGTCTTCTCACGTCGTAACGTCTTATTAGCTCCGCCTTGTAGCACCCTAGAAGGGGCTGAGGCTCCTCTGTTATTGGCATGGAGACGTCGAAGTTCTTGGAGCATATTAGATCTGCTACCTCTTTCTTTATAAAAGGAAAATCGCACCCCGTTACGAACACTTTTTCCCTCTTCAGAAACGGTACTGCGAGCTTCAGCGCGTACCCTGGCCCCCTTCTCTCCTTGTCCTCAACGAAGATGTGGTCCATCTTAAGCCTCCTGTCAACGTGGGAGACCACTATGGGACGGTCGAAAACCTCGGCTACTCTCTCTATCATCCTCTTTCCTGAAATGCAGAACTCGCACTTATCGCTACCAAACCTCTTTGAGAAACCACCGGACAAGATAACAACGTCATAGAAGTCTCTGCACAATAACTTTGTCACCTTTCCTATACTTAATCCCTCTCTTCAGCACTCCAAAAGCGTTAGCCTTATTTATTTCGTTATATAGGCCTACACCCCACCTCAGTGGAAACGCCTTACCGCCGTCAACGTAGAAGAGGTAGACCGAGTCCATCTTGTGGTTCACCTCAACGTCGATTGCCAACTCCACCTCTTCGTACCTCCTGACATCAACGCCAAGGAACCGGGAAATTAGCCCAAGCCCGAACTCGTGGAAGGAAGTCACTGCCGAGACCACTTGTCCGGGCAGGACCAAAACTGGCTTTCCCTGTATTAGCCCTACTCCTCCTCTCTTTATTACGTTAACTGAGACGCCCTCAAAGAGCAGCCGTCCCATCCTCTCTATAACCCTCTTCACGTAGTCCTTCTCTCCCATTGACGATCCCCCAATGGAGATCACAAAGTCGTGTTCTATTGCCTTCTTCATCATCTCGACAACGCTGTCTTCCCTGTCCCTCGCCACCCCTAGGTAAACTGGCCTCCCAAAGTGCCTAAGCAAGGGGAAGAGTATGGGTGAGATAGAGTCCGGTATGCCTTCGCCCTCTTTTCCCATTTCAACTATCTCGTCCCCGTTTGCGAACACAGCAAAGGACAAGTCAAGGACCCTTAGCCTCTTCTTTCTCTGGTAAGACAAGATGCCTAGATGGTACGGCCTAACTTCCTCTCCTCTCCTGATGATCAGTTCTCCCTTCTTGACGTTATCCCCCTTCCTCACGATGTCTTTCCCTTCGAAGGTCTTTTCCCCCACCTCCAAGTAATCGCCAATTACCTTTGCTCCCTCAACCCTTACAACGCAGTTCGCCCCCTCAGGAATTGGGGCACCAGTAGTTACGTAGTACGCCTCTCCTTCCTTGAGCTTTGGAACCTCCTTGGTTGAGGGGTATACCTTGCCCGCTATCTTGAGCTTTTTTCCAGAGTCTTTGACGTTTATCGCAAAGCCGTCCATGGCCGAAACGTTAGTTGCTGGGATGTCTATCTCGCTGTAGATATCCTCAACCACCAAATGCCCAACGGCCTCAAGTAGGTCTACCTCAGCTACCTTAGGCGTGAAGGACAATTCCTCGATCTTTTTCCTCGCTTCCTCTAATGGGATAAGCATCATTAACAAGTCCTCAAAGAAATATATATGGTCTGCATATTCCAAGTGGTAGGTAAGAAGGATGCTGGAAAGACAAAGGCCATCGAGCTTGCTACTAAGATGTTGACGCAGAAGGGCCTCTTCATTGCCACAGTGAAGCATTCACATCACGTGATAAACCCCGAGAACAAGGACACCTCAAGGTTTATGAGGGCTGGAGCAAAGGTAGTGCTCTTTCACAGCAACGACTGCGCTATCTTCTTCCCCTGCTTTGATTACCTAAGGCTACTCCCAGTTGACGTAGTCATAATTGAGGGGTTTAAGGACTTGAATTTAGGAAAGAAGTTCGAGATAACCAAGGTAGAAGAGGCGGAAGAGATAGCGAGGCAGATAGTGAAGGAGGCTGAGGAATGCGCGCAAGAAGTTAAGATGGAGGTAAACGGGAGAAAAGCTGAGAGAAGTTTCGAGAACTTGATAATATTTAATTTGATGAGGCATCTCAACATCAGGGAGGTCAAACTAGTTGATTGAAGGTTCAGAGATAGTGTCGCTAGAGTGCAGTGCCTCAGCGCTTGACGCCATGTTTTTCATGAAGAGTCGAAACATAAGGAGAGTAGTTATAACGTGTGATGGAAAGCCCGTTGGCTTATTTACCGTGGACGAGGCACTTAGACAAATACTCTTCTCCACGGAGACGAGACTAAGAGACGTCAAGTTAAAGCCCTTAGTCTACGTTAAGGTTAACGAGCCAAGAGAGATAGCAACTGCGATGGTAAAGAACAACGTTGACGCAGTGCTCTACAAGGACAGAATAGTCACCGAAAAAGACATGGTCTTCTCGATGTCTTGGGGAAGTGAGAAGGTATCATTCTTGGCTAGGCCTGCCATTACCGTGGAGAGCTTCACTAGCCTCTCCACGGCTATTGAGATAATGACTACTCACTCCATAAGGCACTTGCCAGTAGTGGAGAAGGAGCCTAGGGGAATGATATCTGCTAGGGACATAGTTTACTTTTACGTGGATAAGCTAGAGGTCGATGTATCAGTATCTCAAGTAATGTCCCCGGGACTAGTTGCCGTTGACGAGGAGTCCAGTTTAAATAGAGCTGTAAATTTAATGAAAAACAAAAACATTGGGAGCCTTTATGTTAACGGAAAAAAGATAATTACTTTAAAGGACTTCATCAAATATTTGGCTAATGTCTGAAATTCTCGACATGTTCGCCTGCCCAATCGACGGTACGAAGATTGACGCTAACCTAACCTGTGAGAAGGGACATAGGTTTTCGTACATAGACGGCATTTACGACTTTTTGGGCAAAGAATTGAAGACTCACGACGTGTTGGAAAAGGTTACGCCCATATATGAGAACGTGTGGGCCCCCCTAGGCTTCTTAATCACTGCTGGGAGGACTTACTCCTCGATTATGGAAGAGGCTGGGAATTACGTCAGCGGGAAGGTCGTTCTGGATGTGGGCACGGGTACTGGAAAGCTTTTCGACTACACCGGTTGCGAGAGGTGCGTAGGACTAGACATATCAACCAAGTTTCTGAGGGTAATGCTCTCCAAGAGGTCCAAAGTGATCGCTGTGAAAGGGGATGCAAGGAAGCTCCCCTTCAAGGCAGAAGTGTTTGATGGAGTAGCGTCGCTGTTTGTTTTGCACATGTTGGATAACCCGTCCTTAGCAGTCCACGAAATCTCGAGAGTGATGAAGAGGGATGCTCGTTGCGTTATAGCTATATTGACTAGCGGAAACTTCATTGCTTCCATTTTGGGCAAGTGGTGGAAAATCAGCCTAAAGCACAGGGACTTCTACCTTTCCTCGATCAAGGAGGCTGGCCTTGAATTGGAGGACAGTAAAAGGATGGGCCCTTGGCTTCTACTTAAGTGTAAAAAATCAAGGCATTTTTAGGAGCGATATGGCGAAGAGGACGAAACTTACTCCTTCTCCGAGTTCAGCTAACCTGTCGAGTATACCGCTTAAGAACAGCGCGTATGCACCTATGTAAGCCCCTATTATTATCCCGAATATGAATATGCTTTGAATGAAGTAAATAGTTAGGTCGCTCTTCTCCCCCATGATAAGGTAGTAAAGCCTCTTGTCACCTGTGATCCCGAAGATTAGCCTCTCAAAGCCTATTACGAGGCCTACAAAGTAGAAGGGGTATGGATTGAAGTTCAGCGCAACGCCCAGAAGCTGGCTAAGGCTAAAGTGAATTGTCAGAACCAAGTATAGAGCGCTGCCAAACATCAGTAATCCTATTAGAGAACTGCCTAGTCTGTTGGCTAATACGCTATCGAGATTGGCCATCCCCATACACCTACCAGTCTTTCTCCCATCTCTATATCTATTAACTCGCCCAAAATAAGCCCACCTAGTAAACCCAGTATCATTCCGCCAATTCCGCCAAGTTGCCATCCTACACCAGCGCCAAGTGCACCACCTAGGCCTTTACCCAAGTACTTGTCTTGAACTTGATAGACTACAGCGAAGTCGTGCCCTCCCGTCTTCCCCTCCCTGGAAAGTAGGTAGGCTAAGTCAACTAGTGCCTCCTTCAATTCGTTGATATCGTTGGACTTATATAGGGCCGTGTAAACTTCTCTGTTGCCATCCTTTCTGTAATAGAGTGGGATGAACCCGGCCTTCTTGAACGTTAACAAAGAGCTCCTAGAGGATTTGCTATCCACCTTCACAACTAACTTATACATACATTCTAGTTTGAGAAAACACCTTTAATAACTTTCTTAAGTTCGAATTGTTAACCTTAACCTTTTTACATACAATGCCAAGTAATTGTTTGGAGAGTCCGCCATGGACTTAGATAGGAAAAAATTCTACGCAGTCGTGAGGGTAGATAACTTGGATCTACCTGAGGTTGTGACTAAATCTGGATTTCATCCGCACATTTCTTCAGCAGTAGACGAGGCTATAGAGAACCTCAAGCGGTACTTAAGAAACAACGGTATAAACGGCAAGTTCGACACTCACATAGAGGTCTTCGCCAAGGAGGAGTCAGTATGTAGGCTTATCGAGATTATTAAAGCCAAAGTCAAAGCTTAATATAATGGTTGAACTCTCCGAGCCCCTGGAAAACTACTTGAAGGAGATATATGAGATAGAGACCCAGAGGGGCCACGCTAAGGTCTCCGACTTGATCGTGGCCTTTAGTGTATCACCGGGGACCATAAGCAAGGCAATAAGCAGGCTGGAATTCCTCGGGCTAATAGTGAGGGACAGAAAGGGGATAAGGCTTACGCCAGAGGGAAAGCAACTGGCCGAGAGGTTGATAAGGTCTCATAGGCTCTCAGAGAGGCTGTTGACGGACGTCTTGGGCCTCGACTGGATTAGGGCCCATGAAATAGCTCACAAGTTGGAGCACATATGGCCAAACGACGTCTTAGACAGAATAGACGCAGTCTTGGGCTTCCCGTCAACGTGCCCACACGGGCACCCAATACCAGGAAGGGGAGAGGTGAAGGGAACTCCGCTTTCTCAAGCTCAGTCGGGCTCGTACAAGGTAGTCATGATAGTAAAGGAAGAGGAGTGGATACTAAGGGAGGCTGAAAAGATGGGGTTAATCCCAGGGAGGACAATATCCGTCAAGAAGGAGGGCGATAAGATCTTTGTGATGGTAGACGGTAATCTAGTAGAAGTGCCAAGGGCCCTCGCAGAGCAGGTGATGGTAAACGCCTGAGCTAAACGAACTAATGAAGAAAATTCTCGTGCACATATACAAGTACGGCCCAGATAATCCTTGGTATATGGCTAGGAGGCTCTTAGGAGAGAGCGGTTGGGCCCCAAAGTACAACGAGGACGAAATAGACTTAGCCTGTAGGGAGCTTGAGAAGATGGGATACCTCACTAGGTTCCAGGGGGCGTTAAAGAAATCCGTAACCTCTTCAGTTAAACCCTGGCTAAAGGTAAAGGCAAAGGAAATGGGACACAAACCTAAGGGCATATACTTTGACCTAACGAAGGAAGGTAGAAGAGCGGCCTCACAGCTGTACAAGGAGTTTAGGGAAAATGAAACTAGTAAAGGCGTTAAGGGAAAATAAGGGGTATAGGTATTACTGGTTAGCTACTTCCCTTATGCACGTCTCTGGGGTAATGTACACCATAGCAGTGGCCTATCTTCTGCTTCGCCTCTCCACACCCTTATACGCCGGAGTGTCTGGAATATCCATGGTGATATCCGCCCTAGCGCCGTTCCCCTCGGGCTTCCTAGCTGACAGGGTAAACAGAAAGAGGACGCTTGTCCTGCTAAGGGTTCTACAGGGGGTCTTCATTATTTCTTCTTCCTTTGGGGTTTCCGCTTTAGTAGTATCTTACTTGGCAGTAACCTTCTTGGTCTCCTTTTCCTCTCCCTTCTCCGCAGGGATAATTCAGTCCGTGCTTAAGAGGGGAGAGGTAATAGGGGCAACATCCTTAAACTCCCTTACCATATCCCTGTTCTCGTTGACAGGAGGAGTCCTAGCTTTAGCCTTTCCTTTCCTTGGAACCCTAGCCTATTTGTTCCTCATCTCTGCGACGAGAGTACTCTCGGCTGTGTTCATTTCACTAATCCCGCTCAGCAAGGGAAGGGTGGAAAAAGAAAGCCTTTCGCTGAGCAATATGAAGCTCTCAATACTCGTGTTCTCCGTGGCCTTTGCCTTTGTTGGCATAGCTCCCGTTATTGTAAACAGCTACGCCTTTGACGTCTTCAAGGATGAGCAGAGCTTAGCGTTGGTGTCGGCGTTTACCACTGTGGGTAGCGGAGTTGGAGCTTTCCTGTCCTCGAGGTTCAGCGAGAGGTTTCTCTTTTCCACTGCAACACTAGGTGCCCTAGGGTTGGGGGTATCCATGATCTCCATGTCCCTATTCAAGGACTACACTGTCTTTACGTTAGTTGTCATTAGGGGAATTTTTACGTCGTTCCAGAACGTGAGCTGGAGGTCGATAATGAGGCTTAACGTTCCAAACCAAGTGATGGGAAGGGTCTGGGGTAGCGTGAAGACGCTCTCTTCAATATTAGGGGGAGCGTTTAGCGTAGTCTACTCCGCGTTCTCTGTATATCCAGGAACAGCACTAGATATCTTAGGGTTTTTAATTATCTTGTTCGGAATACTCTTGATAGGAATTGGACGAAATAGTAAGAAAGATCTTGGAGTTCTCAGACCCTTACCTAGTGCTGAAGGAAAAAGTGAAGATTGAGGGCAACAAGCTCACCTATGGGAACTTTAGCGTTACCTTCGAGAGGCCCCTGCTTATCTCCGTTGGAAAGGCCTCATATAAGATGGCCAAGTTCTTCCTTGAGAGGGTAAAGCCGGTGAGAAGCGTAGTAGTGACCCCCAAGGGCTCAAATGTGGTGCTCGATGCCGAAGTCATAGAGTCCACGCATCCCAACGTCAGCGAGCTCAGCGTGAGGTCGGCAAGGGAGATAAAGGAAGCTCTAGCAAAGGAGAACTACGACCTAGTCCTCTTCTTACTCTCTGGCGGTGCATCTGCCCTCATGGAGGATCCCATTATACCCTTGGAGGAGTTTTACGAGCTCAACAGGACCCTAGTCTCCTCTGGACTTTCCATAAACGAGATCAACGTAGTTAGGAAACACCTCTCCACGGTCAAGGGAGGCAACTTGGCCCTACTGTCCAAGGCCCCCGTGGTCACCTTTATAGTCAGCGACGTCCCAGGGAACGACTTGAGTAGCATCGGCAGCGGACCTACAGCCCCAGACCCCTCCACGGTGGAGGATGCAAGAGAAATCCTCTCCAGGATAGGCCTCGAAAAGTACTCGCCCTTTTTGAAGGAGACGCCAAAGAATCTAGAAAACGTCAGGAACTTCGTTATCTTAGACAATATGCAGGTGCTAAAACGCCTCTCTCAGATCCTCCCAAACCCCTTTATACTTACTTCAGAAATAAGGGGTGAGGCAAGTAGCTTTGGGGAAAACCTTGCCTCGATCTACAACTCCTCAATGGAGTACTCGATCCCCTTTTCCGGTAGGTTTTCACTAATAGTTGGAGGGGAGCCAGAGGTCACCATAAGGAAGGGGGAGAGGGTAGGAAAGGGAGGGAGAAACGGAGAAGTCGCGTTATCCTTCCTAAAGTGGGTAAGAAAAAGGGGTAGGTTCAAGCTGTACGCCATAGCCACTGACGGTATAGACGGCAACAGCGAATACGCCGGTTGCGTTATAGATGAAGGACTTGACCTAGGCTACAGAGAGATAAACGAAGCCCTGGCAAATCACTCCAGTTACGAGTTGCTGGAGAAGTACGGGGTAACAGTAAAAACTGGGCTAACATACACTAACGTAAACAACGTCTACTTGCTTATCTCGTGATTCCTTATCTTCTTCTGTAGCATTAAGAGACCTCTGGCTATAGCTTCAGGTCTTGTTGGACAGCCTGGTAAGTAGATGTCGACTGGGATCCCTATCTCCGATGGCAAGACCGTGTTATAGGAATTCCAGAATATCCCTCCCTCTAAACTACACGCACCCATGGATATTACATACTTGGGCTCCGGCATCTGTTCCCACACTATCCTCGCCGCTCTGGCCATCTTCCTCGTCATAGTCCCCTCAATCACGAGCAAGTTTGATTGCCTTGCTGAGGAGAACGGAAGAAGGCCAAACCTTTCCCCGTCGAACCTTGCTGCGGCAAAGGCCCCGAACTCAGTTCCACAGCAACTGGTGGTAAGGTGAGGTGGCCACAGCGAGAAGGAAATTCCCCAGTCTATGAGCTTCCTGATGGGTTTCCTGTTTATTAGCCATTGGGCCGCCTTTTTGGCTGACTCCTCCACGTTTCCAACTAACAATAGCTCTTCAGTCACAGTGCATCATTTAGTTAATCGTAGTGACAAATTATATACTTTTTTAACAAAACTTTTATCGCAAGTAAATACTCTCTCTGTAACCGTCAATTCTGTATCTAGGAAAAATGGAAATTTTTCATTTGTTCATCACGTGTATCAGAGATCACCTCATCAATCACCCCTCAGCTTTTATCAACATGGAACTGCGAGCTTTATGGTTTGTGGATAAAAATAAAGCCTAATGAGCTTCTCCTTTAGTTTATGATAATTAAGGTAGACCCTTTGAATCCTGAAATCGACAAGATAAGGATAGCTGCAGAGGTCATAAAGAAGGGGGGTTTAGTAGCATTCCCCACTGAGACAGTTTACGGGCTCGGTGGGGACGCCCTCAATCCGGAGGCTGCAGTAAAGGTTTTCAAAGTAAAGAACAGGCCCATGGATAACCCCCTAATAGTCCACATTTCCGACCTAGACCAGCTCTTCGAGGTAGCAAGGAACATACCAGACCATGTGCTCGAGGTGGCTCAGAAGGTATGGCCAGGACCCCTAACCTTTGTCTTACCTAAGACCGATAAAGTCCCAAAGGAAACCACTGGGGGCCTTGACACTGTGGCAGTAAGGATGCCTGCACATCCCATAGCTCTTCAGCTTATAAGGGAAAGTGGCGTCCCTATAGCTGCCCCAAGCGCCAACTTGGCTATGAGACCTAGCCCCACAAGGGCTGAGGACGTAATAGACGACTTAGACGACAAGGTAGACGTTATAATTGACGGCGGAGAGACGTTCTTTGGAGTGGAGTCCACCATAATTAACGTCACCGTTGATCCACCAGTCCTACTTAGGCCAGGGCCGTTCACAGTGGAGGAGCTGGAGAAGATATTTGGCAAGATAGTTGTCCCCGAGGAGATAAGGACTGGCGGGTTTAAAGTTGCCTTGGCCCCGGGCATGAAGTACAAGCACTATGCTCCTAGGAAAAAGATGCTCTTAGTAGAAAATATGTCAATTTTCAGGGAAGTGGTGGAGACGCTGAGGAAAAAGTACAAGGTGGCCGTGCTGTGCTCGACCGAGAAGGCTCCCATGTTTGACGACCCTAAAATAATTCTGGGTAGCGAGAAGAACTTGTACGAGGTGGCGAAGAACTTGTTCGCATCGTTTAGGAAATTAGATACGTTGGACGTGGACCTTGGTGTTTTACAGTCCTTTCCCGAGACTGGAATAGGATTGGCAATCATGAATAGGGCAAGGAAGGCATCTGGGATGTCAATTATTAAGGAGATGGAGGATATAGAGAAATATGTTGGTAATTAGGCTGGACAAGGTCACCTCGACCCAAGATTTTGCGGAAGCAGTTTATTCTCTGCTCTATTCCGAGTACGTAGTAGTTGCAGAGGAGCAGACCAAGGCTAGGGGTAGGTACGGAAGGGAGTGGTATTCGCCAAAGGGAGGCCTCTGGTTTACCTACGTCAAGTACAATTTCCCCACGGATCAAGTGCCAATGGCTACCTTGAAGTCCTCTCTCGCCATAAGGCAAGTCTTAGGCAAGTACGTAGATGCGAGGATAAGGTGGCCAAACGACATAGTGGTTAACAAGAAGAAGATTTCAGGAGTCCTCGTGGAGGCGATAGCTCAAGGTGAGACTTCCACGATTTTCATAGGCCCTGGAGTCAACACTAACGTTACCGCTTTTCCTCAAGGGATATCCGCTACTTCACTCTTCCTAGAGACGGGAAAGGAGTTCAACAACGACGAATTACTGCTCGAGCTCGTTAAGTCCATCGACGAGTACCTAAAGATAGGGGACAAGGAAGCGATAGAAGAGGTCAACCGCTATTTGTCGATAAAGAACGAGAAGGTGAAAATCTACGGCAAGGACTTTGCAAAGGAGTGCGAGGCCCTGTTCGTGGACAACTACGGAAGGCTAATAACTGACTGCGGTATATTTGAAGTGGAGGACGTCCTAAGGCTGGAGTCTTCTTAGAGCCTCCCAGAGCGACTCAAGGTAAGAGGGGTGGGGGGCGAAGAATTCCTTTGCCTCTGAAAGAGGCATTTTGGATAGTGCCGACGCTATTGTCACTATTTCCTCCGCCCTCTCACTGAAGGCCACTGCTCCAGTTATCCTTCCTTCTTTTTGACAGACCTTTACGAAGCCTTCCGTCTCCTTCTCGGCTATGGCCCTAGGGTTTTCAGTCATGTTCACCCTGACGCATTGACCCTCCATTTTACCAACGTACGCTATCTGGGGCTCGGTATAGATGACTTTTGGTACCATCTCGCCCACGTACTTTTCCTTAATGCCTACAGCGTTCTTCCCGGCTATTATCCCCTTGTGTATTGCTTCGTGTGCCGTAAAGCTCCCAGTTACGTCACCTGCCGCGTATATGCTGCCTACTCCGGTGTACATCCTCTCGTCTGTTTTTATCCAGCTAGAGAACATCCCATCGAACCCCTTCAAGGAAGGCCTTCTCCCGAACGTGAATACTACTAGGTCCACGTTAACGGTTTCATTACCGAACAAGACCTTTTTCTCATCTACCTTCGCTAAGTCGCCTAGGTGCAACTTTACTCCAAGTCTCTGGAAATACTTGGTGACCTCGGATCTTAAGTCGTCATCTAAGTAAGGCAATAGCTTGTTCTCCTTTTCAAATATGTGAACTTCCTTTCCCAGCGTCTTGAAAAGCCATCCGTACTCGACTCCCCCAACTCCTCCGCCTATTAGCCCTACCACGTTAAACTGTCCGTCTAAGTAGGGAATGTCGTCTGAGGCTATTGTTCCCTTAAGGTTGGGCTTCTCAGTACCAAGGGCTAGCACCACAGAGTCTGCCTCCATGCTCTGCCCACCCACGTTTATTTTACCAGAGCTAAGGGAGGCTAAGCCATGCACAACCTCCACGCTGTAGCTCTCCAAGGTCGCCTCAACTCCCTTTGACAGCCTGTTAATGGCGTCCTTCGCTAACTTTTTAGCATCCTCAAAGGAGAACTCTACTTTTTTGCCAAGCCTTCCGAGCTGATACGCAATCGCCCCAGGGTGGAGCATTGCCTTGGACGGTATGCAACCGTAGAGGACGCAAGTTCCCCCAAGCTTTTCATCTTTTTCTATTAGCTTCACCTTAGCATATGAGCTGGCTGTTATTGCTGCGTAAAGTCCTGCGGGCCCGCTCCCAACTACAACTACTCTCATTTGGTATAATGGAAAAAGAGGTATAAAAATTACTTTACAACGAGTACCGGTATCTTGGCCTCCTCGACAATCCTAGTGGATACGCTACCTAATAGGATCCTCTTAAATGTAGAAAGACCTCTGCTCCCTGTGACTATAAGGTCAACCTTGTTTTTAGCCACGTAGTCGAGGATTGCCCCAGCTGGTTCCCCTTCAAGTACCACTCCTTCGGCGTTTACCCCCTTAGAGGCTGCCTGCTTCTTTGCCTCCTCCACGTCGCTCTTAGCCTTGTTGTAGACACTCTCAATCACTTCTGCAGGGACTGGAGCAATACCTGCACCAGCAAAAATCGTCGAGTCAACGACCTCCACAACGTCCAGTTTGGCCGAGTACTTTGAAGCTAGTTCTATGGCGACGTTTAGCGCTCTCTTTGAGTTTTCCGAACCGTCATAAGCTACGAGTATATGGGAGAACATGAATTCTTATTGGAGAAAAGAAATATTAAATTTAATTACTGATTAGGAGACGTGCAATCCTCTTATTAAAAGCTCTCCAGACAATACATTGTCTACTAATTTCCTTTCCTTCCCTTCCGCCTCTATACCCCTCAGTAAGTCAACTAGGTTGCCGGTGATTATGACGTCTCTTACTCCTTTCATGTCCTTGGAGAACCACGCCACTGGAGCTGTTACGCTGAACTCTCCCGTGTCAAAGTTGCTCGTGTGGACTCCCTGAACTTGATCTACTACGAGGTAGTTCTCTCCGCTTTCTAGAAGGTCCTTGTGCTCTATGACCAAGTTTGAGGGAGATATGCCAGGAGTAGTGAGGTAGCTCCTGGAAGCTGAGGCCGTGTGCTCGCTCTTGGACTTCAGCGCCCAGAACCAATTGCTGAGGAATCCCTTTACTTCCTTGTCTATTACCACGTTAATCCTTGACCCCTGCCCTTCTCCGTCGAAAGACCTAGAGTACACGGAGTCTTGGAGGGTCGGGTCGTCAAATACCTTAAGGCCTTCGTTTACCTGCATCCCCTGCCTTAAGGGGCTCTTCCCCCTGAACTGGTTTTCCCTGCTAACGGCGTGAGATAGGAGAGGGAAAACCAGCTCCGCAACTGCCTTTGGCGTAAGTATTAGAGCGTCAACCTTTCCTTTAATCTTCTCCCTGTTCTTGGTCGCGTCAACCTTGGCCTTTACCTCCTCAATTAAGTCACCGACGTCCGTGGAAGGGTCTCTGAAAGACTTGTACTCCACGATCTCCGGAGAAACGTTGGTCCCTTCCTTGCTGTTTGCCATTACCACTACGCTAATTCCCTTTCTCCTCTCTTCCACATGAAGGCCCTCAGTGTTTATCAAGCCCACCGTGCTTTCGTAGGCCTCTGAGTGGATCGTTATCACGTTTACCGAATCGTAGAGCTCCCTCAGAGTCTCCACGTACTTCAGCGTTACCTCCCTTAGATCGAATTCCTTGGCGAGCGGCAAGTAGTTTACCTTAGACGGAAGGGGAATCTGGTTTGCTTCGTCCTCCTCTGAGACCTTCCACGCGCTTATGGCATCCTCCACTAGGCTCTCGCTTGGTCTGGTGGAAAAAGCGAAGCCCATCTTCCCTTCCTTGAACACCCTTAGTCCGTATCCTTCCTCGAAGAGGTCCTTGGAAGAGTATTGTCTTTCTATCCTCACTGAGAACTCCCTCCTCTTGACGTAAAATAGCTCCGCTGAGAAGCCTAGGTTTTTTGCCTTTGAGATTACCTTGTCAAGCAACTCCTCCCACCTTTACCTTTACCTTAATGTACGGGCCACCAGTGCCCACTGGGACGCTTTGTCCGCCTTTACCGCAGAAGCCTGGCCAAACGTCGAACTCCTTGGATACCGCCGATATGTTGTTGAGCGTCTCTAAGGTGTAGCCGGAGATACCAACGTTCCTGAGGGGCTCCTTTACCTCCCCTTTTTCTATCCTATACCCCTCTTGTATTCCAAACTGGAAAGAGCCGTCTGGGCTTGTCTGACCGCCCAAGGGGGAGAACAAGAGGTACCCTTCCTTCACTTCCTTGATCATTTCGTCCAGTTTCCAGTCGCCCGGGTACATGAAGGTATTTCTCATCCTAATTAGCACTGGCATCCTAAAGCTCTCAGCCCTAGCGTTTCCCGTGGGCTTTTGTCCCAGATAGGCGGAGTAGTACCTATCAGTCATGAACTCTTTAACTACCCCCTTTTCTATGATCTTCACCTCTCTGCCCTCCACTCCCTCATCGTCGTATGGGGTGATCCCAATTGCCATATCGTAGGGGAGGGAAGGGGAGTCGGAGACGCTGACGAACTCTGGGGCTATCCTCTTTCCCTTTAGGGACTCCAGTATCCCGTTTGTCGCCAAGTCTGCCTCAGCTAAGTGACCTAGAGCCTCGTGGGAGAAGACCCCTACTACATCTGGGGCTAGGACTGTCTCGTAAGTCCCGGCCTTGGGGATGACTCCTTTCAGCTGGTTCTCAATCCTCCTCCTAATCGTGGAGATGATCTCGTTGACGTCAAACACCTCCAGTGGGTAGCCCAAGACTGTGGACTTCCCTATAAAGGCTGAGGCAACTCTGTCTGCTTCCCTAGCTATTACCGTCACGTATATCCCAGAAAGGGAGTACTCTTGGAGTATCTCCCTCCCCTCGCTGCTGAAGTACTCCTTGTGGAAAACGTCGTTGTAGTATCTAACGTTAACCGACTTCACCCTCTGGTCCCTCATCAGCTCGTCCTTCAGCATAGACAAGTCCTTCGCCACTTCCTCTATTGACTTAGTCAGGGGCTCCCTCTCCTTTACCTTTACCTCGTCCTTCTTTGAAGGCAGGAAAACTATGTTGACCCTCGAGTCCCCGATCGCGCTGTCGATCGCACTCTTAACCATCTCCTTCCCCCCAGACACAAAGCTGGAGTAGCCCCAGTTACCGTTGTAGAGTACCCTTAGAGAGTACCCCTCCTCTACCCCGTTCACTGGGACGTACTTCCTGCTCTCACTCACAACTAGGGATACCTCCTTTACCTTATAGTACCTCAAGTCAGCAAACGACGCTCCTTCTCTCTCTGCCTCTGTCAATAGCTCATGCATTTTAAAAGCTTCACCGACAAAATATAGCATATGAACGTTGAAAAACTTAGTGTGTCACTGCCAAAAGAGCTGGTACAAGAGCTGAATAAGTTCATGGAGGAGAACGCGATAGGGGATAGGTCAAAGATCTTCCAAATAGCGTTGAGGAACTTCCTGGACGAGAACGAAAAGGACGATACGGTGGTATACGGTATAATAAATGTGGTGTACGACGAGCACGAAGCCTCCAGGATGTTCCTAGAACTCCAGCACGAGTACCTAGACAGAATAATCTCCACTATGCACCTCCACTTAAATGAGAGGGACTGCATGGAGGCGATAGCTGTAAGGGGAACTAGGAGCGAACTTGTAAATCTTAACTCGAAGCTTTCACAAATAAGAGGCGTTAAAAAGTCCAGGCTACTTATTTCTTATGAGGTAAGATGAGAGTAACAGTCTCAAAGGAATGCAAAGACATGGGAATTTTCATAGCCTACACAGAAGTTCTGGGTTTAAGGAACGGGCAGGGCAACTTAGAGGAAGAGATCAGAAGGATTGAAGAGGAGTTCTCGGGACAAGACCCAGACTCGCTGAAGAACGACCCAGTTGTGAGGGCTTATAGGGACTTCTACTGGAGGATTGGCGTGGACCCAACTAAGGTTAGGCCTAGCGGAGAGGCATTAAGGAGGAGGATTGCGAGGAACGGGAAACTTCCGAGAATAAACGATATAGTGGACGCAGGGAACATTGCTAGCGCTAAAACGTTGGTGCCAATAGGAATATACGACTTGGCAAAGATAATGGGGGAACCCTCCTTGGTTATATCTAAGGGAGACGAGGAGTTCCTTGGAATAGGCAAAAAGAGCCCAGAAAAGGTGGAGAAGGGGATACCCATTCTTGTTGATGGCGAAGGGAGGGTAATGCATATCTATCCCCACAGGGACTCCATTTTGACTAGCGTCGACCTAAACACTAAGGACGTCCTAGTAATAGGGGCTGGAGTGCCAAACGTAAGAAACGAACTGGTTGCAGAGGCTGTCCAGATCACATCTAATCTTTTATCTAAGATAGGGGGTAAAATTGCTCACGAGGTCGTTATAACTTGAGGCTAATGCTCGTGGGATATGGCAACGTGGGAAAGGCGTTTCGGAAGTTGTTGCACGAGAAAAAGGTAAACGCAACGATTTCGGCCATAGTGACTAGCAGGGGGGTCATGTTTAGAGACGCGGAGGAGTTTGCGACGGAGAAGAGGTTAACCGCATTAGAAGCATTGGAGGAGGTAAAGCCTGACGTAGTGGTGGACATGAGCGTAGCCAACTACAGGGACGGAGAGCCGTCGCTTAGCTTGTACTTGAGGGCGTTAAGCCAAGGAATACATGTGATTACTACCAACAAGTCTCCCTTGGCCTTGAAGTTCCAGGAGATAATGGACACAGCTAAAAGACATAACGCTAAGGTGGGCTTTCAAGCGACTGTCATGAGCGGAACGCCCTCAATAAACTTGGCGAGGGTCATGCCTTACGTGCAGACAATAAGGCTTAGGGGGATACTCAACGGGACCACTAACTATATATTGACTAAAATGTACGAGGGGCTTAGCTACGAGGAGGCATTAAAAGAAGCGCAGGCAAAGGGATATGCGGAAGCAAATCCAGAGCTGGACGTTAACGGCTTCGACGCCGCAGCGAAGCTAGCAATTCTTGCTAACGTGTACTTGAAGTCCAGGGTAACAATTAACGACGTGAAGTTCACTGGCATTAAGGGGGTAACTAAAGAGGACATAGAAAGGGCTAAGAGGGAAAACTCAAAGGTAAAGCTAGTGGCCTATGCGGACAGGAACGTAATTAAGGTTAGTCCAGAGATGATAAGGCAAGGGGACGAGCTATACAACGTCGATGGAGTAAACAACGCACTGCAAGTGGAGACTGACGTCCAGAAGGTCACTATTATTGGACCAGGAGCAGGTCCATTAAACGCCGCCTACGGAGCCCTTAGCGACCTATCCTTGATAATTAATGGGGCTGAACTACTGTAATTCATATTAATTTTATTTCAGATAGTATAACTGAGTTCAAGGAAAGTTAATATGAAATTATAATAATGACAATGTAGTCAAGCGTCTTGTAAAAAAATTTTTATTCTCAGGACAGAAATTAAACACGAGAAGATGGCTCTGGGTTTTACGCCAAAGTTAATCTATTATGCGAAGTTAAGTAAGCCTAGAATAATATGGTTACTAGACTTAGCAGCTCTGGCAGGTGCATTCCTAGCTGGTAGAATTTTACCGTTGAACCTCGCGGCAGTTTTGATAGGGGGTACACTAGCTTCAGGGGGATCGATGATCGTAAATGAGGGAATAGAGATAGAGAAGGACAAGGTAATGAAGAGGACTTCGAGGAGACCTACAGTGATGGGCTATGTGAATAAAAAGGAGGCAATAGTGGTAGGCTCAATTATGTTGCTTTTAGGTACAGCTATTGGGCTAATAGCCAACCCTCTGACTTCGTTCTTCATTCTACTGGGAGGGCTAATCTACATCCTGGTTTACACAGTTTGGCTAAAGCCTAGATCTCCCCTTAACATAGTCATTGGAGGATTTGCGGGCAGCGCTGCAGCGTGGGCAGGGTACGCAGCCATGGTAGACAAGTTTGACCTCGCTTCATTCCTACTGGGCTTCCTTATATTCATGTGGACTCCAGGGCACTTCTGGTCCCTTGCCCTAAGGTATAAGGAGGATTACGCTAAAGCTGGAATACCAATGCTCCCTGTAATTATGCCTGAAAACTTCTCAGCCAAAATGATAGCCATCTCGAATACCTTAATGATACCCTTTGCTCTGAGCTTATACTTTTACCTTGGAACTACCTACTTAATTGTGTCCTCTGTTATGTCTGCAGTACTCATGTACTTTAGCGTTAGACTCATGAGGAATCCAAATGCCGAAGAGGCGTGGACTTCGTTTAAGGTTTCCTCTCCATACCTGGCCGTCCTCCTTATAACTGTCATAATCATCAGGCTAATGAGTATTATTTAAGGATTTTTCAAGCCAACTAAGGAATCTTCCCTCTGCGTTAAGTGAAAACGCTCTTTTCAGTAAAATTACTCTTCTTCCTTCATTAATAGCTTACGTGGAGAACGAGAGAAAAGAAGGTTGTTCTTGGTTAATAAGAAATTGTCACCTTCATGTTGGCTATTTTCTTATTGTTTATCTCTATCTCAATGATTAGGTCACCACATCTCTTCCTCAGTACCATCTTGTCCTCAGAAAGGGAAATCTTTAGGCTGGAACATGAACCGGAAGACTTTAACTTGTAGTAGTAGTACGGGTTCCTCATCTTTTTCAAGGCTTTGTGGAGCAACTTTTCGAATACCTCGTTGGGGTCACTAAAGTTCTCCATGTCCATTGGAAGGTCGAACTTGATCTCGATGTAGTACTCGTTTACGTTTATGGTCATGTTCTCGTATTTCCTGGAGGTCAAGTAGTTCACTAAAACTGGCGAGATGGCTGAGTATATGAGCACTAAGTAGAGGTAGCTTCTGATAAAGAAGAAGGAAACTAGAGAAGAGGATATTACGAAGAGCGGAAGAGAAATAAACAGATACGGCAGGGATTCCTCAAAGTCCCTGAGCTTTCTTCCGAGCAGGAACCCCGTAATAGGGCCTCCGACCATGGGCACTGCAGAGGTCAAAGAAGTTAGTATACTTCCTTTTTCCAGCTCTTGCATGATTAATATTACCAACTACCGGAATTAAAGCGTTATTTTAAATATCTTTTTGTAGAGATATCTACACATGGAGACCGTAGATGTCAAAAAAGACAATGGTATTGGATGGGTTTTTCTAAACAGACCTGATAAGTTAAACGCAATAAATATGAAAATGATTCAAGAATTATTGACAGCAATTAAAAACTATGAAGAAGACAACGAGGTAAAGGTCATAGTGATTACTGGGAGAGGAAAGGCGTTCTCAGCAGGCGCAGACATTTCCCAGTTCAAGGAACTGACGCCAGCTGGAGCGTGGGAGTTGGCCAGGAAGGGCAGAGAACTTATGGACTACATAGAGAGGGTACCAAAGCCCACCATTGCCATGATAAACGGCTACGCTCTGGGAGGTGGCCTGGAACTTGCCATGGCTTGCGACTTCAGGATTGCCTCAGAGGACGCAATGTTCGGCCTCCCTGAGATAAACTTAGGCATATACCCCGGTTTTGGAGGTACGCAGAGATTATTGAGACTCGTTGGGAAGACTAAGGCCTTGGAGATGATGATGACAGGCGACAGGATAACAGCACAAGAGGCAGAGAGGATTGGTCTGCTCAACAAGGTAGTCCCAAAGGAAAAACTTGAGGAGGAAACGATTAAGTTCGCCCAGAAATTAATGGAGAAATCTCCGTTAATACTTTCGATACTGAAGAGCGTTGTGCTGTATGGTAACGACGCCCCCCTATTGGACGGCTTAAACATGGAGAGCTTGGGATGGGGCTTCGTGTTCTCCACCAACGACCAGAAGGAGGGGGTAAACGCGTTTTTAGAGAAGAGGAAGCCCAACTTTCAAGGTAAGTGAGCTATCTTTTTATATAAACACAGGCTCAAACCTGTCGTCAAATGCGTGTTTTGACAGCTTCCCCTTTATGGGGAGCTTATACCCACAGTACTTACACCTCATGTCGTCAGTAAGGTGCCACTCAAGTATCTGGAACCCATACCTTCTTATTACCATTCTCCCGCAGTTAGGGCAATAGGTGTTCTCAAACGGGTGTCCAGGCACGTTGCCAATGTAGGGGAACTTGAAGCCCATCTCCTTGGCCAGTTTGTAGTGGGCCTCAAGTGTTTCCACTGGGGTCGAAGGTAGGTAGTTGAGCTTGTAGTCAGGATGAAATCTTAGGAAGTGTATAGGGACGTCTGGACCAAGAATATCGTATATCTTCTTCAACAGAACCTTGGCGTACTCTAGGCTGTCCCCTATCTGCGGGACAATTAGGTCAGTTATCTCCACGTGTATACCTCTTTTGTGCAGCTCCTGGATTGTCTCCAAAATCGGCTCCGGCCCTGAAGCTCCAGTATACCTCTTCATGAACTTTGGCTCCCCGTTACCCTTAAAGTCCACTGTTGCTGCGTCAAGGAAATCAGTTACGTAGTCCACTAGTTCTGGCGTCCAGTAGCCATTTGTAACCATGGTGTTGAAGAGCCCTTTTTTCCTTGCGATCACTCCAACGTCGTGAGCGAATTCAGCAAAAATTGCAGGCTCATTGTATGTGTACGTGATTCCCTCGCTCTCGTAGGATATCGCCATCTCCACTATTTCCTCTGGGGTTAGTTCGGTCCCCTCAGCCCTTCTCCTTTGGCTTATGTCGTAGTTCTGGCAGTACATGCACATCCAGTTACACCCATAGGTGGAAAAGGAGAACACTTTGGACCCAGGGTTGAAGTGGACTAAAGGCTTCTTCTCTATTGGGTCCACGTGCGCCGCTGCAACCTTTCCGTAAACGTCTAAGTAGAGCTTTCCGTTTCTCACAGTCCTCACTCCGCAGAAGCCAGTCTGTCCCTCGCCTATAAGGCACCTCCTAGCGCAGGCCAAGCACCTAACTCTACCGTTCTCTTTTCTATAAAGAGTTGCTTCCTTGCTCATTAATTATATACTCTCAATCTCAGGATATAAACATGCCTAATCGTTACATTCTTTTTTACCCTCCAATTAACGTGGAAAAACTGGAGGGAGTAAGAGTAATTGACGTCAGGAAATGCAAGTTTACTGAAATAGACGTGATGGATGACCCGCAGAAGGTCGTTACAGTGCTAGGTGAACCCCTCTTTGTTGTGGACGCGAACAACGTCAACAGCAAGTTCTCGGAGCTTTTCTACCAGTGTAGGTTTTGGGAAGCCCACGAGATTCTCGAGGAAAAGTGGAGGAGGGCAAAAGGGGAAGAAAAGGACTACCTTCACGCCCTAATCCTAGTATGCGCTTCCCTCATAAATTTCCTGAAAAATAAGGTGGAAGTCTCGGATAAACTAATGGACGAGGCGCTATCTCTTATATCCAAACTTCCTGAGGATCTCCTTCCTCTCCTTTATGTCCGCCTCTCCCTCGACGCCTAGAGGAGTGTAGCCGTCTACCACCCCTATTATTCCTCTCCCTTGGTCTGTCTCAGCTACAAGTACTTGTAATGGGTTTGCGGTAGCTGCGAATATCCTGACAACCTCTTCCACAGACTTTATCCTGTTTAACACGTTAATTGGATAGCCGTTTTTCAAGTACACTATGAATGTGTGCCCTGCGGAGATTTTCTTCAAGTTCTCTATGGCCAACTTAACGAGCTCTTGGTCATTCCCGTCCCACCTTATGAGCCTTTTACCGCTCGCTTCAGAAAACGCGAGTCCAAACTTTAGGGAGGGAGAAGAAGAAGCCAAGGTCTCGTATAAGTCCTCGACGGTCTTTATGAAATGCGATTGCCCCAATATTACGTTAGTTCCCTCTGGTATGTCTATCCCTACGACGTCTATCTTAACGCTCATAGTAAAATGTTAGGAAAAGGGATTAAAATGTTTTATTCGTAGAGATAGGCGTAATTTAACGTGACTTCCTTGTTGGCATTTAACTCCACGTGCACAGTGTAGTGTCCAAGCTGAGTTATTTCCACCGTGTAGCTGCCTGGAGGTAAGTAAAAGGTCGCTATGCCGTCTGAGTTAGTGTAGTTCTGGTAGAAGGATCCGTTAGCTCCCTTTACCCACACTACAGCGTTACTCAGCGGAGACTCTCCGCCAAACGGACCGTAGTTCACTATCACCTTGACCTCTAGGACGTAGTTATCATCTTGTGGGGTAGTAGAAATTGTGGATATCGTTAGAGTGGTCTTGTATCCTGAGGCAAGGTAAACGCCAGCAAAGGTGAGCACTAAGATTAAGACCCCTAGGCCAAGAAGTAATACCTTGTTCATGGTTCATAGTAAACTACAAAACACTAATATTTAAAACGAATCAGTATAAGGAGGAGCGTAACGGGGTTGCTGGAAAAGGTAATCCAAGGTCTAAGGTACTCATTTAAATATGATAAGTCCGTCTTAAGGAGGTACACAATCCTTGGGGCGTTCGACGGTATACTTTTGGCAACTGGGATACTAATATCTAGCAGTGCAGTCAAAATACTCCCTCAAGACATATTTTTGTCTGTGACTAGCGGAATCATAGCCATAGCGGTCTCTTCCACGTGGAACGCCCTAGTGGTAGAGGCAAAGGAGAGGGAAAAGGAGTTCAGGGACTTGGAAAGGCAAATGATGAGAAAACTAGACGGCACAATATACGAGTACGGGATGAAGTCCACCATAGTGCTCTCTGCTTTGCTTCATGGCGTCTCACCTTTCTTGGGACTAATACCAATTTTAGTTTACACCTACACACGAAGCGTTATGTTGGGCGTAGGGACTTCCTTGACCTCATTATTTGTTCTAGGGGTGCTTTACGAGGGGGACTTGAAGGAAAAGCTCATCTCTGGAGTGATTATATTCATAGCTGGAGTGGTAACGGTTTTAATAACAGCGTTGATAAGTCGTTAGAGCAGATCAGAGCCACCAACCAGTAGTACTCCAGCAACCAAAACGCGCCATCATCTCCTGGCACGATTTCCTGTCTCCCTTGTTACACTTCTCGCAAAGCGCGCCGTAGTCCTTAACCGTCTCTGGATCGCAAATTATTTTACCGCATATTTCTACGCACGTTTGGTCTCCTTCTTTAATATAACACTGTATATACATACAATCACCTTTTTAAACTACTTATACTATTTAAACATAATATGCAGTCCCTTAAAAGAGTTGACAGACAAAAGGAGTTCACAGAAAAAGTAAAGGATCTAGTCCAGGAAATAGAGGGAGATGACCTAAAGGTAGTAACTTTCATGGAGTATACCACGCCTCCAGAGAAAGTAAAACCGAAGGTTATTAAATTCGACAAGGTAGTAAAGCTCCTCAGACTAATAGCTGAGGAGGGGAAGGTGCAGAAGGGAGTTGCCAAGATCATGCTATACTCTCCATCGACAGGGAGGTCTAGGGGTCTTACCCCGACAATGATGGCTGGATTCCAATACATCCAGAAGGGGATGAGCACTAAGCCCCACTCTCACAACATGGCTTCAATATATCTAGTAGTCAAGGGTAAGGGATACTCCGTAATTGACGGGGAGAAGTATTACTGGGAAGAGGGCGACGTCTTCGTGGTTCCAGCAAACGCTGTGCACAGCCATGTAAATACTGGAGAAGAAGACGCGATATTGTTCGACATCACGGACTCGGGTCTATTAGAGAACCTAGGAATCCTGGAGTTCAAAGAAGAGTAAAATAGGAAAAAAAGTCATTTTCCTGTTTTCTCTCCCCATACTAACTTGTACACTTTGAACAGTTTTTCGTCCCTCCACTTCGATATCTCTTGGAACGTCTTTCCCTTAATGAATTGGTAGTCCTTCATTTGCTGTATTGCCTTCATTACCCCAGTGTAGGGGAACTTGTCGTACTTAGCGAGGGTGTGCATCCACTCGTTTGCTCCGTAGCCAAATCCCCTGCTGAAGAAGTACTCCAGTCCTCCCTCGCCTCCGCCAAGGTGGTAAGTTAAGAAGGGACCCATGAATGCCCACCTTAGGCCTATTGCTGCCGTCATGACCTTGTCTATATCCTCCACAGTCGCCACTCCCTCGTCAACGAGGTAAACAGCTTCTCTAAAGAGGGCAAAGGCTAGTCTGTTGCCAATGAAGCCTGGTACTTCCTTCTTGAGGACTACTACGACCCTGTCCAAGGACTCCATGAACTCCTTGCTCACGTCTATCGCGGTTTGGGAGGTCTTCTCTCCGGGGACGATCTCGACTAGGGGTAATAAGTGGGGTGGATTCCATGGGTGTATTATGATTCCCCTCTCAGGGTATCTCTTCATCGCTTTTTGTATTTCCGTCATTAGCAGACCAGAGGTTGAACTTCCCAGCACCACCTCCTTACCTAGTTTTTCGTCCAAGTAGGAGAAGAGCTTCTTCTTAACGTCATAGTCCTCTATAACCGCCTCTATTACGTAATCTGCCCCGTTTATCGCCTCGTCGAGGTTAGTGGTGGGCTTTACGTTCTTCACGTATTCCTCTGAGGATTTCTCCACTAGCCCCAAGTTCTTCATAACGTCTAAGTACCCTTTGACCTTCGCTAGTCCCTTGTCAAGCGTTTCCTTCTTATCCGTATAGAAAGTGACCTCGTACCCTTTACTTGCGAGGAGAGTTACCCAACCTGAACCTATTAACCCAGCGCCTACTACGGCTACGCGTTTTATCATAGACACTTATACTGTTTAAGGAGTATAAGTACATTTCTCACGTTTAATTTTTATTTACACGCCTCCCTATATACCTATGGACGTAGACAAAATAATCGACTTCTTGAACAACATTGAACCAAAGCTCTCCGCTAGGTCTGACAGTAGGGAACAGCTCCTCTTGAAGTCTAGGGAGCTAATTAGGCTCTGCGGAGAGACCATTTCTCTTACCCACAGGCAGAAAAAGGAAGAGGCCTTGAAGAAGTTCCAAGAAGCTGTCAACAAGGCAAGGGAGATTGAGCAGATAGTCTCCAACTACCCTGAACTGCTCTACGGAGATGTGGGAACGGCATTCCAGGAGCTAGCTGAGGCGTCAATAGTGCTGTCGTTTTACTTCGACGTAGAGCTGAGGCTACCTAACGACCTGGGTATTCCGGACATATACTACATAACTGGGATAGCTGACGCAGTTGGGGAAATGAGGAGGGCGCTGCTGGAGAAACTCAGAAAGGGGGATGGGGTGAAAGAGGCAGAACGTATCCTAGAGTACATGGACGTGATTTACGAGAACCTCTGGAAGATGGAATACCCTAAGTCCTTAGTTCCTGGACTGAGGCAAAAAATAGACCAACTGAGGAAGATCCTGGAAGAGAGCAGACACGACGTGTTCTTGGCAAGCCTAGGAAAAGTTTGACTTTAGGTACTCTACGAGTTTTTCTGGGACGTTTATCCCCGTAGCCAGCATAAAGCCCTTAAACTCCGGCACGTCGTTCAGTTCGTTTATAATGTAGCCCTTCTTGGGGTGCTCTAGGATGTCTATGGAGATGAACTCTCCTTTTACCACTGATGCCGCCTTCAAGGCTATCTCCCTTAACTTGTCGTCCACCTCAATTTTTGATGGGCTACCTCCTAAGGCTACGTTAGCCCTCCACTCATTCTGGGGTATGTTCCTCGCATAGCAGCCAAGCAACTCCTTGCCCATCACTATGCATCTTATGTCCCTGTCCTTCCACTTGACGTACTCTTGGACTATGTGGACCTTGAGGGCTGAGTTGCCCATCATCTCCCTGTGCTCTATGATGGTCTTTCCCTCGAATATGTCCCTGATCAGCGACACCATCCTACCCCAGCTACCTATTGGGGGTTTGTCAATTAGCGGGTAGCCCATTTGCTCATACGCCTTTAGCGTAGCGTCTGGAGACATTGCTATAATGGAGTCCGGTATTGGAATACCTTCCTTGAACAGCTTCGAGTAGGTAAGTATCTTGTCCCCTGCGACTGTGATTACCTCTGTCGAGTTTATTGTATGGACGTTAGCCCCCTCTAATACTGCCGCTGCGTATAAGGACCTATACATGCTCACTGACCTTATTATCCCGACGTTGTATCTGCTCAAGGCCTTGTTGAACGGTAGGGACTCTTGCCCTACGTTGATTATGTCGTAAGGTATCTGGTGGTCGTTTAGGGTTTTTACGAGCAATTTCTCTTCTTGTCTTATTATATCTACTACTAAGGCTACCTTAATCACACACCACCTCCGTAAACTCTCATCTCGTAAAAGGTAAGGGACGATAAGGTAAACGACCTTGAGAGCTCGTAGCCAAGCCTTGCGTTTAGGACTATAGGTACGTTGTAGTCAACGGCGGTCCTCCTTAACTCGTAGTCTACTCCCTTTAAGTAACCATTAGTCAAGACTAAGTCCACCTTTCCTGAAGTGATCTCCTTAATCAGGTCCTTTTCGCTCTTCCCTTCAAAGCCGTCAGCCTCGAAGCCGGAGAGGGTCTGTACCTCTAGTCCGAGCTTTGAGAGGTTCTCTGCCGTGGCCTTTAAGTATTCCTTATTCCCTTTCCCGTAGACTATTGCCACTTTTCCCTGAGATGGTATCCTATTTGGAGAGGACGAGAGCCAGCTCTTCAGTAATGCTTCGTGGAAGGTAAAGCCAAAGGACGCCGCTTCCCCAGTACTTCTCATCTCGGGTCCAAGGAACGGGTAAGCTCCCTTGAGCTGAGCCCAGGAGAACTGTGGTGACTTCACTGACCATGCCTTGGAAGGTGGGTCGTAGAACTCGTCCAATCCTAGTCCCTTGAATATACCGTCTACTGCCTTCTCTATTAAGTTAACTCCCTTAGCCTTACTAGTAAAGGGCATCGACCTACTGGCCCTCAAGTTCAGCTCTATTATGTAGGGATAGTTGTCCTTTACCACGAACTGGAGGTTGAAGGGACCTTTGATCCCTATTTCTCTAGCCAGTCTTAAGGCAAATTCCTTCATCTCCCTTACCACGTCGTCTCTCAACTGCCTATAGGGTATTGACATTGTAGCGTCCCCGCTGTGAACTCCAGCCTCCTCAACGTGCTCCAGTACAGTACCTATTACTCCTTTCCCATCGCTTACTGCGTCTATCTCTGCCTCGATGGCGTTATCAAGGAATTTTGAGACAACTACAGGGTACTTAGTGGACACCGTTGCCTTCCCTAGGAACTCTACTAGTTCACTCTCGTTGTAGGCAATCGCCATGGCAGAACCACTTAACACGTAACTTGGCCTTATTATCACAGGGTAACCTACTGAGTCGACAAACTTCTTCGCTTCCTCCATTGAGCTAGCTGAGGTCCAAGGAGGTTGCCTGAGGCCCAACTTGTCCAAAAGGGCAGAGAACTTTTCCCTGTCCTCCGCCACGTCAACGCTCCTCCCTGCAGTACCGAAGAGCTGTATTCCGTTGTCCTCTAGGGATTTGGCTATGGAGTTGCCTATTTGGCCTGCAGAGAAGGTGGCGACGTATCTGAACTTCTCCTTCTTGAGTAAGTCTATTATCCTCTCCACGGAAATTTCGTCAAAGTACAGCTTCTTTGCAACGTCCCAGTCAGTTGATACTGTCTCTGGGTTATAGTTCAGTATGGCTACGTCGTCAAAGTACTTAGAGGCAGCGTTGTATAACGACACAACTCCCCAGTCAAACTCAACTGACACGCCTATCCTGAACCCTCCCGCTCCTATCACGAGTAGCTTATTGGGAGACTCTGAGAACTCTATGTCGTCTTCCTGTCCACTATACGTTAGATACAAGTAGTTGGTGACAGCGGGCCACTCTCCAGCCAATGTGTCTATCTGCTTTACCTTTGGCAATAGGTTTAGCTCTAGCCTCTTCTTGGTTACGTCTTCCGTCCTTATGGTTAATGCCTGGGCTATTTGCTCGTCGCTAAGGCCCAACCTCTTTGCCTCCTCTAGGATGTCCTTGGTGAGAGTCTTGTGCTTCTTGAGGCCTTCGTAGAACTCCACTACCTTTCTAATCTTCTCAAGGAAGAACTTGTCAACCCCAGTTGCCTCGTAAACTTCGTCCACCGTGGCCCCTAGCTGGAAAGCCTTTGCGGCGTACAGGAACCAGTAAGGGTACCTATTCTTCAGCTTCTCCAACATCTCCTCCTTAGTCACGTAAGAGTTGTAGATCCTTCCTCCTACTAAACCTGGCTCGCCTATGTCCAGCATCCTTATCGCCTTCTGGATTGCCTCTTCAAACGACCTCCCTATGCTCATTACTTCTCCTACGCTTTTCATCTCAGAGGCTAGGCTGTTTTCCACTTCTTCAAACTTCTGAAGGTCCCATCTAGGTATCTTAATAACTACGTAGTCTAGGCTCGGCTCAAAGCAGGCACACGTGGAGCCGGAGACCTTGTTTATTACCTCCTCCAAAGTGTAGCCGAGGGCGAGCTTAGCGGAGACGTAAGCCAGTGGGTAACCAGTTGCCTTACTCGCGAGTGCGCTTGACCTAGACATCCTTGGGTTGGTCTCTATGACGTAGCTATTATAGCCCTTTGGATCTAACGCGAACTGGACGTTGCATTCGCCTATCAAGTCAATGGACTTCGCTACCTCTATGCTCTGCGTCCTCATTTTCTGGAACTCGTAGTTGTCCAAGGTCTGGCATGGGGCTATTACCGTGGACTCTCCGGTATGAACGCCCATTGGGTCCAAGTTCTCTATGCACGCTATTACCGCGGAGTTTCCCTTCTTGTCCCTCATTACCTCGTACTCCAGTTCCTTCCAGTGGTAGAGGTACTTCTCTATTAGCACCTCGTGAATATAACTTTGCGAGAGGGCCCTGCCAATGTTCTTCCTGAGCGTTTCCTCGTCCCAGGCTACTATGGAACCCCTACCGCCTAAGTTAAAGCTTACTCTTACCATGACTGGGTAGCCTATTTCCTTGGCTTTCTTTAGAGCCTCTTCCTCTGACCTCGCAGAGAGCGAAGGTGGGACTGTGAGACCCACTTGGATCATGGTCTCCCTAAACTTCTCCCTGCTCAGCGCTCTCTCAATTCCCTCAATTGGCGTTCCTAGCACCTTCACCCCGTACTTCTGGAGGATACCCTTTTTGTATAGGTCTATCCCTACATTGAGGGCGGTCTGCCCTCCAAAGCCTATCATTATCCCGTCAGGCCTTTCCTGCTCTATTACTTTTTCAGCCGACCACCACGTAACAGGTTGCATGTATATTTTATCGGCTATTTTGTAGCTTGTCTGCACCGTAGCCACGTTGGAGTTTAAGAGGATAGTCGAAATTCCCTCCTCCTTCAGCGCCTTAAGCGCTTGACTACCGCTGTAGTCAAACTCCGCTGCCTCGGCAATCTTTATTGGACCAGACCCTATGACTAGTACCTTCTCCACCAAATTACCTCACCATCTTCTTGAACTTATCAAAGACCCATGTTACGTCGTTAGGTCCAGGCCGGGCCTCTGGGTGGAACTGGGTTGTGATTATGGGCAACTTCTCGTGGTACATGCCCTCTATAACCCCGTCGTCGGGGTTGTAGAACCACGGCTTCATTGAGGAGGGTACGTCCTCCTTGTATACTCCATAACCGTGGTTATGGGTAGAGATGTAGCACTTGTTGTCTGTCAAGTCAACTACGGGCTTATTTATCGCTCTATGTCCGTACTTCATTTTCCTCACTTTCCCGCCGAGGGCCAGGGCAACAGCTTGATGACCTAAGCAGATCCCCATTACGGGAACCTTGTACTCCAGCACCCCCCTTACTGTGTTAACAAGTTCTAGCTTTAGGTTGGGGTTCCCGGGGCCGTTGCCAAACACCACTCCATTGGGCATGTAGTCCATAATCTGATCAGCAGAGAAGTTACATGGAACCCTTACGATTGTGAAGCCCCTGGAGTAGAGCTCGTAAAGTATGCCATGCTTTATGCCACAGTCCACTAATACGATCGTCTTTCCGTTATTTGGGTGCACTATAGGTGACTTGGGGGAGGTGAACTGGGTGAAGTCGATCTCGTCGTACTTCTTCTCCAAGAACCTCTGTGGGTTCTCCAATTCGTACCCACTGGCTATGACCCCCATCATAGTCCCCTTGGTTCTCACCCTCTTAACTATCATCCTCGTGTCAACGTTAGAGAGTCCAGGGACTCCCTCCTCTTGTAGCCACTCATGGAGGGATTTAGATGAGTTCCACTTGTTGGGATCTGTCTCCTCTGTCACCACTAGTCCCTCCACTTGTATCCTCTCCGACTCAAAGTTCTTCAGGATGCCGTTTTCGTACTCCTTCTTTGGCACGCCGTAATTTCCCACTAGGGGGTGGGTGATTACCAGTATCTGTCCCTTGTAGGAGGGGTCGGTGAGGCTCTCTGGATAGCCGTTCATTGACGTTGTAAAGACCACCTCCCCCGCCCTTACTCCCCTTGCTCCGAAGCCACATCCCTCTATTAAAGTCCCGTCCTCCAAGTAGAGGTAACCCTTATAGCCCCTCTTGCATAACGTCATCTTCCACCACCCTAAGCTGACCAATTTTGCTCAGGATCAAGTTCTCGTAATCGTCCAAGGACTTCGAGTCCCTCTCGAGTCTGGTGAGAGCTTCCTTAAGGTCTTCCTCCAAGATTTGGGGATTTGGAGAACCAGCGACTGCCTTGAGCTTCACCGATTCCTCAAGGGTTATCTTACTTGTAAACTTATCGCTGAGAACCATTTCCTTAACCTCAAAGTAAGCCTGCCTATAAGGTTTTCCATTTAAGGCCAACCTTTCAGCTTCGTCAGTTGCTAACGTAGAACTATCTAAGTCCTTCTTGACTACTTGGATGCCTTGGAAGAGGTCTTTAAGGACTTCTATCGTGGCCTTGACAATGGAGGTGCACTTCCAGTAGTAGGAGTTCATCTCTTGTAGGTCTAAGTCGTAACCTGAGGGAAGTCCCTTATACATGGCCATGGTGGAGGTTAGAATTCCCACGCATTCGCCTCCCTTTGCCCTTAGGACTTCCATGGTAACTGCGTTCCTCTTCTGCGGCATCAAGCTACTGGTACTTACTTGCGAGTCTGGTAGCCTTAAGTACCCCACGAAGGAGGAGGAGAGGAATATCAGGTCCTCAGCGATCCGGCTAAGGGATAGCATGAGGGTAGCTAGTTCAGCTATTGCCGAGATCATGTCTGCCCTTGAGGACGTGGCGCTTACGGTGTTAACGACTACTCCGTCAAAGCCCAACATTTCCGCCTCCCTCTTCCTATTGAGCCTAACGTTAGTACCTACGATTGCCCCAGACCCTAGTGGAGACCTGTTCAACGTCTTAAGTACGCTAAAGATGACTCCCCACCTAGAGCTTATCTCCTCCTCCACGTACATGAGGTAGTGGGCGAAGGTGGTAGGCTGAGCGGGTTGAAGGTGAGTAAAGGAAGGGAACAGAGTGGTCTTGTGTTCCATTGCCTTATTCAAGACAACTTTCCTCAACTCCAGTAGGTCCTCTAGGATCTCAAGGATCTCCTCCCTCATTTTCAACCTCAGTGCAGTAGCAACGTGATCGTTCCTGGACCTCGCCATTCCGACCCATCCGCCTTCCTCCCCCACCTTGGTAAGGATGTGGTCCTCGAGCGCTTCGTGTACGTCCTCGTAACCCTGCTTTATTTCCTTGAATTCCTTTACTGCGAGTAGTATGTCCCTTGCGGTCTTTTTGCTTATGACTCCGTTCAAGTATAGCTCTACGACGTGAGCTTCCATGACTTTCTTTACCTGTTCCAGGATAGCGTAGTCTGAGTCAACGGATGAGGTGTACTTAATTACAGCGTCTTCCTTGGACCCCCACTTCCTGTACAGCATCCTAGCCGTACCTCACTTGCCTCGTCAGCAGGGAATGCAATCCCCATATTTCTATGAACCCTCTAGCCATCTCATCAGTAGGGTACCAGCCCTTGTTGTAGCTCGCAATCTTGTCGGAGTACGGGGAGTACTTTGAGTCCCTCCCAAGGATCCTCATTCCGTTTCCATCAATCTCTACCTTCACTTCCCCTGAAACCCACTTGTTCATCTGCTCTCCAACTAACTGGAGGGTCTCCCTGAGAGGTTCGTACCATAGGCCTTGGTAAACCAAGTCAGTCCACTGGGCGTCGGCTACTTTTTTGAACCTAAGCTCAAGGGGGGTGTACACTGTCTTCTCGAGGTCCTTGTGGGCAGATATGAGGACGAGGGCAGCTGGAACCTCGTAGTTTTCCCTAGACTTGAAACCGACTACCCTGTTCTCTAGATGTTCAACTCTTCCAAACCCGTACTTCCCAACTTCGCTGTTTAGGAACTTCACGAGGTCCACGAGCGACATCTTCTCCCCGTTTACCCTGATTGGAATTCCGCGGTCGAACTCTATCGACAACCTTAACTTGCCCTGCTTTACCCTCCTTGTCCACTCGAAGGCCTCTTCTGGCACCTCAACGCTCGGGTCGGCAATTTCGTCCCCCTCTATACTCCTCCCCCACAAGTTCTCGTCGATACTGTACTTTGTGCTCTCCACCTTGATTGGGATGCCACTCTCCCTTGCGTACTTTACCTCGTCCTCCCTCGTCATCTTCCATATCCTAGCTGGCGCGATTATCTTAGCGTTGGGCATCATGGCCTTTATGGCGAGGTCAAACCTAACCTGGTCGTTTCCCTTTGAAGTGGAACCGTGGGCCACGTACTCTGTTTCCTCCTTCTTGGCCACCTCCACAGTTTTTTCTGCAATCAGTGGCCTTGCTAGAGCAGTGGACAAGGGGTAAACGTCCTCGTATAAACCGTTCATTATGATGTCGTATGCAATGAACCTTTTTGCAAACTCTTCCTTTGCGTCAATGGTGTAGTGCTTTACTGCGCCAGCAAGGTATGCCCTTTCTTCGAGCTTCTTAAAATCGTCACTCTGTCCCACATCTACACTGACTGTCACAACATCAGCGTTGAAGGTTTCCTTCAACCACCTTATGGCTACTGTTGTGTCTAAACCACCCGAGTAAGCTAAGACTATTTTCATCTCACTCAAAAGGCAGACAGCTCATTTAAAAACTATCAACAAAATGAAATTTACGTTTTTCTAAATATAGAGAATGTTGAAGGACTGCCTTAAAACTTCTTCTTAGTTTGAACGAAGTATTCCAGAGCTTTTTTTATGAACTCAGTCCTACTGTCCACACCTAGTGCTTGACACTTTTCATCTATTTCCCTTAATACGTCTTCTTTCAGTCTAACGCTAATCACCTTTCGCATAACAACCTAGTAAAAATAGGTCGAAACGCAAATAAATATGTTATACTTCTGAAACTCGAAAAAAGTAACGCAAAAATCTGTCTACTTTTAAAAACTTGTTTTTAACTTGCAGAAGTAAATATTACTGGCTTAGCCTTTTTAGCCCTTATTTCATTAAGCTTCTCTTCCATCCTTGCGATTGTAAGCGTAAGGACATCCTTATGATATTTTCTTACGTGCTCCTCAGCGTCTTCTTTGGCTATTACTGTGTAGCACACTGAACAAGTGTACACGCCGTTCTCGTCTCTAACTACAATCGGTTTAACGTCCTTTGATATCTCCTTGAGTATCGGTATGACCTTCTTGGCTCTAAGCTCGCTTCCGCTCTTCTCAATGATCCTCTGGGCGTAACCTCTGAGCTGATGTTTTGATATGTTATACTTATGGGCAACGATCGCAGGTCCCTCTCCGTTAACCAAGTACTCCTCTAGCGCGTCTAGCAAGTAGTCACTACCTCCCAAAATTTTCAAAGCTACGTAATTTATTAGAGACTTTATATCTATAGGTTTCATATATAGTCACTAGAGTGACAATTGAGATTTAGAGTTTAAAAAGACTACATTAAATTCTATAGGTAGAGAATTTCGTTCTTATACGTAATAATTTTTATCTTGTCCCCCTCAGTTACTTGACCTAACTCAAAAACTTCATGGTATCTCGATAAAAAGTTTTTAAGAACTTCCGCGTTCTCTCTATCAGTAAAGACCACCATTCCCACCCCCATGTTGAACACTCTGTACATTTCGTCGTGGGGTACCCCTGCCCTCTCTATTTCCTTAAAGACTTCATGTGGTTCCGGCATCCTCAGCTCGAGCCCGTATTTAGTAACTCTCCTGAGCTTGGTAAATGAGCCTCCAGTGATATGCGCAACTGCCTTAACCTTGTCAAGGACTGCGAGGATTTCCCTAACGTAGATCCTCGTCGGCTTCATTAGCTCCTCTCCCCAGTCCTTCAAGGACAGCTTACCCTCATCTATTAACTTCCTGACTAACGAAAAGCCGTTTGCGTGGACGCCGTTGCTCCCTAGGCCTAGCACCACGTCCCCTGGCCTCACGTCATTTCCCAGCTTTGGGGAATCAACGACGCCAATAGCTGTGCACGCAATGTCGTAGCCGTTTATGACTCCAGGCATTATTGCTGTCTCTCCCCCTACTATCTCAGCATCTGACTCCTTAGCCCCCTTGACCAAGCCCTTTGTCAACTGCTCCACCACGTCTTCCATTGGCCTCTCTAGCGCTAGGTAGTCAACCAAAGCTACCGGCCTTGCCCCAATTGAGACCAGGTCGTTAACGTTCATTGCAACGCAGTCCACGCCGATGGGTTCGTATATCCCGGTCTTTAGGGAGAGGAGGGTCTTTGTGCCCACCCCGTCCACGTGGATGGCTATGTTCTGCGTCCCTACCTTCACCACCCCTGAGTAGTGGCCTGCCCCCACTATGGCGTTTCTGTACGTGGACGAGATCATTTCCGCTATCTTAGAGTGGAGCTCCCTCTGCTTCCCTATGTCCACCCCTGCGTCAGTGTACTTGCTCACCAGAGACCACCGTTTGGAGACCAGTCCATTGAGGCTCCGAGAACTCCCCTCTTTATCCTGTCCTTGTACGAGTACCTCACTATTTCTGCCTTCTCCACTTGTTCTTCTATTGTCCTTCCTATGTCTGTGCGGTATATGAGCTTCGTGTTTGACGACACGAGGGAAGTACACAGATCCAGCTTCTTCACTGCTCCCTCGTATGTGTCGTCTATGGCTACAAGCTCTAAGGCCCTAGAGCCAGTGGTTATGAGCTTTCCTCCATATAGGGATATTGCCCCAAAGAACGCTTGGCATCCTATCTCCTTCATTTTAGGTAAGTCCAATGATATCTCCTTTCCCTTTGCTAAGTCCCTGTTTAGCGGATAGCCCAAGGGGGCGATGGCCCTAACTATGGAAGGCCTTGGATCTACCTCAAGCTTTGCCTTGTTTAACTTCCCCGTTGCTGCCAGCTCCAGGATTTCTCCAAAATCGCTGGTTATTCTTGGAACAATTGCTGAGGCCTCTGGATCGCCGAGCCTAGAGTAGAACTCTATGACCGTTGGTCCCCATAGCTCTGTTAACATCATTTGACCAGATATGAACCCCACGTATTCATCCCCGGTCTCCTTCTTTATAGCTTCTGCAGTCTGCTTTACTATCTCGAAGGTAGCTTTGTACTCGTCCTCATCGATAAAGGGCAACGTATAGCCTGGACCAGAGATAGAGCCCATCCCTCCAGTTTCTGGCCCTATGCCGTCCTGGTAGGCGTGTTTGTAGTCTTGCGCCAGGGGCAAGGGCAGGAAGCTACGCCCGTCAGTAAGGACGTGAAGGGTGTACTCTGGACCGTCCACTTTTTCCTCTATTATTATTTTCACCTCGTCCTTCACCAACCTGCCTATCTCGTCGACGCTCCTACTTGCAGCCCTCCTTTTCTCTTGGGAGAGGTAAGCCTGGATGTCGGCGACTACCTTAACACCCTTACCACCTACCTGCTCTGAGGGTTTAATGGCTATTGAGCCGCCGTACTCCTCTACGAACTTTGCTGCGTCCGCCAAGTTGTTGAACGCCCTATACCTAAGCCTCCCTGGGATGTTGTACTTCCACATCAAGTTCCTCATCCATACCTTTGACTTCTCTATCGTCGATGCCTTACTTGAAGGCCCCACTACGGGTATTCCCTCTTCCCTGAAGGCATCAGCAGCTCCGTTGAAGAGCGGGTCCTCTGGGCCTATGACCCCAAAGTCTGGGCTAACTTGAGAAATTACCCTCTTTACCTCATCCTTTGACAGGATGTCGCCCACGAAGTACTTCCCGTTGGTCTTGTCTACGTTCTCCTTTATCCCAGGGTTTACGTAAGAGGAAAAGGCGTATAGCTGGTATCTCCCAGACTTGGCTATAGAGAACGCAAGGGAGTTTTCCCTGGCCCCGTCGCCTATAAGTAGGACTTTCATTCACATCACCTTTGGGTATCTCCCCACCATACATCCGACGCATATTGTGTTAATTCCTATCACCTCGTAAAGCCCCTTCAAGCTTAGCCAATAAATGGAGTTAGCTCCGATGACCTTGGCTATTTCCTCGTCGCTCAAGTTAGCAGCTATTAGATCTGAAGACTTGGGCACGTCAACTCCGTAGGGGCAGTGCGAGACCAGCTTGGGGCTTCCTATCAGCACGTGAACCTCCTTTGCCCCAGCTCTCCTCAAGCTCATAACCGTGTTCTTCAACGTGAGTCCCGTGACCATTGAGTCGTCAATCAAGATGACCCTCTTACCGAAAACTGCAGATTTCACTACGTTTAGCTTTAGTTGAACCCCAACGACCTTAAGGAAGCTGTCCTGCGCTAGCATCGTCCTTATTGGACTACCAGTCCTTGTGAACCCTAAGTCAATGGGTATACCGGTTGCCCTAGAGTACCCGACTGCAAACGGCAACGCTGTATCCGGTACTCCTATAACTGTGTCTCCTTGTATGGGCCTCTCCTTGGCCAACTGTTCCCCTATTCTAACCCTCAAAGCATATATATCCCTCTCGTTTATCTTGCCGTCTATTCTGGACTGGTAGACGTAGTCTATTGCGCAGTAGTTCCTCCTAGGTTCCTTCAGCCTCTTAGAGTCTATGTAGTACTTGTCAACTATTATCATCTCCCCAGGAGAAATCTCCCTCCTCGCTTCCCCACCTATTACGTTTATTGCTACGTTCTCAGACGCTACGATTGCCATGTCGAAGCCAAATCCTCCCAAGGTCAATGGCTTTAGACCGCTTTCGTCTCTGTAAGCTATCATCTGTCCTTCCCTAGTTAAGGCCACAAGCGAGAAGGCTCCCTCTAGCTCAGAGAGCGTCTTCTCAGGGTCCTTAGGCAATCTCCTTAAGGCCTCCGGGTTCTTCAATATCCCGTCCACTACAACTGCTACGTCCTCGTAGACCAATGGGTATGCCCTTTCCTTTCCAGTGTAGCCTATTCCAGCCCATCCCTCGCCGTTGAGCCTCATGTCTTCTGGAGACTTGTCTTCTCTGTGCTTGTAGAACTCCCCGTTTAGTAGTACAACTCCACTGGAGGAGTAACCCCTGTGCTGTAGACCTATTAGGGCGTAGTACAAAAACTTGGAGACGTTCCATACCTTGTCAAACGCCAACACTCCTACTATCCCAGCCATGCCCTTCACCTCCTAAAAGCTATCTCTAGTCTTTCCATTTGGTACTTACCTTTTAGTGGGTATTTCCCAGTGAAACAAGCTGTACACAGAGCATTCTTTCCTATTGCCTCAATCATTTCCTCCACCGTCAAGTAGCCCAAGGAGTCTGCTTCCAACTCCCTGGCGATATCTTCCTCAGTTTTTCCGTAGGCCACTAGCTCACTCCTCCTGGGGAAGTCAATCCCCATGTAACATGGGTACCTTATTGGAGGGGAGCCTATCCTCAAGTGCACTTCCTTAGCTCCGGCGTTCCTTAAGAGGGAGATAAGCCTCTTCATGGTGTTCCCCCTGACTATGGAGTCGTCTATGAGGACGACCCTCTTACCGTTTATGACCTCCTCCACTACGCCGAACTTCTCCTCAAGAACCTCGTTCCTCTTCTCGTTTGTAGGCATTATGAAGGACCTCTTTGACGCCAAGGTTCTCACAAGGGCCTCTTCAAGAGGTATTCCACCCCTCCTTGAAAAGCCAATGGCGATGGGCCTAGATGAGTCGGGGACTGGGACTACTATGTCTGCGTCAACTGGGTGCCTTTCGAAAAGCACTTCTCCGAGCCTCTCCCTCGCCTTATATACGGAAATACCGTCTATCACGCTGTCAGCCCTTGAAAAGTAAATGTACTCGAAGGCGCAAGTGCTTACTTCCGACCTCGCCAACACCTCGGAGTAGACTTCCCCTTCCTTGATCACGACAACCTCCCCAGGATACACGTCCCTAATTACCTTACCTCCCAGTTGCCTTATAGGTGAGTCTTCCGACGACACCACAACGCTCTTTCCTATTCTCCCGAGCACTAGTGGCCTGAAGCCCTTCGGGTCCCTCACTGAGTAGATTTCCCCTGACCTAGTCAATACTAACAAGGAGTAGGCTCCGTCAGCCACGTCTACGAAATGCTTAATAGTTTGAACTAAACTCTTCCCGTCCTCCAGATCCTTGTTGAGGAATTTTAGGATAAACTCCGTATCTGTGGAGAAGTTGCCGAACTCGAAATAGTTTGTTATGGTGCCGTTAAACGCTACTGCTAGAACTTCGTTGCTCAGTGGCTGCGCCTCCTCCAAGGTCGTCTTCCCAGTAGTGGAGTACCTAACGTGGCCTATGCCCACGTTTGAGTTACTGTCTATGCCTTCCCCTAAGGCCTCCTCAACTAGTCCCAGTCCCTTCACGGTCTTCAACCTACCATTCTCCACAAAGGATATACCTGCAGATTCCTGTCCCCTGTGCTGGAGGAGCTTCAGCCCCTCATACACGTACCTTACCGCGTTCTCTCCCTTTACTCCAAACACACCGCAGTGCTCTTTAATCACTCATCTCCACCTCCAGGTAGTTTGAGTGGTGCTCAACCTCCTTCTTGACGTTAAGTTTCCATGAGCCTATCTCGAGGTAATTCCCCTTCTTCACTTCCCCTATAACTGACGCTATCGTCCCTCTCCTCTTTGCCCTCTCAACTACGCTTTCGGGAGAGTTGGTTATTACAATAAACCTCCCTCCGTTCTCGGAGAATAACTTAGCCATAAGGTCATCAGTTCCAAGGATCCTGTCTGGGTCAACTTTAGCTGAGTAGCCCTTGCTTAGGATAGCCATTAAGGAGCCCATAAGGCCTCCCCTGTTCACGTCCTTTGCGAAGAGAATGGTACCCTGGTTGATTAAGTCGAGAACGACCTCGCTCGCTAAGTAGTCCTCCTGTAACCTCGCCTTGGGAACTTCGCCATAGGGACCAAACAGCTTGGCAAAGAGCGACCCCCTCATCTCGTTCCTGGTGTACCCGATAAGCACTAGGCTCCCCTCCTCTACTTTCGGTTTGAGCAATTTTCCCTCCACTAGCCCCGCCATCACGACGAGGGGCGTGGGCTTTATAGCTACGCCTTTTTTGTTCTCGTTGTAGAAGGATACCTTTCCCCCGACGATGGGTATGGAGAAGAACCTCGCCGCCTCTCCAATCCCCCTAACCGCGTCAACGAAGTCGCTGTATATCTCGGGCTTCTTGGGGTCGCCAAACTGGAGGTGGTCGACCGCAGCTATTCCCCTAGCTCCCACAACAGCCAAGTTCCTATACGCTTCAGCAAATATGGCTTTCCCGCACTCGTAAGCGTCCTCAGCGCAGAGGTCTGGGTTCGCGTCTCCCTTTATGGCCAACAGCTTGCCATTGGGCAGGGAGACTACGGCGGAGTCCGCTTCCCCCGGCTTCACTACCGTTGACGTCCCAACTTCGTAGTCAAACTGGGAGTACGCCCACTCTTTACTTGCTAGGTCTGGGTGAGCGAGAACAGAGCGCACTGCTTGTTCGAGCTCAACGTTCGGTTTCACGTTTATTTTCCTCGCTTTCTCCCTTATTGGCCACGCGTAAAGCGGAGGAGATAAGAGAAGTTGAGACGGAAGGGAAGCTATTTCCTTTCCTTCGTAGATGAACCTTATAAAGCTGTCAGAGGTTACCTCGCCTATAACCGCACAAGGATACTCGTAATATTCAAACGCCTTACAGACGTATTCTACGTTTTCCTCCCTAACTGCAAAGAGCATTCTCTCCTGGGTTTCGGAGATTATGATGTCCTCCGGGCTCATGTCCTTTACTCTGAGGGGTACCTTGTCGACGTATACTCTGGCTCCCAGCCCATTGGCCATTTCAGTCACCGCTACCGCTAACCCACCGCCACCAAGGTCCTTTATGGCCTCTACCTTGTCGGCTATCTCTAGCGTAACGTCCATGACTATCTTGCCCGCAAATGGGTCGGCTATCTGCACAGCCCCAATCTCGTTCTCTCCGCTAAGCTTCCTGGAAGCAAAGGACGCCCCTCCTAGGCCATCTATTCCAGTGAGCCCTACCAGAACTAGCTTTAGCCCGGGCTCCTTGACGACGCTCGGCTTTATCTTGTCCTTCTTGACGATACCGACACAAGCTACGTCGACTAGTGGGTTGTCTGAGAAGGACTCGTCAAAGGAGAGCTCTCCACCAACTACCGGGATACCAATGCTGTTGCCGTAAAAGCCTATCCCAGCGATAATGTTCTTCAGGAGCCACTTGTTCTTGTCATCCTTTAGCTCGCCTACCCTTATCATGTCTAGCAAAGCTATTGGCGTGGCCCCTTTGCTTATTATGTCCCTTATGATGCCGCCAACGCCAGTGGCCGCGCCGTTAAAGGGGTCAACAGCTGATGGGTGGTTGTGACTCTCAACCTTTAGCACTATCGCGTAACCATCTCCTATGTCAACTGCCCCAGCGTCCTGCCAGTCCTCTATTCCCATCACTACTCTTGGGCCCTCGCTTGGAAAGCTCCTCAGGAATATCTTTGACGACTTGTAGGAGCAGTGCTCTGACCATAAAGCGTCAATTACCTTAACTTCAACAGGGCTTGGGTCCCTGCCCAACCTTTTCCTAGCGACGTCTAGTTCGTACTCTGAGAGGCTTACCACCTCAATCCCCTCAACAAAAGTAATCCGTCTACGTTTCCGTCAATTGAAGTTAGGGAAAAGGAAGCCCTTTCGGGGTGGGGCATTAGCCCAATTACGTTCCCCTCCTCGTTGGCTATGCCAGCAATGTTCAGCACGGAGCCGTTGGGGTTGTAGTCCTCTGAAACCTCCCCCTTCTCGTTTGAGTACTGGAACACCATAAGTCTCCTCGCTTCCTCCTCTTCTAACACGAACCTGCCCTCTGCGTGAGCTATTGGCATCCTCAAAACCTTCTTTGGTAGGTTCTTAGTGAGCCTAGTGTCGTCCCTCACCACCTTCACATAAACCCATTTGGATATGAACCTCATCTTCAAGTTTGGCAGGAGCGCTCCCTTTAGGAGACCGCTTTCAGTCAAGATCTGAAATCCATTGCATATACCCAGCACAGTCTTCCCTTGGTTTGCCATCTCCTTTATCATTTCCATGGTCTCCGTGCTTGCAGCTATTGACCCTGCTCTTAAGTAGTCGCCAAAGCTGAAACCCCCTGGTATTACAACGGAGGAGTACCTATCTGGGTCCAGGTCCTTGTACCTCACTAGCTCAGCCTCTACCTTTGCCTCCCTCAGCGCCTTTAGGACGTCGTAATCGCAAGTGGTTCCAGGGAACTTAATGACCGCCGTCTTCGTCCTTCCTCACCCTTATTTCCACCTTGTGAACAATGGGGTTGTAGAGCCTCTTTTCGTCGGCGACTTTTTTGGCTATGTTCATAGCTTCCTCCTCTGACCCCGCGTCTATCTTGAAAAGTACGTACTTTCCCGCCCTTACTTCCTTAACCTTGTCGGTCACCTTGTCTACCATGTACTTCTTTATCGCTTCTCCCTCTGGGTCCCTTATCCCTTCCTTGTTAAGGACAATTACCTCTACGCTATACATCAGACCACCCTCTTCAACCTCTCGAGGAACTCAGCGTAAGAAGAAGCCACCACCTCAAGGGGCTGTCCCTTCCTGTAGAGGTCCTTGTCGTATATTCTCCCCTCTCTGTCCCTTACCCTCATGGAGTCCAGGGATATCTCGTCTCCTATGATGAGCTCATCGCCTAGCCTTCCGAACTCCAACTTGAAGTCGTAAAGGACTAGGCCCATCCTCTCTACTAAGCCCTTAAGTACCTTGTTTGCCCTTACCATTACCTCCTCTACCTGCTCTGCCTCCTTCCTTGTCATCAGCTTCAGGAACTCCATGTGGTGGTAATTTAGCATGGGGTCATGTCTAGCGTCGTCCTTCAAGAAGAATTCAACTATGGGAGGGTCGAAGACCTCCCCCTCCTTTATTGGCAACCTCTTTACTATGCTCCCCGTGGCCAAATTCCTGAGCACCACCTCAACGGGTACCATCTTCAGCCTCTTGGCTATCATTGTCCTCTCGTCGTACATTCCAACGTAGTGCGTCTTGATCCCTTCCCTCTCCAAAGCCCTAAAGAAGAGGGCGGAAGTTTGGGCGTTAATTACGCCCTTGTCCTTTATCACGTCAACCTTTGCCCCATCTCCTGCTGTAACGGTGTCCTTGAACTTTAGGAGCACGTGTTGCTCATCAAAGGAGTAAACTTCCTTTGTCTTTCCTTCCCCAAGCTTCGTAAATTCCATATCCCAGATTTCCTTAACTAATATAAAAAGTCTTCTAAGTAGTTCCCTAATAATTTACTTGGTTAAGGAAACAAGCATTAAATAGCCTATGGGCTCTCCTCAATTGCCATGGAAATAACAATAGATGACTTCGCCAAGCTCGACATAAGGGTGGGTGTGGTTAAGTTCGCTGAGAAAATTGAGGGCACTAAACTCCTTAGGTTAATAGTTGACCTAGGAAGCGAGGAAAGGCAAATAATATCGGGGATAGCCGAGTACTACACGCCAGAGCAGATGTTAAACAAGAAGGTAGTTGTGCTAACTAACTTGAAGCCTAGGGTGATTAGGGGCTACGAGAGCCAAGGTATGGTGCTTGCAGCGGGATGTAAGGAAGACGAGAAAAGGGGCGTGAGGCCTAGTCTTTTAACTCCAGACTCAGATGTTCCACCTGGCACTAAAATATGCTGAACCCCTTTGAGAAGATCAATTGCCCGCCCAAAGTCGAGGACTTCATTAAGTCCCAGCTCAACAGACTTTCAAGGATCTCTGGGGAGACGATAAAGGACAGGGAAATAAGGAGGCTAATTTCCTATAGGGATAACCTTAACAAATACGTGGAGTTTGTCAACTCCTTCCCCAACGTCGATGATCTCCACCCATTTTACAGGGAGTCCATGGAAATCGTAGCAGGCAAGAGTTCCAGAGAAATTAAGATCTGCCTGGCAGTTGCAATGAAGTCCGTAAAACTCGCCAGGAAGATACTTAACCAGTACATAGGCAAGATAAAGGCTTCAGACGAGAAAGCGAGTAACAAGCTAATGAGGGAGGCTTTCGGTAGGGCTTCCTCAATCCTTAGAAAAGACCTTTGCATTAATTGGCTAATAGACTTGGCAAAACAACTGAAGAAGCTCAAGAGCATAGACCCCTCGTTACCCACTGTAATAGTTGCGGGCCCCCCAAACGTAGGCAAGTCGACCTTGGTCTCGAGGATATCCTCTGCTAAGCCAGAGGTGGCAAGCTACCCCTTCACAACCAAGGAGATTCACGTGGGTCACATAGAGTGGAACTACTCTAAAATTCAAGTAATAGATACCCCAGGAATCCTCGATAGGCCCCAGGAGAGTAGGAACGAGATAGAGAAGAAGGCAATAAACGCCTTGAGGAACTTGAACGGCGTCGTGGTCTTCCTCTTTGACGTCTCAAAGTACTCCCTCTACTCTCCTAAGGAGCAGTTGGACCTCTACGGAGAGGTGAAGTCCTTTGGCAAGAGGGTAATCCCAGCGTTGAACAAGATAGACGAAGTAGACCAGAGCATCTACGAGCAAGTAACGTCAGCGTTGAGGGAGAAGTTCTTTGAGATAAGCGCAGAGAAGGGAGTTGGGCTAGAAGAACTTAAGAAGGAGATCATGGAAGTCTTGAAAAATGAAGTACTGGGTAATTGAGATATTTACCTCCATACAAGGAGAAGGGGAAGTAGTGGGGTACCCTTCCAACTTCGTTAGGCTAGCCGGTTGCAACTTGAGGTGCGTCTGGTGCGACACCAAGTACTCGTGGCTTAGATCTGACGGGAAGGAGATGACGGTAGAAGAGATAATCTCTAAGCTTGACTTGAGGGTGCCATACACGACAATAACAGGAGGGGAACCGCTTCTCCAAGATCTCTATCCCCTTGTAAAGGCGTTGAAAGAGAAAGGGCAAAAGATCATAGTAGAGACTAACGGTACTGTAATGCCTAGAAAGGAGTTAATGGAGCTAGTGGACGTGTTCTCCGTGTCCCCAAAGCTCAGGAATTCTGGGTACCAAATAAATTACAAGTTCCACAAAGACTGGGCGACCTACTACAAGTTTGTGATCACGAGGCTTGAGGACGTGGACGAAGTGTTAAAGTTCGTGGAGGACAACGGTATTAATCCCACGAAAGTTATACTCCAACCCAACGGCCTCTTAAAAGACGAGGAGTACATGAAGGCCTTGAGGCAGTTAGGCGATTTCGTAGTTAGCAGAGGTCTTCCCTTTAGGGTTCTTCCCCAGCTTCACAGAATCCTCGGATACAGATGACTCAATTACCTTTTGAAGCTCCCTCATCTTCTCCTTCCCTCTCTGTAGGATCTCGTTGGAAAGTCTTGTGAGCCTTGCTATCTCTTCCCACGACACCTCCTGTCTCTCGTCCTCTCTAATCAAGTGGACGAACTTTATCCCAGTCTTGAGCTCCACGAGGACGCCCTTTGAGTTCTTGGTTAATATACCGCTATGTTTGAAGCCCACTAGCCTCGCTAGCCTAATAACCTCCCACGCCTCTTCCTCGTCCTTTGTATAAGCGTGGATTATGGGACCTTGTACTGTGAGCCATAGCCTATATAGCTGTCCTTTGCTTATGGTGTTCGCTAGGTCCTTTTCCTCTACCTTCAAGTGATCCTTGAATACGATGGTGGAGCCCTTCCTGGACCAAGGGTAGACTCCGTCTATTATAGTTATTCTTCCGCTACAGCTACTGTAGGTGTAGGTTTTCTCCCTCTTGAAAAAGGCCATGAGAAGGTCGAAGATGTCCGGATCTAGGTAGCCTATTTCCTTGTCGTGATATATCCTCTGCAGGGCCTTCAGCTTAAGCTCTTCCCAGCTCTCCACAACCTTTTTTCCTAAAGTCCGGCTAATAAAGTATGTGAAGATAGAGGAAGCTTACAGGCTCTTTCTTCTAGGGGAAGAGAGGGAGATAGAGATAAGAGAAGATCTTGAGGTAGGCGGGGAAATGAAGGAGATTCCCATAGGTACGAGGGTTCTCCTAAACGTTAGGGGAAGGAGAAGGACTGTGGACCTAGGTTTCCTCTACATCGCCAATAAGTGCAGTAAGGAGTTCGTTAGAGACTACTTGAACATGGACCTCTCCCTAGAGGAGATTCACGAAAAATACGGCGTCTACACGGAGCTAGAGTTCGTTGCCTTGAACTGCCTAGACGAGGTTAAGGACTTAGACGCCAAGGAGGCTTTGGGGAAGCTCAAAGCCTTTATACTTACTAGAGAGAATAGGAAGCATGGACTTTGATGTAGTGGTAATAGGCGGTGGAGTAGGAGGATTAGCCTCAGCAATTAGGTCAGCGGAACTGGGGAAAAAGGTAGCAATAGTGGAGAGAGACGTAATTGGAGGGGAGTGCGTAAATAGGGCGTGCATACCATCTAAAACGCTCATTGACGCCGTAAAGTTGGTCTCGAGGACAAGGAAGTCCCCCTGGATTAAGGCTAACGCCAGCATAGACTACGAAATCCTAAACCAGCACAAGAATAAGTCAATAGAGGCAATAAGGAACAACCTACTTGAGAACTTGAGGAAGCACAACATAACGGTAATAGCAGGAGAAGGTAAGGTAAACGAGCACGGAGAAGTGCAAGTAGGAGAGAAAACCATCACCTTCGACAACCTAGTAATAGCCACAGGCTCCTCCCCGATCTCTCTAGCTGACTTTCCACTAAACGGAAGGAACGTGCTTGACCCTTGGACTGCAATGAACTTGCCTTCGCTTCCCAACTCCATCGTAATAGTAGGAGGGGGAGTGGCTGGCGTAGAGTTAGCTACGTTATTTAGGGCCCTTGGGAAAGAAGTGACTATCCTTGAGCTGATGCCCCAGCTACTTCCCGGCTTCGACAAAGATATAGCCAGCGAGACTAAGAAAAGGCTAGAGGAGAACGGAGTAAAAATATACCTCCAGGCTAAGTCAAAGATAGTTGACTCGAAGGATAAGGTCAAGTTCTCCGTTTCCCTTCCCAGCTCAAGCGAAACTGTGGAGGGTGATTTGGCAGTGATAACTATAGGGAGGAAGGCCAACAACGACAACTTAGGACTGAATAACTTGAAGGTGGAAACGGACCAGAGGGGATACATAAAGGTGGACGGGAGGACTAGAACTTCCAACTCTAGGGTTTACGCTGTGGGGGACTGCGCAGGCATGCCGCTCTCCGCCACCAAGGCGTGGAAACAGGGAATAGTAGCAGGGGACAACATAGGTGGTAAGGACAGCGTCATGCCAAAGTACATACCTATCTCCATATTCGCCGACCTGGAGATTGGGCTTGTCGGCAAGAGCCTAGATGACGTTAAGAAGGAGGGCGTGGAGGCAACCGAGGTAAAGGTAGAAATGAGGGAGATACCTAGGGCTTGGACGGTAAACGAGACAGAGGGATTCCTCAAAGTGGTAGTAGACAAGGAAGGTAAAATACTGGGGGCCCACATGATAGGCGAGGGCGCCACTGAGATAATAAACACCATGGCTTTGGCAATGGAGGGCAACTTGACCATGAAGGAGCTATACAAGGTGTCGTTCTCCCACCCAACGCTGACTGAGGTTATATCTGAAGTAGCCCAGAGGTTCTATCACGGAGAATTATATTAACCTTTTAAATCATATGACAAATTCAATGAACGAAAAGGAAAGGAAACAAGTGAAGAAGGCGCTGAAATTTCTCTTTTTCTCCTCGAGGGGAGGGAGGACGAGACTACGAATCGTTAAACTCCTCGAGGAAGGCAACTTCAACGCCAATCAAATAGCAGAGGCATTGGGCTTAGACTACAAAACGGTTATACATCACTTAGAGGTCCTCGGGGAGAACAACCTCGTGGTAAAGGACGGGAAAAAGTACGGGGTAAGGTATAGGCTTTCCTCAGATTATAAGCTATTTAAGGACATTTTAGAAGAACTAGAAAAGGAGGCAAAATACTCTTAAACGTTATCGCCCGATATTTATTCCGTGAAGAAGAACCTAGCGGAGCTCTTGACGGAAGTTAGGGTTGCTAGAAACAAGCTGAGGCTCTGGAGGTCTAGGATTTCCAGTAAGGTAGAGCAATATAGGAGCTTGTCTATAAAAAACGCCACTAGGTTTTCCGTACTTGCGGAACAGTACGCCAAGGAGTCAGAGCAGTTGGAGAAGATCTCAGAGTACTTGGAGAAGCTCGACGTCCTTTTAGAGCTTCTAGAGGTAAAGATAGAGACTGTAATGACGGTGGGAAAGGTGGTAAACGACGCGCCTGCAGTTATCGAAGCCTTAAAGCTCTTCAAGGGAATAACACCATCGTTAAGCGCTGAGTTCTCGTTAGCTATAGATACTATATATACTGATTTCTACACCTCTATAGATATTCCGCAAGAAGTGAAGATAAGGTCAACTAACGAGGCAAAAAAGGTCCTAGAGGAAGTCGATTCTATAGTGAAAATGAGGGAAGAGGGAGTAAAAGCTTAAATCTATATAGATCTACGTAACTTATGCCAGGAAAAATAGTGAGAAAGGTACAGCTAACGGGAGGCTCCACCTATATAGTTTCCTTGCCCAAGAGTTGGGTAAAACTTCTTTCCTTGAAGCCAGGAGATGAGGTAGAGATATCCCAGGATAAGAACTTAAGGTTGATCGTTGCTCCTAGGACTTCCGATCAGAAACAAGAGAAAGCGGTAATAAGTTGTGAAAACCTCAAGCCAGATTTCGCCATAAGAGAGTTTATAGCCTACTACATGGCAGGCTACGTGACCGTGTCGCTCTCCTGCGGTAAAATGAAGCCCGAGGATAGATCCGTAATAAAGGACGCTATAAGGAAGAGGCTCTTGGGGGCTGAGGTTGTTGAGGAGGACGCCGATTCCTTAACTGTGCAGTTCTTGGTAAACGAGAAAGACCTGCCCATTTCTAGGGCCATATCGAGAGCCGCTACCATATCTCAGAACATGCTTAAGGACGTGATCACTGCTATGGAGAACTGGGACGTGGATATAGCAAGGGAAGTGATGGAAAGGGACGACGAGGTTGACAGGTTTTACTTCTACGTATCTAGGCAGTTAAGCCTCAGCGTGTCCAACTTCGAGATCTTGGAGGAGGAGGGCTACAACATTGCTCAGATCGTCGACATACATTCCGCCATAAAGTCTATCGAGAGGATATCTGACCACTCGAGTAGGATAGCTGGACTCATTCCACAGTTCAACGGGCAAAGGGATAAGGACTTGATAGAATTTGGGAAGTTAGTTTTAGACGTATACAAGAGAGCCACCTCGGCTTTCATTGAGGGGAGGAAGGACATAGCCAACAAGTTGATAGAGGAGGACGCAAAGATAGCTGAAATGCACAGACAAGTGTCGGCAAAGATCCTCTCCTCCGACTCCCCTTACAAGATAAGCTTCCTCATGGCTTCGGACTCCTTCAGGAGGATAAGCAGGTATTCGATGGACCTGGCCGAAACGTCAATTAACATTCTGGCAAAGAGGAGAATGGAGTATGAGGAGCTGAAGGACTAGAACTCTAGGTACGTAAACATCAAGTTCTCAGACTTGAAACCCTTGTAGCTGTCCACGAGGTCCTCTAGCCTTTTTGCCCTCTTGACTGACTTGGAAAGCCACAGTAGACTTTCTCTGTCTTCAGGCGTGTAAGGTCCCTTCCTTAAGATAAAGGAACTGCACTTTGTGTTCATAACTGCCACCACCACGTACCTCTGGATGAAGTTATGGTCTGCGGTCTCTAGATCCTTGTGCGAAAATAGGCATATCCCAGGGTGAGTGTGGGCCAGGGCTATTCCGCTTGGTAAAGGTAAGGAGACCCTGTTTTCCTCTCCCTCGAAGATTGCGAACTCCCCGGAGTCCAAAAGCACGTTTATGAACTCGATCCCGGTCTCCATGGTCCTACTAGCGTAGGGAATCATTACCTCCTTTAGGAACTCTACGTATTCCGAGAAGATCTTATCGTAGAGGACAGTGTAAGATAGTGGGGCTTTCCCTATCTCTACCCCCTCGTAACCCTCCGGGGGAGACGACTGGACGTAAACCTTCTTAAGGTCTGTAGTTGGGGCTTCTCCAACTTCCTCGTGTAAATCCTCGGCCAGGGTTAAAAGCCCGTAGAGCTCCGCTATCTTCCTGCTCCTGTTATTGCTGTCGATCCTCTGCTCCTTTACACTCATTTAACCTTTCCCCTTGTGTCCTTTCCACCTCGAGGAGGGACTTGAATGGATTAGGAGACGCGTAAATGCTCCTTCCCACGATCTCGTAGTCGGCTCCAGCACATAAAGCGTCCCCTGGTCTAGCTCCCTGTGCCCCAACCCCTGGGGAAACTATTACCTTGTCTGGGAAGTCTTGCCTTATCCTCTTGAGTACTTCCAGCCTAGTTGCTGGAGCCACCAGTCCAAATGGATTAGCCTTGTGTATCACCTCCTTCAAATATGGGTAAAAGCTGTCGTTCCAGCCTCGGTGTGACATTGACGCTACCAGGAAGAGCTTCCTACCTTCCTTTTCCAGTAGCTCCTTTACCTCATCTAATGCACCTTCATAGCCCACGAACGCGTGAGCGATGAACCCTTCCCCGTAAGGGGTCAGCGAGCTTACTACCTTGCTCATGGTAGAGTCTATATCGGCCAGCTTTAGGTCAAAAATCAACCTGCCTTCAAATACCCTAGACACATCTCTTACTCCTTCCATCCCGGCCTTGAGTATAAAAGGCCACCCTACCTTAACGTAGGCCACACGGGGAGAAAAGGAAAAAAGCACTTCTTTGTCGACTACCTCGTCGAGGGAGAAGATGATCCTACTCAACGTTCTTCACCAAGTACTCCTCTATTCCCTTCCTCTCGGCCTCATTTAGCTTCCCAAGGATCGACCTTAGTATGTCGTGAATGTTATAAAGGGAGTAAAGCTCGACGCCCATCTCCTTGAGTTTTTCCCTAGCCCCCTCTCGTCTGTCCACTAGGACAAAGGCCCCTACTACCTTCCCTCCGTTCTTGTTTACCTCCTTTATTGCCCTCTCCAACGAGCCCCCTGTGGTTGCGACGTCGTCCACTACTAGTACCCTCTTACCCTCTACCTCTGCCTCGAGTAACTTGTCAGTTCCGTACCCCTTTTTCTCCAGCCTTATATACCCCATAGGCTTTCTAAGCTTACACGCCAGGAAAGAGGCTAGTGGAACTCCCCCAGTGGCTATGCCTATTATCATGTCGAACTCCACTTTCTCCACGACTTTCTTGGCCTCCTCTACCACGTCGAAGAACTCGGGAAAGTTGGGGAATCTCCTTAGGTCAAGGTAATATGGACTGCTTTTTCCGGAAGTCAGTATAAAGTTACCTATAAGCAGTAATTTTCTCTCGAGCAGAACATCTCCTATGTTCATCCCAGAAGAATAAGGAAAAGAGTTTAAATACGCTTTTCTCCAACTAAAAGCAAGGGCAATTAGTGAGGCACGTAATTTCCTCATACGATTTTTCTAGGGAAGAATTCCACAAGCTCTTTGAGCTGTCAGACGAGATTTTGGGCGGAAAGCTAAAGCCCAACGTTAATGGAAAAGTAGTGTCGTTGGCGTTCTTCGAGCCCAGCACTAGGACTGCAACTAGCTTTGCAACAGCCTCTTGGAGGATAGGGGCAAAGGTGATAGGCTTCACTTCGGTGGAGGGGACTTCAGTAGAGAAGGGGGAGAACTTCGCCGACACCATTAGGATGTTGGAGAACTACTCTGAGTGCATCGTGGTTAGGCACAAGTTTGACGGGGCTGCTAAGTTCGCATCTGAGGTCTCAGAAAAGCCCATAGTTAACGCCGGTGACGGCAAGCACGAGCACCCAACTCAGAGCATGATAGACCTATACACAGTGTACAAGGTATTTGGCCAGGTGGACGGCTTAAACTTCGCCCTCTTCGGAGACCTTAAGTACGCTAGGACCGTGAACAGCCTTCTAAGGGCCTTGACTAGGTTTAAGCCTAAGAAGGTGTTTCTGATTTCACCTCAGCAACTGAGGGCGAGGAGGGAAATAGTCCAAGAACTGAACTACGAGGTGATCGAACGCGATAACCCATACGACGTCATCTCCGATGTCGACGTACTTTACGTCACTAGGATACAGAAGGAGAGGTTCCCCGACGAAATGGAGTACGAAAAGATAAAGGAGAGCTACGTGGTTGACTTGAAGTTGGTGGAGCACATGAAGAAGGACTCAATAATCCTCCACCCTCTTCCAAGGGTGAACGAGATAGACAGAAGGGTTGACAAGACTCCTCAAGCTAAGTACTTCTACCAAGCGTCGCTTGGAGTTCCAATTAGGATGGCGCTACTTTACACTATTCTGACAGGGTGAGACCATGGAGAACGGACTAATCGTCAGCAAAATAAGAAATGGAACTGTAATAGACCACATACCTGCTGGTAGGGCACTAGCAGTGCTCAAGGTTTTGGGCATAAGGGGAAGCGAGGGAATTAGGGTGGCCCTAGTGATGAACGTAGAGAGCAAGAAGATGGGACGTAAAGACATTGTGAAGATCGAGAATAGGGAAATTCAGGAGAAGGAGGCAGAACTCATAACTCTGATTGCCCCCAACGCCAGTATTAACATAATAAAGGAATACGAGGTAGTTGGCAAAAGGAAACTGGGAGTTCCAGAGAAGGTATCGGGTCTGCTAAAGTGCCCAAACCCGTCGTGCGTAACGAACAACGACGTAGAGGCGACGAGCACTTTCATAACTGTCAGGAAAAGCCCGATAACGTTGAGGTGCGCCTACTGCGAAACGGAGATAGGTGAAGAAGAGGTACTGAGGCAGATCTTGTCGTGACCTACGGGAAGTTAATTTCAATAAAGAGAAACGGGGGAGTCTACGAGGCTGAGATAGAGGTAAAGCTAGAGCCTAAGCCTGGGCAGTTTATAACCTTAGTGTTCCCTAAGTTCGAAGTGCCTCTGAGCATTGGCGACTACGTAGACGGAGTACTTTACGTGCACTTCTCTTCCGAGAAGATCTATCAGTTGCTGTCAAAGAGGATGGAAGTTATGGTTAAGGGGCCGTTGGGAAGGCCAATAGCCCTTGGAAAGAAAGTGTTGGGGATTGCGGAGGGGGGGCTCTACTACGACATACTCTTCCCCCTTAGGGAGGCGAAGAGGAAAGGCTCTGAGGTTGCCGTCAATTGTAAGGGCTGTCGTTCCGAGTTCAGGGAGCCCTTAAAGGGTGAGACGTGGGACACCGTCATAGCCTCGGTAAGGGACTATAAGGCCTTGCCCAGCAAGTCCTTGGTCTACGTGAGGTGGGTAAAGATGAACTGCATGATGGGAGTTTGTGGAGTGTGCGAGGTTAAGGGAAACCTTCCCTGCGTTGAGGGTCCCTTCCTGGAGGTGGAGAGGCTTGTGGATAAAGGGTAAACTGTACTTGGGAGAAGTGGTAGAGGGATGCGTGGAGTTCGACAGGAAGATAAAGTCTATAAAGAAAGAGTGTAAGCCAGATCTCTATTACCCAGACTCAATTATCCTCCCTGGGTCTATAGACATGCACGTTCACGTGAGAGGAATGCAACTTTCCTATAAAGAGACCGTAGCTACTGCAACCTCTGAGGCTGCCTATGGAGGGGTCACCGTAGTAGTGGACATGCCAAATACCCAGCCCTATATAAACACTCACGAGAGAGTTCTCGAGAGGATCAGGGAGTTCGAGAACTTCTCAAGGACGGACTTCGGGGTATACTCTGGAGTTACGTCTGACGCCAGGGTAGACGGGGATCCAATAGCTGGGTACAAGGTCTTTCCGGAGGATCTAGAGAAACCGGAGCTAGAGATGGTGTTGTCCTCAAACAAGCTGAAAGTCCTCCACCCCGAGTTGCCCATCTCAAACAAGGTGTTAAGGGAGTCAAGGCTGTTGTGGCAGGAGATAGCCTCCCTGTACTTGGTGAGAGGAAAGGTACACGTTACTCACACCACTAGCCTGGAGACCATTAGATTGGCAAAATCCCTTGGCTTCACCACTGACGTGACGCCCCACCATCTACTGCTAGAGGAGAGGGACTGCACGACTAAGGTGAATCCGCCACTGAGGGACAAGACAGAGAGGAATAAGCTCTTGAGGGCCCTGTTTGAGGCGGACGCGGTAGTCAGCGACCACGCCCCCCACACAGCTAAGGAGAAGGAATTGCCCTTCGAGATATGTCCTCCAGGGATAGCTGGGGTATCCTTTGTCACTCCCTTCGTTTACACGCTGTTTAAGAAGGGTGTTCTCTCCCTAGAGAGAACAGTGGAGCTGGTGTCCAAAAATCAAGCAAAGATCCTGGGAATTAAAGCCGGGGAGATAAAGGAAGGCTACGTGGCCAACTTCACGGTCATTTCCTTTAATACGTGGAGGTACTCTACTAAGTTTTCAAAGGTAACTCAAACCCCGTTTGACGGTTACCCACTTGAAGCTAAGGTCACGGCAACAATAGTGGAAGGCAAGGTAGCCTACGATGGCGAGAGCGTGTATCCAATAAGGGGGATGAACCTATTTGATAAGACTGAAAAACCTTGAGTTTAACGACCCAATAATCATTCCCTCCGGGATTGTCCCTGACGTAAAGGAATTCATCCAGAGGGTGTGCAAGGAGTACAGCCCCTCAGCTATTACTACAAAGACCTTAACGCTTTCGCCGCTGCCCCCACATTCACCTCCTACCTTGGTGAAATTCCATGAAGGTTGTTACCTAAACGCCATTGGCCTTGGAAACCCAGGAGTGGAATTCTTGAAGGACCTCAACGTTGACTGCAGGCTTTTCGTAAGCGTGGGTGGATCCTCCCCCCAGGAGATAGCGGAAGTCGCAAGGATAGCGGAGGAGAAGGGGGAACTCATAGAAATCAACATAAGTAGCCCTAACAGGAGAGGCTATGGGGCATCACTCTCTAGTCAAGTATACGAAGTCGTTAAGAACGTTAAGGGAAGCGTTAAGAAACCCGTTTTCGTGAAGCTCGGTCCTTGGGACAACGTCCTTGATTTGGCAGGGAAGGCGCTGGAGGCTGGAGCAGATGGTCTAACGTTAATAAACACGCTTAAGGGGACGATAATAGACCACGAGACCTTGCAGCCAGTGCTCAGTTACGGGACTGGAGGGATCTCGGGGAAGTGTATTTACCCTCTAGCCCTAAGGGTCATCGCGGAAGTGTACTCAGAGTACGAGGCAGAAATCGTAGGCATGGGAGGAGTTTTCACCTTCAGGGAGGTTATAGGCTTAATGAGCGTAGGCGCGAAGTTGGTAGGGGTAGGCACGGCAATAATAGACAGGGGGTTTGGAGTTATCCGGGAAATAAGGAGGGATTTGTACGCCTATTTAGAGCAAAACGGATTAAACTTTGAGGAGATAATAGGTAGAGCAGTGAAAAGATGACTCCAAGGCCAGTAATGAAAGGGAGAGACCTAGAGGGCCTAGTTTTCCTAGGGAAGGTCTCCTCAGTAAACGTGGAATACTGTAGCGAGGACAAGAAGATGGCAAAGGTAGTGGTGACCACTACTGACGGGAAAGAGATAGAGTCAGAATGCATCCCAGTGAGGGCTGCGGGCAAGATATCGATAGTCATCAAGCACTACCTCAGGATGGGTATAGGCAAATATATAATTTCGGACGAGAAAGTTGTAGGTAGCGTCGACACGGAGGGAGAAGATGAAGTTCAGAATAGACAAGATTCCCAAAACGGATGAGGACCTAGAGGAAATCCAGAGGGAAGTTGAACAGGAACACCAGCACGAGCATCATCACCATCACGAGGAAGTAGATCTAGAGCATTTGTTAAGCGAGCTATACGCAGGTTTCCAATCCCTACAGTCCAAGGCAGACAAGCTGGAGAAGGACAACGACAAGTGCAAGCAAGAAATAAGCAGAATTTACAAGATCCTTTCAAGGATGCTTATAGCACTATCCACTAACGACCAAAATGAAAAGATTAAAAATCTCAAGGAGATTTTAAGCATGTTAGAATAAACATGGACTTTACTCAAACTTTAGTAATTGCAGTAAAACTTTTTGCTATAATGGACCCCTTCTCTATAATACCCTACATCCTAGCAATGTACGAAGAGTTCAGTCAAAGCGACCCAAAGGTCACGTGGAAATTTCTCGTGAACAAGATAGAGATAGCCGTTATAGTCCTTCTCCTTTTATTCTCCGTTCTAGGTAAACCAATGCTAGACTTCCTAGGACTAAAGCCCTCTTCGCTGGAGATAGGGGGAGGGATAATCTTAGTTTACTTAGGAATAGACACCATGGGCGGCTTTCAGCAACTAAGGTTCGCCTCTAGAAGCATTACGGAAGCGGTAGTAACGCCGATCGCTACACCGCTAATAGTCGGGCCAGGCACAATGACTGCCCTCGTGACCCTTTCGGTCTCGTTTAACGCCTTTTACTTAATAGTGGGAAGTTTAATATCAGCCCTATTAGTTTACGTAGTCCTCATGATGGGGCCCCTACTCATTAAGGCCTTAGGCAGGACAGGGACTATGGCGGCGGGAAGATTTACAGCAATAATAATAGCAGCGTTTGGTGTACAACTTATTTTAGAGGGAATATCGCAGATCAACTTGTCATGATAATTCGAAGGGAAAATAAAAATTTTTTAACGTGCAATTCGCAATTCTTCATGAAGTGTATGTCTAACGGTAATAAGAAAGTGGACCTAGACGCAATAGATAGGAGGTTACTAATAGAGCTCCTAAGGGACGCAAGGACTAGCCTGAGGAGGTTATCCGAGGAGATGAACGTGTCTCCAGCGACCCTCCACAACAGGCTGACTAGGCTAGTACAGGAGGGTCTCATAAAAGGCTTTACAGCCCTTGTGGACTACACCAAGCTGGGATATTCCCTTTCCGCAGTGATAATGGCGAAGGTAGACGGGAAGCACTTAGTGGAGTTCGAGAAGGAAATAGCCAACACGGACAACGTAGTAGCAGTTTACGACGTGGTAGGCGAGTACGACGTTGTGATAATAGCCAAGTTCAGGAGCGTGGAAGATCTAGACGGCTTCCTTAAACAACTACTGAAGAACCCTAAGGTGGAGAGGACTTACACTAGCATAGTGCTCAACGTTGTTAAAGAGGACCCCAGGATCAAAGTGTAGGGAATACCAGGAAGTTTTTCCAAAAGCCTTTTATAACAATGCCCTGCCCTATATACCTATATGGTGAATGGGTTTTGCAGTTCTGTCCTAAGTGCGGAGGAGTAATGGTTCCGGTAAAGAAGGACGGAAAGGATATCCTTAGGTGCACTAAGTGCGGTTTCGAGAAAGAGATGGACAAGAAGGACAAGAAGTCCTACGAGGTAAAGGAGGCTAGGTCCAAGTCAGAGAGGGTGTTAACTACGTCTATAGTCAGCGAGAAGTCCGGAAGGAAAAGGGATGAGGATGAGTGGGAGCAAGAAAGAGAAGAATACTATAAGGAAGTCGGACTAGAGCTTTTGAGGGACGAACTAGAAGGGTCAGAAGAGAACGAGGAAGACTAGCGTAAACATTTTATAAACCTCCTAACTATATGAAAATATGAAAGTTAGCGCGTCGGAAGAAAAGTACTTGATTGACCTCAACGGAAGGAAGTTTTTGGTCGAGGCATACAAGACGGAGAAGGGCGAAAAAGTATACACTGTGTCCGAGGTAAGATCCTATAAGCTGCCCAACGGTGATGAATGGACTCCGGACACAAACACAGCCAAGACCTTTGACTGGTCTTCTGCTAGTCCAGAGCTCAAGAAAGTCATAAGGAGTACAGTAATACGTTTATAAACTATATTTTTATATCATTCTAGTTATTAGGTGAATTGAATGGCCCAGTTTGACTTTATCCTAACAACAGATAGGTGCTTAATGACAAATCACCATCACAAGGAGTTCTTAGGCTTCCTTGGCACTGGTCCAGCGATAGGGATTCCAGAGAGGGCGTGGAAGTGGCTAGCCTGTCCTAAAATGGAAGTTGATGAACTAGGTAGGCCCAAAGAGGCACCTTACGGAATGAGGAAAGTGGAGGCAAAGCTAATAGACGAGGGTTTCAACGCAGCCATCATAGACCCAGACCACATAGGTAAGTACTTGAAAGACGCGAAAGCCCTAATGTTTTCTCACCACGACTACTTCGCCTTTGGTCCTCCCTCGTCCACGTGGTGGGGCATAACCAAGAAGGAGCCTATAAACTACAAGAGCTTCCAGGAGCTGATAAGCAGGCCCGAGATAGCTGAGGCAAAAAAGAGGGGTATGAAGATCTTAGTTGGGGGACCTTCAACTTGGCAGTGGCTGTGGAGGGAGGACATGATAGAAAAGCTGGGAGTTGACACACTGTTCGACGGAGAGGCGGAGAAGTTAATAGTTAAGCTGGCTCAGGCAGTACTGGACGGAGAACCTCTGCCCAAGTACGTGTACGTGAGCGGAGACGACGTTCCAGACATAGAGGACATACCAGACATTAAGGGGGCTAGCGTCAACGGGCTCATAGAAGTAATGAGGGGATGCGCTAGGTCGTGCAGATTCTGCTCAGTAACCTTAAGGCCAACAAGGTACTATCCACTCGAGAAGATAGAGAGGGAATTACAAGTCAACGTAAAGGCTGGAATAAGACACGGTGTTATACACAGCGATGACGTGCTCTTCTATGGCGCTGTCGGAATACTACCTAGACCGGAGCCCCTTATTAAGCTCCACCAACTCGTCAAGAAGTACTACAAGACCATTGCGTGGAGTCACGCCAGCCTCGCTGCAATTAGGTACTCGCAGGAGAAGTACGGACTCATCAGCAAGCTCTCCGAGATTATTTACGAAAACGACCAAAAGTACCTAGGCGTTGAAGTAGGCATTGAGACGGGATCTGTGAGATTAGCTAAGGAGATAATGCCAGCGAAGTCAGCCCCCTACAAGCCTGAACAGTATCCAGAGACTGTGGAGGAGGCGTTCAAGATAATGCACGAGCACCACATCATCCCTGCGGGAACCATGATCGTTGGGTTACCAGAGGAGACAGAGGAGGACGTGTACAGGACCATAGAGTTGGTGGACAACTTGAGATCTTACAGGAGCATCCTAGTTCCCATGTTCTTCGTCCCCATGGGATACTTCAAGAACAAGGACTGGTTCACGAGGATTAAGCTAAGCGACGCTCACATAGAGTTATACAAGAAAGTATTCTGGCATGACGTATACTGGGCCGAGGACATAATAGACAAGTTCTACATGCAGGGGCCCTTGTACTACCCAGTGAGACTTACGCTAAAGCTATTCCTAGCTGTGGCTAAAAGGAAAATGAAACAAGTGGAAGCATGGCTAGAGTCGCAGATGAAGAAGTGAAAAGTTTATCTTTTTCCTTATTTTGCCTTTTTCGGTAGAATGTAGTCCTTTGGAGCAGCCTTAAACATTTCCAGGTACTTCCTTAAAACCTTAGGTACCTCAATTGCTCCGTCCTGCCTCTGGTAGTTCTCTAAGATGGCAGTTATCGTCCTAGTGCTCGCTACCGCAGTGCTGTTTAAGGTGTGGACGTAGCCCTTCTTGTTGTTTTTCCTGTCCACGTACCTTATCTTCATCCTATACGCTTGCCAGTCCGTGCAGTTGCTACAGCTTACCATCTCCCTGAATTTAGCTTGAGCGGGCATCCACACCTCGAGGTCGTACTTCTTGGCCGCGCAAGCACCTAGATCCCCAGAGGCTATGTTTATTACCCTATAGGCTAACCCCAGCCCCTGAAATAGTTCCTCGGCGTTGCTGATTAGTTCCTTGTGGTAGTTCCAGCTCTCCTCAGGAAGGGAGTAGACAAACTGTTCGACCTTGTGGAACTGGTGGACCCTGAATATCCCCTTCAGGTCCTTATTGGCAGCTCCAGCCTCCTTCCTAAACGCTGGACTAACGCCAACCAGCTTTATGGGCAGATTTTCCTTCTCTATTTCTTCCTTAAAGTAAAGCGCTGCTAATGGATGTTCAGCGGTGGCAATGAGGTAGAGGTCCTCGTCTTCGATTTTGTATATCGCGTCCTTAAACGTGTCTAGGTCTATAACGGAGTGTATTACCTCTCCCCTCAGCATGTAAGGTGGAAGCACGAGCCTATAGCCCTTGGACGTCAAGAGGTCTACTGCGTACAGCAAGAGGGAAAAGTCGAGCCAGACTATGTCGTCAAAAAGGTAATAGAACCTCGAGCCAGACACTTGAGAAGCCTTCTCTGTGTTTCCTAGGCCTAGGACTCTCTCCAACTCGTCAGCGTGGCCCACCGGCTTCCACTCCAAGACCTCGTAATCCACTTGCATTCCTCCTGTTTGCTTCTTGAACTCCTCTAGATCATCCTTGTATACCTTGAACCTCCCCCAGAACTTTATTGGCACGCTGTAGTTTTCGTCTGGGCCAATTGGCACGTCCTCGCTCACTAGGTTTGGTAAGCTCTTCAACAAGCTTTCCCTCTCTTCTTCTACCTGCTTTAGCTCCTTCTCCTTTTCCTTTAACGTGACCAACAGCTTCTTTGCCTCCTCTATCTTGGTCTTCCTTTCCTCTAGTGGAAGTCTCGGTATCTGGTCAGTTATGACGTTATGCTCATGCCTCAGCCTCTCTACTTCCTGTAAAGTAGTTCTCCACTTCCTGTCAAGCTCAATGACCTTATTTATCAGAGAAACGTCCACAAACCTCTTTCTCAAGTTTTCAACAAGCTTGTCTGGATTATTTCTAACCAGTTCCAGTATACTCCATGACATAATAAACACAAAAAGCTTAGGCTTTTATGCCTTCTGATTTTCCGTCTGAGTGGCATCCTGGGGTAAACCGTAGGTCTGTACCCACATCTCCACTATGTCGTAACCGTAAAGCTTCTTGAACTTCTCCCTACCCTCATTTGTCATCTTAAGCGGCGTCCACTGAGTCTCCAGATCCAAGTCAACTTCAACTTCCTTGGCTGGGACGCTCTCCTTGATAACTTGCTCAACAGTGTAGATTAGGTCGTCGACTACCGGGCAGCCTGGAGCTGTCAGACCTAGCCTAATGTACACCTTCCCGTCCTCTGAGATCTTCAAGTCGTATATCAGCCCTAGGTTGACTATGTCAACTGGAATCTCTGGATCATACACTTGCTCCAGACCTTCCATAATCTTCTTCTTCCACTCTTCCACGTTCACAGCCGTGCTCATGAAATATCCATTTTAAAATAGGTTGTTGGTCATTTTTATCCTTTTTTAACATAAATTTTAAAGACTAGTATTTGTTAAGTCTACTTAATAAAATCACTATATCCTCTGTAAAAACACGACCAATTCCCAGTGTGGCATACGGGACCTACGGACTTAACTTTGAGCACTATAGCGTCGCTATCGCAGTCTATCCTAACGTCCTCCACAATCTGAAAGTTACCGCTTGTCTCTCCCTTTAGCCATAGTTTCCTCCTACTCAAAGACCAGAAGTGGGCGTAACCCGTGGTTAAGGTCTTCACTACTGCCTCCCTGTTCATGTGCCCTACCATCAATACTTCCTTTGTGTTGATGTCCTGCAGTACTGCGATCACCGTAGAGTCCTCGTGTCTGTAGTTCAAGGTAGAGGCTAGTTTTTCCGCCTCTTCCCTGCTCAACCTTAACGTTTCGCCCACCTCATCAAGTTGGAGAAAAACGCCTTTCCTGTCTCACTGCTCTTCTCTGGGTGGAACTGCGTTCCTATTGCGAAGTCACTGTATACTATGGCCGGGAACTCGACCCCGTACTTGCTCGTGGCTACCACCCTCTGCTCCTTAGTGTAAGCCACGTAGCTGTGGACAAAGTAAGCGTACTTGTCGTCTAAGCCTTCTACCACCTCAGAGGGCGAGGTGACGTGGATTTTGTCCCAGCCTATGTGGGGCAGCTTTACCCCTCCTTGGATTCTGTCCACTATTCCCTTGAACCAGCCTAGGCCCTTGTTCCTTCCTCCCTCAGTTCCCTCTTCAAACATTATCTGCATGCCAAGGCATACGCCGAGGAACTTAACACCCTTACTCCTCAAGTCCTCGATCTTCTCCTTGTTGTTCTCAATGAACTTAGAGACAGCATAGAAGGACCCTACCCCTGGGAAGACGAGTAAGTCTGTTTCCTCTAATCCACCTATCTTTACCTCAAACCCCGCTCTCCTCAAGCCGGAGGATATGCTATAGAGGTTTCCCACTCCGTAGTTTACTACCACTGCCCTCATTTCATCCTCCTCCTCAACTCCTCGTATAGTTCCTCAGGGGTCACGCCTTCAATAGCCATTAGAACCCAAAGGTGATATATTAAGTCTGCCGACTCGGAGATGAACCTCTCTTTCCCCTCGCTCAGCGAGGCCACAATTGTCTCCACGGCCTCTTCGCCTACTTTCCTAGCGACGTAACCCTTGCCCTTTGACGCTATCTCCGCGGTGTAACTTCCCTGCGGTTTCCTCTTTATCCTGTCAACTATCACGCTGTAAAGCTCGTCAAGTACCTCAGTCATACCTCGCACCCATACTCTCTGCGTGCACCCTAAACCCCTCGTAGTCTGCCAGGACTTTCCCAGCTTCTATTAGCTTTTTGTTAGGCTTCTCTGCAATCACGTAAGTTACTGGCTTGAGGAAGTCAAACACCGTGATTCCTCCCTTAAACCTTGCCCACCCGTTAGTGGGCAATATGTGGTCTGGCCCCGCGCAGTAGTCGACTATGGCTGGAGGAGTCTTGCCCAAGGTCACTGCTCCAGAGTTCTCAACTAGGCGCAACAACTCCGTTGGCGACTTTACGGCAAGGGACAAGTGCTCTGGGGATAACTCGTTCGCCACCCTGACTGCCTCGTCGAGGTCTTTTGTCTTCACGAGATAGTAAGTCCTGTTGTCGTCTAAGTAAGGCTTTACGTCATCAAGAAACTTCTGGGATGGAGAAATGAGGACTAGGAAAGTGGATTCCCCGTGTTCTCCTTGGGCCTTTAGGTCAAGGGCTACCTGCCTAGGGTCTGCCGTCTCGTCAGCTATTATCACGAGTTCTGTGGGGCCCTCAATTCCGTCTATGCCTACGTCCTTGCTAACGAGAAACTTCGCCGCCTGGACGTAAACGTTTCCTGGGCCCAGTATTTTGTCCACTTTCTTTACGGTCTCAGTGCCGTAAGCCATTGCCGCTATTGCTTGGGCTCCGCCTATTTTGTAGAGCTCCTTGACCCTCAGCTTGAGGGATATATACGCTATGGCTGGGTCTACCTTTTCCCCTGGGGTGGATACGTAGATTTCCTTAACCCCTGCTACCCTAGCTGGTATTCCAGCCATCAATAACGTGGAAGGATAGGTCTTAGCCCCTCCCGGCACGTAAATCCCTACCCTGTTTACGGGCTTCCAGATAACCCCGTATTCGATCCCCATCCTCCCGCCTCCAGAGTTTGGTGGCTTTATGCTCAAGTGGAACTCCTCAAGTTGCAAGTAAATTTCATCTATAGCCTCCCTAACCTTAGCGTCCAAAAGTTTAGCCTGGTTTTCTACCTCCTCCTGTGGCGCCTTCACGCTGATTAACTTGTACTTGTCGAACCTTTCCGTCAGTTCCACGAGTGCCCTATCTCCCTCTTTCCTTACCTTTTCTACTATTTCACTAACCTTGTCCAAGACCTGCGAGAAGGAATTTAGCCTCTCCTTTGGGACTTCGTATTTTATCATAATCTCACCTCCAAGCCTTTAGCTTTTAAGTAAGCCTTAAGCTCTGGGATCCTCACAATCCCGTCGTGGAAGATCCCAGCCGCTAACGCTGCGTCTACCTTTGCCCTGGAGAACACTTCATAGAAATGCTCCATTTTTCCCGCACCTCCGCTGGCTATTACTGGGACGTTAACTGCGTTGACAATAGCCCCAGTGAGATCTATGTCGTAGCCTTGCCTAGTACCGTCCCTGTCAATACTCGTAAGAAGTATCTCACCCGCCCCCAATAGCTCGACCTCCTTAGCCCACTTAACAGCTTCTAGGCCAGTGTCATAGCTCCCTGACTTGGTGAAGACCCTCCACGAGTCGCCCACCCTTTTGGCGTCTATCGCCACTACAACAGCTTGTGCCCCAAACTCCTCCGAAGCCTTAGCTACTAACAGCTTATTCTCTACTGCAGCTGTGTTAATGCTTACCTTGTCTGCCCCTGAAGACAAAACCCTTGACACGTCCTCTAGCGTCCTTATCCCACCCCCCACAGTAAGTGGAATGGAGAGGACGCTGGCAGTGTCTCTCACTACGTTTAGGAGGATAGCCCTACCTTCTACGGTTGCTGATATGTCCAGGAAGACTATCTCGTCAGCCCCTTCCTCCTCATACCTGGAAGCTAGCTCTACTGGGTCTCCCTTGTCCTTGAGGTCCAGGAAGTTGACTCCCTTTACTACCCTTCCGTTTTTCACGTCTAGACAGGCAATTATCCTCTTTGCAGTCATAGCGATCCCTTCGTGCTCGTAACTCCTCCATACACTACCCTTGTAGCGTCGTAAAGGGCGAGCCCAAGCGCCTTAAACGAGGCCTCAATAACGTGGTGGTCGTTCTCTCCCCTTAACTGGATCAAGTGCAAAGTGATCCCAGCGTTTGTAGCTAGAGAGCTGAAGAAGTGAGGCACGTTTTCCGTAGAGAGCCCCCCTATGCTTTCCCTCTTTAAGTTGAGCTCAACCTTTGAGTAAGGTCTGCCAGATATGTCCAAGGCCAACATAACTAACGCCTCATCCATTGGGATGATCTGGTGGGAGAACCTCTTTATTCCCTCCTTGTTTCCCAAGGCCTCCTTCAAAACCGTTCCCAGGGTTATTGCCACGTCCTCAACTATGTGGTGATCGTCGTAACCCTGTTTGTCCTCTCCCTTTACCTTGGACGTAGTCCTCATGTAGAAGAGGAGGGTGTACAACATGTGGTTGAAGAATGGAACCGGAGTCTCTACCTTAATTTCCCCTGGACTATCTAAGTTAATCTCCACCTCTACCCTCGTCTCCTTGGTCTCCCTTATTACTCGCGCAACCCTAGACGTACTTGACCCCCCTTAGATTCCCGGTGTAAAAGGACATACCTACCACGGCAAAGTCGAAGCCTATACCCTTGAGCTTCTCCAAGTCGTTCACGTCCCTTATCCCACCTGCGTACCCCTTTAGCCCACGAACCACGTGCAAGTACTTCCCCACGCCCTCGTCGATACCGACGCTCTTTCCCTCTTTACATATGTTGGTAAATATAACCCCTGCAACTTCACCAACTTGTCTCAGTCCCTCTTCTACTCTTATTGCCCTCTCGCTCCACCCCTTTACGTAAATTACGTCATCGCAGTAATCTACTGAAGCCAATACCCTTTCTTCTCCTACCTCCTGTAAGATGTCCTCGTAAAGCTTCCTGTCCTTAAATACTACCGTAGAGAGCACCAAGTAGGTAACGCCGTAGCTTATCAACCTACGGGCCTTATCCCTATCCCTTATTCCCCCACCTACCTCAACCTTCCTGAACCCCAAGCCGGCAATCTCCTTAATGAGCTCCTCGTTGGATCCAACTCCTTCCGCCGCATCCAAGTCGACCACGTGAACGTAGTCGTATCCCTCTTCGTATATGGACTTCGCAACCGACACTGGATCTCCGAGCACTAGCCCAGTTCCCCTCCTGCCCCCTATCCTCTTTACGGCCTTTCCCTCGCTTATGTCTATGCTTGGGACGACTATCATCTGATCACCTTCTCTATGCCAACTACTACTATGTCCCTAGCCCCTGCAGATGCAGCCTTGGCAATGACCTCTGGGAGGTACACCTCCTCGACTACGGTAATGACTTCCCAGGCATCGCTCTTGCTGAGCTTTGATACGGCTGGAGCCAACATTGCGGGGAGGGCATTAATCACCCTCTCCAGGTCCTTGTCGCTCACGTTCATAAAGACCATCTTCTTTCCCCTGGCGTTTAGGGCCCCCTTTATCATTGTTAACACTAAGTTTATCCTTTCTGCCTCTTCTCCCTTCATCCAGGATTTATTGCCTATTACAACCGCATACGTGTCCATTATCTTGTCTATTTCCTTGAGCCCGTGCAACTTCAATGTCGTCCCTGTGCTAACCACGTCGATTATGGCGTCTGAAGCGCCTAGTGAGGGCATTACCTCTGCCGCTCCACTTATCTTTATTATCTTTGCGTTTATTCCCTTCCTCCTGACGTAGTCTTGGGCTATGTTATAGTACTTGGTAGCTATCCTTATCTCCCGTTTCAGTTGCGAGAGGTCGTCTATGTCCCAGCTAGAGGGTACTGCCAAAGAAATCCTAGCCCTGCCGAAGTCGAGCTTAATGAGTTCTTCAACGTCAGCCCTCGACTCCATTACGTAGTCTATGCCCGTTATACCTACCTCAGCGGCGCCGTTTTCCACTAGGCTAGGTATGTCCTCGGTCCTCGTGAGCACTAGCTGTACCCCTTCCCAGCTAGTGGGCAGGATTAAGGCCCTCTCGTCGCTGGAAAGCGGCTTTATCCCTACAGAGGACAAGAGCTGTAACGCTGGCTGTTGGAGCCTTCCCTTATTCGGAACGGCTATCTTCAATTACCTCACCCAACTTCTCCAGGAAGACTTTAACTTGATCCAGAGTACCCACTGTTACCCTGTAGTAGCCCTCCATTGGCCTCCTAATCGCTATCCCCTTGTTCATAAGGGGGTGAAGTAGGTCCTTGTCGTACTTGAAGAGGACAAAGTTGGTCAAGGAGTTGTAAGCCTTTAGTCCCATTTTCCTCAAGCCCGCCAAGAGGAATTCCCTATTCTGCCTTATCTCCTCTGCTATCCTTAGGGCATAGGAGGGGTTTTCGAGGGCCGTAATCCCAGCGATTAACGAGGGAAGGGCTATGTCAAAGGGAGTCGTAGACTTCCTCAATGCTTTGATCACTTCTTTGTCCGCTATCAAGTAACCTATCCTGTAAGACGCTAGGGAAAAGGCCTTGCTCAGCGTCCTCACTATTGCCAAGTTTTCGTACTTGTACACCAGATCCTTGGCGGTGTACTTAGAGAACTCGTAATATGCCTCATCCAGGACTACGAGACCCTTTGCGCTCTCTGCCAAAGCAGAGATGATTTCAGCCTTTCCCTGGAGCATAGGAGAGCCCGTTGGGTTGTTGGGGTCGTCGATTACTATTAGCCTTGCCTTTGACGCCACCTCGTACAGCTTGTCGAGGTCTTCCTTCCACCACTCTCCTTCCTCCTTAAGTTTTATCCTTACTACGTTGAGCCCCTTTACAGACGCGTATACTGGGTACATGCTGTAGGAGGGATAATTAAGGACTAGCGTATCTCCTGGCTGGGTAAGGTTGAAGAATATGGACCTAAGCGCTCCGTCTCCTCCGGGAGTTGGAAGGACGTATTCAGGCTCTACCTTGCTGTACTCCGCTTGTAGTTCCCTTAGTCTCTCCACAAGGTCTGGGTGCTGGTAGTTATTGCCCTTTCTCAAGTACTTCTCTACGTTTTCTATCACGAAGTCTGGAGGTGGGTAAGGGGACTCGTTTAAGTGTAGCCTTATCCCCTCCTTTATGTCGTCGAACGAGTACTCTGTTGCATCCCTTAACCAGGGGTATATTATCTTGTTTAGGTCGGTTGGTGCAATAAGAAACCCTCAAGAAAAAAATAAGGCTCCGTTTAAAAGCTTTGTGAGTGATACTGTGGTGTTCCTCGAGGCATTGCTTGGAAAGAGGGTCTTCGTTCATTCCTACTACTATTCAGTTAACTTGGTCATAGCTCTGAACTTTGCGGAAATGTTATCGAAAAACGGCAAAAAAGTTTGTATATTCAATTACGGGAAGATCAAGTGGGAGTTTTTCCCATACCAGCTTGAGCTAAAGCTAGACTGCTCCCCAGGCTCAGAGGTAATCGTCTTTGAGGCGGAGAGTGAGAAGGAAGTGCCAGAGAACTTCGCCCTTGTCACTTCCTATAGGAACTTGAAGGTCAATGGAGAGAAGGTGAACGTAGAGAAGGTAGACGCGAACCTCTTCAAGGCTACTGTTGAAGGGGAGACGTACCTCTTTAAGATAGTAGAGGGAAGGATAGTGGATTACGAGATGGGCGACCTCCAGAGGAACCTCTTAGAGCTCATAAAGGAGTTGGGGAGTCCCTGTAGTTTGACTGACGTGGTCAACATAGCCTCGAGACGCTTTAACGCCTCTAGGGACAAGGTAAGGGAAGAGCTTCAGTTCTTGGTGAACGTAGGAAAGATAAAGGTAAAAAACAAGGTTATTGAACTACTATAGCAGGCCTCAGCGGGAGCGCCTCCTTGTTGTACCTTGCCCTAACGTTCTCGTCGAACTGTTCTACCGTTACGTTTAAGCCTAGCTTGTGCTCTATGTACCTTGCGTTCTCCTTGAGCACTTGGTACTCGTCTATGTCGTAGCTCGCCATCTTCTTTATTGTTTCTGGCATACTGATCACCATCTGGTATATCTTCTGCAGGGTCCTCGCCTCTTCCTTGCTAGATGGCCTAAGCTGGTCCATCAAGTTCTTGAGCGTCCCTCCACTTGACGTGACCTCTATCGCCTTTCTCAACTTCTCCATCTCACCCTTTCCGGCAGCGAAGATCATAACTTGAGTAGGGGTTCCCTTGAACACGTTTAGTATGGATCTCACGTCCCCAATCACTTGCTCCACGAACTCGTGCTCCAGCTCTAGCTTAACGTCTATCTCTGCCTCGTTGTAGGTGGGCCATTTCTCGAGGGAAACGAAAGTCTCGTTGCCTAGCTTGTGCCATATCTCCTCGGCCAAGTGAGGTGCAAAGGGCGAGAGCAACTTAGTCCACTCTAGCCCTATTCTCTTCATCACTTTACCGTTTGGTTCCCTCCCCTCTGCCCTTACCATCTCGAAGTACTCGTTCACGTTTGACGTCATTTCGTAAAGGACCTTGTTCAGAGCCCCCCTAAGGTCTAGTTCCCCCATCTCCGCTGTTACTTCCTTTACTAAGTTGTTAAACTTAGAGAGCAACCACCTTTCCGGCTTCCCCATCACGTCCCCTGAGTAGTGGGCTGTAACTATCTCGTAGAACCTCCTTAGTGCGTCTGCTATTGCCTTTGCCCCGACGTCAGTGAAATTGGCGTCTGAGCCTAAGTCCACCGTACACGCTAGGGCGATCCTAATTACGTCTGCCCCGTACATCCTTATGGCCTTCCTCAAGGGCAATATGTTCCTTAGGGACTTGCTCATCTTCTTGCCCTCGTAGAGTATGAAACCGTTTATCGCTAAGCCCTTTGGCCACAGCTCCTCTGGGAATATGGCGGAGTGGTTGAAGAGGAAGAAGGACAAGTGGTTCGGAATTAGGTCGGGACCGCTGTGCCTCACGTCAAGTGGGTACCAGTAGAGAAACTCCCTCCTCATGTCCTCAATTACGCTCTTGTCTATCCCGGTGCTCTTTGAGATCTCCTCGGGGTTACCTCTTCCGAGCATCACGTAGTCCCAGAAGTCTAGCGTTAGCTGAGAGGCGTGTAGCTTGTGCTGTTTTATCTTATGGGCTATAGTATAGTAGGCCATGTAGATCGTGGAGTCTGAGAGGCTCTCAATTATCCACTTCTTATCCCAAGGCAAAGGAGTGCCAAGACCCCTAGTCCTTGCACAAGCCCTCTTCTCTAGCCAGTCTATTGCGTACTCAAAGTCCTTCCTTACTTCCGGCGGAATTACCCTCATCTTACTCAGGAGCTTCTTTGTCTTTGCCTTCCACTCTGGATTCCCGTAGTCCAGGAACCACTGGTCCTTCAAGATCTTCACAACTACCTCGTTACCGCACCTGCAGTAAACTGGCTTGTTCATTATCTCGTAGATTTGCTTACCCAGCTTCTTCTTTACTACGAAGTCGGTAATGATCTTCCTCGCCTCTGGCACTGGCTTTCCAGCTATTTCCTTAAGCTCTTCTCTGTACTCTGGTTTCACGAGATCTACCACGTCTTCCCTCATCTTTCCTTTGTTGTACTCTGTTCTATAGACGAGCTCTGTCAGCTTCTTCAAGTCGGCGTCGCTCTTTGGGTTCTCCTTTTCAACTACGTCCCTGGCCATGGCATCCGTGTTGTCTAGCTTTACCACCGGGACTATTGGCAACTCGAGCTTGCTCTTCTTTAAGTAATAGTAGTCAAAGGGGGCGTGGGCTGGGACGCTCATTACTACTCCGGTAGCCAAGGTGGGGTCAACGAAGTCCGCAGGTATTATTGGAACCTCCCTCCCAGTTATTGGGTTTACCGCCTTCACCTTCTGCAACTCCTCCGATGTGAGCTCTTGGACCTCCTTTAGGTCTAGCTGGAAGGAGAGCCTAAAGGACGCCTTCTTTGAGAGTATAAGCCTCTTCCCGTCAACCTCTACCACGGAGTACTTGTCCTTTGGACTTATCCAGACCGCGACTGCCCCGAACACTGTCTCTGGTCTTAAGGTTGCTATGGGTAGGTAGCCAAAGGGGGTCTCGAAGTAGATCAACACGTATTGCCCTATCTCCGGCTCCACGTCTCCCTTAGTGTCGTGCATCCCCACGGGCAAGTTGTGGACTGGGCACCAGCCAACAGGATGGGTGTCCTTGACCACGTAGCCCATAGACTGCAACTTGTTGAACTGCCATACTATAAAGGAGGAGAACTCAGGGTCTATGGTGGTGAACTCCCTCCTCCAGTCTATGCTGAGTCCCAGCTCTTTCATCGCCTTCTTTATTTCCTCTTTGAAGTAATTGGCCATAAAGAGGGGGTCAGAGAGCTTAGGTATAACGCTCGAGGGAATCTCGTATATCTTCTCAAAGATCTCTATTAGCTCCTTGTCTCCCTTCGCCACGTCGTCGGCCATGGTGACAATGGGGGTTCCAGTGTAGTGGAAGCCCATTGGAAACAGAACGTTATACCCCTGCATCCTCTTGTACCTAGCGTAAATATCGCAGGTGGTGTAAGTTCTTCCGTGGCCCAAGTGGAAGGGGCTGTTGGGGTAAGGGAAGGCGACGGTAGTGTAGAATTTCTGTCTCTCCTCTGGATTTCTCTCAAATATCCTGCTCTCCTCCCACTTCCTTTGCCATTTTTCAGAAATTTCGTTCAGCATTGAGATAAAGTCTTGGGACATAAACACACCAAAATGTATTTAAGAACGACGTTTTTAAGCTTATTAATGTTCACAAAGACCGGAGACAACGGAGAGACTAACCTTAGGAACAAGAGAATAGGCAAGGACTCCCCTTTGGTAAACTTCCTAGGGGACATAGATGAGGCGAACTCCTTTATAGGACTTGCCGTTTCCAAGTTGCCTTGGGACGACATGAAGAACGACTTGAAAAGGGTGCAGAGGGACCTATTTGTGTTAGGCGAGGAAGTGTCCACAGGGAAGGGGCTGTTTAACGAGAACTCGGTCAAGTGGTTGGAGGAAAGGACTGTCTACTACAGGAAGGAGAGTGGGCCCGTGAAACTCTTTGTGATACCGGGGGGATCGGAGGAGGCCTCAGCGCTACACGTTGCGAGGGCAGTTGTGAGAAGGGCTGAGAGAAACGCAGTAAAGTACTCGAAGGAGCTCGAGTTCAATAAGTGGGTGATAGTGTACTTAAATCGCCTTTCTTCTTTAATCTTCTCCATGGCAGTAGTTGCAAACAAGAGGAAAGGGGTCCAAGAGGAGTACTACGACATAGGCAAGTTCTGGTAGTTCAAGAGTCCCGACTTTATTAAAAGCTCGCAGTTCTTGCATATCTCCCTCCCGTAACTAGTGGGCTCGCCGCAAATCTTACAGCTGGGTAGTTCTTTCATCTCGGACTTTCTCCTGAACTCCTCTGCTACCCTGTCGAATTCCTCCACTATGTTGAGCAGACTGCCGGGCCTCATGGCCTCTAGGGCGTAAAGGAGATCCCTTACCCTGGCCCTCAAGGTTGGACGGGAAGAAATATAGGGACACTCCACTTCTTGGAATTCAAAGCCTTTGTAATAGGCGTACATAGTGGTCTCCCACTCGTAAACCTTCCTCAGGGGCTTTACCCTTAGCACGAACTTGTCGCTGAGCTTCACGGGAACGTCACCCACCCTTATTATCCTCTTAACGTCACCCCTCAAGAGGTTTATCACAATGGTCTGGGCTTCATCGTCGAGGTTGTGTCCAGTGGCGACCAAGTCTGCCTTGACCTCCCTTCCAGCGTTGTTTATCAACTTCCTCCTGAATCCCCCACAGAAGGTGCAGGCCGAGACGTTAAGGCCCTTTCCCTTCGCCGACGAGACCATTTCGTCGAGGGTGAAGCCAACCTCGGCCTTAAACGACGTAGATATGAGCTCTATCCCTAGGTCTGACAAGTACTTGTTGAGCTTCTTAGCTTGGTCCTCCCTGTTGTAACCTTGAATTCCCTCAACTATGTTGAACGCTATCAGCCTCTTGGGGTCCACAAAGGAGGCTAAGGCGTCTGCAAGTGTGAGGCTATCCTTACCGCCGGAAACCGCCAGGAGAACCTTATTGACCTTGGTTATCCCCTGCTTTTCAGCCTCTCTCTTGACCCTCTCCCTGACGTCGTTTATAAAACACTCCTTGCAGAGGTTCCTCCCAGTGTGGGGCTGATAAATTACAGCTTCCCTGGACTTGCATACGTCGCAGATCACTTTACTTTTCTCCCCTCAATTAGTCTTTTACCTCCTGCTACTTCGTCGATGCTGTGTATTGCGCATCCCTCTTCCTCCAGCGTCTTCTTAACCTCGTAGAAATCTATGTTTTCTCCTTCCACTACTATGCTTAACCCCATTGTTTCAACGTCCATGTCTGTGACCATAATGTTTACTCCGTCCACTCCATCCAGAGAGGTGAGCTTGCTGGCTAGGTCAATAATACTGGAGCCCTTGATGGGCTTTAGCACGTCAAGAACAATTCGCCGAATCGCCAAGTTAGATCAGATGTTATTGTGGAACAAAACGTTAAAAACTTAATTTACGGAAGGGCTTTTAGTTCTTTGTAGATAGGGCAAAGCGCCGTTTAGCCCTCAAAATCGTTTTTAAATGACAGTAAGGAAAACGTTGCCTCTAGGATAAATTTAAATACAATTAGATAGAGGGGGTATATAAGGGGGGTTTCACATGATGGGGGTAAGGCTAAACTATTCGCCAAAAGTTGTCGGAAAGCAAGTTTACGGGAGCTTGTACGACTGCGATGAGGAGGTACTCAAGGACACTGAGAGGCTAAAGACTATAGTCACCAACGCTGCCAAGGAAGGTAACATGACGCTTCTAGACATCAGGTCGTGGAAGATAGGGGAGGGGGTAAGCGTGGTCGCAATAGTGCTGGAGAGCCACATAACCATTCACACCTGGCCAGAGTACAAGTTCGCTACCGTGGACGTCTACTCCTGTGGTGCCCATACAGACCCAAAGAGGGCTTTCGAGTACATTGTTTCGGAGCTAAAGGCAAAGAGGTACACCATGAAAGAGGCTGATAGGTCATCGGAATTCTGATAGTAGGAGGAGGGATAGCGGGGCTAATTACGGGGTACAAGCTAAGGGACAGAGACCCAATTATTTTTGACAGGAGGCGTTTCCCTGGAAAGAAGTGTACTGGGATCATTAGTTACGGGACTTTCCTAAAGCTAGGCATTAGCAAGGAATTCGTTGACAGGGAGTTTAAGTCTATACACGTTGTTGTGAACAATAAGCACCACGTGTACTTTAACGTAAACGTGGTAAGGCTTAACAGAGAGAAACTTGAAACTTGGCTCTCCAATGAACTAAAGGTGAAGAGGCCCGTCAATGCGGAAGTAGTGGGAGAAGGAGAGGTCATAGCTAACGGAGAGAGGTTCAAGGGTGAGGTAATTGACGCGTCCGGGTGGAAGGGAAAAGCAAAGTGGGTAAGGGCAATAGAGTACGAATACGAGCCCATAGATGCTGACGAAATAACGGTGTTTATTGACGAGAGGAATCCTGGTGGTTTCTCTTGGGTGGTTCCGTTGTCGGAAAAGACCTTAGCTGGAAGCCTTGGGTACTCAAACGTAGAGCAGTTCGTGCCGAAACTCGAGAAGAGAGTCTTGGGAATACACGGCGGAGCGATACCTAGAGTTAGGCCTAGATACGTGAGAAACGGGGTGGGCGACTGCACGGGACTAATTAAGACCTTTACTGGAGGAGGAATATTTTCCATAGCGGAGCTGTCCCAAGTGGTTCTAACCCCTAAGTACGAGGAAAAATTCAACCAGCTCTCCAAGGAGATATCCCTGCAATATAAGCTAACGTCATTTCTAGAGAGAACGTGGAAGTACTCCCTTGGGCTAGCAAAGCTGTTTGATGGAAAGACGTTGAACGTAAGCTCCGAGTTTGACTTCCACTCACTTCTTCTGAGAATTCCTCACTAGGTTATAACAACCTTCTCCCTTCTCTATTACTCCCATCTCTATTAACTTAGCTATCACCTTTTCTGGCTCCCTTATTCCCAGGCTCTTAAGCTCCCTAACAGCCAGTATCTCTCCCACCGACACGTTGGTCTCGAAGTACTTCTTAGCCTTCTCTAATTCGCTGTCCATATCTAGATTTATTTACCTTTGTTCCTTTAACGTTATCGTGAACCCTTACCTCAAGCTAATCAGAATCCACAACGTCGTTGGGGCGTCTATAGGCGACTTCGCCGGCTACGTCGTAGCCTCCCACTGGCACCTCCTCCCCGAGAGGCTCTTGCTCTCCATGCTCGTGGTAGCCCTTGTGGCCATGGGAGGTTACGTCATAAACGACGTGTTTGACGTGGAGATAGACAAGATAAACAAGCCAGATAGGCCTATTCCCTCAGGGCAGGTGTCCTTGAGAAATGCTACCCTCTTGGCTTACTCTGGCTTTGCTTTTGGAACTGCGATTTCTATAGTCTTGGGATACTTGCAAGCGCTAGTCTCGGCTATCACGTCCCTTTTGCTCTACTGGTACGCCAGATCGCTGAAGAGGGCAGGGTTACCCGGTAATCTAGTTGTTGCCTTAACAACTGCCCTGTCCTTATTTTACGGGGGGCTGGCATACTATCAAGGGAACTGGGCTGCCCTAGTTTTCATACCCACAGCCTACTCCTTTCTCCTCACGCTGGCTAGGGAAATAGTGAAGGGGATAGAGGACTACGTTGGGGATAAGGCATATGGAGTTAGAACCCTGGCTACAACTTTAGGAGTAGAGAGGGCATGGGACGTGGCTAAGGCTCTCCTACTTGTAGTGTTGATAACTTCGCCCCTACCCTACTTCCTGGGGTTCAGCGTTATCTACCTAATCCTTATGGTGCCGTTCTGGTACTTAACGCTCAAGTCGCTACTCCAGCCAAAGACCATAGAAGGTGGAGGAAAGGCAAGGGCGTACTTGAAGGGGTCGGCCTTTATTGGCATAGTTGCCTTTGCCCTAGGGGCCGTTCCACTCGATCTCCTTGTCAATCATTTTCCTTAGGCCTGCCTTTACTCCCACGACCCTAACGTTGACGTTTCCCTTCTTGGGGAGAAGTACTTCGTAGTCTATCCTGGACTTGCTCTTTACCTCTCCAAAAGACCTAAAGTGTACCGTGATCCCGTTTACCATCACGTTCACTAGCACCTTATCGAGCTGGATCTCGCTCTCGTTTTCTATACTCAGGAAAAGCCTCTGGTTACTGACCTTCCCGTCCACTTGCAGGTCAATGATCGGCGACTCGGTCTTTGTAGTGTAGTAGAGATATACGAAGGCGGGGCACTTGGGCTGGGAAGGATTGCTCTCGTGGACTAAGCTTATTACCCTGTTCTCGTTGGTCTCAATTTCTTCCGCGTCCTTGCTGTTGCTTACCTCCGCTATGAGGGAGCTGTCCCCGTATACCTTTAGCGAGGACCGGTTTGGATTCTTCAAGAGGATGTAGCCCCTTTCGACGTTCTTGAAGGATATCGATTCTGACGGCCTCAGTATTAAGGTACCGGCCATCGCGGAGAACTTGGTGTGGAAGTGCGGTACGTGGTACATGAGCACGCTACTTACAAAGTTCACTACCAATGGCTCTAGCGAAATTGACGTTACTGCGAACTCGTTCTTGCCCTGTTTCATCAAGTGGGTCACGTCGAACACGTGGATGGCGTATACCTTTCCGTCGTACTCAACAAGGTAGTTTGGCTTGAACTCCCTCGTCAACGAAAAGTTATTGATCCAGAGCCTCCACTTCACTAGTTTACTGCTGGTCTCTGTCCCAATTACAATGTAGCTTTTATGGGGCTCGTTTTCCGCGAAAAAGTTGAACCCCGCCTCCTTGTTTTCCGCTCCTAACTTTACTGCCCTTAATGACGAGGAGTAATCAATTGCGCCCTCAAAGTCTCCCTCGTCAAAGGTCAATAGTTCTCCAATTGGCATATAATATAAACCGATGGCAGGAAAATAAAATAAATGTTGAGAAAGGTCTTCTCGATAATAAGCAAGTCTAACGTGGTCGTAGAGGTACTCGATGCTAGAGAGCCAGAGCTTACTAGATCAAAGACGATAGAAAGGTTCTCCAAGGAAAAGGGAAAGAAGATACTGCTTGCAATTAACAAGGGGGATCTAGTCCCAAGGGACGTGTCGGAAAAGTGGAAAGAGTACTTTGAGGACCAAGGTCTTATGGCCGTGTACTTGTCGGCGACAGGGCACATGGGGACCACGGTATTGAGGAAAGAGATAAAAAAGCTCCTTTTGGGGAAGGAGGGAATTGTCTGCTTCGTAGGCTACCCCAAGACAGGGAAATCATCCATCATTAACGCGTTAAAGGGCAGACACTCTGCCTCCACCTCAGCCCACCCCATGGAATTAGGTTACACAAAGGCTCCGCAGCTCTTCAAAATAGACAACAAGATCTACGCGTGGGACACTCCAGGCGTCATACCGCCTGACGGTGATCCTGTGGAGAGGATAATTAGGGGGTACTCAGTAGACGAGATGGAGGATCCCGTGAAGGCTGCCGTCCTCCTCATTAAGAGGATAGAAGGTTTCGACAGGAAGTCGCTAGAGGAGGTTTACGGAGAGTACAAGGACCCCTATGATCTCCTCGCCAAAATAGCACTGAAGAGGGGGTGGATATACAAGAAGTCCAAAGAACCCAATATAGAGGAGGCCGCCAAGGTGGTGATAAGGGATTATCACGAAGGCAAAATAATTTATTTCAGTCTTCCACCACAGAGAAGTAGATGAAGGTCAAAGTAGTAATATACGACGCGGACAAGACCCTCTGGGACCACTACAACATCTCTGAGTTTCGAGAGCCCATAAAGGTGATAAACAGGGACGAAATCGAGGACGCTGAGGGAAGGAAGTTAAGAGTGTTTCCGGACGTGAGGAGTACATTAGAGGAGCTAAAGAGTAGAAACTTAATAATTGCCATGGCCACGTGGAACTTCCCAGAAAAGGCCGAGAGGATACTCGAGATCCTGGACTTGAGGAGGTACTTTGACGTTGTGGTGGCGAGGGACTTCCCCTACAAGTTTGTCATGATAAACGAGATACTTTCGGAACTCAGGAAGAGGGGAATTTACGCCAAACCAGAGGACGTGATATTTGTAGACGACAGAAGAGCCCATTTCGGCAACGTCTGGCTCTACGTCGGGAGAGTGAAGTGTGTGGAAATGTGGAGGGACATTTCATCTCACTCTGAAATCTTGAAGTTAATTGAGTAAAAAGTTATCAACCTTAAAAACGTTATATCCTTTAAAAATTTTAGACATTCTGTATTTAGCTATTTACATTCTCATAACAAAGCTTAAAAATGGTAATTGGCACTTTATTTGAAGTGAAAAGGATGATGGGTGGCTATACCCTCCAAGTCGAATAACTTTTCCAAAAAATCTAGTTCTAAGTCAAGGAACAACTTCGTCGGAAGTAATGGACTTGTGTGTATTATTCTCAACAGGTGATCAAGATGCCTAGCGGTGCGAGAATCTTAGTTGATTCTCTAAAAAGAGAAGGAGTAAAGGTAGTGTTTGGAATACCAGGCTTGTGGAACATGCCCTTCTACGACGAGCTCTTTTACGACATCCAAAACGGGGAAATAAGACACGTGTTAATGAGACATGAACAAGCTGCTGCTCACGCCGCTGACGGTTATGCGAGGGCGTCCGGCGTTCCAGGGGTCTGCACGGCCACTTCCGGGCCCGGAGCCACTAACTTGGTCACAGGATTCATCACGGCGTACTGGGACAGCTCCCCCATAATAGGGATAACCGGGCAGGTAGTAAGGTCAGTAATAGGAAAGATGGCGTTCCAAGAGTCCGATAACCCTGGCATCTTTAAGGACGTAACCAAGTACGTAGTGCAAATCAAGGATATCCACGAGATACCCCAGTGGGTGAAGAACGCCTTCTACATAGCCACAACGGGCAGGCCAGGGCCAGTATTAATAGACATACCAAGGGATGTACAGGTGGAGAAAGTAGAGAACATAGAGTGGCCAGAGAAGCCCTCAGTGCGGGGATACAAGCCCTTCAAGACAGTGATAGACCCCGTGAAAATAAAGAAGGCAGCTGAGATGCTGTTGAACGCTGAGAAACCGATAATCTTGGTGGGAACGGGAGTTGTGTGGTCAGGAGCGACGCCAGAGGTTCTCAAGTTAGCTGAACTGCTGGGATCGCCAATAATTTCTACCCTTCCTGGCAAGTCTGCTATACCTCACGATCATCCACTGTACGTAGGCCCCATGGGCTACTACGGAAGGGTGGAAGCATCGATGGCTGCCCTGGAATCAGACGTGATGCTGGTGGTAGGGGCTAGATTTAGCGACAGGACTGTCACCTCTTACGACGAACTGGTAGAGACGAGGAAGAAATTCATCATGGTCAACGTAGATCCCACAGACGCTGAGAGGACAATTAAGGTTGACGTAGCCATGCCGGGAGACGCCAAGATAATACTGAGGGAGCTAATCGACGCAGTAGCGAAGCTTGGAAGCACAAAGGACCACACTGCATGGCAGAAGAGGGTTAAGGAACTAAAGGAGTACTATGCCCAGTTCTACTATTACGATGAACCAAACAAAATGAAGCCGTGGAAGGTACTTAAGACGATCAGGAACGCCATACCTAGGGACGCCATAGTTACTACCGGAGTAGGCCAGCACCAGATGTGGTCCGAGGTGTTCTGGGAAGTCCTAGAGCCTAGGACGTTCATCTCCTCTACGGGAATGGGCACCATGGGCTTTGGTCTACCGGCCGCCATGGGGGCTAAGCTGGCTAGACCGGATAAGGTAGTGGTGGACCTAGACGGCGATGGCTCCTTTATGATGACCGGAAACAACTTAGCTACTGCAGTTGACGAACACATTCCAGTGATATCCGTCATATTTGACAACAGAACTCTAGGTCTAGTAAGGCAAGTACAGGATTTGTTCCAGAGCAAGAGGATAGTAGGAGTGGACTACGGTCCCTCTCCAGACTTCGTGAAGTACGCTGAGGCTTTCGGAGCCTTGGGCTTCAACGCGACTAGTTACGAAGAGCTAGAGAAGTCCATAAAGACCGCCATTAAGGAGGACATGCCAGCTGTAATCAGAGTCCCAATAGATAAGGAAGAACTAGCCCTGCCCACGTTACCTCCAGGCGGAAGGTTAAAACAGGTGATCGTACGTGACCCAAGAAAGGGTGCTTAGAGTAACGGTATACTACAGGGACTCCTCCATCCTAGAGAAGGTCATATCGACATTTAGGAAGCTATGGGTGGACATAGACTGGATGAACGTTAGAAAGACCTCTGACGACGGCCTCTACGAGATATACATGGGAGTAAGGGACAACAAGAATACCTACATTGCCATACTGAACTTGAGCAAGACCGTAGACGTAGAGAAAGTGGAAGTGCTCGAGAATGCCAGACTAGTGGAGTACAAGTTCAACGAAAAGGGGGAAGTAGTAAAAGAAGGCAAATACACCATGGTAGTTTATGTACCCGTGTTCTCTAAGGTTACAAGTTACAGTTGGGGTGAGGTAGTTGGCGAAAATATACACTGAAAAGGACGCAAGTTTAGATCCCATAAAGGGAAAGAGAATAGCCGTACTAGGCTACGGGAGCCAAGGGAGGGCATGGGCCCTCAACTTAAGGGACTCGGGCCTAGACGTGGTAGTAGGGCTCGAAAGACAGGGCAACTCGTGGAAACAGGCAGAGGCAGACGGCTTCAAGCCAGTTCTGACAGAGGACGCGGTAAAGCAGTCAGACATAGTGATTTTCCTAGTGCCAGATATGGTCCAGAGGTACGTATATAGGGAAAGAGTCCAGCCCCATCTGAGGGAAGGGATGGACCTAGTGTTCGCCCACGGCTTCAACATACACTACAAGTTAATTGAACCACCGAAGACAGTCGATGTGTACATGGTAGCCCCAAAGGGCCCCGGCCCCACGGTGAGGGAATACTTCGTCCACGGCGGAGGGGTTCCGGCCCTAGTGGCAATTCATCAGAACTACTCTGGAAAGGCACTAGAAAAGGCCCTTGCCATCGCTAAGGGAATTGGCGCCACGAGGCCAGGAGTAATAGAGACCACGTTTAAGGAGGAGACGGAGACTGACCTAATAGGGGAACAAGTGGATCTAGTGGGGGGAATAATGGAGCTGATGAGGTCGGCTTTCCAGACCCTCGTGGAGATGGGTTATCAGCCTGAGGTGGCCTATTTCGAGACAATTAACGAAATGAAGATGATAGTTGACATAATCCACAACAAGGGATTCTACGGAATGCTGAAAGCAGTCTCAGACACAGCAAAGTACGGAGGAATAACGGTAGGCAAGTACGTGATTAACGAAGACGTGAAGAGGAGGATGAGGGAGGCAGCAGAAAAGGTGAGGAATGGGAAGTTCGCTGAAGAGTGGATAGAGGAGTACAACAGGGGTAGTCCGACAATTAAACAAGCTCTTCAGGAGATACAGAACAGCTTGGAGGAGAAAATTGGCAACCAGCTTAGAGAAATGATAGAGAGAGGAAAGCCTAAATCCTAATTTTTATAAAATTACCTTGTGAATTCAAGAAAAGCTAAGGGCAGTAACGTAGAAAGGCAAGTTTTGTCGCTTTTGAGGGACAGGGGTTTTGCGGTAGTTAGGGCACCGGCTAGCGGAAGCAAGAGGAAAGATCCTGCTCCTGACATCATAGCGCTGAAACTTGGACAGATTGTCCTAATAGAGATGAAGAGCAGGAAACAGGGAAAAGTGTACATAACGAGGGAACAGGCTGAGGGTATAGCGGAGTTTGCAAGGAAGAGCGGTGGAGAGCTCTTTATAGGAGTCAAGTTACCTAGGCTACTCAAGTTCGTTCCGTTCTCAAAGGTAAAGAGGACAGAAGGAGGTAACTACGTAGTTGACGAAGAGCTCATAGAGGAGGGACTAGACATAGACGAGCTCACTAGGTACGTAGAAGCAAAAATAAGCAAGACGTTGGACTCATTCTTCTGAGCCGTTCTCGTCCTCTAGCCTTATCCTTATCCTAGCGCCCATCCTCTTTTCCAGCTTCTTCAGCTTGGAGTTAACTTTTCTGTTGAACTTTGATATCTGGGACTTTGGAATGCTCACTACGTACTCGCCGTTCTCGTACTTCACTGTAGCGCCAGGGAGGGCCTCCTTGACTGCTCTCTCAATCCTCGACTCCGCACTCTCTCTAGAGATCTTACCCACAGGCACTATCATAGCTTGTTCTCCAAACACGTAGATCTCGTACTCCACGCTATCTGTCAGGAAGTCCTTTATTTCTACCACTGGCCTTGCTAGGTCCGCCTCTTTCATTCCAGAGGGCACCTTAACTGACATCTCTAAGCTATAGACCTTGGTAACTGTCCCATTGTTTATGAATATGACCGTGTCTAAGATGTTCGGTATAGTACCCAGATCGACCCTGTTAAGGAACCTGTGGATAGCGTCTATTGGCGTTGTAGCGTGGACTACGCCTATCATACCGATTCCCGCGAGTCTGAGGTCTATGTAGAGCTTGAAGTCCTCGTCGTTCCTCATCTCGTCGTAAACAGTGTAGTCTGGCCTGCTCAAGAGTAGGATGTCGTGGAGCTCCCCTATCTCCGCGTAATTCTTCGAGTATTGAGTTATCTCTGGGGGCAAGTGCATGTCCCTGGGGGACTCAATGGTTTTCACAACCTTTCCCAACCTCATGTAGTACTCTGATAGGGCTTGAGCAAAGGTTGTCTTCCCCATTCCTGGAGAACCGGCAATGAGGATCCCCTCAGCCCTCTCCTTTAGTCTCTGCAGTAACTTGGGGTCGAGGTCGTAGTCCTCGAGCTTCTTCCTCGTTACTGGACGAGTTATTGTTATTTCCCAACCGTCGCTCAACGGGGGTCTAGTGATCACAATCCTGTAGTTACCGAGCTGAACTATCGTGGATCCCCTCCTCTCTATCTCTATGAAGGATCCTTTAACGTTCTTTATTGCGTTCATTATTTCGTAGACGAGCCTCTTGAGATAGCTTGCGTCAGTAACTTCGCTGGAAAGGGTGACGAACTTCCAGTTTCCAGGGACTCCCTTCTTCGCTTTAGGCAAAGTGTCTTCCTTCAAGTGTACGCTCATGGTCTGCTCGTCGAAGAACTTCTCTATTGAGAGCTCCTGCACCTCTCCACCCAAGTAGACGGTCTCAATGCCTAAGAATTCGCATACCTTCTTCTGTAGCTCGTCTGCGGTCACCACCGCGCACCCCCTATTCTGACAATACTCCCTTAATTGCTCGTTCACGTCTTTTCCGCGACTATCCCCCACGATTTCAAATGAGAATAAGTACTTCTCCGAGAGCTCTTTTAGTCTGTTTACCTCGTCTAGAGAGAGCTCTCCGCTCACTATCCCTTCCCTAGTCTCCCTCTCCAGTTCCTCCAAGAGGGCCCTATGGATAAGCACGTTACCGTAGATAAGGTTTTTTTCTATATACCTTGACACCCCGTGAAGTAACGCGCTTTTATCTGGCAATAATTCTTTTACGGACAAAAGTTCTTTCCCCACTATTACTTAATTTTTTGAGAAGAGCGTTAAAAAACTATTTCTTTATCATGGACAAGAAGTACTCATGTACTGCTGTAGTCCCTGAGAGCTCCGGGTGGAACGTGGTAGCGAGCATGTTGTCTTCTTGAACCATGACTTTGCTCTCGCCGAACGACAGTAACTCCTTTGTCCTTCCCCACACCTTAGTTATCGCTGGGGCTCTAATGAAAACTACCTTCGCCTTGCCTCCCCCAATGACCGAGAAATCTAGGACTGCCTCGAAGCTCTCCCTTTGTCTCCCGTAGTAGTTCCTAACCACTGTAGCGTCCATTACGCCAAGTAGTGGTTGAGATTTCTTCCCGACCTTCGCGTCTGTCACCTCTTTGGCCAACATAATTGACCCAGCGCAAGTACCCATGACCGGAAGCCCTTGTGATATCTTTTCCTTTAACACGTCGAGTACGCCTAACTTCTGGGCAACTATGCCAATAGTAGTGCTCTCTCCTCCTGGGATTATTATCCCGTCGACTTGGGACAGCTCAGAGGGCCTCTTGACTGCGACTATCTCACCTTGAATTGACAGTGCGTCGAAAGCCCTCTTTAGCTGGAGCGCGTGCTCCTCGAAGCTCCCCTGATAGGCTATAACTCCTACCTTCATAGCCCCCTCACCTGTAGCAGTTCCTCTGGCTTGAGCGTTTTTATGTCAATCCCCATCATAGACTTCTGCTCGCTTATCATCTTCTGTGCCTCAAGAACTATCTCAGGGTACTCCCAATTGGCGGTAGCAAGTACTACTGCCTTAGCCCTTTCCAGGGGGTCTTGGCTCTTGAATATCCCCGACCCAACAAAGATACCGTCTGAGCCCAACCACATCATCAGCGCAGCATCTGCTGGCGTAGCTATCCCTCCGGCGGCGAAGTTGACTATGGGCAACCTCCTTAGTTTAGCCACCAGCTCCACAAGCTGATAAGGAACTTGGTACTCCCTGGCCTTTTTCACTCTGTCTTCCTCCTCCATGAAAACTAGGCTTTTTATCTCGCTGTTCATGAGCTTCATGTGCTTTACTGCTTCGCTTACGTTTCCTGTCCCAGGCTCGCCTTTTGTCCTTATCATCGACGTCCCTTCTGTAATCCTCCTCAGAGCTTCCCCTAAGTTTCTCGCCCCGTTGACAAAGGGAACCTTGAACTCCCACTTGTTAATGTGATGCTCCTCATCTGCAGGAGTCAAGACCTCGCTCTCGTCTATCATGTCCACACCAAGGGCCTCAAGAACCTTAGCCTCGTAATAGTGGCCTATCCTCACCTTGGCCATTACGGGTATCGTGATGGAATTCATTACCTCCTCTACGATCTTTGGGTCCGCCATCCTCGCCACACCTCCTGCTTTTCTAACGTCGTAGGGCAACTTGTCTAACACCATTACCGCCGTAGCCCCAGCCTCCTCAGCTATCTTCGCCTGCTCCACGTTAGTCACGTCCATGACTACGCCTCCCTTCTGGAAAATGGGGAAAGCGTGCTTTACCCTGACAGTCCCCTCACTCACCTCTGGTATGTCCTTCTGTAGTTCCGGAGTAAAAGTAAGCAGGTTATTGTCCTTGAGTACGTCCTTAAATTCGGCGAGCTTATAGAAGAACTCCTCAATCTCGCTATAGGACAAGGAATATAGTCTCATAAAAAAGGGATAAACATGCGAGGATTAAAAGTATTTCTTAACGTCTTTAGAATGAGGTAGCCCTCGACTTCCTTTCGTTCTCGGCCCTTATCTTTACTATCCCAAAGTGGACTGCACAGTTTATGCAGTAACACTTCGTCACCGAGTACCTTGGAATTATGGCACCCTTCTTCTCCAGCTCAGCGGCCAAGGTGGCGTCAACGAGGCTGTAGGGCCTTGTTACGCATATTGCCTTGTCCTCGGGAATCCTCGCGCCACAATTATCGCAAGTTATGTAGCCAACGTGGCCCTTATCGCCCTTTCTTCTGCCCCTGTTCTCCCTTTTCTTAGGCAAATCAACACCCTAAACATATCACTCGTCGGTTTCTAATAAGTTTTTGCTATCCTCAGAACTGTTTTGGCGGGCTTTTTACAGACCACACAGGGGTCAGAGACCTTCCTATCATCTAAAGGTATGCCCTTAACCTTGGCGTTGGTCATTTCCTCAATCTTGAGCCCACAAGACTCCTCGCCACACCATGGCACTTCCACTATTACTCCTTCCTCTAGTAAGCTGTTTGCCTCCTCCACGCTCTTGGCGTAGCGTATCCTCGAGTTCAGGTTTTCCCACGCCCTCTTCTTGAGGTTCTGCGTAATTTCGTCCATGAGCTTCTTAACTTCCTCCAAGACGTTTTCCAACTTCACCACTTTACCTTCCAACGTGTCCCTCCTCTTCAAGGTAACCGAGGAGTTCTGGAGCTCCCTGAGACCTACTTCCGCCCTTATGGGAACTCCCTTGATCTCCCATATGTAGAACTTCTCACCGGGGGTCTTATCCATGTCCTTATCTACCGTTACCCTAACTCCACCCTCCTCTAGCTTCTTCCTCAGCTTCTCTGCATAATCAATTACTTTGTTGGTGTCCTCTTGGTTCTTGGCTGGGATTGGGATTACCACAACCTGAATAGGAGCTACAGAGGGAACTAGAACAGCGCCCCTGTCGTCTCCATGTATGGAGATAAGTGAGGCAATAACCCTCTCCGAGATACCGTAGCTTGTCTGATGCGGGTAGTCGAGGGTCCCGTCCTCCTTCTGGATCTTATAGTCAAAGGCCTTTGTGAAGTGTTGACCCAGGTGGTGGGCTGTGCCTATCTGGAGCGTCCTTCCGTCGGGCATGAGGGTGTCAAAGGCGTAAGTAACCACTGCCCCAGGGAACTTGTCCCACTCCGGCCTCTGCGATATGACATAGGGTATGCCTAGCTCGTCGAAGAACTTCTTGTAGATCTCTATGGCCTCCTTTACCTGCCTCATGGCGTCGTCGAAGTCTACGTGCAACGTATGTGCCTCCTTGAATGTTGTCACCTCCCTAAGCCTTATGAGCGGTCTGGTGGCCTTAGTCTCGTACCTAAAGACGCTCACTATCTGGTAGTATTTCTTTGGCAACTGCTTGTAGCTCTTTATCCATAAACTCTCCATATACGTTATCGCGGTCTCCGAGGTGGGCCTTAGGGCTAGTTTCACGTCCAGCTCCTCGCTTCCCCCTTTCGTTATCCAGTACACCTCTTCTTCGAATCCCTTGATGTGCTCAGACTCCTTTTTCAGCAAACTGTCTGGAATGAGCATTGGGAAGAGCACTTCCTCGTGCCCTGTTTCGTCGAGCAGTTTCCTGATTAAGTCTACTACGGCCTTCCTGAGCTTAAAGCCGTAAGGTAGCCATATCCCTACTCCCTTTAGAGGGTACCTTCCGTAGTCGTAAAACTCTCCCCCAAATAAAACCCAGTCCAACCACTCGCTGAAGTTCTTGCTCCACTTTTCCCTCTTAATCTCCACCATAGGAAAAAAGGAAAAAAGGAAAGCTTAAAAACTCTTTTACCTTATCGTCAGATCTTCGCGAATAACATTAGAAGTCCGAACAGTATTCCGTACACTGCAAGTCCTTCGCCGATGATGACGAAGATCAGCACTGTACCGAACATGTCCCTCCTTTCTGTGAGGACTCCTATTCCAGCGGCAGCTGCCATTCCCACTGCTACTCCTGCTCCCACAACTGCTAGTCCTATAGCAAGCCCTGCTCCTATGTTGATACCTTCAAACCCCTGCGCTGTGTCTGAAGGTGCTTGTGCGCCTGCCACTAAAGCTGATAGAACTAGAGGTAGTGTTAACAACAAAAGGTATTTTCTCTCCATTTGAACTCCCCACTTATTACTTAGATATTTCCTTTAAAGCCTTTCTCTTGATCTCCTGCAACTCCTTCTCCTTGTTTTTCAGCACATTATTGTACTCCTCCGTTAACTTCTGCAGTATTTCCGCCTTAGTTGCGTCCAATTTTGCCTTTATTATTGATATGTACTTTTCAGCCTCCACTTGCCCTCCTCCTCTGTAGTACTCTTCTTGTGAACTTAAGTCTTACGAAGTCGTCTCTCGCCCTGTCGCTTAGTATACCCCTAATGTACTTTATAGAACTAGTGTAGAAGGGCAATATACTGGAGTCTATGGCGTTAATTAGGCGTTGCGTCTTCCTCAGTTCTGCCACCAGCGACCTTATGGTAGACTCCAACTCCACTAGCTTTATGACCTTGACTAACGCTTCCTTCATCTCATCGTACGACTGGGAGAGATAGGGAGATACCTCTACCTCGCTAAAGGGCTTCTCCGGGATACTACTTGGGTCTAGTTCAGTAAACGGTATTTTAACCCCGAATATGACCTTAGTAGAGCTCTTGACGTTGAGCTTCACAGACTGGGAGTTGGCTATGTTCTCAATGTTAGTGATACCCTCGTCTGCGACTGCTTGAAGGAAAGAGCTGTAAACCTCCTTGAGGCTCTGGTTGACCTCAGCGTATAGCTTCTCATACTCAGCAGCGTAAGTCCTAAGGTATATAAGAAGGACTTCCCTTTTGTTCTCTAACAACCTCTTTATCGTGGTGACTATCTTCAGTTGGTTCCTAAGCTGGATCAAGTTGATCTTTGTGGGCAGTACCTTCTGCGAGCTCATTTCTTACCACGGTAAGCCGGATGATACTTCTTGATATAAGATGTCTTTATGTTGGTCAACTCGCTCTCTGGGAGGATTGAAAGTACGTCCCAGCCTATGTCAAGGGTAGTCTCAACGCTCCTGTTCTCGTTTACTCCCTGCATTATGAACTTCCTCTCGAAGGCCTCTCCAAAGAGGAGGTACTTCTTGTCCACTTCAGAAAGGCTGTCCTCGCCTATTATCGCAGCCAGACCCCTAGTATCTATTGCCCTAGCGTAGGAGGCGAAGAGCTGGTTCTGAAGGTCTTTGTGGTCTTCCCTCGTCTTACCCTCTCCTATTCCGTCCTTGCCAAGCCTTGAGAGGCTCATAAGGACGTTTATAGGCGGATAAATGCCCTTGTTGTAAAGCGCTCTGTCCAAGACTATTTGTCCTTCAGTGATATAACCAGTTAGGTCTGGAATAGGGTGAGTCATGTCGTCGTTGGGCATAGTCAGAATGGGCATCTGGGTTATGGAACCCTTCTTCCCCTTTACCTTTCCAGCCCTCTCGTAGATCGTAGCTAGGTCAGTGTACATGTACCCTGGGTAACCTCCCCTGCCAGGGATTTCTTCCTTGGAAGCGCTGATCTCCCTTAGGGCTTCGCAGTAGTTGGTCATGTCTATTAGAATGGCTAGGACATGCATCTCCTTCTCAAACGCCAAGTACTCCGCTAAAGTTAAGGCAGTCCTTGGGGTCAAAATCTTGGTCATAGGTGGCTCGTTGGCCAAGCTCATTATCATGGCTACCCTGTTTATCGCTCCAGTCTCCTCAAAGAACTTCCTGAAGAATAACGCCTCGTCGTATCTTATTCCTATGGCTCCGAACACTACGGCGAAGTTACTCTCCTCTCCCAGTACTGTGGCCTGCTTTGCTATCTGCGCTGCTAGGATGTTCCCTGGCAGACCGCTTCCACTGTATATCGGCAACTTCTGCCCCCTAAGGAGGGGGTTCATCCCGTCTATTGCCGAGATACCCGTCTGGATAAACTCTTCGGGGTATTCTCTCACTGCCGGATTTATAGCAGAGCCGTTTATGTCCCTCTTCTCTCCGGAAATCACTGGGGGACCGGCGTCAAGGGGATCGCCTAAGGGGCTAAATATCCTTCCTAACATCTCGTCAGATATCTTTACTTCAAGTCCCCTGCCTAGGAACTTCACAGTGGAAGAAGATGGAGAGATCCCGGTGGTTCCCTCAAACACTTGTACTACTGCGTTACCTAAGTAACTGTCTACAACAATCCCCCTTCTCTTCTCGCCGTTGGGCAGCTCTATTTGAACGAGCTCGTTATAGGCAGCGTCGGTAACTCCTTGTATTACCATCAGAGTTCCTCTAATACTCGAAATATTTGAGTATTCTCTTACGTTAATTGTTTTCTCCATTATCAAGCACCCTGCTTTGATAACTGTTCAAACTGTGACTTTAATGTCTTCTCTAGCTCGTCAAACTTCTGTAGCTCGTCGTTCTTTATGGATGCCTTGGACCTAATGATGTCAGAGACCACGGTTATCTTTTCGGTTATCTGCTTCACTGTAATTCCCTTCTCCACCAGCGGCTGAGCTAACTGGTGATATAGATATATCAACCTCATCATCCTCGCCTGCTTCTGCGGAGAAGCAAAGGCGTCTATTTCATCGTATGCGTTCTGCTTGAGGAAAGCCTCCTTGATTATCCTCGCCTCTTCCAGCGCAAGTTTGTCCTTTTCTGCTAGGGACTCTGGTCCAACTAGTCTCACTATCTGTTTGAGCTCGTCTTCCCTGATTAGAGTCTTAACCATGAAGTCCCTCATGGTCTTCCAGTCTGGGTCTACGTTAGTTGTCCACCACTTGGCCACTAAGTCTACGTAGGACGAGAATCCTTGTATCCAGTTGACCGCAGGGAAGTGCCTAGCCCTAGCCAAGTTAACGTCCAAAGGCCAGAACACTCTCACGAACCTCAGGGTGTTGCTGGTAACTGGTTCCGTGAAGTCACCTCCTGGAGGGGAAACAGCGGATGCGAGAGTAACTGAACCATGCCTCTCGTCAGAGCCTATTGTCCTAACCTTTCCTGCTCTCTCGTAATACTCGGCTAGTCTGGAGGCTAGATAACTGGGGAAACCTTCCTCAGCTGGCATCTCCTCCATTCTTCCTCCCAGGTCCCTTAAGGCCTCTGCCCACCTAGTCGTACTGTCAGCTACCACGAGGACGTCGTAGCCTTGGTCCCGGAAGTATTCGCCCAAAGTTACACCTACATAAATGCTAGCCTCACGTGCTGCCACTGGCATGTTACTCGTGTTGGCTACGAGGATCGTCCTTTCTAGGAGGGGCCTCCCAGTCCACGGGTCCTTCAGCGTGGGGAACGCCCTCAACTCGTCTGTCATCTCGTTTCCCCTCTCTCCACATCCCACGTAAATTATGATCTTAGCAGAGCTCCACTTGGCGAGGCTCTGCAAGGTCACTGTCTTGCCAGCGCCGAAAGGCCCTGGAATCGCAGCTGTACCTCCCTTGGCTAGGGGGAAAATGGTGTCAAGAACCCTTACCCCAGTCAGGAGGGGCTCTGATGGCTCGAGCTTCTCCTTGAAGGGCCTCGGTATCCTAACTGGCCACTTCTGCATCATGGTCAGCGGTACTTCGTCTCCTTCCATGTCTAGGACGGCTATGGTTTCCTCTACAGTGTAGTCTCCTTCCTTTACAACCTCCTTTACAGTGCCATGCTTGTTGGGAGGCACAAGTATTCTGTGCTCAATCAGCCCAGTCTCTTGAACGGTACCTATTATGTCGCCCGGGGAAAGTTTATCGCCTTTCTTTATTCTCGGAACAAAGTGCCACTTCTTCTGTCTATCAAGGGAAGGTACCTTAACTCCCCTAGCCACAAATGGGTTGTTGATTAGCTCAGCTATCCTGCCTAATGGCCTCTCCAGGCCGTCAAATATCTGGCCCAACATTCCAGGCCCTAGCTCAGCGGAAAGAGGCGCGCCAGTCCTGTAGACAGTCTCTCCTGGCTTTATACCGCTAGTGTCCTCGTAAACTTGTATGAAAGCCCTATCTCCCTCAATCCTTGTTATCTCTCCAACTAGCCTCATTTCTCCTACTTCTACCACTTCGTACATCTGGGCGTTCTTCATGTTGTCGGCCACTACGAGTGGCCCGTTAACTCTAACTATCCTTCCGTTCTCCATTACTCCTCACCAAACAAGATCTTGGCTACCTTTGGCTTTTCAGCCTCAAAAACTTGACTTAACAATAGATCTAGGGAAAAGTCCTTAACCAGACCCTGGTCAGGGAACTCTATTTTCACGCCTCCGAGCATTTTCTCTTCCTTGAGTTTTGCTTTAATTTTAAGCTTATTTAAAATACTTGATACTGTGTCAACATCCTTGGAATTGCAGTAAATAATTACGTCGTTCTTTGCCTCTCTCGACAGGACTCCCTCTAGCCCCTTCTTGTAATTCTCCGATCCGAGGAGAACGTCGATCTTGTCCTTAACGCCCTCGTAGACCTTCTCTATCCAGTAGTTCTTTTCGCTGGCAACTAACCTCTTGTTTTCCACGTCTAACTTTGCCCTCTCTCCCTCTATTTCCTCCTTTGTCTTAGTTATTAGGTCTCTGACCTTGTTCGAGTACGACTGCAGGACGTCGTTGTAGGTTTTGTCGACAATTCTCTTAGCTTCCTCGAAGCTTTGGTCAGCGTTCCTCTTTATCTCATCCAATGCCTTTTTTATTACCTCGTCCAATAACTCCTCCATCGTGGCCATCCTTTATCACCCAAATCCCAAAGCCCTTAAAATCATCCTTCTCACGTCCATAGGCTTAGATTCACTAAATGGAGAAGGTATCACAGTAATTAAAGGTTTTGTCTGATTTGATATAACGGTCTCTAATTTTTCCTTTACGGGTTCATAAAGGTCTCTCGTTATTAGTATAAGATCTACGTCACCTCTCTTCTTTGCGTTGTCAATCTCCTTTTGGAGGTTAAAGGGATCCTCAACCACTTGAGCTTCAGTCCCTACCATTCTGAAGAGGGAAGCAGTGTACTTGTCGCCCATGAGGAGAATTTTACCCATAGCTCACCAGTCTGTAATGTCAATTAAATATTTTTAAGTTTTTTAAAGAATAGATAGCTGGACTAGCATTGCTGTTCCCCGAGACCATGACCAAAGTGGAGGTAATATCCCTTAAGGACAGAATAGATAGTATAGTTACTGAAGTGCTCAAGTTCGGCATGTTCGAGCCCAAGGAACCCACTGAGCCCATATCCCAAGGGAGGATAGAGGGAGCAAGGAGGTTATTAGGCGAGATCCAGGAACACATTACAAAGCTCAAGATTATCATGGACATAGCAGGGCTTGTGCTTGAGCCTCAAGGAAAAATGAAGCTAGAAGGCGACTGGATAACGACATCTGAGGCGGTATCGAAGGAATCTTCTGAAGAGGAAAACAAGTACGCAGGGCTCTTGGAAGAGATAGGGAAGCTAAGAGCGGAAATAGACATCTACAAGTCACAAATGAAGGAACTCGAGCCCTTCAGCGAAGTGGACGTAGAACTAGAGAGGCTTTCCAACTTGGAGTACTTCGACGTTATTTTAGCGACGATATCTAGGGATCAACTTGAGGCACTGAAAAAAGAGCAGGGCGTCTTTATCAGCTATAAGGAAGTAGTGAGCGCTAAGGAGACTAGGTACGCCGCTATCATAATCGCACCAAAGAACCAGTTAGAGCACGTTATTGCTAAGCTTGGAATAAGGAGACTGGAGACAGCAACCGGTGGTTCACCAAGACGGGCATATGAGGAAGTTGTCGCTAAAGCCAAGAATCTCGAGGAAATCCTGGAAACAGCTAGGTCTCAGTTAGCTAAGAAGGTTAGGGAGAGCTCGACCTCGTTTAGACAGCTTCTCGGAAAACTGATGACCGTCAGGGACGCACTAAACTTGCTTTCCAAGGTTAGAGTGTCGGAAAACTTCGCCCAACTAGAGGGGTTCGTGCCAGAGAAGAAGGTCAAGGAGATAAAGGCGAAACTGGAAAAACTAGGAGCCTTCGTGGACTACGCTTACCCGAAGAGGTATGGAGAGAAGGAGGAACCACCGACATACGTGAACCTCCCTAAGAGGATAAAGGCAATAGAGTCTGTCATAAACATATACGGTGCGCCTTCCTACTGGGAGCTATCCCCGGCCATATTTCTGATAGTGACGTTCCCAATTATATTTGGGCTCATGTTCCCGGACACTGGCGACGCCCTAGTGGTGTTCCTGTTCTCCATATGGTTCTACAGATATGGGGTCAGGAAGGGTAGCGACAACATAAAGAACTTGTCGTTAATCCTAATATATTCTAGCGTTGTAGCGATCTTTACTGGGTTTTTGGCTAGGGAGTTCTTTGGGCCGCTCTTAGTGGGAGGACTCGAGGAGTTAAATCCGTCTCAGTTCCCAGGAGACGTCGGGCCGTTGTATAGTGTTTGGCCCATCCCCCTTAGCGTAGCTCAAAGGCTAGCGTTCCTATTGCCCTTTGGCGATTATGCCACAGCTTCGTCAATAGAGAACACAATGATATTCTCCGTGTTCCTGGGTAGCATTGCCCTCTTCGTAAGCTCGCTTGTAGGGGTATTAAACGCCGTAAGGAAGAGGGACCCAGAGTTTCTGGTGTTTGAAAAACTGCCCTTATTACTCATCTACATTGCCCCCTTCCTGATATTCTCTTACGGAATACCGCAGGGCCTCAGTAACGGTTCGGCCTACTTCGACACCGAGAAGGCTATCTTAGGCTACGTGTTACACGACATAACTAACCCAGGGTCTCCAGACTTGAGCAACCCCACGGCGGTATTCAGCTACGTCATGATACTCTGGATAGAGGTAGCCATTCTCTTCAACTGGGTCACTAAAATAATCCTCCTCAGGAGGCACGAGCACGTAAGCGTGGGATCAGCCATAGGACTAGGGTTTATGGAAGGCGGTTTTGAAGCTGGCCTACTACTGATGTCCAACACTATCTCCTTCATAAGGATCCTAGTGTTCGCCTTAGCCCACTACTACTTACTATATGCCTTCTCCTACATGGCTTACCTAGTGGTAGGAAAGCCCAGCTTACTAGCTATATTTACCAACCCTGCTGCAATAGCCTTAATATTCGTCGGTAACCTGCTTGCTATAGGACTCGAGGGGCTAATAGTATTTATACAAGACATGAGGCTTCACTTCTACGAAATGTTCAGCAAGTTCTACGAGGGTAGGGGAAGACAGTTCGAACCAGCGTTAGCCTACGTGGAAATAGAGTAACAGAGCTTGGGAATAAGAAAATCTTTTTTACCTTAATAATGGAGGCCTTGTTTTCTCTAGCTCGCTTCTAACTTTTTCTAGCAACTTGGGAACTTGTGCCTCAAAGTCTTCCGGAAGCTTCCTAAATACAGGCGAGGCCTTGCCTACAACGTGGCCGGCTGGGATTAGTTTCTTAGCGTTATCCCATTTCTCGTCTTCTATGGATCCCAGGCTAAGCTGATCGTATATCCTCTGCGAGCTAGTTGGTATTACGGCGTACAACATGATGGCCAGGGACCTAACCACACCCATGGTTATGGCAAGTACGTTCATTGCCATGGCCTTGTCCTTCTTTACCAGATCCCAGGGGGCCTTGGCGTTTAAGTAAGCGTTGCCTTCCCTTGCCAGTCTTAAGATCTCTTCTGTGCCAGCCTTTAACTTGCCCTTTTCGAAGTATTCCGAAACCGCGTCAGGAGTTTCGTTCATTGCCTTTAGTAACTTTAGGTCGACTTCGTCCAACTTTGACTCATCTAATGGAGGCACCTTGGACTCGTTGTACCTGTTTACCATAGTAATACTCCTGTTGACGAAGTTACCTATGTCGTCGTTCAACTCGCTGTTTATTATCCTTAAAGCTTCCTTCCACAGGAAGGAGGTGTCCCTTTCCTCTGGCCTAAGCCTTATTAACACGAACCTCCAGTAGTCCACATCCATGACCTTGGGAGCCTCGTCTATCCAAATGCCTATCCTTCTGCTCTTACTGAACTTCTGCCCTTCGTAAAGCAAGTACTCAGTTGACGATATAACAGTGGGCAAGGAGTAACTCTTCCCTGAGGCCATCAGCATCGCTGGGAATATCACTGCATGGAATGGTATGTTATCCTTACCTATGAAGTAGTAACTCTTGGCGTCGTCTAGCCAGAAGTCCTCCCACCCCTTAGGATTACCCTTTTTCTCGAAGTACTCTATGGTAGCGGAGATGTAGCCGAGGAGGGCCTCAAACCAGACGTAGATTGTCTTACCTTCAGCTCCCTCGAAAGGCGCAGGTATGCCCCAAGAGTTGTCCCTCGTCAGGCTCCTAGGCTTAAGTCCTTCTGAAATCCACGAGAGAGCCACTGCCTTTACGTTTTCGGGCATTTCCTTGTTTCTCTCTAGCCATTCCCTAATCCTGTCTTGGAACTTGCTGAGGTCGAAGAACCAGTGCTTCGTCTTCTTGAAGACCGGCTTAGCCCCGCATATGGCACATCTAGGGTTTATCAAGATCTCTGGGGACAAGAGCCTCCCACACCTATCGCACTGATCCCCTCTAGCGTCCTCAAACCCGCAGTAAGGGCATGTGCCCTTTACAAACCTATCTGGCAGGAACATTTTGTCGTTCTCGCAATAGGGTAGGGTCTCCTCCTGGACAAACACGTAGTCCTTTAGACCTAGGATGAACTCCCTTACAAACTTCTTATGGGTTTCAGACTCGGTCCTAGTGTAGTTGTCGTAGCTTATCTTCCAAACGTTCAAGAACAAGTCCTTGACGTACTCGTGGGCTTGGTCGGTTAAAGCCTTTGGAGATACCTTCCTCTTCACGGCCTCTATCTCGATTGGGGTCCCATGCTCGTCGCTCCCACTGACGAAGATCACGTTCTCCTTACCGTACTTTAGCCTAGCATACCTAGCGAAGACATCAGCGGAAAGAACGGAGCCTATCAAGTTACCCAAGTGAGGCACTGTTTCAACGTAAGGCCACGCAGAGGCGACAAAGACCTTCATAGTTGGAAAATGGCTCATCTTACTTATAAAGGCTGATGGGTAAGATTATGACAATAATGAGTTTAATAAGCGTTGACAAATATCCTTTTCTTAAACCCCTTGAGCAAGTAGTGAGGGAACTCCACGGGATCAGCTTCTACGAACTGATATCCAGCAACGGGAAGGTATTGAACGAGGCCAAGGAGAGAGTGAAGAGGATACTAGATGGCCAGGAGCCAACTCCGTTCAAGGACTACAGGGACCCTGCACTGGTGTTCTACACTGAGATGGTCATACTCTCGGCCATGGGGGACAAAAGGGTGATAGACAGGGTGCTACAACGGGAGGCTGAAGGATTTGTAAAGGACATGTCCAAGGAAAGGGAGGATGTGTTCAAAGAGATTGTGAAGCTATTGGGAGTTCCACTAGAGGAAAAGAAGATATCGTACCATGTGGGAAAGAGGAAAATCGAGCTGGTCTACGCAGTTAACCTCCTCTCTTATCTTTCCCTAATACGGGGAGTAAGAGACGAGGAGTTAAACCTCTCTCAACTCGTGCTGAGCCAGGGGTACGTCTTCTTAAGCAAGCAAAAACTCTTGAAACTGATCAAGTACGTCACACTTGAGAGGCTCTCGCAGAGCGTAAGACCAATCACCCTTTCAGAGGTGCCCGAAACATTGAGGGACATCATAGCGTTGAGACAAGGTAAGACCCCCCCGTGCATAGAGGGACTAATGGCGAAGAAGGAAAAGAACCAGGAGGAGGTCAAGCTATTGGCCGTGTACAAGGTCAACGTGGGGACTGACCTTGGGTCACTGGTCAGTTTCCTCAAGAGGTCTGGCGTGGAAAACGCCGAGGAGTACGCCAAGGAACTTTTATCCTCCAGGAGGAGGTACGTGGTTTACTCGTGCGAAAAGATGAAGGAGAAGGGCCTTTGCGTAGCAGACTGCGGAGTTAAGAACCCGCTTCAGCTCTATTTCGGGAAGGCTGAGGAGACCAACAAAAACCTCTGAACCACGGTCACCGCGGAAAGCACAAAGAGGGCGTAGAACAGTACAGTGGCTACCTCAAAGCTGAGGGGAGAGACGAGGAGTATTGCTGCCACAAAGATAAGCCTTTCTCCCCTCTCTATTATCCCCTTGCCTTCTGCCTTAACTCCGAGGGACTCGGCCTTAGCCCTTAGGTAAGAGATTGAAAGCGAGAGACCTACCAAAAGAGAGACTAGGAGTGGCTGAAAGCCGAGAAGCGCGAAGGAGGAAATGAAGATGGTATCCTCGATCCTGTCCAACGACGAGTCTAGGAAGCTCCCAAAGGGGCCCGCCTTTCCGCTCAGCCTTGCAATCTCCCCGTCTAGGGCGTCTGCCAAGGAAGAGACGATTAGCAACGCTACGCCATAGAATGCGTTCCTTGTTGCCCACACTACGAGAAGGAAGACTACAGCAAGCGCTAGCCCCGTGAGGGTCATTGCATTTGCTGTAAACCCGACCCTAATGAGTGCTGATGCTATTGGAGAAATCAACTTCTTGGACTCTTTCCTTAGTCTCGTAATCATCTGAAACCACTACTGTTTTAAACTTGGCCAATGGATTAAGAAAGAGGGAAGGTAATGAAGCCTAAAAAATTAATTCTTGTAACTTCGGACGCACATCCCCTAAATAAGGCATTCCAAAACATCACCGATAGCATTTCAAAAGAGCTGGGAATCGAGAAGGAAGTAAAGACTGAGGACTACTCTTTCCTTGCAGATTACGGAGAGAAGGACGACTTCGGCATGTCTTGGTTGCCTCAGCTCTTCGTCCAAATGGACGATGGGAAGATCTACCCAATACTCACCAACCTCCCCCTTGACAAGAGCCTAAAGCCTGACGAGGAGGAAGGCAAAAAAGAGGCGCTTAATAAAATTAAAAATCTTACCTCATGAACCTATACTATAAGTGAGAAAATTGAGCTATACCCCACACGTGCCTTACGTGCCCAGTCCCCCTAACGTGGTCAGAAAAATGTTAGAGGTGGCAAAAGTAGGCCCAGATGACGTAGTATATGACCTAGGTTGCGGAGACGGCAGGATAGTAATAACTGCAGTGAAGGAGTTCAAAGCCAGAAAGGCAATAGGCATAGACATAAACGACGAGAGGATTCAAGAAGCAACAAAAAACGTCAAGGAAAATGGCCTAGAGGGTAGGGTCGTAATTAAGAAGGGGAACTTCTTCGAGGAAGACCTATCCGAGGCTACTGTGATCACTATGTTCCTCTTGACCAACGTTAACGAGATGCTCAGACCAAAGCTGGAGAAGGAGCTTAAGCCCGGGACTAGAGTTGTATCTCACGAGTTCGAGATAAGGGGATGGACCCCTAAGGAGGTTGTTAAGGTCGAAGACGGCAACATGAACCACATAGTCTACTTGTACATAATAGGTGAACACAGATGAAGGTGATAGTGCTAAAGAGCGAACTGGGTAAGATCACATCGGAAAGGAGCGTCGAAGGAAACATTGGCGAAGTAGTGAAACAAGTGGCTGCAGAGGCACTGAAAGAATGGAACGAAATAGCCTCAGACTTCACAATAATGAAGGACGTCCAGGAGGTGAGGATACCCCTCCCTTTAAAGCCCGACGTGTATGAGAGCCTAAAGAGCTTCCTCAGTGGAAAGGACAAGACTGCTGCCATTGCAAGAATACCGGTTTATATAATAAGCTACGACAACGCGTGGAAGGAGGACAACTATCAAGACAACAGAGTTTACGTGGTCTCATATTACATTGACGAGAACCTAAAGAACGAATTAGTGGAATACGCAAAACAGGCTACTTCGGAGATAAAGGAAGACAGCGGTGAAGGAGAGGCGGAGGAAGAAGAGGGGGAATAGTCACTTAAAGAAGGAGTCTATTGAGATAGTTGAAGCTATTTCATCCCAACTTATTCCTAGGCTTTTCAATAGTTGCTCGAAAGTGCTTCTCACAGCGTCATAATACTTGTCCACGTCGACTTCGCTTAGCTTCGCCAGTTGGACTGGCTTCACGCCATCCTTACTCTTGACCTTGACAAAGAGTATTATGTCCCTTGGTAAGACTTGAATCCCAAAATTCCTCAGTAGGGCGGCAGCCTTCACGTGCTGGGGAGTGTTCTTTGTATAGGAGTCTATGTCCCTAGACAACATAACTCTGAAAGCCAGCTGGTCCAAGTTGTAGCCCTTGTTCTTTAACCTGGTGTACACCTCTTTAACCTTCTCCTTTATCTCCTTCTTTACGTTTTCGAGATCGGAAGGAGAGTTTATCTTGAGCATGAGGTCCTTCACCTCCTTAAAGGATTCCTTTAGGAACTCTGGCGTGTTCCTCTTCTTCACGAGCATGCCCTTTATATCCACTGAGTTGTCGGTGAAAACTCCGAAGTAGTTCTTCTTTAGTCCAGAGAAGGCAACGAACTTATAGCTCTTGTCTAGCTCTAAGTCTAGATTGAAGTTCTGCTTCACCCACTTCACTATTTCCTCTAACTTCTCCTTTGTGGGCTGGTATATGAAGAGCGAGTCCGTATCTCCGTATAATACTGTCAAGCCCAGTTCCCTCGCTTTAGTTACAGTGCTGGTTATCACGTACCTACCAAGTGCAGTCACGCTTTCAGCTACTGCAGGGGCGTAGAGGGGGAAGGTCTCAGCGCCAAATACTCCGTATGTAGCGTTAATGAACACCTTCATGCCCCTCTGCACTACATCGTACAACATCTTCCTCTCTTGGTCTAGGTTGGAATGCTTTGCCTTCTTTTTATAGATCTTGACCCTGAAGTCCCTCAAAAGCCCCGTTATTACGGCGGTAATACCGGGCCTCTCCATACACACAGTGTGTAGTACCTCTCCAGTCTCGTCCTTGACCTCAACTATCTTCTTGCACTCTTCTGGATCTACGGTCTCATAACTCAAGTTCCAGTTCCTTATGATTGAGGGGTACAGGGACGCGAAGTCAAGAACAGTGACGTTGAAGAAGACTCCCACTGGGGGGTTTATTACGACAGCTCCCTTGTAGCCCTTTCCCTTGATAGTCGCCGCAGTCTTCAGTTTCGAAGCCCTCTCCAGTATCTCCTCCTTTAGCGGTATCAGCCAGTTCCTCTGTCTGTGCTCCCAGTAGTAAAGGTTCTTTACCCAAGCAGATATCTCAGTCCTAGTAAGCTCCTCTATGCCTAACTTCGATATCCTGGAGAACAGGATTATTAACTTCCAGACTAGGTCGTTGTTGAAGGTTGTCAGCTTCAAGGTTATCTCAGAGTCCCTGAAGTTGTACTGTACTAGCTTGGAGAGGGAGAGCTCACTTATCGAGTCCACCTTGATCTTGGATATCCCGAGGAGGGCAGAAGCCACAGCGTCGAGGTTGTACTCGCTGTACTTACCCTCAAAGGCGTAGTTCCTCACGGCCTTATTGAAGAAAAACTTGTAGAGGTCGATGTGAAATCCCGCTGAGAACTTCGTCTCCCTGTTACCTAGGTCGAAGGGTATTTCCTCTGGAAAGAGGCCGAGCTTTAATGCCCTAAAAATGATGTAAGGGATGTCGAAGTCATCGCCGTTGAAGGTAAGTATTAGGGGGAACTTAGTAACGAGATCAAAGAACCTCCTTAATAGCTCCTCCTCGGTCTCGAACTCCTCCACAAGTACTCCTTCGTTGTTTACGTTACCTTCCCCTACGTCAGGCCTCTTTATTAACAGGACCAGCTTTGTGCCGTCTGTCCCAGCTATGGAGATGCTTATTATGGGAAACTCGGCCTTTACTGGGTCAGGGACCCTACCCATGGCAGGAGTGTAGACCTCGATGTCTATGGCGGCCCTCTTGATTGGGGGAACTTCAGACTCGAAAAGCGGTGCCCAGCTCAAGGCTGTTTCCTTTGTCATCTCATCTGCGTCGGCAAAGGCTTGTACTACCTCGTCCACGTTGACGTCTATCTTAACGGGCTCAAGTCTGCCCTTTTTCACTACGTAAGGCATCCCAGGGATTAGGCCCATGTCGTAGATGTAGTTGTTGTAGTACTTTATGTGGGCCTCGTACGCCCTTGGGACGTGGTTTCTCATTCTCCTCACGGCTAAAGGGTCTTTCACGACTATCTTCGTCAGCCTTATCTTCTTTTGACTATAGGGGTCTATCTTGTAGACTACCTCAAGGTGATCAAATGAGGGGTCCTTTATTATCTTGGGTATTTGCCTAACTTGTTCTGGGTCGAGGTCAACGAGAAAGTAGGACTTGTGGCCAGTATTGTCGTAAAGTATCCTAACTTCCTGTTTCTCTGGGTCGTAAAGCTTGCATACCGCCTTGCCCTTTTTCCCATCATAGTCTACCGAGACCAGATAATACGTCCTCCCTTCTTCTGCCTCCTTGAGCCAATTGCTTTCTCTCCTCCTCCTTTGAGTCTCTTCCTTAGGTTCCTCGGCCTCTCTCTTTTCCTCCTCTCGACGTTGCGCATTTCGCTCTAACTTAAATGAAGAGAAGTCGAAGAGCGTAATCTGTTTAGCCACATTATAGTATTTTGAGGAAATACTCTTTAAGTATTAATGCACGAGATGACAAGAATACTGGGTGGGATAGTTTTAATTTCAAACTATCTTAATTTTCAAATGGACCCGTAGCTCAGCTAGGACAGAGCGGAGGCCTTCGGAGCCTTAGGTCGCGGGTTCGAGTCCCGCCGGGTCCGCTAATCTCCCTTGAATTGAAAGACTCCTTACAATTTCTACGCGACAAGGAAGGCTTTACGACAGAGAAAAGTCAAAGCGCTCCATTAGTTAACCTATCTCCTTATAATGCCTTGGTCCAGACTTTTGGTACGTGCTGCCCAAATCTTCAGTGGTTACCAATTCTTGATAGCTTATTGACACTACGGCGTTAACACGACTGCATGTATCACATCCATATACCTCGTCTTTCGAACCTACCTCAAAGTTAACCTTGTACACATACACCTCAGATTAGACTACAAGAATTTTTAGATAATTTATTTACTAAAATTTTAGAATAAAATTTTGTGACAGTAAAATTTGGGTAAAACCTTTTAAAAGGCAGTGCTCACTGCCGTTCAGACCTAAAATGGACGTAAAGATAGTAGGTTTCGCGGTAATGTTCGTTATACTGTTAATAGCTGCACTGGCAGGTTTTTATGAATACTCTACAATATCAAGCAAGTATACCTCTCTTCAGTCCTCCTACAGTTCTGCTACTAGTCAGATTTCATCATTGAACGCTAGCTTAATGTACGCCAAGAACAATGAGTCGTATTACATGAAGCTAGCAGAAAACAACTACACCGCGTACACGAAGCTGGAAGCCATGTACTCTGCCCTCGAGCACAACTACAGCATGCTAATGCAAATGTACAAGGAGCTGGAAGCCAACTACTCTCAAGCTATTTCCCACGTAGGAGCCCAATACCTTGAAGGAGCTTCGCTTGACACGGTCTACTTGGTCTGGGACGGCATCGCAATAGAGAACCCCAACGATGTCACTCCCTACTTAGCCCCTAACTTCACCGCCAAGATTACTGGAGTGCCCTTCCCCGGTACTTACAACCTCCAGACATTCAACGCCACTTGGCTTGCCAACTTCTTCAGTACATATGAGACCGTCTACTTCTACACCACGGCCCTACCAACGGTTACTCAGGAAAATAACAACACGTTCGTTGTCTCTGCTATACTACAATACTTCGTAGCTCCAACGCAAGACCCAGTGTACTTGCAAGTGTTCAACGCGTCCTTTACAGCTACAGTGCAAATAATTAACGGAAAGCCATTAATTACCTCCATAACGTGGAACGGCAACGAGGTACCTCCTTCTGCCGTAATTGCCGGATATCCGTCCCAGCACCAGCTGGAGGGTAACGTAGTGCTATCTGAGGTCTTGTCCGAGATCAACGCCCTAGGTGGCGAGTTTGCCCCCAACGTAATAGCCCAGAACTTCGCGCCCAACGCCATACTTAACATAACTGGCCCCTTACCTCCTGGACTAAAGAACGGTACCTACATGGGATTAAACAACATAGAGATGTTCTTCAGCCAGTGGGACAACTACTTCATCTTTGTGGCAGAGTACTCCCAGAACTTGTTGCCCAACGGCACTGCGGTGCCTCCATCAGTTAGTGTAACCTTAATGCCAAACATGACCATGGCCGTAGTCAAGGCAAACGTGACTCCGTTTATAGCGTTTGTGAACCAGGGACAGCCAGGCTTCCCAGGGATATACGACATACACGTAGACTTGACTGCCTACCTCGTGTACAACTCGACTACAGCAAGCTGGCAGATAGTCAAAGAGGATTGGGTAACTAGCCTCATACCGATACAGCAGGACACTATGTTCTACAATTTTAACACGCCAACATTTAACGTAGTGGCTGAGAGCACCGTCACCGTAAACGCCAGCAAGGGCGCTGTAGTACAGGCAGGGAACATAGTCACGATAGTCCAGCCAGGGACTTACGCTGAGCTACCAAATGGCTCTCTTCTATCTATATACAACTTCTCCTTAGTGATAATGAGCGTACAAGCAGTGTACTCCCCGCCGGGATACGGCAACCTGACCCCCACATATGCGTTTGCCTTCGCCATTAACGGACACATATCTCCACTGTACTCGTTAGTAACTGAAAATAAGACGGCAAGGCCAGCAATAACCATAGTCTACGCCCCGGACACGTGGACCAGCTGGACTTGGTTCGGAGGGACGTTTAACGGTACAACCTACATAGGAGGAAGCTACAAGTTCGCCGACCACTGGATCTACGGTAATGGAGTAATGGTCAACGTTCAGTTCTTCAAGCCAGTAATATGGATATTCGAGGCCTCCCAGGCTCCTGTTGCCACTCCTCCAACCCCAGCGACGGTCTCCGTGGGAGAGGCCTATGGCTTAACCCCAGTAAATGCCTACACGTACACCGTTAACGGGAAGGAGGGTGGAGTAATAGTGGCCGGAAACATCATTGTCGTTATTAAGCCAGGGACGTACGTGGAGACCCCACAGCAGCAGAACTTGACAACCTACAACTTCTCAGTAGTATTTTACGCCACCAGCGGATTGCCCAATGCACCTACTGGACAGACTCCCTTCTTAGCGTTCGCTTACGCATTTAACGGAAACGTGAACTTCAGCTACTACGCTACCCAGTCTTTTATCACGATAATCACTGCACCGAGCCAGGAAGCTGAGATGTGGACGTGGGGTGCCAAGGGTTACATGTTTGAAGACCCAAGGGATAGTGATCACTTAGTAAGAAGTTTTCTTTTTCCCCTTCGTACTCGCTATTTGATTTATGCCATAGCGACCTTGGTTCTGAACTCCTCAAGATAGCATGTTCTGAGAACCTACTGCGGTCTCTTCTTAACAACTAGGTAGAACTCGTGATATCATGTTGCCTTCCAAACTATACTTAACGCTACAAGAAAGATTTTTAGTCATTATAAACTCCAATTAAATATGTCACAGCAGGAAAACCTCCCCTTCGAAGAACGCTACTACCAACCACCCTATAAGGCATTATACAGGGAGTCCATGGAGTATCCCGAGAAGTTCTGGCGCAAAATGGCCCAGGAGCTAGAGTGGTTTTCCCCTTACGAGAAAGTGTTGAATGACTCTAACGCGCCCTTCTTTAGGTGGTTTGAGGGAGGCAAAATAAACGTAACCTATAACTCGCTAGACAGACACTTAAAGGAAAGGGGGAACAAGGTAGCCCTCATCTGGGAAAACGAAAAGGGAGAGAACAGGTCGATCTCTTACCTCCAGCTTTACAACGAAGTCAACAAGTTCGCTTACGCATTACAGCAACTGGGCGTCAAGAAAGGAGACAGAGCAGTCATCTACTTGCCATTGATGCCAGAACTGCCTATAGCAATGTTAGCCTTAGCTAGGATAGGGGCAATCCACAGCGTAGTTTTCTCCGGCTTCTCCGTGCAAGCACTTGTGGATAGGATAAACGACGCCAAGGCTAAGTTAGTGATCACCACTACCCACACGCTTAGGAGGGGCAAGAGGGTAGAACTAAAGGGCATAGTTGACCAGGCAGTAGAGCAGACGCCCTCTGTAGAAAAGGTCCTGGTGATAAAGAGAGACGAGGAGCCCAAGATAAACGAGAAAAGGGACGTCATATACCAAGAGCTAACCAGGAGGATGCCCTACAAGAAGGTCGAACCAGAGGAGACCTCAGCCACAGACCCGCTCTTCATCTTATACACCTCTGGGACTACGGGAAAACCAAAAGGGATCTTCCACCTCCACGGAGGTTATGGGCTATGGACTTACTTAACCACCAAGTGGGTGTTCGACTTGAGGGACAACGACGTCTTCTTCAACACGGCCGACATAGGGTGGATAACTGGTCATTCTTACATAGTGTATGGCCCGTTACAGAACGGAGCAACTACGCTCATGTATGAGGGAGTTCCGGACTATCCATCCCCAGACAGGTGGTGGGAACTAGTTGAGAAATACGGAGTAACTGTCTTCTATACCTCGCCCACTGCCATTAGGACACTGATGAGGTATGGCGAGGAGTGGGTAAAGAACCACGACCTCTCTAATCTGAGAATCCTCGGTAGCGTCGGAGAGCCTATAAACCCAGAGGCTTGGAGGTGGTACTTCAAGAACGTTGGTGGATCGCAGCTCCCCATAGTCGACACTTGGTGGCAGACGGAAACTGGAGGCATCATGATATCGGCTACCCCTGGACTAGGCAACTACATGTTGAAGCCTAGCGCCAACGGCCTCCCCTTACCTGGAGTTGACGCAGACGTAATAAATGAAGAGGGACTGCCCGCAAAGGCCAGGGAGAAGGGATACATCGTCGTGAAGAGACCGTGGCCAGGGATGTTGGCAGGGGTGTGGAACGACCCAGACAGGTACATAAAGACGTATTGGTCCAAGTTCCAAGGGCTATACTACCCAGGGGATTACGCAGTGAAGGACGAGGACGGGTTCTTCTACATTCTAGGGAGAGCTGACGAAGTGTTAAAGATAGCAGGGCACAGGATAGGCACTAGGGAGATAGAGGACATCTTGATATCTCACCCCGCAGTAGCAGAGTCTGCAGTGATAGGCGTACCAGACCCGGTGAGAGGCGAGGTAGCAGTAGCTGCAGTAGTGCTGAAACAAGGACATTCCCCAAACGAACAGCTGAAGAAGGAGCTTGAGGACTACGTGAAGAAGAACCTCGGGGCAATTGTCGTGTTCAAGGGCATATACTTTGTGACGAAGCTTCCCAAGACTAGGTCAGGGAAGATAATGAGGAGGCTAGTTAGGGCAGTGATTTCAGGGCAGAACTTGGGAGATACGTCAACGTTAGAGGACGAGGCTTCAGTGGAAGAGCTGAAAAAGGCAATAGAGGAGTTCACCAAGGAAATAAGGGAACAGCAGAAGCCCTAAGAGTAGCTAATACTTACCTTGTAAGTCCCTTTTTTAACCAAGTAGTTCATGGCATCGTTCCCCTCTAAGTTACCACAAGTCACTGACTTCATTTTTCCCTTCTCGAACACAATTTCACACTCGTCAACTTTTATCCTGACTTCGCCCTTGTACTCCTTGCTCTGCTCTATACCCTCGTTTATCAGCGACGGTAGGTCTTGGAAGACGTAAACTTGAGAGCTACCTGCCAGCTTTTCCGCAAAGTGGTTTAAGAAGACCTTCATTGGCGTCCTGGCAAGCCTTTCAAGGGGACCCGCGTAATCGCCCCTGATAACTACGTCTACCTTGCCCTTTGACGGATAGACCTCCACAGTAAAGGAAAAGGTGGCTTTGGGCCACTTCATTTCTCCCCAGTGTCTAACCCCGTTCAAGTACCTCTCCCTTGTCATTAGGAACTTAAACTTCATGAACACGCGAAACTCTGCGTAGTAGTGGAGCTCGTCCACTTGCTCTATCTTCTTCAGAAACATCCACCACTTGACCAAGTTATTAACGTCGAATACCTTGTCCAGTAGTTCCTTAGAGTCTACGCCCTCAATTGTTGCAGATACACTCTCGCTAATCACATATAATTCTTTAAATTATAAATTATAAAAGTTTTTCTTATTTATCTACATTGCTAGCTTTACGCTATGATTTAGTTTAAAATGTACTAATCAGTTTTAGTTTTCCTAATTTTGTCAAAAGCATTTAACTATGTTTAATATAACGAAATAAGCCTATCATGACTAAATATATAAACGTGAATTGCAAATGACAAACATGCTGAGGCCGTTAATAGCAATCGACTTAAACTCCAAGATCGATTACCTGAAACTCCACAAGTTCGTCGAGAAACTGTTGAAGAAGTTCAAAGTAGTGGACGCTGTGTTCATAATAGATGACAAGAGCATACTCGAGATAGACAGCAATAAGGTGTTTAAGGTCTCGGACTCCTATTCCCTTGTAGAGGTCGTAAAGGAACTAAGGGGAATATCTGAGCACAGGGGGAACTTGGACTTGAGGAGTCTCGTCAAGCTAAAGGAGGAGCTAAAAAGGAGCGTTGTGGTCTTGGTCAGCGATAGAAAGGCGAAGGCCTCTGATAGTCTTTTCTTCGTATTTGACGGACAGAGGATTAGGACGCTTAGCGGTAATTAGGAGACTAGAAGACTAAAATTATTTTGGGTAATTCCCTATAATTTCTGAGTTTTAACTTGTATTTCATGACAAATCGAAAATTCAGACTCTCTTTGAAATTATTTCGTCGTTCCAGAACAGGACAAAGAACGCTATTGCTGAGGCTATTACTGGAATTAAGAGTACAAGAAAGGACAATCCAAGCCCTATAACCTCCGAGAGAGCCCCTACGGCTACTGGCACTACGAAGAACAGGATGTTATTGTAAGCCAAGAAGTAGGAATTCACGGCGTTCCTCTCTTCGGTCGTAGTTGCCCTAGCTATCATTATTGTAGACATGGGGAAAATGGACCCGTGTGGTATTCCCAGCAGTGCCATGAAAGCTATGAATATCATGTAGTTTGGGGAGAACACCATACCAGTGAGACCTACCACCGTTATAATGATTGAGACTAGCAAAGGAAGCCTCAGCGACTCAAACTGCCTAATGGTCATGAAAAGTCTAGTGAGGAAAGAAGTAGTAAAGAAGGGTATATAGGAGAAGTAAGCCAAGCTCTTAGGAAGGTCTAGGACCTCTATGCCGTATATTGTGAGGAACGCAGTTAACGCCGCGAATGGTACGTTGTAGGTGGTAATTGAGAGGACAGAGGAGATGAACCCCTTGTTCCTCAAGCTTCCAACTCCCTTTACCTCCTTCTTGGTCTCTGGGAACTTGACACTCCACGATAGTATGAAGCCTAGGATAGAGAAGGGCACAAAAGCAAGAAATACGTCCTTGTACCCAGCTCTGGAAAGCACGTAGCTCTCAATTGAGGGACCTACTATTAGGCTAATGCTTAGACTAGTCGAGTAAAGGGAGAGCAACCTCTCAGCTTGTTTCCTGTTGTCCACGAGTGAGGCAGAAGTTATGAGATTTGGCATTATGAGGCCAAAGGCCACTCCTGCAGCAGCAGTCACTGCCCAGACTGTGACCGAAGTAGAGAAGTAAAATCCTAACAAGAGAACCATTATCGCGAAGTTAGAGGCTATAAAGACCTTTCTCCTTGTGGAGGAGGAGAGGCTTGGATTAATGAATGACGTCGAAATAAGGGTGGTGAGGAAGATGAGGGCATCTATTACTCCAGCCATTAAGTTATTAAAACCAAATACGTACTTAGAAAGAGGAGATATTGTAGTAGTGACCATGTTATTGGTTGCCCTGTTTGCTATCGTTATCAAGGAGAGCGTCAAAGCCATGTATACGAAAGACCTTTTGTCGCTCATGGTAATTTAAGTAGATAACACTGTTACTTAAAAAACTTCCCCTCATGTTTAAATGAAATTAAAAAAATGATAACACGTTGAAAATGCTTAGGAGTTACTGTACTCTTGGAGATACTCCCTCCAAAAGGTACCCTCCATTACGGGGCTTAGTATTCTGATGTATGGACCGTAAACTAGCGTGTCTAACGCTTCGTCGTGAGTCCTCCTAGTCTCTGGCTCTAGCAGAACCCTTCCCATGCCGAACTGTAGAGCATCAGCGTTGGCCCACTCGACGTGAACTACGTACTGCTGTGGAGTAGGTTTAGCCTCGGTAACTTGATACTGAACGTTATTGGGGTCTGGCTCAATTGAGCCAGGACTCTCTAACAATTCGTGGAAGCCCTTTGCTCCGAACTGGAAGCTCCCTATTCCTGAGACTCCTATCTCCTTCAGCACCATTGCGCCAAGGAAGCCTGGCGCCTTCTTCAATAGCTTTAGAGTCTTCACAACTGCCTCCTCAAACTGCTTCTCCTTTCCAGGGATTACGGAGTGCTCAGAGAACGCGACTACCCTCTTCCCGTAGGGCTGTGATATGACAGGTATTTCCAATGGTTTGCCCTCAGCGAACTTCTTGCCTACTACAGCCGTGAAGTCAGTCATCTCTGTGTTAATAGGCATGTCTGCGTAAACGATCTCGTAAATGGGCTCCCAAGGTCCCCATACCATTTGCGAGGCGCATGAGTAACACAGCCTGAACAGGTAGCTCCAGTTCTGCCTGTGCATCTCCTCGTGGTCTTTCCAGTGCCTCCAGAAGGTGTACTGAAGTACCCTAACCGTACTGCTCTCCTTAGTCATATCAGGCTTTGCACCGCCGTACCTCTGCCCAAAGGGGACAACTCCTATCTGGATGTGGTTTTGGAACCCCACGAAGCCCGGATGCCTTGCTGTCACCATACACACCTTAGGACCTATTGAGGCGAACATCTCAAAGGTCTTTGGTTCGTTCTTAAGATCTGCCATGTTTATTGCCACGTATGGTCTAGCCATTTTTGTTCACTAATGTATACTCTTGTTTATGGTTATTTAATTTTATTTAGTAAAAAGTATATGTAGCATATATAGTATAAACAAGTAAAAGTAAGGGTTCTTGGGTAAATTATAATTCTGGGGCTAGAGATTTACCTTGTCCTCAGTCTCGGGATAATAGTAGGAAAGGATCTTCGATATGGCTTCCTTTGCCTTCTCCTCTACCTCTCTAGGTTTAAGACCCAAGTAGATCCCAGCGTGATACCAGCTCTTCCCCTGAAAAGACCTCGAGAACAAAGAGGCTAGGGAGACCTCGTCTACGTTAATTGGCTTCTCGTAGAAGTACTTCTCCGCCAGCAAGTGGATAGATTCCGAGGCCGTGTTAAAGGCTATCTCCCCATTGAGGTAAGCTAAGATCTTCGCCCTGTGTATCTCCGCTAAATCCCCTATACCAAGCGAGGGGGTTGCCATAAGAATTTTTATCAAAGCGAGGGGGTTAACGTTAAAGTAAACTTGATGTGAAGTTCTCAGGATCTTTTCCTTTAGTAAGATAGACAACGAGGACTCCAGCCTTTTGCCCTCTTTGGAAATTCCTTTCATTACTATTACGGAGTAACCTCCTAAGCCTTCGTTTTTCCTAGATGCTAAGTAAACTGGTGTGTAACCGTTCTTGAGCCAAAACCCCAGAACCTTTACCTCGGCAACAAAAGAGGAGCCAATCCAGTCAATCCCAGCCCTTGCCCCTTCCTCCTCTATTTTCCTCAACAACGCGGAACCGTGGCCTTGCCCTTGTAAACTAGGGACTACTGCTATCCTCATCACTCTCCAGCCCTTAAGCTTTCCGAAGTTTGCCGCCCTCATGTACTTGATTATCCTGTGAGGAATCAAGTTCCCCTCGTTTCCTTCTGAGTGAATTATTGCCGTAATTTCTTCTTCGTCCAGTCCGCCCTCTTCTACTACTTGTCCTACCGCGATGCCAGGAAGCTCAACGAAGACCCTCTGAAAGGCTAGGTCTCCCAGCACCATTAGGTCGTCAGGGGAGTTCCTGTAGTGGGCAGAAACTAATATGCTGTATACTTGGCGTAAGAGCTCCTCGTTTGAAAACATCTCCTCCTGCGTTATTTCCCTCACTCCATCAGAGACGTTCATGTCTTCAGGCTCGGCGTCCAAAAGGAAGGCATCATACATTAGCTTTTCCACTGGGTCGCCCTTTGCGAACCTTATGGGAAAGCTCAGTTTTACCATTTGGCTAGGTACCTTCAAGTTGTTTACGTATTTGAGGAAGGACTTTCCCGAACCCTCGTAACCGTGGACAGTAGTCACTAGGACCACTTTCTCCCATCTCCTCATTATGAGGTCTAGGTTCTCTATGCCAAGTGCAGCTGCTTCGTCAATTACTATCAGATCCCCGTCCTCGTCCTTGGCGAGGTCTGGGGCCAACCACCTTATTCTCGAGTTCCCTATCCTCAACGACATGATCTTCCCTTCCCTTGATTCGTTGAGCTTAACCTTCACATTAAACGCCTTGGCTCCTCTCAAAACCGCGTTTATGACCTCTGAGGACGAGTAGTACGATGGAGAAGTTAGAACAATCGACGTCCCTTCGTCCTGCTTCTTAACCATGAACCACGAGAGCGCCAGCCCAACGGAGAAGCTCTTCCCCCTTCCCCTCGGCGCAACTACTGAGAAGACCCTCTTGCCATCTTCCTCGACGAAGTCAAACTCCTCCAACACTTTAGCTTGGTCGTCAGTTAGGCACAACTCGTAAAGCCTCTTAGGAACGTTGAATCCTCCTCTCTTCTTAGGAAGGGACGTCTCAGCAGAAGAGAACGAGTTGACCCTCTCCTCGTTGTCGTCCACGTACACAACTCCCCTCCTAGTTTTAGCGAGCCTTATGAACCTCTCCTCAAATAGGTCCTTAGCTACTCCACTCCTGGTCAAGGACGACTTGTAGAGCTTGTTGGCCCTAATGTCGTCCGAGTAAAGTAAGACAATTCCGCCTCCTCTGGCCATGTCGCTTAACCTCGCTACGTAGTTGGGCCTAAAGTCATCAACGGCGTCGAGCACTGCTACGTCGAAGGTGCTGCCCAAATACTTCTCAGAGGAGGAGTAGTCTATGTCCACTAGCTCGCCGTAAAGCTTCTTGAACTCCTTAAGCCTTTCCTTACTGCCCTCGACCCAAGGATGAAAGGCATACGCTACCGTGGCGCTTTCGTTGAAGCCTAGGTACTCGTCAAGTACTTCCATTGCCATATTGAGGCTTTCCTTACCTTGGAGGAAAAAGAAGTACCTATAGAAACCCTTCTTGGCGTCCTTGAATAGCTCAAGGAACTTCATAGATGGGCCTCTCTCCCCTTAAGGCAAACAACATGTTCTTTACCGCCACCTCCGCCATCTTCTCCCTAGTTTCCCACGTGGCGCTGCCTAGGTGGGGCGTTAGTACAACGTTGTCGAGCTTTACTAACTCGTTGTCAGCGCCAATAGGTTCCCTCTCAAAGACGTCAAGAGCTGCTCCCCTTATCCACCCCTCCTTGAGCGCCTTTACTAACGCCTTCTCGTCCACCACAGCGCCCCTTGAAGCGTTAATTAGGAATGAGCTCCTCTTCATTAGCCTTAGCTTGTCCTCGTTGACTAGGTGATAAGTGGAGGGGTTTAAGTCTACTGCAATTACCAAGTAGTCGGACTCCCTAAATAGCGTGTCCAAGTCTACGAACTGCCACTCTACATTGTGTGGCCTCCTGCTGTTGTAGATAACCTTCATGTCAAACCCCTTTGCCCTCTTTGCCACGGCCATCCCAATCCTCCCCATGCCCAGAATACCAAGAACCTTTCCGTGGACCTCAGTCCCCAACATGAACATAGGGTGCCAACTGGTGTTCCACTTGCCCTCTCTGATCAGCTTATCCCCCTCCACTATTCTCCTTGCCACTGCAATTATGAGGCCGAAGATTAGATCGGCGGTGGCGTCGGTTAAGACCTCTGGGGTGTACGTCACAATTATCCCCCTTTTCTTAGCGTACTGCACGTCTATGTGGTCATATCCTACACTGTAAGTACTGATTACTTTTAGCCTAGGGGCTGAGTCGATGACCTCCTTGTCCACCCTCTCAGTTAAAGTCACTAGAATTCCGTCCTTGTCCTTCACGTGCTCTATGATCCAGTCCCGTGGGGGAGGGTATTCCTTGTCCCAGAGCTCTACACTGACGTAACTGGACAAGTAGTCCAACCACTTGCCCGGGAGTTGCCTAGTTACTAGGACCTTCATATGTGTATTTTCGCAATGTTCTATATATTAATGAGGAAGGCACTGGAACTCGTCTTGAACGTCATTTTAGATTAGTTAAAATTTATTTAAACATAACGCTGTGTAGGTGAATTTCATTTCAGATTTTTAAATAATTCTAGTCCTATAAAAGCGAAAGTTTTCTGTGATAAAATCGGGAATTCCTATATTTTAATTTAAGAGGAATCTGATTGCGGAAGCCGTACCCCTAGAGGTTAGGGGCACCTTATCCGGCTTCACATATAACATCGGAGGTTTTGTCGGAGGAATAGCTAGCATCGTCTTGGGATTCATAGACTCAGCGTTTGGGATGGGGACCTTAGCAAAGGCCATTGACGGCGCGGGTTTACTGGCCATCGCTGTAGTGTTGGTCAGCGTTATAACGTGGCCCAAGAGCGGTAGTACTGCAAATGTAGTGAGTGTAGTAAGCAATGGGTGAAAAA